>PMOS01000027.1 GCA_003161435.1 Vulcanimicrobiota bacterium
GGATTTTTAGACCGTCACTGACACTCCAGTGAGGACCGGAGCGGTGACCCCGACAACCGTAGGATCGCCGACGCTCAAACCGAGTGACGCAAATGTGCCCGCCGACCGCGCCACGCTGATGGGTTCCGGGGTGTTGTCGTCGAGCGGGAACGTAAAGGTCGCCGGGGTCGCACTCAGCGTTACGGGCTGCGCAGGAGCCGCAGGGCTGCTGCCGCCCGAGCTACCCCCACCGCCGCATCCCGCAAGCGCGACCACCACCAGCGCGACAAGAGTTTTGCGGGCAAAGAGACTCATGCCAATTGACCTCCACACGGAATCGGCGTTAAACCACCAGACGTCTTCTTCGCCCAAGGAGAAGGTCCCGCCGCCCGATTTACAAGAGCTCCTTTGAAAGAACGGTTACTATTGTACCCGTTAGCGGAAGGATAGAGATCTCACCGCTGTTGACGTAGCCGAGGGCATGGTAGAAGCGCAGTGCTGTTTGCGAGCTCTCGAGAATACATTTCTCGATGCCGAGAGATTTCGCCGTTTCTTCGAGACGATGAATGAGCGCCTTACTGACGCCGCGAAAACGAGCCGTCGGCGCGACGTAGTTCGCTGTAATTTTTCCGGAATTCAACATTGCTCCTACTCCCAAGATTGTGCCGGCTTCTTCGGCCACAAAGAAGTGGGACTGCAATATCCGTCTGCGCACGTTTTCGACGGTCTTATTCGAGAGCCACTCTTCAAGAAGTTGCTGGTCGCCGCGGTGATCCAGGTAGCATAGATCAGAGATCGAGCTGCGAATAACGGCACAGGCTTCAGCAGCGTCCTCGATCGTGGCGCGGCGCACCGTTATGCTATCGGATTGCATCGAATGGCTGCCTCCCCGGATATACTTGGCTCATAGAAGGGCCGGGTCGTGCTTTGGACTCGACAGTTGTCAGGAGCGGGCCTCCCCGGCGGCCAAGCACGGCAATTATGCCCTTCACCTGCGCGGACGGCTGGGTCCCGCCGTGTCTCGCGCCCCGGCTCCTAGCCTGCCCGGCGCCGCCGTTTGGTGGTGGTTCGGCGCAGTTGTCTTTTGGGTGCTCATCGCGGCGTGGTGGCGCGCGAACCGACCCCTTCGGCCGGGCGTGTTCATCGGACTCGTCGCCTTGATCGCGTTCCTTGCTACGATCTTCCCGCCGGATTCCGTTTGGGCGCGCCTAGGTGCAGTCGTCGCGGGATTCTCGTTTCTGATCGGCGAGGTAGCGGTCATCTATCGCGACGGCGCCCGGCGCGACCGCGAGATGGGCAACATGTTCCGTTTGGTCACGCAGTTGCAGCATGCCCTTGACGACGCCGACAAAGCGCGCGAAGCCTTGGAACGCCGGGTTGATTACATCGTAGATGCGGGTCGCGCATCTCTCTGGCGCCGAACCTGGGAGAAGGTGCGGAATCTTTCGGACCTTGTACGCGACAACTTTTTCACCCGAAACGCGGCTGCCGCTCGGGCAGAAATCGAAGTATCGCGGTTCCCCTTGCCCAAGGAAACCGCCCTACGGACCATCGCGGTGAGGCGAGAAGGAGCGGAGCAACAGGTTGACTTCAAGACTCTGTGGGATTTCATATCACATTCGGATGACATAAAATCGCTTATCAAAGAGTACGCATTTATCAACCTTGACGATCCCGAATTAACCGACGTAGCGAACCGCGGAATACTCCAGAAGGTCGAGGAGATCGAAGCGATTCGCAAAGGCTTGATCGGTCTAGCCGATCGCTTGGACAAAGAGAGCGAACATGGAACGCAAGGATGACGCGCTGATAGAGCGGTTCAAGAGATTCGTCTCCGAAATCCTCACCGTGACGAAAGAGGACGTGCAGAAGGCTGAGGCCGATCGCCGCGCCGCATTCCCGCCCAAGCCGCCGGCAAAAGACGAGGACGAGGCGGAGGAGTAGCAAGGTATGTACCACGTTGACCCTTTGACACCGTGCCCTAAGTGCGGGCATGAGGTCGCCATCCATATCGAAGACCTCGGCGGTTGCGACACGGACCACTGCACGTGCGAGCTTACTGACGTTCAGGTGGAACAGCTACGAGTGGCTACCCCGAGAGAAAGGGCAAGACCCGAAGGTTTGCCCGAAGTGCAAGAGTCCATATTGGAATACGCCCCGCAAGGCTAAGTAGTCGGGGCGGTCCGCATTCTACGCTTCGTCGAGCTCCTTTACTTCGTGAATAAGGTCCTCGAAACGCTCCATTGCTTCGTCGGGATTACGAGTGTCGTCGTTCATGGGTACGGAACTTCCTTAATGGCCACCGCGCGAACGGCGGCCCTTGCGTACACCGTCACGATGACGGGCGTTTCTGGTCTAACGGACGGCATATCTATTCTCAAAACCAAAGCGTTGTCTACGTTGCCGCTGGTGTGTGTGACGCCTTCTGAAAACATTGTATTTGCACCACCGGCGACTCGAATTTGGTTTCGGAGCGTCCCAAGTCCCGTCTGCATTATGGGTCCGTCGAATATCAAGACCGCCGAAAGGGGTTGAACGTCCTTGGCGACCTGTATGGTGACCTCTTGTCCGTAAGCGTACCCCAGCGCGATCGCGCCTTCGCTAGATGCGACAGAGCGTTGCGTAATTCTGAGATTTAGTGACGGCACCGGGGTTTCTGTCGATATGAGTGGCGGATGCGGCTTTTCCGGGAGCGGCGTGGCGCTCGCAGTCGGTTTGGCGAGTGGAGTGGACGTCGGTCGCGGCCTGGTATTAGTATGGCGCGGCGTTGATGTAGGGCGTGGCGTTTGTTAGCGCCGGACCAAAACTGACCCACTTCGCCGGTTGAAAATTGACCCACCTGAGGACCACGAACACATGTTCGGGTGTTAACGAGGGAGCTTCAGGTGGAGATCGATGTCCTGCATCGACAAGGCAAGGGAATCCGCGAGATCGCGCGCGTGGCGGGCATGTCTCGTAACACGGTTCGGGCCGTCCTGCGCGGCCTACACGACGGGCGCTACGGCCCGCGATCGGCGGCAGCAACAAAACTCGACCCCTATAAGGACCAGGTTCGGGCGAGATTGCTCGGCGCCGGCAAATCCGGATTGCGTGCAACGGTCCTGCTGCGGGAAATCCGCGCGGTCGGCTACGCCGGCGGCATTACACAACTCAAAGAATACGTGCACAGCATTCGGCCCACATTGCCGCTCGAGCCGATCGTGCGCTTTGAGACTGAGCCTGGGCATCAGTTGCAGATTGATTTCGTTGACTTCCGCCGCGGACCATCACCGCTGCGGGCCTTTACTGCAGAGCTGGGCTATTCACGTTACGCCTACGTCGAATATACCGACAACGAGCGTACGGAGACGCTGGCTGCCTGTTTGGAGCGGGCATTGCAATTCTTCGGCGGCGTACCGCTGCACATTCTCTGCGACAATCCCAAGACGATCGTGATCGAACGCAACGCATACGGCGAGGGCCAGCATCGCTATAACCGCTACCTGCTCGACGTTGCCAAGCACTACGGCGTAAAGATTAGATTGTGCTCTCCGTACCGACCCCAAACGAAGGGCAAAGTCGAACGATTCCATCGTTACCTCAGGGAGTCGTTCTTCGTGCCGTTGCAATCCGGCCAAACGCATCTCGTCGACGTCGCCACGGCAAATCGTGAATGCCGGATCTGGCTCAACGAGATCGCCAACGTGCGTATTCACGCGACGCTCAAGGAACGACCACTGGACCGATTGGCCATAGAACGGCCGACCTTACGTGCCCTGCCGCTCCCCTATGCCGGCCTACGCGCTCTCGAACCGCGGCTTGCGATTGCCGTACCTGTGCCGCTGGAATCGTTGCAACATCCGCTGGTCGTTTACCAGACGCTAGCCGAGGAACTCGCATGATCGATAGCGAGCGGATCGGAGATCTTTGTGGACGACTCGGACTCGGAACAATGGCGACGCACTTGCCGCATGTCGCCGATGAGGCGGCACGCGAAAGCCTGAGCTTCCAAGAGTTCTTCGAGCGACTCCTCCAGACCGAATATCGTGAGCGCCAAGAGCGCAGTCGCGCACTGCTCACGCGCACGGCCGGCTTTCCTAGCATCAAGACGCTCGAGCAGTACGATTTCGAATTCGCTACCGGCGCACCCAAGCCGTTGGTGACCGAGCTCTCAAATCTGAGTTTCGTCGAACGCGCGCAGAACGTCGTTCTGCTTGGGCCTTCGGGAATTGGGAAGACGCACCTCGCCGTTGCACTCGGCTATAAGGCGACACAGTCTGGCATTAAGACGCGCTTCACGTCAGCGGCAGACTTGATGTTGCAGTTGACGACCGCGCATCGCCAAGGCCGACTTAAGGAATATCTCAGGCGAAGTGTGCAGCTCCCGAAGTTGCTCATCATCGATGAAGTCGGATATCTTCCGTTCTCACGCGACGAGGCTAGCCACTTCTTTCAAGTCATCGCTCAACGATACGAGCGCGGTTCGGTAATCATTACCAGTAATCTGCCCTTTGCGCAGTGGGACACGACCTTCGCCGGCGACGCGACGATGACCGCAGCGATGCTCGACCGGTTGCTTCATCATGCGCACGTCGCGATAATCAGCGGCGAGAGTTACCGGCTCCGAGAGCGCCGCAAGGCGGGGATCAACTTACCGGCTGCGAAAACCAAACCCAAGGTGGGTCAAAATTAGACCGGCGAACCTAAAGTAAAGTGGGTCAGGTTTTGCCCGGCGTTAACAGCGTTGGCGTTGGCCTCGGCGTTACAGTCGGATGCGTCATCGGCGCCGGGAGCATCGTGGGCAGATAAACTATCCGAGGCGGGGCGGTTGAAACGATGCTAGACGGCCCGCGCGGGGTACGCGTCGGCTTGGGCGACGGTGTGAACGAGGGCGTCGGCGTGGGCGTGGCTCCCTCATTGGCAGCGATTTTATCGGCCTCTGCCGGTTTTAGGACCGCGTAATCGGACACGGCAGCGACGGCGCCAGCGATAAAGAGCATGCAAAGAGTCGCGGCTATGCGGCGCTCCTTCTTGGACAACGTGAACGCCAAGCCAGCCGCACAAAAGACGATTAGAACTGACGTACAGACTAGGGCGATCGGCTGCCATGAGGGATGCATTGCGGTCGCTAGGGCGACGTAGAAAAAGAACCCGGCGAACAGAATGGCCCCGAGGCCAACGCCTTGCTTTTGGAGGTCGTCGAGGCCGCGCCACCACTCCGCAGCCTTGTGCAGCCATTCAGGCCCCATAGCTCTACGCTACTCCGACGCTCGCCTCGCGAACCCCGCGCCGAATCCGCGCGCTTACCTTGCTAGTGCGCGTGGTATATCATCTTGACAACTGTCAGGATAATATACCTGGCTCAAACGGTGCCACCCAGGTGGCACAGACTTTCGTTACTCTAGGACCATGGAAGCGGCAGTCCCCCGGACCCTCAAAGAAGCAGTCACCTACTTTGCCGACGACGAGACCGCCAATGGCTTCTTCGTTGCGATCCGCTGGCCCAACGGCGTGGCCTGCCCCCGCTACGGTTGCGGCTCAGCGAACGTCGTCACGATCAAGAACCGGAACGCCTGGCGCTGCCGCGAGTGCGGCCGGCACTTTTCGGTGAAGGTCGGGACCGTCTTCGAAGCCTCCCCGATTGGCCTGGACAAGTGGCTCCCGGCCTTGTGGCTGCTCACCGCGAACCGCAACGGCGTCTCGTCCTACGAGCTAGGCCGCGCTCTTGGCGTCACGCAGAAAACCGCGTGGTTCATGCTGCACCGCCTGCGCCTCGCGCTCAAGGAGGACGGTGCCCCAATACTATCCGGCGAGGTCGAAGCGGACGAGACGTTCATCGGCGGCAAGAAGAAAGGCCAAGGGCTTTTCACCAACGCGCTCGGCATGAAGAAGCTCGCGCACGGTCCCGCAACCGGCAAGGCGACGGTGTTCGGCATGGTGCAACGCGGCAAGGACGGGAAGCCGTCACAAGTGCGCGCGATGGTCGTTCCGAATCACAAGGCGTCGACTTTGATTCCGAAGATTTACGAGAACATCGTGCCGGGTTCGACGATCTACACCGACGCGCTGCGTTCGTATCGCCAAGCGGACCGCGATTTCGTGCATGAGTTCATTGACCATTCCGTAGCGTACGTCAACGGCCGGATCACGACCAACCGGATTGAGAACTTCTGGTCGTGCGTCAAGCGTATGCTGCACGGCACTTATATCGCGGTTCGACCGTTCCACCTCGACGCGTACTTGGACGAGCAAGTGTTCCGCTTCAACGTCCGCGATCAGAAGGACGGCGCGCGGTTCGTCGCCGGACTCAAAGGCGCGGACGGTCGCCGCGTGACGTACGCGGTGCTCACGTCCTCGCATCCGTTGTGGCGGTTGCGTCCCGGCCGTGCCGCTCGCGCGGAAGCCCGTCGTCGCAAGCTGGACGAGACGCCGATTTCGGGAGTGAGCGACCGGCTCTAGGTGCCTAAAGTTGACACGGCGGAGCGGTAGGTAGATTCTACGGGCATGACTCAGAACACGGACGCCTCTTCGCTCGCAGATCGGGTGACCCGACTTGAACGCGAACTCGGGAGCGAGGATTCCTGGCTCGGCCCATACCTCAATGACAAGCGCAAACGACTAGAAATGATGATGCCACCAATCTCCGTTCGTGCGACACTCGCTCAGATATTCACGCGTCTGGGTTCGGCTCCGGCGGGCTATCGGGCGGCAGAGACCGGGGATGTGTTTGGCGCGCTTCACGTTCTCTTTGAAGAGAACGCCTTGCTGCAAGCTCATCTGGACGGGACTCGGGGGCAGTTGGCGGAGGCGCTGGACCGTATCGAATCGCTAGAAACTGCGCTCGGAACGCTACGGACTCTGCTCGAATCATCGCGGCCAACGCACGAGAACTCATCGTAGCAAGATCGCCCATTTCAAATAGCGGAACGACGTTGCCCTGACGCTTCTGTGCCATCGCAACGCCTCCGTATGATGAACGCCGTCCTTGTCTCAGTCGGGCGCGGTCGTTAGGTCGTCAGGGTTTCCGCCCATCGCCGCGTAGCGAACGCGCGCAAGGTGCTTCGCGTGCATCATCTCATCGTGCGCCGTGCGTGCTTGGTCTAACGCGTCGGCCATGTCGGACGGCTTGTTGGAGTCTATCGCTTCGTGCAGACGGCTGTACGCCGAAGCAAAGTCGGTCGTCGCGCGAAATACGGCGTCGGCGATGTCTTGCCAACCGTCCGGGACGTTCATCAGAACTTCGTGACTGGCCGAGTCGGAGGCTTCCTGTGCCTCCTTCGTTTCGGACGACGCAGTAACAAGGTCGTCGCTCTGAACGGCGGCCGAGGCGAGGCCGATGGCAAGCTCTGCGACCACGACGTCCTGTCCCGTCGTGTTCCACCATTCGCGCACGGCTTGGCGCTGATCGTGGTGTACGTCGGACGCCCCGGTAGGCGAGTTCCCGCGATAGTCGCCGGGTTCGTGAGGAATCAGCGAGAGTTGCAGTCCCGGCGGCGCGGTTGCAGGAGGTTCTGTCCGACGAGCGACCCGCTTCGGCGTTCGCGTGCGCGCAGTCGCGACCGTCGTCGCGGGAGAGGTCGTCGCACCGACAACCGCATCATCGCCGTGTCGCGGCCCGAGCGCCGCGTACAACGCGGCCACGGCGCATCCCGCGACGACAATGAGAAAGCCGTTCCAAAGCCGCTCGGGCACGCGCCGCCTCCGCCCCTAAAGCACAAACGCACGCTTTTGTGTATAGCGGCGTCGTCCCTTCGCGGCCGGAATCGGCCCCTGTGCCATCCGAGAGGGCTCAGACGCGAAGCAAGACCTACCGGCTCCCGGTGGATCTGATTCAGGCCGTTGACCAGGCCGCGCTCGCCGAAGGGCAGGGACGCACCTCGGGGCGCATGTTCAACCCGTCCGCGATCGTTGAGCTGGCGCTACGGGACTACTTCGCGCGCGTCGGCCTACCGGGTCGTAAGCGCGCGTCTCGGAAATGACCGACCTTAGTCGGCGGACCGCCTCGCCTTGGAAGCGGCCTTAGCGCGCGAGGGTTTCCGCTTCGCAGTCCGGTCCTTGGGGACCGTCGTGGCGAGTCGTCGCGCGTTCTCTTTGAAGCGGTCGAACGCCGCCGCCGCATCCTCTTCGGATAGTCGTATCTCAGGGTTTGACGCCGCCATGCCGGGAGTGTACCACAGTCCCGTGCCGCCGATCTTTACACCGCGGACCCGTCCGCGGTCGAGGGTCGGACATTCGGACCCCGAAAAGAAAGGGGTCGCTCGGGGTGTAGAGCCCCGGCGACCGTAGTCACTGATTCGCTTGTCGTGGAGGGTGAGAATCGCCTTTGATATCGGTCTGACGGCCAGACCGGCGAGCGGCGAGCGCCCAACGGAGTTTGAGTAGTAGAACGGCTCCCGTTTGCGGGAGCAGGAGGCTGGGGCAGGACCGGCCCGAGGATTGCCGCTTCCCACAAGAACCGCTCCGCGTAGACGCGCGGGGCGGTTTTTCTTACTGTTCGCGGACCCTTGACCACCCGGTTTCAGTGTCGGCCTATACTATAAACCGCGCGCGCTTTGGGTCCCTATGCTGTAACGATGTCAACCCCCTACTTTTTACAAATCCCCCGTATCCTCGGGCTTTTTCGTGCGCGCTCTGTCACGCAAGCAGGCGGTCGGTTTGAGCCTAGTATATTAGCTTGACAACTGTTAAGCCCATCGGCGAGTCTTAGCAAGTATGGAGCGGTTCGCGGATCAATTACAGGGGGCCATGGCCGATGCGGGGCTGACGGCGGCGCAGGTTGCTCAGCGGTCCGGGTTGACCGAGGCCGCGATCTCGCTGCTACGGAGCGGGCGGCGAGAGCCGTCGTACCGGACGGTCCGGGCCCTGTCGGCCGCGCTGCCGAGTCTGGGCGGCGTGGCTGTGGCTGAGCCAAGCGCGATGGACTCGATCGAGTCGGCGATCGCGGCCATTCGCGAGGGCAAGATGGTGGTCGTCATGGACGACGAGGATCGCGAGAACGAAGGCGACCTCGTGATGGCGGCCGAGAAGGTGACGCCCGAGGCGATCAACTTCATGCGCAAGGAGGGCGGCGGCCTGATCTGCGTCCCGATGCTCTCCGATCGGCTCGACGCGCTGCAGATCCCGAACATGGTCAACGACAACACCGCCCCGCTGGGCACCGCGTTCTCCGTATCCGTGGAAGCGCGGGGTCGCGTGACGACCGGCATCTCCGCGCAGGACCGTTCCAACACGATTCGCGCGCTGATCGACGTCAAGTCCGGACCGCGCGATTTCCTCAGACCCGGACACACGTTCCCACTCCGGGCTCGTGAGGGCGGCGTGCTCGTGCGCGCCGGCCAGACCGAAGCGTCGGTCGATCTCGCGAAGCTCGCCGGCTTGTATCCGGCCGGCGTCATCTGCGAGATCATGGACGAGGACGGGTCCATGATGCGCCGTGACAACTTGCGGCTGTTCTGCGAGAAGCACGGGCTGCGCATGATCACGGTCAAGGACCTGATCGCGTATCGCATGCGCCACGAGAAGCTCGTCGAGCGCATCGCGGAGTTCTCGCTGCCGACGACCAACGGAACGTTCCGCGGCATCGCCTACGAAACGAAGACCGACAAGACGGCGCACGTTGCACTCGTGATGGGCGAGATCGGCGACGGCAAGGACGTGCTCGTGCGCGTCCACAGCGAATGCCTTACCGGCGACGCGCTGCACTCGTTGCGCTGCGACTGCGGCTCGCAACGCGATGCCGCGCTAGCAGCGATCGCGCGTGAAGGCCGCGGCGTGTTCCTCTACCTCCACCAAGAAGGCCGGGGAATCGGGCTCGCCAACAAGCTCCGCGCCTACGCGCTGCAGGACGCCGGCGCGGACACGGTCGAGGCCAACACGTTGCTCGGCCTGCCCGCCGATAAGCGCGACTATGGCATCGGCTCGCAGATCCTGGTCGACCTGGGCGTGCGTGAGATGAACCTGTTGACCAACAACCCCAAGAAGATCGCCGGCCTCGAAGGGTTTGGTCTCACGATCAAAGCGCGCGTCCCGCTTCAGATCGCGCCGACGCAGCACAACGCGCACTATATGGAAACCAAGCGCGACAAGATGGGCCACATGTTCGGCGCCCCCAACCCCACCGAATGAAGACCGAGAAGAGCGCCGCGCTTCCGGACGCGAGCGGCAAGTCGTTCGCGATCGTCGTCGCGGACTTCTACGCCGATCTCGCCGCGCAGCTCGAGGATGGCGCGCGGCGCGGTCTGCGCGACTGCGGCGTCGACGATGCCGCGATCGAAACCGTGCGCGTCCCGGGCTGCTTCGAGCTCCCGCTTGCCGCGCGGCGGCTGATCGCCGGCGGTAAGCTCGACGGTGTCGTCGCTCTCGGTATCGTGATCCGCGGTGAAACGCCACACTTCGACTTCGTCGCCGGCGAGTGCGCGCGCGGGATCATGAACGTGCAGCTCACCACCGGGATCCCGATCGGTTTCGGCGTGCTCACGACCGACGATCGACTACAGGCGGAAGAACGCGCCGATCCTGAACGCGGAGACAAGGGCTACGAAGCGGCCGTCGCTGCGGCGACGGTCGCGGTCATCGAGCCCAAGCGCGAGAGCGCCCGGATGGGTTTTCGCTAGCTGCGACTATTAAGATTCGACCAAAGTCCTATACCAAGTGAGCGACCTCGAGCGTCACTCCGCGAAGCTTCTCTTGCTCAATCACCTCGCGTACTTTCTGAGATACGAAAATGAGGCGACGGGGCCGCAACAACCCCTGATGTGAGCCAAAGTATTCATTCGAATACGCAACATCTTTGCCGTCCCACGAAGAGCGCTCCACGAAGGCCTCGGAGATTAGGTTCAAGCCCAGCCTGTGCCCTAGCGGACAACGGTACCGTGCCGATTCCTCGGAATTGGGATCCTCAAGGGGCCTACAGCCCGCGACCGTCGCCGGAGCAAGTCGAGCGTCATGACTCGTGGCGATCAGTTGCATCCACTCGTCCGAGGAGACGTCAGAGCCGGCACATCGCATCGCGTCAAAGCGAACGCCCGAAACCTCGTACCGTTGAAAAGCTTCAGCTACACGCGATGACGCAACCAGCTCGCACGCAAGGGTCTCGATGAAGTCTTTCCTGCGGGACAGCCGTTTGCGATCGAGCACTAACTCATTCGCCTGCGTCGCACCGCATCCGCACATCGGACACGCTCGATATTCATCGTACTTCGTTCCATAATCTTCGCCGGCGATTTCAACAGAATGAAACGTCGCCTGAAAGATCTCGGCCGCATCGAGCTCAGCCTTGGAATACCGCCGCCGGAAGTTCCAACCGTGAAAGAACCACTGTCCCATTGCGCGGTAATGCGCCTGTGCTTCGGCTACGACCGCGAGAATTGGGTCGTCGGTGTCGACGACGAGTTGTCGCACGATTCCGGAACCCATAATCGTTCCTCTATCGTCGGGTAGCCAGGGCCGCGCATATTCCTCGACGATCCTCAGATCGAGCTGCTCCTTCACGGGAAGCACTCGTAGCCTGGCGGCGCCGGAAACTTGGAGTACACCCCTACCATTATACTGATAAGCTTCTTCATCGGACAATCTGACCTCTGGCCGTAAGCCCACGGCGCCGAGCAACGGGTCAATCTCTCGCATGATGACCACCTGTCCTGAATCGCTCCAAATCGTAGCTCGCTGGAAGGCGGACCTTACCCCGGGCATGGCCCACGAGTCGCTCAGCGTGCACCGCTCGGATCGCCGGGAATTCGGAAGCCGCACACGCGTCGTTCAGATCGACAGCCCGCCGGCTGGTGGCCGCTGCGGATACCCGGTCCGCGGCCTGTCCTGGGGTCAAGGGACCCGGATTGCCAAGAGACTTCGGCTACCGTATACTCGCTCCACGATGTTCGCCGGATCGGCCCACGTCGTATTTGCTGTCCGTTTCCACAGGGGGCCGCCCGGCGCCGTCGGTCGGCCGAAGTCGGTGTACGAAAACAAAACTCTGATTTGCAAAGACTGCGGGAACTCGTTCGACTTCTCGGTCCGCGACCAGATGTTCTATGCCGAGAAGGGCTTCGAAAACGAACCGCAGCGGTGTCGCGACTGCCGCAACGCCCGCAAGGCGCAGCGGTCCAACGGCCTCGGCCAAGTGCCGAGCTCCACCGCCGGGCTGCGCGAGATGCACGACGCGGTTTGCGCGCAGTGCGGCACGGCCACGACGGTGCCGTTCCGGCCGCGCGGCGACCGGCCCGTCTACTGCAGGACCTGCTATGCCGCGACCGGTGCGGTTCGGGTATAGCCGAAGCGAAGTAGTTCACTGACCCCCGCCGAATCCGCGTTGCCGTGGATTCGGTCTGGTACGACGGCGATGCCGTCGGATTTCTCGATCAGCGGGCGTTGCCACGCGCCGTTGTGCGCGAGCGCGCGACGAACGTGGAGAGCGTCGTCGAGGCGATCCGTACGCTGGCGGTCCGTGGGGCGCCGGCGATCGGGATCTTCGGCGCGTACGGCGTCGCGCTGGCCGCTCGTCTGCACGCGGGCGATCGCGCGGCCTACGAGCACGCTGCGGCGCAGATTCGCGCCGCGCGGCCGACGGCGGTGAATTTGGCCTGGGCCGTCGACCGCGTGTTGGCGACCGCGCCGGGCGGCGAGCTCGACGAGGCGCGCCGCATCCACGAGGAGCAGCGCGACGTCGACCGCCGCATCGCCCAAGCGTCGGTCGCGCTGTTCCCCTCGAGCGGCAACGTGCTCACGCACTGCAACACGGGCCCGATCGCAACCGGCGGCGACGGTACCGCCCTGGGCTGTTTCGTCGCGGCGCATCGCGCCGGCAAGGCGCTGCACGTCTTCGTCGACGAGACGCGTCCGCTCTTGCAGGGCGCCCGGCTGACGATGTTCGAGTTGCGCGAGGCCGGCGTGCCGTGCACGCTGATCGTCGACAGCGCGGCCGCCATCACGATGCAGCGCAAAGCCGTTCGGGCGGTCGTCGTCGGCGCCGATCGCGTCGCGCGCAACGGCGACACGGCCAACAAGATCGGGACCTACGGCGTCGCGATCGCCGCCGCGCACCACGGCATCCCGTTCTACGTCGCGGCGCCGCGCTCGACGTTCGACTTCGCGTTGGATTCGGGCGACGCGATCCCGATCGAGGAACGGTCGGGGGAAGAGGTGCGGATCGCCGAGGGCGACGCCGTCTACAACCCCGCCTTCGACGTCACGCCGGGTCGTCTGGTGACCGGTCTTATCACCGAGTACGGCGTGCTCGCGCCGCCGTATGCCGACAGCATCCCCGACCTCGAGCATCGCGCGCGCCTCCCGCTGCCGGTCGCATGAAGTTCTACGAGTTTCTCGACAAGGAGCCCAAGATCGACGGGCTCGTGATCGTCGAGGGCGAGGACGCGATCCTCGCGCAACGCGCGCTCGACGCCGTGCTCGATCGGCTCTTGCCCGAAGACCTGCGCGCGCTCAACTGCGACGTGATCGAAGGGCCGGAAACCGACGCGATCGGGCGCGCCGCCGGCGACGCGGTGAACGCGATGCCCTTTCTGGCCGAGCGCCGCGTCGTGCTCGTGCGCAACTGTCAGCGCATGCGCGTGCAGCCGCGACGCGATCTGTGGGCCGTGGCCGAAAACGTTCCGGCCGGCAATACCCTCGTGCTCGAAGATCTCTTTCCGCCTGCGAAAAAGACGCGCCCTGAGCCGTTCGGTCAGCTGGCGGGCCGTAAAGCGCTGCGGATCGACACGACGCCCAACGCCGACGTGCGCGAGCGCTTCGTGCGCGAGACGCTCGCACGACTAGGCGCAAAGGCGCAGCCGCGCGTGATCGCCGCGCTTGCGGAAGGCGACTCCGACCTCGGCGCGATTCAAAACGATCTCGAGAAGCTCGCCCTCGGCGGCGGGACGATCACCGTCGCCGATCTCGAGCGCGAAAGCCTGAGCATCGAGGATCCGAAAGCCTGGCACTACGCTGCAGCCGTCGTCGAGGGCCGCGCCGACGAAGCGCTCGCGATCGCGTTCGAGTTGTTCGCCGGCGACCCGCGCGGGGCCGGAATTCCGCTCGTGAGCGCGTTGGCGGGCGAGTTCGCACTGCTGTGGGAGCTCGCGCGGCCGGGCGGCGGCGCGCTCCCCGCGCGGCACCGCTGGCGCGAGCGCGTGCTGCGTCCGATTGCGCGCCGCGTCGGCGAGCGGCGCGCAAAGTACGGTTACGAGGCGGCGGTGCGCGGCTTCGAGGCCGTCGTGACCGGCCGGATCGACGACCAGCGGGCGATGATCGAGCTTTTGACCGCCGATCTGGCATCGCGGCTCGCTCCGCCCCGCTGACGAACCGGAGGATTCAGTTTCCCCAGAATCCAACGTCGCGCACCATTGGGGACCGCTTTGCGGTGGCCTCACGTCGTGCTCGCCTTCGGCTCTCTGAGAGGTCGCTCCACGCATGCGTAGTCTTCTCGCCCGCCTGGCCGTCCTAGGTGCGCTCGCCGTGTCGATGTCCGCCTGCGGCGGGGGGACCGGGACGTCACTGCCGTTTGCCGGCGGCCCGAACAACGGCGGCGGCCAGTCCGGTACGATTCAAACCGGGTCCAACGGTCAAGCGTTGTTGCGCTTCATCCAAGGTTCGCCCGACGTCGTGACAGCGTCGAATAACAGCGGCTCGGTCGATGTCTGCGTCGACAATTTGTCGCTGGGTGTTCTCGGCGGCACCGCGCAATACGGGAAGCCCGCAACGGGGGCCACCGGAACGCTCACCTCGGTCCCCGCCGGCATCGGGCACACGATCGCCGTGTATACCAGCCTCGGCAGTGGCGCCGGCGGTTTTGGCGCAGCCGGCAGCCAGTGCGCGACGGCACCTGGACCGTACTTCGGCTTCTCTCCGCTCGCCGTGACGACGGTCGTGCCGCCGATCAACGGGCGTGTGACGATCGTGCTCACCGGAACGAAGGCGACCAACACGTTCGGCCTGTACGGGTTCACCGAGCCGAGCTTCGTGGTCGCGCCCGCAGGCAACGAAATAATCTCGCACAACGCCGCACCGGCCTTCAGTTCGACGAGCGGCGGGAAGGTCGGGTTCGGGACCTGCTCGACAACCGTAACGCCCTGCGTAACTCCGGTGACACTACCCGGCGCAGGAAGCATATCGCCGCCGAAGATCGCGACCGCCGGCGCTATCACGACAGCGACGTCCAATACGTCACCGATCAACGTGATCCCAGCCGGATTTTACGACGGAATCGGCGTTCCAACAGGGACGGTCGTGCCGATAACGTCGATTGTCGCGCCGAACGCGCAGTCTGGCCAGCCTTACATTATCGACCTGTATGCGATTGACGCACCAGCTGGTGGGCTTAACCTCGTTGCAGTACCGGAACAGAGCCTTGGTTTCGGCTTCTAAAGGCTGATACTAGAGAGATCGAGGCGCGATTGCGCAATGAAGCGCGATCCCGCTCTTGTTAGCCATCGCCAAACACAGACTATTGCGTTAGCGTAGCCTGATAGACGTCAAATACGAGCTCCGCCGTTACCTCGCCGTATTGCCGTTGAGGCCACCCAGGATCACCGACGTTATCGCAGCCAGGAAAATCAGGAAACCAGACGACGGAAGTCCTGGTACTCGCGGCTGGCGAAGAATATTCGACCTCAAGTGGCGTTCCGGCGTTTCGAAGACTTAGATTCGCGATGACGCTATCCAGGGTTACGCCCACATTGACCGACGTCGTCGTGTCGTCGAATGTTGACGGTCCAGGCGGTCCAAGGATGAAATAGTTCATCCGTGTATTGATAGATGGTAGGCCGAAACCGATAGGCGTGTTCACCGGCGTACCGACGCCAACGACGGAGACAGGAAGTGGGCCGCCTGGTGGAAGTGTCGCGAACATCGAGTAAGGGGCACACGCGAACGTGAGGCCGACAATTTTATCGATTCTGAACAGTAGTTCTTGTTGAGGACTTGACGCGGCTAGCGGCGGTTGAATTGAGTAGCCGGGCGTAAGTGAGATCTGCTTGACGGAGTCGATGTACCAACAGCTGTCGCCGCTAGCGAGATCGCCGCACGCCGTGTCCGGGTAGACATCCTTGAAGAACTGACTCGATGCTTGACTAACAATCAAGTGATAGCATTTTCCGTTCGCTGTGAGATCGCAGCTTTGCGGTGTCGGTGAGGGCGCTGGCGCAATCGAGATCGTTACGGTGACCGCGGCGGTGTCGGCGGTGGAATTCGGGACAGCGCTGTTGTCCGCTGCGATGGTTACCGTACATGTTCCGGCGGAGAGTGCGTTCAGCGTGAATGTCGTCCCGGACGGCTGTGATCCAGGCGGCGTCGCGGTGCAGATACCGCTGGTTGTCTGCGCGATCTCTACCGGTATCGATGTAGGCGTTCCAGGCGCGACGCCGCCGGGATTCGTGAGCGTCGCTTGCGCGGTGAATGATTCCGTTGCGCCGACCGCTAGCGTCGGCGCTGCGCCCGAGGCCGAGACGTGATAGTGGGCTCCCGGATTTGGCGTCGGCGCCGGCGCGCAGCCGCCCGTTATCGGATTGTAGTACGGAGGACAGCTCGGCGAGGATGACGGTGCCGTTGGCAGCGGTGCCGGCGAACATCCGCCGGCGCACGGCGTTGGTGGAGCAACGACTGGTTCCGGCGGCCACGAAACAAGCGCAACGGGTCCGGCGGCGGCGAGGGCGACGCGGCACGGAACATAGCGATCCGTCGATGCATTGGCCGTGTGAAGGAGAAAGTGGAACGCACCGCTCGCCGGACAACCGACTTCGGAGGCGACGGCGTCGCCGACTTGAAATCCGGGGCGGCCGCCCAGCGCACCGTTGGCGTGCACGACGAACGCGTACGGCGGTTTCCCAAGCGCTTCCGTTTCTTCGATGATCACGCGCGCATGGAGGATGGGCAGCATCGTCGGAACGAGCGCGCCGCTCTGCCCGCTGGTCATCAACCGAACCTCCGTTCCGTCGCCGTATGCGTCGGGTGTGAAGGCTAACGTCGTGCCCTGGAGGTCGCGGGCCATCGTTCGGGCGCTGTCGAGAAACTGATCGAATTCGGTCGCGGCCGCGGTGACGGCGAACGAGCGTGAGGCTAGAGAAATGCCGATGCCTGCCGCGGCTGTCATGGCGATCACCGCGACCGCGATCACCAATTCGATCAGCGTGAACCCGCGATCGCGCGGCGCGCCCGCTCCCTCCACAAACGGACCGGTGCCTCGCCAAGTGGCATTTCATTCCCGAAGACGGGGAATGAGTGCGCAAGATAGCACGGACTTTCGAACGAAGCGCCGGTTTTGAGCGCCGCCGGGAGAGGTCGTTCCTCTCGGACCTTTCTCGTCGAGGCGGATCGGTAGCCGCCCGCGAAACCGATGCAACGGACCGTGAACGATACCACCTACGCCTCACCGTTCTCGTGGCGCTACGCGCGCCCGGCGCTCCGTGAGCTCTTCTCCGAACGCGAGCGTCGCAAACTGTGGCGCGCGGTCTGGGTGGCGCTGGCGGAGGCGCAGCAGCGCGCCGGGTTGGTGACGCAGGCCGAGGTTGACGACCTCCGGGCGCACGCCGGCGACATCGACCTCGCTGCGGCGCTCGCGATCGAGCGCGAGATCGGCCACGATCTCATGGCGGAGATTCGCGTGTACGCGAGTCAAGCGACGGTCGGCGGCGGCAAGATCCACCTCGGGGCGACGTCGATGGACGTCGAGGATACGGTCGAGACTTTTCGCATGAGGCTCGCCCTCGACCAGATCGTCGCTGCGCTCGACGAGCTGCTGCGCGCGTTCGAGTTGCAGATCGACCGGTACGCCGACCTCGTTTGTATGGGCTACACGCACTTGCAGCCGGCCGAACCGACGACGTTGGGCTACCGCCTGGCGGTGTACGCGCAAGATCTGTTGATCGATCGCGCGATGCTGCTCGCGGCGCGCGAACAGTTGACCGCCAAAGGGATTCGCGGTGCCGTCGGGACGTCGGCGTCGTACATGCGGCTGCTCGAGGGAACGAACCGCACCCCGCAGGAACAAGAGGACGACGTGCTCCGCGCGTTCGACCTGACCGCGCGCGACGTCGCGACGCAAACGTATCCGCGCAAGCTCGACTACCTGCTCCTCTCGGCGCTCGCCGGCCTGGGCGCTTCGCTCTCGAAGTTCGCCTTCGACGTTCGCGTTCTGGCGAGTCCGGGCTTCGGCGACCTGGCTGAACCGTTCGGAGCCAAGCAAGTCGGCTCGAGCGCGATGCCGTTCAAGCGCAATCCGGTGATGGCGGAAAACATCGACTCGCTCGCGCGGCTGCTGCCGGCCTACGCCGACGTGGCCTGGCAGAACGCGGCCACCAACTTGCTCGAACGCACGATCGACGACAGCGGAAACCGCCGTACGATCCTGCCCGAGGCGCTGCTCTGCACTGACCAGATCGTCTCGACGGCGAAGAAGATCGTCGAGGGCTTCCGGATCGACGAGCGGCGCATCGCCGAGAACCTGCGTACCTACGGACCCTTTGCCGGGACCGAAGCGGTGTTGATGGAGGCGGCCAAGCGCGGCGGCAATCGCCAGGAGCTGCACGAAGCGATCCGCGAAAGCGCGATGCGCGCGTACGCTGCGCTCGCCGAGGGCGGCCTGAACCCGCTCGCGACGCTGCTCGCCGACGACGAGCGGATCACGCACCTCGTCGAGCCCGCCGAGGTTCGGGAGATGCTCGACCCGACGACGCACGTGGGCGACGCGCCCGAGCGAGCTCGCCGGCTCAGCAAACGCATCCGCGACACGCTGAACACGGCGGAGAAGAACGATGCCTAAGCCCAAAGAAGTCGCGCGCGGCAAGACCAAGATTCTGTACCAGCACGAAACCCAGCCTGACGTGCTGGTGGTGAAGCAGCAGGACGGGATCACGGCCCGCGACGGCGAGCGGCGCGACGTCATTGAAGGCAAAGGCCAGATCGCGGCGCAGACGACGTCGCGCGTCTTTCGACTGCTGAACCTGTGCGGGCTGCCGACGCATTATCTCAACGGCGGCGAGGACGACAACGAGATGCTCGTCCGCCGCGCGGAGATGATTCCGCTCGAAGTCGTCGTTCGCGGCGTCGCCGCCGGCTCGCTGGTGAAGCGCCGGCCGGGCATCCCGCGCGGGTCGCTCATCGTACCGCGACTGATCGAGTTCTTTCTCAAGGACGATGCGAACCACGACCCGCTCATCGACGTCGACGCGGTCGTCGCGCAAGGGATCGCGAACCCGCAAGAAGTCGCGACGATGCAAGAGCTGGCACGCATCACCTACGAGATCCTCGCCCACGCGTGGCGCCGGCACGAAGCGCTGCTGGTCGACCTGAAGATCGAGTTCGGCCGGCTGGCGAGCGGCGAGGGCAAAGGCCAGCTGGTCATCGCCGACGTGATCGACAACGACTCATGGCGCGTGTGGCCGCAAGGCCGCGAAGACTTGATGCTCGACAAGCAGCTCTACCGGAACCTCGAGGTGGTGACGCCCGCCGATCTCGAGCGGATCCGTGCCAACTACGAGCAAGTGGCCGACATGGTCGCGCGGTTTCCGCTGATGCGCGCGGGGATGGTCGCGCTCATCGTCGACGGGCCGGAATACGCCGGCAGTATCGAGGCGTTCAGCCGCGCGCTCGGTGGACTCGGTCTGCCGACGGTGCGGCACATCGTCTCGGTGGCTCGGACGCCGGGGCACGTGCTCCAACTCGTCGGGCAGCTCGAAGCGACCTTCGCGCGGATGGTCTTCGTCGCGATCGGGCCGGCGACGAGCGCGCTTGCGCCGTTGCTCCAAAACGCCAGCGCGAACCCGGTGCTGCCCGTCGATGTGGCCGATCCGCGTCCGGGCGAGGTCGCGCTGCGCTGCGCGAAAGTCTTCGCCCTCGAAGACACGATCGTGTTCGGACGCGTGCTCTTGACGCAAACCAACGCGCGCAGCGAGGTGATCACCGCTGACGCGCAGCTCAACGCTCCGGTGCCGATTCCGCCCGGCATGGCGCGTGCATAGGACGGCGACGCTGGTCGACGATACGGTCGCCCTCGGGCGCCGGCTCGGGGTCGCGCTCTCCGCCGAGGAGATGCAGCGGATCGCCGAGCACCTGGGGCGCGTCCCGACCGCGACCGAGCTGTTTGCGTTCGACGCGCAGTGGAGCGAGCATTGCTCCTACAAGTCCTCGCGCGAGCACCTCAAGAAGCTGCCGACCGAAGGACCCACCGTGCTGCTGGGCGTCGGCGAAGACGCCGGCATCGTGCGGCTCGGCGAGTGGAACGGCGAAACCTACGGGATCGTGGTCGCCCACGAGTCGCACAACCATCCGTCGCAAGTCGTGCCGTTCGAAGGCGCGGCGACGGGGATCGGCGGGATCGTGCGCGACGTGCTGTGCATGGGCGCCGAGGTGATCGGCGTCGCCGATCCGCTGCGGTTCGGACGGCTCGAGAACGAGCACTGCCGTTACGTCGCGCAGTCGGTCGTCGATGGAATCGCCGCGTACGGCAACGCGATCGGCGTCCCCAACGTCGGCGGCGACGTGTTCTTCGACGAGTCGTTCGACGAAAACGTCTTGGTCAACGTCGTTGCGCTCGGGCTGGTCAAAGCGCAGGACATCATCCATTCGCGCGCCCCGCAGGGCAGCGCCGGCTGGGACATCGTGCTCGTCGGGAAAGCGACGGACCGCAGCGGCTTCGGGGGCGCGTCGTTCTCTTCGCTGACGCTCAATGAGGACGACGCCGATCAGAACAAGGGCGCGGTCCAAGTCCCGGATCCGTTCCTCAAGAACGTCATCATGCGCGCCTCGTACGCCGTGTTTGCCGAGCTGCGCGCGAACGGGATCACCGCGGGGTTCAAGGACCTCGGAGCCGGCGGGCTCGCCGGTTGCAGCGCCGAGCTGTGCGCCGCCGGCGGGATGGGCGCCGAAGTCGAGCTCGAGCGCGTCTCGACCGCGCAGCGCGATCTGCCGCCCGAAGTCATCGCGATCGGCGAGACGCAGGAGCGGCTGTGCTGGATCGTCCCGCCGTCGTTCACCCCGACGCTGCTCTCGATCTACAACGACATGTACTCGCTGCCCCGGATCGCGCGCGGTGCCTGCGCAGCGGTGATCGGCAAAGTGACCGGCAGCGGCCGCTACGTCGCGCGCCATCACGGCGAGACGGTGATGGACGTCGACCTAGAATTCCTCACCGGCGGCATTCGCTACGAACGACCGTACGTGTTGCCCGCGCCGGCCGAAGAATCGGACGCGGACCGCGAACGGGTGTCCGCCGCAGCGCTCGCGTGGAATCCGACGTCGCTCTTCGAGCGACTGAAGCTCGTGCTTTCGCACCGAGACGTCTGTTCTCGCGCGTCGATCTACCGCCGATACGACGGCGTGGTTCGCGGCTGCACGGCGATCCCACCAGGTTTTGCCGACGCCGGCGTTCTCGTGCCGGTCCCCGGCGCACCACTCGGCGTCGCAGTCGGCCTCGGGGGTAATCCTCGCTACGGCAAGATCGATCCCGGGCGAGCGGCCGAGTTGGCCGTCGTCGAGGCGATCGCCAGCGTGATCGCTGTCGGCGCGACGCCCGTCGGTCTGACGGACTGCTTGAATTTCGGGGACCCGACGATTCCCGACCAAATGGGAGCGTTCGTCGCAGCAGTCGAAGGCCTCGCCACGTCGGCCGGTGCTCTGGGAGTACCGTTCGTTTCCGGAAATGTGTCGCTCTACAACCGTTCGTCCTCGGGGAATCACGTAGCCCCGTCGCCGATCGTTGGCTGCGTCGGTGCGATCGCCGATATTTCGCGAACGACGACCGGGACGTTCAAGCGCGCGGGTTCGTGGATCGTGGCACTCACGACTACTGATTCGTTCGGCGCGTCGGTCTTCGCCGAAATCGCGAAGCTCGATGCGCGGGGACTTCCTGGGATCGACTACGAGACATTCAAGGAATCTTGCGCTATCGTGCAGGAGGCGCTTGCGGGTGATCTCGTCCTGGCGGTGCGCGATATCAGCGACGGCGGCGTGCTCGGTGCGGTTGCAGAGATGGCCTTTGGCGATGACGGGCGGACGATCGGGGTGGAACTGTTCGACGGTTTCGGAACCGGGAAATTCGAGTCGGGTCGCCTGTTCGCGGAAGGTGCCGGTTTCGTTCTCGAGGTCGGAGGACATGCCGAGATGGACGCATTCTTCCTCCTATGCGAAGAGCATGGCGTGTACCCGGATCAAATCGGTATGACAACGAACGGCGAGCGTCTCGTCTATCGCCACAACGAGAGCCAAAACTGCGATGAGATCGAGAGCATCTCGATCGCGGAGTTGCGTGAGGCGTGGGAAGCGCCGCTGCGCGACTTCTACGGTCGACAGTGATGAGGGCGCGGGTGGCGGTGCTGGTTTTTCCGGGGACCAATAGCGAGGACGAGACGCTGCGCGCGGTGCGTGCGGTTGGGCTCGATGGGGCGCTCGTGCATTGGAGTTCGCCCGAGGTGCTCGCGCAGTTCGATGCCTTCATCTTGCCGGGCGGGTTCGCGTACGAGGACCGCGTACGTTCCGGCGCCGTCGCCGCGCACGATGCGCTGATCGATCCGGTGATCGAAGCCGCGCAGGCCGGGAAGTTCGTGCTGGGTATTTGCAACGGTGCGCAGATCCTCGCCGAAGCGGGGCTCGTTCCGGGAACGGGGCCGCTGCGGCATCCGACCGCGGCGTTCGCGCCCAATGCGAGCGGCCGGTTCCAATCGGTCCACGTGCACGTGAAGCTCGCCGTTGCGCCCGAACGCATTCCGATCTTGGCGGGCATCGCGCCCGGCGCCGTGATCCCGGCGTGGGCCTCCCACGGCGACGGACGTCTTGCCGCACCGACCGACGAGCTCGAGCGCATCGAACGTGACGGCCACTGCGCATTCGTTTACTGCGACCGCGACGGGAACCCGGTCCCGGCGCCGAACGGTGCGGCGCTCGACTGCGCCGCGCTGGTGAACCGCGCCGGCAACGTGCTCGCAATCATGCCGCATCCCGAGCGCGACGCGTGGACCTTCAACCACAACGACGCTTCACGCGACGCGGCGCGCGGCGACACGCAGGCAATGCTCGCGCCTTCCGGCGGGATCCGGCTGTTCGAGCACTTCGCGCGCGCACTGCGCGGCGGGGTTCCGGCGTGAGCGCGACGCGAACGTTTGCGGTGACGCTGACGATTCCCGACAACGAGGCGTTCACCGCATTCGAGACGCTCAGCCGGCTTGGCATCGCGCTCGCCCGGGTCGGCCGCGCCGACATCTGGCTCTTCGACGTCGATGCGAGCGCCGGCGACCTCGCCGCGACGATCGCCTCGATTGAGACGATCCACAACCCGAACAAGCACCGGCTCACGGAGCGCAGCTCCGACCGGCCGGCTCCGGGCGAGGTGTGGGTCGCCCCGCGGGACGAAGCTCCGGCGACGCTGGTGGCTGGGCGAGCGATCGCTGGCGTTCGCACGATCCGCCGCCGGACCGCTTGGCGTCTGGTCGACGACCAGGGCGCCGACGTCCCTTCGGCCGAACTCGTCCGGGCGGTCGAATCGTTTCTCTGCAATCGGGCCTTTCAGGTGGCAATTACGGCATGACAATGATGGTAGAGCCTATGGAGCACGGGTTGCGGCGCAAAGCGGGGGTCGGCGAGATGTACACGATCGCCACCTTGGGCTCGCACTCGGCCCTGCAGATCCTCAAAGGCGCGCGCGACGAGGGCTTCAAGACGCTGGCGATCGCGACTCGCGAAACCGAGCGGTTGTACCGCTCGTTCGCATTCGTCGACGAAGTGATCACGATCCAGAAGTACAGCGACTTCATGGGGCTCGTCCCCGAACTCGAGACGCGCAAGATCATCATCGTGCCGCACGGTTCGTTCGTCGCGTACCTCTCGCTCGACGACCACAAGAAGATGCGCATCCCGTACTTCGGGAACAAGTCCGTGCTCGACTGGGAAGCGAGCCGCGAATTGCAGCGCGACTGGCTGCTGCGCGCCGGCCTCAAGCTGCCGCGCCAGTTCAAGACCGGCGCCGAGATCGACCGTCCCGTCATCGTCAAGCTGTACGGCGCGCAGGGCGGTAAGGGCTACATGTTCCTGCGCGACGCGATGGACTTCGAGGAACGCGCGTCGCTGCTCGCACGCCAGAACTACATCCTGCAAGAGTACATCATCGGCGTCCCGCTCTACATCCACTACTTCTACTCGCCGCTGACCGGCAAGCTCGAGATCATGTCGATGGACCGGCGCTACGAAACCAACGTCGACTCGCTGGGCCGCATCCCGGCGGGCGCGCAGGCCTCGATGGATCTCGACCCCTCGTACGTGGTGGTGGGCAACCAACCGCTCAGCCTGCGCGAGTCGATGCTGGCCGAGGCCTACCGCATGGGCGAGGACGTCGTGCGGGTAAGCCAGGAGATCTGCGGACCCAAAGGGCTGTTCGGCGCGTTCTGCATCGAGACGATCATCACGCCCGACACGAGTTTTTACATCATGGAGATATCGGCGCGCATCGTGGCGGGTACGAACCTCTTCATCGACGGGTCACCGTACTCGTATCTGAACTACAGCGAGCCCATGTCCACTGGGCGTCGCATCGCTCGGGAAATCAAGAATGCGCTTCTCTCGAACTCGCTCAACGACGTCCTCGACGACTCGACGGTTACCGATTCGTAATCTCATCGCCGCCCTGGTCGCGGCGCTCGGAATCGGTCTGCCGTTCGTCCCGGCGCGCGCCGCGATCGACATCGACCCGGACAAGCTGTACCGGCAGATGAAGGTCGCTTACGATAAAGGCGCCGCCGCCGGCTGGCATTTGGGCGATCAAGACGACTATTTCTCGGCCGTGCTCGATGCCGGTCGCGGGTACGAGCTGCGCCGCCGCGACGACCCGCAGGACCTCGAGATCAAGGGCGTCACGGTCGACCTGGCCACGTTGCTCTCGTACGATCCTCTGATCAGCAACGACGCAGCGGAATGGTACATCCGGCTGGCCGCCGAGTCGTTCGTGAACGATCCCCAGCGCGGCGCGGCGGCGCGTGCGCTCGTCGCCAAGCTCGATGCCGAGGATGCCGACGTCGCGCTGCTCGCGCACGACGCCGACGCCGACGCGACCGCGCTCTCCATCGCCTACCCGGGCGACGTGCAGGCGCTGCTGGGTCAGGTCGATGCCGACCTGCGCGCGTACAACCTCACGCAGGATGCGCGCTGGCGCGCGCTCGCGCTGCAGCGGGCCGCGCAGCCGGCGTTCCCGATCGGCTCGGTGCCGCAGGATCTCGGCAGGGTGCTCTTTCCGATGGTCGACTCGGCGCGCAACGCCGGACCCGGCTACGCCGAGGACGAACGCGAAGCGGCGCGCGTCATCGCGTCGCACCGCGCGTCGGTGCACGGCTTGCCGATGATCGGCCACGTCGTCGCGCACGACACGTTCCTGGTGATCACCGCGCCCGCCGACGAGTACTTCGGCCATACCCGGCTGTCGCCGATCGGCGTGCACAACGAGCTGACGCGCATCGGCAAGTATCTCGACGCCGGCTGGGGCGGACAGATGACCAAGGACACGGTCTACGTGATCGACTCTCTCGACGACTGGCAGCACCAGTATCCGCGCGACTACGAGTTGCCGCGGCTCTACAAGCGCGTCTTCGACTTGCTCGGTCGCGAGAACTCGCCGCAGGCGAAGCAGGTCCAAAAGGACGTCCGCCGCACGCTGCTGGTGAACTATCCGAACTCCAACGAGGCGAGGGATTTTCTATCCTCGTAAGTCGACCGTGGCGTTCGACCTAGCGCTGACGCTCGCGTCGTATGATGCGAGCGCGCTCACGCTGTGCTCGATCGGCAGTCACTCGGCGCTGGAGGTAGCGTCCGGTGCGCGCGCCCAAGGCTTGAAAAATCTGATCGTGACCGAACGCGGCCGCAACGCAACCTACGACCGCCACTACGCGCGGCGGTTCGACGGACCGCCGCGCGGCTGCGTCGACGCGACGCTGGAGCTCGCGCGCTTCGCCGACGTCCTGGATGACGACGTGCAGGAACGGTTGCGGCGCGAGAACGTCGTCTTCGTACCGAATCGCTCGTTCGAAGTCTACCTGCACCAACACTACTCGTACACCGAGATCGAAGAGCGGATGCGCGTGCCGTTCCTGGGCAACCGCCGGCTGCTGCGCGCCGAGGAACGCGACGAGCCCGAGAACCAGTACGCGCTCATGGAGCGCGCGGGAATCCGTTACCCGCGCCGGATCGCGTCGCCCGGCGCGATCGATGCGCTCGTGATGGTCAAGGCGTCGCACGCGAAGGTCTCGTTCGAGCGCGCGTTCTTCCTGGCGCGAACCGAGGCCGAGTACCACCGCACGGCGGAGCAGTTGATCGCCTCGGGGATCGTCTCGGCGGACGGGTTGCGCGACGCGGTGATCGAGGAGTTCGCGCTGGGCCCGACGATCAACCTGAACTTCTTTTGGTCGCCGGTCCTCGGCGAGCTCGAGCTGATGGGCACCGACACGCGCCGTCAGACCAACCGCGACGGGTTCATCGGCTTGCCGTTCAACCAGGCACGCGCACTGGCCGCGGAGCCGGTGCGCATGGAAGAGGCCGGACATGTCGCCGCGACGCTCACCGAGTCGATGCTCGAAAAGGCGTTCGACTTGGGGGAACGTTTCGTGAAGGCCGCGCGCGAGGTCGACGGGGTCGGCGTGATCGGCCCGTTCGCGCTGCAATGCGTCATCGTGAGCGGTCCGCCCAAGGACTTCGTCGTCTACGACGTCTCGCTGCGCATCCCCGGCTCGCCGGGGACGCGTTACACGCCGTACAGCGCGTACCGCTGGGGCCGCGACGTCTCGGTCGGCGAACGCATCGCGATGGAAGTGGTCTGGGCCCGTGATGCGGGCAGGTTGGCGGACGTCCTGACGTGATCCGCGAAGTCGCCGGGGTGGCTACTTCCGTGCAGGCGCCGACCGCGACCGTCGTCATCCTCGACTTCGGATCGCAACTCAGCCAGCTGATTGCGCGGCGCGCCCGCGAAGCGAACGTCTATTCCGAGCTGCTGCCGTACGACACGCCCTGGGAAGAGATCGCAAAGCGTGAGCCGGCGGCGATCGTGCTGAGCGGCGGACCGGAATCGGCGCTCGGCGACGACGCGCTCGACTGCGATGAGCGCGTCTACGCGAGTGGCGTACCGCTGCTCGGCATCTGCTACGGGATGCAGATCCTCGTGAAGCGTCTCGGCGGCGAGCTGCTGCGGCTGGGCCACAGCGAGTTCGGTCCGGCGCAACTGATGCTCGACCGGCTTGACTCGCCGCTGTTCCTCGGCGTTCCACCCGAGTCGCGCGTATGGATGTCGCACGGCGATTCGGTCACCGCCGTGCCGCCGGGCTTCACCGCGCTCGCGCATACGTCGCGCTCCGCCGTTGCAGCGATGAGCGACGACACGCGCCGGGTGTACGCGACGCTCTTTCATCCGGAAGTCGTGCACACCGAAGCCGGAACCGCGATCCTGCAGAACTTCTTGCACACGATCGCCGGGATCGCGCCCGCATGGCGGATCGATTCCTGGGTCGAGGATGCGATCGAGAAGATTCGCGCGCAGGTCGGCGATGCCAATGTGCTGTGCGCGCTGTCGGGCGGCGTCGATTCGGCCGTCGCGGCGACGCTGGTGGCGCGCGCGATCGGCAAGCAGCTCACGTGCATCTACGTCGACACGGGCTTGATGCGCAAGAACGAATCGGCCGGCGTGGTGGCGGCCTTCCGGGACATTCTGCACCTCAACGTCGTGCACGTCGACGCGAGCGAACGGTTTCTGGCGCGCCTCGCCGGCATCGAGGATCCCGAAGAGAAGCGGATCCGCATCGGCCACGAGTTCATCGCGATCTTCGAGGAGGAGTCCAAGAAGATCCCCGACGTGCGCTTCTTGGTGCAGGGCACGCTCTATCCCGACGTGATCGAATCGAAGACGCCCGGTTCGAAGGCCGGCCACAAGATCAAATCGCACCACAACGTCGGCGGCCTCCCCGAGCATATGGCGCTGGGACTGGTCGAGCCGCTGCGCACACTGTTCAAAGACGAGGTTCGCCAGGCGGGACGCGTGCTGGGGCTGCCCGACGCGATCGTCGAGCGGCAGCCGTTCCCCGGCCCCGGCCTTGCCGTGCGGATCATCGGCGAGGTGACGCGCGAGCGGCTGGCGGTCGTGCGCGAAGCCGATTGGATCGTCACCAGCGAGATCGATGCGGCGGCGGGCTCGCTGTCACCGCGCCCGTGGCAGTACTTCGCCGTGCTCACCCCGGTGCGCAGCGTCGGCGTTATGGGCGACGGCCGAACGTATGCCAACCTGGTCGGCGTACGCGCGATCACCAGCGAGGACGGTATGACCGCCGATTGGGCCCGCCTCCCGCACGAGCTGCTCGAACGCATCTCGTCTCGCATCGTCAACGAAGTCCGCGGCGTCAACCGTGTCGCCTACGACATCACCTCAAAACCCCCCGCCACCGTCGAATGGGAGTGAGCCTGGGCTTCGTCGGTCAGGCTGGGAGCTTCGGATGCCGATAGCGAAGTAGGGTAACTGTGGCTAAAGTCGTTTACGGCCCAATCGAGCCTCCCGAGTCTCCACCAAAGAAACCTACGTCGAAACGCGTCATGGACGCCGACGGAAACGTCATCGACGTGCGAACCGTTGACGCGGATAGCCCAAGTTTTGAAGTCGCCTTGAGCAGCGCGTTTCGGCGGAACGTCAAGAAAGCACGGCAGGAGAACAAGGGGCTCGTCGGCCAGCCTAAGCGTGTTTCTGCAGAGCGTTAAGGCACCGAAGCTCTGGATCGTCGCCGGTCCGAATGGATCCGGCAAGAGTACCCTCTATCAGGATGTCGACATCGAGGGATTTGGTCGGTCCGTATGGATCATCAATCCGGACGTTCTGACGGCTCAACTTCGCGCGCGAGAAACGCTTGGTCAACGAGCCGCAAATATTGAAGCGCTAAATCGCATAGAAAAATGGCTGTCGGCATCAATCGAAGCCTACCAGACGGTGGGTGTGGAGACTGTTCTATCGACGCCCAAGTATCGCTTGCTGGTAGAGCGGGCAAAGGCGCGCGGATTCGAGATGCGATTGTTATATGTTACTCTGCGCGATGCAAATTTGAACGTCGAGCGCGTACGACTACGTGTTTCCAAGGGCGGCCACGACGTTGCAGAAGACAAAATCCGACAGCGGCGTGAACGGTCTTTCGAGCAGTTGCCGTGGTTCCTTGAACGAGCGGACCTCGCGTTGATCTACGACAATTCCGGTGCGGTTCCAGTTCTCGTCGGCAGCAAGCGAGACGGGTTGATTACGGTAGAGCCGCGCGCACCAAGCGAGATAAAGCTAGCGGTCGCGTCGATCCAAGAAGCGGATTCCGGCTAGGGCGGGCGGCGGCAGCGCGCAGAAGGATTCCGCGGAGGCCCGGCGCACGACCGGAAGCGCGCTATGAGGATCCTGATCGTCGGTGGTGGTGCACGGGAGGACGCGCTTTCGTGGCGGCTTGCGGCCTCGCCGTCGTGCGAAGCGCTCTTTCACGCGCCCGGTAACGCGGGCACCGCCGCGCGCGGCGTCAATTGGGATCAGGTCAGCGCGACGGATGCGCGCACGATCGGGCGGCGGGCGCGTGAGGAGCAGATCGATTTCGTCGTGCTCGGGCCGGAAACCGCGATCGCCGCGGGCGTCGGCGACCGGTGTCGTGAGGCCGGCATCGCCGTGTTCGGGCCGGGCCGTAACGCCGGCCGCCTCGAGACGAGCAAGGTGTTCGCCAAACGTTTCATGGAGCGCCATCAGATCCCGACCGCGCGCTTCAAAGTCGTGCACAACATCGAACAGGCGAAGCGCGCGCTCGAGCATTGGCGTGGCGGCGCGGTCGTCAAGGCTGACGGTCTGGCGGCCGGCAAGGGCGTCGTCGTGTGCGACGATGCGGCGCCCGCGCTCGCGCTGCTGACGGCCTGGTACGAGTACAACACGGTCCCCGGCGGCGGTCACGACGTCGTGATCGAAGAGCGGCTCAGCGGCCGCGAAGTCAGCGTGTTCGCGATCTCGGACGGCCGCGCGATGGTGCCGTTCGCCGCAGCCTGCGACTACAAGCGCGCCGGCGACGACGACGAAGGGCCGAACACGGGCGGGATGGGTGCGTACTCACCGCCGGCGGGTTTCCCGGAGAACCTCCTCGACATCGTGCGCGAGGGCGTCATCGCGCCGACGTTGCGCGGCCTGCTCGCCGAGGGTGAAGAATATCGCGGCGTGCTCTACTGCGGCATGATGATGACCGACAAGGGGCCGATCGTGATCGAGTTCAACGCGCGCTTCGGCGACCCCGAGACACAGGTGCTCGTGCCGCGTGCGCGCGGAGACTTTGCGCGCTACCTGCGATCGGCGGCCGACGGTGCGCTGGAGATCGACGCGGCGACTTGGTCCGAAGAGGCGTGCGTCGGCGTCGTGCTCGCGTCGTCGCGTTACCCGTTCGAGAACACGCAGCTCGCCGGCCTGCCGGCGGATCTCGGGCTTCCGGCCGGCGTCACGGCGTTCTGGGGACCGTCGTCGCGCGAAGGCGACACCGTTTCGTCACCAGGCGGCCGCGTCCTCACCGTAACGGCGAGCGGCCGCGATCTCGCCGTGGCGCGCGCGCGCGCCTACGAGGCGATCGGCGAGCTCAAGACGCGGTTTCCGCCCGGCACACCGCTGGCATATCGCTCCGATATCGCGCGCCTGTGACGTAGGCGCGTGAACGCTCTGCGCGACCTAGCCTCCCGCCCCGCGCGAACGTTCTTCACGGTCGCCGGGATCGCAATCGGGATCCTCGCGCTGACGGTGGTCGGATCGCTGGCGGAACGGCTGCACACGATCGTGACGCGCTCGACGTCGCTGAACACAGGGATCGTGTTTGCGACCATCCAGCGCTCGACGATGCTGTCGCCGAACGCGCGGCAGACGATCACCCGCGCGTATACACGGTTGCGCGCGCTCGACGGCGTGCGCGCCGCGGCTCCCGAGGTGATCGTGCCGTACGAGAGCGGGAACGCGAGCGGACGATTCGGTCCGCCGTCGCTCGTGTTCGGGTTTCCCGATCAGGCGCGCGCGCTCGGCCGGCAGATGCTCGTCGTCGCGCAAGGTCGCAACTCGGCGCCCGGCGAGCGGCGTGTCGCGGTGGTCGGGCCGGACTTCGCGGCGGCGGAGCACGTCGGGGTCGGCGACGTGCTGGCGCTGCAGGGTAACTCGTTCGCCGTCGTCGGCGTGATGGAGAAGACGTTCACGATCTTCGACGCCGCGGTCATCGTGCCGTTTCCCGACGCGCAGGATCTGCTGCGGCAAGACGTTCCGTCGAGCTCGGACGCGCTGCCGCCCGATCCGATCTCGGCGTTCTTGGTCGTCACCAAGCCGAACGCCGACGTGGGCCTGTTGGCCCGCCGGATCGCGCTGATCGACGGGCTGTCGGCACGGGATCCGCGCGAGGTGGCCAATGCGGTGCGCTCGACGCTCGGCATCTTCGACGCGATCGTCTTCGGAGCTGCGCTGATCGCGCTGCTGGTCGGAGCGTTCTCGGTCGTCAACACGATGACGATCGCGGTCACCGAGCGCACGCGCGAGATCGGGATCCGCAAGGCGATCGGTGCGACCGACGGTTCGATTCTGCTCACCTTCGTGGGCGAGGCAGCGACGATCGGAGCCCTCGGCGGCGCCGTGGGCATCGTGCTCGGCCTCGCCGTCGTCGCCGCGATCGATGCGCGCAGCGCGGCGGGCGGCAACCTGCAGCTCTTTGCGATCTCGCCAACGGTCGCGCTGGGCGCGTTCGCCTTCGCCGTCGCGCTCAGCGCGGTTGCGGGCTTCGTGCCGGCGCTCGGCGCGGCACGCCTGCCGCCGACCGTCGCGCTGCGGCGTTGACGTGGATTCGCCTATCGTCGACGTTCGCGACCTGGTGAAGGTCCATGCGCCGGGGCGGCCGACCGAAGTTCGTGCGCTCGACGGCATCTCGTTCACCGTGCGCGGCGGCGACTACGTCGCGGTGGTGGGCGAGAGCGGCAGCGGCAAGACGACGCTCATGCACGTGCTGGGCGGTCTGGACCGGCCGACGTCGGGCGACGTCGTGATCGACGGCCGTTCGTTGGCCCGCACGTCGCGCCGGGAGCTCGCGGCGATCCGCGCGCGGGCGATCGGGTTCGTGTTCCAGGGCTTCAACCTCTTGCCGAATCTCGACGCGCGCGAAAACGTCGCGCTGGCAGCGCGCTATGCCGGCCATGGCGCCGGGGCCGCATCGGCGCGCGCCGAACACGCGCTGCGCGACATCGGGCTGGGCGACCGCATGCACCATCTGCCGTCGGCGCTGTCGGGCGGTCAGCAGCAGCGTGTCGCGATCGCCCGCGCGCTGGTCAACGAGCCCGCGCTGCTGCTCGCCGACGAACCGACCGGCGAGCTCGACTCGCACACGGCCGAAAACGTGCTCGAGCTGCTGGGCGCGCTCAATGCGCGCGGCCAGACGCTGATCGTCGTGACGCACAGCGAGGCGGTATGGCGGCGCGCGCGGCGCGTGATCCGCTTGGCGGACGGGCGCATCGTGAGCGACGATGCGCCGTAGCGCGCTGTTCCTCGCGCTCGGTGCGCTCGCCGCTTGCGCGCACCGTTCGCGAACGTTTCCCGCGCCGCGCGGAACGCCCGGCCCCCCGAAGCGCATCGTCGCGCTGGGCGACTCGCTGGCCTTCGGGTCGGGTGCGTCCGCGCCGGACCGCGGGTTCATCTTTCAGGCGTACCTGCGCGTGCGGGCGCAAGATCCCGGCAGCCGGCTCGACGATTTCGCGATCCCCGGGTCGACGGCGCGCGATGTGCTGCGTCTGCAGGCGCCCCGTCTGGCACACGAGGCCGCCGACGCGGTGGTGGTGTGCGTCGGCGGCAACGACGTCGTACATCGCGTCGAGACCTTCGCGTTCGCCCAGACCTATGCGCGGCTCGTCGCGCGCGTGCGCGCGCTCCAGCCGCACGCGGCGATCGTCTGCTGCGGTGTCCCCGACGTCGGGATGAGTCCGCTCTTCACGGGTGTCGATCATGCCGAGGTCGCCGCATTGTCACGCGCCGGCGACGCGGCCGTCCGCGCCATTGCAGCGCGTTCCGGCGCCACGTTCGTCGACTTGTACGCGGCCGTGCGCGCGCACCGCGACGTCAACCACTTTCTGTCCAACGATCGCTTCCACCCCAGCGATGCCGGCTACACCGCCTTCGCCGACGTCCTCACCCCGGCGCTGCTCCACGTGTTGTCGCAGACGGAAGCGCCAGCGCGCTGATGACGCGGCACGCCCGAGCCGTCATGAGGGGTCACCTGATGCCCAGCGCCAATCGGCCGTCGCGGTTCGGAACCAGGTAGATCCGGCTGTTCCCGTAGTCGAATCCGAGCGTGAACAACTGGAGGAACTCGGGACCGATCGCTCCGTCGACGTTCCCCTCGTACGACCCGCGGCCGACCACGCGGTACCCGACGAAGCGCCCGACCTCCTTGACGTTGCCGGCGTTCCATCCCTGCGGTATCTCTTGCACGGCGACGTCGTGCATCGCCAGCGCGCCGACGCGCATCTCCGGCACGATCGTGCGGGCCGTCGTGTAGCGACCGGCGGTGACCTGCGAACGCTTGCCGAATTCGGGCAAGCCCAACTCGCGCACGACTGCGGAGTCGATCGTGATTCCAGATGCGCCGCTGTCGAGCACGAGGTCCAGCCCACGGTTCCCGATCATGACGCGAACGTCCACGTGTCCGCGAGTGAACGTCACCGGCAGGTCGACCGACGACACGCCGGCGGGAAACTCGACGAGCGCGCGCCGCGGGTTCGGTACCGCGACATCGGCTGCCGTGACATCGCCGGGGGCGTACTCCGTGACCCGCAGGTTGGACGTCGTGTGTGCGTACCCGTTGTCGACGTGCAGATGGTGGGCGAACATCCGGCCGTGGTCGAGGCGCACGTCGTCGTAGGTCGTGACGGCCACGCCGTTCGCGCTGATGTCCTCGCGACGTACGATGCGCCACGTCGCGCTGTCCACGTAGTCTTTCCTGCCGAGCTTTTGCACGTTGAGGGTTGCGATGACGTAGCCCTCGACCGGCGTGTGGATCGCCTCGACGGTCGTCGTCATCTGCTCGCGCGTCGCAAGACCGGGGTCGGGCTGGTCCAAGATGACCTGGCCGTTGTCGTTCATGTGCCAGGCATCGGTACCGTTGACGCCGCGTTCGGTATGGAAGCGGCCGGTGTCGAACGTATAACGCCGGCCTGAGGCAGTGACGTAGTCCCGTTCGATCGTCGTCGAGCCGTTGGAGACGACCGTTTCGTCGGTTTCGCGAAAAACCGGCGGCGCTGGGCCGTTCGCGGCGCGCATCTTCTCGCGAATCGTCGCGGAATCAGGAACGGCGTCGGCCGCGGGCAGGGCGGGCGCTGTCAGCGCGAAGACCAACGGAAAGATGAGTACCGCGATGAGACGCCCCGGCTCATTCGTCATGGCGCGCCACTTCCGCCGCGCCCGGCGGGGCGCCTCTACAGCAAGGTCAGCTGCATCCCGCGGTGATCGCGCGGAAGCGCACGGTGCCGCGCGAAGCGCGTCCCGCGACAGGCGGCGTGAAAGCGCTCCGCGATCTCGCGCGCGTAGCCCGACTCGGCGTAGCGCCCGCGCCTGAACAGACGCGTGTACCGGTCGATGAGCTCGGGGCGCGTCTCGCTCAAGAGCAGAAGACGCGCCCATGCGTCGTCGTCCGTCGAAATATGATCGACGATACCGCCGAGCAGCGAAATCCTCTGACGATCATCGTCCCCCTCAACGACGCAAACGGACGCCCCGGGAACACGCTCAACGTGTTCCTCCCGAAGGGCGTGGCCGGCACGACAAAGGATAGCGTTGTTGTGTGCAGCCAGGTACGCGCCCTAGACAAGCGACGCTTCGTCGGAGAAAAGCTAGGTGACGTCCCGCAGGAAAAACTCCGCCTCATCGACCACGCTCTTCGCGTCGTTCTCGCGCTGGACTAGCATCGCGAGACGTTGGCGAGCTCTTAGCCGCCGGTGCGGACGAAGCTGTTCCAGTACCAGACGCCCCATGCCCCGACGAGCCCGGACCAGATGATCAGGATGATGCCCCAGTTCGGAAGACGCTCGCGAACGGCGATGCACATGAGCGCGAACAGATACGGCAAGAAATCGAGAGTGTGCCGCATTCCGAACTGCACCCATCCGTTCAGATAATACAAGAACGAGGGCGCGGCGACGAGTGCGGTCGCGGTCCACAACGCGACGACGACGTTGCGCGGCGTCCTGGCGAGAAGGGTGAGGATCAGCGCCGGGCTGGTGAAGGTGAGCGCGAGCCCGTTCGTGTCGGGTTTGACGTACGGCCACTGCACGTGCTGCAGCCATTCGACCAACACCGGTCCGCGGAAGAAGAACGAGTAGATCTGATACGGCATGTAGGTGATTTGGAACGGCGATCCGGTCGGCGCGCCCCAGGCGTCGGCGTGATAGTACACCGTGTGCCCGATGTCGAGGATGGTCCCCCACATCAGCTCGTCGTAGCCGATGAACGCGACCACCGCGCACGCCAGAACGATGCCGAACGGGCGCAGCCGCGCGCGCCGCTCGGCGCGCGTCGTGCGGTGCGCGGAGAGCGCGCCGGTCCAGAGCATCCACACGAACACCGGCAGCGCGGCGATCTCGGGGAAGCGCGCGCCGGCAGCGAGCACCAGGCACAGGCCGACGAGCCATCCACGGCACTTCCCGGTCAGCTCGATGAGCGCGCCCAAGATGAACGCAAGTGCGACGAGGTGGGCCAAAAACCAGACGTCGCCCAGCTCGGCGCACCACCACACGTCGGTCCCCGCGACGAAGAACAGCGTGAGGTACACCTTGGTCGCGAGGTCGGTGACGCCCAGCCGCTCGGCCAACAGCCAGGCCAGGACGGTGGCGGCCGTGGCGAAGAGGATCGCGACCGTCGTCTGGTTCGCGTCGTTGCCCCACAGCGCGACGGACGGCAACATGAAGAACGCCGGGATGGGCCCGTCGACGCCGTAGTAGTGGCCGTGGTACTCGACGGCGTCCATCCAGCGCCCCGGCCAGTCGATCCACATGTGCCCGTGCAGCCACGCGTAGGCGACCCGCGTGTAGTTGTTCTGCTGGGTGGAACGCAGGTGCGAGCTGACCAGGATGACGGCGAAGGTGACCAGGCCGGCGACCGCCGCGCCGGAGAATCGGCGCAGGGACGCCGCCGTGGTCCAAAAACGAGACGCGGCGACCATCTTCGGCCCGACCGATTCGTCCCGCCGTAACCGTCGCCCCGCCGCAGTGGTAGAAAGGATGCGATGTACCAACAACAACGCCCCTACGGCCGCCCACCCGCCGGCGGGTTTGCGCCCTCCGCCAGCGTCCCCGGCCTGCTGGGTCAGGTGCTTGGGATCACCGGGGTCGGCTTCCTCATCACCGCCGTCGCGGCGTACGTCTTCCGCGGCGTTTCTCCGATCGGTGGGCTCATCGCGCTTTTCGGCGGGTTCGTGCTGCTGTTCGTCATGAACGGCGTGCGCAACAACCCGCAGGTCGCGCTGCTGTGGTTCTATGCTTTCACGTTTCTCGAAGGCATCGGCATCGCACCGACGATCGCGCGATACACGGCCGCGATCGGACCGGACGTGGTGGTGAACGCTGCCGCGACGACCGGGTTCGGTATGCTCGTATTGGGCGGCGTCGCGTTCGTGTTTTCCGTCGACTGGCGACGTTTCAGCGGGATCGCCTTCGGTTTGCTGATCGCGCTCATCGTCGTCGGGATCATCTCGATGTTCGTGAACTTCATCCACCCCGACACGTACTCGTGGCTGGTGCTGGGCATCTTCACGCTGCTCACGCTGATCGACTTCAGCCGCATCCGGTCGGGCGGCGACGGCCTCAGTCCGGTGCAGTTGGCCGTGGCGATCTACCTCGACGGAATCAACATCTTCCTCGCGCTCTTGGAGCTCTTCGGATCGCGCGGCCGCCGCTGAGAAGGCCGGGGCTGAGACTCGCCCTGTAACGTCGAAGCCAAGAGCGTGGCGAGGACGTACGACGAGCAAGCGGTGCAACCGGCCGGCGACGTTCTGCACGAGGCATGCGGGGTCACAGCGATCTACGCGCCCGGTGAGGACGTCGCACGACTGGCCTACTTCGGGCTGTACGCGCTGCAGCACCGCGGTCAGGAGAGCGCCGGGCTAGCGGTCGGTAACGGGGTCGCTATCGACAGCCACCGCGAGATGGGGCTGATCACCGGCGTTTTCGACGAGGAGATTCTGGGCCGTCTGCGCGGCGACGTCGCGATCGGCCACACACGCTATTCGACATCCGGCAGCTCGGTCGTTTGCAACGCGCAGCCCTTCGTCGAAGAATCGAATCTCGGCCCGTTCGCGTTCGCCCACAACGGCAACCTCACCAACGCCGACGAACTCGCGGCGCGTTTACCCGACGACGTGCGGCTCGCCGCGACCTCTGATTCCGAGATTCTGGCCAAGACGATCGCGCTCGCGACCGGCGGAACCTGGGCGGAGAAGATCAAGGCGGCGATGAGGGTCGCCGAGGGCGCGTACTCGGTGGCGCTGCTCACTCCCGATGCGGTGTATGGCTTTCGCGATCCGTGGGGTGTGCGCCCGTTGTGCATCGGTACGTACGGCGATCGCGGTTACATGATCGCGTCGGAGTCGTGCGCGCTCGCCACTGTCGGGGCGCACTATCTGCGCGAGATATCGGCCGGCGAGATCATCGTGATCGACGGCCGCGGGATTCGCACCGAACACACCGAGGTCGTCAAACCCGCGTCCCTGTGCATGTTCGAGTACATCTACTTCGCGCGGCCCGACAGCGTGCTCAGCGGACGCTCGATCTACATGGCGCGCTACGAGATGGGGCGCGCGCTCGCGCGCGAGCACCCGGTCGACGCCGACGTCGTCATCGCCGTCCCCGATAGCGCGATCCCCGGCGGGATCGGCTACGCCGCCGAGAGCGGTCTGCCGTACGTCGAAGGCCTCATCAAGAACCGGTACATCGGGCGCACGTTCATCAGCCCCGATAAGAAGATGCGCAGCCAAGGCGTCCACCTCAAGTTCAATCCGATCGTCGAAAACCTGCGCGGCCAGCGCGTCGTCGTCGTCGACGATTCGATCGTCCGCGGTACGACCACGCCGCGCATCGTCTCGCTCTTGCGTGACGCGGGCGCGCGCGAAGTGCACCTGCGCATCACGTCGCCGCCGATCGTCCATCCGTGTTATCTCGGCGTCGACATGGCGACCCATGAAGAGTTGATCGCCGCCAACTTGACGGTGCCGCAGATCTGCGAGCGCCTCGGGGCCGACTCGTTGGGCTACCTGCACATCGATAGCCTCGTCGCGTCGACCGGCCGCGAGCGGCACGATTTCTGCCTGGGCTGCCTCAACGGCAAGTATCCCAGCCGCCCGGCGGACTCGCACGGCAACGTGCAAGCGGACCGGCAACCGGCCCTCAAGGCCTGAGCCGCCGCTCGCTCGCCCTCGTGGCGGAGGGGCCGGATGCCGAAATATCGAGCATGATGCGTACCGCGCTGCTCGCCTTCGCCCGGCGCGTCCACTTCATCGAGGACCGAGCGACCGTGGTGGAGCGTGCCGTCGAGGAGATCCAGCGGGTGACCGGCGTGGCGTGGGCCGCGGCGTATACGCCCGCCGACGAGGGTTGCCTGACCCGCGCGGCGATGGCGGGCGACGTCCCGTTCGAGATTCCCGAAGAAGTCGACCAGGACGATCCCGCGCTGATCGAGCTGCGCGCCGTGCGCGGCGTCGTCGACGGGCCGCCTGAGTCCGTCCTCGTCGGCGCGCTGGTGTTGCCGTTCGTGGTGGCCGGTCGCGTAACGGGCCTGCTCGCCCTCGGTCCCGCAGCCGAGCCGTTCACGCCCGCCGAACGGGAGATCCTCGGAGCGCTCGCCGGCGCAGTCGGTTTGGCATTCGAGGTCCTGGCCGTGCGCGCGCTGCGGCGCGAGGTCGCCTATTGGCGCGGCCGTGCCGAGCTCGCGCAACGGGAGCTCGACGTCGTACACGACGTCGGCCGCGAGCCCCAAGCCATGCGCGTCGGCTCCGACTTGTTCTAACCGGCCTCAGTCCACGCCGGGTTCGGTGGCGGCGGGCGGGTCGCTGGCAGGGAACGAGTCTGCCTCGGCTTGGTCGTACTCGCCGAGGTCGTCGGCGCCGCGGGCGCCGTACTCCGTCGGCTTGTCGGGATCGGTCGGCTCGAACACCGGCCCCGACGGATCCTGGTGCGGAGCGTCGGGGTCGGGGATCACGGGCTCTTTGGGGTCCATGCCCCGTTTTGTACCCGAAGCTAGACGGTGGCGCTCGCCGCTTTGCCGACCTTACCGTTGGTGAGCATCCCATCTCCGGCGAGGGCTTCGACCATCGTCACGAACGCGCGAACCGGCGTGCCGGTCGGGCCCTTGGCCATGTACGACGACTCGCTGTCGAGATAGGCGGTGCCCGCGACGTCGAGGTGAATCCACGGCGTATCCGCGACGAAGTTCTTGAGGAACGTCCCCGCGGTTTCGGCGCCGGCCGGCCTCCCGCCGGTATTCTTCAGATCGGCGATGTCGCTCTTGATCTGCTGATCGTAGTCGGGATAGAGGGGCAGGCGCCAATAGCGCTCGCCGATATCTGCCACCGTCTTGAGGAAACGCTCGACGAACGCGTCGTCGTTGGACATCGCGCCGCTCGCGGCATGGCCGAGCGCGATCACGCACGCGCCGGTGAGCGTCGCCGCGTCGATGATCTTGGTCGCGCCGAGTTCGCGTGCGTAGCACAACGCGTCGGCCAGAATCAGCCGGCCTTCGGCGTCGGTGTTGATCACCTCGATCGTCTTGCCGTTCATCGCCCGCAGGATGTCGCCGGGCTTCATCGCGCGCGGCCCCGGCAGGTTCTCCGATGACGGCACGAGACCGATCACGTTGAGCTTGGGACGAAGTTTGCCGATCGCCCACATCGCGGCGATCACGCCCGCACCGCCGGACATGTCGTATTTCATCTCGTGCATGTTCTCGGCGGGCTTGATCGAGATGCCGCCGCTGTCGAACGTCAGCCCCTTGCCGACCAGCGCGATCGTCTCGTTCGAGGACGGGTCGCCTTTGTACGTCATTACGCTCAACGTTGCGGGCTCGTCGGAGCCGCGCGAGACGCCGAGCAGCGAGCCCATCCCCATCGAGTGCATGCGCTCCTCGTCCAGGACGTCGACCTCGAGGCCGGCGTCCTTGCCGAGCTCCTTGGCGCGAGCGGCGATGTGGGTGGGCGTCATGTCGTTGGCAGGCGTGAGCGCCATGCGGCGCGCCGCGTTGACCGCTTCGCCGAGCACGCTCCCACGCGAGACGCCGTTCTCGACCGCCGAACGGTCGTACGACCCGGCCAGGATCGTCACGTCGGTGGTCACGACGGGCTTGTCGGCTTCGGTGCGATACATCGTCGTGTCGACGGTCGCCGCGACCGCGCCTTCGGCGATGAACGACGCCGCGAGCGCGGCGTCGACGCCGGCCGGCAAGGCGATCGCGATCGTCGTGACCCCGCGCTTGCCGAGGTACCGGACGGCGGTCCCCGCGTACTTGGCGAGACTCGACAGCGTCAGCTTCTCGCGCTCGCCGAGGCCGACGGCCAGCACGCGCTTGAACGAGGAATCCTTCGCGTGGACGAGCGACGTCTCGTTCGCCTTGCCGCCGATCTCGCCGCTCGCGACGATGTCGGCGAGCGTGCCGCCGAGGACCTTGTCGACCTCGGCTGCGACGCCGTCGACCGTACCTCCGGCGAAGATGGGGACGACGAGCGCGCCGGTCGCGACCGACGTCGGTGCGTCGTTCGAGACGTGGACCTGCATGGATTCCTCCGGTAGAACAGAAGCGGTCGGGCGACCGTGATGGACAACCTGATTGCGTTTACGCGCGCCAGTGGCGCCGCCCTCCGATGAAGGACGCGTACGCGCAGGCCGGCGTCAACATCGACGCCGGAAATCGCGCGGTTCAACGGTATCGAGACCTGACCGCCGCCTGGACGCACCCCGACCAGCTCGGCTCGCTGGGAGGTTTCAGCGGGCTTTTCCGGCTCCCCGGCGACGCCAAACGCGCCCTGGTCGGTTCGACCGACGGCGTGGGGACCAAGCTGCTCGTAGCAGCGGCGCTGCGACGCTACGAAACCGTCGGCGCCGACCTGGTCAACCACTGCGTCAACGACATCTTGGTCACCGGCGCCGATCCGTTGTTTTTTCTGGACTACCTGGCGGTCGGCAAGCTCGATCCGGAGGTCGCCGCGCTGATCGTCTCGGGCGTACACCAGGCCTGCCGCGGCAACGGCTGCGCGCTGTTGGGCGGCGAAACCGCCGAGATGCCGGGCGTCTATCGCGAGGATCATTTCGATCTCGCCGGCACGATCGTCGGGATCGTCGAGCTGGACGCGATGCCGGATCCGAATCGCGTGCAGCCGGGCGATGCCATCGTCGGGCTACCGGCGGTCGGATTGCACACCAACGGCTACACGCTCGCGCGCGCCGTGATCGCCGAATCCGAATACGGGTCGTCGTTCGGTGCCGCGACGTACGGCGACGCACTGCTCGCGCCGCATCCCTCGTATCTCGAACCGGTCCGGTCGATCCGCCGGGTCGCCGACGTCAAGACGATGGCGCACATCACCGGCGGCGGCCTGCTCGAGAACGTTCCGCGAACGCTTCCAGATCACGCGGCCGCCGTGTTCGAGCAGACGCGTTGGGACGTCCCGGCGATCATGACCGAGATCGTGCGCCGCGCCGAACTCGCGCACGAGGAACGGTATCGCACGCTGAACATGGGCGTCGGCTACACGCTGATCGTGCCGATCGCCGACGTCGGCGCGGCGCTCTCCGCCGCACCGGGCGCGCGCGTCGTCGGCTTCGTGCAACCGCGGCGTGACGGCGAGCCGCGCGTCATGGTGCGCCCCGCCCGGACCGAATCGTAGGCGGTGGCCGTTAACCTGCTCGCGGCGCTCGACGATGAGCGCTACGGCGCCGCTGCGCCGGCCCGCGCGCAGGCCGCCGCGGCGCGGGCCGGCTGCACGCTGCGCCGCATCGACGGGCCCGACGATCGGCTGTCGGCCTGGATCGACTTTCACTTCGCGCCTTCGTCGTGGTCGTCCGAGACGCGGGCCGGCGACGCGTGGGTCGCCGAGCGCGACGGCGAGATCGTCGGCTTCGCGGCGTTCGGCGCGCGGGGTCTGCACTTTCCGTGGCTGCGGCGATGGCGCGACGCGCGTGATGTCGGGATCTTCGGGCCGTACGGTGTCGTGCGATCGATGCGCGGCGGTGAGATCGGGGAGGCGTTGCTGCTCGCGGCGCTGTGCAGCCTGCGCGCAGCCGGGTTCGCGTCGGCACTCATCCCGGCGGTCGGTTTCGAAGCGCTCGTGCGCATGTACGTCGCGCGCACCGGCGCGGTGGCGGTCGACGAGTTCGACTACGACGTCGGACGTTTCCGCGCCACGATCCTTGCCTCCGGAGCGGGAACCAACGCGCGGGCGGTGCTCGAACGCGTGCGGGACGGGTCGTTGCCGCTCGACGTCGGCGCGATCATCGCAAACGACGATCGGGCGGGCGCGCTGGACGCCGCCCGTGCGCACGGCGTCGAACCGATCGCGTTGGTGTGGGATCGCGCGCACGAGTCACGGGCAACATTCGATGCTCGCGTGATCTCGGCGTTGGCGCGCACGCAGCCGCAGCTCGTCCTGCTCCTCGGCTGGATGCATCTGTTGCCGAACGCGTTCTTGGAGCGCTTCCCCGAGACGATCAACCTGCACCCGGCATTTCTGCCGCTCGATCCGGCGGCGAACGAGACGATCGCACCGGATGGTTCCGTGATCCCGGCCCTGCGCGGCGCGCACGCATTGCGCGACGCGATCCGTGACGGCGTTCCTTGGAGCGGCGCGACCGTGCACTACGTGACGAGCCAAACCGATCGCGGGTCGGTGCTGGTGCGCGTGCCGCTCGCCGTCGGCGACGCGACGACCGAGACGGAGCTGCGCGAGCGCGTTCGTCCGATCGAGTTCGGCGCAGTCGCCAAAGCGATCCGCCGTTGGACCTTCGAACGCTGACCGCAAAACGGTCGGGCAGGACCTAGCCGCCGGGCTCGGAAGCCGATCCGGCCCGGCGCGGGCGTAGGAGTGACGTGTTCCCAGTCTCGGTCGTTTTGGCTGCCGCCATCGGATGCTGTGGCGTCAGCGGCACCATCCGATCAGCGGACGGCGTTCCGTTGCGCGCGCACGTTCACGTGGCCGGACCCGCGAACGCCGACGCCGAGAGCGATGCGCGCGGCGCGTTTACGCTGACGCTCGGACCCGGCGCGTACCGCGTCACGATAACGGCGCCCGGCTACACCGCCGCCGAGACGGATGTGGTGGTCCACGACGGCGAGCGGATCGATGCGACGCTCGAGCCGGTCGGCGCGGGGCGGCTGCGCCAGATCGGTCGCGTCACGGTGGACGGCCGGCTCGCCGTCCCTCGCACGATGGTGCCGACGCGCGACGTCTCACGCGCCGACCTCGACGCCTCGGGCTACGACCGCGTCGTCGACGCGCTTGGCGACATTCCATCGGTGACGTTGACGCGCCCCGACGGCGGCGCCGCGGTGGCGCCGACGGTGATCTCGCTGCGCGGGCCCGATCCGTCGGAGACACGCGTTGCGTTGGACGGTCAACCGCTCAACAACACGAACACCGGCGATCTCGACTTGGCTCTATTCCCGACGGCCGTTCTCAGCGGTTTGGAAGTCAGCGAGGGACTCGGTCCGGAAGACGATCGCGGTTCGGACACGATCGGCGGCGAAGTCAACCTGCTCTCGCTGCGTCCGACCGCGACGCCGCAAGGCATGCTGCGGCTCTCGACGGGTTCGTTCAACACCTCGACCGTCGAGCTGAACGCCACCGGACACGTGTCCCGCTTGGGGTATGCGCTGGCGGCCGGCGACGGCCACAGTGACGGGTACGTCCACGACTATCCGGTTTCGTTCGGCGGCGTGCCGATCCGGTTGGGCTCGGGGTTCGCCGCCTCGACCGCGCTGGTCAACGTGACGTACGATCTCACGCCGCGCGCGACGCTGCGTGTGCGGACGTTCACCGCGGACGATGTGCGCGACGAGAGTGCCGCGCAGACGGTGCCGGCCCTGCAAGCAAACGGGTTGCCCGGCAGCGACGCCCCGGGCTCGGTCTTTTCGGGAAGCGGTCCGCAGACGCGCAGTCAGAGCATTCGCGCCACGCTGATCGGTGCGACGCTCCCGCTCGGAGCCGGATCGTTGTCCTTTACGACGACGCGGTCGAGCATCGGCACGTCGCTCGATCGCCCGCTCGCCACGATCGTGCAGCCGGACGGCGTCACGCCGTACGACTTTTCCTTGATCGATCGGCTCGTGATCACCACCTTCGAATGGACGCACGCGACCGCAACGTCGTCGGTCAGCGCGGGAGGTCAGGCGCGCACCGAGTCTCTGACGTCGCCGGATCAGTTCAACGAGACGCTGGCCGAACACGCCGACGTCGCGTGGTTGCGGGCGAGCACCGATGTCGGGCCGCGCGTGAGGATCGCGGGCGGGATCGTCGAGTCGAAATGGTCGACCTTTGCGGCCAGCACCGACGGGCGGCTCGGCGTCTCGGTGGACGACGGCGCGAACGGAGCGTTCCGGTTCGCGGTCGGAACGGGATTTCGCGCACCATTGCTCGCCGAGCGGTACACGTTGCCGCTCGCCGATCTGGCGCCCGACCAGAATTGCGTCGGGGTCAACGGCAACCCCAACGAGCGCGCGGAGCACGCGACGGAGTACGAGCTCGGTTACGGCAAGCGCTTCGGCGCGACGACGCTCGACGCAACGCTCTATCGCACGAACCTGCGCGACCCCATCGAGAACTTCTATCCGCTCGGCGCGACATGCCCGACCAATGCGCAAGGCGTGCCGATCAGCACGGTGGCCGCGCAATCATTTCCGATCAACGTCGGTTCGGTCGTCTATCAAGGCGGCACGCTGCTGTTGTCGCGACGCTTCGGCGAGGCGTGGTTCGCCAGCGCGGAGTATGGCGTCAACGCGGCATATCCGACGCAGCTTCCCGACGTCGTCGCGGCCAACCCGACTTCGGGCTCAAACCTCGTCGTCGGCGAGCAGTTCGCGGGCATCCCGCTGCAAGAGTTCAGCCTGGCGATGCGCTACGCGCGCGCCGGCGTCCACGGAGCGTTGAACCTGACCGCGACGAGCGCCAACAATTGGCTCGGACAGGGACGCTTTGCGACCCTTGACGCCGCCGTCGGGAAGCGGTGGAATCACGTCGATCTGACCTTGGCCGGGACGAACCTCACCAGCGCGGTCAGCGGGCGTTTCACGCGGCTCAATCTCGGCACGCCGTATCCCACGCCGTTCGGCCTGGAGTCGCGTGACGCGCTGGTGCTCGATCCGGCGGCGCTGCGCTTGATCCTCACGCTGCGATGAACGAAACGGGACTGTGATGAGGAGCCGTTCATGGACGATGCGATCACCCGCTTAGCGGTTCCGGTCGGCCCGGACGACCACGTACGCGGCCCTGCCGACGCACCCGTGACGCTGGTCGAGTACGGTGATTTCGAGTGCCCGTACTGCGGTGTCGCGTACCCGACCGTAAAAGAGCTGGAGCAGACGTACGGTGCGCGGTTGCGCGTCGTGTTCCGCAGCTTTCCGCTCGCGCAGCATCCCCACGCGGAGGGCGCGGCCGAAGCCGCGGAGTTCGCCGCCGAGCACGGTGCGTTCTGGAACCTGCACGACATGCTCTACGAGCACCAGCATGCGCTCGACGAGCCGCACTTGCTCGGCTACGCACGCGAGCTCGGCCTCGATTCAGACGCGCTGGCGACGGCACTGCGCGAACGAACGTACGCGGGGATCGTCGCCGACGTCAAAGAGGGCGGCGAAGAAAGCGGCATCCCCGGAACGCCGGCGTTCTTCCTCAACGACATCCTCTTCGAGGACGAGCCCTCCCGCGAAAACCTCGCGCACGCAATCGACTGGCTCCTCGAACACGGAACAGCCCTGTCACCCTGAGCCCGTCGAAGGGCGCCGGCGTCGATGATTAGCGGTCACGCTTCGCCGAGCTCAGCGCGACATGGGGCTGCGAAGCTCAACGCGACATGGGGCTAGGCGAACGGCAGGTTCGGGTTGGCGACGAGGGTGCGCGGGTCGACGCGGTTCGCTTCGCCGCGGCGTTCGGCGGCGGCGGCGATCATCGCAGCGTTGTCGGTGCAGAAGCGGCGTTCCGGCACGAACGTCGCGATGTTGCGGCTCGCGCCGACCGCTCGGAACGCGGTTTGGAGCGCCGTGTTGGCCGCGACGCCGCCGCTGAGCACGACGGCACGATAGCCGGTTTCGTCAGGCGTGCGATCGCGATCGGCGTCGAGCGCGCGGGTGACGCGATCGATGAGCACGTCGACGACGGCGGCTTGAAATGATGCGGCAACGTCTTCGGGTCGGGCGGACTTGCCGGCCGCGGATTCGAGGAAGTAGCGGACCGACGTCTTCAAGCCGGAGAAGCTCATGTCGAGCGTGCCGGGGTCGGGGCGGTGGCGTGGAAACGCGATCGCTTTCGGATCGCCTTCGCGGGCTAGTGCCTCGAGCGCGGGGCCGCCGGGGAACGGCAGACCCAACAGTCGCGCGGTCTTGTCGTACGCTTCGCCGGCGGCGTCGTCGCGCGTCTTGCCGATGACGCGCAGCGCGGTCGGTGAACGCACCTCGACCAGCTGCGAGTGCCCGCCGGAAACCAAGAGCGCGAGAAACGGATACGCCGGCGGCTCGTGGCATTCCAGGAACGCAGCGAACAAGTGCCCGTGGAGATGGTTCACCGCGTACAGCCGCAGGCCGGTCGCGAAGGCCAGCGCCTTGGCGGTCGCGACGCCGACGACGAGGCTGCCGATCAGTCCCGGGCCCGCGGTGACCGCGATGCCGTCGACATCGCCCAGCGCCATGCCGGCGCGGGTGAGCGCATCGTCGACGGCGGCCGAGAGCAGCGCCGCGTGACGGCGCGACGCGATCTCCGGGACGATCCCGCCGTACTTCGCGTGGAACTCGTCCTGGTTGGTCGAGACGTTCGAGAGCACGCGCACGCCGTCGCGGACGACCGCCGTCGCCGTGTCGTCGCAGGATGTCTCGATGCCGAGCAGCAGCACCCACGACAAGAACGGCAGCGAACGGGCGCCGGTTGCGCTACGATCTTGGGGTGCGCCTAGAACCGCGCTATCTCGCCCTTGCCGCCTGCGGTGGGACCGCGTTCGTCGATATGTACGCGACGCAACCGCTCCTCCCGTCCCTGCGCGCGGAGTTTGACACCAGCGAGGCGGCGGTCGGCGCGACGATTTCGGTCCTGACCTTCGGCTGCGCGGCGGCTGCGCCGTTCGTCGGACCGCTGGCCGATGCTCTGGGCCGCAAGCGCGTGATCGTCTCAGCGATCTTCCTGCTCGCGTTGGTCACGTTCGGCGCGGCGTCGGCGGGCTCGCTGCACCTACTGCTGGTCTGGCGGTTCGCGCAGGGGTTGCTGATGCCGGCGGTGTTCGCGGTGACCCTCGCGTACATCGCGGAGGAGTTTCCGCCCGAGGTCGGGGGACGTGCGATGGGCGCATACATCGGCGGCAACGTCGTCGGTGGTTTTCTCGGCCGATACCTCACCGCTGTCGTCGCCAGCAGGTGGGATTGGCACGTCGCGTTCGTCGTGCTCGGCATGCTCAACCTCGCCGGCGGCGCGTTCGTGTTGTTCGCGTTACCGCCGGCGCGCCATTTCGTGCGCCAATCGTCGGCGCGCGGTGCGCTGCGCGCGATGGGACGGTTCGCGCGCGATCCGGCGTTCCTCGCGACCTGCGTCGCCGGCGGAAGCATCTTGTTCACGCTGGTCGCGGCGTTCACGTTCGCGACGTTTCTCCTCGCCGAGCCGCCGTTCGATCTCGGGACGCTCGCACTCGGGAACATCTTTTTCGTCTACCTCATCGGTGCCGTCTCATCGCCGGTCGCAGGGCGATTGATCGATCGCTTCGGCCATCGGGCCGCGTTGCTGATGTCGAGCGCGGTGAGCGCCGGGGGTGTGCTGCTCACGCTGATCCCGTCGATCGTCTCCGTCGTGACGGGCCTGGCACTCATGGCCGTCGGTGTGTTCGCCGCGCAAGCAGCTTCGCAAGGCTACATCGGCATCGTCGCGCACGAGCGCCGCTCGACCGCCGCGGCGCTCTATATCGCCGTGTACTACGTCGGCGGCGGGTTGGGTGCGATCGTGCCCGCTCCGCTCTGGAACCGCGGCGGCTGGCCGGCGGTCGTCGCGCTCATCGTAGTCGTCCAGGTCTGCGCGGCCGGCCTCGCCGCGACGTTCTGGCAGCGGCCGAAACGCCGCCTCGAACCGGTCAGCGCCGACGCCCTCGGCGGTTAGCCGCTGTTCGCGACCGACGCTTAGCGCCGGCTCGCGATCTTGGCGGCCAGCTCCTCGGCGAACGCGTCGACGGAAACCGTGCGTTTCTCCTCAATTCCGCGCTCATTGACGTTCACCGTGCCGTCGGCCAGCTCGCTCTTTCCGACCACGAGGATGTACGGAATCTTCTGCGTCTTCCAGTGGCGGATCTTGTAGCCCAGCTTTTCGTTGGTGCTGTCGGCGTCGACGCGGAAGCCGCGCGCGCGCAACTGATCGCGCACCTCGTACGCGTAGTCGAGCTGATGCTCGGAGATCGGACACACGATCGCCTGCACCGGCGCGATCCAGGCCGGAAAGGCGCCGGCGAAGTGCTCGATCAGCACGCCAAAGAAGCGCTCCATCGAACCGGCTAGCGCGCGGTGAATCATCACCGGACGATGGTCCTGACCGTCCGGTCCACGGTACTTGAGCTCGAAGCGCTCGGGCAACACGAAGTCGACCTGCACCGTGCCGAGCTGCCACTTGCGACCGATCGCGTCGTGCAAGTTGATGTCGAGCTTCGGCCCGTAGAACGCGCCGCCGCCTTCGTCGATGCCGTACGGCAGGTTGTGCGATTCCAGCGCGTGGCGGATCGCGTTCTCCGCGATCTCATCGGTCGGGCCGCGCTCGGTACGCGTGCTCAAGAAATATTCGAAGCCCGAGAAGTTGAACGCTTCCATGAGGCGCAGCGCCTCGTCGAGCGTCTGCTCGAACTCGCCCTGGAGCTGCTCGGGCGTGCAGAAGAGGTGCGCGTCGTCCTGCGTGAAGCCGCGCACGCGCGTCAGGCCGTGCAGCGTTCCGCTGAGCTCGAAGCGGTAGACCGTGCCGAACTCGCTGTAGCGCAGCGGCAGATCGCGGTACGAACGTCCGTCGTTCTTGTAGATGAGGATGTGACCGGGGCAGTTCATCGGCTTGAGCCGAAAGCGCTGACCCTCCACCTCGATCGGTCCGAACATCGAGTCGGCGAAGTTCTCGAGGTGGCCCGACGTCGCGTAGAGGTTTTCGTGCACGATGTGCGGCGTGATGACCGGCAGATAGCCGCGCTCGCGCAAACCGTCGCGAATGAACTGCTCGACCAGCCCGCGCATTAACGCGCCCTTGGGGTGCCAGAACACGAGCCCGCCGCCGGCCAGTTCGTCGACGTGATACAGGTCGAGCTCCGAACCGAGCTTGCGGTGATCGCGCTTCGCGGCTTCTTCGAGGAAGGCGTGGTAGTCGTCGAGCTCTTGCTGCGTCGGGAACGCCGTGCCGTAGATGCGCTGCAGCATCGGGTTCTTCGCGTCGCCACGCCAGTACGCGCCGGCGACCGATTCGAGCTCGACCGCGCCGATCGCTCCGGTCGAGTCGGCGTGACCGCCGCGGCACAGATCGGTGAAGTCGCCGATCGTGTAGAGCGTGATCGGTTCACCTTCAGGGATCGCCTGCGCGAGCTCGACCTTGTACGGGTTGCCGCGAAAGGCTTCGATCGCCTCCTCGCGCGACACGCGACGCCCACTCATAGGATAGTCGGCGCGGACGATCTCGCGCATCCGCGCTTGTAGCGCTGCTAGATCGTCCTGCGTGAACGCGTCCGAGCGATCGAAATCGTAGTAGAACCCGTTCTCGATGGCCGGACCGATCGTCGGTTTGGCCTCCGGAAACAGATCCTGGACAGCGTACGCCAGCACGTGGGCCGCCGTATGTCGGAGGTGCGCGATGTCGACGGAGCTCGTAGTGGTCACGTGACTGCTCTTCGCCACACGTCACTAGTGTGCCTCACCCGGCCCGTCATCCAGTAGCTCGAGGTAGACGTCGAGCACTTGCGACCGGGGATACGGGCCATCGCCCTCAGTATCGAACTGGGGCTCGTCAAACTCGACCCAGTATGTACGTGCCGGCCCCCGCACGGTCGTCGTCAGCGTGAACGGTCTGCCATCCGGATCTTCGAGAACTGTACCGGTGGGCTCGCTTGGCCATGGGTACCCCCCATGCAATTGGTCACAGAGAACTCGCACTCGCGAGCCGACGGGGTAGATCGGCGAGGCCATAAGAGGTCCTTGGCAGGATAGCTGCCGGACTCCGGCTCGCTCGACGCCGAATGGCCGTCGATTCGGCGAGCCTCACAGCGGAGCGAGGGAGTGACGAAGTCGTCCCGCTCGGCTAAAATGCTGCGGTGATTCAAGCCCTCGATCATGGCGAGCGCCACGGCACCGGAACGCGGACGGTTCGTGACCTGGTTCTCGGGATGGCCGACGGCCTGACCGTCCCCTTCGCCCTCGCCGCCGGGGTGACCGGGGCCGTCGCCGCGAGCGGGCTGGTTGTGACCGCCGGGCTCGCCGAGATCGTCGCGGGGGCGATCTCGATGGGCCTGGGCGGCTACTTGGCCGCACGTACGGACGCCGCGCACTACGCCAAGGAGTATGCGCGCGAGATTCGTGAGACGCATGAGATTCCGGACGAGGAACGCGCCGAGGTCGCCCAGATCATGTTCAACTACGGCGTGCGCGAGCCGGTCCTCACCCGCGTCGTCAACGAGATCGCGAGCGACCGCGAACATTGGGTCGCGTTCATGATGCGCAACGAGCTCGGACTCGAGCGCCCCGACGAGCGCGCCGCTCCGCGCAGCGCCGCAACCGTCGGCGGGGGCTATGTCCTGGGTGGCATCTTCCCGCTCGCGCCCTACTTGTTCGTCGGCGACGCGCACATCGCGCTGTATTGGTCGATCCTCTGCACGTCGCTCGCGTTGTTCGTATTCGGCGCCGTGCGCGCACGCGTGCTCGCCACGCCGATCCTCGCCGGCGCCGCGCAAACCTGGTTCATCGGCGCCCTCGCCGCCGCCGCCGCCTACGGCCTAGCACGCCTCGTCTCACACGCAATCTAGCCAGATCCGTCTGCGGCCGCCTTTTGCTACACGGTGCTGCTGCAGCGGGATCGCAAGGCGGCCGACTATGGGTATGTTCAGGTGCGGGAGCCGTATGATATTCTCACGGCGGACGAGCGCCTTCGTTGGGCGAATCGCCTCGTCGAAGACTTAAGGAGCCTGCTATGACAATTGTGCCGGACGATCCGAGAGCAGTCGAGATGGCGGCGGAGAAACTTCGCCCTGCGAACGCATTCTTTCTTGCACGTCTCGCGCGGCTCGTCGGCGATATCTCGACCCTAACTGTGGGCGATGAAGAATTCGACTACTTCGTTCGCGTGCCGTTCGATCGGTTGACCGTCCTCAACGAGCAGATCACCGATCTTCAGCTCGAGGTGCTAGAACGCTACCACATCGGCATCAGTGCGTTCGCGATACCGGTTGGAAAGTAGTCGCGCCGGGGCGGTACCAAATTGGTCAGCCGCTCCCGGCCCCGATGCTTGACAATAATCCAGTAACCGCCGTCAGCGCCGCGCATGCTGCTGTGAATACACCCTTCCTTGATTTGACCAAGCGATCTATAATCACTTTAGAGAGGGGCTCCATGACCGGCCTTAGCCCGTAGACGAATAGTGCGCCTAACAATACCGGAAATAACAACAACGTTGATAGCGCGAATATCGCGACGTTACCAGACAAGATTAAGGTGGCGTGGCCACCAAGGTGAATGAGGGAGACAGGCCATAGCATCCAATCGCTGATGGATAATTCCTTTCGCGAAGTCATAACCAAGGTCCCAATGCCAGCGGGAAGAATAAGCGCGCCGTAGGATGAGACGAAATACAATGCGACCCAGAGGCGCTGTCTCGTCCCCATCATGATGCGGCGAAACAAGGCACGGCCGATGCAGAGAAAAGGAAAATCCACGATGCCCCAAACGACGAACGCCCCGCCGAACATCTTAATGGTATTCGGCCATGACCACGGATGACGCCAGGGGTCAAGGTGAGATGGGTCGAGGAGTGCCACTGCCAATGCGAACAGGCTAAGTGGCGTACACCAAATGATAATGGAACGAAATGAAAGAATCTTGCGACCCAATATACGGTTCAGTACACCATCCACAAGCGCCGCAGATGAGGATATGATCCGCCGCAACCCGCCTTCGTCAACGTAAAAGTACCAGTCGATTAGCCGAGACTGGACAACCTTCTCGCCGTCATCACCTATTGCTACTTCAATGAACCCAATGACTGCCGTGACGAAGGTCAGAAAGAGAAGGAGCGCATGTAAGAACGTGTGCAAGTCAACCCCACTTGACTAAAACGGTCTGAAGCTACTTCTTTGCCAGTTGGGCAACTTCATCGCACGTTTTCGTTGGCTGGTTCTCAATGCACTGAAAGACGGCGCTGAAGTTAAGTTTTGTCGCCTCAGGATGATTTGAGTAGAAGTAATCCATCCCGTCGATATACGCTTTGATTGGCTTCCCTTCCCTGAGAGGTCTGGTAGGCCGGGCAGCTTCTGGCTCTTGAAATATAGTCGACTGACTGGAATTGCGTCACGTTCTATCCGAGGACGGATCGGGTGTCACGCATCGGCGTCATCTGCGTAGACGACGTAGAACACGCCTGCCTTATCGCGGGATGGGAACACGCCGTCTGGCGACACGATGCGCCAGTGGAATTGATACGTGCTGGAGTTCGGCGCAGGGAACGATATCTGAGTCGTAAGATTGTGCGGCTCGCCGGGAATTGAAACGATGTCAGCGGTTTGTGTATATTGTCCCATCTGCTCGCCGTCGTTGCCGAGCACCATGTTCGATCCGGCGGTAAACCCACTTGCTTGCATACCGAGCTTCCTATCTTCGGCAGACAGGCGAAGGTACAATTCGATGTTGACTTTACCAAGGTACGGCTTTTCGCCGGTATTTAGTATCATAAGAGGAATTGTTGTAGAGAATCGGGTGTTGCCGGAGGCCGCGAGCCTATACGTATCAGCGCCCCCCTGGAAACCTAACCAAAGGTGTGACTTTTCGCTTAGTAGAGCGTCTTGGCGCTCTAAGATTGTGGTCTGGCGCTTAGTAATGGAGAGGTCGGCCATTGCCAGTCGCGTTTGCTCTTCGATCAGGGCGTTCTGCGTATCTGCGATCCGCAGCGCAATGTCGATCTGGAAGGCAACGAAGAGCAGCGTCAGGGCGGAGAACAGGACGCCGGTTGCGCCAACGGTGTCACTTTCGCGCGTCGTCGAGTCGCCGAAAGAGCGAAGCACTAAGACATAGATGATGACGAAGAGCGCGAGGACCGCGAGATATAAGGCCCCGCGGTTGACGACCCATCGCCGCGTTAGAACGGTCGGTCGGGCGACGGAGTGTGGTCCATCATCGTCCACGCTGGGAGCTTGTCCCGACTCGAATCTACTTGGGTACAATTTAGCTGCGCCTTGATGGATGTAGTAGATGGTACGATACCTTCTGGGTCCCGACTACCCCGAAGGAGGAAACGGTTCACTACCGACCGGGGTGATCCGTGTGAAGTCGCGCTGCCGGGTGACGTGAGGTTCGCCGACGACACTGTTTGGAAGTGGACGGACGTAATCAAGGGGTGATCTGTCGCGAAACCTCGGGCCCACTCGTACCACGCTTCGAATGGGTCCGGGAAAGGTGAACGTCCCTATGACAATTCAAGAACTTGAAGAGAAAATGGCTCAGAACCGCAAGGACTACGAGGAGTCAATGACACGTTATAAGGGTGCTTATGCACTGAATAAAGCCCGCGCCGACCTCGATAGGGAATGGCGACGCCTCAAAGCCGAGGAAAAGAAACTGATGCCATGACGAGGTCGGTACCGCCGAGGTAGCACGCCTCGCTCGCACGCACAGGCACTGACGCGGCTACCAACCTGAGGCTTCGCTTATTCAAATCTCGATTTTGCCCCCTCAGTTGACCCTTCTTGACCCTACAGATGACCCCCCAAGAGGTGGAACGGGACCACGAGGGATTGGAACGTGGGCATGGCATTCGGAACAAAGAAAAACCCCGCCGTAGCAAGGTTTTTCGGGGCTTACGGGCTCCCACCGAATGGTGGGCGGCAGAAGGATTGAACTTCTGACCTCTACAGTGTCAATGTAGCGCTCTCCCACTGAGCTAGCCGCCCGTCCAAAGGGTGAGTCTACCGGATGCGGGGCGCTGCGTCAAACCCCTTCTACGCGCGCAGAGGCAAGCGGCGGCGGAGCGCGCCGCCGAGGCCGCCGGGGACGAACAGCACGAGCACGATGAACAGGACGCCGAGCAAGAAGAGCGGCTCCGAGAGCGGGACGCGCAACAGCGCCGGCAGCGACTGTACGGCAGGCGCGTTGGAGAGCGCAACCAGGCGGAAGTCGAGGTATTCGTACGCCAGTCCGCCGAGCACCGCACCCCACAGGGTACCGACCCCGCCCAGCACGACCATCACCAGCAGCGCAAGGGTGAAGTCGGCGGTCGTCACCTGTGGGTTCGCACCTCCTTGCAACAGCAGATAGACCACGCCGCAGATCGACGCCAAGAACGCGGACAAGACGAACGCGCCGAGCTTGTAGAGATAGGGGTTGAGCCCGAGGACGCCGACGCGCCGCTCGTTCTCGCGGATCGCCTGCCAGACGCGTCCCGGCGGCGAGTTCACCGCCCGCCACGCGACCACGTACACGACGACGATGAGCGCGAACGCGACCCAGTAGACGTTGCGCGTGTTGACGACGCCGACCAGAAACGACGGCAGGACGTCGCCGCCGAGCGCGAGACCCTCTTCGCCGCCGGTCAGGCCGAAGGGATTCTGCATCACCAGGATCGAGCCGGCCTGCGCGAAGGCGAGCGTGACCATCGCGAACGGGATGTCGCGCATGCGCAGGCAGATCGCGCCGAGCACCAGCGGCAGCACTAGCGACACGACGACGGTCAGCGCAAGGGCCGCCGGCAGCGACCAGTGCCAACGCGCGAGCGCGATCGCCGTGACGTAGACGCCGGTCGCGAAGTAGAGCGCGTGTCCGAACGACAGGAGGCCGACGTAGCCGAACACGATGTCGTAGGTGACCGCCAGCGCGCCGAACACGAAGCACATCCCCAGCAGGTTGAGCGTCCCCGGCGCGTTGAGCGCGCCGTCGAATAATCCAGGGATCGTGATGCCGACGAACGGCAACACGGCCAGCACGACCAAGAGGACCGCGACGCCGATGCGAACGGAGCGCGTCACGTCGACGATCCCGAGAAGCCACCGGGCCGAACCAGCAGCACGACGGCCAGCAGCAGCACCACCGAGAAGTCGCCGACGCCGGCCGCCGCATAGAAGTTGAGGAACTGCTGCAGCACGCCGACGACGACGGCGGCGACCGCCGATCCGGTGACCGACCCCAGCCCGCCGATGATCACGACGATGAATGCGAAGATCAGCATCGACGTCCCGCGCACGGGATCGACCGTCCCATAGTAGGTCGCGGCCAGGATGCCGGACAGACCGGCGGCCATTCCGCCGATCGTGAAGACCAGCGTGAACGCGCGCTGCACGTCGATTCCGAGCGCCTGCACCATGTCGCGGTTCTCGACGCCGGCGCGCACGATCAAGCCGAAGCGCGTGCGCTGCAAGAAGAAGAGCAGCACGGCCAGGACGACGGCGGCGAACACGATCACCAGCAGTCGCGTGTTCGGGATCCCCGCGCCGGCGATCGAGCTCGTGTTCGTCATCCAGTCCGGCACGGCGAACGGCTGCGGGTCGCTCCCGAAACCGCCCTGCACGAGCGAGATGGTCGCCAGCGCCAGGCCGACCGTCACGAGCACCTGACCGACGTGGCGCGAGTAGAGCGGCCGGATCAGCAGAACTTCGGTCAACGCGGCGAACGCGCCGCCGACTACGATCGCGACCACGACGGCGACCGCCCAGCGCAGCTCCGCCGGCGAACTCGTCAGCAGCCGGCTCGCCGACCAACCCGCGTACGCGGCGACCGTGAAGAAGGCGCCGTGCGCGAAGTTGAGCACGCGCATCAAGCCCCAGATCAGCGACAGCCCCGCCGCGATCAAAAAGTACAGCGCGCCCAGGCCCAGGCCGGTGATCAGCAACAGCGCGATCGTCGTCATCGGTCAGTGGCTCCCGGCCGCGGCCAAGCCCAGATGGCGGCGGGCCAGCTCGGGATCGCCCATCAACTGGTCGACGTCGCCGGTGAAGGAGACGCGCCCCTGGTCGAGCACGACGACGTCGCGGACCAGCTTGTGCGCGACGCTGAGATTCTGCTCGACCAGCAGGATCGTCGCGACTTCCGCTGCTCGTTGCAGCGCTTCGACGACTTGCCGCACGACCAGCGGTGCAAGCCCCTTGGTGGGCTCGTCGACGAGCAAGATACGATTGTCGGCGTTGAGCAGTGCGCGCGCGAGCGCGACCATTTGCTGCTGACCGCCCGACAGCGTGCCGGCTTTTTGCGCGGCGCGCTGCCGCAGCTCGGGGAACAGCTCGTACACGAGGTCGTAGCGGAGCTCCGAGCCGGCGCGTTCGGCGAGCCGCAGATTTTCTTCGACCGTCAGGCCGGCGAAGACGTCGCGATCTTCTGGGACGTAGGCGACCCCGCGGCGCACGATTTCGTGAACCGGCAGCGCCGTCGTCTCCTCACCGCCGAGCACGACGTGCCCGGTGCGCGTGACCAGCCCGAGGATGCCGCGCAACGTCGTCGTCTTGCCGACGCCGTTGCGGCCGAGCAAGCCGGTGATCCCGGATTGCCGCACGTCGAACGAGACGCCTTGGAGGATGTGCGACTCGCCTAAGTAGACGTGCAGGTCGCGGACCTCGAGCAGCGTCGCGGCGCTCACAACGGATCACCGAGATAGGCCGACTGCACGATCTCGTTGGCGATGATTCGCTCGGGCGTGTCGACCGCCAGCAGCGAACCGTGGTGCATCACGGCCATCCGGTCGGCCAAGCCCATGATCAAGTCCATCCGGTGCTCGACCATCAGCACCGTCTTGTTCTGATCGCGGTGGATGTGCCGGATAAGGGTCATCATCTCGGGCACGTCTTCGACGGCGATCCCGGCCGTCGGCTCGTCGAGCAGCACCAGCCGCGGATCGCCGCACAACAAGATGGCGAGGTCGAGCTTGCGTTTCTCACCGTGCGAGAGGGAAGCGGCCTTCGCGCGTTCGCGCGTCTCGAGCCCAACCGACGCGAGCGCGGCGCGCGCGCGCTCGAGCGCCGCCTGTTGACGATCGGCGAGCGCCCAGATGTGATCCGAGCCGCCGAGATGCGCCTGCGCGGCCAGCCGCACGTTCTCCAGCGTGCTGAGCTCCGCGAAGATCGTCGAGGTCTGGAACGTGCGGCCCATCCCGCGCCGCGCGCGAACGTACGGCGGCGCGGTGGTGATATCGTCGCCGCGGAAGACGACCTTCCCGGAGGTCGGTCGCGTCACGCCCGAGAGCAGGTTGAACAGCGTCGTCTTCCCCGCGCCGTTGGGCCCGATGATGACGAGCAGCTCGCCCTCGTTCACGTCGAGGCTCACGTCGTCAACGATCGTTACGCCGCGAATCCGCAGGCCCAGGCTCGTGGTCGACAGGACCGTGCGCGGGCCTGTCTCGGTCACGTGCCTATTTGAACGGGTGTACCGGCGGCGACACCGCTTGCAGCGGGACCGTGCGAATGAGCTTCGGCGTGAGGCTCGAGCCCGACCCTTGCAGTTTCGCGACGAACATCGGCTGGAGCATCGCATGGTCCGCGGCGCGGATCGTCTGCGTTCCCTTGGGTGCGTCGAACGTCCAGCCCTCGAGCGCGGAGATCGTCTTGCCGACGTCGTCGCCGTCCGCTTTCTCGATCGCGTGGACGATCATCTGCGCGGCCACGAAGCCGTCCGGGTCGAACAGATCGGGAACCTTACCGCTCTTTTTGAGGGCCGCGACGAGGGCGTCGTTGGCCTTGTTCTTCGGCGCTTCGTAGAAATAGTGCGAGAGGAACGCGATCTTCGTTCCCACGCTGCCGAGCGTGTCGTACGATGAGCGCTGATCCAGGCCGCTCACAACCTTGACGCTTCCGAAGATTCCGGCGTCGTCGAGCGCCTTCCACATCGCGGGCGCGGTCGCGCCGGCCCAGGCGGGGAAGAGCAGATCGGGTTTGTCGTCCTTGATCTTCTGCGAGAACGGCGTGAAGTCGTTGGCCGATAGCGGCGCCAAGACCGCCGTTACGTCGGCGCCCGCGCCACCCAGCACCGCGCGCACGGCGCCGACGTTGGCCTGTCCGAAGGCCGAGTCTTGCGCGTACACGACGACCTTCTTGCCGCGGAGGTTGTTCCCGACGATCGTCCCGGCCGTCAACACGTCCTGATAACTTTGCCGGCCCGAGCGGAAGGTATTGCGGTTGTCGCCGGTGACCCCGTCGGCGGCCGCCGGGCCCGAGATGAAGAGCACGTTGTTCTCTTTCGCCACCGCCGCGACTTGCAGCGCGACACCCGAGGCGGTCGAGCCGGCGAGGATCTTATAGCCTTGGCCGACGAGGTCTTTGGCGGCGGCGACGCCCTTGGCCGGATCGCCGGCGTCGTCGCGCTCGGTCACGACGATCTTGTGACCGCCCGCCATCCCGGTGTGGTGCGTCGCGTAGTCGAGACCGGCCGCGAAGCCATCGGCATACTGCGCGCCGTACGACGCCAGCAAGCCGGTCTTCGAATAGATCAGCCCGACGTTGACCGGCGCTTTTGCCGCAGCCGCTCGGACCGGTACCGCGCCGCCCAGCGTGACGAGCTCCGCGACCATGACCGACGCCGCCAGCATCGAAAGAGCGTGACGTAACTTCATGTCGCGCACCATACACCTGACGAGCGCGAATCTCATGCTTGAGCCTCCGGGAGCGCCTGATCCGGGACCCCAAGAGGTGGCGGCCGTTAAAGCCCGTGCGGGGGTGGACCGATACGGAGAACAAAGCGGGCACAGAGCCCGCGCGCACGCTCTTGCCCGCGAGGATTCACGTGCCGGCTCGTTTCTCGCTGTCGACCCTGCTCGCGATGCTCGCGGCCGCGTCGCTTCTCACGGCGTGCCAGGGAGGCGGCGCCGCTGCACCTCCGGTTCCGGCCGGCCTGAACCCGAGCGGCACCCTGCAGTCGGTGGCGCAAGCTCCGCTTTCCACCGCGCGTTCGGTCGACGACTTCGGCCGTCACGGCGGCTTCGACACCCACGGCTCGGACCTCGACGCCGATCCGAACTACCTGAACTTCAGCCCGGCGCAGAACGCCCGCAACGCGACACAGACCGTCACGATCGTGGCTTCGGGAAACCTCAGGGAGCAGAACGTGACCGCTTCGGTCGCCGGCATCGGCGACTGCCCGACGTTGTCTTCGTCGAAAGTCACCTTCACGAAGACTGCGAGTCCGGGCCAAGGTCCCGCCACGTTGCAGGCGACGCTCTCCGTCACCGCGCGCGGCGCCGGCCCGGCGCTGTGCGCGATCACGATCGCGCGCCACGACGAAGACCACGGTCGCGGATCGCACGATTGCGACGGCGACCTGGTGATCCCGGTGATCGTCGACTGCGGCCCGGTCACGACGCCCACGCCGGCGCCGACACCGACGCCCGCGCCCACGCCGGTTCCAACCGCAACGCCCTCACCGACGCCCACGCCGTGCACCGGCAGGCAGTGCCTGCCCTGAGCTACCGGGCCCGAGTGGCGGCGCGTCGAAGCGCGTTCAGATGCCGCATCTCCGCTATGAGTCCGTCGCCCCCGTCCTGATCGTCGAGCGCGTGCAGCCCACGCGCGACTTCTTCCGCGACCGGCTCGGGTTCGCGCAGACGGCGGTCGTCGCCGACGGGGACGAGCTCGGCTTCGCGATGCTCGAGAAAGACGGCGTCGTCATCATGGTGCAGTCGCATCAGAGCGTGATCGACGACGTCGGCCACGACGCGGCACGCGCAATCAACGAGACGATCTCCGCGCGCGGCGCCGTCGGCTTGTTCTTGACCGTGAGCGACGTCGATCTCGTCGTTCCCGCAATCGCCGACGCGGACGTGATCGTCCCGTTGCGCAAGACGTTCTACGGGATGCACGAGATCACGGTGCGGGAGCCCGGTGGTCACGCGGTGACGTTCGCGTCCAGGCTCCCGCAGTGAACGGTTTCGGTGTGGTTAGCCCTTTTGCTGTTTGACCGGTATCTGACGGCGGTTGAGGACGAGGATCCGATCGGCGTGGCGCTGGCCGAGGAACTTCTGATCGTAGAACACTTTGACCAGCGCCCCCGAGTGCAGGGCCTTCATCTGGTACGTCGTCTTGCCGTCGCCGGAGAAGACTTGGTCGAAATGCGGCACGAGGAGGAAGCTGAGCTCCGTGCCGGTCTTGTCGTCCTTGACTTTGATGTTGTTGGACGAGATGTGAACCAGGGTGCCTTCGACCCATGAGGTGCCGACCGGAACCGCGGCTGCAGGCGCCATCATGGACGCCGTGAGGGGAAGCGCGGCCAAGGCCGCAGCGATGAGAAAAGTACGCATGTACGCCATCGTACCCTTATGCCGCTTGCTTTTTGCGCCCCGACACAGTTTGCTTTTGGCTCGCTGTTGAGCCCTTGCTCGCTTTCCCGCGCTTGACGCTCTCCGCGCGCACCGACTCGGCGAGCACGTCGCTCAGCGGCCGGCTCTCGCGAGCCATGATCCGTTCGACCAGCGCGACGACCGCGGCTTCGTCTCCGCTCAGCGCATTGGGGACTTCCTTGCGCACCCGGCGCTCGATCAGCTTCAGCGCGCCGTTGGCGAGAAACTGGTCGATGACGCCGGGATGGATGTACGACTTCTTGCAGACCGCCGGCGTGTTACCGAGCTTTTCGGCGACGTGCTTGATCGCTTCGACGACTGCGGCCTTGGCCTCGCCTTTGCCGTCGGCTTTGACCGCGGCGAGCTCGAGCGCGCAGGTCACGGTCGCTTCCCACGTCCGGAAATCTTTCGCCGTAAAGTCGCCGCCCGAGATCTCGCGCAAATAGTCGTTGACGTCCTCGGAATGCACCGGGCGCGCTTCGTCCGCCTCATCGAGGTATTCGAACAGGTGCTGTCCCGGCAGCTCTTGACCGGCTTTGACAACCCGGGCTAGCCGCTTGTCCTTGACTTGCACCGCGTGGACTTTGCCGCTCTTGCCGCGGAAGTGAAAACGAATCGTCGCACCTCGGACGTCGGCGTGCTCTTCCTGCATCGTCGTGAGGCCGTAGGAGTCGTTCTCACGCGCGTACTCCTCGTTACCGACCCGGATCGCCGTCGCTTCGAGCAGCGAGACGACGGTCGCGAGCACCTTCTCGCGCGGCATCCCGCGCTTGGCGACGTCGCGCGCGAGCGCAGCGCGAATCGACGGCAGTGCCTTCGCGAAGGCGACCATGCGGTCGAACTTCGTCTCGTCGCGGATCGCGCGCCAGCGCTTGTGATACCGGTACTGCTTGCGCCCTCGAGCATCGCGGGCGGTCGCCTGCAGGTGGCCGTTCGCAATCGGCGAGATCCAGACGTCGGAGTAAGCCGGAGGAACCGCGAGCGCCTTGATCCGGGCGATCTCCTTGCGATCGGCGATCGTGCGCCCGTCGGGGCCGAGGAACGAGAAGCTCTTGCCGTGTTTCACGCGCCGGATGCCGGGGCTGGCGTCGGTTGTGTAGCGCAGCCCGGCCGCCTTCGCAGCTTGGGGGCCTTCGGTCGGCAACATTGGCTGGCTTCTACCCTCCGAAGGCTGCGGCAGACCGGGCCTCCGGGGGTTTACAGGCGTCCTCCCATCCCGGTAGAATAGGCCGGTTCGCCGTCAGGATTGGTCGCGGGCGCGTAGCTCAGTGGGAGAGCATCCGCTTCACACGCGGGGGGTCGTTGGTTCAATCCCAACCGTGCCCACCATCTCGATGGCGTTGTAGCTCAGTTGGTTAGAGCGCCGCCCTGTCACGGCGGAGGTCGTGGGTTCGAGTCCCATCAACGTCGCCAGGTTTGCTCGGAAGGGACCTTCGTAGAAACGAGGGTTCCTTCGCTTTTTCTCGCGTCGCGGTTGCCATACGGTTGCCGTCGACCGTGCCCGGCTGACGCACCGGAACGTTTTCGGAACGGCCCTGCGCTACGCTGCCGGTATCATGTAGAACGCGATTGCTGGGGCGGCGCCCCTTGAAAGGCATCGCATGATGATTTCGGCCGTTGGAAAGCTGTTGCCCGCCTGCCTGTGCGGCGCGCTCTTGATTGGATGCGCTGGCGGAGGGGCGAGCGGAACGCGTGCCGCTGGGGCGGTCCCCGCCGGCGGATCTCAGGCGGTGGCAGTCGCACCGCGTGGTGGGGTGCGTAGGCCGGCGAGCGTGCCGACGTGCAGCGGAGGCAGCGGTTTCATCGGCGGTGGATTCGACAATGTCGCCTTCGGCACCGAATCGGGCGTTCTGGAGGGCTCCCAAAACGAAGTCTGCGAAGGAAATTCAGCGATCGCAAACGGCTTTTCCAACACCATTTCGGGCGGCGGCGCCGCATATGATTCGTTCATCGGTAGCGGGCAGGCCAATACAATCACCGGAAGCGCGGAGTACGGCTTCATCGGCGGTGGCGACGATAATACCCTTACGGCACAGGGCGGCGCGATAAGTGGCGGCGCCGGAAACCAGAACGCCGGGACGGATGCTACGCTGGGCGCAGGCGCGAGCAACAACATTACGTCGGCTGCGACGTACGGCGTCATCGGCGGCGGTTCGACGAACACCCTTTCCGCGGAGTACGGTGTCATCGCCGGCGGTACCAACAACACGGTTTCTGGTGAGGGTGCATACATCGCAGCAGGCGGTTACAACACCGCATCGGGAGAGGGCGCGCTCGTCGACGGCGGCTTCAAGAACACGGCCGCCGGCACGTTCGCGACGATCCCCGGCGGATACGCCAACTCCGCCGCCGGAACGTATAGCTTTGCTGCCGGAGTCCATGCCAGCGCCATCCAGAACGGGACGTTCGTATGGAGCGACGGATCGAACGGCGATGCAACCCTGGCATCGACGGCTGCGTATCAGTTCCTGGCGCGCGCCGCGGGCGGATACACGCTGTGGACGAATGCAGCCGCTACGGTCGGCGCGAAGCTCGCGCCGGGATCCGGGACGTGGGCCTCGGCGAGCGACCGCAACCTCAAGACCGATGTCGGGCGCATCGACGACGCGGCGGTGCTCGACAAGGTCGCGACGCTGCCGATCGAGCGCTGGAGCTACAAGTCGGAGCGGGGTGTGCGGCATGTCGGGCCGATGGCGCAAGACTTCTACGCGGCGTTCGGCGTCGGTGAGGACGACAAGCACATCACGTCGATCGACGAGGACGGCGTCGCACTTGCCGCAATCAAAGCGCTGCACGCCGAGAACGTCGCTCTGAAGCGCGAGGTCCAGCGGCTAAGCGCAAAGGTTGATGCGTTGGCGCGCTGACGATCCCGGACGGGCGGCGCCGAAGTAAGAACCGCTGGTTCGGCGAAGACCGGTGCCGTGGCCACGATCGCGGTCGAACACCTGACGAAGCGTTATCCCACCGGGACGGTCGCGCTCGACGACGTGAACCTCGAGATCGCCGACGGTGAGTTCGTGGTGGTCGTCGGGCCGAGCGGCTGCGGCAAGAGCACGTTGCTGCGCATCATGGCCGGACTCGACGCGAGCACCGAGGGGCGAATCGTCGTCGACGGAGCCGCGAGCGGCAAGCACGCGTTGCCGAGCGCGACGGTCTTCCAAGAGCAGTCGCTGTTTCCGTGGATGCGCGTCGGCGAGAATGTCGCGTTTGCGTTCGACTCGCTCGACGTCCCGCGCGACGACGTGCGCCGGCGCGTCCACGACGTCCTGGGTTTGGTGGGCTTGTCGGACTACGAGCGCGCCTGGCCGCACGAGCTGTCGGGCGGGATGAAGCAAAGGGCGGCGGTCGCGCGCGCGTTCGTCACCGATCCGCCGGTGCTGTACATGGACGAACCGTTCGGCGCGCTCGACGAGCAGACGCGCGTCGGACTCGCGAACGAGCTGATGCGCTTGTGGGAACGCTCGCCCAAGACGATCGTCTTCGTGACGCACGGCATCGAAGAGGCCGTGACGCTGGCGGACCGGGTGATCGTGCTGAGCGCGCGTCCCGGCACCGTGAAGGAGATCGTGCCGATCGAATTTCCGCGCCCGCGCGACGCCGTGACGCTGCGCGGCGATCCGGCGTTCGGCGCTCACGTCGTGCACTTGTGGGAGTTGCTGCGGTGAACGGCCGGCGGTGGGTGCAGATCGCGGCGCCGATCTCGTTGATCGTGCTCTGGCAGATCGCCGTGTCGACCCGGTTCTTGAACCCCGGCCTCTTTCCGCCGCCCAGCTCGATCGCCGCGAACTTCATCGCCTACGCCGCCAGCGGTGAGCTCGCCGTCAACGCCTACTGGACGCTCTCGCGGCTGCTCGTCGGCCTCCTGATCGGCGGGATACCCGGGACGCTATTGGGGTTGGGGATGGGGATGAGTGGTTGGGTGCGCGCGTACTTCGGACCGGTGATCGCGCTGCTCTACCCGATCCCGAAGATCGCGATCTTGCCGTTGTTCTATTTCATCTTCGGCACCGGCGAGGCAGCGAAGTGGGCCGCGGTCGCGGTCGGGGTGTTCTTTTTGATGGCGATCAACACCGAAGCGGGCGTGCGCCAAATCGAAACCATCTACCTCGACGTCGCGCGCGCCTACCGCATCCGTCCCGCGTCGTTCTTCTTCCGGGTGCTGCTGCCCGGTGCGTTGCCGAACATCTACGCGGGGATCAAGTTGAGCATCGGGATCGCGATCGTGCTCGCCGTCGCGGCCGAGTACCAGCTGACGCGGGTCGGCTTGGGGTTCGCGATCTTCAACGCGCAGCAACTCCTCGATGTCGATCGTTTGTACGCCGCGCTCGTCGCCGTGTCTTTGCTCGGACTCGCCCTGTCGGGCATCCTCGACGCGCTCGAAGCGTTCGTCATGCCCTGGCGCGCGCACCGGAGAGCATAAGAGCGGCGACGTTCTGTTCGGGTCCGGGCGGGCATAAGGGGTCCGTGAATGGGACCGCCGGGTTCGTCTCGGTGCGCGGCGCGCGGGAGCACAACCTCAAGAACATCGACTTGCGGATCCCGCGCGAGGCGCTTGTCGTATTCACCGGCGTTTCCGGTTCGGGAAAGTCATCGCTGGCTTTTAGCACGCTCTATGCCGAAGCGCAACGGCGCTACCTCGAGTCGGTTTCACCGTACGCTCGGCGCCTGTTCCATCAGATGGCCGTGCCCGAGGTCGATGAGATCGACGGGCTTCCACCGGCTGTCGCTCTTCAACAGCAGCGCGGTTCGCCGACGACCCGCTCGTCGGTCGGGAGCGTCACGACGCTCTCCAACCTGCTGCGCATGCTGTATTCGCGCGCAGGCTTGTATCCGGCCAAGCAGCCGCACCTCGAAGCGGAGGCGTTCTCGCCGAATACGCCGGCCGGCGCGTGCCCGCGGTGTCACGGATTAGGCCGCGTGTACGAGGTCACGGAACGCTCGATGGTCCCCGATCCGTCGCTGACCATCCGCGAGCGAGCGATCGCGGCGTGGCCGACGGCCTGGCACGGACAAAACTTGCGCGACATTGCGGTCACGCTCGGCTTCGACGTCGATCGTCCCTGGCGCGAGCTGCCCAAAAGGACCGGGATTGGTTGCTGTTCACCGACGAGCAGCCGACGGTCCCGGTGTACGCGGGCTACACGCCGGCGCAAACGCGGCGCGCCCTCAAGCGCAAGGAAGAGCCGAGCTATCAAGGGACGTTCACCAGCGCCAAGCGCCACGTGCTGCAAACGTTCGCGAACACGCAAAGCCCGTCGATGAAGAAGCGGGCTGCGCAGTATCTCGTGAGCGCCGAGTGTCCGGTCTGCCACGGGAAGCGGCTGCGCCGCGCATCGCTCTCGGTGACTTTCGCCGGCCGCGACATCGCCCAGACTGCGCACGTGCCGCTCAAGCAACTGCTCGAGATCTTTCGGCCGTACGCGCAGCCCAACAACGTCGCATTGGACGAGAGGATGTCGGCCCATCCCGAAAAGGCGATCGTCGTGCGACGGATCGCGCAAGATCTCGTCGCGCGGCTCTCGGTATTGCTCGACCTCGGGCTCGGCTACCTCACGATCGATCGCAGCACGCCGACGCTTTCGCCCGGCGAGTTGCAGCGGCTCCGGCTTGCGACGCAGGTGCGATCGAACCTGTTCGGCGTCGTGTACGTTCTCGACGAGCCGTCGGCCGGGCTTCACCCCGCCGACACGCAGGCGCTGCTCGGTGCGCTCGACCAACTCAAGGCGTCGGGGAACTCGCTGTTCGTGGTCGAGCACGAGATCGACGTCATTCGTCACGCCGACTGGATCGTCGATGTCGGCCCCGCCGCCGGCGAGCACGGCGGCTACGTGCTCTACAGCGGGCCGCCCGAGGGACTCACGCAGGTCGAGGCTTCGATCACGCGGCGCTACCTCTTCGCGGGCGATGTGCGGACGCGGCGCATCCCGCGCGAACCCGCCGCGTGGCTGCGGCTCGCCGGCGTCACGCGCAACAATGTGCGCGAGCTCGACGTCGCGTTTCCGCTCGGCCTCTTCACGACGGTCACCGGCGTGTCGGGGTCGGGCAAGTCGAGCCTGGTGAGTCAGGCACTGGTCGATCTCGTCGAAGACGAACTGGGTTTCGAGCGATCGGCGGCGGCCGACGAGGAAGGCGAAGCGCTCGAACGCGCGCCGGTCGTTCGCAGTGAAGGACGTATCGCCGCCGGGATGGAGCGCGTGCGCCGCCTCGTGCGCGTGGACCAAAAACCGATCGGGCGCACCCCGCGCTCGAACCTTGCGACGTACACGGGATTGTTCGACGCCGTTCGCAAGCTGTTCGCGGCCACCAAACAGGCGCGCGCACGGCGCTTCGATGCCGGACGCTTTTCCTTCAACGTGGCGAAGGGCCGTTGCGCGACCTGCCAGGGCGAAGGCTTCGTGATGGTCGAGCTGCTGTTTTTGCCCAGCGTCTACGCGCCGTGCCCGACCTGTCACGGCGCGCGGTACAACGCCGACACGTTGAAGGTGACGTATCGCGACAAGACGATCGCCGATGTTCTCGGCCTCACGGTCGACGCCGCATCGGTGTTCTTCGGTGAGGACGAGCCGGCCGTCCATCGCGCGCTGAAGGTTCTCCGCGAGGTCGGGCTCGGCTATTTGCGGCTGGGCCAGCCGGCGACCGAACTGTCCGGCGGCGAAGCGCAGCGCATCAAGCTCGCGACGGAGTTGCAGCGGCCGCAACGTGGCGACACGCTCTACGTGCTCGACGAGCCGACGACCGGACTGCACCCCGCGGATGTCGAGAAGCTGATGGTGCAACTCGACGGGCTCGTCGCATCAGGCAACACCGTCATCGTCGTCGAGCACGACATGCAGGTCGTCGCGGCGAGCGATTGGGTGATCGACATTGGCCCCGGCGCGGGCGACGAGGGCGGCGCCGTGGTCGCCGCCGGTTCGCCCGCCGCCGTCGCGGCAACGTCGGCCAGCCGCACCGCACCCTTCTTGGCCCGCGCGCTCGCCGTGCGATAGCCCGAGCGGGCGCAAATGGGCTTGCGTTTGTAGGGATTCCCCCCCTATCACGTCGGCCGGCGTTCCGGCACCATTGCAGCATGCGCATCTGGCCGCGTTCCCTTTTGATTTTCGCGGCGTGCGGAGCCGCTGCCCTCACTGCGTGCTCGGGTAGCGGCGGCACGGCGGGCGTCGCGCCGGCGGGGCCGACCCCAACGCCGGCCGCGACGGCATCCACTACGCCGACGCCGAAGCCCAGCACGTCACCGTCCGTCGGTCCGACTCCGACAGCAAGCCCGACTCCGACGGCGACGCCGAGGGCAACGGGCAGCCCGATCGCGACGGCGAGCCCGACGCCCACGGTGAGCCCGACGGCGAGGCCGACGGCGACTCCAACACCGACCGCGAGCCCGACCGCAACGCCGACGCCGAGCCCTTCGCCGACGCCGACGACGCAGGCGCTGTGCAACTTCACGATCACCGAATTCCCGCTCCCGGCTGGGAGCGCGCCGGACTACATCACCGCCGGCCCCGACGGTGCGCTCTGGTTCGCGGACAACGGATTGAGCAAGATCGGCCGGATCACGACCGCCGGCGTCGTCACGGAATACGCGACGCCCACCGCAAACAGCGGCCCATTCTCCATCACGGTCGGTCCCGACAACAACCTGTGGTTCACGGAGTTCAACGCAGGCAAGATCGGCAAGATCACGACGGCCGGCGTCATCACGGAGTACACGTCGGCGAACTTCTTCAGGCCGTGGAACATCACGTCGGGTCCGGACGGCGCGCTGTGGTTCACCGACAATTCGAGCGGCGCCGTCGGCCGAATCCCGACCAGCGGTACCGGCGCGACCGAGTACACCGTGCCCGGACAAGGCGCCGGGAACAGTCGCGAGCCGTACGGCATCGTCACCGGTCCCGACGGTGCATTGTGGATCACCGACTTCTTGGGTGCGATCGACCGCATGACGGCGGCGGGAACGGTGACGAATCAGTTCCTCATCGGCGGATCCCAGCCGGATATCATCGTGCCCGGTCAAGACGGCGCGCTGTGGTATACATTGAGCTTCCAGTACGCGATCGGTCACATCACGACGGCGGGAACCAACCATTTCTTCCCAACGCCTACCGGCGGCCCACAATCGTACTCCAACGGTATCGCCGCCGGAGGCGACGGCGCACTGTGGTTCGCGCTCAACGCGAGCGCGATCGGCCGCATCACGACGGCCGGCGTCGTCAACGAATGTCCGACGCCCACGGCGCCGGCCGGCAGCACGAGTTTGCCGTTAGGTATGACGGCCGGCCCCGACGCGGCGATGTGGTTCACCGAAAAGGACGCGGGAAAGATCGGGCGCATTCCCTTGAGCAGCGTCACGACGGCAATCCGGCGTCAGCCGCTGCACCGATAGGCAAAACCGAGAAACGAAGAACCCCGCCGGACGCGTTCCGGTGGGGTTCTTCGCAATGTGCCGAGACCGTGAATCGAACACGGGACACCAGGTTTTTCAGTTTTGACCTGGGGCACCGGCCGATCCGCACCGGATCGGCGAAACCCCGCGACACGTCCAGGTTTCTCGCCCGGTCCGGTGTTCTTGCCCGTGGGCTCTTTCGGATTTACTCTTAGGGCGTGGATTAAGCCGCAAGTTGATGTCGCTGTGTACGACCCGCGACAGCGACAGTTAGAGCGAAGCAGGTGCGTGAAGACCCCTGCGGAACCCGTCGCCGCAGGCACGCTTGCTCGCATTGCTCCTGATCGGCGACTTCCGTGACGGGATACGATCGATGATGAAGTTACTCGTCGCAGGCGGTGCTCTGCTTGCTGCGGTCACCGTTTCGCTCGCCGCATGCAGCGGCCCGGGCGGGACGGCGTCGGTCGCGACCCTGACTCCGACACCGTCTCCGACGCCCATTACCAGCGGGTCGCCGGTCGCCACGGCGACGCCGACGAGTAGTCCCACCGCGACGCCGACGCCCATCACGAGCGGCGCGCCCACTGCTACGCCGACTCCGA
>PMOS01000018.1 GCA_003161435.1 Vulcanimicrobiota bacterium
ACTCCGCCGGCGCAAACGACGCCTGCGCCGACGCGCTCAACGCCGCTGCTTCTGGAGCCCGTCGATGCGGCGCCGCATCTCGCGCAGGGTTTCCGGCGGGTCTTCCGATCCGAACACCGAGTTGCCGGCGACCAGCACGTCGGCGCCGGCCTGCACGGCGCGCTCGAGGTTCGCCAAGCCGATTCCGCCGTCGACCTCGATCTCCGCGACGGGGTTTCGCACGTTCAGCAGCGCGCGAACCTCGGCAACCTTGACCAACGCGCGGTCGATGAATGTCTGCCCACCGAAGCCCGGGTTCACGCTCATCACCAGCACACGATCGATTTCCTCGATCAGATCGACCAACAGCGCACTGGGCGTGCCGGGGTTGATCGCAATCCCGGCTTTCGCGCCCAGGCTGCGAATGTGGCGCAGCAGCCGGTGCTGGTGCGGCGTCGCCTCGTAGTGGAAGGTGATGATGTCGGCACCCGCTTCGCGGAACGCGTCGACGTACCGTTCCGGCTGAACGATCATCAAGTGGCAGTCGAACGGGAGCGCGGTCAGCTTGCGCAGGTCCTTGACGATCTTCATCCCCCACGTGAGGTTGGGGACGAAGACGCCGTCCATGGAGTCGAGGTGCAGCTCGTCGCAACCGCCGCTCTCGACCATGCGAATCTGGTCGGCGATGTCGGCGAAGTCCGCCGAGAGCAGCGAGGGCGCGATCTTCACGTAGCGGCGCGGCGCGCTCACTGGTGCTTGGCGCCCGTTCCGGGTTTGGCGGCCGTCGGCTCGCGGCCGATCACGGTCTGATTCTGCAGCTCGTTGTTGATGTAGGTGTCCAGCTCGGCCGTGCCGACCGCGGTCACGTTGAAGTCGAGCTTCTGCCCACCTTGCGCGAAGCCGTCGTATACGTTCCACGTCCCCGTATCATCGCGCACCTCGATCCGCACGTGCGCCGCATCGTCGCTGGCGGGGACTGTCGCGGACGCGTGAACCTGGCGGATCAGGTAGCCGTACTGGCCCGGCCCGTCGCTCACTTGCAGCGAGACGTCGTCGAACGGGTTGATCTGCGCGCCGGCTACCGGATTCTGGCGCACGATGACGCCGCGCGCCGGACCGCTGCTGCCGAACGGGGTCCACACGACTTGCCCGAGATGGACGTGGTCACGCGCCGCTTCGGCGCGCGCGTCATCGATCGACATCCCAGCGAAGTTGGGAACCTTGAGCGCAGTCGGCGGCCCTTTGCTCAGGGTGAGCGTGACCTTCGCTCCTTGCCGCGCGCTCGAGAGCGGCGGCGGATCTTGATCGACGACGCTGTCGCGCGGCACGTTGTCGTCGTTGACGTAGCTGGTCTTCTCGAGCTGCAGCTTGTTCCGGCTCAGATCGAGCTGCGCGTTGCGCAGCGTCTCGAAGCGCACGTCGGGCATCGGGAAGATGACGACCCCGGTGCTGACGATGAGCGAGATCTGCCGCCCTTCGCGCACCCGCGCTCCCGCCTCGGGCTGCTGGCTCATAACGACGTCCTTCGGATACCGGTCGCTGGGCCGTGTCGCGATCGTGACGCAGCGCAGCTGCAGGCGCTGGCACTCGTTGCGCGCATCCGCTTGGGTCTGACCCGAGAACGCCGGTACGAAGACGGTCGCCGCCGTCGGCGCGAAGAAATCTTTGATCGAGCGGCCGAACCAGACCAGCACGCCGACCGCGAACGCCAGCGACAGCGCGAACAACCAATCACGGTCGAGGATCGCGGCGAAGCGGCGGCGCTGCACGCGCGGGGCGACCTCGGCGCCGTCGAGCTGCATCAGGCCAGCGCCTCGAGTTGCGCGTCGTCGAAGTCCGCGTTGCTGTACACGCGCTGCACGTCCTCGTGCTCCTCGAGCGCGTCCAGAAAGGTGAGGACCTTCTCCGCTTCGTTGCCGTCAGGATGCGCCGTCTGCGTCGGCTCCATCGCCAACTCTGCCGACGTCACGCGCACACCTTGCGCTTCGAGCGCGTCCTTGACCGCCATGAGCGCCTGCGGCTGGGTCACTACCTCGGCAGCCTGTCCCGAGCTCGTCGAAGGACCGTAGCGGACGTCGATCACGCCGTCGACCAGCGCCTTCTCGGTCAACTCGTCCTCGGACAGCTTCCCGGGATCGACCGCGACGACCCCGCGCGAGGCAAACATCCAGCTGACGCTGCCCGTCTCTCCCAACGATCCGTGGTTGCGGCTGAACAGGAAGCGGATCTCGGACGCGGTGCGGTTTCGATTGTCGGTCGCGGCGTCGACGATCACCGCGATGCCGGCCGGGCCGTAGCCTTCGTACCGGATCTCTTCGATCTCGCGCTCGCCGGCGCCGGCGGCACGCCCGATCGCCCGCTTGATGTTCTCGAGCGGCATGTTGTTGGTGCGTGCCTTGTCGACCGCCATCTTGAGGCGATAGTTCGCCTCAGGATCGCTCGAGCCGTTCTTGGCCGCGAGGATGATCTCTTTGCTCAGCTTGGTGAACAACGCGCCGCGCTGCGCGTCGACTTTGCCCTTCTTGAGCTTGATGTTGTGCCACTTGGAATGACCTGACATGTTCCGCCGATTTCGGGTCGCGGGTGGTTATTGCCGGTGCGGGATGATCCAGCTGACGCCCGGGATCCCGAGCCGGTCCGGCCACATCCGCTCGTACCATTGATCGTAGGTGACCTTCGTTCCGGCGAGCACGGGGTAGAAGAACGCGAACATCCCGATGACGAGCGCACCGTACACGGCGAAGGTCCAACGCGCGGTGCCGGCCGACCGGAACGATAGACGCCGCCAGACGTACCCGATGAGCACGACGTCGCAGAGTACGATCACCGCGACGTTCGGGAAGAAGTGATATTCGAACATCAGCCGCGGCGAGCGCGCGTACGGCAGCCACTGCAGGAGGTACGCCGCGACCAGCAGCGCGTAGCCCTTGTTCCGTTCGCGCCAGGCGAGCCAGGCCGTGACCGGCACCGAGATCAAGCCGAGCAAAAAGACGGCCGGGTTCGGCAGCGCGAGGATCTCCGCGACGCAGCAGGCCGCTCCGCTCGCCGTGGCGGCGCCGACCCGGAAGTCCTTGTAGTAGTAGGAGATCGGGATCTGCTCGATCGGCCACTGCCACCAGACGGACGAGTACGGGTGCGTCGCGTTCGCGACCGTGCTGCTGTGATACCAGTACATCTGCTGCTGGAGCCCGAACAAATCCGAGAACGAGTGGCCCAGCAGAAAGAACGGAACGTACGTGATGAGGTAGATCGTCGCGGCGGTGAACGCGGTGACCGTGAGCACCACGTCGATCGGGAAACCGCGCGGGTTGCCGTAGAGCGCGCGGCGCGGCAAGAAACGCTGTAGGCTCACGCCCAGGATCACCGCCCAGGTGACGCCGAGGTCGAGCGCACCGGTCCACTTGCTCGAAACCAGCAACCCGAGGGTGACGGCCAGCACCGCCAACCAGATGCGCGCGTCGCTGCTGCGCGCCGTCACCACGCCGTCGACGCTCATCGTGCCGTCCGGCGAGAACGTCGCGGTCGCGAGCGGCGTGCGGTACGTCTGCGTTCCGGTCCGGTCGACGCGCACGTGCAGCTCCCGATCGTCACTCCTCCCGGCGGGCTCACGGACCTTGACTGCGCCGCGGGCGTCGGTTTCGACGATCGTACCGTCGGCATACGTCGCGACGCTGCCGGCGCGCGCGCCGCGCGAGCCGATCCAACGCGCGAGCAGATACGCACCGATCTCGAAGTAGATGAACGCGATGATGTAGGTCGCCGGACTGGGATCGACCGGCGCGACACCCGCCACGACCTCGGACATGCGATGCGCCGGGATCAGGTTCATCAACCAGGCCAGGCCGACGGCGGCAATCGTTCCCGCTCCGAGCGTCGCCAGGAACGCAGCGCCGAAACGCCCGGGGACGACCGGTTTGACGCGCACCTGCGCCGCGAGCAGATAGCGGTATAACGCGTAGAGGACGATGAGCGCGAGCACCGAGATCGTGATCTCGCCGGTCGCGATCCGCTCTTCCACATAGTGGAACCCGTCGAAGGCCAGCAGCGCGGCGGCGCATGCGGCCAACCACGACTGCCCGGTCAGGCGCTTCGCGAACGCGTAGATCACGACGCATTCCAGCGAGCCGATGAAGACGTTCAAGAACCGCCAGCCGTACGACGTGTTGCCCAGTCCGTGCAGGCCGCCGAACAGCATCATCGAGACCGCGATCACCAGTTTGGTAAACGGCGGATGCGTCCACTCGAACTGGGTGACGTTGCGCAGATATTCCTCACCGGCGCGCGCGAAGTAGACCTCGTCGAAGATCTTGTCCGGCGGCCACCAGTAGCCGATCACCGCGATCGCGAACGCGCCCGCCGCGATCCCGCCGGCCAGCAGGTAGTCGCGGCGGGTCATCCCGACCGTCCCTTCGCGCGGATCGAACCAACCGCGCGCGCGCGCCGCCAAACCTTGAAGCGCGCCGATCCACTGGGCCGGCACGGCTCCGCTCCCGGCTCCCGTACCGGCACGTACCCCCGCATACTCGGTACCGCCCAGATAGAGATAACCTAGCCAGAAGAACAACACCACGTTCGCCAGCGCCGCGGGATGCGAGATCGCCGGCCACAGGTCGGTCGCATCGACGCCCTGCGTCTTGGCCTCCATCACCGTTTGATACGCCAGCGAGTACGCCAAGTTCAGATACATCGTCACCGTGAGCACCAG
>PMOS01000003.1 GCA_003161435.1 Vulcanimicrobiota bacterium
CGGCGGCCAAGCGCGGACGACCGACCCTTGGCTCCAACTCAGCAAGTTTACAGCCCCGCTTGGTGAGAGGAACGGCGTCGGCATCGGGAGCGGCGTCTGCAACGAGAACGGCACAGCCGTCGGCGTCGCCGTCGGCGCGGGCGTCACGTTCACGTTCGGCGCTGCCGGCGAGGGCGACTCCGGAGGACTGGTCGCGATGGACTCGGCCGACGGCGTCGACGCCGGTTTAACGGTCGCAGCCTGCTTGCTGCAACCGCTCGACAGCAGCACAAGCGCGAGTCCCAAGCAGAGTAAATCGGCCGGGCCAAACCGATTGTCATGAGATGCGTGCCGACACATTCTATTCCGCCGTTCGCCTCGCGGCGTATGCTCGGCGACGCTGGTCTGACAGAATCAGCGGCAAAAGAACCCCACCGCAAACCGCAGGGGCAAGCCGCCGACCGCCGACTCGCTGGCCAGATCAAGCAAAGCGGCAAAGACCACGCGCTGCTAATTTCGTCATCAGATGGTACCTCGCACCCCACTGTACGAGCGGCGCGTCGCGCCAGCGTCCCGCCTCCGCCACGGTGGGACGGTCTCTCGAGTGGGCGGTGCGGCTCGATATGCTTGAGTGCAACGTGGCAAATAACCTCGGGGATAGCGACCTGCCACGCATCGAGCGTCGCGAGGCCCAGGCGCACGATCCAGCGGCGATCGCGAAGTTGCTCGAGAGCGCGGACGAGACTCGGGAATGGCCCCTCGTCACGCTCGCGGTCGCGGTCGGCATGCGCCGCGGAGCTCGCGGCGCTACGCTGGGAACACGTCGACTTCGACGAGCGGACGCGTCTACACACACGCGCTGCAGGGCGCCGGGAAAGCCGCCGTGCTCAACATCGACACGCAACTCGCGAAAGCGCACGGCAACCGTATGGCAACCGCGGAGCCTCCGGACACACAAAAAAAGCCCGATAAGTCGGCAAAATTTGGAGCGGGCGGCGGGAATCGAACCCGCGACTCTTGCTTGGAAGGCAAGGGCATTACCATTATGCAACGCCCGCGCTCGTCCCGGCTTACGAAGAGGCGGCGCGCGTCCCTTCAGGAACGCGTGCCGCCGACGTGGTGGGCCGGGCAGGATTTGAACCTGCGTATCGCCTTCGCGAGCCGGGTTTACAGCCCGGTGCCATTAACCACTCGACCACCGACCCACGGTGGGACCCGCTCAAATACGGGACGTCCCGGTCAGGCTCCTACCCAGCGAGGCACCCGCTAAGCGAGCGACGAACCCACGTCGCGCGCCGGCGTAGCTCAGCGGTAGAGCGTCCCCTTTGTAAGGGGAGGGCCCTCGGTTCGATCCCGAGCGCCGGCTAATATTTCTGCTGAGCGCATGTCAGTACGTTGCTTTTCTTTTCTGACCACCAGCAACACGCTGCAAAGAACATTAGCCCAGGTTACGCTTCATCTCGAACAATCTCGTTGGATGCAGTCTCGCTCGGATAGTTGAAGAAGAGCTGATTGCCGTCGGGGTCATCGACCACCAGGAGCCGGTAGCCCCAGGAGCCCTCCTTGACCGAAACGCCCTTGGCCTCGAGTTCCGCGCGCAGCGCGTCCAACGCGGCGATCGCGGCCTCGCGCGTCCCCTGCTCGACGTTTATGGAAATGAACATCAGCGCCTTGCCGATCTTCTCCGGCCACGTGTCGGCCAGGATAAGCGCACAGCCCTGCCGCTCCACCTGTGCGACGTACGCTCTGCCGTCCTCATATCGCCAGGGGCTCGTGAAGCCGAGCCGGTCAACGTAAAAGCGGAGCGACGCCTCAACGTCTGTCACGTGTAGCACAGGGCGGGCGAACCAGTCTGTCATAGGCAATATTTGAATTCCTTTTGCTTGCGTAGTAGCTCGTCAGACGCCCGTTGACGAACGTGTACGCTTCGGCTGAATGCTGCCTGGCGTTATGTGCTGTAGGGTGATGGCAACGTCCAAACCGGAAACATCTCGCGTGGCGCCCCAGGCTTCATCGGGACGATGTTTGCACCTTCGCGCGCGCTACAACTGGCCGCGCCGCGGTCCCGCTGTTCTCAGCTTTTCACGGCGCGGCGCTTCGGCGAAATGAAACCCATCTGAAACATTTCCCGATTAGTACCGCACGTGAGCGAACCGATCGAAGTGAAGCCGGTGTGGCTGCGGTCCGGCGGGCTGGCGCTGGTCTGCGACAAGTGTCTCAACGTGCGGTTTCCCGAAGACTTTCCCGAGCACGCCGGCGACGAGCGGCTCAAGCTGCGCGAGTGGCTCAAGGACCGGCTCAAGGCCGAAGGACATTGGGGCGCGGTCCGCGCCACCGGCACGACCTGCCTGGACGTGTGCGCGGTCGGACGCGTCACCATCCTGATCGACCCGGTCGGCAAAGGCGGCGAGCAGCAGTGCCTGGTGTTCGATCCGCTCGAAGACCGCGAGCTGATCTACCAAACGATCGTGCACGCGCTCGCGCCGCCCCTCAAGACCGAACAGCCCGCCTGAAACGAAAAGGCCCCGCTCGATGCGGGGCCCGGTTCGTTTCCGTCGGACTCCTCGTAGACGTCGGCTGACGGATCAGCTACGCGTCACTACGGCCTTTCAAGGGAGCTCGATCTCGGCCAGGTTCTTCTCGATCTTCCGCTTGACGCGCTGGAGCGCGTTGTCGATCGACTTCACGTGCCGGTTCAGATCGCGGGCCATCTCCTGATAGGATTTGCCCTCGAGGTACGACAGGAGCACCTGCGACTCGAGGTCGGAGAGGTTCTCCTGGATGCGAGCCTTGATGTCTTCGGAAACCTCCTGGTTGATCACGAGCTCTTCGGGATCGGAGGTCTTCTGCGACGGCATCACGTCGAGGAGCGTTCGTTCGCTGTCCTCGTCGTAGATCGGTTTGTTGAGTGAGATGTACTGGTTGAGCGGGATGTGCTTCTGCCGGGTCGCCGTCTTGATCGCGGTAATGATCTGACGGGTGATGCAGAGTTCCGCGAAGGCCCGGAAGCTCGAGAGCTTGTCGGCCTTGAAGTCGCGGACGGCCTTGTACAGGCCGATCATCCCTTCCTGAATGATGTCCTCACGGTCGGCACCGATGAGGAAATAGCTCTTGGCCTTGATGCGGACGAAGTTCTTGTACTTGTTGAGCAAGAACTCCATCGCCAGGTTGTCGCCCGATTTCGCCGCGGAGACGAGATCTTCGTCGGGCCGCTCGTGGTAGTCGAGTGCCTCGACGGTGGGCTGCGCGATCGCCATGAAACCTACCTTGCGGGAAACGGTCGAGCACGGAAACGCGGGCCGGAGCCCGTCAGGGCCGTGCAGGACCGTCTAAGTATAAGGAGGTCCTCCTGCAAGGTCAAGGAGAGATTATGGGCCGCTCGGCCCTAATCGCCCGGGCCATCGCTCGCTTGGCCCCGCTGACGAACCGTCTCAAACAGCAGAATTCCGGCTGCCACCGAGGCATTGAGCGAGGCGATCCGCCCTTGCATCGGAATGTCGACCAAGACGTCGCATTCGCGCGCGACCAAGGGAGCGATCCCTTCTCCTTCAGCGCCGATCACCAGGGCGACGTCACCGCGCAGGTCGGCCTCGGTGTACGGCCGCGAGCGCGGCCCGCGGGTCGCGCCGAAGACCCAGATCCCGGCCTTCTTGAGGGTCCGAACCGCCTGGCTGACGTTCGCGACCCGCGCGATCGGCACGAACGCGGTCGCGCCGGCCGAGGACTTGCGCACCGTCGGGTTCACGCCGGCGCTGCGCCGCTCGGGCAGGATCACCGCGGTTGCGCCCGCGCCTTCCGCCGAACGGACGATCGCACCGACATTGTGCGGATCGGTCACGTGGTCGAGCACGACGTAGAGCGCGGGCCGGGCGCGCTTGCGCAGATCGATCGCCTCTTCGAGCGTCGTGTAGGCGAACGGCTCGCCGAAGGCGACCACGCCTTGGTGCGCCTTGTACGGGAACGTCGCGAAGAAGGCGCGGCTCTCGAAGCGCAGCGGAACGTTGGCCGCTCGCGCGCGTTCGAGCAGATTGCGCAGCGCAGGATCGTTCTTGCGGTCGTCGCCGACGTGGATCTTGCGCAGCGGCTCGCCGGCGACCAGCATCTCGTCGACGGCGTGCACCCCGTACACGACGTCGTCGAGCTCGATGCGCGGCGCGTGCCGCTGCATCGGCGGACGCTGCGCGCCTACGCGCCGTCGAGGGTCCACGTCGTGCCTTCCTTGGAGTCGTGCAGCCGTATGCGTTCGGCGGCCAGCGCGTCGCGCAACCGGTCGCTCAGCGCGAACTGTTTGCTCTTGCGCGCGTCGTTGCGCGCTTCGATCACCAGCTCGATCGCGGCCTCGGCCGAGCCCGCGCCGTTGAGGTGCAGCACGTCGGCCAACCGCTCGCGCAGCCGGTCGACGAACATCTCGTCGAATTGGACGTCGGCCGTGCGCTCGAGCGCCGGCTCCAGGCCGAACACCGCGAACAGGTCACGCATCACGACCAGCCCTTCTTCGCGCACCGCAGGCTGCGCGTAACGCGTCAGATCGCCGGCGAGATCGAAGAGCACGCCGAGCGCGCCCGCCGTGTTCATGTCGTCGTCGAGCCGCTCGAAGATCGCGTCGCGATACGTGGACGGGTCGCGAACCGTGCGCCCGGCGACGACCGGTTCGAGGTCGCCCCGCGCAGCCCGCAGATACGTCGCGACGAGCTTCTCGAGCGCCGCCGTCGCACCGGCGACCGATTCTTCGGTGAAGTTCATCGGCTTCCGGTACCCCGTCTGTAAGAACAAGAGCCGGATCGCGAGCGGATCGTGCCGTTCCAGCAGCTCCGAGAGCGGCTCGAAGTTCCCCAACGACTTCGACATCTTGCGTCCGTCGAAGTTCAGCAAACCGCCGTGCACCCACATCTCGGCCATCGGCGGCGCAGCCATCAGCGGCTCGCTCTGCGCGATCTCGTTCTCGTGGTGCGGGAAGATCAAGTCGTAGCCGCCGCCGTGGATGTCGAACGGAACGCCGAGCAGGGTGCGCGACATCGCGCTGCACTCGATGTGCCAGCCCGGCCGGCCCGCACCCCACGGCGAGTCCCAACGCGGCTCACCGGGCTTGGCGAACTTCCACAGCGCGAAGTCGAGCGGATCATCCTTGTGCTCGTTCTCGGCGATGCGCGCACCGACCAGCAGCTCGTCGACGTTCTTGCCGCTGAGCGCACCATAACGCGGGAACGCGGCGACCCGATAGTACACGCCGTCCCGGGTCGCGTACGCGTAGCCGCGTTCCATCAGCTCGCCGATCATCTCGACGATCTGCGGAACGTACGCGGTCGCGTACGGCTCGTGATCGGGTTCGAGAACGCCGAGCTTGCTCATCGACGCGCGGAACGACGCGTAGTGGCGCGCGATGACGGCGTCGTACGTCGTACCCTCGGCTCGAGCCGTCGCGATCGAGCGGTCGTCGATGTCGGTGACGTTCTTCACGTACGTCAGGCGATAGCCGTTGCGCGGATGCGTCAGATATCTGCGCAACACGTCGAAGAACAAGAACGAACGCGCGTGGCCGAGGTGGCCCTCCGCCGACGGCGTCAGCCCGCAGACGTAGATGCGAACGTGATCGGGTTGAAGCGGGCGGAGCGGTTCGACGCGGTGCGTGCGCGTATTATAGAGGCGTAGAGGCATCTTGCCGTTCGAGTTCGGCAAGCCGTGCCTCCAACGCTGCGATGCGGCCGGAAAGTTCGGCGATCAGCGGGGCGTTCGGGTCGGGCAGATCGACGCGCGGCCGGCGGTCGCTGCCGGCGATCGGCTTCCCGTCGACCAAGACGACGCGGCCCGGGATGCCGACTACCGTCGCGTTGGCCGGCACGTCCTTGACCACGACCGAGTTCGCGCCGATCCGCGCGCCGTCACCCACCGTGATCGCGCCCAGGATCGCCGCGCCGCTGCCAACCGTGACGTCGCGACCCAAGGTCGGATGGCGCTTCGTGTGCTGCAGCGAGGTGCCGCCGAGCGTGACCCCCTGGTAGATCGTGCAGCCGTCGCCGACTTCGGCGGTTTCGCCGATCACCACGCCCATGCCGTGGTCGATGAACACGCCTTTCCCGACCGTCGCGCCGGGGTCGATCTCGATCCCGGTCAAAAACCGCGACACCGAGGCGAGGAACCGCGGGACCAGCGGAACCTTCAGCCGGTAGAGCGCGTGGATCAGACGGTGCGCGGTGAGGGCGCGCAAGCCCGGATACGAGATCAGGACGTCGAGATACCCGCGCGCAGCCGGGTCGCGTTCGACCGGCGCGCGGAGATCGGCCAGAAACGTCTCGAACGGGTTGGCGGGCACGACGCTCTTACGACCCGTCGCGGCGGTTGCCGGTTGCCTGCGGCGCTTGCGGCTGGATCGTCTCGAACGGGACGCCGCCCGGGCCGTACTTGATCGGCTCGAGGCCCCGGCCGTGCAGGATGTGCGAGTTCACCGCCCCGATGCGCATCATGATGCGGTCGTGCCCGAGCAGCGGGAACAGCTGCGCCAGCGGTGGCCCGTCGTGCGTCGCGGTGAGTGCCATCCGCACCGCTTCGAACGCATCCTTGCGCGCGATCCCGAACTCGCTCGCGATCGCCGGCAGATCGTCGGCGAGCGGCAGCCCACGCAACTCGGGCTGAGCGTCGACGTACTGCGATACCGCGTCCAAGAAGAACAGCACCTGACGATTGCGCAGCCGCTCGAGCTCGAGCGCAGGTACCGTGACCGCCTCGGCGCGCAGCGCGACGATCTCGGTCAGCGCTTCGCCCAGCGTGTGCACCTCGCCACCGTAGGCGTCCAGGAACGTTTCGATCCAACGGTGCGCGGCATCGGGGATCGGATCTTCGAGCAGGCGCGCGCGCTGCATGCGTTCGGCCAGCAGCGCGTGGTACCGTTCGCGCGGCAACGCGCGCAGCGCGCGGACGTTGAACGCGCGCAGCCGATCGACGTCGAACTTCGACGTCGAGACGCCGACGCGGTCGAGCGAGAACATCCCCGCGAGCTCATCGAGCGTGAAGCTCTCGCGGCCGTCGGGCGGCGACCAGCCCAGTAGCGCCAAGTGCTCGATCATCGCCGCCGGAAGATATCCGGCCCGGCGAAAGTCGTCGAGCCCGGCGGCCGCGAGGTGTTCGCCCGGTTCGCGTAACGGCTCGACGATCGTGCCGGTGTGGGCGAACCGTGGGGGCTCGAAACCGAGCGCACGAGCCAACAGGATCTGTCGCGCAGCATCGGCGAGGTGCTCGTCACCGCGCAAGACGAGGTCGATTCGCATCAACGCATCGTCGACCGTCGTAGAGAGATGATACGTAGCGTCGCCGGCGGCGGTGAGCAATGCGACGTCGCCGAGCGCCGCATGATCGAACGCCACGTCGCCGTGGAGCAGGTCGCCGACGATTGTCGTCCCCGGCGGGATCCGCAACACGACGGCACCGTCCCGCGCGTACGTCGCGCCGCTCACCGATAGCCGATCGAGGTGCGAGCGATGGATCGCACCGCGCTCCGATCTGCGATACGGCCCGACCGGCCCGCCGACGTCCGGTCCTTCATCCCAACTCAGGCCGAGCCAGTGCAGATCGCGCAGGATCGCGGCCTCGCTTGCCTGGTCGGCGAGAGGTTCCGCGTCATCGATGCGCAGCACGAAACGGCCGCCCGATCGCCGGGCGATCAACCAGTTGAATAGTGCGGTACGCGCCACACCGAACGCCAGCGTACCGACCGGAGCGGGCGCGAAACGAACGCGCAGCGGACCGTCGACGCCCAGAGCGTCAACGCGCCGCGTCATTCATCCCGCGGCCGCACGTTCCCGAAGCCGCCGGCGACGTTCGGTCGCCTACTCCTCGTCGTCTTCTTCTTCGCCCTCGTCCGCATCGGCGTCACCGCCCGGCGGCGGATCGGCCTCGTCTCCGCCGGGCTTGCCCGGCATGCCGCTTGCAAGGATGGTGTAGGGATCGCGCAGATCAGCAAACATGACGCGCAGTTCGGGAGGGACTGCGGCGAACCATGCGTCTTCAGGCAGCCCGTCGAACGGCGGAAAACTGTGATCTCCTCCGGAGTCTTCTGTCGCCAGTTAGTCGGCCGGCGGCGTGAGTTGGATCATCTCGCTGCGTGCACGCGGCCTGACGGACCGCGGCGCTCGGCGTTGGTCGTCCTGCGCGGTGAAGCCGGGGTGGGCAAGACGCGGCTCGTCGCCGAGCTGGTCGCGCGCGCCGAACGCGACGGATTGCGCACGGTCGTCACGGCGGCTCGTGAGTACGCGAACGCGCCGTACTCCGCGATCATCGATGCGCTCGAGGCGTTGGGTGCCGAGGCCGACCTCGAACGCGAGGTTCCCGGTGCCGAAAGCGACGAGAAGTGGCAGCGCTTTGCGAAGGTCGCGGCGACGTTCACCCGGATCGCGCGCGCCAACGCGACCGGTCTGCTGGTCGTCTTCGAAGACGTGCACTGGGCAGGCGGCGCAGCGATCGAGCTCTTGCGCTTCCTGGCGCACGGCCTGGCCGGCGAATCCATCACCTTTGTGGCAACCCACCGGGTCGATGAGACGACAATCGAACCGGACCGCGTGCGCGCGCTGGCCGGCCTCGAACGCGATGCGGCCGAGACGATGACGATCGACCCGCTGCGCGATGACGAGGTCGATCGGCTGCTGCACGCCACCCTCCTCGACATCGACCGCACGCTGCCGCTGCAGGCGCTCGAGCGGATCCGAGAGCTAGCCGACGGCCGGCCATTGCTCGCCGAGGAGCTCCTGCGGGGCGCATTGGAGCGGCGCGAGCGCGGCGGCGACGGCGTCAGCGTCCCGGCCAGCATCCGAGTCACCGTGGACGAGCGCTTTGCGTCGCTGCCCGAACGCGATCGCGACGTGCTACTGCACGCGGCTGTCGCGGGCCGGCGCTTTTCGGCGCACTTCGTGGCGCATTTTGCCGGTTTCAAGCGGGTCGCGGTGCTTTCGGCACTCCGGCGTGCGCGCGATCTGCAACTCGTCGTCGAGGTGGAAGCCGACGACGCCGGCGACACGTTTGCGTTCCGGCACTCCCTCACGCGCGAAGCGGTCTATTCCCAACTGTTGCGGGCCGAGGCACGGGCGCTGCACGCGCGAGCCGCCGAGGTGCTCGCGCATCAGGAACCGCTCGACGTAGCGGCTATCGCCGAGCACGCGTGGCGAGCGCGCGACGTCGAGCACGCGATCGGCTGGAACGAACGAGCCGGCGACCACGCGCTAGCGCTCTTCGCGCACGCCGACGCGGCCCGTCACTTCGCGCGCGCCTGCGAGATCGCCAAGGATCGTTTGCAGCGTGCGCAGCTCGCCGAAAAGACTGCCGAGGCATTATATGCGACCGGCGACGTCGCGGCAGCGGTCGCGCGCCTCGCGGAGGCGATCGAGGCGCTGGCGGACGATCCCGACGCGCACCGTCTCGCCCTGCGCAAAGCGTATCTGTTGTTCGATCAAGGGCGGTACGACGAAAGCTTACGCGAAGCGCAGGCGGTCGTCGAGCGACTCGGTGACCAAGACACGCCAATACGCTTCGACGCCGAAACGATGACCGCCGGGCTGCTCACCGCACGCGGTCGGCCCGAAGAGGCGCTGATCCATCTGCAGCGAGCCGACCGGATGTCGGCCCGCGGTGAAAAGGTTTCGTCGGCCCGATTCGCCGGGAACTTCGCCTACTGTCTGGGCCAGTTGGGGCGCGCGGATGAAGCGCGCGTACGCTTTGCCGACGCGCAGCGGGAAGCGCGCGCCCGGTCCGACGTCGACGTGTTGGTCCGGGCGTTGAACAACCAGGGGAACGTCGAGCTTGCGCACGGGCCGATCGCGGTTGCGCGCGCGCTCTATGCCGAAGGCCTTGCGCTCGCGCAGTCGACGAACAATCTGCGTTTCGTCGCGTGGCTTTCGCAGAACGCCGCGTTGACCGCGCTGCTCGCCGGCGACGCCGTCGCCACTGCCCAGCACCTCGCGCGCACGGAAGCGATACGGCACGACGTCGGGACGGTCACGCGCTGGGCGCTCGCGACGGCGCTGCGCTCCTCGACGCTCAATGCCAGCGACGACGCGGCGCTGCGCGAGTCGGCCCGCGCGACGGCGCGCTCCGCGATCGCCGAAGGCGATACCCCGGGCGCGGCCAGTCTGGTCGGCGCGGTCGCGCACGATCTTCTGCGCGCGGGTCAGATCGATGCCGCAACCAGTCTGGTTGCCGAGGCGCTGCCGGTCGTCGTACGGGCCGACCCCCCATACTGGCTGCAAGACGCAGCCAGTCGCTGCGGAACCCCGAAGCTACGAGCAACGGCCCGGGCGATGCTCGCCGCGGTCGCGGAACGCCCCGGGGCCTTCCCCGCGCGCGGCTTCCTGGCGCTGGCGGACGCCCGCGAGGCGCTGCGCAAACGCCGGCGGGACGACGCCGTCGCGCTGGCCGGCGCGGCGGTCGAGGCGTTTCGAGAGGCAGGCTGGCGGACGGAGGAAGCTTTCGCGCTCGAAGTCGCCGGACGCACCGCTGAGGCGGTCGCGCTGTTTCGAGCAATCGGCGCGATCGGCGAAGTCCGCCGGCTCACCGAAACCGCCAAAGCGCCGCGCCGTCGCGGTGAGTCGACGCTGACCGGCCGCGAGCGCGAGATCGCCGGGCTCGTGGTCGCCGGGCGGTCCACCCGGGCCATCGCCGCCACGCTCGTCATCTCCGAACGCACCGTCGAGACGCACATCGCCGCGATCTATCGCAAGCTCGGGGTTTCGACCCGTGCCGAGTTGGCGCGACTGCTCGACGAAGCGGCCTCCTGATTGAACCTCCGTATCCCGCCACGCCAAGATCGGTAGCACCACCGATACCGAGCGCAGCGGCAAGCGCCTACCGTGGGTTCATGAACGAATCGTCCGACCCCAAGCGCCTCGTCGGCGCGCTCCGGTTCGTCGCCGAGTTGTCGGCAGTCGCGGCGGAGTGTTCGCGCGGAGCATGGAGCGACGAGTTGTCGGTCCGCCGGCGGCTGCGCGACGACGTTGCAGAGGTCGCAACGCACCGGCGCGTGGTACGCAAAGCACTCTGATCGCTCCCGCTCAGGCCAGGCGCGACATCGCCTCGACGAGCACGACGGCAAATGCGGCGATCCCGCTGCCGTCGCCCGTGTAGCCCATCCCTTCGCTGGTCTTGGCCTTCACGCTGATCCGCCCGACGTCGAGACCCAAGACGTCGGCGATCGCGTCGCGCATCAGCGGGACGTGCGGCGCGAGCCGCGGCTCCTGAACGACGACGGTCGCGTCGATGTTCGCGATCGTCCAGCCGTGGCGCACCGTGAGCTCGTGACACGCAGCGAGCAGCCGCAACGAGTCGGCATCCTTCCACTGCGGATCGGTATCGGGAAAGTGGGCGCCCAGATCGCCGAGCGCGCACGCGCCCAGCAGCGCGTCGCTGATCGCGTGCGTCAGCGCGTCGCCGTCGCTGTGCCCGAGCGGTCCACGCTCGTGTTCGATGCGCACGCCGCCCAGCACGAACGGCCTCCCCGCGACGAGGCGGTGAGCGTCGAAGCCGTGCCCGACCCGAAACTGGGGTTCGTGCATCAGGCAGACGGCGCGCGCGGCGCAAGATGCGAAAGGTGCGCGGTGTAGAGCGCTTCGTCGCCGGCGATCGCCTGCAATCGTGCGCCGAAACCACGTAGCGCGGCATTGGTCACGTACGCGCGCACGACGGTCGCGCTCGGCAGGTCACGGTCGATCTCGTCGATCCGCGCGGCGCGTCCCTCGAGTTCGAGCAGCACGGCGTCGACGGCGCTCGGATCGACGAAGCACTCCACGACGAGCACCTCTTCTTCCGCGATCCCTTGCGGCGCACGGTCGCGCAGCAACGCCTCGGCTCGGGCGAGATCGTCCGGCAAGGTGATCTTGAAGTTGTCGCCCGTCGCCGGCACGATCAGCACGTCGAATCCGGCGCGCTCGAGCAGCGCGGCGTCGTCGGTCGCTGCGGGCCATTCACGGCGAACGGCCTCGGCGTGCGCGCGCCGCAGGTCGCTCAGCGTCGCGAATTGCGGTGTCTGCGCGGCCCAGAGCTCGCTGCGGTCGAGCGTTCGCAGCACCTTGGCGTCGGGGCCGGCGACCTTGACCGTGTCGACGACCGGCGTCGCGAGCAGCGACGCCGTCCCGGACCGCACCGGGCGCATCCCGGCGCGCACGTCGGACGTCCGCACGAGGGGCCGCGCGCCGTCGTGCACGAGCACCGCCGCGACGTCGTCGGAAAGCGCGGCGAGCCCGGCCGCGACGCTGGCTTGACGCGTCGGTCCGCCGCGCACGACCACCGCGCGCGCATGTTGGACGAGCTTCTCGACGAGCACTTCCATCGGCTCGACGAACTCGCTCTCGGTCACGATGACCAACTCCGCGATCTCGGGCATCGACGCGAATGCGTCGATGGACCACGCGATCATCGGTTTGCCGGCGAGCTCGACCAGTTGTTTGGGCCGGCCGAAGCGCGTCCCATGGCCGGCCGCGACGATCACCGCACCCCAGTTCATGCGCGCAGCTTCGGCTTGGCGAAGATCATCCGCCCGGCGTTGGTCTGCAGTTCGCGCGTCACCGCGACGTCGACCGTCTCGCCGATCAGGCGGCGTCCGTTCTCGATGACGATCATCGTTCCGTCGTCGAGATATCCCACGCCTTGGTGCGTCTCACGTCCTTCGCGTATCACCGCGACGCGCAGTTCCTCGCCCGGCAGCAAGACCGTCTTGACTGCGTTCGCGAGCTCGTTGATGTTCAGCACGGCGACCCCTTCGACGTGAGCGACCCGGTTGAGGTTGTAGTCGTTGGTCACCAGCTTCGCACCGCGTTCCTGCGCCAACCGGACGAGCTTCGCATCGACCTGCGCGACGTCTTCTGGATCGCGCTCGACGATCTCGAGCGGGGTGCTCTGCTGCAGCGCCGAGAGGACTTCCAAACCGCGCCGGCCGCGGGTTCGCTTGAGCGAGTCGGCGCTGTCGGCGATCAGTTGCAGCTCGCGCAACACGAACCGCGGCAGCAGCAGCGGCCCTTCGAGGAAACCCGTGCGCACGATGTCGAGCACGCGTCCGTCGATGATCACCGACGTGTCGAGCAGCTTGGGCTCGCCGCCGCCCGCCGCAGTCGCGGCGGGCGTGGCGATGCGGCCGATCGCGACGCGCTGCTTGGCGCCGACGCGTGCGCCCAGGAAAGCCGCGAAGATCGACAGCACGAGGTACAGCGCGATCGCGATATAGCCGCCGGTCGGTCCGGCAAATGCGACGAACTCGAACAGGATGCTCTTGATGAGGAATGCGATCACCAAGCCGGTGACCAGCCCGACCGCGCCGCCGACCAATTCGCCGGGCGCGAGACGGTCGATCGCCCGCTCGACGGCGTACAGCTCGGTTTCGAACAGCACTTGCACGAGCGGAACGATGAGGACGCCGACGATCGCGCCGATCACCGGCGCACCGATCACGAAGGCGTATTGCGCGAGCTGGCTGTCGAGGTGCAGCGAGAACAGGTGAACGTAGGCTTCGCGGCCCAGCAGGAAGCCCGTCGTCCCGAAGATCGCCGCGAAGACGAGCCGCAGGACGGCGGTCGCTACCCCGCGACCGGGATCAGCCGGCGAGAAACGCGCCACAAACGTCGTTCGCTACGAACCGGCCGCGTTCGGTGAGACGTAATTGCGTGGCATCGGCGGACAGCACGCCCGCCGCAACCAGATCGTCGACCACCTCGCGGTACCGTTCGTTGATATCGATGCCGTAGCGTTCGCGGAACGCGTCGACGTCGACTCCTTCGGCGGTCCGCAATGCGAGCATGATCGCCTCGCCGGCCTGCTTGGGGCCCTCGAGCCGCTCGCTCTCGCCGGGTATCGGGTCGCCCCCGAGCGCCGCCTGGGAGTATGCGTCCAGATCCCGGGTGTGGGTCGAGCGAACGCCGCCGAGGTACGATGCGGCCCCGACCCCCAGCCCCAAGTACGAATCATTGGCCCAGTAGATCGCGTTGTGCTGGGACCGGAACCCGGGCCGGGCCCAGTTGGAGATCTCGTAGTGCTCGAAGCCGGCCGCGCGCAGGCGCTCGATCGCAAGCGCGTACATCGCGGCCTCGCGGCTCTCGCTCGCGAACGCGGCGGGATCGCGCGCGAACCAGGTCGCGTACGGCGTGCCCTCCTCGATCGTCAGGCCGTAACACGAGACGTGCTCGACGCCCAAACCGACCGCGGCGTCAAGCGAGGCCGCCCAACTCGCCTCGGTTTGCCCGGGAGCCCCGAAGATCAGATCGACCGACAGATTGGTGAAGCCGGCCGCGCGCGCCGCGTGCACGGCGCCGGCGACGTCGGCCACGGTGTGCCGCCGGCCGAGGACGCGCAGCTCCGCCGGTTCGAACGACTGCACGCCGATCGAGAGCCGGTTCACGCCCGCGTCGCGCAGTGCTTCAAGCTGTCCGGCGAGCCCGGGATCGGGGTTCGCCTCAGCCGTGATCTCGGCGTCGGACGGCAAGGCAAAACGCGTCCGCACACGGTCGATCAGCGAACCGATGACTGCGGGGGCGTACGTCGTCGGCGTGCCGCCGCCGAAGAACAGCGTGCGCGCGCGGACGGGCGGCGCCCCTGCGAGCTCGGCACGCAGCGCGTTCAGATACTCCGCTGCGCGCGGACCGTCCCACGCCCACTTCGCGAAGTCGCAATAGGGACAGATATAGGGGCAGAACGGCAGATGGACGTAGACGCCCGCGCTCGGAGCGTCCATCAACCCGGGATGACGAAGATTCCGACCGCGCCTTGGCCGGCATGCGTGCCAATGACCGGCCCCGCCTCGAGCTGCTCGAACGACACCGGCGTCGTGGTGATCTTCGCGCGCAACTTGGTAACGACGTTTGCCGCATCACCGGTCGCGTGCGAGTGGATGACGCAGACGCGCGCGCCGTCGGCGCGGTTCGCCTCGGTCGCGGCGGCGTCGATCATCGTGTCGAGCGCGCGCGCGAAGGTGCGCACGCGCGCCTGCTCCTCGATCTTGCCCTTCTCGATGCGTAACACCGGAACGATCTTGACCAGCGATCCGACGAACGCTTGCGCGCGCGAAACGCGTCCCGTGCGCACGGCATGCGAAAGGTCCGGGATGCTCGCGAAGCCGCGCAACACCGCACGGTCGCGGTCGATCGCGGCCAAGACGGCGGCCGCGTCGCCGTCGTCACGGGCAACCTCGGCGGCATGCTGCACCAGCAGTGCCAGGCCGCCGGTCACGGTTTCGCTGTCGACGACGTGGATCTCCGCAGCCGGAAACGCGAGCGCCGCGGCGTTCGCGGCGTTGATCGTCCCCGACAGGCTGCTCATGATCGTCAGGCACACGATCGCGCGTCCTGCCTCGACGTGCGGGCGAAACGCGTCTTCGAACATTGCAGGCGTCGGCTGCGCGGTCGTCGGCAGCGCCCGCAGGCTGGCGAGCTTGCGGTAGAACTCCTCGCGGGTGAGGTCGATGTTGTCGCGAAACCGCGTGTCGCCGAAGTTGACGAACAGCGGCACGACGTCGATCCTGCGCGAGCGCGCGTCCGCCTCATCGAGGTCCGAGGTCGAGTCGGTGACGATCGCAACGCGCCGGCCGGAGCTACGCACTCGGCGCCACTCCGTTCGTCGCCTGCGCAACGACCGATCCGATCGAGCCGACCAGATCGTGTTCGGCGACGGTCGCGGCCTGCCGGATCGCGTTGCGGATCGCCGTCCGGTCGGAGCGGCCGTGCGCGACGACGCAGTTGCCGCGCACGCCGAGCAACGGCGCGCCACCGTAGGTCGAGTAGTCCAGCCGCACTCGGATGTGGGCGAACACGGCTCGGCTGAAGAACGCGCCGAGCTTTCCCGCGAGCCCGGCCGATTCGTACGACTCGCGCAGCACGTCGCGGAAGTACTTCGCGCTGCCCTCGGCCGTCTTGAGGATCACGTTGCCGACGAAGCCGTCGGCGACGACGACGTCGGCGTGATCCTGCAAGATGTCCTTGCCTTCGATGTTGCCGACGAACCGCAGCGGCGCCGCGGCCAGCAACGCCGCCGCTTCGATCGACTGCGCGTTGCCTTTGGTGGGCTCCTCGCCGACCGAGATCACCGCGACGCGCGGCTCGGCGATCCCGAGCGCCGCGCGCGCGTACGCGCTGCCCATCATGCCGAACTGCAGCAGCCACTCCGGCTTGCAGTCGACGTTCGCGCCGGCGTCACACAGCACGACCGGCCCGAACCGGCCCGGCAGAACCGCGCCGATCGCCGGCCGCGCGATCCCCGGGATCGTGCGCAGTCGAATCAACGCGATCGCCAAGAACGCGCCGCTGTTCCCGGCCGACACGACCGCGTCGGCGCGACCGTCGCGCACGAGGTCGACGGCATCGCCGAGCGACGTCCCTTCCGCTTTGCGCACCGCTTGCGACGCGGAGGCGTCCATCGGCACGACGCCGGCGGAGTGGACGATCTCGATCTCGCGCTCGCCGGCGAGCAGCGGCTCGATCCGCGCGCGGTCGCCGACCAGCACGATGCGTCCCAAGCCGTCGCGGTGCGCCAGCAGCGCGCCGGCCACGATCGCGTCCGGCGCGTCGTCGCCGCCCATCGCGTCGACCGCAATGATCGGCAACCGTGCGGCATCGCTCGCCGGGCCGCTCCGCTCGTCAGCGCTCAACGCTGATCCAATACTCGACCGACGGCTGTCCGCCGTAGTAATACTCGACCTCCACGCCGGCGAAGCGTTCGCCGATGGCGCCCGCGTACTTCTGCGCGTCGCGCTCTTTTTGCACGCCGCCGTAGTAGAGCGTCACCAGACCGCCGTCCTCGGCTCCCAGAGCCCGAGCCGCATCGACGATCGCCTCGCTCAGCGACGGCGCGCTCAGCAGCCGCTTGCCGATCGCCGCCGCCGGGGCTCCGCTGCGGACGCGCACGCCGTCGACGCTCGAATCCTTTCCCGCGAAGAAGACCGACGCGCTGCGCACGCCGTCGAGCGCGGGGCGCAGCTCGTCGAACCCGACCGGCGCCTCGGCGCCGGCCAGGTGCAGCAACAGCGCCAGCCCGGCGACCGGATCGGCGGTCGGCACGATGATGACGGTCTTGGAGGTCAGGGCGGGAATCTCGGCGGCAGCCAGCGCGACGTTGGGATCGTTCGGCAGCAGATAGACGGTTTGGGCGAGCGAGGCGTTCACCCCGACGAGCAAGTCACGCACCGACGGGTTCGCGCCGGGCGGGACGGGGATCGTCACCTCGGCGCCGAGCTCGCGGGCGATGCGGTCGAACCCTGCGCCGGCGACGACGACGGCGATGCCGACCCGGCGCTTGGGAGCCTCGACGACCAGCAGATTGTGCTGCTCGGCCATGTCCTCGCGCTTCCAGCGCGTCACCGTGCCGTGCCGGCCGGCCAGCGCCCGGACCGTCTCCGGCTCGGCGCAATGGAGGTGCACCTTGATCGTCGGCGCCGCACCGATGACCAGCAGCGAGTCGCCGTGCCGCTCGAGCGCGTCGCGCAGCGGACGGGCCTCGATCACGGCGTTCTCGAGAACGAACTCGGTGCAGTAGTGGTTGGCCCCGACGGTCTGCTGCCGGGTGAAGACGCTCGCCCGGACCGGCCGCCGCGGGAAGGCCGTCGTGCGCACGGCCTGCTCGGGGATGAAGCGCAGCGCGCCTTCGAGGAAGTAGCAGAACCCCGCCCCGCCCGCGTCGACGACCCCGGCTTCCTTGAGTGCCGGGAGCTGTTCGGGGGTCCGGTCGAGCGCGTCGTTGGCAACCCGCAGCACGGCGTTCGCCAGCCGGTAGAAGTCCGGCTCGCGCACGGCGAGCCGATACGCTTCGTCGGCGGCGGCCCCGGCGACCGAGAGAATCGTCCCTTCGACCGGCTTGGTCAGCGCCGCTCGCGCAGCGCTCACCGCCTCGCGCATGGCGAGCGCGAGTTGGAACGTGTCGATCGTGTCGCGGCGCCGGACGCTGTGGGCGAACCCGCGCAGCATCTGCGAGAGGATCACGCCGCTGTTGCCGCGCGCGCCCAGCAGCGAGCCGGCTGCTGCGGCGGCGGCGACCTCGGCAAGCGGCCGATCGCGGGTCTTGTGCGCCTCGTGCAACGCCGACCTGGCGGTCAGGTACATGTTCGAACCCGTATCACCGTCGGGGACGGGGAACACGTTGAGATCGTTGAGGACGCCCCGGTACTTCCGCAAGAAGTAGGTTCCGGCCGCAACGAACTTTCCGAAGGCGCGCCCATCGAGTTGCGTGACTGCCATGAAGCGCTCCACGCGTTCCGGAGCGACCGGCGCTCGCCCTGCGCGCCCGATCGGCACGCCCGGCCTTGTACCGCGACCCCTCAGTCTGATACACTCCCCCTGTTATGGCCAAGCGATGTGATGTGTGCGGCAAGGGTCCCATGGCCGGGAACAACGTCAGCCACGCGATGAACAAGACCAAGCGGCGGTGGCTGCCGAACCTCCAGTCGGTCAAGGTCGACGACCGCGGAACGCACGTCACGGCACGCGTCTGCACGAACTGCCTGCGGAGCAAGCGCGTCAAGCGCGTCGGCGCCGCCTAGAGCTTAGCGGAGGTGGTCCCAGCCGGCCGGCGGGATCACCGTTCCGTCGGCACGGCGGACGCCGGGCTCGGCGGTGATCGTTCCGATCCGCACGAGTTGCTCGCCCGTTGCCGCCGCCACGCGAACGGCCACGTGCGCGAAGGCTCGCTTTTGGACGGCGATCAGCAATTCGAAGTCTTCGCCGCCGTCGAGGGCCCAACGCTCGGGGTCGTCGCCGGTCACGGCTGCGACACGGCGCGCACCCGAATGAACCGGGATCGTCTCGACGACCGCTCCGACGCCCGAGGCGGCGCATAGCCGGCCCAGGTCGGTCGACAGACCGTCCGACACGTCCATCATCGCCCGCACGTGGCGGGATGCGCCGAGCCGGCGCCCCGCCTGCAGCCGCGGTTCGGGGGTGCGGAAGGCGGCCAGCACGTCGGCGAAGCGCCCGTCGGAGCGGAGGGCCGGATCGCCCGCAACCCGCAGTCCCGCGGCGCTCGCCCCGAGCGGCCCGGTCACCGCGACGACGTCGCCCGGCAGCGCGCCGTCGCGCCGCTTGAGGTTCGACGGACGGACCTCGCCGACCACGGTGATCGCGAGCGTGATCGCCGGCGCTAGCGTGAGGTCGCCGCCCACGACCGGGCAACGGGCGCGCTCGGCGAGCGCGGCGATGCCGTCGTAACAGCCCAGCAGCCAGTCCGGGTCGGTGCCGCGCGGGAAGCCGAGCGCGACCGTCGCGAGGACGGGGCGAGCCCCCATCGCCGCGACGTCGGACAAATTCGACGCCAGCGCCCGCCAGCCGGCGTCGCGGGCGCTCATCGTATCGCGCGTGAAGTGCACGCCTTCGACCAGCGCGTCGGTGGTGATCACGCTGCGGTTGCTGCGCGAGGGCTGCCACACCGCAGCGTCATCGCCGATCCCGACCAACACGCGCGGGGCGGCGACGCCGCGCAGCCGCACGCCGATCCCAGCGATCAACTCGTCCTCGGTCACCGATTCAAATCCAATGCGGGTTCCACATGCGCGCCTGCCAGGCGTCCCAGCCGATCGGGTAGCCCGAGACGATCGGGAAGAAAAAGACGAACGACGCGACGACGGCCGCGCCGTAGACGACGACCGCATAGCGCGGCCAGGCCGAGCCGCCGTCGCGCCCGTGATTCCAGACGCGCTGCAACACGATCGCATTGCACAGCACGATGATCGCCAGGTTCGGATAGAAATGGTACTCGAACGAGAGCCTGGGCGAAGCGATCCACGGCAGCCACTGGAAGAGATACGCGACCACCAGCAGCGCGTATCCTTTGTTGCGCTCGCGATACGCCAGCCAGCCGACGTACGGAACGCTGATCAACCCGAACCACCACACGACCGGGTTCGGTAGCGCGCGGATCGTTGAGACGCAGCACGCACCGTGCGACGCCGCGGTGTGCGTGTAGTGCGCATAGTAGAGGATCGGCTTGTCGAGCAGCGGCCACTGCCACCACTGCGACGCATATGGATGCGTTGCGACCAGCGTCGCATGATAGTGGTACATCTGCCACTGCATCGAGACGAGGTCGACGAACCCGTGCCCGAGCGCGAAGTACGGGACGTACGCGAGCAGGTACACGACGCCGCCGGCGACGATCATAGCGGCGGCGACCGCGTCGGCCGGCGCGCCGAACGGGTTCCCGAAGAGGGCCGGCCGGCGCAGCCAGCGCTGCGCGCCGACCGTGGCGGCGATCGCCCACACGACGCCGAAGTCGAACAGGCCGTTCCACTTCGACGCGGCCAGCAGCCCGCCGGCGATCGGGAGCGCGAACCACCAAAAGCGCGCGTCGCTCGCGTTCGACGTCCGCTCGCCGACCGTGACCGTGGCGGCGGCGCGGTAGATCGCCGTCGCGACGGGCGTCGCGTACGTCAGCGTCCCGGCGCCGTCGATCGTGCGCACGAGATCGCCGTCTCGCTCCTCGGCCAGAACGGTCGCCGAGCCGTCGAGCCGCGCTCGGTCGTTGGCCGGGTTCGCGACGACGGGTGCCGTCCCGCCGGCCAGGATGCGCGTCCCCTCAGCGTACGACGTCTGCTTCGCGGCTGCGATCCGCGGTACGACGACGACGCGCCCGATCAGCCAGAATACGACGAACACCCAGGCCCCCAGCGCAATGCGCGCCGGACCGGTGAACTCAGCACCGATCTTGATCGGCCCCAGACTCGGCGCCGCGAACGCGGCGGCGACCGCGGCGACCAACCCGATCGCCAGCGTGAACCCGAACGCACGGCGCACCGCCCCGGCGTCGAGCGCCGCGCGCGCCGCGACCTGCGCCGCGAGCCACAGCCGGTAGAACGCGTACAGCGTCAGCAGCGAAAAGAACGCGACGGTGATCTCCGGCGTCGCGATCCGCGACTGCACGTAGTGGAACCCGTCGAGCGCGAGCATCCCGGCGCCGAACGCGGCGAACGGCGTCGAGCCCGTCAGCCGCTTGGCGAACGCGTAGAGCAGGCCGACGGTCAGCGCGCCGACGACGACGTTGAGGAAGCGCCAACCAATCGCCGTGTCACCCAAACCGTGCAGCCCGCCGAACAGCAGCATCGAAAGCGCGATCACCAGCTTGGTGACCGGCGGGTGGGTGAACTCATAGCTCCACAAGCCCGCGACGTCGGCGTGGCGCAGATACTCCTCGCCCGCGCGGGCGTAGTAGACCTCGTCGAAGATCTTCTCGTGCGGAAAGCTCAGCGCGATCGCGCACAGCACGAACGAACCGACGGTGAACGCGATCGCGAGCAGCACGTCGAGGCGCGTCATCGCGACGACGCCTTCGCGCGGGTCGAACCAGGCCCGGCCGCGCGCGATCCAGGTCGCGAGTGCCGTGTCGCCGCTACCCCGCGCCGTCACCCGTTCGGCGCCGCCCAGATAGCGATAACCCAGCCAGAAGAACAACACCACGTTCGCCAACGCCGCGGGATGCGAGATCGCCGGCCACAGGTCGGTCGCATCGACGCCCTGCGTCTTGGCCTCCATCACCGTTTGGTACGCCAGCGAGTACGCCAAGTTCAGGTACATCGTCACCGTGAGCACCA
>PMOS01000030.1 GCA_003161435.1 Vulcanimicrobiota bacterium
GTCGGAGTCGGCGTCGGCGTCGGTGTCGGCGTCGGCGTCGGCGAAGGCGTCGGTGTCGGCGTCGGCGTCGGCGAAGGCGTCGGTGTCGGCGTCGGCGTCGGAACCGGCGTCGGCGTCGGGAGCGACGAAGCCGTCGTAAAGGCCACGAACACGTACCTCTGGCTCGCCACGAAGGTGAACGGAACGTTCGGCGGCGTCCACGTCATCGTCGTCGACGTCACGAGCGTCCCGGGACCCTCGAGCGTCGTCCATCCGTTTGCCGGATGCGTCGGATCGTAGTACGCGATGTATGACAGTGCCGCAGGCGGCACCGACGCCGCCGTCGGGAACTGGACGGTGAACATCGGCGGCGACGCGAAGCTGACCGTCGCGCTCGACGTCAGCGAAAAGAACGCGAACGGTGCGATCGACGCGCCGCCGATGTTCTGCGGGCGCCGGCGCATGTCTTGAACCGTCGGCGTGCCGCTCGGCTGGCTGAGCGAGAACACGTCGGTGATCGTCGCCACGGCGCTCGCCGTACCGACCGTGAAGGTACCACTGTAACCGGCGCCGATCGGACCCAGTCCGAGCGTGACGGGGCCGGTCGTGCTGGTGTGAACCGTCCCGGTGGCGCTGACCGGCGGCGGTACCGGCGTCGCGGTCGGGACCGGCGTCGGAACCGGCGTCGCGGTCGGCGTGGTCACCCCCGTGTTTACGGGCGGCGACGAAGTACTGCCGCCGTTGCAGCCGGCAAACAGCGCGGCTGCGACGATCGCCGCTGCGAGTGCGCCGGTGCGGAAACCCATGAACTTTCCCTCTCTCTGCGCGCGCATCTCAGTACACCAGCTTTCCGATGCGGCCCGGGTTCACGCCGGTGCCGGGCTCGCAGAACCACAGCGAGCCGTCCGGCGCAACCGCGATCCCTCTGAGGCCCAGGCCGGTGACGGGCGACGCGTATTCGCTGACCGTGCCGCCGGTGGTGATGCGGCCGATCTTGTCGAGGCCGTTCTCGGTGAACCACAACGCGCCGTCTTGGCCGACGACGATCCCGACCGGTTGCGAGTTCGCCGTGAGCGTCGGGAACTCGCCGGTGACCGAGAACGAGCTGGGGGACAGGCGCCCGATCTGGTTCGTGCCGTTTTCGGTGAACCACAGGTTGCCGTCGGGGCCGCGCACGATCGACTCCGGCGTCGTACCGGTGGTCAGGCTGATTTCGGATTGCGTGGTGAAAAGGTTGGCGATGCGGCCGATCTTGTTGGCCGTCGACTCCGTGTAGTACAGGTTGTTGTCGGGCGCCGTCGCGATCCCGATCGGACCCGCGCCTGCAGTCGGGATGCTGGTCTCGCCGGCGACGCCGGAGCTGATCCCCTGGAAGCCGACGCGGCTGCTGCCGTTGGCGACGTACCAGATGTTGCCGTCACCGCGGTCGACCAGCCCCACCGGGTTGTCGGGCGGCGGCGGCGAGAACAACGTCGAGTTCTCGGTAAACGTTCCGGTCGTCGTGAGCTTCGTGATCTTGCTGCTGCCCGGCGACGGCGTCGTCGCGAACTCGGTGAACCACAAGTTGCCGTCACTGGCACCAATGATCATCTGCGGTTGCGCGTTGGCGGTCGGGATGGTGAACTCGGTCACCACGCCGGACGGCGTGATCCGCGCCACCGCGCTGCCGGGCGACTCGGTGAACCACATGTTGCCGTCGGAGCCGGCGGCGATCCATTGCGGCCCGTTCGTGCCGGTCGGGATCGAGAACTGGTAGAACGTCGGCGTCGGCGAGAAGGTCGCGGCCGCGTTCGTAACGCCGGTCGCCGATGCGACGATGGATGCGCTCGCGAGCGTCTTGCCATTGTAGGTCAGCGTCGGAGCAGTCGCGGCGTTGGGGACGTTGTTCGTCGAGAGCGACAGCGTGCCGCTGTTCGCCGGATCGCTGAGCGTCAGATGGATCGACGTGTTGTAATCGCCCGGTCCGACGATCGTGTTGCCGTCGGCGTCCTTGGCAGCGACGTTCACGTTGACCGTCGCCGGGACGCCGGCGTTGGGCGTGGGGTTGCTCAACGACACCGCGATCGAGGCGATGACGCCGTTGAGGGTCGCGGAGACGTTGTTGGCCGCGCCGTTGACGATGGCTTGGGTGACCGAGGCGCGGCTGAGGACGTTGCCTTGCCCGTTCTGCGCGTCGTAGGTCGCGAAGGTGAACGTGTCGGTGCCGACCGGGGCGTCGATCGTCAGGGTCGTCGCCGGTGAGTTGAGATACTGCGGCGTTCCACCGTTGACGGTGACCGAGACGCTGCGCGCGGTGAACGGGACGTACTTCGGGCTGCGCTGCGCCGAAGACGTCGTCGTCCCGGGCCAGTGCATCGTAAAGGTGACGCTCACGCTGGCCGGCGTTTTCGGCGGGCTTCCGGGGTTCGCCGGGGTGACCGACGGCGTCGAGGCCCCGCCCCCACCGCATCCGGCGGCGAGTACGGCGACGAGCGCCGCGCCGAACAGGCGCGCGACCACACGGGAGATTCGAAGTCTACTGTACGGCAAGACGCCCATACGCGAACCCTTCTCTAGACGGAGCAAGCAGCGGTACTCGAGGCGTCTCACTTACGTGCGAGCGCTCTAGTCGCTCAGGCGGCCCGACGGCCGCCCGGTCCGGTCAAGTTAACAGGCTCGCGGGGACATTCCTGGGGCGGGGCAGCCCGGCCGCCTCCGCAGGAGTCGCGGGCTCCAACGCGCGAGTATCCGCGGCTCTTACTTCCTCACGGAGCCGGGGGACCGACTCGATGGCGAAAACCACGACCGCGGGCACGCGGGACCTCGACCGCGCGGGCTTGAGCGACGAACGGCTCGTCGCGATGTTGCGGAACATGCTGCTCCAACGGCAGCTCGACAACCGCGGCTTCCAACTCAACCGGCAAGGGAAGATCCCGTTCGCGCTGGGCTCCGAGGGGCACGAGGCGGTTCAGGCCGGAGCGGCGATGGCGTTCGAGCGCGGGCGCGACGTCCTGGTACCGTACTACCGCGACCTGGGGTTGGCGCTCGGCGTGGGCATGTCGCCGTTCGAGATCCTCTCGTCGCTCTTCGCCCGTCAGACCGACCGTTCGATGGGGCGGCAATTCCCCAACCACTACACCAACCACGACCTCGGCGTGCTGTCGATCTCGTCGATCATCGCCGGGCACTGCACGCACGCGGTCGGCGTCGCTGCAGCGTTCAAGTATCGCGGTGAGGGCGGACGCGCCGTGCTCTGCACCACCGGCGAAGGCGCGACCTCGCAAGGTGAATGGCACGAGTCGGTCAACTACGCCGCCGTTCACGGACTCCCGATCGTCTTTCTCGTGCAGAACAACGAGTGGGCGATCTCGACGCCGCAAGATCTGCAGATGCGGGTTGCCAACGTCGCCGACAAGGCACCGGGATACGGCTTGCCCGGCGTCGTGTGCGATGGTTTCAGCCCCGTCGCAACCTATGCGGCGATGAACGACGCGTTCGTCCGCGCGCGCGGCGGCGGCGGCCCGACAATCGTCGAAGCGAAGTGCTATCGCTTCCTCTCGCACTCGACCGACGACGACGATCGCACCTACCGCTCGCGCGAGGAAATCGAAGAACGGCGGAAGATGGACCCGGTGCCCCGCTTCGAGCAGGTACTCATCGAAGCCGGCGTGATCGACGAGGCACGCCGCAAGCAGTTGCGCGCCGATGTGTTGCGCGAGACGAACGAGGCGACCGACGCCGCCGAAGCGCAGCCGTACCCGCCCGCCGAGAGCCTCTACACGAACGTCGTCGCCGGAGACTATCAACCATGGCAGGAGTGAGAGCCGCGGCCGGTGCGGCGCAGACCGGCATCACCATGACCAACGTCGAGGCCGTACGAACGACGCTGCACGACGCGTTGGTGCGCGATGAGCGCGTGCTGATCATGGGTGAGGACGTCGGGGCGCGCGGCAACGTCTTCCTCATCACCAAGGGTTTTCTCGAAGAGTTCGGGCCGCAGCGCATCATCGACACGCCGCTGGCCGAAGCCTCGATCGTCGGCGTCGCGATCGGGATGGCGATGGAAGGGCTGCGGCCGATCGCCGAGATCCAATTCGCCGACTTCATCTACCCGGCGTTCAACCAGATCGTCGGCGAGGCGGCCAAGATTCGCTATCGCAGCAACGGCGACTACACCTGTCCGCTGGTTATCCGTACGCCGTACGGCGGCGGCGTCCGCGGCGCGCTCTCGCACTCGGTTTCGATCGAAGCGTTGTTCTACCATGTGCCCGGACTGACGATCCTTGCGCCGTCGACGCCGGCCGACATCAAGGGCTTGCTCAACGCGGCGATCGAATCGCCCGATCCGGTGCTGTTCCTCGAGCACAAGAAGACCTATCGCAGCGTCAAGGGCGAGGTCCCCGCGGGTTACTACACGATCCCGATCGGCAAGGCCGACGTGAAGAAGGCCGGCAGCGACGTCACGGTCGTGTCGTTCGGGTACAACCTGCACCAAGCGCTCGACGCGGCGAACCGGCTCGAGGGTGAAGACGTCTCGGTCGAGGTGATCGACCTGCGCTCGATTCGCCCGATGGACAAGACGACGATCCTCCAGAGCGTGCGCAAAACGCGTAAGCTCTTGATCGTGCACGAAGACAACAAGTTCGGTGGTGTCGGCGCGGAGATCGCCGCGATGGTCGCCGAGGAGGCGCTGTTCGATCTGGACGCGCCGATCCGGCGACTCGCCGGCCCGGACGTGCCGGCGATGGGCTACGCGCTGCCGCTCGAAGAAGAGTTCATGATCTCGACCGAGGAGATGGTCGGGGCGATGCGCGATCTGGCGAAATTCTAGTGGATCGTCTTGCCCGGGTAAACCGCTGACATGGCGACCACGATCACGATGCCCCAGTTGGGCGAGACTGTCACCGAAGGTACGGTCGCGCAGTGGCTCAAGCAGCCCGGCGACAGCGTCGAGAAGTACGAAGCCTTCGTCGAGGTGTCGACCGACAAGGTCAACGCCGAGGTTCCGTCGCCCGTCAGCGGCGTGATTCGCGAGTTGATCGTCAAGGAGGGCGAAACCGTACCGACCGGAGCGCCGATCGCGATCATCGACGACATCGCATCGGACGTTCAAGCTCCCCCAACCGCCAGCGGCTCGCCGTCCGAGCAAGTCGCCGCGGCTGCGGGCCGCGACGGGACGAACGCCGAGGCGAACCGGCAGGGCGACGATGAGCCCGTCCCCGGCGGGAACGTCGGAATCGGTGGCCCGAGCTATAGCGCCGCGGCGACCTCGAACGGCGCCGCCGGCAACGGCAGCTCGAGCGGGACGGCGCCCGGCGGCGTGCGGACCTCACCCGCGGTGCGCCGCCTCGCGCGCGAGCACCGCGTCGACTTGGCCGCCGTGCGCGGCACGGGCGACAATGGGCGGATCACCGCCAACGACATCCTGGCTGCGGCCAACGCAGGGCCCAGCGCCGGCGTCGCCGCGACGATCGGCGCCGACAACGCCGAGTACATCGCGCCGGCTGCAACCGCCCTCGCGCCGCCGCCCGCGACCGCCGGGACCAAGCCGCCGGCGAAGCCGTCGTACGGCACCGCGCGTCCGGGCGACGTGATCCCGCTGACGCAGGCGCGTCGCATCATCGCGCAGCGGATGGTCGATTCCAAGCATACCGCGCCGCACGCCTGGACGATGACCGAAGTCGACGTCACCAACGTCTGGAAGTGGCGCGCCCGCGAGAAGGACGCGTTCGAGAAGAGTACCGGCGTCAAGCTGACGCTGCTGCCGTTCTTCGTGCGCGCAGTGGTCGAGTCGCTCGCGGCCTTTCCGCTCATGAACGCGTCGTTCGCCGAGGACGGTATCCACGTCCATCGCGATGTCAACATCGGGCTCGCGATCGCTGCCGACGGAAACCTCGTCGTCCCCGTCTTGCGCCACGCCGACCAGCTTTCGGTTCGCGGGATCGCGCTGGCGGCAGGCGAGCTCATCGACAAGGCACGGCGCGGGCGGTTGGGCGCCGACGATCTCGCCGGCGGCACGTTCACCGTCAACAACACCGGCGCCAACGGCTCGATCCTGTCGGCGCCGATCCTGGTCCCCGGCCAAGCCGGGATCGTGACCTCCGAAGCGATCGTCAAGCGCGCGGTCGTCCGTGACGACGACGCGATCGCCGTCCGCTCGATGATGAACGTCTGCATGTCGCTCGACCATCGCGTCATCGACGGTGCGGTCGCGAGCGGCTTCTTGAGCGATCTCAAAAAGCGGCTCGAAGCGATGGGCCCCTCAGGATCGCTATAGTGGATTCGGCCGGAGGCCGAATCCTTCGCGTTTGGCCTTCGGCCAAGCCGCCGGGGCTTCGCGTTTGGCCGGCATTTGCGGTCGCGTTGTTGTTGGCGGTGTTCGGCAGCGGTGCGGCGGCGGTGGCGGCGGTCGACGACGAACCCAGCGGGTTGATCGCGTCGGGCGCGACGTTGGCGCACGTCCGCGCTTTGTACGATCACGCGCATACGCACGAGCACACGCGCGCGGCGACGGTGATCGAAGACTGGCGGCTGTTTCAAGACGGAACCGTCGGTTCGTACCGTGTCAACCGGCTGGGTAAGGACATCCGCGAGACGACGACGCTCGGACCGCTCGTCTACCAGCGCGGCGTGCGCGGCGCCGTTCGCTGGGAGCAGAACCGCAACGGCATCGTCTACACCTATCCGGGCGTGCACGAACTGCGCGACGCCGCCAGCGAGCGCGCGTTCCGCGACCCGAGCGACGATCGCGACGTCAAGCTCATCGGCGAGTCGCTCGCGCTCAATGCATACGTCGTCGAGGTCAACCCGGCGACCGGGCGGCACGAGTGGCTGTTCGTCGACAAACGCACGGGGTACGTCGCGCGGCGCGAGTACGTCGAAAGGCGCCGCCGCTACGCGACGAGCTACGACGACTACAAGGTCGTCGAAGGCGTGCCCGAACCATCCAGAACGCGAACCGTCGACTCGCTGGGCAACGAACGCGAGCAGATCTTGGTGAACCGCTCGCTCGACACGACCCCCGATCTGCGCGACGTCGATATTCCGGCGCCGCGGCGCGTCGTCGAGTTCCCCGAGAAACAGCCGACGGTGCGGTTGCCGGTGCGGTTCGTCAACGGGCTTGCGATCGTGCGGGTGATCGTCGGACGCGTGGGCTACGACTTCTTGCTCGACTCAGGTGCGGCCGGGATCGTGATCGATCCGTCGGTCGCGCAGCAGCAAGGGCTGCAACTGTACGGGCAGCGCCTGGGTGCGACCTTGGGGACCTTTCCCGAATCGACGACGATCGTGCCGCAGATGACGATCGGCGGCCTGCGCATGCGCAACGTCGTCTCGCGCGTCGTCAGCGTTCCGTTCCGCGTCGACGATCGCACGCACGTCGCGGGCTTGCTCGGGTTCGACTTCTTCGCCGACGCGGTCGTTCACGTCGACCTGCAGCGAAATCTCGCCGAAGCGCTCTCGCCCGACCATTTTCGCCCGCCGGTCGACGCCGTTACGGTAAACGTCGGGCTCGACGACAAAACGCCGGCCGTCGCAGCACGCGCGGGCAGCGCCAGCGGTCGCGTCGTCCTCGATACGGGCGCAAATCGCACCGTGTTCGAGACGGCGTTCGCCGAGCGCGGCGACTTCTCGCCCGACCGCGTCGCGAGCACGATGCACGTGCGCGGAATGGGCGGTTACGCGAACGCGGAACCGACGCGCGTCCCGACCTTCGAGCTCGGCGGGATATGGATCCGCGAGGCGACCGCCGACGTCTCGAACGTCGACCTCGGGACCGAAGACGTCGACGGCATCGTCGGAACCGACTTGCTGCGCTCGTACGACCTGTGGTTCGACGACCGCGCCAACGCCGTCTACCTGCGCAAATCGAAGCGCTAGGGAGCCTCTGAAGAAGTCGCGTACCACAAAGCCCGCGAGGATTTTTCGTCGAGTCGAGGAGCGAGAAGGGAGCAATGCCGTAGCATTGTGACCGACGCAGCGACGAAGACTCGGCGGAAAAGACCGCGGGCGACTGGTGCGGGACTTCTTCAGAGGCTCCCTAGCTCAGCCGCCCTACATGTTAGCGGCGGAGCGAGCGGCGACGGCCTTCGCGGACGTCGAGCAGCACGGTGCGGATGAAGGCGGTCTTGCCTTCGGTGTATGAATCGCGGTCGTCGCGGAACTCGATGGCGAGATCGCGCTTGAGCGCGCCGTACGCGGCGGCCAGCGCCGGGTCGGCGCGTAGCGCATCGCGCAGCGTGAGGTGCGCCTGCAGTGCGGCGGAACCCGACGCGCACACATAGAGATGGTGGCGCGGCGAACCGGCCGGAGCGCGAAACGCCTCCCGTCCGACGATGCCCAGATCGCCGAGGTGAAAGTAGCCGAGGTCCGCGAGCCGCTGGCCCACCGCCGCGAAGTCGCCGGCGTCGCGCACGACGACGTCAATGTCGACGATCGGCTTTGCATCGAGCCCAGGGACCGCCGTCGCGCCGACGTGCTCGATCCCGACTGCGAGTTCTCCGAGCGCGGGCGCGATCCGATCGCGCAGCGTCTCGAACGTCGCAGGCCAAGCCGGATCGTACGGCACGACCTCGACGGGCTCGGCTCGTTCCTCAGGGCTGATCGGATCGCGGCGCCGATCGGTCATCGCAGGCTCAGGATCGTCGCGAGGTTCGCGTTCGGCTCGATCACCGGTTCGATGGCGCCGCACGCCGAGGTGAGCAGCGTCGTCACCCCGGGCCCGTGACCGGCCAGCTGCGACGCGCCGTGCGCGACGATGCCGACGGTGACCGCGCCACCCCGGTACACGCGGCCGAAGCTGTTATCCGCATCGTCGATCGCGACGAGGTCGCCGAGCCGCAGACGGTCCAGGCCGAACTCGCGCACCGTCGGGGCATCGAAGCACTGGATGTCGTAATCGCCGCGGGCGACGGTTTGGCGGCCCAGCCCCGATCCCATCACGTGCGCGGGCACACGGCAGGCAACGGGGACGCGCAACCGCTCGCCGGTGCGTTCGATCCCGAGCCGCTCCAGCAGATCGGGATCGCAGTTGAAGACCTTCACGTCGCCGGCCTCCTCGATGTGCAGGCCCACGCCCACGGCGCGAACCCCGATGGCGTCCCCAATCTGCATGCGCTCCATCACCTTCTCGGAGAAGTCGATCATCACGTGCTCGACGCCGCCGTGTTTGCCGGTCACGACACCTCGCTCGCCCTTGGCTTCGCCGCCGATCACGGTGGCGACGTTGCCGATGCAGGCGAAGGTGCAGAATGCCGTGTTGATTCTGTCATCGGCATGACGAACGCTCACCGCCGGTTCGATGTGGTCGGATTCGAAGACGAAAGCGGAGTCGCCGACCCGGACGTTGAGGGTCACGCCGCCCACCGACGGCAGGACGCGCGGGACACCGTCGGCGCCGACATCGTAGAGCGAGGACGACAGGAGCGGCGGCGCGATCTGCCCGATCAGGTTCTGGACGACGAGTCGGGAGCGATTGGTGTCCACGGCGAAGTCCCTGGGCTGTGCAAATCCGCAAGTCCTTCACGTTCGAGGCGGCGCACGTGCTTCCGAATCACCCCGGCAAGTGCTCGCGCCTCCACGGCCACTCGTATCGCCTCGACGTCACGCTCGAGGGACCGCTCCAGGCGCACGGCCCCGCCGCCGGGATGGTCGAGGACTTCGAGGTCGTCTCGCGGGTGGTCAAGGCGGCCGTGATCGCCGAGCTCGACCACCGCTCGCTCAACGAGCTGATCGAGAACCCGACCGCCGAGAACATCGTGCAGTGGGTCTGGCGGAGATTGGCCGCCGAACTGCCCCTGCTGACCGAGCTGACCCTGTGGGAGACTCGGAAGGCCTGCGTCGTTCTAGGCAAGGGGGACCCTCTCGCCCGCGCTTCGGCCGGGTAAGCAGTCCCAGGACCCCTCCAGCGAACAACCACAGGAGCACCCTTCCATGATTCGCAGACTCCCGGCCCTCATTTCGGCCGCCGCCCTAGCCCTCATCCCGCTCGCCGCACACGCGCAGATATCCGCCGGCACCGACCTCGTCGGCAACATGAACCAGAGCATCAACTCCGGGTCCGCGGTCGTCGGCCAGCGAGTCATCATCGGGAACGTCCACTCGCAAGACAACAACATTACCGGAGCGACGATCTACGGACACGTCTGCGACGTGCAGTCCGCCAGTCAGGGCCGCGCCGGCAAGCTGCAGATCTGCGTCGACAAGCTCAACACACGCTCGGGGAACACCTACGTGCTCGACGGTCGCGTGGTCGGAGCGCAGGTCAACACCAAGAACAACACGCTCAACGAAGCCGGTGGTGCGGTCGCCGGAATGATCCTGGGCAACATCCTCGGCAAGCGAGTCGGCACGAACGCGGGCGGCCTGCTCGGCGCCGCGGGCGGCTATCTCTACGCGAAGAACGCGAAGCAGAACGTGACGATTCCGGCGAACAGCGTCGTGACCGTTCAAGTGCTGCAAGCACGCCGTCAGGCCATACGATAGTGACCGGGCGCTGAGGAGCGGATTGCTTCAACTCGCCGAGATCTTCTACAGCCTTCAGGGCGAGGGGACGTGGACCGGGACGCCCGCGGTTTTCGTCCGCCTCGCCGGCTGCAACCTGAGTTGCTCGTTCTGCGACACCGACTACGCGCTCGCGTTCCTGGCGCCGGTCGACGAGGTGGTGGTTCGCGTGCGCGAGCTCGGCGGGGAATGCCCGATGGTGATCCTCACCGGCGGCGAGCCGCTCGCGCAGCGCGAGACGCGCGCGCTGATCGAGGCGCTGCGCGCTGACGGCCGCCGCGTGCATATCGAATCGAACGGTACCCTGCCGGCCGACCTCCCCGACGACGTGTGGCTCACCGTTTCGCCGAAAGAGCGGCTGTCGCCCGAGATGGCTCGGCGCGCGAACGAGGCCAAGCTGATCGTCGACGGTCGCGTCCCGGAGGAGTGGATCGGTGCGTTCCCGCAAAGCACCCGCGTGTTCTTACAGCCCGAAGGGAACAAGCCGAGCAACGTCGCGCTTGCCGTCGACGCGGCCAAACGCGATCCGGTACGGCTGCGGCTCTCGTTGCAAACGCACAAGTTCATCGGCGTGAGGTAGTCGCGTGACCTCCGCGCACAGCCTGATCGCCGAGTACGGCGACTACCATCGCGACCGGCGCAATCTCATCTGCCACGAGATCGGCATCCCGCTGATCGTCTTGGCGATCATCGCGCTGCTTCGGCTCGTCGCGCTTCCCGGACACGCGACCCTCGCCACCGTCGCCGTCGTCGCGCTCGAGAGCTACTACATCGTCGCCTTTTGGCGCGTGTCGCGAGCCGCGGTCCTGCTCGCCGTCGTCGGCCTGATCGTGCTCTCCTTCATCGCGATGTTCGTCACGTGGCCCGTGGCGGTCGCCGCCTTCGTCGCCGGTTGGATCTTACAGTTCGTCGGCCACGGATACGAGGGCAAATCGCCGGCGTTCCTGACCAACCTGCTGCACTTGCTCGTCGGCCCGCTGTGGGTCGCAAGCCATCTGGTTCCGACATCAGGCTCCTCGTCGTCTGCGCCGTAGCCCAAGAGCTCGCGGCGCTTGCTCCGCGAGGGGATGTCGACGTGGTTGCCGTCGGCGTCGGGCCGGTCGAAGCGGCGCTGGGAACCGCGCGCGCGCTCGCCGCTCGGCCGTATGACGCCGTGATCAACGCGGGGATCGCCGGCGGTTTTCGCGAGCGCTGCACCGTCGGCGACGTCGTCGTGTGCGCGCGCGACGACTATGCTGAGCTCGGCCTGGAGGACGGCACGACGTTCCCGCTCCCCGGCGGCCTCGAGCTCGTGCGCCACGCCGAAGCCGATCCCGCCTTGCTGCAGCCTTTCCTCGACGGTCTGATCCCGGTGATCGTCGGGCGCGGCATCACCTCGGCGATCGTGACCGGCACGACGGCGCGCGCGTTCGTCCTGGCCCACCGCTTTCGCGCGGACGTCGAGTCGATGGAAGGTTTCGCCGTCCTGCGCGCGGCGCAACTCGCGGGCGTCCCCGCGATCGAGGTGCGCGGCGTGTCGAACTTGGTCGGCGAACGGGAATCCAACGGTTGGGACTTTCGCGCCGGCGCCGCCGCGGCCGTCGCAACGACCGACGCCCTGCTCGCCGTTCTCTCGACCGGATGATGATGAACAACGCTCGATACTCGCTTGCCTACTCGCCGTGCCCGAACGACACGTACATCTTCGCGGCGCTCACCAACGGACTGCTCGCCGATGCGCCGGCGGTGGACGTCGTACTCGACGACGTCGAGGCGCTCAACCTTGCGGCCCGCGAAGGGCGCTATGAGCTCACCAAGGTGAGTTACGGCGCCATTCCCTCCTTGCTCGACAAGTACCGCATCCTGCGCGCGGGCGGCGCGCTGGGCCGCGGCTGCGGTCCGCTCGTCGTGTCGCTCCCGGGAGTCGACAGCAAGGCGTCGCTGCTGACGGACTTCGCTCCCGATGCGGTATTCGCGATCCCCGGCCGCATGACGACCGCCTACGCGCTGCTGCGGCTGGCTCTCGGCCGCGATCAATCAGTCGTCGAGATGCGCTTCGACCGCATCGTCGACGCCGTCGCGAACGAAGAGGTTGCCGCCGGCCTGATCATCCACGAGTCGCGCTTCACCTACCGGGAAGCCGGTTTGGTCGAGGTGATCGATCTGGGTGACTGGTGGGAGCATGAAACCGGCAACCCGATCCCACTCGGCGCGATCCTCGTGCGCCGCGACATCGCCGACACCGATGCTCGGGCGATCGACGATGCGATCCGCCACAGCTTGACGTTCGCGCGCGAGCACGAAGACAAGATCATCGACTACGTTCGCGCCCACGCGTTCGAGATGGACGATGAGGTGATGCGCGCCCACATCGGCTTGTACGTGAACGAGTACAGCGACGACGTCGGCGAAGCGGGGATCGCCGCCGTCGAAGACCTGTTTGCGCGCGCGGCGGCAGCGCACCTCATCCCCGACGGAACGCAACCGGAGTTCGTCTGAGTGCCGGAATAACTGTGCGGCGCGGCGCGTTCTTGGCTGCGGCAGCGGCGGGCATCGCGGCGGTATCGCTTCCCGGCGCTGCGCAGGCGGCGGACGCCGCCGTGGTCGCGCTGGGCGACGACGCGTTCGTGCGCGACGTCTGGCGCGAGCTGCGCGGGCGGACGATCGGGATCGTCACGAACCCAAGCGGCGTGTTGTCCAGCGGGCAGCCGCTGGTCGATGCCGTCCATCGCAACGGTCAGATCGCGGTGAAGGCCCTGTTCGGGCCGGAGCACGGGATCCGCGGCGCAGCGGGCGCCGGCGAAACCGTCGGCTCCTCGACCGACGAGCAGACCGGTTTGCCCGTCCACAGCCTGTACGGTGCGACGCGGCATCCAACGCAAGCGATGCTCGACGGGATCGACGTCCTGCTCTTCGACATCCAGGACGTCGGCGCGCGTCCCTACACCTACGTTTCGACGATGGCGTACGTGATGGAGTCGGCCGCCAAGTACGGCCAAGAGGTGTGGGTTCTCGACCGCCCCAACCCGGTCGGCGGCGCACTGATCGACGGCCCGGTGCTCGATCCGAGGTTCGCGTCGTTCGTCGGGCTCTACCCGATCCCCGAGCGCCACGGGATGACTGTCGGCGAGCTCGCGCGCATGTTCAACGCGCACTTCAACATCGGCTGCAAACTGCGCGTGATCCCGATGCAAGGTTGGCATCGCGAGATGACCTGGGCAGACACCGGGCTGCACTGGGTTGCGACGTCGCCGAACATGCCGTACGCGCGCACGACGCTCGTGTATCTGGCGACCGGGTTGGTCGATGAAGGCGGCGTGAACAACGGCATCGGCACCACCCGCCCGTTCGAATACGCCGGCGGTTACGGCTTCGACCCGGCGGCATATCGCGACGCACTGCACGCGCGCGGCATCCCCGGCGTAGAGTTCGAACCGACGGATTGGGTGCCGGCGCGCGGCTTTTGGGCCGGCAAGACGTTGCACGGCGTATCGATCAACGTCACCGACCCGCACGCGTTTCCGAGCGTGCGCACCGCCGTCGAGCTGCTCGCCGCAGCCCGCGCGCAAGGGAAGTTCTCCATCGCATCCGGTCACGAGCGGATCTTCGACCGCGACTGGGGCACCGACACCGTCCGCCGTGCCCTCACCGAAGCCGCCTCAGCCGACTCGATCGTCGCCGCCTGGCAGCCCGGTCTGCGCGCGTTCCAAGCGTTGCGCGCAAAGTATCTGCTGTACTGATGCCGCAGCTTTGTATGATGGCGGCGATACGGCGTCACGCTTCGCCAAGCTCAGCGCGACCGGTGGCGAGTCGCGATGACGGTAACGCCGTCCTCCTTCGACAAGCTCAGGATGACGACGATCTATTCGCCGCGCATGTGGGCGCGTTCTCGGAGCTGGCGGATCTGCCAGACGTGGATGAAGCGCTGGATCTCTTCCTGGGTCTGCTCGTCCGTCCCGATGAAGCGCAGGCCGTGTGAGAACTTGCGGCGGCGCAGGCTCCAGAACGCCATGACGACCTTAGCGTGCACGGTCATCTCCGTGAACGGCTCGGGCGGTACTTTGACCTTGCGCGTCGTGCGGCCGCGTGAGGTCGTTTGAACGATCTCTTTTTCAACCGTTACGCTGCTGATCAGGTCGTTGGGCAGCGTGAAGCGCAGCTCGATCGTCGCTTCGTCCACGAAGTCTTCGTCGCCGATCAGGCGCAGGCCGCCGGCCGAAAGATCGTTCGCCAACGCGTTGCGGGCACCGGTGCGGCCGGCGAGGACGTAGACCACGGGAAACTCGACGGAGGCGCGATAGGTCTGGCGCTGCCGTTCCGTGATGGTCGCCCGTACTAGCGGTTTGTGGGCGGCACGTCGCCGCGTCCACGCCTTCCAGAAGAACACCGAGCAAGCGGATTTCCAGGAACTCCCCGCTCACCCTCCGTAGCGTGATCGGACCTTGCAAACCTTCGCGTCGCGTCTGACGGATGCGCTCGGCCCCCAGGTCGTTCACAGCGAGCCTGAAGACCTGGCCGTCTACGCCTTCGACGCCTATTCGCAGGACCGGCTGCCGTCTGCAGCGATCGTGCCGAGCGACGCGCGCGAGATCGGCATCGCAGTGCGCATCGCGCGTGAGTGCGACGAGCCCGTCGTGCCTCGCGGCGCGGGAACCGGACTCTGCGGCGGGGCGGTGCCGTCGCGCGGCGGGCTCGTCGTCTCCCTCGCGCGGATGAACCGTATCGTCGAACTCGACGTGCGCAACCGCCGCGCGCGCGTGCAGCCCGGGTTGGTGAACCTCGACCTTTCGAATGCGATCGCGCAGCACGGAATCTTCTACGCACCTGATCCGTCGAGCCAGAAGACGTCGACGATCGGCGGCAACGTCGGCACCAACGCGGGCGGCCCGCACTGCTTGAGCTACGGCACGACGACGAACCACGTGCTCGGGATCGAGTACGTCGACGCGGACGGCGAGATCCAGCACACGTCGATCGACGATCCCGGCTACGATCTCACCGGCGTCCTGGTCGGATCCGAAGGGACGCTGGGAATCGTCACCGAGGCGACGGTTCGTCTCCTCAAGCTTCCGGAAGAGGTACGCGTCTGCGTCGCCGCTTTCGGTGACGTCGAGTCGGCCTCCGAGGCGGTTTCGGCGATCATCGGCGCGGGGATCGTGCCGACGGCGCTCGAGATCATGGACGCGCTGATCACGCATGCCGTCGAAGCGCACTTCCACGCCGGGTATCCGGAGAACGCCGGGGCGGTGCTGCTGGTCGAGATCGCCGGCGCGCACGAAGACGTCGCAGCCGGTGAAGCGACGCTGGCCGCGATCGCGCGCGAGCACGGCGCGCTGTCGTGGCGCGCGGCCCGCGACCAAGCGGAGCGCGATGCGTTGTGGGCGGCGCGCAAAGGCGCCGCCGGCGCGATCGGCCGCATCGCGCCCAACTACTATATTCAAGATGCGTGCGTCCCGCGCACGCGGCTGCCCGAGATCATGCACGCGATCGATGGGATTGCGCGCGATCACCGGCTGCCGGTCGGCAACGTCTTTCACGCCGGCGACGGCAACCTGCACCCGCTGCTGATCTTCGATCGCCGCGATGCGCGCCAGGTCCAGGCCGTCGTCGACGCCGGAACCGAGATCCTGCACGCGTGCATCGCTATGGGTGGAACGATCAGCGGCGAGCACGGGATCGGTTACGAGAAGCGCGAGACGCTCTCGCTGGTGTTCTCCGGCGACGACCTCGCCGCGATGGGGAACGTGCGCGAGGTCTTCGACCCGGCGCGCCTCTTCAACCCCGACAAGATCTTCCCCAGCGGCGCGACGTGCGGCGAGGTCAAGCGATGATCGCCAAACCCGTGCGCGCCAAACGCATTCCCACCGCGTCGTTCGCACTGGGATCGTTGACGCCGGGGCGCGTCGCCGAACCGCAGGACGGGGCCGAGGCAGCCGCGATCCTGCGCGCCGCCAGCGACGCCGGCGAAGCGGTCGTCGCGTTCGGTGGCGGCACGTTGCAGAGCGCCGCGAACGCGCCCGCGCGCTACGACATCGCGCTGTCGACGAAACGGCTCAACGCGCTGCACGAGTACGATCCGCGCGAGCTCACCGCCGGGGTCGGCGGCGGGATGACGGTTGGCGAGCTGAACGCGCTGCTCGCCCGGAACCATCAGTTTCTGCCGCTCGACGCGCCGCTTGCCGCCCAAGCGACGATCGGCGGGACGCTCGCCGCCGGCTGGGCAGGCCCGCGCCGCGCCGCGTACGGGCGACCGCGCGACCTCCTCATCGGCGCCACGGTCGCGCTCGCCGACGGTACGCTCGCGAAGACCGGCGGGATGGTCGTGAAGAACGTGACGGGCTACGATATGGGGAAGCTGTACGTCGGGTCGCACGGGACGCTCGGGGTGATCGTTCGCGCGAACTTCAAGGTGCTGCCGGCACCGGCGGTGCGGCGCATGGCGATCGCGCCGTTCGACGACGAGCTGCGGGTGCGCGCGATCGCGCATGCGAGCGCGCTGAGCATCGAACCGGCCGCGCTGCTGATCGTCGACGGCTTTCACGAGGTCGCCTTCGCCGGCCGGCCACGGTTGTTCGCACTGCTCGAAGGATCGGATCAGGTCGTCGAGCGCGCGACGCGCGAGCTACGATCGGCGCTGGGTGCGGCGGGGATCGCCGAGACGCGCCTGCTCGACGGCGACGCGGCGGCGAGCGCGTACGCATCGATCCTCGACGCCTACGCGACGGCTACCGCCGATACGTCGGTGACGTTCGTCGCGCGCGGGCTCCCGAGCGAGGCCGTCACGCGCGCGCAGCGCGTCCGCGACGCGCTCGGCCGGGTCGATACGGTCGCCGATCTGCGCACCGGCGACGTAATCGTGCGCGTGCGCGAAGGGTTCGATACGGTGCGCGCCGTGCTCGGCCGGGCCGTCGTGCTCAGCGCCGGGCCGGCGGCCGGCGTCGATGCGTGGGGCGAGGTACCCGCGGCGCTGGCGACGATGCGCGCGCTCAAGGCGCAGTTCGACCCGCGCGGCGTCCTGGCGCCGGGGCGGTTCGTCGGTGGCATCTAGACGCGTCCCGGACGCCCTGTGGCGTGACGTCCGCAGCACGCTCGCGAGCGTCTTCAGCCGCCCGAGCCGGATCCGGCGCCTGCTCGCGCTGGGCCCCCGGGGCTGGCTCGCAACCGCGCGTTTCGTCGGCGCGGTGATCCCGCGCGCCGGGCGCGAACTGGCGGCGATCCGCGTCCGCGCCGCCCGCATCCCCGACGCGGCGCTGCGCGCGCAAGCGCTCGCGTCGATCGACGGCAAAGCCTATCACGTCCAAGGCGGCTGCATCCTGGCGACGTTCATGCCGAACGACTCCGCGCGCCGCTATATCGCGATCGTCGCGGCGATCGAGACGATCTACGACTATCTCGACAATCTGTGCGATCGCCTCCCCGGCGTGAGCCAGCGTGCCTACGCGTCACTGCACGAAGCGCTCATCGACGCGCTCGACGACCGGCGCACGCCCACCGACTATTATCGCGACGGGCCGCCCGGCGACGACGGCGGGTACTTGCGCTCGCTCGTCGACGCGGCGCGTAACGGGCTGCGCACGCTTCCGAATTATCCCGCGGTGCGCGATCACCTGGTGGAGATCGCACGTTTCTACGCCGACTTGCAGGTGCTCAAGCACGGCCCGGCCGGCGCGCGCGAAGCGGCCTGCGACGCATGGTACGAGCGCAACCGTGAACGCTTCCCGGGGCTGGACTGGTGGGAGTTCGCCGCGGCCTGCGGTTCGTCGCTGCCGATCTTCGCGCTCGTGGCGCTGGCGTCGCGCGAGCGGCTCGAGCCGGGCGAGATCGACGCGATCAGCACGGCGTACTTCCCGGGCGTCTCGGCGATTCACATCCTGCTCGACTATTTCATCGATCAGGCCGAGGACCGCGAGCACGGCGAGCTCAACTTCGTTGCCTGCTACGCCTCGAGCGCGGAAGCGGTCGTGCGGTTGCGCCGGCTCGTCATGGCGACGATGCTGCGGGTTCGCACGCTGGCCGGCGCCGCGCACCACCGCTTCTTGGTCGAAGCGATGTGCGTGTTCTACCTGACCCACCCCAAGGTCTTCGAGCAGCACCTCGACGCCGAGAGCGCCGCGGTCCTGCGCGCGCTCCGTTAACCCTGGCGGTTCTTCTGCCAGCTGTAGAAGTCGATGGCCGCGAAGGCGATGAACAGCGCGTTCGCTACCAGGGTCGCGAAGCCGAGGTAGCCGCGATACCAGTGTCCGTCGCTGAGCGCGTAACCGAGCGCAAGCCCGAGCAGCACGGCGAGTAACGCGCGTGTCGACAACGCCAACAGCGGGCGCTTCTGCCCGAGCAGAAACGCCGAAGCGAATGCGAAGACGAACACGTATACATCGAGCGCGGTGCCGGTCATCTATCGTCGTCTTCGGCGGCGAGGGGCGCGACTCTTAGCAACCTGCCGAGCGACCGGAGAGCGGACGCTCCGCCGGCCCGACGGCAGGGCAGCGCATGCGCGTCCGGAAGCGAACGAGCGATGAGCGTGTTCGCCGAGCGGCGCGCGACGGTGCTCTCACGGCTCGAGGACGGCGTGCTGATCGTCCCGGCAGCGACGCACGCGTTGCGCAACAACGACACCGAGTACGGGTACCGCCAGAACTCCGATCTCTACTATCTCACCGGCTTCACCGAGCCCGAGGCGGTGCTGGTGCTCGCGCCCCATCGGACGGGCGAAGCGGTCATGCTGTTTCTACGCCCGCGCGATCGCGATCGTGAGATATGGAACGGCAAACGGCTCGGGGTCGAATCCGCACCCGCCGTCTTGGGCATCGACGCAGCGTACCCGATCGACGAGCTCGCGCAGCGCCTGCCCGACGCGCTCGCCGGCGCGCATCGCGCGTTCGTGCAACTCGGCGAAGACGAGCGTTTCGATCGCACCTTCTTCGCGGCTTTGAATGCAGCACGGACGAAGACGCGGCGCACGGGGTTCGCCCCCGACACGTTCATCGATCCGTCGACGATCCTGCACGAGATGCGGCTGATCAAGGACGCCGGCGAAATCGATGCGATGCGCCGCGCGGCGGCGATCACCGGGCTCGGACACGTCGCCGGGATGCGCGCGACGCGTCCCGGGTTGACCGAGTTCGAGCTCGAGGCCGTGATCGAGCACGCCTATCACGCGAACGGGGCGCAGGACGTGGCGTATCTGTCGATCGTCGCCGGCGGCGACAACGCCACGATCCTGCACTACGACACCAATCGCGGCACGCTGCGCGCCGGCGAGCTGGTGCTGGTCGACTCAGCCGCCGAGCTCGACCTGTACGCCTCGGACGTGACCCGCACGTGGCCGGTCGACGGGCGCTTCACCGCGGAGCAGCGCGCGATCTACGAGATCGTCTTGGCCGCCCAGAAAGCCGCGATCGCGGAAGTGCGTCCGGGCGCGCACGTGCGCAGCGCGCACGAGGTTGCGCTGCGCGTGCTCACCGCCGGGCTGATCGACGTCGGCCTGCTGCGCGGCAACGTCGACGAAGCGATCGAGACGGAAGCCTACAAGCCGTTCTACATGCACGGCACGGGGCATTGGATCGGGCTCGACGTGCACGACGTCGGTTCGTACACGCTGCGCGATGGCAAGACGAACCGCCCGCTCGAACCCGGAATGGTCGTCACAGTCGAGCCCGGTCTGTACATCAACCGCGATCTCGACGTCGACGAGCGCTTCAAGGGGATCGGTGTGCGCATCGAAGACGACATCCTGTGCGGCCCCGGCGGCCCGGTCAACCTGAGCGACGGGATTCCCAAGGAGATCGCGGAGATCGAGGAGATCGTCGGCAGCGGCGCGCTCGCGCGCGCGTAAATGACGAGAACCTAGGCCACCAGCGCGTGCACGACGTTCCTTCGCCGCCACCCGCGATCGTGAGCCCGGCGCCGCCGGCAGGTCCGTGGATCGCCGTCCCGCGCCCGTGGGCGACGCCGCAGTTTCTCGCGCAGCATGAGGCGTTCGTGACGCGTGCTCGCCAGGGCGGGATCGACGTGCTCTTCTTGGGCGACTCGATCACCGAGAACTTCGCGACGCGCGGGCAGGCCGTCTGGGACCGCGAGATCGCGCCGCTCGGAAACGTCGTCGACTTCGGGATCGGCGGCGACCGCACCCAGTTCGTGCTCTGGCGCGCGCAACACGGCGAGCTGGCCGGCAGCGGCGCGCGGGTGGTCGTGCTGATGGTCGGCACCAACAACCTCGCCACCGCGACGCCCGAGAACGTCGCGCGCGGTATCGCCGCCATCGTCGACACCGTTCGCGCCGCACTTCCCGGGACGACCGTCGTGATCAACGCGCTGCTCCCGCGCGGAGATCGCGACGACCCGCTGCGCGCGAAGCTCGCCGACGTGAACGCGCGACTCTCCGCGCTGGCGGACGGCAAACGCGTGCTGTGGTGCGATGCCGGTCCGGGTTTCGTCGACGCCGACGGAGAGCTGGAACCGGCGTTGATGCCGGACAAGCTGCATCCATCGGCGGCGGGCTACGAGGTTTGGGCCGCCGCCTTGCGCCCGGTACTACTCGGCGCGCTCTCGAAGTAGCGGCGCGCCAACCGCAGCAAAGGCCGTTCGACGTACGCGTAAGCGAGGAGCGAGACGATGATCGCCAGCGCATATCCGCCCAACACGATCGCGATCCGCGCCGGCGTGCCGTGCACGTGGACGCGGTTGAGCGCGAAGCCGATCGCCCCGATGACGAGCACGTGCCACAGGTAGAGCGCATAGCTGGCGTCACCTTGCACGCGAAGCCAGGGCGGCGCGAGCACACCGTGCCGTTCCAGCCCGAGCGAAGCGTAGACGACGAGCGCCATCGGCAGTCCGACCGCCCATGGCCGCCACCATGCGACGTCCAGAAACTCGCGACCTGAGTACGCCGTCGCTACGCAGACCGCGAGGACCAGAAGCACGCCGAGCGCGAACAGTGCCCGCGGCGCGACGAGCCGCCCGCTCAGGACGGCGGCGCCGATCGCCAGCCCGAACGCGAACTCGAAGTTGAACCAGCTGCCCAACACGCGGACCCACGGGTTGGCGTGCGGGGCCAATGCGCCGATCAGCACGACGGCCAGCAGCCAAATCGCGGTTAAAATGGGAAGATACCTACGGTGAAACCGCAACGCGAGCGCGAACACGGCATAGAAGGTCAGCTCGTAAGAGAGCGTCCAACCGACCACCAGCAGCGGCTCGCCGCGCTGCGGAACGGCCAAGAACGATGCGAGCACGTCGGGCCGCGCGCTGCGATGCTCGCCGGTCACGGCCGGCGCGACCAGATAGACGATCAGCACGAGGGCGGTGACGATCCAGTACGGCGGGTAGATGCGCGTCGCACGGCGGGCCAGGAAACGGCGCGGCGCGGACTTGTCGCCGAACCAGGTCGCGGTCGAGACGAACATGACCGTCCCGCTGATCACGAAGAACAGATCGACGCCGTAGGTGCCCAGGATGTGAAACGGCGTCGTCCACGGCCGGCCCGGGAGATACGTCGACTCGACCGCATAGGCGTGGACTACGACCACCATCAGGGCGGCGATCGCGCGCAGCGCCTGAATGTTCCCGAGCACGTCCACCGGTTCGACGCGGCGCACGGCGCGCCCGCGAGGTTCGGCCGACCGTGCGCGTAACCGTCCTGGGCGCGAGCGGCTTCATCGGCCGGCGGCTCGTCGCGGCGCTGCGCGCGCGCGGCGACGTCGTGGTCGAGCTCAGCCTGCGCGATCCCGAGGCGGCCGCTGCCGCCAGCGCCGGCAGCGACGCCGTCGTCAACCTGGCGGGCGCGCCGATCTCGGTTCGCTGGACGCCGGCGATCAAGGAGGCGCTGAAGACCTCGCGGGTCGACTTGCCGCGTCGCTATCTGGCAGCGCTGGCGGGCGTCGCCGAGCGGCCGAAGGCCTACGTGAGCGCCTCCGCGGTCGGCTACTACGGCACGAGCCGAAGCGCGACGTTCGTGGAGACGAGCCCGCCCGGCGACGACTTCTTGGCCGGCGTGTGCGTCGCGTGGGAGGCCGAGGCCGACACCGCCGCCACGCTCGGAATGCGCGTGGCCAAGCTGCGGACCGGCCTGGTGCTGGGCTCGGACGGAGGCGCGCTGGCGATGCTGTTCCCGGTGTTCCGGCTCGGTCTGGGCGGCCCGGTGGGCGACGGCGGGCAGTGGTACTCGTGGATCCACGCCGACGACGCAGTCGGGATCATTCTCCATGCGATCGACGGCGTCGAAGGCATCTTGAACGCGGTCGCGCCGAAGCCCGTGACCAACCGCGACTTCAGTCGCGCGCTGGGGCGGGTGGTGCACCGCCCCGCCTTCCTACCGACTCCCGCGTTCGCCACCGGGCTGATGCTTGGGGAAGGCGCCATCATCGTCAACGAAGGTCAGCGCGTGCTGCCGCAACGGACGCTGGCGACCGGCTATGTCTTCCGCCACCCCGACCTCGCCGAGGCCTTGAGCTCGCTCCTCGCCTGACCGGCGAGGGTCGGCGCCCGGCACCAAGAACGTGGCTCTTCGTGGCAACGATCTTTTCAACCGCGACCGGCGGACCGCTCCCGTCGACGATGTCCGATCAGCAGCTTTCGATTCGCGCGATCTTCGAGCACGCGATGAAGTCGCATCCGCGCAAGCAGATCGTCTCGCGCGACGGTCCGGAGATCCTGCGCTTCACCTATGCCGAGTTCGGCAAGCGCGTCGCTAAGCTGGCCAACGCGCTGCGCACGCTGGGCGTCCGGCCGGGCGATCGCGTCGCGTCGTTCGCCTGGAACGGCCACCGCCATCTCGAGCTGTACTACGCGGTGCCGATGATCGGCGCGGTACTGCACACGGTGAACATCCGGCTGTTCCCCGACCAAGCCGCCTTCGTGCTCGACCACGCCGGCGACCGCGTCGTCTTCTACGACGGTTCGCTGACGAAAGCGATCAAAGCGGCCGCGGCGCTCGATCCAGGAGCCGGTCGCACGTTCGTGCAGATGGGCGCGTCGTCTGAATCGTTCGAGGGCGCGCTGGACTACGAGACGCTGCTCGCACCTGAAGCCGACACGTACGATTGGCCGGACGTCGACGAACGGTCGGCGGCGATCCTGTGCTACACGTCGGCAACCACCGGCGATCCGAAAGGCGTGCTCTTCTCGCACCGCTCGACGTTCATCCACGCACTCGCCTCGGGCCTCGCCGACGCGCTCGGCATTACCGAGCGCGACCGCGTGCTGCCGATCGTGCCGATGTTTCACGTCAACGCCTGGGGCACGCCATTCATGTGCCTCATGATCGGCGCAGATTTCATCATGCCGATGGAGCGGCTCGATCCGGCCGGCGTCATCGAGATGTGCGACAGCGAGCGGGTCACCTTCTCGGCCGGCGTTCCGACCGTGTGGATGGCCGTGCGCGACATGCTGCGCGCGCAGAACCGCTCGCTGCCGCTCCTCAAACGCATCGTGATCGGCGGCTCGGCGATGCCCAGTTCGTTGATGGACGACCTCAACGCGCTCGGGATCGAAGCGATCCACGCGTGGGGGATGACCGAAATGTCGCCGATCGGAACCGTGAGCCGCGACATCTCCGAGCTCGACGGCGATCCTGACAAGCAGCGCCGCGAACGCTACAAGCAAGGCCGCTTCTCGCCGATCGTGCAGTACCGCATCGTCGACGAGAGCGGCAACGAGGTCGCCGCCGACGGCGTCGCTCGCGGCGAGCTGCTCGTGCGCGGCTACGCGGTCGCCAAAGAGTACTACAACAACCCGAGCGCGACTGAGACCGCCTTCGAACCCGACGGCTGGTTCCACACCGGCGACGTCGTCACCATGGACGAGTACGGCTACATCGAGATCGTCGACCGCGTCAAAGACTTCATCAAGTCCGGCGGCGAGTGGATCTCGTCGGTCGAGGTCGAGAACATCTTGATGGGGCACCCCGGGCTCAAGGAAGCTTGCGTCTTCGGCATCCCGCATCCCAAGTGGCAAGAGCGCCCGGTCGCGACGGTCGTCGTACGCGAAGGGCACGAACCCGACGAGGACGCGATCCGCGCCTGGCTCGGCGACAAGCTCGCCAAGTGGCAAACCCCCGACCGCGTGATCTTCGTCGACACCATCCCGCGCACGGGCGTCGGCAAGTTCCTCAAACGCGACCTTCGCGAACGCTACAAAGCCTTATTCGCCGAAAAGGACGCATAGTCGCTTCCGAGCCCGATGCCTACGACAACCGGATCCGCGTCGTGCATTGGCCGGTATCAGTAACGGGGAATATCTCGGGCAGCGGGATTCGGCCGACTCGGTGTCGCGCGCGCGCGTAGCGGCAAACTGACTGGGCAGCCCTCGCAAACCGACCGCTTCCGGTAAGAGCGAGTTACTCTCCCCTGCGATGGACTCACCGAGCGGAAGGCCCAAAAAAGTACATCGTCATCACGGCAGTAGAGTACTGTCGGCCGCGTCGTGCGGAGTTCCGGAGTACTATCGACAAGATCGACAGGATAGGCGGCCGCATCAATATGAGTTTCGTCAGCCGCAACCGTTCCTGTGACAGACTCCGCAAAGCTTTGATCATTAACCGGCATCCAAGCGAATGCGCGACTACGATGATTTCCGGGCGTCGTTGGGCAAGATTGAAGCATTTCTCAATGTAGCCAGCGAGATCTTCGGCGCGCTCCGTCGCCGTTCCGACTCTCTTCGCGTACCACAATGGTGAAACGAACAGTGGACCGTCGCCGGGCCAGTGAACCCAGACGACCTGACTGCGAAGCGAAGGTGCAAGGTCGACAAGGAGCTCCTCGAAGTGCTTATAAATGCTCTCGGCTTTGTCACGGCTACAATTGTAACCGTGAACGGGCAGAACGACGCGCTCTCGAGGCTGAAAGGCTTCCCATGTAGCCTCGGGTTGAGAAAGGCGGCCGCCACCCTGACTGTCGCGTCGCAACGATACAATGGCCATCCGATCGGTCATCTTTGATTTGAAATAAGCGCGACGACATCGCGGAAGATCGGCGCGAAGAGCGCTGCGATCACCCAAACCAGCGGATACGTCAAGAGCGCATTGAAGAAGCCAAGCGTTGGCGACGGGTGCACAAACAATATGGAGACACACACCACAACAGTTACGACTGCGCCTAGCACCAATCGTGTGATGGTCCAACTCGTTACCAACCGAGTTTGAAGGTCATCGAGCGCCCGGTCGGCATAATATAACAGTGCCGAGGGATCGTCTGACAGTAATGCGGTTGGCCACGCATGAAGCGCCCCTTCAGCTTGCGCCGACACCTCGAGCGGGGCATTGAGAAGGCTCCACCCGAGCCAAGCAAAGTGAGATTTCAAGGTTTCGCCGCTGGCAGCGTCGGGGCTGACAAGGACCACGCCAGACCGGGCATCGCGCTAGCGGCTTCCCCGCACGCGCGCATAGCGCGCGGGAATCGAGGACACCCCTACGCGGGATCGTCGGTCGTCGGGTGAATCGGGATCGAGAGTGCGGCGGCGCCGCTCATGCTTGGCGGAATGACCGGTAGGCGTGCACCGACGCCCGCAGTCCCGAAGCCGTCGCCTCCGTCCGAGCGGCGTCGCATCGCGGGGCGCCGGACCGTTCGAGTCCGGAGCAACCCGAGATGCGCTTGCACGCGCATCGACGAGAAGACGAAGACGTGGAACACGACCGCGACGAAGCCGCCGACGAACGGAACGCGCCGCACTCCGCGGAGCACGCTCGACCAGTAGTGTTCCGTTTCCAGACGAACCACTACCCTTCCAGACGGATCACTACCCACTCGACCGTACCTGCTTGACTTCCGCCTCTGTCACTCGGGCAATCGTGTGTGCAAGGCTACGACGTGCTCGGGAGGTTGACCTCGATCAGGCTTGGAGCGCCGCCGTCACGACGGATCCGGCCAGTTGCGGTAGCGGGATCGGTTCGTGCGGTGGCCCACCGTCCGCCTCGATCGGGCGCTCGTACCAGCCGACGTCGTGCCAGACGCCAAACTTGTGGCCCGGGTCCCGGAAGACGCCGACGATGGTGAACCCGACCGACCGGTGGAGTGAGACCGACGGAGCGTTGGGCAGGGTGATCCCCGCGAACGCGCGGTGAAAGCCCTGCGCTTCGAGGATGCGAAACAGCGCGCGATACAGCGCGCCGCCGATGCCGCGGCCGCGTGCTGTCTCGCGCACGTACGCGGTGACCTCGACCGACCAGCGGTACGCTGCGCGCTCGCGCCATCGGCCGGCGTACGTGTAGCCGAGCACGGCACCGTCACCATCGGCGACGACCCACGGATACGTCACCAGCGTCTTCTCGATGCGCCCGCGCATCTCGCCGGCGGTCGGCGCGACCTCTTCGAACGAGATCGCCGTCGACTGCACGATCGGCGCGTAGATCTCGGCGATCGCACCCGCGTCGGCGGCGGTCGCCAGACGCAGGCGCGGTTCCGAGCTCGACATTGCGGCAGCTGCCGGCCTAGTTGAGGTTGACCTCGAAGAGGCCGGCGGCACCCATTCCGCCGCCGACGCACATCGTGATCACGACGTACTTCTCGCCGCGACGTTTGCCTTCGATCAACGCGTGCATCACCATGCGCGCACCGCTCACGCCGTACGGATGGCCGACCGAGATCGCGCCGCCGTCGACGTTGAGCTTCTCGTTCGGGATGCCGAGCGTGTCGCGGCAATAGATCGTCTGCACCGCGAACGCTTCGTTGAGCTCCCACAGGCCGATGTCGTCGACGGTCAGGCCGTGGCGCTTGAGCAGATCGGGCACCGCGAACACGGGACCGATCCCCATCTCGCCAGGATCGCAGCCGCGCACGACCAGCCCGCGATAGAACCCGAGCGGCTGAATTCCGCGCGAGCGCGCTTCGTCGGCATCCATCACGACCACCGCAGCAGCGCCGTCGCTGAGCTGCGATGAGTTGCCGGCGGTGATCGAGGAGTCTTTCGAGAGCACGCCCTTCAACGAAAGCAGCCCTTCGAGCGTGGTGTCGGGGCGATTGCCCTCGTCCTTGGTCAGCGTCACCGACTCTTCGCGGTAGGCTTTGGTCTCTCTGTCCTGCTCGTACTTCCAAGTGGGCAGCGGGACGATCTCGGCGTCGAACCGGCCCGCTTCTTGCGCTGCGGCGGTGCGCTGCTGCGACTGGAGCGAGTACTCGTCTTGCGCTTGGCGCGAGACGTTGTACTTCTTGGCCACGAAGTCGGCCGTCTGCAGCATCGGCATGTAGAGGCTGGGCTCGTGGCGCAGCGCCCACTCCTCGGTGAACTCGTGCATGTTCATGTCGTTCTGCACGAGCGAGATCGACTCGACGCCGGCGGCGACCATTACCTTTGCGCCGTCGACGATCACGCGATGCGACGCGCTCGAGATCGCCTGCAGCCCCGACGCGCAGTAGCGGTTGATCGTCGTCCCCGCGACACTGCGCGGAAGTCCCGCTCGCAGCGCGGCAACGCGCCCGATGTTGTGACCGGTCGCGCCTTCGGGCAAGCCGGTGCCGACGACGACGTCCTCGACCTCGGCCGGATCGACGCCGGCGCGCTCGATCGCGTTGGAGATGGCGTGGCCCGCCATCGTCGCGCCGTGGGTTTGGTTGAAAGCGCCGCGGAACGCTTTGCCGATCGGCGTGCGCGCGGCCGAGACGATTGCCGCCTCAGGCATGAGTCAACTCCTTGGTTTCCGTTTTGGTGAAGCCAGGGTTCTTGTCACCCTGAGCTTGTCGAAGGGCCGCCTCGTTTTCCGCGTACCACATCGGTCCGCCGTGGTGCGGCGGGAAGCCGTAGCCGTAGATCCAGACGATGTCGACGTCACCTGGTCGCAGCGCGATCCCGGTGCGCACGAGCTCGGCGCCGCTGTCGGCCAGCGCGCGCGTGCAGCGCGCGATGATCTCGTCGTCGGTCAGGTCGGGATGCTGCGCGATGCCGGCGTCCTTCGCGAGCTGCGCGATGAGCTGCTCGACTTCGGGATCGGGGATCGGCTGACGGCCTTTGCCGACCGCCTTGTCGTACTTGAAGAAGCCTTTGCCGCTCTTCTGCCCCAACCGGCCCTGCTCGACGAGCTTGGCGATGATCGGGATGCGGCCGAGCGGCGCACCGTGCTCCGACTGCGAGATGAAGTTGTAGACGTCGAGCCCCGACAGGTCGGCGACCGCGAACGGTCCCATCGCGAAGCCGAACTTGTTCTTGATCACGTCGTCGATGCGCGACGGGCTGACGCCCTCTTCGGCCATCTGCACGGCCTCGGCCTCATAGGCGAACAGCATCCGGTTCCCGATGAACCCGAAGGCATTGCCCGACACGACCGCGACCTTGCGCAGCTTCTTGCCCAGCACGATTCCGGTCGTCAGCGTCTGCGCCGACGTCGCTTTGCCGCGCACGATCTCGAGCAGCTTCATGATGTTGGCCGGCGCGAAAAAGTGCAATCCGAGCACCTGCTCGGGGCGCTTGGTCGCCGAGGCGATCTCGTCGATGTCGAGCGTCGAGGTGTTCGACGCGAGGATGCACGACGGTTTGGTCGCCGCGTCGAGCTTGGCGAAGACGTCCTGCTTCACCGGCATCGACTCGAACACGGCTTCGACGACAATGTCGACGTCGCCGAGCTCGGCGTAATCGGTTTCGTACGAGATCGAGTTGGCGCGCTTCCACGCATCCTCTTGCGTCAAGCGTCCCTTGTCGACCTGATACTTGAACATCCCGAAGACCATCTCGCGCGACTTCTCGACCGCTTCGTCCTTGGTCTCGATCACCGTCACGGGGATCCCGGCCTCGGCGAACACGATTGCGATCCCGGTGCCCATCGTGCCGGCGCCGATGACGGCAGCCTTCTTGATCTCGAGCGGCTCGGTCTTGGGCAGACCCGGGACCTTGGACAGTTCGCGTTCGGCGAAGAAGACGTGGCGAAGCGCCGCCGATGGCTTGGACTGCACGAGTTCCATGAACAGGCGCAGCTCGCGCGCCCATCCGCGCTCGAACGGCAGCTCGATCGCGGCTTGGACGGCATCGATCAGCTTGTGCGCGGCGTAGCCGCCGTTCTCTTCGGTCGGCACCATCATGTGCGCCTGCGCGACGACGAACGGCGTCGCGAACAGGCCCAGGTTGGCGACGCCCAGCTCGGCCTTGATCTGCGAGAGCCGGCGCTTGGGCTTGGCTGCGAACCCCTTCGCGGCTTCGACGGCATCGGCGTCGACGACGGCATCGAGGATGCCCTTTTTCTGCGCGTCGGGAGCCTTGACCATATCGCCCTTGAGCATCATCTGCAGCGCATCGTTCGCGCCGATCAGGCGCGGCAAGCGTTGCGTACCGCCGGCGCCCGGCAGCAGACCGAGCTTGATCTCGGGCAGGCCGACGCGCGACTTCGACGTCGCGACGCGATAGTCGCAGGCCAGCGCGAGCTCGAAGCCGCCGCCTAGCGCGTTGCCGTCGATCGCGGCGACGAACGTCTTGTCACTGCGCTCGACCGCTTCGATCACGTCGCGGATCGTCTTCTTGCCGTCGGGCGGCGTCGAGAAATCGTTGACGTCGGCGCCGCCGCTGAACATGCCGTTCGCACCGGTGAAGATCACCGTCGAGACCGCCGGATCGGCGGCCGCCGCCTCGACGGCGGGGAGGAGCTCGGCACACATTGCGTAGCCGAGAGCGTTCACGGGAGGATTGTCGAGCGTGAGCACGCGGATCCCGTCGCCGAGGTCCTCGCTCTTCACGCGCTGATTGTTGCTGTTCATCGCCGTCTTTCGAGAAGGGTGGTTATCTCGTGCAGATCCACACGGCCGGCTGGCTTTTCGGATTCCAGACGAACCGGATGCTGCTACGTCCGGCGCGGTTCGCGCCGTACTGCGCCTGCGCCGTGTTGAAAGGTTGTCCCGAGAATTTCAGGTGATCGCCGCTGCCCGACCAGCTGCCGGCTGCCCATTTGATCCCCGAGGCCGAGTAGTGTCCGGGCGTGACGACCATCGTGCCGAGGAGGATCGTCTGGTCGGTGTGCATCACGCTGATCGTTCGGCAGGCGTAGCTGCCGCTCGGCGTTCCCGGGCGCGGCGAGAATGTGCTCGCCAAGGCCGACATGCCCGCATCGTACGCCGAATTGGCCAGGGCCTGTCGCGTGTCGCTCGCGACCACGCCCGCGACGAGCACCAACGCGAGGCACGATGCCGGGATGCGCATCACCGTCAGGCGGTCGCCAGAGCGCGGCGCTCGACATCGAACATGTCGTCGCTGCCGGCCATCACGTCGCCGGAACCCTCGACGATCTGCTTCTGCAGCCACGCCGACTGCGACAGGACGTTGTGCGCGTAGAACGTCGCCGTTTGGATCTTCGCGGTGTAGAACGGATCGTTGTCGCCCGCCGCGAGTTTTTCGGCGGCGATCTTCGCGCCGCGGAACAACTGCCAACCGCCGGCTACGACACCGAAGAAGTTCAGGAACGGCACCGAGTTCGCGAAGGCTTTGTGCAAGTCACCCATCGCGGTCATACCGATGAACTGCGCCGTGTCGCCCAGCGCTTTGGTCGCCTCAGCCAGCGGCTGCGCCAGCGCTTTCACCTCGGCGTTGTCGGACGCTTCGAGTTCCTTGGCGAACTTGCCGATCTGCTTGAGAATCTTGGTCGCGCTTGCGCCCATGTCGCGAACGAGCTTGCGCCCGACCAGGTCGAGCGCCTGGATCCCGGTCGTGCCTTCGTAGATCGTCGTGATGCGCACGTCGCGGTACTGCTGCGCGATCCCCGTATCCTCGACGAAGCCCATCCCGCCGAAAACCTGCAACGCGGTCGAGCACACGTCGATACCGCGCTCGGTGAGCCAGCCCTTGACGATCGGAATCATGAACTCGACGAACGCCTTGTGCTCCTTGCGCACGGCTTCGTCTTCCGACTTGTGGGCGTAGTCCAGCGAGGCCGCGGTGACGTAGGCGAGCGCGCGCATCGCCTCGATGTTGGCCTTGCACCACAGCAGCATGCGCCGCACGTCGGGATGCTTGATGATCGCGACGGGTTTGGGGTCGCGCGACGCCGCGTCGCGGAACTGGATGCGCTCCTTGGCGTACTCGACCGCGTGCTGGTAGGCGCGATCCGCGATCGCGAGTCCCTGGACGCCGACCGAGAAACGCGCCGCATTCATCATGACGAACATGTACTCGAGGCCGCGGTTCGCCTCACCGACCAAGTAACCGAGCGCGCCTTGGCCGCCATCGCCGTAGACGAGCGTGCAAGTCGGGTTCGCGTTGATCCCGAGCTTGTGCTCGATCCCGGCGCAGACGACGTCGTTGCGCGCGCCGAGCGACCCGTCCGCGTTCACCAGCACCTTGGGCACGATGAACATCGAGATGCCCTTCGTCCCCTCGGGCGCGCCGGGAAGGCGCGCGAGCACCAAGTGGATGATGTTCGGCGCCATGTCGTGCTCGCCGAACGTGATGAAGATCTTCTGGCCCTTGATGCGATAGCCGTCGCCCTCGGGCGTCGCAGTCGTGCGGACCTGCGCGAGATCCGAGCCGGCTTGCGGCTCCGTCAAGCACATCGTTCCGGTCCACTCGCCGCTCACCAGCTTCGGAATGTAGGTCTGCTTCTGCGCGTCGCTGCCGAACTGCTCGATCGCTTCGATCGCGCCTTGGTTGAGCAGCGGGCCGTTGGCGAAGCCCATGTTCGACGCGTTCCACATCTCGAGCGTCGGCCCGAGCATGAGCTGCGGCAACCCTTGGCCACCGTACTCGGCGGCAACCGGCAGACCGATCCAGCCCGCTTGCGCGAACTGGTGGTACGCTTCTTTGAATCCCTTGGGCGTGGTGACCTCACCGTCATGCCACGTGCAGCCCTCTTTGTCGCCGCTCTGATTGAGCGGCGAGAGAACTTCGGTCGCAAACGTCGACGCTTCGTCGAGGATCGCGTCGAGGACATCGGTCGTGTCCTCGTAGCCCGGAAGCTTGGCGATCTCGTCGACGCCGGCCAGCTCGCGCAAAACGAACTGCATGTCGCGCAACGGCGCGCGGTAAGTGCTCATGACGTCTCTCCGTACATTTCGCGACGGAGTCGTTGCATCGCCGCGATGAGATTGGTAAGGTAGGGCCGCAGGTTGGTCTTGATGATCTCCAGCCGCTCTTCGCCGGGGACCGTGATGTGATAGAGCGTCGTACCGCGCTTGGTGGATGCGTCGAGCTCGCCGCGGATGAAGCCGCGCTCCTCGAGCCGCCGGAGCAGCGGGTAGATCGTATTCGGATTGACCGGGAAGATGCCGCCAAGGGTGCCGATCCGCTGCATGAGCCCGTACCCGCTGTCGGGCTGGGCGTGCAGCAGTTGCAAAACGAGCGCGGGGAAGACCGTCTTCGTCTTGACCTCTCCGGTGAAGACGCGGTCGCCCCACAGCTCGGTCGGGAATTCCGGCCGGCCGGACCCCGACACCGGCTCACCTCCGGCGAGCTCGGCAGCCCTTGACCGCGTTGCCATGTATTATTTATAATAGGTTAAGGCTAACCCGTCAAGCACCCGACGGGACCCGGAGTACAGCACCAGGATGAACGAGTTGCCGACGCTGCCGGCCTTCATCGCCGAGCACCTGGCCCGGCCGCGACCGACCGCGCTGGCCGAACGCCGGGGTGGCCGGACGACCTCGCTCAGCTCGGCCGACGCCCACCGGGCCGCGGCTGCGGTGGCGCGCGGCATACGAGGCCGAGGGATCGGCCGCGGCGACCGGGTCGCGATCCTCGCCAACAACCGGGTCGACTGGCTGCTCGCCGATTTCGGCATTCTGTATGCGGGCGGCGTGGTCGTCCCGATGTACCCGACCACGGCCGAGGATCAGCTCGCGTTCATCTTCGCCGACAGTGAGGCGAAGCTCGTCTTCGTCGACGACGACGCGGTGGCCGCCCGGTTGCGGGCCACCGTTCCGAACGCGCCGCCGATCGTCGTCTTCGACGGCGCGGGCGACGAAGGGTTCGAGGCGTTCGTGCGCAACGCGCCCGCGTCGGCCGACGACGACGGCGCGCTGGCATCGTATCGCGAGGGCATCGCGCTCGACGACCTGGCCGTCCTCATCTACACGTCGGGGACGACCGGTCAGCCTAAGGGCGTCATGCTCTCGCACCGCAACCTGGTTTCCGATGTCACGAGCGCGTTCGATGCCGGCGTCACCGGAATGCGCGAAGGCCAGATCGGGTTGTCCGTGCTGCCCTTCGCGCACATTTACGAGCACACCGACGCGCTGGGTTATCTTTCCAACGGGCTGGTCCACTACGTGACCACGCCTGACCGTTTGCTCGACGACATGCGCGCGATTCGGCCGGCCTACGTCGCCGTCGTTCCACGCATCTTCGAACGCCTCATCGCGGGCATCATCGGCAGCGCGCGCGCGGCGGGCGGCCTGCGCCGCCGGCTCGTGCCCTGGGCGCTTAAAGTCGGCACCGAGTACGAACGTGCGGTACGCGACGGCCGCCCAAGCCTGCCGCTGCGATTGCAGCACGCCCTCGCGCACAAGCTCGTCCTGAGCAAGATTCCGGCGACGCTTGGCCTCGACCGGCTCGCGTACTTCGTGAGCGGCAGCGCGCCGTTGCACCGCGACACCGCGTTGACTCTGGCCGCAATGGGTTTCACCGTGCTCGAGGGCTACGGCTTGACCGAGACGTCGCCGGTCGTGACGGTGAACCGCCCCACCGACAACGTGCTCGGGACGGTCGGGGTGCCCGTGCGCAACGTCGAGGTGAAGATCGCCGACGACGGCGAGGTGCTCGTCAAAGGTGCGAACGTCATGCTCGGCTACTATCATCTTCCGCCCGAAGAGCAGCCGTTCACGCCGGACGGCTGGTTCCAGACCGGCGACATTGGAACGCTCGACGAGCGCGGCCACCTGTCGATCACCGACCGCAAGAAGGAACTGTTCAAGACCAGCGGCGGCAAGTGGATCGCGCCGTCGCGCGTCGAAACCGCGATCAAACGCTCGATCTACATCGGTCAGGTGATGGTGTTCGGCAACAACGAGCCGCACCCGGCCGCGCTCGTCGCGCCGAACTGGGACCTCGTTCGCGCGAAGCTCGAATTGCCCACGACAATGGCCACCGCCGAGATGGCGCACGACTCGCGGGTTCGCGAGCTGATGCTGCGCGAGGTGCGCGCGCACACCGCGGATCTTGCCCGCTTCGAGCACGTCGAGCGCGTCGCGATCCTGCCGCGCGATCCGACCGTCGAAGACGGAGAGCTCTCGCCGACGCTCAAGCTCAAGCGGCGCGTCGTCGAGCAGCGCTATGCCGATCTGATGGCGCGAGCTTATGCCTTATCTGCCGACTGAGCGACAGCCTGATTTCGGCGTGCACCCGAACGGGTTAGCTCTCGGGCTTGTCCTCGAGGATCAGCAGCGTTGACGTCCCGGTCGCGTAGATCTTGCCGTTCGCGTCGACCAGCTTCGCCTCCGATGTCGCCGTGCGGCGGCCGGCGTGCACGACGTGCGCTTCGGCGAAGACCTTGGGGACGGCAGTCGTCACCGGGCGATGGAAGCGCGTGTGCAAGTCCATCGTCGTCGCCGCGCGTCCCGACGGCAACAGTGATTGCACGGAACTGCCGAGCGCGGTGTCGAGGAGGGTGGTAATGATCCCGCCGTGCACCGAGCCGATCAGGTTGTAGAGCTCCTCGCGCGGTACCATCGCGAACGTCACCTTGCCGCGTTCGACATGCTCGAGCGTGAACTGCATCCAGCGCATCAAGTTGGTCTGCGGCGTCTGGCCCTTCCTCATCAGCTCGAGCGCCTCGAGCCCGTCCATGTGGCGGAACACGTCCATCGCATGCGGGTAGATCTGGCCCGGGAGCACGCCGTCGCCGGGTGTCGTCATGCGTTGACCGCGGCCTTGTGGTGCGTCTCGCGCGCCTCGAGGTACTTTTCGACGTCGATCGCTGCTTTGCAGCCCATCCCCGCGGCCGTCACGGCCTGCTTGTAGCGGATGTCGTAGACGTCGCCCGCGACGAACACGCCGTCGATGTTCGTGCGCACGCCATCGGTGCTGACAATGTAGCCCGCCGCATCGAGATCGAGCTGGCCGCGGAAGATCGCAGTGTTCGGATCGTGGCCGATCGCGATGAAGAGCGCGTCGGCTTCGAGGATCTGCTCGCCGCCGCCGACGAGGTTTTTCAGCCGCAGCGCGCGCGTCGCGTCCTCGCCGATCACTTCCTCGACGGCCGCGTTCCAGATGAACTCGATCTTCTCGTGATTGAGCGCCCGTTCGGCCATGATCTTCGACGCGCGCAGTGAGTCGCGGCGGTGAACGACGGTGACCCGGCGGCCGAAGCGGGTGAGGAAGAGCGCCTCTTCCATCGCCGAGTCGCCGCCGCCGACCACGACGATGTGCTTGTCGCGAAAGAACGCGCCGTCGCACGTTGCACAGGTGGAAACCCCGCGCCCGCGCAGGCGAGCCTCGCCCGGGATGTCGAGCCATCGCGCGCTCGCGCCGGTCGCGACGATCACGCTATCGGCGGTAAACGCTTCCTCGGCGGTGCGCACCACGAAGGGCCGCTGCGCGAAGTCGACCTCGGTCACGTCGACGTTGTGAATGATCGAGCCGAAACGCTCGGCCTGCGCCCGGAACGCCTCCATGAGCTCGGGGCCCATGATCCCGTCGGGGAAGCCGGGATAGTTCTCGACCTCGGTGGTCAGCATGAGCTGGCCGCCGTACATGTGACCGGCGAAGACGATCGGCGCGAGGTTGGCCCGCGCGGCGTAGACGGCGGCGGTCAGGCCGGCCGGACCGGATCCGATGATGATGACCTTGGCGTGGGTTGGGGCGGGCATGGCGCCTCATTCAACCCGAGCCGGGTTGCGTCCGGTTCGGCCGCGAAACATCGGCTACCATGAAGCTGGTCCTCGAGATCCTGATCTCCGCGATCCTCCACCCCATCGCCGTGGTGCTGATGTGGATCAACCTGGCCGGGCGAACCGACCTCACCTCGCCGCAGAAAGTCATCTGGGCGATCGTCGGGCTGATCTGGGGGATCGGCCCGATCCTGTACATCTTGGTCGGCGACGGCGTCCTTTGGTGAGCGCGACCGACGGCTGGCCCAAGATCGCGCTCGAAGACGACCCGTCCGACATTCTGCGCAAGGCGTCGCGCGGCGTCGGACTCGACGCCGGCGAGATGGCTCGGCGCACCGGGCTCGAGGCGGGCGCGATCGCTGCTTGGATCAAAGGCGACGGCGTCCCGGCCGACGATCAAGCGCGCGCGATCGCGACCATCCTGCGCCTCGATCCCGGCAAGTTCGCCGACGCGGCCGCACGCCGGTGGTATCCCGGTGCGGAGGTGCCGCCCGACGTCCGCCATCACCCGCACGATCCGCACCCGTCCAACGGTTACCTCTTCTTCTTGCACGACGGCAAGACCGCGGCGCTGGTCGACCCCGCCGGTTACCCGAAGACGCTGTTGAACGCGGTGAACGAAGGACCGTACACGCTGCGCTACATCCTCATCACGCACAAGCACGCCGACCACTGCGACGCGACGGCCGACGTGTCGCGCGCGTTTCCCGACGCGCAGATCGTGATGCACAAGTCCGACGTCAAAGCGATCGGGAGCCTCGCGTCACGCGCGCTACCGGTGGTCGACGGCGACGAGCTCGCCTTCGGCGACGACGCTTCGATCCGCATGCTGCACACGCCCGGTCACACGGACGGTTCGTCGTGCTTCCTGTTCCGGTCGACGGTATTCAGCGGCGACACGCTGTTCGCCGGCTCGGTCGGCGGGATCTTCGCCGACGTCTCGACCTACGACGACCTGCTGGCCAGCGTGAAGTTCAAGCTCTTCGCGCTCGACGACGCCACCGTCGTCATGCCCGGCCACGGCCCGCCAACCACGATCGGCCAAGAGAAAGCCCACAACCCGTTCTTTTAGGGTCGTCCGTGGTCGCCGATGGTCGCCAGTGGTTCCCCTCGACGGCAACCGAATGGCGATCGATCTCGGTCCTGCTCGATGGCACCGCGGAACTGGCGCCGTCGCACACGATGCCGGCGACCGACGGGATGGGCGTAGCGTCGAGCGATCGCATCGGCATCGTGACGATCACGCCGGTGAGAAACGCGAGGATTCGCGATCACGAGAGTCTTCCGAGAAATGAGGGCCGACCTTTCGTACGTGGCGAAATAGGCGCGCGGATAATACCGCGCAGGCGGGGCTGCACCGAAGCGCCGTGCTCTCGGGAGGGGCCTTCGGTCTTGCCGTGGTAGCGAATTTGAATGGTCATGGAGAGCACCGTGGTCGCGCCGGCGATCTCCGGAGACGCGCGCTGGAAAGCGTTTCTGCTGGCCCTATGGACGTTTGGGGTCATCGCCTTTGCTGCCGAGGGAGTGGATCGCTTAGGTTTCGGTGGCCGTCCGTGGTTTGGGTGGTGGGACGCAATCGTCGTCAGCACGGCTCAGCCGTTCGTCGTGCGACTCGAAGACCCACACCCTGGCGGTGCATCGGCGGCAGCCGGAATCCACGGTGGCGATCGGATCGACCTACGCGAGCACGACCTCGACGCGAGGACGCGCGTGATGTGGCAGCTCCCCGCAACTCAGCCGACGCGTTTGACGATCCATCGCGACCACGAGACGCTGCCCATCAGCGTCACCGGAAGCACCATTTGGGACGGATCCTCGACGCGCCGGATAAGTCATGCGCTGCTCGGCGCTCCGGCTGCGTTTTTTCTGGCCTGCGCGTTTCTCATCATTCGACGCCGATCTCAGACGTATGCGGGTCGCGCGCTCGCATCATTCTTGATCTGCCTGACGATCGCTGAAATGACGAACCCCGCCGGCGCCTCCGTTCCCGACGGCAACTTCTACCTGTTGTTGGCCTTCGGCTCCAATGTTTTTTCACTCGCCGCAGCATTCATCGTCATCCGGCTTTCGTCGCAGTTCGGCGTGCGCAGCGGGTGGAGATCCTCGGTCGAGCTCGTCGCCTACGCGACAAATGCGGTCAGCTTTCTGGGCGGTGGGGCGGCATGCGTCGGCCTTTGGACGATGTGGTTCGATCCGATTCCCTTCGTCATGGGCTCGTCTTGGGGAATCCTTCGCATCGCATCAGCCGTCGCGGTCGCGATTACCGTCGTCGTAGCCGTCGCATGTTCGGAGCGCTCGACCCAGCCGCGCGCCGGATGGCTGCTGTTACCGCTGGCGCCCATGTTCATCGCTGTCTCGATGCTCGGCAACACCGTCGGCGCGCAATCTTGGCGTCTGCTGTGGGCGATCATTTTCGGTTCCAGCATACTGTCACTGGCGGGCGCAGCGCTGATCACCTTCGCGTTGCTCAAGCGGCGCGTTCTGGACGTGGGCTTCGTCCTGAGCCGATCGATCGTGGTGGCCGTTCTCTCGCTCGTCGTCGTTGCGGCCTTCATTTTGCTCGAATGGATCCTAGGCTCTGTCGTCGCGAACGTGAGCCATGCGACGGGAGTGGCGGCCAATGCCGCCTTGGCGCTCGTGCTCGGCCTGTCGATCCGCATGATGCACCAACGCGTCGACGACCTCGTCGATTCCGTGATGTTCCGCAAACGCCACGAAGATACACGGGCGTTGCGCGAGTTCGCCAAGGAGGCGGCGTTCGTTTCCGGCCGCGATGCTCTCGTCGACATCGCGATCGAAAAACTCCGCCGGCATACGGACGCCCGGAGTGCCGGTCTGTTCCTCCGAAACAATGGAACGTATCGTGCCATTCGCCACTTCAGCGAAGGGGTGGCGGTCGTCGGTGAAAACGATGCTGCCGTCCTTGCGCTCAAAACCTGGCACAAGCCTTTGGATCCCCACGCGTACGAGACCGCATTGAAAGGTGATCTCGCGCTGCCGATGGTTGCGCGCGGAGAAGTGCTCGGATTCGTGGTCTGCGGCGAACGTGCCGGCGGCGAAGCCTATGCTCCCGACGAGATCGACGCGCTCGCACAGTTCGCGCAGGGTCTCGGCACGGCATTCGATGGCTTGAGCGATGCTCGCGAAGGTGAGACGCTCGCTCGATCGATACGAGATCTGCGCGAGAGCATCGATCGGCATTTCGCAAAAGCGCGATCGTGAAATCGACCCTAGCACAGCGCGAGGGCCGAATGTCAAGCGGGCAAGTCGCTTTCTTCTTGCACGACGGCAAGACCGCGGCGCTGGTCGACCCCGCCGGTTACCCGAGGACGCTCCTCAACGCGGTGAACGAAGGACCGTACACGCTGCACTATATCCTCATCACGCACAAGCACGCCGACCACTGCGACGCGACGGCCGACGTGTCGCGCGCGTTTCCCGACGCGCAGATCGTGATGCACCGCGCCGACGTGAGCGCGATCGGCAGCCTCGCCTCGCGGGCAATCCCGATCACCGACGGCGACGAGCTGGCCTTCGGCGACGACGCGTCGATCCGCATGCTGCACACGCCCGGCCACACCGACGGTTCGTCGTGCTTCCTGTTCCGGTCCACCGTGTTCAGCGGCGACACGCTGTTCGCCGGCTCGGTCGGCGGTATCTTCGCCGACGTCTCGACGTACGATGACCTCCTCGCCAGCGTGAAGTTCAAGCTGTTCGCGCTCGACGACGACACCGTCGTGATGCCCGGCCACGGCCCGCCGACGACGATCGGCGAAGAGACAGCGCACAACCCCTTCTTTTAGGGTCGTGGCTGACCCACAGCCGTTAGCGCCCCAATGCCTCGACCTTTGCCGTCAAGCGTCGAAGCTCGGCCTGCATCGAACCCTGCGCGGTCGTCACCGACGCAAGTCGGGAACGCAGCCGCGCGTTCTCGACGTCGAGAATCGCGACGTGAGCGTGAAGCGCTCCGTTCTCCGCGTGCACCGCCTTGATTGCGGCGAGCGCGACGCCGTCCTCGTCGATCGAGGTGATGTGTTTGTCGTCCTCGCCGACCTTGAACGCGGCATAGAAGTCTTGCGCCATCGGGCCGACGTGGCGGACGCCGTGCTCGGACTTGTAGCTCCAGCGGCTGATCGGCAACGTATCGACCTTTGCCAGCACCGCGTCGTCGTCGAGCGGCGCGATGTTCGTCTTCACGTTGCGATCGCTCAGCGACGCCCACGTTCCCGACCCGGCAGCGAGCTGCGCACCGACGGTAGCGGCCGCGTTCGTGTACAGCGTGAACCCACCCGACGCGCGGGCCAAGAACTCGTACGCATTGGACGATGTCAGCGCGGTGTTGCCGTTCGAACCGTCGCTCCACACGAACGTGCCGGCCTGCGCGGCGGTCGCGTACGAGCCCGCTGCGAAGCTGTACGTCCCGGCCGCGGAGTCCTTGTAGCCTCCGGGGATCGTCGCGAACGTCCCAGCCGCCGTGCTGTTGAAGCCGCCGTCGACGATCGCGCCTTCGCCGGATGCGGTGTTGTAGCCGCCGCCGCCGATGTACGCACCTTCGCCGATCGCCTGATTGTACTCGCCGCCTGCGATCGCGGCGTACATGTTCGACACGGTGTTGTGCGAGCCGCCGCCGCCGAACCCGTAGTCGCCCGATACGGTATTGTTCTGGCCGCCGCCGAGCATCGATATGAACCCGGAGGCGGTATTGGTTTCGCCGCCGAGAACCGACGCACCGGCCGACGAGGCGGTGTTGAATGCACCTCCAACCACTGTCGAGGAGTTGCCGTTGGTCGGATCCACGACGTTCTGATATCCGCCGGCGATGACCGAATACGCGGCCGTCGCGTAGATCTGGTTTTGGTAACCGCCGCCGATGAAGGAGTCAGATGCGCCGCCGCTCGTGCCGGCGATCACGTTGCCGTTACCGCCGGTGATTGCCGAGTGGTCGTCGCACCCCTTGTTGCCGCTGCCACCGCCGACCACCGAGTCGGTGCCGCCGGAGACGTTCGCGTTTCCGGGAACTCCGTTGAACGAACCGGTGCCTGCGCTGCTGCACGTTCCCGCGCTCATGGTCCGGCGGACTGCCCCACCGAAAGGCACGGCGCCCGCCGCGGCCGGCGCCGCTGGAACGACCGACGCCGGACGTACTGCGACGGCCTCGCCGCCGCCCGCACACGCGGCGAGCATCGCGGCGCAGAGCGCCGGGGGGACGAACCGGGACAGCCTCAACGACATATGAACCTCCACGATAGTCTCATTGCAGGGACCTCAGCGCGCGCAAACCGCTCCGAAAGGTGCCGCCCCTCATAACAGAAGGCCGTCCGTGCGAGACATTGGTCTCCTCGCGGACGTCCTGATCTGGCGCTCGCTTCGGCATTGAACGGCCGCCGCCTACTTCGCTCCTCAGGTCGCGGAGAGCGAGCGCAATCGGTCCCGGCGAGCTCATCGATTCAGCGGGTCGCGCCGACCGTCCAGGAGGCCGGGTCGGCGGCCCTGGCTGGCCACGCGCAACCGTCAGCGAAAAGCTTTTTCTGGCTCTTTGGCATGGTAGTGTCCGCTCGACGCGAACGGCCGCCGGTTCTACGGCGTCATGTGATAATCGGCGGGATCTTGCGGCGGCGTCTTGACCGTGTAGAGACGGAACGGGCCGCCGGTGAATCCGCCGTGCGCCGTGTTCGGCGGGATGACGACGAACATTCCCGGCGAGATCGGAACCTGTTTGTCACCGAGCCACTCGGTGCCGGTTCCCGCGAGGATGAGCTGCACCTCGGTCCTGTTCGCGTGCGTGTGCTTGGGTCGGCGGCGAAAGATCGGCCGGCGTGAGAGCGTTGAGGTCGACGGTCATTGGAACGACCGGAGCCGGCGCCGCGTGTGCCGCTTGCGGGAGATGTGAGACGAACGCACCCGCCGCGAACGCGAGCGCAACCATGAGGACCATGCGAACGTGCTTCATGCGTCGTGGTTATCGTGCGTGAAAGAGGGGTATCCTTCTGGCATGGCTGCGAAGCTGAACCCGCTCGCCCGCAAGCCGTCGAGCTGTTCCTCGAGCGGGTCGACCGCAAGGACTGGCGCCGAGCCCGTCGTCTCGCGCTCGCGCTCGAGTTGCACCGTTCGTCGCCGCCGGTGATCGGGGAGACCGCGGCCGAGTATCTCGCGCGCCTCGCGCATCAGCTCACGAAGGCTGCGTGACCTAGGAGCGATCGGGCGGTGGCGTGAGCGCGTCGCGCTCGATCGTCGCGTGGGCGCTGGGCGGGCTGTTCGCGTCGCGGGCGACAAGCTCCGCGAGCGCCGCGGCGCGGGCCTGCAAGGCCATCGTTCGCTCGCGCGCATCGTCGAGCAGCGTGCGAATCTCCGACTGTTCGGGGGTGAGCTCGCCGATCGCCGAGTGGGCGGCGATGCCGGCTTTCGCGGCGGCGACGCGCGCCCGGGTCATGTCGCGCTCGGCGCGCAGCGCATCGGCGCGCCGGCGCAACTCGTCGACGGCGGCCGCCAGGCCGTCCTCGCGTTGCTGCAGATCTTCGATCTCGGCCCGAAACGCGACAACGGCGTTGGACTGCGCGCCGCTGCGCTCGTACGTCGCGAGCTGCATCTCCAAGCGTTTGCGCGCGGTCAGCAGGTCGACGAGATGCCCTCGCACCTCGTCGACGACCTCGAGCTGCGTGCGGTAGGCCGCATCGACCGAGGCCGCCGGATCGTCCCGCCTCGCGATCTGAGAACGGGCCTCGCCCGAGACCAGCCGCGCGATGCGCGTCCAGAGACTCATTTCTTGTCGACGATTGCCGGCACGATGGCGGCTTCACCGTTCGCCGCGGAGGGCGTGACGTGGTCGGTCCCCGACTTCGTGCGCGCTAGCAGGTTGCGGGCGAGCTGCAAACCGGCTGCGCCCTGGGTGAGGACCTTTCCCATGATCTCGCTGATGCCGTCGGCACCGTTCATCACGATCATCTGGTCGATGTTGCTGAACGCTTTCGACGCGGCCTCCACGATCTGCGGCCAGTTCTCGGCCAGCTGCTGCGAGATGACCGCTTCTTGGTTTTGCGCGAGCGCGTCGGCACGAGCTTTAATCGCCGCCGCCTCGGCCAAACCGCGCGCGTTGATCGCGTCGCCCTCGGCGGTTCCTTTCGCGCGGATCGCCGCGCCTTCGGCCTCACCGATCATCTTGGTGCGCTGCGATTCCGCATCGGCGGCCAGCTTCACGCGGGTCGCGTCGGCCTGCGCTTGGAGCTCGATCTGCCGGGCGCGCGCTTCGGCCGACGCGATGTCGGCGTCGCGCTGCGCGTTCGCGAGCGTCGTCTTCTCGTACGCGGCCGCGTCGGCCGGCCGGCGAACCGTGACCAGCAGCTCGGACTCTTTTTTGTGCGCGTCGAGCTCGACGATCTTGGTTTCCTCGACCACCACCTGCTGCCGCGACATCGCGTCGGCGAGCGGACCGGCCTGCTTCGACACCGCCGCGGCCTTGTCGACTTCGGCTTGGAACCCGGCCTGCTTGATCTTGCTGTCGCGCTGCGCTTCCGCTTTGAGCGCCGCCGCCTCTTGCTCGCGCTGCGTCGCTTCTTGATCGGCCTGCGCTTGTGCGATGCGCGCGTCGCGCTGCACGGCGGCGGTGTGCGGCTTGGAGAGGTTGTCGATGTAACCGCTCGGGTCGTCGATCTCTTGGATCTGCAGCGAGTCGACGATCAGCCCGAGCTTTTCCATCTCGGTGCCCGACGCGCCGCGCGTCGCTTCGGTGAGCTTGTCGCGCTCGCGGATCAGGTCCTCGACCGTGAGCGAGCCGCAGATGGCGCGCAAGTGGCCGGCGAAGACTTGCTGGATGCGCGCGTCCATCCGATCTTGCTGATCGAGGAACCGGCGCGCCGCGTTGGCGATCGACGCGAAGTCGTCGCCGACCTTGTAGATCACGACGCCCTTGATGTGGACGGGGATCCCCTGTTGCGTCACGCACGCGATCTGAAGCTCCGACTCGCGCAGATCGAGCGAGAGCTTGCGCACGACTTGCACGCCCGGGATCACCAGCGTACCGCGGCCGGTCACGATCTTGAAGCCGAGCGACTCCCCGGTGGCCTCGTTCGGGCGGTGGTGCAATCCCGAGATGATGAGCGCTTCGTTCGGCTCGGCCACGCGCCACATCGCGCGAAACAGCGCGATGAGCAGGACGAAAGCGACGACGACGATACCGACGACGACGGCAGCTGATTCACCGATGATAGTCACGTGGTTCCTCCCGCGCCCAGGCGATTACGCCTCGGCGACGATCACCGTCCGCGGTGGATGGTACTCGATCACCACCACGCGCGTCCCCTTCGCGATGATCCGCGCATCGGTCGAGTAGGCGTTGAAGTGTTCGCTCCCGCCGCGCACGGCGAGCATGATCTCGCCGACACGCCCTGGACCGACCGTCCCCGTCACCCGCCCGACCTTTCCGATGACCTCGTCCGTGTTGGCCTCCGCCTCAGACGCCCGTCCGTACCGTCCGGGCCACCCGAAGTTACGCCGGGCGACCCGCCGAACCCCCGGTCGCCTACACCAACGTGCGAAGATGGACCAGTGCGCTGCGCTCCAACTGCCCGCGCCGGATCTCGACACGGACGCCGGACGTCTGCGTGCGAGTGAGCCGCTCGCGCAGTGCCGGCAGATCGACGCCGACCGCAGCGGCGCCGTCGACCTCGACGACGAGATCGCCGTCTTGCAAGCCTGCTTCGGCCGCGGGGCCGCCCGCGATCACTCCGTCGATGCGCAGGTTCGCGCCGGCGCGCGAGAGCCACATCCCCGACCGATCCCACTCCAGCCGCGGCGCGTCGACCGGGTCGCTCAGCCGCAGCACGCCGCGCGGATAGTCGAACGTCGCCGTAAACCGGCTCAGCACTGCGTTACCGATGCTGCCGGCAACCTCGTCGGAGGCAAAGCCGCCCGCCTGCTGCGTGGCGAGCCGCGCGATCGGGTCGGCGACATCGTACCCGGCCAGGGCGAGACTGTGCAGGCGCGTCACGTCCGCGACGATCGGCGCGGCCAGGCCGAAGCCGGTGACGACATCGCGCAGCGTACCGCTCCCACGGCTGCGATAATGCTCGCGCGCGAACGGGGTGAACAGGGTGATCGCCGAGCGGTCACCGGTGTCGAGGATGAAGTCGCCCTCGGTGCCGTCGACGCCGGCGCGCACGACGAGCAGGTTCTGCCACAACCGAAACGAGATCGCGTGGCTCGCGTCTTGCGCGGAGGGTGGCGCGTCGAACGTGAGCATGCCGCGCCGCGCGTCGAACGTCACCGCGTGCGAGCGCAAGAACGTGTATCCGATGATCCCGTCGAACCGCCGGAAGCCGATGTGCGTCACCAGCGGCGTGAAGTCGATCACCGAGACGTGCACGTCGCGCACGGTGATCGAACCGACGGCGAGCCGCGCGACGACGACGTCCCCCGCAGCGACGGACGTCGCGTTCGCGCCGCCGACGGAAGCGGCGGGCGACGGATGCAACCCAAGCTCGGCGGCGACCTGCGTCGAGATCGCGTAGTCGCCGCCGGTGTCGACCACGAAGTCGAAGCGACGGCCGTTCACGGTTACGGGGACGAACGGCCGGTTGTCGATCAGCTGCATCGGCACGACGACGCCGGCGGCGCCGGCCGGACGCGACACCGCCGCCAGCGCGCAGAGTGCAGCGCAGACGGCGAGTACCCGCTTCACGACCGCGTCAACGGGAGGCTGCGACGCGCACGCTCGCGCTCGCGCCGTCGCCGTCGACGCGCACGGTCGGCGCCGTTGCGGCGGCCGATTGCGGGATGACCTGGAACTCGATCACCTTCACACCCGACGCCGGCAGCGCGACGGTGGTGCGAAACGGCGCGCACTCGCGGTCGCTGCAGAACGACGCGACCCACCGTTTCGGCAAACCGCTGGCCGCGAGTGCGACCGACTTGCCGGGCGTGCCCGCGACCACCAGCCGGTACTTGTACGTGCTCGAAACCGAGCCGGGCAGATCCGGGCCCGTCCACGGCGCGAGCGAGAGCGCCGTCTTCCCCTGCGGCTGCGCGGTGTCGAGCGCGACGGTCGCCTCTTGCGCCTCTTCGAGATACATCGCGTAGCGCGTGTCCTTCTTCGGCAGCTTCGCCGCCCAGGCCGCGGTCTGCGCGAACGCGGCGCGCGCCCTGGACGTCGCGCCCGCCTTGATGAAGAGTCGCCCTTCGTAGAGGTACGCCCAGGCCAATTTGCGGATCGCCTTGGCGTCCGAGGGTTTCGCGATCACTGCCGCGCGCGCGCGGCCGATCGCTTGCGCGAACGCGACCGCACCGTCGTTGTAGCGCTTCGCGTCGCCGTCGGTTACGCCGAGCGAGACGAAATTATCGACGCTGGGATCGAGCAGCACGAGCTTGCCGTACGTGTCGGCGGCCCGTCCCTCATTGCCGGTCTCGTGCAGCGCCTCGGCATACCCCGCCAGCGAGTCCACGTCGTCCGGGGCTGCGTCGAGGCCGCGCGCGTATGCGGCGAGCGCGGCGGGCCATTCCTCGCGCGCCGCCGCCGCGTCGCCTTGCAGCCGGGCGACCAGCCCCCGGTCCTGCGGCGTTTCGGCCAACGGCGCGAGCGCCGCCGCGGCCGCGTCGCGCAACGTGTTCTCCTGCGCGACGATCCTCAGGTAGTCGGTATCGCCGTCGACGTTCTCCGCGTCGTCGATCGCTGCGAGCGCCTTCTTCACGGTCGCCCGCACCGCCGTCGCATCGCCGGTGAACGCGAACTTGGCCGGATCGAGAAACGCGTCGGCCTTTTTCTGCGCGGCCGTCGCCAACACGCCGTCGCGTCCGGCACGCGCGTCGTCCACGAAGCCGGCCAAGATCTGCGGGGAGATGTTGCCGACGTAGCGAGCGCGCACGACGCCGGCACCGTCGATCACGTAGGTAGTGGGAAACGCCCGAATGTCGTATGCTTTCTCGAACGTCTTGTCGCCGTCGATCGCCTGCGGGTACGGCAATTGCTTCGATGCGACGAACGCGCGCACGATCGGCGCCTCTTCGGTCGAGTCGATGCCGAGAAAGGCGACGTCCCCGCGTGCAACCAGCCGCTTCGCGCTCGAGATCAGATCGGGCGTCTCTTCCCGGCACGGCGGGCACCACGTGGCCCACGTGTTGATGACCAACGTCTTGCCGCGGTAGCCGGCGAGCGAAACCGTGCGGCCCTCGAGCGTGGTGAGGTGGAAGTCGGGGGCGGGCGCACCGACTTGCGGGCCGGTCAGGGCGAGCGCCGTCGCAGCCACGATCGCGTGCAGCATCGTAGGTCTAGACGCGCACGACGGCGGCGACCGTTGCAGCCGCCTGACCGCCGTGCGTCGCGTCGATGCGAACGTGAACGGGGCCGCCGTGCGGCGTGGTCGGCACGACTTGGAACTCGACGACCTTCACGCCGTCGGCCGGCACGACGACCGAGGTGCGAAACGGCGCGCAGACCCGATCGGTGCAGAACGAACCGATCCAGTGTTGTGGCAGTCCACTAGCAGCGAGGTCGAGGTGCGCGCCGGCGACACCGGTGACGACGAGCCGGTATTTGACCGTGCTCGCGACCGAACCGGGCAGGTCGGGACCGGTCCATGGTGCGAGCGAGAGCGCTGCGCCACGGCCACGCGCGACGTCGAGCGCGACCTCGCCCTCCTGCGCTTGTTCGAGATACCAGTCGCGGCGCGGGTCGCCGGCCGCGATCTGCGCGGCGGCGGCGGCGGCGCGCGCGAATGCGGCCCGTGCCTTGGCGCGATTTCCGGCGTCGGTCTCCATGCGCCCGTAGTACAGGTTCGTCCAGGCCAGCGAGGGCGGCGTCGCGGCCGCGATCTGCTGCGCCCGTTCGAACGCCAGCTCGGCGGCGGCGACCTCACCGTGCTTCGCTTGCGCGCGGCCGAGCGTGACGAACGCCGGTGCAGACGGCGCGAGGGCGGCGATCTGCGCGTCGACCGCGACGACACGCGCCGTATCGCCGAGCTCGGACGCGGCGTATGCCTGACCGCCCAATGCGGCGAGATCGCCGGGCGCGTGAGCGAGCGCGTCGGCATAGGCGGCATAGGCATCGTGCCAGCGACCCAGCGCGGCATCCTCGTCGCCGCGCAAGCGCGCCAGCAGCGCAGCATCGGCGTCGCCCGAAGCGATCGGCGCGAGCGCGGCGATCGCCGCGGCGCGCAGCCGCTCTTCTTCGGCTTGCGTCTTGATCAGATCGTGGTCGCGCGATGAATCGTCCATCGCGTCGTCCTCGAGGTCGTCCGCGTTCGCGATCGCCGCAGCCGCCTTTGCCGCATTGGCCCGAACCGACGCGGCGTCGCCGTCGAACGGGTACTGCGCCGGCGCGAGCAACGCGTCGAGCTGCGCCTGAAACGCGGTTTCCAGGGGCGCGCTCTCGCCGTGTTGCGCGGCGACGATGTACGCGTGCAGCTGCGCACGCGGCAACAGGTTGTCGGCGTGGCGCGCTCGCAGCACGCCGTCCGGACCGATCACGAACGTCGTCGGATAGTTCCGAATATCGTAGGCCGTCGCGAACGCGCTGGTTCCGCTCGTCGCGACTTGCGGGTACGGAATCTCCTTGGCGGCGGAGAACGCGCGCACCATCGACGCCGGCTCGGTCGTATCGATTCCCAAGAACGCGACGCCGCGCCCCGCGTCGCCGTGAGCCTCGGCGACCAGATCGGGAGTTTCCAGCCGGCACGGCGGGCACCACGAGCCCCAGACGTTGAGCACCAGCGTCTTGCCGCGATAGTCGCTGAGGCGGACGGTTTTACCGTCGACCGTCGTGAGCGTGAACGCCGGTGCCGGCTGTCCGACCATCGGTCCGGGCAGCTCCTGTGCCTGCGCGGCCCGCAAGCACACCGATGCCAGCACGATCGCGGCGGCCGGCCACACGCGGGAAGAGATCGTCATGTCGTCACGTCCGCAGCTTGAAACCCACGGCCGTCATTCGCAGCGCGACAACGAAGGCGGCCACGGCCAACGTCGTCACCACCCCCAGCGAAACCGCCAGCGGTACGTCGCCCGTTCGAATGTAGCTGTACCGAAAGGAATCGATCATGTAGAACATCGGGTTGACCAGCGAGATCTTCTGCAGCAGCGGCGGCAGCAGCTGCATCGAGGTGAAGACGCCGCCGACGAACACCAGCGGCGTGATGAAGAACGTCGTGAGCACGGCGATGTGATCGAACTTCTCGGCCAGCAGCCCGAAGATGATCCCGAGCGACGAGAACAGGATCGCTACCAGCACGATCGTGAGCAGGTACAGCGCCCAGTCACTTGGCGCGGCATGAACCAGTACAGCACCCAGCGCGGTGATGAGCAGCGCGATGAAGATCGCGCGAACGACCCCCGCCACGACGTAACCTAGCACGATCTCGATTGCCGAGAGCGGCGCGATCAGCAGCTCCTGGATCGAGTTCATGAAGCGCCCTTGGAAGACCGACGACGAGCTCTCGCTGTAGGTCTGATCGATCAGCTGGAGCATGATGAGGCCCGGGATCAGGAACTGCGCGTAGGAGACGCCCTGAACTTCCTTGATTCTGCTGCCCAGGCCGAGCCCGAAGATGAACACGTAGAGCAGCGTCTGGATCACCGGGGGCCAGATCACTTGGTTGATGATCGAGAAGGTGCGCACCATCTCGCGTTTGACCAGCGTTTGAAAGCCGACGCTGTTGACGATCACCGGCGGGTGAGCTCCAGGAAGATGTCTTGCAGCGAGCCTTCACCGATCAGTTTCTTGGTCGTCTCGAGCGCGACCAGCTTGCCGGCGTGGATGATCCCGATGCGATCGCAGAGCTCTTCGGCTTCTTCGAGGTAGTGGGTGGTCAGGATGATCGTCGTCCCGTTCGTGTTGAGCTCGCGCAGCATCGACCACAACTCGAGCCGCAGCTCCACGTCGACACCGGCCGTCGGCTCGTCGAGGATCACCAGCCGCGGTTGGTGGATCAACGCGCGCGCCAGCGTGAGCCGGCGTTTCATCCCGCCCGAAAGTTTGGTGTAGACCAGCTTGGCCTTGGACGTCAAATCGAAGCGCTCGAGCAGCAAGTCGGCGCGTTTGGCGACGGCGGGTCCGCGCAAGCCGTAGTAGCCGGCCTGAAAGATCAGCACGTCGCGGATGTTGAGATAGCGGTCGAAGTTGTACTCTTGCGGCGCCAGCCCGACCGTCCCGCGCGCCGCGCGCCAGTCCCGCACGACGTCGTGACCGAACAGCGCGATCGAGCCGCCGGTGATCTTGGCCAAGCCGACGATCGCGTTGATCGTCGTGGTCTTGCCGGCACCGTTGGGGCCGAGCAGGCCGAAGAACTGACCCTCGGGCACGACGAACGAGATCCCGTCGACGGCCGTGAAGTCACCATAGCGTTTGACGAGGTTCTCGATGCGGAGTGCCGGGACGGCACCGTTCATGGGATCACCGCGCCGGGCTCACCGAGCTTGGGATAACGGTGCCGGCGCAAGCTCGCGAGACGCTTCTCGACATCCGGGATCCCGCTCTTGCGCAGCTGACGCGCAACCTTCTCGACATCGAACGGCACGCGGCGCGACTGCACTTCCCAACCGCCAGGGCGTTGGGTGAGCAGCGCGTAGTGCGCCAGCGGATCGCCGTCCTTCGGCAACCCCGCCGACGCGACGTTGACCAGCGTGCGCCCGCGCCACACGCGAACGTACGGCAGGTGCAGGTGGCCGAACGCGATCGTCCGCTGCGCGACATGGCCGAACATCCGCTCGAGCGTATCGTCGTAGGCGTCGGGCCAGACGTGCTCGTCGTCGGAGATCGGGTTCGCGTGACAGATCAGCAGCCCGTCCTCACCGTCGCCGAAGCTCAATGAAAACGGCAGCTCGCCGAGCTCCCGTGTCCTGTCCTCGCCGATTTGTTCGCGCACCCACGCGACGGCTTGCGCGTCTTGGGGATCGAGCTGCTCGACGTCGGCTTGCCCGACCATGCGATCGGTGTTCCCGCGCAGGCAGCGCGCGCCGGCGTCGCGCAGGCGCTCGAGCACCTGCTTGGGGCGCGGGCCGTCGACGCACAGATCGCCGGCTGCGACGACGACGTCTGCGCCGCCGCGCGCGGCGAGATCGACAAGACAGCGCGCGAGCGCGTGCGCGTTGCCGTGGATGTCGGAGAGGATGGCGATGCGCAACGTGGGGACGCGGCCGTCAGCCGCGCTTCACCGCGAGGGCGAGCGAGAACGGGCCAAAACCGGCTTTCCCGAACTCCCACAGGTCGATCGCTTCGACCGCGATCTTGGCCTTGCGCATCAGTGCGATCGACTCGCGAAAGCGCAAGTTGGCGATCACCCGGCGTTCGCCCAGTGCCAGAACGCCGGCGGCCAGCTCCTCGCCGCGCGGGACTTCGACGATGCGCAAACCGCTCGCGGCGACGAGGTCGACACGCTCGGGCGCCGCGATCGCGAGTTCCGCGCCGACGATCGAGAACACGTCGCGCAGCCGTGGGACGTCGTTGGCGATCGCCAGCTCGACGACCCGGTAGCCGCTCTGCGAGACGATCGCCTCGAGCTGTTTACGGCCGAGCTCGTTCGATCGCCGGCGCAAGCCGGTCCCCGCCCGCGGCACGCCGATGAACACGGTTTCCGTTCCGATCGCTACGTCGGTCGCGTCGAGCAGACCCGGCGCTTCGATCCGGCCGACGATCGGGATGCCCAGCTCGGTCAGGTGACGCTCGACCGCGCCGACCTCGGACCGGCGTTCGAGCTGCGACGGCCGCGCGATGAGCGCTCCGTGCGGAAGGACGATCGCGCAATCGGCGACGAGGGTCTCGGTCGGCGACTCGCTGACCGGCTCCATCTCGCGGACATGGACACCGCGGTCGCGCAACGTGCCCACGAAGACGTCATGCTGCTCCCGCGCACGGTCCGCGATCGGCGAGGGCTCACCCTTGATCGGCGGCAAGCGGTCGACGGCGGCCGAAGGCCGCAGAACGAGCGCGGCCGACAGGGCGCCGGCATCGGTCGACACATACGGCGAGGCGTAGGGCTTCACGGGCACAACGTGCAGCGGTTCGCCGAACGGCACCCGGTGTCCTGATGGCTAGATCCCGAGAAACACCGCGGCCGGTACGTGGAAGCGCTCACTGAGCTTGAGGGCCTGACTCTTACTGATCTCTCGCTTTCCGGAAAGCATCTCCGACGCAAGTCCCTTCGAGCCGATGATTTTAGCCAGCTCGGATTGCGAGACGCCATTTGCTTCCATCAGTTCGCGGACTACCTCGATGGGCGAGGCCGACTTCAAGGCATAGTGCTGATCTTCGAAACGCTCGACCAACAGCGTGAGAAGATCCAACATCTCCCGTTCGGCAGACGACAAGTCATCGTTCCGCATGAGTTGGTCGATGCGGCGCAACGCACGCGCGTTGTCCTTGACGGTCCGAATGACGTGTGGACGTTCTTCCATCAAGAGCGCTGAGTAGGCGGGACCATCAACGAGCGTCATAGCTTCTTCCAGTCACCCTTGTCGTACTCGGCGTGTGACAACACGGCGCGAATATAAAGTATCTTCAGATTGTAGTGTATACGGGCAACGAGGCGATAGGTGTTTCCCCGTATATTGAACACGGTCAGGTCGCCAACGGTATCAGCCGAAGCGAATGTCTGTCGCACTTCGACAAGGCTCGACCATGTCGCCGACTTGGCGATTCGATACCACGCGTCCAATGCAATGCTGCTGCCAGGATGCCGCCGCGAAAACTCTGCTAAGGCTAGGCGACTGATCACCCGCATCACGGGGATGTTCTCATATCGAGAACACCCCTGTCAAGACAATGTGCCCGCACTTGCGGGAAACGAGGCAAGCGCAGGTAAAGGCCCCGCCATGACAGGCCGTAGTACCGCCATCATTTGCGCGATCGTCCCCGTGCTGGCGCTGACCCTCGGGGTCGTCTTCGCGAACCACCTCGAGCCCCGCATTCTGGGCTTGCCGTTCGTGTTGGCCTGGATCGTCATCTGGGTCTTGCTCACGCCGGCTTTCATGTGGGTGGCGTACCGGAGCCAGCGCGCGTGAACGCGCAGATCGCGCTTGGCATCGTCGCGCTGGTCGTCGTCGGGACGATCCTGCTGGGATTGAGCGGTGTGCGCGGGGTCAAGATGGACCCGCAAGAGTTCATCGTCGGCGGCCGGCGCGTCGGGGCGCTGCTGCTGTGGCTGCTGCTCGCGGGCGAGATCTACACGACCTTCACCTTTCTGGGCGCCGCGGGTTGGGCGTACGGGAAGGGCGCGCCGGCGTACTACATCCTGTGCTACGGCACGATCGCGTACGTCATCTCGTTCTTCCTCGCCCCACCCATCCACCGCATCGCGCGCGAGCGCGGTTATCTCACCGGACCCGACTTCTTCGCCGACCGTTATGGAAGCCGTTTACTCGGCGCGCTCGTGGCGCTGCTCGGTTTTTCGATGCTCGTCCCGTACGTTACGCTGCAATTGACGGGGTTGCAGATCTTGCTGCAGATCGCCGGCTATGGAACGATCGACGCGCTACGAGCCGTCGCAATCGGGTTCTTCGTCGTCGCGCTCTTCACGTTCGCCGCCGGCCTGCGCGGCGCCGCGTTCGCCAGCGTCGCAAAGGATCTGCTGGTGCTGCTCGGCGTCATCTTCGCGGGGATCCTGCTGCCGATCCACTTCTTCGGTTCACCGGCGGGTGCGCTCGACGCGGTGCTGCGCGATCATCCGCATTGGCTCACCATCGCGGGGCCGAACTCGCCGAACGGGATAACTTGGGTCGTTACTACCACGATCCTCACCGGCTGCGGCTTCTTCATGTGGCCGCAATCGATGGCCGCCATCTACAGCGCGCGCAACGAGGACACGCTGCGGCGCAACGCGGTGTTTCTGCCGTTCTACCAGGTCATGCTGCTGCTGGTGTTCTTTGCCGGCTTCACCGCGCTCGAGGTGATGCCGGGCCTCAAAGGGCCGGCTGCGGATCAATCGTTCATGCTCGTCGTGCAGAAGTACTACCCGGCTTGGGTGCTCGGCTTTCTCGCCGCCGCAGGGACGCTGGCCGCGCTGATCCCCGCCGCCGGACAGCTGCTCGCCGCGGCCAGCATCGTCGGCAAGAACGTCTTCGCCGACTACGGGATCGCGCGTGACCCCGCGTCACAGACGCGCACGACGCGCATCCTCGTGCTGGTCGTCGCGGTGCTCGCTTTCGGATTCTGGGCGTACAATAGGCAGACGCTCGTGAGCTTGCTGTTGATCGGCTACAACGGGATCGCGCAGCTCGTCCCGGGCGTCGTGCTCGGCGTCGCGACGCGCCGTCCGCCCGCGCTCGCAGTCGGCGCCGGAATCCTCGCCGGTCTTGCGACGCTGATCCTGTTCGTCGTACCGAAAACCGCAGAGATCATCGAAATCAACACCCGGATAACCGCGCACGGTATCAATACCGGGCTCGTCGCCCTTGCGATCAACATCGTCGTCACCGCGGTCCTTTGGGCCGTCATCCCGAAGCGCGCTTCAGCGGCCGTCGAGGCCGCACAAGGGTGACAGGATTCAGAAGCGTTTCATGATGGCGATGCGGCCGGGGCCGGCGATCGCGAGGGTCAGGCCGATGCCGGCGAGCAGGATGAAGAACTCGACGCCTTCGCCCGACTGCTTGCCGCTGAAGTTCATGAAGAAGCCGTTCCGCGCATGCACCAGCACCGCGGCCGTCACCATGTCGATCGCGATGCCGATCGCGGCAAGCCGCGTGAGAATCCCCAGCACCAACGCGATGGGAGCCAAGAACTCGACCGCGATGACCAAATAGACGAGCGGCAACGGGATTCCCATGTTGCCGTGCAGGCCGGCAATGACTCCCGTGAGCCCGGGACCGCCGAACCAGGCGAGCGCCTTTTGGGCGCCGTGCGGCCAGATCACGACCGCCATCGTGAGGCGCAGGATCAGCAGGGCAACGTCGTTCGCGCGCATGTCGCATCCTTACCCGCGAAGTCTGCGAATTCGATGGGTCGCCGTCAGCGCGCGCTCGCTCGCGGACCTTGCGCGCTCGCAGACTGCGCCGGCACGGGAAGCGCCACGAACGGCGCGGCGTCGCCGCCGGTCGGCGTGAAGAAGTCGGACATGTCGGTCGCCAGCAGATCGCCGATCGACAGGTTGCCCAAATGAAAAATCTGTTCGGTCGTCTTGAGCACGCTGACGGTCGAGAGATGCCGCAGCCCGATGTAGTGGCGCTTCACGTACGGTCCGACGACGACGGCATACGTGCGATACTCGTCGACGTGATCGCGTGAATCGGGCGCGTCGGCCGACATGACGAAGAGCACGGTGTGCCGCCACGACGGAAGGAGCGAGAGATACTGAGTGATCGCGCCGAGCGCGCGGTCCCCGTCGGCAACCTCTTCAGCCGGCGGTGGTATCCCGACTCCGGAGCCTCCGTGGTCGCCGGGCAACCAAATCGACACGTATTGAGGCTGTTGCCGGCGCGCTACGAGCGCGCCGTAGTCGCGGATGAACTCATGCGCCCGGCGCTCGTCGCGAATGCGTGGATTCCAACCCGGATAGTTCAGATCGACGTGCCGATCGAGAACCGCCGGCGCGGGAACGTCGAGCGCGTAGCGCCCGCCCAAACCCTGGGTGATCGCATCCCGCTCGTCGATGCCGGTAAACGGAGGGTCGTCGACCCGCGGATCGACGGCGCTTCCCTGGTCGTAACCGCTGAGCTGCACCAAGTCACCGTAGTCGCGAAAACCGATGCGACGCCGGGCGAGCGCGTTGAAGATGTAGCCGCTGCGCGGATAATCCTCGGGATCTTCGTTCTGGTTGACGAGCTGCCCGCGGCCGGCCTTGGCGAACAACGTCCGTTCCGAGTACAGCGTCGCGATCCCGCCGGCGAGGAACTGGTGCGCGGCGTCGGACTCCTCGGCGTCGGCGAACAGATTCACCGCCACGCCGTAGCGCTTGGCCAGCGCGTGCAGATTCGGCGTGATGCCTTCGGGAAACTGCGAGAACGCTACATCTCCACCGTTCGCTATGCCGATATCACCGAGCATCGCATCGAAGGTTCGGCCCTCCTCGAGGACCACCACCACGTGCGTGAGCTCGCGCGGATAGCCCGGCGCCTTCGGCAGCACGCGACGCGTATTCGCCAGCGTCATCATCGTCGTCGATTTGAGCTGCACCGTACCGAGATCGATCTTCTGCAACGTCGACCAGACCGCAGTGGCGTCGCCGCCGATCGCCGGATCGCCGGTGTAATTGGGATCGTGACCGTAGCCTTTCGTGTTCACGACGTACAGCGTACGATCGTCGGTCGCCAGCGCGAGCGCCGTCGGATACCAGCCGGTCGCGATCAGCCCGAGCCGGTGCAGGTGAACGGGATCGTGCGCGTCGATCACCGCAACCGCGTTCAACCCGGCGAGCGCGACGTACAACCGCGAGCCGTCTTTCGAGAGCGCGAGCGCGGCGGGCTGCGTCCCGTATGGACCCTTGTCGAACAGGCGCAGCTCGGTGCCGCCCACGACGCGCGGCGTCCCGTTGAGCGCAACCGTCGCGATGCGGTCGACGTTGGTCATCGCAACGAACGCGTAGGCGCCGTCGCGCGTAACGGCCAGCGCGGTCGGATGCGCTCCGCCGACGGTCCGCACGCCGTCGGGCGTTGCGTCCATGGGTAACGGTGCGTTGCCGAACGGCGGCGCGTCCTGCGGCAGCGCGGAAAGATCGCCGCCCGCCGCGAGCTTCACGAACGAAAGCGACGAAGCGCGCTGCAGGTCGGCAGCCGGCGTTCGGAATTCCGGCGCCGGGGTGCTGTCGCGCAAGGATCCATAACGCATGAGGCCCTCGTTGGTGACCAGCAGTCGATCGCCGGCGATCGCGATACCGAACGGAAAGAACCCGACCTCGCGAGATGGCCCGCCGAGCGCGCGGGTGGCCGTGTCGATCGCGCTCACGCTGTCGCCGGCTTCGTCGACGACATACGCGCGGCGTCCGTCATTCGAAAGCGCGATCGATCCCGGGTAGCTATGGCCGCGATCGGCAAAGGCAGGATCGATCGGCGACGGCGTGGCGATGACGTGCTTGGCGTCCGGCCTCAGGTGCCCGTCGGCGTCGAGATCGAACGCATAAACGGCGTTCGAAGGGCCACCCGACGCGAGCACCAGCGTGCGGCCGGGCTGCACAGGATCGGCCAGCGCGGTTACCCCGACCCAGAATTTCTCGTCCGGCGAGCGATAGCGATCGACGACCTGCATCGTCGTCGTGTCGATCACCGCCAGGTTGAAACCGCCGGTCGCGCCGGACTCGACGAACGACGGGACCAACGCCTCGCGCTCGTCGTCGTCGCTGACGATCGCAAAGCGTCCGTCCGGGGTGAGCGCGACGCCGAGCGCGTTCATCCCGGTGACGACGCTCTGCCCGACCGGCGTGACGATGCGGCCGGACGGCAGAACCGCGTCGTAGACGCCGCCACGCAGGTGACCGGTGGGAATGTTGCCGGCCGGCGCCGCGTACTCGACCGTCGGCACCCGGACCGCGGCGGCGCGCGCCGGCGCGCGATGCGGTGTCGCCGCGGCGACGGCGGTGGGGGCGAGCATCGCCAGCGCGAGCGCGAGGATATGCGGTTTCATCATCTTCTTCGTTGGAACGGAACGAGGATCAGCGCAGCGCGCGGCCGAGGCGTTCGACGGCGCGCACCAGCGCGTCGTCGTCGAGATCTCCGAAGGAGAGCCGGAGGGCGGGCGGGCCGCTCCTGGTCGGATAGAACGGATCGGCGGGCATCACCAAGACCCCTTCGCGAGCACACTGGTCGAATGCCGCCTGCGTCGAGAGGCGAGGCGGGAGCCGCAGCCAGACGTTGGTCCCTGCCTGCGGCGCGCGCACGTCGGCCCACGGCAACGCGTGCGCCAGCGCGTCGACGAACAAATCGCGCCGGCGCCGGTAGAGCGCGCGCGCATGCTTGAGATGGCGCGGATAGGCGGGCGAGCGCAGAAAGCGCCAGAGGGCCCGTTGCGTTAGGGTCGAGGTGAACGAATCGGTCCGCACTTTTGCCGCCTCGATCGAGTCGCGCATGGCACCCTTCACGCGCAGATAGCCGATCCGCAGAGCCGGAAAGATCGACTTGGACAGCGACTCCATCATCACGACGCGGCCGTCGGTGTCGTAGGCCGCGAGCGGCGGCGGCGCCGGAGCGTCGTAGGTGAAGGTCCAACCGGTCTGGTCTTCGAGCACGACGACGTCGTAGCGGCGCGCCAGCTCGACGATCGCTTTGCCGCGGCGCGCCGGCAGCACGACGCCGGTCGGGTTCTCCGCGATCGGGCAAATCGAGAACAGACGCGGCCGGTATTCGGAAAAGACGCGCTCGACGTCGTCGATCCGCACGCCGTCGGCGTCGCTGCGAACCTCGACGTAGCTCGCGCCGCGCGCGTCGAACACGCCGAGCGTCCCCGGATACGTCGGCGACTCGGACGCGACGACCGCGCGGTCTGCCAGCAGCACCGAGGCGATGAGGTCGGCGGCTTGCTGTGCCCCCGACGTGACGATGATCTCGCCGGCGGTCGCCGCGCAGCCGCGCGCAATGAGTCCGTCGGCCAGCGTCGCGCACAGATCGGGATCGCCGGTGTTCGCGCGATATTGCATCGCCTCGGGCGGATCGTCGGCGAACGTGCGTTGCATCGCGCGCCCGAACTCCACCATCGGGAACGTCTCGGGTGCCGGATGCGCGGTCGCCAACGAGATCACGCCCGGCGCGCGCGCCTGCGCGAGCCGGTCCAGCACGCCTTCCATCCGCTCGCCGCGCGAGAGCAGCGACGGTTCCCAGGTGCGGGCGAACGGAGCGTCATCGACGGCCTTCGCCGGCGCGACGAACGTACCGCGACCGACGCGCGAAACGACGCGCCCACGCGCGGCGAGCGTCTCGTACGCCTGCGAAACCGTCACCAACGCGACGTTCAGCCCCCCGGCCAGCGAGCGAATCGGAGGCAGCCGTTCGTTCGGCGCGAGCGCACCGCGCTCCATCGCAGCGGCGAGCGCGTCGGCGATCTGAACGTACAGAGGTCGCGGATCGCGCGGGTCGAGCGCGATCGCCGGGATCATGCCGCGGCCGGGAGCGCGCTCACGGCTCAGCGCTCGTCGAGCCGATAGCCGATACCGCGCACGCTGCTGATGGTCAGCGTCGCAGCGACTTCGTTGAGCTTCTTGCGTAGCGCCGCGACATGGACGTCGACGACACGCGTCGGGACGCCGGAAACGTCGTTCCAGACGCGTTCGAGGATCTGCGCGCGGGTCAGCAATTTGCCGACGTTCTCGGCCAGATACCACAACAGGCGAAACTCGAGCGCGGTCAGCGTCACGCTCCGGCCGTTGTTCTCCAGCGTGTGGAAGTCACGCACCAAGGTAGCGCCGCCGATCGCGAGGCGGCCTTCCTGGTCGGTCTTGCGCGAACGCTCGCGGCGGCGCAGAAACGATTGCACGCGCGCCACCAGCTCGTTGCCCGAGAACGGCTTGCGGATGTAGTCGTCGGCGCCCAGCCCGAGCCCCTTGAGCACGTCGTTTTCGCTGGAGTGAGCGCTCACCATGAGGATGAATGCGTCCGACGAGTTCGCCAGCGAGGTGCACACGTCGAGCCCCGAGATGTCGGGTAGCTCGACGTCGAGCAGCACGACCGCCGGTTTGAAGGCGGGCTCCGCCTCGAGTCCGGCCGAGCCGGTGTTCACGATCCGGACCTCGTAGCCGCTGCGCTCCAGGATCATCTTCTCGAACATCGCGACATCGGCGTCGTCTTCGATGATCAGTATGCGATCGGACACGTCAGAGCGCTCCCACGGGCGCGCTGACATTTTCGTCGGGCATCAGCAGCTCGCGCCGCGCGACGCCGTCCTCGATCGCCGCCTGGGTCACGGCTTGCGCGACCGCATCGACGACGCGCGTGTCGAACACGCTCGGGACGATGTACTCGGCGCTGCGCTCGTCTCCGACGATGCCGGCGATCGCGCGCGCCGCCGCGAGCTTCATCCCCTCGGTGATCTTGCGCGCGCGGCAATCGAGCGCGCCGCGGAAGATGCCGGGAAACGCCAGCAGGTTGTTGATCTGGTTCGGGAAGTCGCTGCGACCGGTCCCCATCACCGCGACATACGGTGCCGCCGCGTCGGGCATCACCTCGGGGGTCGGGTTCGCCATCGCGAACACGATCGGGTCGCGCGCCATCGTCGCGATCCACTCGGGCTGCAAGATCCCCGGCGCGCTCACGCCGATGAAGACGTCGGCCCCGCGCAGGACGTCACGCAGCGAACCGCGCCGGTTCTCACGGTTGGTGTGCTCGGCCAGCCACGTCCAGTGCGAGTTCTGATAGTGCTGGTCGCGGCTGAGCGCGCCGTCGCGGTCGACCGCGATCACGTCGCGAACGCCGGCCGCGAGCACCATCTTGATCGTCGCGGTGCCGGCGGCGCCGCTGCCGGTCAGCACGATCGTAAGGTCTTCGAGGTTCTTACCGACGACGGCCGCCGCGTTCATCAGCGCCGCCAGGATCACCACCGCAGTGCCGTGCTGGTCGTCGTGCATCACCGGGATGTCGAGCTCCTCGACGAGCCGGCGTTCGACCTCGAAACAGCGCGGCGCGCTGATGTCCTCGAGGTTGATCCCGCCGAAGATCGGCGCGATCCGTTTGGCCGTGGCGACGATCTCGTCGACGTCCTTGGTATCGAGGCAGATCGGAAAGGCGTCGATGTCGGCGAACTGTTTGAAGAGCATGCACTTGCCCTCCATCACCGGCGCCGCCCCGTACGGGCCGATGTCGCCCAAGCCCAGCACCGCGGTGCCGTCGGTGAGGACGCACACCGTGTTGCGCTTGATCGTCAAGGCGTAGGCCTTGTTCGGATCCTTCGCGATCGCCGACGAGACGCGCGCGACGCCCGGCGTGTAGACGGTCGAGAGATCTTGCCGCGTCTTCACCGGCCGCGTGATCCCGGTGCGAATCTTGCCGCCCAGGTGGGCCAGGAAGGTCGCGTCCGATACGTTGAGGACGCGGACGCCTTCGAGCGCTTCGATCGCTTGCCGCACCTGGTCGCCGACGAGCTCGCTCGAGACGTTCACGGTCACGTCGCGCGTGATCGTCGTCTTGCCGACGGTCCGCGTGTCGACCGCACCGACCATTCCACCGGCGTCGCCGATTGCCGAGGCGAGGATGCCGAACGAACCGGGCGTATTCGGGGTCTCGAGCCGCATCACGAGTTGCGTGCCGATCGCAGGAGCAGAGGCCATTGAGGTCCCGTACGCGTTCCCCCGCGAGGTGTCCTCGCCGCGCGGGCCGTGGAAACGGCGCCGTTGCGGGCATGATGTATCCATGACGCCGGTCACAGCCGCCGCCGCCGGGGCGCTCGGAGCGTTGGCCATCATCGCCGCGGCGACGGGCCGGCCGTTGCGGCGTCGCCGCGAGGCCCTCGAAGCCGCCGGTGCGGCCGCCGTGGCAACGATCGCGCTGATCCTGGGCGGGGACGAAGGCGTGCTCGGCGGGGTCGCCGTCGTGCTGGGGGCCGCCGCCGTCACGCGGTACGTCCAGGCGATCCGGGCGGCGACCCGCGACGCGCCGGCACGCCTGTTCGCGGCGTTCGAGCGCGACAGCGAAGCGAAGGCCCGCTTCCTTCCTCGCATGCTGGTCGAACGGCTAGGGCGCAACTCCCTTGCCGACGTGGAGATCGGCGACCGGGCGACCCAGCCGATGACCGTGCTCTTCGCGGACATCCGCGATTCGACCGCGTTGACCGAGGCGCTCTCGTCCGAGGATGCGTTCGTCCTCATCGCGGACTTCTTCGCGCGCTCGGCGCGCGTGGTGCGCGCCCATCGGGGCACCGTCGACAAGTACCTCGGCGACGGGTACATGGCGCTGTTCCCGCGCCGGGTCGAGGACGCGCTCGACGCCGCGCTCGCGCTGCGCGACGCGGTCCAAGATCTCAATCGCGAAGGACTCGGACCGGCGATCGAGGTCGGCATCGGGCTGCACACCGGACCGGTCACCTTCGGGACGGTCGGCGACGCGCTGCACATCGACACCACGGTCGTCTCGGATACCGTCAACACGACCAAACGCGTCGAGGGACTCTCCAAGCGACTGCGCGTCCCAATCGTCGCCACCGAAGACGTGATGAACGCGGTTCGCGACGCGGCCCACTATCACGCGCGCTCGCTCGGCCGGCACAAGGTGCGCGGAAAACGCGAACCGCTCGATGTGTACGCGATCCAGGCGGTGCCCGACGTCCGCCGCATCACGACGATCCGCAGTGCCGTGAAACAACCCACCACCACGAGGCCGCCTGCTTCCGCGAGCCACGCCGCAACCGCGGTGAAGCAACCCGTCGAACTCCCCCGCTAGCGCTCAGCGGCGGATCGGCCGAAGGCCGAACGCGAGTGTTCGCGCACTTTGCGCGAACACATTACGGCGGCGGCAACACCGGGTGGTGGTCGGGGAACGGCGGTTGATGGAACGTCGGGACCGGATGCGCTGCCAGCAGCTGCATCGCTTTGGTCACGGCCGCTTCGAGTTGCGGATCGTGGCCTTCGCGGACCAGCTTGGGATCTTGCCAGACCTCGATGTCGGGTGCGATACCATGGCCCTCGACTTCCCATTGCCCGTGCAGTCCGCCGATGCCGGCGCGCGGTGAGGTGACGCCGCCGCCGTCCATGAGCGGCGGGTAGCCCCCGATGCCGACCAAACCGCCCCAGGTGCGCACGCCGACCAACGGGCCGAGCCCGGCTTTGCGGAAGTACCACGGCATGGCGTCGCCGCCCGAACCGGCGAACTCGTTGATCACCATGACCTTCGGACCGTAGATCGCCAACGGCGGGTCGATCGTCGTCTTGCCTTCGCGACTCACGACGACGCCCATCGGTTTGCGGCCGAGCAGGTCGATGATATAGTCCGCGATCTGTCCACCGTGGTTGAAGCGTTCGTCGATGACGACGCCCTGCTTGCCGATCTGCGAGAAGAAATACCGGTTGAAGTTGGTGAACCCGCCGCTGCCCGTATCGGGAAGGTACACGTACGCGAGCTTGCCGCCGCTGAGCTGATCGACTTTGCGGCGGTTGCTCTCGATCCAGGCGAGGTTGCGCAGGCGGGCCTCGCTGCGCACCGGCACGACGACGACGTCGCGCGCGCCGCTGCCGTCGGCATTGGGACCGACGCGAATCGTCGTCTGCTTGCCGGCGGTCTCTTCGAAGAAGCTATAGACCTCTTGCGATGCGGTGACGTTGCGTCCGTTGACCGCCAACAGGTACTCGCCGACTTTGACGTTCGTCCCCGGCTGCGTGAGCGGCGCCTGCACGTCGGGATTCCAGTTCTCGCCGTCGTAGATCTTGCTGATCCGATAGCGGTCGTTCTCGACGCGGTAGTCGGCGCCGAGGAGGCCGACGGTGATGGTGCGCGTCTGCGGCGGCGGACCCTTGACGAACATGTGCCCGACCGAGATGTAGCTGAGCATCTCGCGCATGAGGAACGTCAGGTCGTCGCGCGACGAGAGCCCGGCCACATACGGTTCGAAGCGCTTCTCCGCGGCCGCGATGTCGAGCCCGTGGAAGTGCGGATCGTAGAAGAACTCGCGCTGGAGACGCCACGCCTCGTGGTACATCTGCGCCCACTCCTTGCGCGGCTCGACGTAGACTTCGAGCGTCTGCGTGGCGAGCGCGCCGGCGCCGGGATGCACCGGCTGGCTCGTCGGGACGATGAACCAGCGCCGCGCCATCGTGTACAGCAGATGATCGCCGTCGGCTGCGACGACGGCGCCGTTCGTGCCCGCTACGATCGGCTTCGCCTTGCGCGACTTGAGATCGAACAGCTCGACGTCGAACGTCGGTGGCCCCGGGTCGAGCTGCGCGAGCGGCGCTTTGAACAGGAACAACTCGCCGGGCTTGCCGGCACCGATCGCGGCGTAGTTCGCTTCCTCGACCGGCAGCGCCACGATGCGCTGCAGTATCCCGTCGAGATCGATCCCGAACTTCGGCTTCGCGGCAGCGGCCACCGCGGCGGGCGGCTTCGACGCGGCGGGCGACGGCGCGGGCGATTCCGGCGCAGGCGCACCGTCCGCCCGGCCTTTGGTTTCTTCGTCGGCGGTCTGCGGTGACAGCGGCGACGTCAGATCCCGCCGCAGCACCGCGGCGTACACAGAGCTGCTGGTGATCCGTCCGTCGGCCTCCATGTCCAAGCCGTTGGCGGTGAGCGCGGTGTTGGTGCTCGCGGTGAAGTACAAGTACTTCCCGTTCTTGTCGAAGACCGCGTTGCCGACGTCGCTCATCCCATCGGTCACCCGGTGCGCGCTGTGCCCGTCGAGCGAGTACACGAACGCCGCGTGTAAAAAGTTGTCGAGCTCGCTCGTGTAGGCGAGCCAGCGGCTGTCGGGCGACCAGTCGGGTGCGAATTGTGTCGGACCGAAATCACCGTACGGTTCGGTCGCGACCTTCACCGGCGTCGGATGATCGAGATCGACGTACCACAAGTTCAGCCGCTTGTCGGAGTATGCGATCTTCTTGCTGTCCGGTGACCAGACCGGCGCATAATAGTACGTTGGCGAGGATCCCAGCGAGATCACGCGAGCGGGCTCGAGACCGCGCTGATCGCGGATGTGCAGCGTGTATTCGCCCGAGGCGTCGGAGAAGTACGCGATCGACTTCCCGTCCGGTGACCAGCTTGGGCTGCGCTCTTCGACGCCGGGCGTCTTGGTGATGTTGCGAACATCGCCTTGCTCGACCGGAACGGTGAGGATGTCACCGTGCGCCTCGAACACCGCGCGGACGCCGTTGGGTGAGATCGCGGCATTCTGGATCGAGAGACCAACGTTCTCCCAGTGGGGTCGAACCGCGGTCAGGTCGGCGGCGAGCGTCACGCGGACGGGCTCACTGCGGCCGGCGGCAATGTCGTACAGATGCAGTGCGCCGAACTGCGAGTAGACGATCGCGTCAGGTCCGGCCGACGCCTCCGTGATGTCGAAGCCGTCGTTCTTGATCAGCTTCTCGACTTTGCGGCTTCGCGTGTCGTAGGTGAACAGCGTGATCGGCCCCTCGCGGTCCGAGACGAAGTAGACCCGGTCGCCCACCCACATCGGCAGGTTGTCGTTCGAGCCGTTGCGCGGCACGGCGACGGTGCTGGAGTCGGCGAGGTTCGCGATCAGAACGTACGTCGTCTGGCCGCCGCGGTAACCTTTCCAGAACGGCTCCCATTGGAAGTTCGGCACGTACGCGAGGTGCGTTCCGTCGGGCGAGTAGGATCCGGTTTCCGCCATGGTGAGCGGAAGTTCGGTCGGGTTCCCGCCCGCCGTCGAAATCGTGTAGAGCTGATCGGGATCCGAATAGCTCGCGCGGCTCGAACGGAACAGCACGCGCTTTCCGTCGGGCGTCCAGCCGACCGCGACGTCCGCGCCCGGGTGGAAGGTGAGCCGCCGCGGTTCTCCGCCGCTCGACGAAACCACGTAGACGTCGACGTTCCCGTCGTAGGTCGCGGTGAATGCAACCTGCGAGCCGTCCGGCGAGAAGATCGGGAAGGCGGCCTGATGGTAGCCGGTGACCAAGCGATGCGCCTCACCGCCGCGGCGCGGGACCGTCCAGATGTCGCCGCCGTAGACGAAGGCGATCTCGGTGCGGCTCACCGTCGGGTCGCGCAGCAGCAACGGTGGGTCGGATGCCGCGGCAGCCCGCGCGACCCCGCTCGATACCGCCAGCCCGGCCAAGAACGCAAAAACGAACCACCGTCTCATGGAGCCTACTTCACCAGCACAGAGCAACGCAGCGGCGTTCGTGCGCTTCGGGGCGCACCCTCCTAGAGAATGCGTTTAACTGCGGGCCAGCAGATCCAGCATCCGATCGATCCCCATATCGACCTGGCCGTCGTCGGCCCGCCGGTCGTTGACGATGATCGCGAAGGCCACGCGCCCGTGGCGCCGGGTCTGCACGTAGCCCGCCAGGGCGTTGACGTTGCGGATGTGCCCGCTCTTGGCGCGCGCACGGCCTAGCGCGTCGTGCACCCGGCGCCAGCGCACGGTGCCCTCGATCCCGACGCGCGGCAGGGTCGCGACGAAGGCGGCACCGCCGGGCTCGGCCGCCGCGCGCGCCAGCAGCGTCGCCAGCGTGATCGGCGCGACGCGATCGCTGGCCGCCAAACCGCTGCCGTCGACGATGCGCAAGCCGTCCTGCGGCACCCCGTCTCGGACGAGGATCTGGCGCTCGATCCGGCCGCCGCCCGACTCCGTGCCCGAGCCGCGCGTCGCGCCGAGCGCCCGCAACAGCTGTTCCGCGAAATGGTTGTTCGATTCGAGGAACATCTCGTGCACGATCGCGAGCAGCGGCGGCGAGCGGTGGCGCCAGAGCACGAGCGGCGCCACCGGGGCGACACCGACGCGCACGCCGCCGTCGACGGCGACGCCGCGGTCACGCAACATGGCGCGCGCGACTTGAGCGGCATAGCGCGGAAGGTCGATCACCGGACGCCAGAACGATTGCTCGTCGGCGACACGGCCCGCGAACGTGAAGTCGTTGCGGCCCGGGTCACGCTGGATCGTCAGCAGCGTGGTGTACGAGCTGAGCACGCTGCCGAAGACGCGCACCGCGTCCGACGACGGCAACACGCGAATCCGCGCCGGCGCTCCCACGGCGGTCGGCACCAGATGAAACTCGACCGTCCCTTGATCGAGCGAGAGCGCGCTGGTGCCGGCGGCGTATCCGTATTGGAGGTCGTCGGGATCCCAAGCCGAGTTCGTCTCCGGGCCCGAGAACGTGCCTGCGTCCGCGATCAGTGCGCCGCGCACGTCGCGAACGCCGGCGCGCGCGACCGATCCGGCACCGCCGCGGAGATCGTCGCGGGTGAGCGTCGGATCGCCCGTGCCGACCAGATAGAGGTCGCCGTCGATCCGGCCGTCCCGCGGATCGGCGATCGACTCGAACGTCGTCGCGAACCGAAACGCGGGCCCCAACGTGGTGAGCGCAGCCGCGCCGACGAGCACCTTGAACGTCGACGCCGGCGTCAACGGGGATCGCTCCCGGCGAACGAACAGCGGCCTGCCGTCGGAGTCGACGATCGCGACGCCGCTCGTCGCCAGCGCCGACGCGCTCAGCGCGGAACGCAACCGCGCTTGGAGCGCCCGGACTTCGGGCTCGCTCCAACCGGGAGCGTTGGGGCCGGCGACGATCGGCGTCGGCCCGCTCGCCGGCCGTTCGGGCGTTCCGTGCGAACACGCCGAGACGGCCGCGAGCGCGAGCGTCGCAGCGGCGAGACGAATGAACGCCATCACACCATGCCGCCGCCGGCTCAGCCCGCGCTGAGCTCGTCGACGCGGCCTGTGCTGAGCTCGTCGAAGCGCTCGCGCAGCGTTTGGGACTCGGCGCGCAACCGGTCGAGCTCTTCGCGCAGCAGCGCCAGCTCGGCCGGCTTCGTCTGCTCTTCGCGCACCCGAATCGCGGCCTCGGCCGCATCGCGCCGCAAGCGGCCGTCGTCTTCCGCGGCGGCGAGCCGGTCGAGGGTCGGCAGCAGTCGCGCGTCCCCGAGCTTCTCCGCCGCGATGAAGGCCGAGATGCGCACGAGGTAGGCCGGATCCGTCAGCGCACGTTCGACCGCTTCGAACGCGCGCGTCCGCGCCGCGTCGACCAGCGTGCCCAGCTGCGCGATCCCAGCGACCGCGGCCCGCCGCAACGGCTCGGGCCGGTCGGCGCGCAGCGCGTCTTCCAAGACCGGCAGCGCACGCTCGTCGGCCAGCGCCCCGAGCCCGCGCGCCGCTCCGGCGCCGATCGTCGCGCCCCACGAGGGCGTCGCCAGGCCGGCGACGAGTGCATCGAACGCGCGCGGGTCGCGCGTCTTGCCGAGCGCGTGCAGCGCGCTACCCGCGACGAAGTACGACGGATCGTCGCGCAGGTTCAGCAGCGCCGAGGCCACCTCTTCGTCGCGCCAGTTGCCCAGCGCGTCGGCGACAGCACGCCGTACTTTGGGGTGCGCGTGGCCGGCGTTGCCAAGCAGCGTCGCGCGTGCCGACGGTGCGCGCGATTTTCCCAGTGCTACCGCAACCTCGACGCCGACGCCCCAGAACGGATCGTGCGCCAGCGCGTGGGCGAGCGCTTCGCGCGCCACCCGGTTGCCGTCCTTCGTCAGCGCTTTGGCCGCGCGAATCCTCGCCGGCGGAGACGGATCGCCGCGCAGGCTCGCGACGTGCAGGTCGGTGCCGAGCAACGACGTCCATGACGCGAGGATCCAGCCCGACGGATCGACGCGCACCAGCGCGGGCTCGCGTTCGAGCGGGACCGCGAACGTGCGCGACTTCGCGTCGACGGTGAGTTGCACACGCGTCTCGCCCGGCAACGCCGCGTCGCCGAAATCGGTGCGGATCGTGTCCGGGAGCTCGCCCGCGAACCCGAGCTCGAGGTCGAACACGTACGCCGGATTCTCGTCGTCGACCGATTGCTTTTGCTCGATGGTGACGCGCGCGATCTTGCGCTCGCGATCCCAAGCGTAGCTGACGTCGAGCTGCGGATGTCCTCCCCGCTCGACCCACTGCGCGAAGAACCGGCGCGTGTTGCGGCCCGTCTCGGCCTCGATCGCGCGTACGAGATCGATCGTCTCGACGTTGCGCTGCGCGTTCTCGCTCACGTATCGCCGCAGCGAGCGCTTGAGGCGATTCCACCCCAGCTCGCCGCGCAGCATGTGCAGTACGGCGCCGCCCTTCTCGTACAGGTGACGATCGAACAACTCGATCGGATCGCGGAACACGTTGCACACGATCGGCCGCCGGTAGCGCTCGGTATCCTCTTCGACGTAGCGTTGCACGCCGCCGAAGACGTCGTAGAGGTACTCGTCCCAGCCTTTCTCCGCCTCGAGCCAGACCGATTCGAAGTATGTCGCGAAGCCTTCGTTGAGCCACGCTTGCGCCCAGTCACGGCAGGTAACCAGGTCCCCGAACCATTGGTGGGCGAGCTCGTGCGAGACGAGAAAGTCCGCGCTGTAGTCGAGGTGCGCGCGCTCGTCGTGCAGCACGCGATCGGTCTGAGTGGTCGCGGACGTGTTCTCCATCCCGCCGAAAACGAAGTCGGCCACGGCGATCTGCGAGTAGCGCTCGTACGGATACGGAACGCCGATCACCCGCTCGAACACGTCGACCATGCGCGGCGTATTGGCGAAGGCCCGCTCACCGTCGGCCTCCCGGCCGGGCAGGGTGTAGTACCAGATCGGCACGCGGTCGTGCGGCTGGGCGATCTCGCTGAACGGCCCCGCCACCAAGGTGACCAAGTACGTCGCGTGCGGGATCCGCTGCTCGTAGCGGTAGACGGTTTCAGCCGGCCCTTCGGTCCGCTCGACGAGCGCCCCGTTGGCGAGCGCGAAGTGGCCCTTCGGCACGACGATGGTGGCGGACGTCGTCTGTTTCCCCGTCGGATAGTCGAAGCACGGGAACCAGTACCGTGCATCGGTATCCTGGCTCTGCGTCCAGACGTGCCGCGGCGCGTGGCGGATGAAATACAGCCCGCGGCGCGGGCGTTCGACGAAATACTCGACCGCGAACTCGAGCTCAGCACCGGTTCGCAGCGGCGGATCGAGCGTGATCTCCAGCGTGTGCGCGGTCGAGCGAAACGGCAGCGCGCGACCATCGCCTGCCGTGACCGAGCCGACGACCAGATCGACGGCGTCGAGCACCAGCCGGTCGACGAAATCTTCGACGCCGCGGACCATCGTCGTGCACACGCCGTCGAGCCGTTCGCGCTCGATATCCGGCCGCAGTCGCAGATCGATGTGCACGACGTCGACCGTCTTGTCGGGTCCGTATTGCGGCCGCGCTCCGGGCAGCGCAAAGGCACGATGATCGCTCAAATATCGTCTCCGTCTATATTGATGGGCACGCTACATCGTCGCCGGGCGGGGTACGCTCGTGTCTTCCCAGCGCAAAATCCGGATCGCGTCCGGTCGCGGATCGTCACACCAGGTGAGGAAATACGTGCGGGCCGGCACCGAGTGTCCGGTTGGATCGGTGTACGAATACTCGAGATCCGGACCCGCTTTGACTTCACCGCACGCCATGTGCAGCCGGCGATCGAAGTCGCTGCGGCCGGGATAGGTCTTCGGTTGCCCCGGGATCGGCACCAGCGCCTCCTTGTCGACGAACAGGATCCGGCGCGGGTGCATCTCGGCGTCGTACCAGTGTCGCGCCTCCTGCCCTTGGTGCGCGTAGCCGATGACGACCGGCGGTATCCCCGCGTCGTAGTCCATCTGCGAAGAGAAGCCGTATCCGTCGGTGACGACGACGGCGTCGTTGGCATCGGCCATGCGGCGCACGTCTTGCGCCAGCGGCCAGTAGGTGAAGATCTCGAACGGACCGTCGTTGCGCAGACTGGACCCGGTCGCGCGAAACTGCTCGTAGAGCGGCCCAGGGAAGGCGGCGGCTAGGAACAGGAACGGGATCAGCACGGCGGCCGGGACGGCACCGGCCGTCGCCCACAGCACGCGCGCGCGGTGCGAGAGCGACTCGAACGCAACGCCCATCCCGACGCACAACGAGACGTACGGCCCGAAGAACCAGTGCAGCTCGATGCGCTCGTGGAAGTTGAGCAGGATCAGCAGCGCGCTCAACGGGATCGAGGTCCACGCGATGAGCGCGCTGCGCGGACGAACGAGGACCAGAAGAGCGGCGATCCACAGTCCGGGCGAGTAGGCAAAGGCGTTGGCCGCGAGATAGAAGAGCGGCCGCAGCGCCGACGGTTGCGCTTGGTGGCGCTGCTGGAACGCGAACACGAAGGTGATCCAGTCGTGAGTCGCGTTCCACGCGACGAACGGCGCGTACAGGATCGCCGCGACCGCAAAGGAGAGCCCGAGGCCCTCGCGCCACAAACCGCGTCGCGCTGGCGCAAGCCCCCAGGCCACGATCCCGGCCACCAGCGCGTAGGCGAACATCTTCGAGAGCAGCGTGAACGCGATCGCGACGCCGAGTAACAGGTAGTCGCGGCGGTGATGTGTCTGCGACGCGCGCACGGTGAGGTACAGACACAAGGCCCAGCCGGCCATCAGCGGCCCGTCGGGCGTCGCGATGACGAACCCGACCGAAAGCATCGGCGTGAGCGTCATGGCCAGCGCGGTCACCATTCCCGCGCGCTCGTCGCCCGTCAACCGCTGTGCCGTCGCGGCAGCCGCCAACGTCGCGACGACCCCGCAGCCCAGAAAGCCGAGCCGGATCCAGAGCGGGTTCGCGGTCACCCAATCGAACGGAAAGATCAGATACGCGACCATCGGGGGATGGTCCGCGTAACCGAGCGCGATGTGTTTAGCCCATTCCCAATAGTAGGCCTCATCCCCGGTGAGCGGCACCTTCCATGCCGCGAGGCCACGCGCGAGCGTGACGAACGCGACGATGATCCAGGTCGCGTACTTCATTCGTGCGGTTCCGTCAGCCCGCCGTTCACGCCGAGCACCATCCCGTTCAAGAAGCCGTTGTCTTCGGCCGTTGCAAAGAGCACGGCCGCAGCGACGTCTTCCCACGAGCCTGCGTGTCCGGTCGGATTGTTGGCTGCGCGCGACGCGGCCGCGGCGCGGTCCGACGTCTTGTCGCGAATGTCACCGGGCTCGATCACGTTGACGCTGATGCCGTTCGCGGCTTCCTCGAGCGCCAGCGCACGGGCGAACGTCACGACCCCAGCCTTCGCCGCGCCGTACAACGCCATCCCGCGCGCCGGCTGGGTGACCGACGACCCGTTCATCCCGAAGTACACGATGCGGCCGTCGCGCCGGTTGCGCATCCCGGGCAGGACGGCGAAGGCGAGCGCGACCGCGGACCCGAGGTTGCCGTCGAGCATCGCGGCGTAATCGTCGAACGTGCAGCGCTCGAAGAGCTTCACGACGATCGGGCCGACGGCATGGACGAGCACGTCGACCGGACCGCGAGCAGCCTCGATCGCGCGGACGACCTCGGCGGCGGCCTCGGGGCGCGCCAAGTCCGCCGGTATCGCGAGCGCCTCGGGATCGTAGGGGCGCAGGGCGGCGAGCGTCACGTCGGGCGGCGTCCCGCCGGGGCGGTAGGTGAACGCGACGCGGTCGCCGCGCTGAGCGAGCCGCAGCGCGACGCCCCGCGCCAGCCCGGCCGCGGCCCCGGTCACCAGGGCGAGACGAGGAGAACGTCGCCCGTCGATCTGCGCAGCCACGGCAAGTCGGTGAGACGCCACACCTTCATCGGCCTGCCGCGGCCGCGCTATCGGTCGAGAACGAGCGTCAGCGGATGCTGAGCCGCTCCCGGAACGGCGGGGTCGTCGCCCCGGTCCGCGGGTCATCGGCGTTGATCGCCAGGACCAACTGGCTGCCGCCCGGCGCATCGATGCTCACCTGGGTGGTGAAGTAGCCGCTGCCGTCGGCGGTCAGGCTGTAGCTTGCGCTATTCGTTCCGCCGCCGCCGAGCAAAGCGCCGACGAGCCCGCCGACCGTCCCGGGGCTGCCCGACACGCCCACCTGGACGGTGACGTGCGCGCCGGGGATCGTGCGTCCGGAGACGACGAACTGGTTACCGACCGTCGTCCCGTCGCGCGGCCGGACCTCGCCGATGGCGTCGACCATCGCCGCCGAAGTTCCCGACGTGAACGACCAGACACGGACGAACGGTTGACCGTTGTTGTCCGTCCCCGAGACGCGGACGCGATGAACGCCCGGACGCAACGGCGAGCGGGGAACGTAGGTGAACCCGCGCGGCGAGCGCGTCGAGTCGTTGGTGACCTCGAGCTGGTCGAGCGAGATGCGAATGGTGTTCGGGTCGACCTCGCCGCCCCCGAACACCGCCTCGATCAGCGGCCGGTTCGATGCGGCGGTGCTGCCGCGCGCCGGCCGTTCGTTCACGAGGGTGATCGAGCCACTATCACCGTTCGGGGCGGGCTGCGGCGTGATGACTTGATTCGGCGGCATGGCGTTTCCGCCGCCGCCGCCGTTCGTGTTGATCGCGACGATGTTGTTGGTGCCGTCGTAGTTCACCGATGCACCGAGCGCCTGCGATACGAAGCGAAGCGGGACGTAGGTCGACGCGCCGATGATGAACGGAGCGACGTCGACGGTCTGCGGCTGCCCGTCGACGACGGCTTGCTGCGAACCGATCTTCAGCGACACGGTGTGCCCACGGCCGGTGGCGTTGATCGTGCCGTTATCGTACACGACCGTCGCACCGAGCTGTTCGAACACCCCGCGCAGCGGAACGAAGACGCGGCCCGAGCGCTCGGTCGGCGCCGGATTGAGGTTCGCCGGCTGACCGTTCACCGTGACGCTCACCGGACCCGCGCCCAGCGCGGGGAAGGCAAGCGTCGTCAAGAGAGCGATCGCGCCGAGTGCGGAGAGGCGTCGCGAGATGGAAGAGTGCATCGAGTATGGGAACCTCCGAGCGCGTAGTAGACGGAAGTCCCCTTACCCAATCGTACGTTTTTGCAATATCGGCGGCGAAACCAGTAAGCGGTCAGTCGCCGTGCGCGCCCGCCGGAATCGAAGGAACCGCGGGCTCGTTCGATCCCACCTGCCGCTCGCTGCGCCGCGCGCGCCGATCGGCGAACCAACCGGCGATGCGATTCGCCGTCACGTACATCGCCGGCACGAGGAACAGCGTCAGGAAGAGGGAGCTGAGCAGCCCCCCGATCAGCACGATCCCCATCGACTGACGAATCTCGCCGCCTTCGGTATTTCCGGTCGCCAACGGCAACATGCCGAACACCATTGCGGCGGTCGTCATGACGATCGGCCGCAAGCGCGTCCCGCCCGCCGTGAAAATCGCCTCGACGTAGGTGAGCCCGCGTTTCCGCAGCGTGTTCGCATAATCGACCAGCAGGATGCCGTTCTTCGCGACCAAGCCGAACAGCATGATCAAACCGATCGCCGAGAACAGATTGATCGTCTGCTGCGTGATCGCGAGCGCAAGTAGCGCGCCGATGATCGCCACCGGGATCGAGAACATGATCACGAACGGCGTCACGAACGAGCCGTACAGGATCACCATGAGGCAGTAGATCAGCGCGATCGAGGTGATCAGCGCGAAACCCATCGAGCCCAGGAACTCCAGGAAGAATTTCGAGTCGCCCTCCGTGCCGAGCGTCACGCCCGAGGGCAGAAAGCCGGGAGTGTGCAGCTGGGTGTTGACGAGTCCCATCACTTCGCCCAGTGTCGTTTTCGAGCTGTCGATGTCGCCGTTGACGCGTGCGATGACCTGCTTGTCGACGTGCTCGATCTTGGTCGGCGCGCGGTCGAAGGTGAACGTCGCGATCCGGCCCAGCGGCACGAGCGAGTTGTCGTTGGCGCGCACCGGAATGCGCTCGATCTCGTCGATCGAGTTGCGGTCGCGGATCGGGTACTGCAGCAGCACGTTGACCAATCCGTTCCAGGTGCGTACCTTCGTCGCGACCACGCCGCCGACAGCCGTACGAGCGACCAGCGCGGCCGCGCCCGGCGAAACCCCGAGGACGGCGGCGCGCGACGGGTCGATGCGCACGGTGAGGTGCGGCGCCGAATCCTCCGCGTTCGTCTGCACGTTGACCGTGCCCGGAATGGAGCGGATATACGCTGCGAGCTTATCGGCCGCCGGCTGGATCACGTCGCCGGGACCCGACAACGTGAACGAGATCGGCAGTCCGCTGCCGCCACCGCCGCGGCCGGTGATCGTGACCTCGGCGCCCTTGACGACGGGCGGAATGATCGCACGCAACTTTGCGACGACCGCATCTTGGTCGCGCCGGTGATCCTTGCGCAGCGTGATGTTGAACGTACCGACGAAGCCGCCGTCGGTCGAACCCCAGCCGTCCGGCTTCGTTCCGGCGTAGGTGCGCACGGTGTCGACGGTCGTGAAGTTCGCCATGACGGTGTTCTCGATCTTGACCAGCGTCGCTTCGGTTGTTGCAAGCGGGGTGCCGACCGGGAAGGTGAGGTCGCCGTGGATCTGCCCGTTTTTCGAATCGGGGACGAACGCGGTCTGCACGGTGTGGTGCGTGAGCGCGAGCAGAACCATACCCGCGCCGACCGCGAGGCAGCCGACCGCACCGGTGACCGACGCGCCGGCGTGCGAGCCTTCCATCCAAAATCCAGGGAAACGCACGGGTGAGATCCTCGTCCGCGCGAGCGGCGTGCTCCGGATGAATATCGGGGTGCCCGCGAAGAGGCGGCGTCCGCGGAGCATGCGACCGACCGGGATCCACAGTAGCGTCAACACGGCGAGCGCCGCGTCGACGCCGCCGATCACGATCATCGCCTGCACTCCGGCTACCAAGGTAATCGCGTTGACGACGAGCAGCACGCTGAACCAGAACGTCATCCAGCGATGGCGGACGGTCAGCGGCAGCGCAGAGTTCTTGTACATCAAGGTCAGCCAATCGAAACCGCTCTGGAACCACACGAGGAACCGGGGCGGCACGGGGCTGCGTCTGAGCACCGACCATTTCGCAGCCAGCACCGGCGTGAGCGTGAACGACACCAGCAGCGAGAACAGCGTCGCCACGGTGACGACGATCCCGAACTCCTTCATGTACTGACCGACAAACCCGCTCAGGAACGCCAGCGGCAGGAAGACGACGACATCGACCAGCGTGATCGCAATCGCGGCGCCGCCGATCTCGGTGCGCCCGCTGATCGCCGCGTCGCCGGGCGATTGCCCCATGTCGCGATGCCGAGTGATGTTCTCGAGCACGACGATCGAGTCGTCGACCAAAATTCCGATGATCAGCGAAAGCCCCATCAGCGAGACATTGTCGAGCGTCAGGCCCAGCGCGTGCATGGTGATGAAGGTCGCGAGCAGCGAGCTGGGGATCGCGACCATTACGACCGCGGCGTTGCGCCAAGCGTGCAGGAACAGCATCAGCACCAGCGCGGTGAGGAAGATCCCTTCAAACAGCGACTGCAGCACGCCGTTGAGCGAAGCCGTGGTGTAGTCGGCCGGCGCGAACAGCTCGTGGAACTCGATCTGCGGGTACTTCTTCATGATCCCGAGCATCTGCGCGCGCACGACCTTGGTCGTCCCGACCTCGTCGGAGTTGATCGTGCGGTTGACGTCGAGGATCAGACCCGGCGCCCCGTTCATGTGCGAGATCAGGCGCTGCTCCTGGTGCGTGTCGGCAACGTTCGCAACGTCGCGGATGCGCAGCGTGGTCTGCGCGCCGCTGAGCACGGTGAGCGGCAGATCCGCGATGTCTTCGGCGGAATTGACCTCAGCGTGAACGGAGACGGTCGTCTCGACCGTCGGTTTGTCGATGCGCCCGCCCGGCAGGTTGCTGTTGTTGACGTTGATCGAATTGAACACGTCGGGCAGGGTTGCGCCCGCGCCCATCAACCGCAGCGGGTCGGCATTGACGTCGAACTCGCGCACCGCCGCTCCCTCGAGATCGACGGTTTCGACGTTGGGGATGTGGCGGATGTCCGAGATAACGCGATCGTTCAACACGTCCGCCAGCGCGGAGGCGGTGAGCGTCTTCGAGTCGATCGCATACGTGACGACCGGAGCCTCAGCGCCGTTCTTGATCACCTGCGGCGGGTCGAGGTCGGTCGGCATGTAGACCCGCGCCGTGTCGACACGGCGCTGCACATCGATCGCAGCGAAATCCAGATCGGTGCCGAGCTGGAACTGCACGACCACGACCGCCGATCCTTCTTGCGCCGTCGCGTTGAGCGTGTCGAGGTGCTCGATGCCGTCGACCTGGTCCTCGATCGGCTTGATGACCAGCCGCTCCATCTCGGCCGGCGACGCACCCGGATAGCTTGCCACGACGACGACCACGGGGAAATTAACGTTCGGCTGAGAGTTCTTCCCGAGCTGCGTGTACGAGATCACCCCGAACGCCGCCAGTGCGATGAAGAACATCGCGACGATGATCGGGCGCTGAATCGAAAACCGTGTCAACCACATACAGCGTAGGCCGTCCTCTCGTCAGCCGCCCGAAACTACGAGCCCGGATGGCCGGATGTTTCGGCCTTACTACTAATTTTACCGTTGTCGTCTTGGGCGCGTCCCGGCGGCCCCCGACATCGAACCGCCGAGCCATCAAAGACGGCTCGGCTCTCGAAGTAACATTGAGGGTTTGGTGCGCGAGACTGGGCTCGAACCAGCACGCCCTTGCGGGCGCTAGCCCCTCAAGACAGCGAGGAGGCGCTATCCCCCGCTCAGTGTTCGACCCTCTGTAACAGCAGAAAGTCACGGCAGACGAAGGAGAATTTCATCTCATTCAGGTCACCGAAACCGTTCGTTCAGGTCCGCCTCTGACCGCTCTGCTCCGCTCGATTGGCACTCAGATTGGCTCACCAGCGGCGGTGAAAGTCCGACACCAAGCGCGTCGAATGCTCGCTTCGGCGATGCGCCACAAAGGGCGCGATCCCGGGTCTGCGAATCCAATGGACAACGGGTGTCCGCTTTATAGACTTGGGACCGCACCAGCGGCGCGCCGTACCCGGTCCTCTGCCGGACACAAGAGGCTTCGCAAGGACCTCCAATGGCGTTGCACTCGGCACTCACCCTACTAGCCACAGTGGCCACAGCATCGTCGCTGACGTACGACGGCACGGTGCTCCAGCACGAGTATGGCTTCCTAACGGTTCGCGATACTAACTGCCATGTTCACGAAGTCGATCTCGCGGGCTTCGATAATACATCCTCGGGTAGACGTGTTCGGATTGTCTCCATATACGATCAATCGGTTGGAGTCGAAAGGCCGCGGCGTATAACATTTGACGTAGGTCGCGGTGCGCCGACAAATTGCGAAACAGCCGGAGCCGTTCAGTCAATCACGGGAGTTATCGTCTCGTACAGCCATGGCAACGGGCTCGGACTTCTTGCCATCCAGCCTGCTGGGAAAAGGCCCGTTACGTTTACAGTGCCGATGACGCGAATAGACTATTTCGGCAATCGTGCTGTGCCAGATGACCTGGCGAGCCGCGTAACATTCGGACGTACCCGCGTACGAATCACCTTCCGCACGGTGATGGATGTCGACGGCACCAGCATCGAAGTGCTGGGCGTTAATCGCGCACCATAGGTCTTTCCCAATCCGATTCTGCAGGTTGTCGCCGAAAGGCACCTATGAGACTACACGCACTCTGGCCAGCGTTCATCCTTGCATTATCTGTTATATCAAGCCGCGGGCCTGTCGTGGCCGCTTCCAGCGGCATGACATTACCCGACTGCGCTGGCACGCCAATCGTCAAACCGAAGAACGTGGTGCTAACGTGCGCCGATGCGGGCGTTTCAGTAGGTCAACTCTCTTGGACCGGCTGGGGAAACGCGTTCGCGGCCGCGACGGGAATCGCATCGGTAAACGATTGCAAGCCAGACTGCGCGGACGGTCACTTCCACAAGTACAGAATCGTCTTAATCGCAAACGGCCAGGAGCGTTGCCCGAGCGGGCAAACGGCGTACGCTCGCGTTACATACGCTTGGATCGGCCGCTCTCCGTATCCGCAGGACGCGCCGGGCACGACGGACCCGGTAGTCCCGTATCCATGTGGCAAGGGGTAGATCGCCATACGGTAGGCTCGTTTTTAGTTCGAAGCACGTTGGCAACGACGTCGCTCGCCGATCAAGGACGGACCTGTCCGGCATCGACAAGGCCCGTTTGATTGTTCAAATTGGATGCCGTGTCAGTCACATGCACCTTGTCATAGTCCTTCCATTGACTCTCCTGGCTGATACCACTGTGGCAATAGAGGCTTTCGCGACCAAGATACTTCACATGGATTCCCGCACTGATTGTGTCAAGACCCTCCACTCGACCCAACAAATCTCTTGGCTCGGAATGACCGCTTGCAACGTCCTCCGCCATCACATCTAGCGCATTGCACCAGGCAGACTTCGTTTTGTAAAAGTAGGTCCATGATTGCGAAGACGAACCGACGATGGTGGCATGATTCTCGAATACGCGACGCGATGGTGGCGTCTCGCCGAATTCGACTGAAGAGCCTTGTTGCGTCACATGCATAGACGATTCCGTTGGAGGGCTTGTCGCGACATGAAGCGCGGGGCCCGGCGTGTATCGGTCGGCAGGCTCGGGCGTGGATGATCGCGTCGCTACATCTTGTTCGCCGCCGAATACGTTGTGAACGACCTCGTACCCGCCGAAAACAATCAGGCCGACAACGGCCACGGCGGCGACCCCACAACCCGCGAGTACCGCCTTCGCGCCAAACAACCGCCCAAGTACAAGCAGCACGACGACGAAGCCGATCAGCCAGATCATTGGGCCACAGTTTCGGCGGTTAAGGCATCGCGACCGCCCGGCTCCGTCTGGTTCGGCGCGAAATGGGCCTTCCCCAGCCCTGGCCGCCCGGCTGGACTCCTCGGCTCAGCCCGTTTCGACCCCAGGAACAGCGTTCGGCGCGATCTGGCGGTCAGGAAAACTCAGCGTCGATCTGACGCCGCATGATGAACAAATCGTCCGGCATCCAAAGGTCAGGCGGCTTCTCAAGGTCGGCTAGTTGCTAGGCCCAGCGCCCAAAGCGACGAAGGCTCAAGGTAGAACATCGCGCGACAAGGAGAGTGGCCTCGTGATTCTTTACGACGCGGAAGCGATCCGGGGAAAAATCAAGTCCGTTCTCGCCACAAGGAATGGCCGACGCTACGCTCTCGTGGCCTTTGTTGGTCAAGACGCGCTGGCTTTCGTCCACGAGCCCAAGGGCCTCATTGTGTACTGCTGGCCAAATGTCGCGGCGACCAGTCCAGATGGCGTGAAGAGTCTAATTAGCAAGGGCGCAAAGGTCTACTTCGTAGACCGCCTACACATGAAGTTGTTCTGGTCGAATGGTGGAGGCGCTGTTATCGGCTCATGCAATCTTACGCAAAACGCCCTCGGTGGTGGAGCGACTTCACTACGCGAAATGGCGTACTTCACGCCCGATGCGTCTCAAATACGTATTGATGACGTTTTAGCAACATTAAAGGCTTCCAGATGTGAGGTAACGACTTCTGTACTCGCGGCATACCGCAAACAATACAACGCCGCGGCAGCGCGTCGAGACGAGTGGAAGCACAGTCGCGCTAAACAAAGACCCAAGACCGTCACATTCGCGGAATATATGCGTGAACCGCTTAAGAGGGACCAACGAATAGTGACGACATGGTGGAACGGCTACGAAGACAAGGTGCCAAAGGCAATCATAGAAGCGGTGCGCGTATTTGAGGACGAATCTGAAACACGCGACCCGGAAAAGTTCATCTTGGACTACGTCTATTGCATCGGCACACCTAAGCGTGGCGATTGGATTCTCGCCTGCAGGCTTGGTCAAAACGGTGGATATGGTAGACTGCACTGGGTATTTACTCACGTGGTCGCTAAGCGTCGGAAGAATGGCGGCCAGTGGGCGGCAATCGAACTCAAACGGACGACGGAAGCCGCGCCCTTCGATTGCAAAGACCAACGGTTCGTCGCGGCCTTCAGACAATATGCTGAAGAAGTGGGGTTCGAGCGGAAGGAGACTTTGGTGCTTACCGAGCCAAGGCTCGCCAAAATTGCCGCGTACTGGTCAGAAGCGGATTGAACGGCTCACTCCTAGGTGCGCTATGGACGGACCTGTCCCGCCTCGACAAGTCCGGTTTGATTTGTTCAAAATCGACGCCAAGCAGAAACAGCACGATCACGAAGCCAATCAGCCAGATCATCGGGCCACGGCTTCGGCGGTTAAGGCATCGCGACGGCCCGGCTCTATCTCCGAAACGCTTAGATCGCGATCACGATCAGCATCGTCCCGATGGATTCGGTGGGTCTAGGTAAACGCCAGCCGGAGCGCACCGTATGAGTTCATGCGCCTCGAAGTTGATTGTGCGAACGTCGAAATCGTCTTGGGAAGGAGCGTACTTCTTCATCACGAGGCTCGTAAGGCTTAGGAGTCGTCGGCCAATCGCCACAGCGCGATCTCGTTGACCCGCGCGGATCGCGTCCCCACCTGCGCTTTCAAGGACGGTGTATGCCCCTTGTAAGTCGCGTGCCCGTTGTGGACCGTCCTCATTCTCGATAGCGCACTTCGCGAAGATGTCTGCGACCTGTTCGCTGGCGCGGGACCTGCGCGAGTAATTGTTGCCTGCGTTTAATTGGGCCGCCGCCGCTGGCCCATTGAACGCCTTGAGGTTGCAATCTTCCGCCGCGTTCGGCTTCGCAGTGACTTCACGGCCACCAACGGCGAAGAGCGCGGCGACGAGTGCCGCAACGGCACCTCCTCCCAGAACGGCCTTCGCGCCGAACAGGCGACGGAGAACCGTGAGCGCGAGCGGGAACGCACCGATCCGCATCATAAAGGCTTGTATTCTACAGCGGCCTTGGCTTTCCGGCCGAGAGCGAAAACGAAACTTGCTTATTTGCTTGAGTCGGCCTTGCGAGGAGAGCCCTTGCCGTACTGGACACATAGCAATCCCAACCCTACGCGAGGAGTATCGGCTACTGGCCTCTTCAGCCTCGGGGCGTCGGTACGTATCATCTGCCCGTGTTTGGTCCTAATGATCTACGCGGCCGCGCCTGCCCTCTGCGACAATGCTTCAGCGGAGCGCAACGTGATCGTGCAATGTCAATATTTGGCCGACCGGTCTCCGCGCCTTACGAATCGGCAATTCTATGAGATGTTGAATTACTGCGGGCTCGCCGTTGCTGTCCATAAGACGCGGGCCGACCGCCTTCGCGGCGCTGATCGCCAGACGGAGTTGCTTAAGGAGGCAGGGAGCCTGTTCTTCGTCGCCGTCGGCGCTCATGCAATGGGAGATGATCGTTGGGCGGCGAGCGCGATAGCGCGCAGCAGGCAACTCGCAAAGTCCGTGCGCGATAACGCCGCGAATTCCGACATCAGGCGAGATGCGATAGATTTGCTCGATACAGAAAGCGGGTTACCATAGACGCTCGCCCATGTCCCATTATCGGTGCGCGGCAATCACTGTTCCGGCGCAGATACGTTCGTTTTTGCATCGTTTCGGCGACAGCGTAGCGGCGCGGCTCATCCGGCGCGAAAACGCTATGTAGAATGCGCTCATATTGATACAATACCAATATGAGCAACCGCTTCATTGGTTATTGTCGCGTTTCGACGGGCCTGCAATCCGTGGATGGTCAGGTCGATGCCCTGAAGGCGGCGCGGTGCAGTGTCATCTTCGGGGACGAGGGCGTTTCCGGTGCGCTGTCGTCCCGGCCGGAACTCGACCGCTGCCTCGCATCATTGAACCAAGGTGACACCCTCGTGGTCGTCGCGCTCGACAGGCTGGGCAGATCGGCGGCGCACCTTTTCACAACCGTGGAGAGCCTTGTAGCACGCGGCGTCGGCTTCCTGAGCCTGCGTGAGAACATCGACACCACCACGGCGACGGGAAGGCTCGTCCTGGGCGTTTTCAGCGCCTTGGCCGCGTTCGAGAGAGATTTGGTCCGGGAACGCACCGTCGCCGCGTTACAGGCCAAACGGCGGCGCGGTGAAACGCTCGGTCGGCCGCGTGCCATGACACCTTCGCAGGTCGCCGCCGCCGTGAAGATGCTACATGACGGCGAGGCACCATCTCATGTAGCACGTCTATTCAAGATTGACCGTTCGACCCTGAATCGGGCCATCGCCCGACAAAATTCGAAGGTTCCATAGCACAACGGGGTGCCACATTCGCATCGGTATCCGAACCGGCGACGTTTACCCCCGGTGCCCTGGTCGGCGCGGCTCAATGCCGTGCCGAACGCATGTGAGCGTTTCGCTCTGAAACAACGATGCCCCGAGATATTGTACCATCCTGCTTCTTCGTGAGCGGCTCCATACGAAAAGGGCCTGCGCTTCGAGCCGACCCAATCGCGAACTGCCAAGATGATACCAGACGAGGTCCGAATCAGTTTCGATTACCTTCTTCTGCTAGACCAAGACCAAACATATCAATGCAGTCGATCAACATACGCACTACTTGACCTCTATGAAGGGTGAACCAAGATGGCATGTGTACTTTGTGCAGGCGCTCGCAGATGTTCAAACTGCAACGGCGCAGGTCAGGTTGGGCCGAACTTCCCCTGTTCATGGTGTAATGGATCAGGAGTATGCTACTTGTGCGCCGGAACCGGGCGGGTCGGGCCGAACTTCTCCTGTTCCTGGTGCAATGGATCAGGGTAGCCTCTACCTTAAACGCCAAGTAGGTTACCTGATTCTCTGTTCGGGAGTCGAACCGGCTTTGTACCTACTTCTGCCATCCGGAGTAGTGGGAACACGTCCTGCTAGTAACTTACGCTGGCTCAAGAATGTGTATCCGAAGTGATAGATTTCGCCCTGGCCGGGCAAAATCGTAACTGCATCCGATGGATGAGTTCCGCCACTAGGTGTTATTCCAAACATGCACTTTTGGATTCTGCGTGGTGGGAAGCATTTACCACGCAGGTTTACACCATCGTCTCCGGTAGCCATAGACACGCATCGACAATTAGCCGAACCTCGTCACGGGGTAGGCACCGCATGGGCACCGCATATCACCGTCGTTTGTCTTTTCTATTGGTTAGATAGGATCGGTCATCTCCCACTATGCGCAGGCTTATTTATCCACGGTACTGCTTGGACGACCACTTGCTCTTTCGAGGCCTTCCCGTGCTGTTCAGTTATGATTTAAAATGAAAAACCCCAGGTAGTTCACGGCTATCCGGGGTTCTTCTCTCTCTGATCGCGGCCGATGCCAGCGGGAGAAATCTTGATCCGACGCCGTGAACGTTTCTGATAGTAGTAGTATATGCTACTTCCGCCGAATTGTATCATCCGATCCTACTCGGTGATCCCGAAGTCGGCCAGCACTTTTGGCAACTTCTCGTTGTAGTACGACAACTTTCCTTCCATCGCGATTCTCGCGTTCGAAAAAACCTCGATGAAGAAGGCGTGCTTGACGATGATCGAGCACGCCTCTGCAAGGCACTGAGGTCTCCTTGAAGCGGCGGAATACTCATCTACGAAGTCGCTCATACAATCCAATTATACCGCTGCGAACGAGGCTCGCAAAGCGAACGGCCTGGGCTCGTCAATATATTTACCGAATAGGCCGAGGCGCGATGACGCAACGCACGTCGTTAGGTTCGGCGACGCCACGCGCTCGACCCATTCCATCGTTCAGTTTTCAAGGTTCGTGCGCCGAACGCCATGTCGTGGCGACTTCGGGAGACTTGGCCCCGCGCTCTCTGCCGACGTTGATCTCGAAGCCGCGCCGCCCGTCGCGCGCTGGCAATCTGGCTTGATGCAAGAGCGGATTCAATCCTCGGTCAACCCGAGGAGATTGTCAAGCCCCCAACATTCCCGCTCTCGTGAACTCCATCCGCGTGTTTCGCTCGCATCGTTTTACAGTGGAATGAATGGCGGGGAAAGTATGCGGATGTGACATCTTGATTCAATAACACCTTGATGCACCGAACACACGTAGTTCCTTCGACCTAAAGGTTACCATCGGTGCGCCTGCAAATGGGCTTCGTTAACCGCGTGTTTCCGCCCAATGCGCTACAGAGCCATTCGTGACTCGCCTCGTCGGTGATATGCTGAGAGCATAGTAAATTCCCTGCGCCCGAACACCGTCGAGCCGCTGGCTTTGCGAATAGAGTTTAATTCGCCTTAGTTCGCTAAATCCTACAGTATCGTTGATCAGTGCGCGATGATTCCAGCATGAGCCGCAAGAATCGCCAAACTGATCGCCATAGCCCCAGCACCGTCCCATCACACACAGACCTTGAATACAGCGAGACTCGTCTGACCGTGAGCGCGAGGGAAGCGTGGTCGTTCCTCGGGTGCGGGAAGACGACGTTTTACCACATCCTAAAGCAAAATTTGCTGACCCGCATCCCGGCTGGGCGGCGCGTTCGCTATCTCCGCGCGGAACTGGAAGGGTTGGCGCGAAAAGGCTGGTTCTCGTGATGGCCAAAAAGCGCAACTATGGCTCAGGGACCATCGTCGCCGATCCGGCTGACTCAAAGGCGTTCATCGGCTATCTTCGCCGCACCATCGACGGTAAACGTCACAAGTCGCCCGTCTTCCGAGGGACAAAGAGGCGCGACGTGGATATTCAACTCAAGAACTGGGAGGCCGCTGGCGGTTTCAACAAGATGCTGTCTGAACGACAGCCGCGAGATCGCGAAAGCGTCTACACGGTTGGGCAGTACCTTGACGAGTGGTATCCGCGCGCGGCGCGCAACTGGGCTGACACGACCCTCGGTACGAACCGCTCAACGTTCAATAGGTGGTGCAAGGAGCAGACCTTCTGCGGCCTCCCATTTGCTGAAGTGAAGAAACAGGACGTGCAAGACTTTTTCAGCCGGATGCCTGAGAAGACGAGCGAGGGGACGAGATCGCGTGTACATCGGCTTCTGCACGCCGCATTCCAGGATGCCGTAGACGATGACCGCTTGTCCAAGAACGTCGTCAAGACCAGTACCAGTCCGACTAAGCCGAAGAGCAAGGTCGTGGAGGCGTTTCATCCGATCCATGAAGCCGCGCTGGTGCGCTCCGTGGCAGGCGACCCGTATTGGCATGCGCTGATCTTGGTCGCGCTGGACACGGGAATGCGGCAGGCCGAGATTCTTGGGCTCCAGGTGCGGGAGGTGGACTTCATGCGCGGCGAGGTTCGCGTCCGACGCACTTGTGACACCGTGGAGCGCGTTCCCGTCGTCTCTGAGGGCGCGAAGACGGACGGAAGCATCCGGGACATCCAGATCGCTCCCGAGACGCTAGAGGCGCTGAGATCGCTGGTGGTAGGGAAGGGCGAGCGGGACCACCTCTTCACGGAGGAGGGGACGCTATGGACGCGCACCCGGTTCTACGACGCGTGGCTGGCAAAAATCGCCCGAGCGGGCCTGCCGCACTACAAATTCCATAGTCTCCGCCACACCTGCGCGACCTCGCTCTTGCGCCAAGGATGCTACCTAACGGCAGTAAGCAAGCGACTCGGGCACTCACGGCCGAGCATCACGCTGGACATCTACTCCTCCTTCCTTCCGGCTGATCAAACGCCGCTGACGCTCGCCTTCAGCGCCCGCCTTAAAGAGCATAGTTCGCCGAAGTCCGTCGAGGCCCAGGAAATTGGCACCCAGATTGGCACTTCGGAGGTTCCAACGGCGGCATGATCTCTCGGTTCAGTATGCCGCCAGCAAGAGAAAAAGCCCGTGCTTACGGGCTTTTCTCATTGGTGCGCGAGACTGGGCTCGAACCAGCACGCCCTTGCGGGCGCTAGCCCCTCAAGCTAGTGCGTCTACCAATTCCGCCACTCGCGCACAGGGCTTTGGGATTCGGCCGAGGGCCGCATCCGCAACCACGAGAGTGTAGGGCATCGGCGGGCGCCACGCAAGCGGCGCCGAGAGGGGCCCTAGGCGGCGGCCGCGTCGGCCTCGAGGAGTTGGCCGATTTTGTCGTGGAGACGTTCGAAGCCGCGGTCGCCGGCTTGGCGATGGACGAGCTTGTGGTCGCGGTCGTAGACGTAGTACGCGGGCACGAACTGGTTCTCGAAGCGACCGACGAGGGCGTGCTCGTTGTCGATCGCGCACGGCCAGGTGATGCCCATCGCGGTCTGTGCGTCTTCGGTCACTTTGGCGACGTCGAGCTCTTCGGGGCCGCGCGGCTGGTGGACGCCGATGACCGCGAGGCCGCGGGGGCCGTACTCCGCTTGCCAGCGAGCGACCTCGGCCGCGACGTCGTGACAGATGTAGCAGCTGACCGACCAGAAGTGGACGAGGAGCGGCTTGCCGCTCAGCTCCTCGTCCGTCGGCGCGCCGTTGATCCAGGTCGCGGCGCCGTCGATCGACGGCAGGTCGCTTCCAGTGCGCAGCGGCATGTTCGGCCTACGCTGCGACTTTGAGCAGGTCTTTGCCGGGCGTCCACTCGGCCGGGCAGAGCCCACCGGTTTGGAGCGCCTGCAGGACCCGCAGCGTCTCTTCGACGGAGCGGCCGACGTTGTCGTTCGTCACGACCGCGTAGCGCAACACACCTTCGGGATCGATGATGAACAGGCCGCGCTGCGCCGCACCGGTGTCTTCGTTGAGCACGCCATACGCGCGAGCGGTTTCCTTCGTGTAATCGGCAACCAGCGGATAAGCCGTGCCGGCAATACCATTCTTGTCGCGCGGCGTGTTCAGCCACGCGAAGTGCGAGTGGACGCTATCGGTCGACGCGCCGAGGACCTCAGCGTCGAGCTCGGTGAACTCGCCGAGGCGGTCCGACAGGGCCAGGATCTCCGTCGGGCAGACAAACGTGAAATCGAGCGGGTAAAAGAAAAAGATCAGCCACTTGCCCTGGTAGTCGGACAAGCTGATTTCCCGGCCTAGATCCTTGGGGCTGGTCGCGCCCTTGGTGGACGGGAGGGTGAACGACGGGGCGGGCTGACCGACCTTGGCTAGCACAGGCAAAAACCTCCGGATGCGGGTGAAAGAAACTTGTCCGATTCGCGCCTCAGAGTGAGATTAAGAACCGTTATCACTTCTCCATTACTGTACCGCACCCGCGCCCGATCCGCCTACGACCGATCACGCATGATCGGCCCTTCCGCTAGGCCCGATGTCGCTGATCCGCCGTCGAATCAGGGGTCAGTGGTCGGGCCAGCCGGCCAACGACGTATCGAAGCGCGGAACGGTGAACGCCGCGCTGCATTGTGAAACGTCGAGTCCTTTGACGGAGCGCGCGCGCACGAATCGCACGGTCACGCGATCGGTGCACGGCGTCTCGGTGGCGTGGCCGGCGCCGCGCACGACGACTTGCTTGGCGTTGGGAAGATACGGGAGTGCTTCGGCGGCGGAGCGCGGCGGCGTCGTCGGGTCATCCGAGCCCGTGACGATCAGGACCGGCGCGTCGCTGCGGACGACGTCGTCGAACCGCGACGGCATCGGCGGTACGCGCCATATCGAGCACGCGTGCTGTTGAGCGCGGACGCGCAGATCTCCGGCAAAGGAGCGCGCGGCCTCGGCCTTGACCTCGGCCTGCGAGACGAACGGCGTCCACTCGGCACAACTGTACGAGAGGAAGGCACCCCAGTCGAGGGCCCCGGCCATCCCGAGCGACACGACGTTGACGACCTGGCCGAGCGGACCATAGTCGCCGTGGTACGCGCGTTCGATGACATACGGCACGGATGCGGCATTTTGCGGAACGTACAGCACTTGCCGCAAGCGATCGACGAACACTTCTTTCGAAAGAAAGACGGTCTCGAAACGTTTCGTAGCTGCGTTCTTGACTCGAACTGAAATCGAACCGCGATCGAAACGCCGCACCACGGCGTCGAAGTGTCGCGCAAAGTCCGGAAAATGCGCGTTGCAAACGGCATCGCGCCGACACTTCGCGATCAAGTCGTTCAATGCGGTTTGAGCACCGATCGGAGCGCCCGGAAGCGGTTGAAAATGAGGCGCGTCAACGCCGTCCAGGACTGCGCTTTCGACCTGCCGCGGATGGCGGCGCATGTAGATGAGGGCGAAAAACGTACCGTACGAACCCCCATCGAGGACGAGCCGCGGATAGCCCAACGTAGCTCGAACGTCGTCGAGGTCGTCGACGGAGTTGTTCGTGTTGTACAGGCTTGCATCGCTGGTCGCCGCGCTCTTCGCTCGGCAAGCGGTGAGCAGCGCATCGGGCCACAGTTGACGGAAATAGGAACCGGGGTGGGCGAACGGAGCGAGATTGCAGCCGAAGGGATGCGAGCCGCCCATGCCGCGACTGTCTACGAACAGGATGTCGTAGTGGTCGCGCAGTGTGGACAGCTCTCTTGCGAACGTGCCGTCGGCGATGAACGGAGCGCCCAAGACCGCACTCTGCCCGGGCCCGCCGGCGATCGAGGCAATGGCACCGTGCGTGGGATGCTTTGCCGTCAGGACGATGACGCGCAGAGAGATGATTCGGCCGGACCGTGCTGCACGGTCTTCGTAAACGCCGAACGTCCCGCACTCGGCCGCGACTTTTGCACGGCCCTGTACGCAGGGGGTCAGATGCAAGCCGAGGTCGGAGCTTTCGGCGTGCGCAGCGGGCGGCAGGAACAGCGAAACGCAAAGGACCACGCCGACGCAGCGAGCCGCGCGCATAATGATGTTCGTATTCGTCAACGACGATGTCCGCGCCATGTTCTCTGTAATGTATACCTGGCAATACTGCCCCGAGGGGGGCAATTCAAGAAGCCCCTTGCTCGCCGCGCGAGCGGCGTGCCACCGCACAGCCAGTACGAGCGGTCTTAGGGGTGTGAACAAGATCGAAAAGACGGAGGCCGAGTGGCGCGCTGAGCTCGCGCCGGAGCGCTACGCTGTGCTGCGCCAGAGCGCGACCGAGGCGCCGTTCAGCGGCAGCCTGTACCACAACCACGACGAGGGAACGTACAACTGCGCCGCATGCGGCAACACGCTGTTCTCGTCGGCGACCAAATACGAGAGCGGCAGCGGCTGGCCGAGCTTTTGGGCGCCGGAAGACCGCGCGAACGTCGAGTTGGTCGAAGACCGGGGGCACGGGATGGTTCGCGTCGAGGCCCGCTGCGCGCATTGCCGATCCCATCTGGGGCACGTCTTCAATGACGGCCCGGCCCCCACGGGCGAGCGCTATTGCATGAACTCGCTCGCGCTGGACTTCACGCCGAAGTCGAGCGACTGAACCTCCGGCGCCCGCTCCTCGACGGATCGGTATGGAAGGGCGATGAGCGACGACGACGACCGCCGGCTGCTTGAACGAATCGCACGACGCGACCGGGTCGCGTTCGAGACGTTCTTTCGGCTGCACGGGTCGTCGGTCCACCGCTTCGTGCGCGATCTCGTGCGCGACGACGGCCTCGCCGAGGAGTTGACGAGCGACGTGATGGTCGAGGTTTGGCGGAACGCCGGGAAGTTCGGCGGCCGGTCGCGGGCACGGACATGGGTGTTCGGCATCGCGCATCATAAGGCGGTCGACGCGCTTCGCAAGCGGCGCAGTACCGTCGTCCCGCTCGACGATCTGATCGGTATGTCCAGTGACGCCGAGGGCCCTGAAGCCGCCGCCCTGCGCGCCGACGACCGGCGCGAACTGGGCGAAGCCTTGGCGTCGCTGAGCCCCGAGCACCGTGCCGTCCTCGAGCTGACCTACGTCGAAGGCTTCTCGCAAAAAGAGATCGCCGAGATCGTCGCGTGCCCCGTTCCGACGGTCAAGACGCGCGCGTTCTATGCCAAACAGCGGCTGCGCGACGCGCTCGCAACCGCGGAGCACCCCTGATGAAGCACGACGTCGCCGAACTCCTTCCCTACTACGCGAACGGCACGCTCGACGCCGCCGATGTCACCCGCGTCGAAGCGGAGCTCGCATCCTGCGCGAGTTGCGCGGACGAGCTGCGCGAGCTCGAGCAGCTCGGCGCTGCGCTCAAGGCACGTGCCGGCGCTGCCGCACCCGTTTCGCCGTCCGTCTTCGACAATGCGCTCGCACGAATTTCAACGCCGTCGAGCGCGATCGTCGCAACACGCCTGACCACGGCGTGGTGGGGCACGCCTGCGCGCTACGCGACGGCCGCAGTGCTGGTGCTCGGTTTCGGCGCGGCCGCGGTCGCCGGATACCACGCGCACCTCGCCGACGTCGCGCGAACGTCGCAAGGGACCGCCGCGACGGGCAACGAGCAGATGACGTCGATCTACCGCGTCAGCCAGGCGGCGAGCCCCGTCGTTGCCGAGCGGATGAAGGCGTTCGACGCGGCGCACCAGTCGCGCGCCGCCGGCGCGCCGGCTCCCGAAGCGCAACCCGCCGACGCCAAGAAACGGCGGCTGGCGAAGACGGGACGCATCGAGATCCTGGTTCCGGGTGTCGAGGGCGCGCTCAAACGCGTGCGCGAGGTAATGCGCGAGAACGAGGGCGTCCTCACTTCGCTCGACGATGCGAACCCGCGCACCGCCGGCGCCGTGCATGCAGCGCAATTGACGATCGAAGTTCCGGCGGCGCGGCTCGACGGCACGCTCGACACGCTGGCGACGCTCGGTACCGTGCAGAATCGGGCGATCGATGCCGAGGACGTCGACGCGACGATCGTCGACGAGGAAGCGCGGCTGCGCAACCTGCGCAGCGAAGAGACCGACCTGCGCACGCTGATGAACAAAGGCGGCAAGGTCGACGACATTCTGACGGTTCAGCAGAACCTCAGCGACGTCCGCGGTCAGATCGAACAGCTCGACGCGCAGCACCAGAACGATCTGCACCGCGTGGCGACCAGCCCGATCTCAATCACCCTGACCGAAGAACGCGCCAACGGGACGCCCGCCCAGCCGGGTCCGAGCGCCCGTATCGACGGCGCTTGGCAGAGCGGCGTGAACGCCCTGGCCGATACGGTGATCTCGCTGCTGAGCACGATCGCCTGGTGCGTCGCCTACTCGCCGATTCCGCTCGGCTTCGCGGCAGTGGTCTATGCCGCAGCGCGCCTGTTCCTGCGCCGCCCTGCGTCGGCATAGATTGCGAGCTGGCGCGAGACGCGAAGCGTTTATACCATGTTCGGGTCGAGCGCGTCGCGTAGGCCGTCGCCGAGGTAGTTGATCGCCAGAACGGTGACGAGGATGCACAACCCCGGGAAGATCGCTGCCCACGGCGCGCTGGTGATGTTCGACTGCGCGTTGGCCAGCATGTTCCCCCACGACGCGGTCGGCGGCTGAATCCCGAAGCCGAGGAACGAGAGCACCGACTCGAGGATGATGACGTTGGCGACCTCGAGCGTCGCCTGCACGATGATCGGCGCGATCGCGTTGGGCAGCAGGTGCCGGAAGATGATGCGCCCGTCGCGATTGCCGATCGCCCGAGCCGCTTCGGCGAACTCGCGCTCGCGCAGCGAGAGAAACGAGGCGCGAACCAGGCGCGCGACGGACGGCCACGACAGGCCGCCGATCAGCACGACGATCACCAGGAAGCTCAGCGACGCTTTGTTCGAGGTCCCCGCGACGATGGCGGTCAGGACCAGCAGCAGCGGCAGCAGCGGGATCGAGAGCACGACGTCGGTGATGCGCATGATGACGAAGTCGACCCAGCCGCCGTAGTAGCCCGAGATCGCGCCCAGCACCGTCCCGATCGTGATCTCCATGATCACCGCGAAGAGTGCCACCGTCAGCGAGATGCGCGCACCGAAGATCAACCGAGCCAAGAGATCGCGTCCGAGCTCGTCGGTGCCCAACAAGTGGCCGAACGCGCCCGGTGCCAGCGCGTACCCCTGCCAGTTCACCTGATCGATGAAGTTCGGATCGGGGTGCCCGATCAAGGCCGTGATCACGTTTGAGAAGATCGCGATGAGCGACATGAGCGTGATCACGACGAGCCCGATCAGCGCGACCTTGTGGCGGCGGAAGCGGCGCCAGACCGTGTTGCGCGTCGGCGCCATCTCCTCGGTGAGCGCTACGTTGAGAGGATTGCGCGGGTCGAGCCAGGCTTGCGATGCCATGTCGCTACGTGTACTTCACGCGCGGGTCGAGCCACGCGTAGCAGATGTCGGCGAGCAAGTTGCAGGTGATCACCAAGCACGACACGAGCAACATGTAGCCCATCAGCAGCGCGAAGTCGAACTGCCCGAGCGCGTTGATGAACAGGCGCCCCATCCCTGGCCACGCGAAGATCGTTTCGGTCACCACCGCGCCCGATACCAAGCCCGGCAAGCTCAGCGCGATGATCGTAACGAGTGGGATCAACGCGTTCTTGAGCCCGTGCTTGAGGATGACGGCCCGCCGCGACACACCCTTCGCCGCGGCCGTGCGCATGTAGTCGGTGCGGATGACCTCGAGCATCGAGCTGCGCATGAAGCGGCTGAACGATGCGATGAACGCCAGCGACAGGACGATCACCGGCAGAATCAGATGCTGCACGCGGTCGCCCAGATCGAAGGCGTCGGGGTTGGTCGCGATCCCTGCGGACGGCAGCGAGATATGATAGCCGAACCCGGTGATCCCGTTCACCGAGAACGCCAGTTGCAGCATCAGCGCAAACCAGAAGACCGGCATCGACTGGCCGAAGAACGCGAACGTCGTGATGAGGTAGTCGAGCCATGAATACTGCCGAACCGCGCTGATGATTCCGAACAGCACGCCGATCGCGATCGAGAACGCGTAGGCGCAGCCCATGAGCTCCAGCGTCGCGGGCATCCGGTCGAGGATCGCCTGCGTGACCGGCTCGGAATTCGACATCGACCATCCGAAGTCGCCCTGGAGCACCTGCCACAGCCAGTGGAAGTATTGAATGTAGACCGGCTGGTCGAGCCCAAGATTGTGCTTGAGCCGTTCGATGTCGGCTTGCGTGATATGCGGGTTCTGGAGGTACGGCGTGAGTGGTCCGCCCGGCGCCTCTTGCAGGATCGTGAAGAGCACGATCGAGACGAGCAACAGCAACGGGATGTTCTGTAGGGTCCGGCGGACGACGTACGTGAGCAGCGGTGGGACCTCCCCAGGGACGGGCCGACGCGAGTTTCGGCCGAGCCCTGACGTCCCCTGGTGGGTTCGCACAAAGTGCGAACCCTTCGCGGTCCTCGCTTCGCTGCGGTCCGCCTATGCTGCCGTGGGAGTGCCTAGCCTCAGGAGTCGACGGGCTTGGTCGGGGGTTGCGACGGGGCGGCCGAGTTCCTCCGCGATTCGAACGACGCGCGCGACGAGCTCCTCGTTGCGCGCCAGCCGGCCCTTGCTGTAGTAGAGGTTGTCCTCGAGCCCGACCCGCACATGGCCGCCCATCGCGACGGCGACCGCGGCCAGGATAAGCTGCATCCGGCCGATCCCCGCCACCGACCAGCTGCACCCGGGCGGTAACCCGCGGACGCAGTCGACCAGGTTCTCGACCGAGGCGTCGAGCCCGCCGGGGACACCCAGGACGAAGTCGACGTGAGCCGGGAGGCGGATCGCGCCCTCCTGGGCCAGTCGCTTCGCGTTCGAGAGGTGACCCAGATCGAAGATCTCGAGCTCCGGCGCGACGCCGAACTCGTCGAGCTTCGCGGCGATCCCGCGCATGATCGGGAAGCTGTTCTCGAAGATGTCGTCGCCGAAATTCACCGTGCCGCAGGTCAGGGTCGCCATCTCGGGCCGCAGTGCGAGCGGCGCCGCGCGCTCTTCGGGCGTCATCCCGATCGCACCGCCGGTCGAGAACTGCACGATGAGGTCGCTCGCTTCGCGAATCGCGTCACGAGCTTGCCGGAACCGCTCGACGTCGTGCGTGTTCGTACCGTCGTCGTTGCGGCAGTGCACGTGCACCATGCTCGCCCCCGCCGCGCGAATCGCGGCCGCCGTCTCACCGAGCTGCGCCGGCGTAACCGGCAGATACGGCGTTTGCTCGGGCATGACTTCCGCCCCAATCGGCGCCACGGTAATGATCAGCGGATCCACGCCACGCCCTTCGAGAGCCGCTACGTGCGTCCCGGCGCCCGGCGTTTAGCCGCCGGCAGAACCACCGCTCAGGCGCCGCTTGCGCCGAAACCGCCCCTATCACTGGTGCGTTCAAGGATGCGTGCGCAACCTGAGGTTGGTCCGACGGAGACTCATTTGAGATGATCGGTTCCGCTGAGCCGGCGTGGCCGAGTCGCGCGGTGGCCCGTTCGACGCGGGCGATGGTTGCGTCGCCGCATGCGCTCGCGACCGCGGCCGGTGTCGACGTGCTGCGCCGTGGCGGCAACGCCGTCGATGCTGCGATCGCGACGAACGCGGTGCTGGCCGTCGTGTATCCGGCGAGCTGCGGCATCGGCGGCGACGCGTTTTGGATCGTCCACGATCCGAGCGGGCGGCGCACCGTCGCGTACAACGGTAGCGGCCGCACGCCGCGCGCCGCATCGCTCGACCGCCTGCCGGACGGTGCGTTGCCGCAGCGCGGCGCGCTGGCAGTCAACGTTCCGGGCGCCGTGCGCTCGTGGGAAGACGTCGCCCGCGCGCACGGGACGCGGGGGCTCGACGAGCTGCTCGCGCCGGCCGAGCGGTTTGCGCGCGACGGCTTCGCCGTCACCGACGTCGTCGCGAACTACGCGCGGCTCAACGAGCCGATGCTGCGCGCCGATGCGGAGGCCGCCCGTATCTTCCTGCGCGACGGCCTGCCGCAAGCGGGCGACATTCTGCGCAATCCCGAGCTCGGCGACACGCTGGCCGCGATCCGTCGCGAGGGTGCCGACGCGGTCTACACCGGGGCGATCGCACAACGCATCGTGCGCACGCTCAACCGTGGCGGCAACGTGATGACGCTCGACGATCTCGCCGCGCACCGCACGGAGCCGACGACCCCGCTGCGCATCCCCTGGCGCGGCGGCGAGCTGCTGGCGCATCCGCCGAACTCGCAGGCGGCGTTGCTGCTGCTCGGCGCCGGAATGTTGGCCGGCGACGGTAACGCTCCCGAGTCGCTGTGGCACCATCTCGGCGTCGAGGCGATGAAGCGCGCCGTCGCGATCCGCGATGCGACGTTCCGCGATCCGGCCTTCGGACCGACTGGGATCGAAGAGCGCCTCACGCCCGCAGCGCTCGCAGCGCTGCGAGCAACGATCGACCCGGAGCGTGCGAGCGCGCACGAGCAGCTGCCGGACCGCGGCGGCACGATCTTTCTGTGCGTCGTCGACGAGAACGGCATGGCGGTTTCGCTGATCGAGAGCCTCTACATGAACTACGGTTCCGGGATCGTCGCCGAAGGCACCGGGATCGTCCTACAGAACCGCGGTGCGTACTTCTCGACCCAGCCCGGTCATCCCAACGTCTACGAAGGCGGGAAACGTCCGGTGCACACGCTGTCGCCGCCGATGTTCTTGCGCGACGGCGTTCCCGAGGTCGTCTTCGGCACGATGGGCGGCGACGGTCAACCGCAGATCCTGCTGCAGTTCTTGCATCAGCTCGTCGATCGCGGCCTCGACGTGCAGCGCGCGCTCGACCATCCACGTTGGGTCTACGGCCGGCACCAGCTCACCGAACGTCCCGATCTGAAGACCGGCGAGATGGTGCTCGTCGAGTCGCGCATGCCCGAGGACATCGTCGGCGGCTTGCAGCGCCGCGGCCACCAGGTCGAAGCGCTCGGTCCGTTCGAAAACGCGATGGGGCACGCGCACGCGATCGTCGTCGACCGCGCGCGCGGCACGTTGGCCGGCGGCAGCGACCCGCGCGCCGACTCGCTCGCGCTCGGCCTTTAGCCTTCGTACAACTCGCGGGCGCGCGCGACGACCGTCGCGTCGAAGCCGAGGAGGCGCGCTAAGGCCAGGGCGTCCGAAGTTGCCGCGCCGTCGCGCGCGTCCACGACGCGATAGTCCATCGCGAGGTTGATCGCGTCGAGCGCCGCGTCGAGATCGTCGGGGCTCACCGCGCCGAGGGCGCCCTCGCGCAGTCCCGCGATGCGCACGTGCGCGACCTGCGCCGCTTCCGCGATGCCGTCGAAGTGGGTCGAGACGAGCGCGAGCGCGCCACGGGCGCGCAGCGCCTCGACGAACGCGATCAACAGCGCGCGCCCCTCGCGCGGGCCGGTCGTGCGCGCGAACTCATCGATCAGCATCAGCGTGCGCGACGACGCGTGCTCCAGCGCCTCGCGGGCCCGCACGATCTCGGCGGCGTAGGACGAGAGCAGGCGCGCGCGGTCCTGCGGCCCTTCGCCGCCGATCCAGACGATCGCGTCGAGCAGCGGCAATGCCGCTTCGCGGGCCGGCGGCGGGACGCCGAGCGCGACGCACGCGCACAGAAAGCCGGCCGTCGCGAGCGCGGCGCTCTTGCCTCCCATGTTCGCACCGGTGAGAACGGCGACGCCGGGGAGGTCGAGCGAGATCGGCGTGTAGCGGCGGCCGCGTTCGCCCAGCGCGCCGGCGAGCGGGGCGAAGACGGCCTGGTCGAACGCGATGCCGTTGGGCGCGAGCGTCGGGACGCAACCGCCCCAGCGTTGCGCGAACGCCACGCGTGCGAGCGCGCGGTCCAGCGCACCGAGCGCGCGCACCGCGTCATTTCCCGCTCCGGCCTCAGCGGCGATCCTATCGGCCAGCGCGCGCCGCGCCTCTTCCTCCGCGCGCGTCAACCGTGCGAGGGCCGCGTCGCGCGCGCTCGAGGTCACGTCGATCGCGACGGTCCGGTACGCCGGCGCGTCGCGCACCACGCGCGCGCCGTCCGGCAGCGGGCCGGTATACACGTCGCGCAGCACGACGAACTCGTCACCGATCGGATCGACGCCGGTCACCTCGCGCACCCGTGCGGCGATCGCTTCGCGACGCGCATCGACCTCGGCCTCGGCGCTCGCCAGCGCGGTTCGCGCAGCCGGCAGCCCCGCGCCGAATGCGTCGGCGAGATAGAAGCCGCCGTTCTCACGCGCCGGCGCGAGGATCGCTCGCATCGCGTCGAGCGTCGGCGGACGGCGTTGCGCGGCGCCGCGCGCGGCGTCCCAGGCACGAGCCAACGCGGCGAGCGCGTCGACGAAGCGTCCGAGCTCGTAGAAGTCGACGTCGGTCAGCGGATCGCCGGCCCGGGCGCGAGCCAGGATCGGGCCCGGTTCGGGAACCGCGCGCAGCGCTGCGCGAATGCGCGCGACGCCGTCGAAGTGGAGCGTTCGCGCAAGCGCGACGGCATCGGCGATCTCGGCCAACGCCTTCGCTTCGTCGCCCGGTGCGTACGGCGCGATCGTCTCGTCGTGTCGACGCCCGAAGGCGCCGACCGGCTCGAGCTCAGCCCGCAGCCAGGTCAGGCCGATGCGCTCGGCGGTCGTCGAGTCAACCATCGGGGACGGCTGTCAGATCGGCGACGACGTCGAACGCCGGCAACCCGGTGGCCCGCGCCACTGCTTCGACCAGCGCGCGTGCCGGGAGCGTCGCATCGCGCCCGACCGGCGACGTCGTGCAGGCGACGACCTGGAGCGGCCGCTCGCAGCGCAGGTCTACGAACGCCTGCAGCTTGGCGAACAGCGCGCCGCGAACTGCGACGCGCGTGGGATCCTCGATCACGACGGTGACGTCGCCGGTATCGCCGAGCAGCTCTTCGGCATCGCGCGCGTCGAGCGCGCCCGGCACCCGCACGATGCGCGCGCGCTCGCACGCCGGATCGCGGCCGGGGATGCGGAGTCGCGCGACCGTCTCTGCCGCCACGGCGGCGACGCGTTCGACCGTGGCACCGCTGGCCGCTCCCGTCGCGACGACGATCGCGTCGTCGCCGCCGGCGAGCGGCGCGATCCGATCGATCGCACCGTCGACCAATACCGGCCCTTCACCGAGCGCGCGCAGCCGGTCGATCGTCGCGCGCATCGCGCGGGCGGTCGGCGGTCCGGCGATCTCGCAGGTCGTCGCCAGCATCGCGCGCGCGAACATCATCGTGCCGAGCGCGCTCTCCTCGCCGCGGTCGAGCAGCGCGAGCGCCGGGCTGCGCGGAACGAGGCCCGCGGGCAGCGCGACGAGCGTGCCGGCCGCGAGCCGCACGCGCGGCTTCGGCTCGGCGTCGAGCGCGTCGAACGGTTCGCCGTCGCGTCCGATCGACGTCACCGCCATAACCGCGCCGCGCCGCGCCGCGACCGCTCGCAGCGCGTTGAAGACCGTCGTCTTGCCGGCGTTCTTGGCCGTCCCGACGACGACGACGCTGCGCGCCGCGGCGGTCGCCAACGCGTACAGCGCCTCAGATGCCGACGTGAAAGAACTTGATCGCGGCAAACGCTATGCCCGTGAGGACGAGCACGATGCCCGCGAACAGTGCCGAGCGCTCTTCGGCCACGACGCCCAAGCGTCTTCCGAGCGCAAGGCCGAGGGCCGTCGACAACACCGAAGCGCCGCCGATGAACGCGAGGCTGTAGACCAGCGGTACGCCGATGTAGAGGATCGAGAAGCCGATCCCCAGCGAGTCCAGACTGATCGACAGCGCGCCCAGGACGAGCCCGAAGCCGCGCGAGAGATCGAAGCCACCGCCCTCCTCGGTTCCGTGCAGCGCTTCGTAGATCATGTAGCCGCCGACGCCGACCAGCGCGGCAAAGCCGAGATACCCGGCCGCGTCCCCGAGCAGATGTCCCGCGACTTGCCCGATCAACACGCCGATCACGGTCATCGTCACCTCGGCAAGGGCGAACGCCGCACCGATGCGGATCTTGACCCACCGATCGGCGCCCTTCATCCCGACGCCGACCGACACGGCGAAGACGTCGAGCCCCAGCGAGAGCGCGACGAACAGGACCTTGAAGAACGCGGCGACGGTCACGCGCCGCCGCCGTCAGCGAGCTCTGCTAGGCCGAAACCGACGCGAACGGATCGCTCAGCAGCGTATGGACGATCGCCCGCAGTTGCTTGAGCGAGAACGGTTTGTTGAGGAAGGCGTTCGCGCCCGCGGCCTTCGCGCGCGCGTCCATGGCGTAGTTGCTGTGGCCGCTGATCATCACGATCGGGATGCGTGAGGTCGCGTGGTTCTGGCGGACCTGGGCGATCAGCTCGATCCCCGAGATGCCGGGCAGCATGAAGTCGCTGATGAGGATGTTGAACGGCTTGTCCTGCTGGATGTGCACGAGCGCGCTCTCGGCGTCGTTGCACAAGGTCACCTCGTACGGTCCCTTCGAGAGGATCGTCCGGATGAGCGAGCAGATCTCCGGGTCGTCGTCGGCGACCAGGACGCGCCAAGCCATACTCTCCGTTTCCCAAAATAGCCGCCCCTTGTCTCTGATGATTGAAAAGAGCGTGAAAAGAGCGGCCCATCGACCCGAGGGTTACCCCGAGGGCCGGGCCGGATCATGCCGAAGCCGCCGGGTCGTGGCAGTCCTCGACCTCATCCAGACCCCGGCGTTCCAGCAGCGTTTCTTCTTTCTCGCCAAGCGATTCATCGCCGGCGAAACCGTTGCGGAGGCGGTGGACGCGGTGGCGGCGCTCAACGCCCAAGGAATGACGGCGACGCTCGACTTTCTCGGCGAGGACGTCACCTCGCCGGTCGAGGCCGAGCGTACACGCGACGCCTATCTCGAACTGCTGCGGGCGATCCGCACGCGCGACGTCGAGACGAACGTTTCGGTGAAGCTGACCGCGATGGGCCTACTCGTCGACGAGGGCTTCGCGCTGGAAAACCTGCTGGCGGTCGCTGACGCCGCCGCTCCGAACCGCGATCCGTTCGTTCGCATCGACATGGAGGGCTCGGCCGTCACCGACGCGACCCTGCGCGTTTTCGAACGAGCGCACGCTCGAACGCGACACGTAGGCCCGGTGCTGCAAGCGTACCTCAAACGGACCCCCGACGACGTCGAACGCTTGATCGGCCTGCACGCACGCGTGCGGCTGTGCAAGGGGGCATACGGCGAGCCACCGGAGATTGCGTACCAGGACATGCCGACCATTCGGCGCGCCTACATACGGTGCGCCGAAGCCCTGCTCGAACGCGGGACGTATCCGGGGATCGCGACACACGACATTCGCTTGATCGAGGCGGTCGAAGCCTTCGCGAAAGAACGCGGGATCGGCCTCGACCGCTTCGAGTTCCAGCTGCTGTACGGCGTGCGCCCGGATCTGCAGCGACGACTGGTCGCCGACGGTTATCGCGTGCGCATCTATGTACCGTACGGAACGCACTGGGCCGGTTACTTCTACCGCCGCGTCACCGAGCGCAAAGAGAACGTGTTCTTCGCCCTCCGCTCGCTTTTCCAGCGCTAGCAATTCCTCAGCGCCAACAATTAATCGTCGGCGAGGCGCACGACCTCCGTCATGCGATCGCGCTCGAGCAATCGCCCGAGCGTGGAAAAGCCGCTCTCCACCTCGCCGAATACGGTGAAGTCGCGGTTGAGGTGCAGCTGTGGTGAGATGGTGATGTAGAACTCGACGTTGGCCGAGTCCCGCTTCGCGTGCGCGTCCTTGCCGGTGGTGTAGTCGAGTCCCATGGAGATGACGCCGGAGCGTTGCTCGAGCGGGTTCTCTTCGGCCGGAATCGTGTACTTGACGTTGGCGACGTCGTTATCGGGTTTGCCGGTGAGGTGGCCGCCGGTCTGTGCCACGAAGTCGGGGACCACCCGGTACCAGCGTACGTTGTCGTAGTAGCCGCGGTCGACCAGGTTCAAGAAGTTGGCGACCGTCAGGGGCGCCCATTCCGGATACAACCGCACGACGATCGTCCCTTGCGTCGTGCCGATGCGCACGCGCGGGTGCGGACCCGGCATCGGGCCGTCCATCAAGGCGCTGGTCGAGGGCCGTAGTGCGAGATCGAGCCGGGCTTGAGAAGGCGTCGGGCGCCCGAGCGCCGCGGGCGCGGCGTCGGGCGGCGCCACGGCCGGCTCGACGTTGGCTGCCGCGGGCGGGGGCGTCACGACGCCGGCCGGGACGACGGTGAGGTGCTCGGTCCGTTTCCGGCCCGACAACACGCGGATGCTCTCGAGGACCTGCTCGCGAACCCGCCAGGACCGATCGCCCAACAGTGCGCGCAGCGCGCCGATCGCGGCCGGATTCTTCCGGCGCGCCACCAGGTCGGCGAACTGGATACGGACGAGCTCGTCGCGATCGGCGAGGCCAGCCCGGACGGTCGAGGCGGGGGTCACCGCCGCGTAGGCGCGGCGCAGCGTCCAAGCTTCGTGCCAGCGGACCATTGGATTCCGCTCTCGGCTGAAGGCGCGCGCGACGCGATCCGCGATTGCCGCCCGATTGCCGGCCTTGTCCCAGCCCGAGAGCGCCGTCGCAGCGCGTTCGCGGACGATCGGGTCGGCATCTCGGTCTTCCAAAATAAGCAGCCGATCGGCGAGTAGGCCTGCGCCGGGCGAACGCCCGGCCCGCGCCCGCCACGCGGCGTCGATCGCGGCGACGCGGACCGCACCGGCCTTGTTGCTAAGGGCCAGAGCAACCGTTCCGGCATCGATGGGGTTCTTAGCTGCCAGAAGGCCGTATCCGTAGACAGCGAGAGCGCGAAGCGGAACGTCCTGAGTCGAGGTCGCGTTCTTTAGGGGCCCGGCCGCGCGAGGATCTTCGGTTCTTCCGAGTGCTAGCGCCGCCCGCCCCGCCAAGCTCGTGTCGCTCGACGCCAGCGCTGCGGTCAGCTCGTCGGAGAACGACCGGGTGCTTTCAAGATCCACCAATCGCCGGTAACCGGTTTGCTCTCCTGGAGCGGCGGCGACCGGCGCGAGGACGGCGGACGC
>PMOS01000010.1 GCA_003161435.1 Vulcanimicrobiota bacterium
GCAAGCACCCCCACCAGGAGTTCATCCAGATCGATACGACCAACGTTCTGTTCATCTGCGGCGGCGCGTTCGACGGCTTGGAGAAGATCATCGAGGGCCGCGTCGCGTCGAACTCGCTCGGCTTCCGGGCGAACCCCGAGACGAAGAAGGAGCGGCTGCACACCAAGATGCTGCAGCAGCTCATGCCCGAGGATCTGCTCAAGTTCGGGCTCATCCCCGAGTTCATCGGCCGCCTGCCGATCGTCGTGACGCTCGACGCGCTCGACGAGCTCGCGCTGCGCCGCATCCTGGTCGAACCGCGCAACGCGCTGGTGCGTCAGTTCCAGAAGATCCTGGGGATGGACGGCGTCGAGCTGACCTTCACCAAAGAAGCGCTGATTGCGATCGCCATCAAGGCGCAGTCGCGCAAGACCGGCGCGCGCGGGCTGCGCTCGATCCTCGAAGAGATCATGCTCGACGTGATGTACGATCTGCCGTCGCTGACCGGCGTCAAGAAGTGCGTCGTCAACAAAGAGGTCGTCGAGAAACGCGAAGCACCGACGCTGGTGTTCGCGGAACGCCCGAAGGACCAGAGCGCCTGAGTGTGCGTTCGGTCCCTTGGGACCGAGCCGCACTCGCGTTCGGCCTACGGCCGATCCGCACAAAGGATCTAGTTGATCAGTTCGATCTGCCCGTTCGCGTAGACGCGGAAGCGGGTGTCGTACGAGCGCATCCCGTCGTGCCGTTCGACCTTGCTGTGGATGAGCACGTCTTGCGCGGTGCGATCCGGACTCACGCCGCGCGGCCTGCCGGCGATCATGCGGATCAGCGGGACGGTCCCCGGAGCGGGTCGCTCGAGCCGGCCGGCGCGCACCAGTTGGTCGACGACCGCGTTCTGGACGGCGATCGGTAACGCGCGGAACTCTTCGTCGGGCTTCTTCACCGCCGCGGGCTGCAGCGGCTCGGGCTTGTTGTCGATGTAGCGGACCACGGCATCCCAATCGTCGGCCGCGATCGCGATGAAGGAGCAGAAGTACCGGTGGACGATGCGTTCGGCCGCCTGCACGGAGTCCGACTCGTCGACGCGGACGCGGGTGGGGATCGTGCGTTCGCGCAGCCGGAAGGTCAGCTCCAACTCACGTGCGGCGAGCTGCAGCGGCGAGACGAAGGCAATCCCCTCACGCGCCACGCTCGTCCCCAGCACCGGGACCCGGCGGCCGCCGCTCATCGCCTGGCCCGCAAACTTGCCACGGCGCGAGCCGGCAGCGCCGTTTTCGAACCAGCGCTGCTCGCGACGCCCAAGGAGCTGATCGAGGAGCTGCATCCCGAAGCATCATAGCAAGCCATTGCCGTCCTGCCGCCGTTTCGGACCCGCTCCTGGCCGGAATTTGACGGTCGTCACATGGCCCGCCGGCGCCCGTTAGGAAGACGTCGCCGGGGTTGCGGCGATCGCCGCCTGGATGCGCTCTGCCGCCGCGGCCGGGGTGTCCGGCTCGTCGACGTGCACGAACAAGTGTTTGTACCGGCTTCCTGTCAGGTCGACGACCAGGACCGCATCCTCTCTGCCATAGTCGAAGAAGACGACGTCGCCGTGGTAGAGGAACATCCCGGCCATCTTGAGCGGCGGCATGCTCGCGCCGATCAGCTTGAGCGACTCCCAGAAGCTCGGCGGCTTCGTCGTCCCGCACCGGTCACGTTCGCGAGCGGAACGTGAAAGGACCCGTGCACCGCCCAGATGACCTCGAGCCCCTCGAGCTCCACGCGCAGCGTTGCGCCGTCGATTCGTACTGTTGCCATGGCGATCGTTACCTGGGGTTTCGATCCCGGTTTCGGGTAGAATCGGCGCCATGGAAAGACAGTCGACCTTGACCGTCACGAGTTCCGTCTTTCGCGACGGGCAGACGATACCGCAGAGCGCCGTCTTCGACGGGATGGGGTGCACCGGCCACAATCAAAGCCCGGACCTGAGCTGGTCCGGTGCGCCTGCCGCGACGAAGTCGTACGCGGTGACCATCTGGGATCCCGATGCGCCGACCGGGGTGGGCTTCGTGCACTGGGTGCTGTTCAACATCCCCAGCAGCGTCTCGTCACTCGCCGCCGGTGCCGGATCGCGCAACGACGCGGGCGTGCACGCGACGTCCGGCACCAGCGACTTCGGCATGACCACCTACGGGGGACCGTGTCCGCCGCCGGGTGACGCGCCGCACCACTATCATCTCGTCGTCTACGCACTCGACGTCGAGACGCTCGACGGGCTCGACCAGACGACGTCCTACGCGAAGTTCAAGTTCATGTCGCGCGAGCACGTCGTCGCCGCCGGCGAGATCGTGGCACTCTACGCGCGCCCGCCGGCCTAGACGACATCTCGCAGAGCAGCGCCGACGGCGGCGCGCACCTGCGGGTCGGCCTCCTCGTCGACCGCCCGCCGGAGAACTGCGTCGGCCCAGGGCGTCGCGAGCTCGATGAGCGCGTCGATCAGCGCCAGCCGGACCGCGACGTCACCGGCGTCGGTCGACGGGTCGACCAATCCCGGCCAACACGGCGCGCTCCGTCGGGGCGGCTCGGGATCGCCGGGTGCCGGCGTGGGCGCCCAGCGTTCGAACGGCGCCGGTTCGAGCGGCGGCGCGAACGAAACCTTTGCGGCGCGCGGTCGTCCTGGTGCAAATACGGCGAGCGCGGTCAGGCCGGTTCCGATGAACGCCAGCAGCGATGGGATCGGCGTCAGCATGGGATCGGTCTGGGCATGACCTGCTCGTCGACCAGGACCAAGAGCGTCGCTCGTGCGTCGTCGAGTGCCGCGTCGCGACCGCGTGCCAGCGCATCGTCGAACAGCTCGAGCGGGAGCGCTTCGTACGACGCAAGCGCAATGTCCAGCGCGCGCAAGTATTGCTCGACCGCGGTGCCCAGCTCCGCATCGCCCTCGGGCAGCGGGATCGTGGCGAGCAGCGTGCGCAGCGCAGCCGGGGCTCCGAGCGGCGTGCCCGGGAGCGCCGCGTGACGCTCGTTCGTCCCATCGGGGTCGACGAGTGCGATCAGCGCGCGCCGCAGACGGCCGTCTTCGAGGTCGCCGGCGCCGACCACGAAGCCGGGGATGCGGAGCTTCACGAACAGCCGGTCGAACACATCGCGTAATGCGTGACCGACCGCGTCGCGCGCCGCACTTGCCACCCCGGTGCCGGCGTCGTCCGATTCCGGAAAGAACGCGCGCAGGGCGAGTACGTGCAGCACGAGACCGCCGCAGCGCACTCCGTGCAGCAGGCGCGCGATGTCTTCCCAGCGCGGCGTTTGTAACCGCATCGACGACCCCGGGAGAATCGCCGGTTCGTCGTCCGGCAGCGGCTCGTCGATCGCAGCGCCATGCTCCGGGGCGTCGATTTGCGTCGCGAGCGCGCAGGCATCGACGTGGTACGTCAACTCCGACGGCCGCGTCGCGAACGCGTCGGCGCTCCGCACTCGGACGGCCAGCGGCGCGAGTGCGGAGCGGTGTCCGTCGGCGTCGAGCTCGACGCCGATCGCGAGCGATTCGACGGGTGCCGTTCCGACCAGCAGCGACCAGCCGATCGTGACCCGCGTCGCGGGCGGGACGCCGCGCAGCACCAAGCCGTCGCCATGCAGCGGCGAGCCGCCGGCGCCGTCGATGATCGCACATCCGCCGACCGACGTCGAACCGGCGATGTAGCGCGCCGCTTCGAGCTCCGGAACGTGAATCGTCAGGCGGTCGAGCGGGTCTTCGACGTCGACATCGAGCCGCACGCCAAGCGGTCCGCCGGCAACGACCTCGTGCGGCGCGCGGAGCGCCGCATGGACGGCCGGCGTGACGCGTTGCCCGAAGCCGCCGGCGTCGCCATCCGTCTCCGTCTCCGAAACGACGGGTTCGCGGACCGTGACGGCGAGCTCGGTTCGCACGCGCTCGCCGTTCGCATCCGAGACGATCACCGAGAACGGTACCCGCAGTCCGTCGGCGGTCGCGCCGGCGATCGAGAGCGGAAGATCGACGACGGCGCACGCGCCGGGATCGAGTCTTCGCTGTGCCGGAAGCGCTTCCATCAAGCCGGCGCGCATCAGCGCGACGCCGAGCCGCTCGGGACGATCGCCCGCGTTCACGATGCGCGCGCGAATCGTCACGGTTTCGCCCGGCGCGGCGACCGGCGGAACTTCGAGCGGCTCGACGCGAACGTCGCGGCAAGGCTCGGCCCGGTAGTCCAGCTCGGTTTGGTGCTCTTCGATCTGGATCCCGAGCGCGCCGCCGTCGTAGTCGCCGGCGTGGTTCGCGGTGAACCGGAGCTGAACCGAGCTGCGGGCCGGCAGGAGCGAGATCACGATCGCGTGCGCACCGGCCTGGCGCTGCAGCCTGGCGACGGCGGACGGCGTACCGCGCCGCGAACGTGCGGCGGCAAGCGGGACGCCGTCGACCGCAATGCTCGCTTCTACGAGCTGCAGCCCCGCCGGCAAGGCGATGCGCAGCCACGCGTCGCGCGCGTGGACCCAGCCGTCGTTGCGGAGATCGACGGACACGTCGACGGCTCGCCGCAGCGGCCGCACGAGCAGGGTCGGCGGGGCGATGACGGGTTGCAGCGCAACCACGCTGCGCGGGACCAGCGGCCGCCGCGTCCCGCCGCCGAAACGCACCTCGCCGCCGTCGGCGCGGACCGCCGCCATTGCGTGTTCGATGCGCGCGTCGAAGTCGAGCGTAAGCGACTGGCCGACCTCGAGCCGATCGGCTTCGAGCGTCGCCGCATCGTCGCCGTCGAGCCGTCGGCAGCCCGCCGGCGGCGGCAACCGAACGCGCACCCCGAGGGCGGGTCCGTCGCCTTCGTTGCGCACCACTGCGCGCACGCGCACGGTGCCGGCGTCGACGCGTTCGACGAACGTCCCGCTGGATTCGCCGTCGAGCACGGCCCGGCTGCGCACGCGCAGGACGCAGACGTTCGTTGCCAAGCGGGTTTCGGGAAGCACGAGAAACGCCTGGAGCGCCAGCTCGGTGCGATCGTCGAACGGCGGCATCACGCGCGCGCAGATCGTCGCGACCGCCGGCTCACCTGGTTCGACCGGGCGCAGCGGCGCCTCGGAGTCTTCGAGCGCTTCGAGCCCGTCCGGGAGCGCGAAGACGACCGTCCCCGCGGGGCTGGACAGCGTACCGACATTCCGCGTGCGGAAGGTCAGCCGGACGATGTCGCCCGGACGCGCGATCGGCGGCTCGACCGCCAATGCGTGTAAGACCGGCTCGTAACCGCTGCTCATGCCGCTCACGGTGCCCGCACGCCGGTGATGCCATGCCTCAGCGGCGCCGGAGCAGACAAGGGCACCGCGCGGGCCCGCTCCGAAGAGGGCCTCTAGATGATCGACCTCTCGACGCTCCGCCGGATCCCGCTATTCCGGGATTTTGCCGACGAGCAGCTGTCGCAGGTGCTCGCGACGGTCACCGAGCGCCGCTATCCGAAGCATCAGTTCGTCGTGCGCGAGGGCGACCCGGGCGACACGTTCTTCGTGATCGCGGCCGGATCGGTCGCCGTTTGCCGGGTCGGTCCGGATGGACGCGAGACGATTCTCTCGATCCTCAAAGAGGGCGACTTTTTCGGTGAGATGTCGATGTTCGATTCGTCGCTGCGCTCGGCGTCGATCAAGACGCTGACCGACGTCGAGGTCGGCGCGGTCCATCAGGCCGACTTCCTGGGATTGATCGACCGCAACCCGCAGATCGGCAGGCTGCTCGTCATCGAGCTCTCGGAGCGCTTGCGCGCCGCGAACGCCTTGATCGCGGCCACCACCTCGCAGGATATCCGCTCGCGCCTCGCCGCGCTGCTGCTCAACCTCGCCGAACAGTTCGGTGAAACCGTCGCGAACGGCACCCGCATCACGCTGCGCCTGACCAACCAAGAGATGGCGAACATGATCGGAACGACGCGCGAGACCGTGAACCGCACGCTGAACCGGTTTTGGGACGACCGCCTGGTCGACATGCGGACCGCTCACGTCATCGTGACCGACCCCGACAAGCTGCGCGCCCTGATTCCGTAGGTACGACCGGCGGCGGGCACCGCCGTCGGTATGATCGCCGACGCCGCGCGCGAGCTTGCACCGGTCGTTGCCGCATGGGGTTGCGCTGCGACTGCCGCGTTCGTCACGGCGCGCACGCGAGCGAGTGCGCGCGCCGATCGTCTGGCGTTACGGAGCGCGCGCGAGCGCGAGGCCGCGTTCGTCGAGGTCGCACGTCGCCTCGCCGGGGCAGCGCGCGACTCGGTTAACGCCGTGCGCGACGAGATCGCTCGAGCCGCCCGCGTCGTCGCGCCGGCGGTCGACGGCGTGCTGCTGTACGACGAGCACGAAGGCTCGCTGCGTTGCAGCGCGGCATACGGCAGCCGCTTTGCATATTTCGCCGGCTCGCAGATCGCGCTCGACGATCCGGCAGCCCTCGCCGCGCGCGCGCTCGGCGCCGGGCATCGCGTCACCCTGACGAGCGAGGGCATTCGCCCGCCGCATCCCGCCGACGCGGCGGCGGTCGGGGTGCCGCTCGCCCTCGACAGCGGGCGCGCCTGCGTCATGATCGCGACGGCCCCGGTCGACCTCGCACCCGAGTCGATCGAACGGCTCGTCGCGCTGGCCGATCAAGCCTCGCCTGCGTATCTCATCGCGCTCGATCGCGAGCACGACCGGCGTCGCGCCGAGTACGACGGCTTGACCGGATTGTTGACGCCGCGAGCCTTTCGCCAGCGATTGATGGCACTCGTCGACCGCGCGAGGTTTGCGCCGACGACCCAACTGGTGCTGCTGTTCGTCGACACCGATCGCTTCAAGCACTGGAACGATGCCTACGGCCACGCTGCCGGCGACGCGCTGTTGCGCGAGCTTGCGCTCTTGCTGCGCGGAGCTGTCCGTTACGAGTGCGATCTCGTCGCGCGCAACGGCGGCGACGAGTTCTGCGTCGTCTTCAACGATACCGACAAGGCGACCGCGATCGAACGGGCCGAGCTCTTGCGCGCCCGGATCGCCGCGTTCGATTGCTGCCCGTTGCGGCCCGACGGAGCGAGCGCCGGCGTGCAGATCACCGCGTCGATCGGAGTCGCCGCGTTTCCCGCCGACGCCTCGAGCGCCAGCGAGTTGCTCGAGCGCGCCGACGCGGCGATGTACCACGCCAAGGAAACCGGTCGCGATGGCGTTGCGTACGTCGACCTCGGCGGCGGATTCGCTCGGCTACGGCTCGAAGAACGCGTCTGATGAACCTGTCCGTGCGTGCCGCGCTCTGAGCGTTCTCCGCGTCGACGTTCTCCCCCACTTGCGGACCGCGCGCTTCGATCGCGCCCTCTCCTATCGCGTCCCGGCCGGCATGACGCTCGACGTCGGCGAGGTCGTGCGCGTCCCGCTGGGTTCACGTGACGTCTTCGCGTACGTGTTGGCCGCGCCGTACGCGAGCGACGACGAAGCACACCTCCGCGACGTAACGGCTCGCGTCGACGGACCACGCGCGTTCGACGCGACCGGGCTGGAGCTCGCGCGCTGGATCGCCGACCGCTACGTCTGCTCGCTGCGCGACGCACTTGGCGCGCTCGTATTGGCTGCCGCGATCCCGCGCGCGATGGACCGCTTGTTCCCGCGTGGCGACCCACCGGACGCGGCCCGATTCAAGGCGGTTCCGGATCGACTCGTCCGGCTGCTATGGAGCGATTTTCGCGAGGGTGTCGCACCCGACGCGTTGCTCCGTCATCCCGACGCGCGCCGCGCGGGCGACCGCAAGACGCTGCTGCGCGCGATCGATGCGTTGGTGCGCGCGGGTGCCCTCGAGCGCCGGCGGACGATGGCCAAAGCGTCGATCGGGGCTGCGACGGTGCGCCTACTGCGTCCCGGCGAAGCGTCGATTCGCGGGAAGAAGGCCGAAGCGCTCGTCGCCCACGTCGCCGCGCTGGGCGAGGTGCGGCGCGCCGACGCGCTGCTGGCGGGATTCTCCGATGCCGTGATTCGGCGCGCGATCCAGTCCGGCGCGCTGATCGAAGAAGCGCGCGAGATCCGGCGCCGGCGCGAAGCTCGCACGACGCTGCCCGCGCTCGAGCCGACCCCCGAGCAGCGCGAGGCGATCGCGCGCATCGCCGGCTTGCTCGACGCGGGGGTTTTCGCGCAGTTGCTGTTGCACGGCGTGACCGGCAGCGGCAAGACGTTCGTCTACCTGCACGCGATCGCGCGCGTGTTGGCGCGCGGCGGCCGCGCGATCGTCTTGGTGCCCGAGATCGCGCTGACCCCGCAGACCGCCGGCCGGTTCGAAGCTGCCTTCGGTGACCGCGTCGCGGTGCTGCATTCGGCGCTCTCCGAGCGCGAGCGCTTCGACGCGTGGCAGGCGGCCGCGCGCGGCGAGATCGACGTCGTCGTCGGTGCGCGCAGCGCGGTGTTCGCACCGCTCGGCGACGTGCAGCTGATCGTCGTCGACGAGGCGCACGAGACGTCGTATCGCCAAGATTCGGTCCCGCGCTACGACGCCGTCGCCGTCGCGCGCGAACGCATGCGCCGCGCAGGCGGCATGGTCGTGCTGGGCAGTGCGACGCCTGCACTCGAGGACTACGCGCGCGCGAAAGCCGGGCGCTTTCCGGTCGTGCGGATGCTCTCGCGTGCCACCGCGCAGCCGTTGCCGCCGGTGCGAGTGATCGACATGGCGGAAGAGTTCGGCGCGGGCAACCGCCGTGTGTTCTCGACGGCGCTCGCCGAAGCGATGGCCGACCGTATCGCGCGCGGCGAGAAGACGGTGCTGTTCATCAACCGCCGCGGCAGCGCTCGCTTCGTGCTGTGCCGCGCCTGCGGACACGTTCCGGAGTGCCCGCGCTGTTCGACCGCGCTCACCGTCCATCGCGGCGAAGCGCTGCTGCGCTGCCACTGGTGCGACCACCAGGCGCCGTTACCGGAGATCTGCCCGTCGTGCGGCGTGGGTCCGGTGCGCGAGTTCGGCGCGGGGACGCAGCGTGTCGCCGACGAGGTGCAGCGCTTGTTCCCCGATGCCGTCGTGGTTCGAATGGACTCCGACACGACGACGCGGGTCGGCGACCACGCGCGTCTGCTGGAGCGGTTCGCGGAGCGCGGCGACGTGCTGGTCGGGACGCAGATGGTCGCCAAAGGGCTCGATTTTCCGCAGGTCACCCTGGTCGGCGCGGTCGCGGCGGACGTCGACCTGCACGTCGCCGACTTTCGCGCGGCAGAACGCACCTTCGCTCTGCTGACGCAGGTCTGCGGCCGCAGCGGGCGCGCCCGAAGCGGCGAGGCGATCGTGCAGACCTACTCGCCGGAGCACATTGCGATCGTCAGCGCGTCGCGGCACGACTACGAAGGGTTCGCCGCCGAGGAGTTGGCCGAACGCCGTGCGCTGCGGTGGCCGCCGTTCGCACAGGTCGCGCTGATCGGGGCGATCGGCCGGTCGCGACGCGCCGTCGAGGCGGCCATTGCAACGTGGGCCGGGGTGCTGCGGGCCGACGAGCGATTCGACGTTCTCGGGCCGGCGCCGTACCCCGTCGCCCGGGTCAACGACGAGTGGCGCTACCGAATCGCAGTGCGCACGAAGGCGATGAGCGCGCTGCGGGACGCCCTTCGCGCAACGGTGGTGCCGTTGGCCGACGCGAGCCCGGACGTACGGATGACGATCACAATCGACGCGTGAGCGCGTAAAGAACAGGTGAGACCAGTTAGGGTCCTAGGACCTTTGGGGTAGCTAGACTGCGGGCGGGCGGTGGTCCGGAGGGCCGCCGTTCGATGCTAGGATGGCGAAAGAAGAGGCCGCTTTTCGGGGCGGTCTCTTCACATCCGATCGGCCCGGCGAGGCGCCGGGAAACAAAAAAGCCGTCCGAATCGGACGGCCTTCGGGGTTGGGCGGCTCGGGCGCTTAGCGCACTGCCTGCTTGGTGACGGCCTTGGCCAGCCGGGATTTCTTGCGCGCGGCCTTGTTCGGGTGGATGATCCCCTTGCGGGCCGCCTTGTCGAATTGCGCCTCGACCGACGACGAAACCGCCGGGTCGTTGGCGGCTTTCGCCTTCTTGAAAAACGTCTTCAGCCGCGTCTTGGTGTCGAGGTTGCGCAGCGTGCGCTTCTCGCTCTGACGCACCCATTTGACCGCTGCTTTGATGTTGGGCACGAAGCTTAGACTACCACATTCGCGCGCCCGGAGGAAGGCCCGGCGCGACCGTCGCCGATACGGCGGAGCCGGCGCTTCATCAGCCCGGGCTCGGTGCTCCTGGCATACCCATGCGTGGCGGGCCCATCGGCCGTGGAGCGCGGCGGCGGGCGAGCTCCGGGTGGTTGGCGATCGCAAGATCGCGAACGGCTGCGGCGAGGTCGCCGCTGACCCGGGTCTGGCGAGCCGCGACTTCGACGTTGCCGGCGAGCGCCGCGCGCTGGGCTGCCTCGTTCGCATCGACCGCGGCCTGCGCGATTTGATGCGCTTCGGCACCAGTCTCGATCTTGAGCAGCGCGGCCAAACGCGCGGCGTCGAAGCCTTCGTGGTGGCTCATCCCGCCGAATCCGTGATGGCCCATCATGCCGTCGCCGTCCATCATGCCGCGGCCCATCATGCCGTGATCCATCATTCCCGGCCCACCCGTCATTCCGGATCCGCCCATCATCGGTCCGCCGCCGCGCGACATGCCGCCCGGGGCGCCGTGGAAGGCGCGGGCGGCCGGAGTCGGCGGGGCCGGGATGTCTTTGGGAAGCACCGGCGCGGGCCGCGGCCGATCGTCGAGGGCGGCGCGGGCGAGATCCGTCGCGACCAGCGCATCGCCGGCTGCGCCGGCGGCGTCGTTACGCGCGTACTTGTCGAGCCCGGCACGGTAGTGCGTCCGGGCGGCGTCGATGTAGTGCCCGGTCGCGCCGGCTAGTTCCGCGCGCCCGATTTCGTGGTACGCCATGTTGAGCGGGAAGGTCGCGTCGCGGGCGGGCCGCGCGGCGGCCGGCGCTTTGGGCGGGGAAGCGTTTTGCGCAGAAGCGGCGCTCGAAGCGGCGACAAACGCGACTGCGGCCAGGGCTAGGAACCAAAGCGTACGCATGTACGCCCATTCGAACAAAGCATGCTGGGACCGGGCTGGAGCCCCGCTTGCGCGTTCTCCCTCAGCCGGCGGCGGCCACGATCTCGGCGTACGACGCGTAACGGCTCAGCGCGATCTGCCCCGCATCGACGGCTTGCCGCACGGCGCAGCCGGGTTCGCTCAGATGCCGGCAGTTGGCGAAGCGGCAGCGCGTGGCGGGCTCGCGCATCTCGACGAAAAGCCAACCGACCTCGTTGGCCGACATCGGATCGAGGCCGAACTCGCCGATCCCCGGGCTGTCGATCAGGAAGCCGTCGCCCAGCCGGGCCAGTCGCGCCGACGTCGTCGTCTGGCGCCCGCGGCCGAAGCGCGAGAGATCGCCTACCACGGCGATCCCGCCCAGCGCCCGGAAGATGCTCGACTTGCCGACCCCGGAGTTGCCGACGAGCAGCGCGCGACGCGACGCGATCTGCGCGCGCAGTTGCTCGATACCGCGACCGGTCTTGGGCTGCAGAACGATCGTCGGCACATCGACCGATCGATAGAGCGCGGCGATCCGTTCGGCGGCATCTTCGCCCGCCAGGTCGGCCTTGGTGAGCAGCAACAGCGGCGCGATCTCGTGTTGGGCGGCGAACGCGACGAGCTGGTCGATCATGGTCGTGTGGAGGGGCGGATCGACCAGCGCGGCGACGACCGCGACCGTATCGACGTTGGCGGCCATCGTCTTCGTGCGGCCGTTGCCCGCCCGGCGCGTCAGGGTGAAGTCGCGTGGCGCGACCGAGTCGACGACGACACGGTCGTCCGCGATCACGCGGGCGTCGACCAAGTCGCCCGGCGCGAGCATCGCGTGGCGTTCGCCTTTGCGCAGCGAGGCGAGACGGGGCTCGGTCTCGTCCTCGGCGACGATCCACGCTGCGTTGCGGCCGACGGCGATGACGCGCGCCCGGCGGAGTCCGTCGTCGCTCACGCGAAGGTCCGTTCGACCGTGATCGTCGCCCGCACTGTTCTCCTTGCCGATCCCCTCGCCCGCGCGAACGTCGTCGAGGCGTTGGGTGGTCCGGGCGGCCCGGTGGGCGTCATTGACGTCGTCGAAGAGGCCGGCGTCGTCACGGTGCGGTTCGACGACGCCGTCACCGAACCGGACGTGATCGACGATCTCGTCGCGATCGAATCGATCTTCGTTGCGGCGCGCGTGACGCACGACTTCACCGTCGAAGAGGCGGCCGCGATCGCTGCCGCGGGCTTGGGTGATCCGCAGCTCGACGGGACCCGCGTCATCGAAACGTACACCACCCAAAGGTCGAGCCGAACATGACGTGGCCGCCGATTGCGATCCACTTCACCGTCACCGACGCGTTCGACATCCTCGCCACGTCGATCCTGACGTACTATCTGCTGCTCCTGATCCGTGGAACGCGGGCCGTGCAGATCATGCTGGGCCTGTTCGTACTGGTCGTAATCCTCGCCGTCTCCAACTTGCTCCACCTGTTGGTCCTCGCCACCGTGATGCAGTACCTGCTGCTCGGCACCGCGGTCGGGTTGCCGATCGTGTTCCAGCCCGAGTTGCGACGCGGCCTGGAACAGCTCGGCCGCGGCCGCCTGTTCGTGCGCGACCGCCGCGCCGAGGACGAGATCGCCGCCGAGCAGTTGCGCATCGTCGCGCACGCGGCGTTCGTTCTGGCACGCCAACGCACCGGAGCTCTCATCGTGATCGAGCAACAGACCGGTCTGCGCGAGTATGTCGAGAGCGGGACGGCGCTCGACGCACGGCTCTCGCTCGACCTGCTGCTCGCCATCTTCAACAAGACGTCGCCGCTGCACGACGGTGCGGTCATCGTGCGCGATCTGCTCGTCGAAGGTGCGGCGTGCTTTCTGCCGCTGAGCGACAACACGATCTCGGTCGATCGCCACATCGGGACGCGTCATCGCGCAGCGGTCGGCTTGACCGAGCAGACCGATGCCGTCGTCGTCGTCGCGAGCGAGGAGAGCGGCCTCGTGTCGGTCGCGCGCGCCGGCCGTCTCTCCGTTCCGATCGACGACGAGGAGCGGTTGCGCCGCGTCCTCGCTGCCTGCATCCGCCCGACGCGACGTCGCGCCCAAGCCGATGGCGGCCTCTTTGCCAACTTGCTGACCCGGGTCCCGCGTGCTGCTCAACCTTCTCAAGAACAACTTCGGACTTAAGGCCCTCGCCGTCTGCTTGGCGGTGACGGCCTGGGGGTATTTCCATCTGGCCGCCGCGCCCGGGACGACCGCGAAGTTCGACCAGACGCTGGCGGTGCCGATCGTCGTGACCGGTCTGCGGACCGGTTACCAGGCCCGCTACGCGGACAAGGTCGCGACGGTGGTGATCGAAGTTCCGCGCAACGGGACCGCGGTCAAGCCCGATCAGGTGCAGGCCGTCCTGGACGTCGGCGATTTGGTCGACCCGGGGTTCCACAACGTGCCGGTCAAGATCGTCTCGCCCGACGTCGCGATCCGCTCGCTCTCGCCGGCTTCGGTCACGCTCTCGCTGGACAGGCTCGAGGAACGCGTCGTCCCGGTCAGCGTCGACTACGTCGGCGACCGCCATTCGATCGTCGTCGATTCGCCGGTGGTGACCCCTTCCACGACGACGATTCGCGGCGTCGGCACCGACCTCTCGCGCGTGACCGGCGTGCGCGTCGAGATCCCGATCCCCTCGAAACCGCAACTGTTCGACAGCATGATCCGGCCGACGCCGTCCGGCGCGGGCGGCGAGGAGATCGCGAACGTTCAGGTGTCGCCGAATCTCGTCCACGTGCGCGCCAACTTCACCTCAGCTACGACGCGGGCGAAGTAGCCGCATGGGCAAGTACTTCGGAACCGACGGCGTGAGGGGCGTCGCGAACCGCGACCTCACGCCGGAGTTGGCGTTCGCGGTCGGGCGCGCCGGCGCGGCCCTGGTCGCGCACGATCAATCGCTCGACAAGCCGATCGTCGTCGGACGCGACACGCGCCTGTCGGGACCGATGCTCGAAGGCGCGATCGTCGCCGGCATCACGTCGACCGGTCGCAACGTGGTCCTGCTCGGCGTCGTGCCGACGCCGGCCGTCGCCGCCGTCACGACCGCGATGGGAGCCGCCGCCGGCGTGATGATCTCGGCCTCCCACAATCCGATCGAAGACAACGGGATCAAGTTCTTCGGTGCCGACGGGTTCAAGCTCTCCGACGCGGTCGAGGGCGAGATCGAGAGCCTCGTCGACGACGCGGCGCATCTGCCGCGTCCGACCGGTTTGGAGATCGGCGTCGTCGCGCACACCCGCGGCCTGATCGACAACTACTTCGCGAAGCTGGTCGCCGCCGGTGCGGATTTGAGCGGCCACACCGTCGTCGTCGACGGCGCCTTCGGCGCGGCCTATCTGATCGGTCCGAAGATCTTCGAACGGCTCGGCGCGCGCGTCGTCGCCATCAATTGCGAAGACGACGGCAGCCGCATCAACGTCGGCTGCGGGACCACCAACCTCGAGATGTTGCGCGAACGCGTGCGCGAAGAGATCGCGCGCTCGACCGGTCCGGTCGTCGGGGTCGCGTTCGACGGCGACGCCGATCGTGCGCTCTTCATCGACGAGACGGGCGCGTTGTTCGGCGGCGATCACGTGATGCTCGTCATCGCACGTGACCTCGAGGCGCGCGGCGAGCTGCCCGGCGACGCCGTCGTCGGAACGGTGATGTCGAACATGGGATTCGAAAAGGCGCTCGAGCGTAACGGCGTCGGATTGCTGCGCGCTGCCGTGGGCGACCGGTACGTTCTCGAAGCAATGCGTGCCGGCGGTTACCGCTTCGGCGGCGAGCAGTCGGGACACGTCATCGACTTGGCGCGCGGCACAACCGGCGACGGGCCGATGACGGCGGTCACGCTGCTGGCCATTGCGGTGCGCACGAAGCGCACACTGCACGATCTCGCATCTGATCTCGCCGTCTACCCGCAGGTATTGGTGAACGTGCGCGTGCGCGACAAGTCGATCGCCGACCATCCCTCTGTGCTCGACGCGATCGCCGCAGCCGAACGCGAATTGGCGCTCGACGGACGGATCCTGGTGCGGCCTTCAGGGACCGAGCCGCTGGTGCGGGTGATGGTCGAGGCGAGTGACGACGCCCGCACGAACGCCGTCGCGGCTTCGGTCGCCGATGCGATCCGGACCGCGGCGGGACTGTAAGGACTCGCACACAGGGGAGGACCTTCCTCATGATTAGGACTTGATTAGCCGATCTTTACGTAACCGGGGCACCGAGGGGAGGAGATGCTGAGTTCGAGCGCCTATCCCAAGGCCGTGGCCACGATGAAGTCGGGGCCGCCGGTCCGGTGAAGCCTTAAGCTTCGCTGGTTTCGAGTTACCTGCTAACTGATCACGGAGTCCGGCGCAGCAGGCGTTGGAGCGGGGGACCACACAGGCAG
>PMOS01000025.1 GCA_003161435.1 Vulcanimicrobiota bacterium
ATTTTCAGCACCCTGCTAGTGCGTCGGCGTCTCGAAGCGGACGATGTTGCGGCGGTAGTCGAGAACGAGGTTGTAGCGGCGCAAAAGGCGGTCGCCGACGTTGCCCGCGACGGTCGGGTTGGCTTCGGCACCGGCGTCCGCGTCGGTCAACAACAGCGGCACGTCGCTGAAGTGCACGTTCCCGAGCCGTAAGTCATCCGCACGCGCAGCATAGGCATGAACTTGTCCGCCGACGCCGGCGATCGGCGAACCTGAATCGACCGCGTGGTACTTCGCGCGCAGATCGTGCGCCAGCACGAACGGCGCGTTGACGTCGAGCGCGCTTTCGCTGCCGGTGTCGATCGTCATCGCGCCCGGGGCCCCGTCGAGCGAGCCGTCGACTTGCGGCTGCCGCTCGTCGAACGTCATCGGCACGTCGATCCCCGGCGAATCGAACGCGCGACCGTCGGCGGCGATCTCGAAGCGCCCGTGCTCGAAGTCGAGCCGCACCGCGAAACGCGCGAGCAACTCGTAGCCGATGATCCCGTCGAACGGAATGTTCTTGCCCAGGTCGAGCACGATGAACGGCTGATCGCGCATCTGCGCGCTCCCGACAGCGACGCTGCGCGCCCACGCGTATTGGATCTTCACCAGCCCCGCCCCGGCGCCGCCGACGGTTCCGTTGCCGACGATCTGCATCCCCAGCCGGCGCGCCGCATCGGGTGAGATGACGTTCTGGCCGCCGGTGTCCAGCGCGAAGCGCAGCGGCGCGCCGCCGTTCACCGAGACGGCCAACACCGGGACCGCCAGCGGTGCCTGCAGCGCATCCGACACGACGCCGTCGATCGTCGCGTCGTGGGGATCGGGCGGCGGCGCGAAGGCGGTAGCGGGGATCGCCGACGGCGTCTCGACCGAACGAACGCGCGCCGACCACGTTCCGTTTTCCGACGTGTCGATCAGCAGGTGCGGTACGACGAAGCCGCCGTCGCGCCGATAATCGGCGAACGTTGTGCGCTCGGCCTGCTCGCCGACGTAGCGCACGACGGCAGAAACCAGGCCGGTCGCCGGCGCAACGGTGAACGCAGGCGGCCGCGAGCCGCAGGCGCACGGCGCGCCGTTCTTGGCCGGCGCCAGCAGGCGCGACCAGGCGACGATCGCGCCGCGTTCGTCGACGTTGCCTTCGACGCGTGCCATCCCGGTGGCGTCGGCGCGCCACGCATGGACGCCGTCCCAACCTTCGCGATCGGAAACCGGTCCGGCATCGAAGCGCCGGACGAACGCACCCGTTGCACGGTCGACGACGATCTCGCCGCGCCCCGGGACACCGTAGGCCGTCACGTCGACGTTCAACCGGACGTAGCGCGGCGCCGCGCCGGCGTCACCAGCCGGACGGATCACCGGCGCGCCGGCGAGCGACGCTGCGAGAACGAGCAGGACGATCATCGAAGATGATGTACCCGCCGCCTCACCTCTACGCTCGGGCCGAGCGCGAGGGACCGCGCTCGCGTGTGTGATTGAAGCGGAGAGTGCGAGCGCGGCCGTGACAGCCCGCGAAGACCGTCACGCGGGAGTGTTTTGCCGACCGCGCGCGACGTCCTCGCAGGCCGGTCAGCAGGAATTGCGCCGGCGACGACGTGACCGAGGCGCGATGATGGACGATCGTTCGGCCACCGGGAACGAGAAAGCGCGGCGCGCGATCTCGCAGTCGAAGGTACCCCCGGTGCTCGTCGCGGCTGCGCTGTTGATCATCGCAATCGCCATGACGTGGCCCGGCGTCTTCCTGATCGTTCAGCGGGAGACGGGAGTGCGCATGAAGGTGAAGGTCGACGACTGCGAAGTCTCCTACACCGGCTACCAGAACCGCTACGTGCACTGTACCGGCACCTGGGTTCTGGGCGGACCGCTGCTCGAAGGCGGGCACGTCGTCGTGGGGACGATCGAAGGCGCCGAGACCGACGACGTCGGGAAGACGATCGACGTCACCCTCAGCCCGGACGGCGAGACGGCCTACACGCGCGACCCGTGGTTAGCGATCGGGTTGATCGTGGCCGGCCTGATCACCGGGCTCGGATTTCTCTGGTGGGTGCGGCTCATGATACGCGCCCGCTCCGCACTCGCACCGTAAGAACGCGCCGACACCCCCCGCGACGCGATCCGGAAAGGTTCAGCGCCCCCGCCGGTTGCCGCTCCGTGCGCCGCCGTTGAAGCTGCCGGGATTCGAGGAGCCGTGCCCGTTGCGGGGCGGAGCAAAGCGCCGTTGCTGCGGTCCGGCGTGCGCGTGCACCGGCACGATGGTGGGTTCCGGGAGCACCGGGAGCTTCGAGCGGTCGATGCGGCGTCCGACCGCCTTCTCGATGTCGCGGAACAGACGCTCTTCCTCGTGGGACACGAAGGTGATCGCGTCGCCGGTCTGCTCGGCGCGCGCCGTGCGCCCGACGCGGTGGACGTAGTCCTCGGGGACCATCGGAACGTCGAAGTTCACCACGTGGCCCAGATCGGCGATGTCGATCCCGCGGGCGGCGAGATCGGTCGCGACCAGCACGCGCAGCTTGCCGCGCTTGAAGTCGGCCAACGCGCGCGTGCGCTGCGCCTGCGAACGGTCGCCGTGGATCCGTTCCGCCGGAACCTTGTGCTTCTCGAGCGCGAGCGCGAGCCGATTGGCGCGCGCTTTCGTGCGGGTGAACGCGATCGCGCTGAAGATGTTGTTGTCTTTGAGCAGCTCGACGAGCAGATCGGTCTTGCTCTGCTGCGGAACGGTGTAGGCGGTGTGCGTGATCCCGGCCGCGGTCGTAGCGTTGCTGTGCGGCGTGATCTCGACGCGGACCGGATCGTGGAGCAGATCGCGGGTGAGCTTGAGAACTTCCGGCGCGATCGTGGCCGAGAAGAACAACGTCTGCTTGCGCGCCGGCAACTTGCCGACGATGCGCTTGACGGCGGGCAAGAAGCCCATGTCCAGCATGCGATCGGCCTCGTCGAGGACGAGCAGTGAAACGTCGTCGAGCCGCGCGGCGCCTTGGCCCATGAGGTCCATCAGGCGACCCGGGGTCGCGACGATGATCTCGGTACCACGGGCGAACGCGGCGATCTGGCCGCCGAATCCGACGCCGCCGAAGATCGCGGCGACGCGAATGTCGGTACCTTTGGCGAAGGCCGCAAAGTGCGCGGCGATCTGAGCCGCAAGCTCGCGGGTCGGCGCCAGGATCAAGGCGCGCGTCTTCTTGCGCGGCAGCGTAACGAGGCGCTCGAGGATCGGCAGCGCGAACGCGGCCGTCTTGCCGGTGCCCGTTTGGGCGCTGGCCAGGACGTCCTTGCCCGCCAGTGCCGGCGGAATCGCGGCTATTTGGACGGGGGTCGGGACGGTGAAGCCGAGCTCACGCACGGCACGAAGGGACGCCAGGCTCAGGCCCAGCGTGTCAAAACTTGGTTGCATCGAATCTTTCGAAAGCGAGGCGCGAGGTCGATCGTCGGCATTTCGAAAGATCGCGCGAGGTAGGCGTCACACGAGGTGACAGGTGAGTATACCACGACGAGAAACCCCGCCGCAGCCCGAATGGTCGCAGCTAGCCCGAGCGCCGGATGAAGAGCGCCCAAGCGAGGAACACGGTCGTCGCCGCGGAGATGAGCCCAAAGCCGATGAGCAGGAGCGGCAAGGCAAGCCCGCGCGTGTAGGCCTCGTCGCCGCGCAGCGTGACGTCGATCGTCTTGCCGACGTCGCTCTGATCGGCGCCGTTGATCGAGCCGATGATGACGTGGCCGCCGTCGAGCAGCGACCCGCCGACGATCCACGTGCCCGTGCAGTGCGTGCTCGCGTAGCGGCCCGCACCGGTCGTCCGGCACTCGTCGACGGTCGCCGACGCTCGGGCGCCCGTCTGGCGCTGGACCAGAAAGAAGATGCCCGGCCACAGCAACGCCGCCGTCATGCCGAGCCAGACGAGCACGACCAGGACGCCGCCGGCGCCCCTCATCGGCACGAAGCCGGGCAGGTGTATCACTGGCCGCGCGCCGCCGAGCCTAGCGGCCGCCGCCGACGTCCAAGATCGCGCCGGTGACGTAGGACGCCGCCGGCGAGACGATCCACAGGATCGCCGCCGCGACCTCGTCGGCCGTCCCGGCACGCTCCATCGGCACCGCGGCGGCGATCCGTCCCAGACGCTCCGGGCGCCCGGCGCGCGCGTGGATCTCGGTCGCGATCAACCCCGGCGCGATCGCGTTGACCCGCACGCCTTCGCGCGCGACCTCTTTCGCGAGCCCGATCGTCAGCGTGTTGACGGCGCCCTTCGATGCGGCATAATGCACGTACTCGCCGGGCGAGCCGAGGCTCGCCGCACGCGACGAGACGAACGCGATCGCACCGCCGCGGCCGCCGTGCGCGGTCGACATGCGGCGCACCGCCTCGCGCGCGCACAGAAACGCGCCGGTGACGTTCACCGCCAGGACGCGCTCGAGCATCGCGATGTCGAGCTCGTCGACGCGCGCAAAGCTTCCGGTGATCCCGGCGTTGAGGACGACCGCGTCAGGCGCGCCGAAGAAGTCGTCGAGCGCCGCGAACACCGCGACGACGTCGGCTTCGCGCGCGACGTCGGCGCGCAGCGCGACCGCGCGCCGGCCGGCCGCTTCGATCTCGTCGACGACCGACCGCGCTGCCGCGCTGTCGTCGGCATACGTCAGCGCAACGTCGTAACCGTCGGCGGCAGCGTGCCGCGCGACGGCCGCACCGATCCCACGGCTGCCGCCGGTGACCAACAGCGTTTTCGCCACGCGCTACTTCGCGATCGCTTCGACGTAGGCGATCTTGCGGCTCAGCGACTCGAGCGCGTTCGACCAGGTGTAGCGCGCGGCGGTCTGCATTCCGTTCGCGCGCAGCTCCTCGGCCAATCGACCGTCCTCGGAGAGCGCGCGCAAGTACGTCGCGAGCTCGCGACCATCCCCGGTGTCGCAGACGATCGCATTGACGAACGGCTCGGCATATTCCTCGCCCGTCGCGCCGCAGACGACGACCCCGCCCGCCGCCATCACCTCGAGCCCGACCAAACCGAAGGGCTCCTTGCCGCTGTTCGCCAGCACGACGTCGGCCGCTGCGTACAGCGCGTAGAGCGTCGCCTCGTCGAGGAACGCGCGGACGTGCACGACCGCGGACTCGACGACCGAGAGCCGCTCGGCCAGTTCGCGCCAGTCGGTTCCCTCGTAGTCAAGCCGGCAGACTTCGAGCTGACGGTCGCGCGCGCGGCCGAAGACGACGTCGCCGTACGGCTCTTTGCCGCCGCGCACGATCAAGCGCGCATCGATTCCGCCTGCGCGCACCTCGGCCAGCGCATCGATGGCCTGGAGCCAATTCTTGTCCGGATCGAAACGACCGACTTTGACGTAGGTCGGCCGCGTCCCGAAGGCCGCTCGAAGCGCCGCGGTGCGCTCGGGGTCGGCACCCTCGAGCAGCGCATGATCGATCCCGTTCGGAATGACCAGCGCGTGCACGCCCCATTGCAACAGCTCGAACTTCATGTACTTGCTCACCGCGGTGACCGCGGCCGCGCGGGTGAGCGTCGGCCAGTGGATCTTCTCGAAGCCGTACGTGTTGTTGGCGTTCCATATCAAGGTGAGCGCGCCGCGCAGCCCACGCTCGCGCGCCGTGCGATCGATCGCGATCGCGACGTTGGCCGTCTGCCACTCTTCGCAGATGACCAGCACGCGCTCGCCGCGCGCGTGCGCCGGTGCGATCAGCCGGTCGACGATCCACGCCGGTAAGCTGAACTCCCAGTCGTGGATCTTGGCGGCCTCGCCGTCGTACGCGTTGCGCGGGTGCTGGCTGGAAACCCATTGCGACCAGCGCCGCAGCGTCACGCCGGGATCGGATTGTTCGATGGGTTCGGCGTGCGGGTCACCGACGAAGAACAGCTCGACCTCGTGCCCGGCCGCGCCGAGCGCGCGCGCGAGTTGCGTGACCCGCGTCGCGAGCCCGCCGATCGACGCGTAGCGATCGGGCCCCTCGAACGAGAGGATCGCGACGTGATGCGGGATCATCCGTGCGATGCCGGCGGACCGCCGCAGTTCGACGGCGCGGCGCTGCCGGCGAAACGCGCTTCGACCCACGCGAGCGCCTCATTCGAAGACGCGGGGACGACCTGGCGATGCGTAAGCCCCGGGTAAACGTCGTACCGCACCGTCGCGCCGGCCGCGCACAGTTGCCGGTCGAGCGCGTCGCTCGAGACGCGCGGGATCGTCGTATCGGCCGTCCCCTGCAGGATGAGCAGCGGCGCGCTCAGGTGCAGCGGACCGGCGTCGCTGGCGGCCGCGACGCGCAACACGGGCGCCACCGCCGCGTCGGTGCGGAACGCAGCAGTGGGCACCACGCCGCCCCATGAGTCGGCGAGGTACAGCGCGTCGGAGCAGCGGTCTTGGGTTTGCGCCAAGAGCGCGAAGGCCGCGGGCGTGAAGATCTGGTCCAGCTTCACGGCGGGATCGGCGGCCGACGCAGCTTCGAAGAACAGCGCGGCGAACGCGAAGGCCGGGGTCGGTGCAGTCGCCTTCATCATCGAGGCGATGAACGGCGAGACGTACGCCGCGGGCGCCTCGGCGACGCCGCCGAGCAGTTGCAGTTCGGGCGCCCACGCCGGCGCCAGCGCGAGGGTGAACAGCACCGCGTGCCCGCCCTGGGAGTGACCCATCACGACCCAGCGCTTCGAGAGCCGCGGTTCGAGCTGCCGCGCCGCTCGTACCATGTCGATCGTGTCGCGCGCTTCCGCCGCGCCGATCAGGTACGGCTGGATCCCCGGCGTCCCTTGGCCTTCGTAGTCGGTTTGCACGACCGCATAGCCTGCCGCGACGAACGAGTCGAGTACCGGGTCTATGGGTCCGAGGTAGCCGTGGACGGGCCCGTCGGGCGTGTCGAGCGAGGGCGTGCAGGCGGGAGCGTCGCCGGTCGTTCCGTGCGCCCAGCTGATCACCGGCCAGCCGCCGCGCGGCGGCCTCCCCTTCGGGATCGCGACCATCCCGGAGACCGCCCGGTCTTCGCCGCGCAGCGACGTCGTGTGGTAGAGCACGAGCGTGTTGCTCGCCGCCGAAGGGAGCGCGGCCGAGGTCGTCAGGGGCCGCGTCCAAATGACGTCACCATGCGTCGCGGCGGGGAGCGAGGTGGGCGGCGTATAGAACGCCGCACCGAGCGGACCGCCGGCAAGCGTCAGGGCCAGGACGGCGCTTGTCAGAGACAAGAAAACGAGCATGAAGGGACCCTTCAGCGTGCGACGGCACCCTCTTGCCGAGCGCCCAGCAGCGGGCCAAAGATCGCGGCGTCGACGTTGCCGCCCGATACGATCGCCGCGACGCGCTTCCCACGCAGTTGCTCGTGTTCCGCGGCGACCGCCGCAACGGGCGCCGCACCGGCACCTTCGGCGACGTTGTGCGTGTCGGTGAAGATCCAACGCATCGCGTCCTCGATCGCATCCTCAGAGACGGTCACGACGCGCGCCACGCCGCCGAGGACGATCGGCAACGCCGTCGGGTCGGTGATGCGGCACGCCATCCCGTCGGCGATCGAAGACGACGGCGCGGCCTCAGCGGCACCGCGCGTCGCAAATGCGCGCGCCCAGACCGGGAAGCGCTCGGGGACGACCGCAACGACATCGGTGTCGAGCCCGAGCAGGTCGCGTACCGCGATCACCCCGCTGATCCCCGAGCCTTGGCCGATCGGAACGTAGACGACGTCGAACGCGCCGGCGGCGAACAGCTCCCGCGCGTAGGTCGACACGCCCAGCACCAGATCGCGATGATACGATGGGACGAACTCCGCGTTGGGATCCGACGCGACGAGCTGCGCGGCGTGCGTGCGCGCCGCTTCGTAGTCCGCGCCGAACACGATCAACTCGGCACCGAGCGCGCGCATCGCGGCGTTCTTCTCCGGCGAGTTGCCTTCGGGGACGACGAGTGTCGCGCGCAGGCCGGCCCGTGCCGCGGCGAATGCGATGCTCTGGCCGTGGTTTCCGCGCGTCGCGCTGATCAGCCGCGTGACGAGCGGCACGCGCTGCCGCAACGCATCGACGTATGTCAGACCGCCGCGCACCTTGAACGCGCCCAGCGGCGTTTGGTTCTCGTGCTTGAGCGTCAGGTCGACACCGAGCCGCTCGCAGAGCAGCGGCCAGCGATACGCCGGCGTGGGCGGCACCGTATCCCGGATGAGCGCGGCGGCCCCATCGACGTCGTCCAGTGTGAGACCCAGCGGCCCGGTACGGGTCGTCTCATCTCGTTGCAGCATTTCGTGACCTACCGCGAAGCGCGGCGAGAATACTGCCGGCGGAAAGGTATTGCGGCGACGGCGCGTATGGACGCACGATGCTCCGCACGTCTATCCGCCGCGCGCTCTTGCTCTGCTGCTCGGCAGCGTTCGTCTTGTCCGCCGTCCGGGCGCAAGCGGCGAGCGACCCGTTCGCCCCGCTTGCATACCGCGCGATCGGGCCGGCGATTTCGGGCGGCCGCGTCACCGCCGTCGCCGGGAGCGACGCCGACGCGCGCGTGTACTACGCGGGCGGGGCAGGCGGCGGCGTCTTCAAGAGCACCGACGGCGGCGCGTCGTGGGCGCCCGTCTTCGATCGCGAGCCGGTCGCGCCGATCGGCGCGATCGCGGTCGCGCGGCGGAATCCGAACGACGTGTGGGTCGGGACCGGCGAGTCGAACCCGCGCAACGAGGTCGAGGAGGGCGCGGGCGTCTGGCACTCCACCGACGGCGGCAAGCATTGGACGCATGCCGGCCTCGAAGATGCCGGAACGATCTCGACGATCTCGATCGATCCGCGCGATCCGCGCCGCGTCGCGGTCGGCGTCCTAGGACACGTCTTTCGCGACAGCACCGCGCGCGGCGTGTTCGTCACGACCGACGGCGGCGTGCATTGGAAGCGCACGCTGTTCCTCGGTTTTGCGACCGGCGCGTCGGATCTCACGCGCAGTCCGGACCATCCGTCGACGCTGTTCGCGGGGATGTGGCGCTTTCGCCGGCAGCCGTGGACGTTCACCAGCGGCGGTCCCGAAGACGGCGTCTACCGGTCCGACGACGACGGCGCGACGTGGCGCAAGCTGACGCGCGGCCTGCCGGGCGGCGTCGTCGGAAAGGTCGGCGTCGCCGCCGGCCGCGGCGGCCGCGTCTACGCCGAGATCGAGACGAAGCACGGCGAGCTGTGGCGCTCGGATGACGGCGGAACGACGTGGCGCGCGATGCCGCACAGCCCGTACCTCGGCGCGCGACCGTTTTACTTCACCCACGTCTTCGTCGATCCGGCGAACGCGAACCGGCTGGTCGCAGTCGGGCTGATCCTGTCGATGAGCACAGACGGCGGCAAGAGCTTCCACGCGATCGCGACCAACGCGGGCTGGGACTACCACAACATTTGGTGGTCCGCCGACGGAACACGCGTCCTCGAAGGCGGCGACGAAGGCGTGACGATTTCCGCCGACGGTGGTCGGCACACGTGGCAGCCGTACGCGCTGCCCTTCTCGCAGCCGTATCATCTCGGCCTCGACGATGCGATCCCCCACTATCACGTATGCGTCGGTTTGCAGGACAACAATTCATGGTGCGCCCCGTCGACGAGTGACAACGGCCTGGGGGTGCTGAACCGTGACTGGGCACAGATCGCGCCGGGCGACGGCATGTGGTCGGTGTTCGATCCGAAGGATCCGAACCTGATCTGGTCGACCGAACGCAATCTCGACAACGGTCAGGTGTATCTGACCGACCTGCGCACGAATCAGGCCTCGGAGCTCTCGCCGGACGCCGAGCTCAACGGGCTCAACACGCCGGCCGGCGACGCCTATCGCTTCAACTGGGACAACCCGATCGCGTTCGACGACGACGGCGCCGCGCTGACCGCCGGAAACGTCGTGTTCCGCAGCGCCGATCATGGCAAGACCTGGCAGGCGATCAGCCCCGACCTGACCCGCAACGAGCCATCGCACCAGCAGCGTCCGGGCGGACCCGTGTCGCGCGACGGTTCCGGGGCCGAGACGTCGGATACGATCCTGTACGTCGCGTCGACACCGCTCGACCACGGGCTCATCTGGGTCACGACCGACGACGGCCTCGTGCAGCTCACGCGCGACGGCGGAGCGCACTGGAGCAACGTCACGCCGCGGGCGATGCCCGCCTGGGCGCGCGTTCCGACCGTGGATCCCGGCCATTTCGCGGCCGGGACGGCATACGTGGCGGCGGACCGTCACATGAGCGGCGACGACACCCCGTATGCGTTCGGGACGAGCGACTTCGGCGCCACTTGGCATTCGATCGCGGGCGATCTGCCGCGCGACGTCTCCGTGCGCGTCGTGCGCGAAGATCCCAAAGACCGCACCATCTTGTACGCCGGGACGTCGCGCGGCGTGTTCGTCTCGTTCGACGGCGGCTCGCACTGGCGTTCGCTGCGCCTGAACATGCCGGCGACGGCAATCTTCGATCTCGACGTCCAGTCGCGCGCCGACGACCTCGTCGTCGCCTCGCACGGCCGCGGCGTGTGGATCCTCGACGACCTGAGCGCGGTGCGCGAGGCGCGCGCCCCAGCGACGGAGATCACGCTGGTTCAGCCGCGCGACGCGTACCGAATGTGGCAGTGGTCGCCGGTGAACACGTTCACGAAGCCAAAGCTCCCGGCGAACGATTTCGTCGGAGAAAACGCGCCGGCGGCGTTGTTGACGTATCGTTTGCCCGCGCGCGCGAAACACGTCGAGATCGACATCGTCGAGGGCGCGGCGCGCAGCGTGAAGCACCTCACCGGCAAGCAGCTTCCGAAGCACGCCGGTTTCGCGCGCGTTGCGTGGGACCTCACCGAGGACGGCCCGGTGCGCTGGAACGGGACGTTCGAACAGAATCGCGGCCCCGAGACCGGCGCCGAAGTGGTGCCGGGCGCGTACACGGTGCGGCTCATCGTCGACGGGACGACGCGCGAGCGCCCGCTCGTCGTGCACGCCGACCCGCGCGATGCCGCGACGGCAGCGGAGATGCAGCAGCGGCACGACGCGCTCGCGCAGCTCAACGCCGAGCTGAGCGGCGTCGACACGATGCTCAACCGAATCGACGCCGAGCTCAAGCGCGCCTCACCGGCTCGCGCGCGAGCGCTCCGCGCGTTTCAGGCGCGGTTGACCTACGCTCCGGCGAACGTCGAAGATCTGCGCGGCGATGCCCAGATCCGCGAACGCATCCTCGACCAGCTCGCACGCATCGGGTCGTCGTCGTTCCAGGTGCCGAACGCCGCGGAAGTCTCGGAGATGGCGAAGATCAAGACGGCATACGACGCCGTCGCAGCAGCGTCACCCTGAGCTTGTCGAAGGGCGACGGCGAGATGAAATCGCGCCGCGCCTCCCGTGACCCTGAGCCTGGCGAAGGGTCACGGTCTGGTCGTGGTTCGTTGCGCGAGCAAGGCAAGATTCGTCGCTCCTTCGACGGGGCTCAGGATGACATAGCGATCAACGCGCCGCCAGTTGCCGCAGAACGTACTGCAAGATGCCGCCGTGACGGTAGTACTCCGCCTCGTCCGGAGTGTCGATGCGGAGCAGCGCGTCGAACTCTTTCGCGCCGGACGCATCGCGGGCGGTGACCTTCACGGTCATGCCGGGTTCGAACTTCGCGGCGACCCCGGTGATCGCGTACGTCTCTTCGCCGGTGAGCCCGAGCGACTCGCGCGTCGCGCCGTTCGTGTACTGCAGCGGCAGGATCCCCATGCCGATGAGGTTCGAGCGGTGGATGCGCTCGAACGACTCGGCGATCGCCGCTTTGATGCCGAGCAGATACGGGCCCTTCGCCGCCCAATCGCGCGACGAACCCGAGCCGTACTCCTTACCGGCCAGCACGATCAGCGGCGTGCCGTCGGCGCGGTACCGCTCCGACGCGTCGAAGATCGACATCTGCTCGTTGGAGGGAAGATAACGCGTCGCGCCGCCTTCGATGCCGGGGACGAGCAAATTGCGCAACCGGATGTTCGCGAACGTGCCGCGCACCATCACCTCGTGGTTTCCGCGCCGGGCACCGTAGGAGTTGAAGTCGGCCGGATCGATGCCCTTGCTCACGAGGTACTTCGCGGCGGGCGAGCTGCGCGCGATGTTCCCGGCCGGCGAGATGTGATCGGTCGTCACCGAGTCGCCGAGCACCGCCAGCACGCGAGCTCCGACGATGTCGCGCACAGGCGCCGGCTGCTTCGGCATCCCGTCGAAGTACGGCGGCCGCTTCACGTACTCGGACTTCTCGTCCCAGGCATAGCGTTCGCCGGCGGGCACGTTCATCGACGACCAGCGGCGGTCGCCGTCGAACACGTCGGCGTAGCGCGTGCGAAACGACTCTTGGGAGACGGCCGCGGTCATCACCGCGTTGATCTCGGCGTTGCTCGGCCAAACGTCGCGCAGGTACACATCCTCGCCGGTCGCGGTGCGGCCGAGCGGTTCGGTGGTCAGGTCGACGTCCATACGCCCGGCCAGCGCGTATGCGACCACCAGCGGCGGCGAGGCCAGGTAGTTCGCGCGCACCTGCGGATGGATGCGCCCTTCGAAGTTGCGGTTCCCCGACAACACCGCGGCGACGATCATGTCGTGCTCGGCAACCGCGTGCGCGACGTCTTCGCCGAGCGGGCCGCTGTTGCCGATGCAGGTCGTGCAACCGTAGCCGACCAGGTTGAAGCCGAGTTGGTCGAGGTACTGCGTGAGCCCGGCGCGCAGCAGATAGTCGGTGACGACCTTCGATCCCGGCGCGAGCGATGTCTTCACCCAGGGTGCGGTGGTCAGACCCTTTTCGACGGCCTTCTTGGCCAGCAAACCCGCGCCGATCAGCAGCGCGGGGTTCGACGTGTTCGTGCACGACGTGATCGCGGCGATCACCACCGCGCCGTCGGAAACCTGCGTGCGCGGCTGCGCCGCAACGGCAGTCCCGCCGCCTTCGCCTTCGAAGCGTTCGACCGCTTTAGCTGAACCGTTGCGCGCGCTCTGCCATTCGTCGAGCGCGACCGCGAAGGTGCTCTTCACCTGCGACAGCGGGACGCGATCTTGCGGGCGCCGCGGGCCGGCCAGGTTCGGCTCGACCTCGTCGAGGTCGAGCGCGAGCGTATCGCTGAAGCGCGGTTCGGGCGAGTCGTCGGTGCGAAACATTCCCTGCGCCTTCGCGTACGCTTCGACCAGCGCGATCTGCTCGGCGGAGCGCCCGGTCAAGCGCAGATAGGCCAACGTCAGCTCGTCGACCGGGAAAATCGCGACGGTCGATCCGTACTCGGGCGACATGTTGCCGATCACGGTGCGGTCCGCGACCTGCAGCGAGGAGAGCCCGGCGCCGTAGAACTCGACGAACTTTCCCACGACGCCCTTCTTGCGCAGCATCTGCGTTATCTGCAGCGCGAGGTCGGTCGCGGTAACGCCTTCTTTGAGCTTGCCGGTGAGCTTGAACCCGATCACGTCGGGGATCAGCATCGTCACCGGTTGACCGAGCATCGCCGCCTCGGCCTCGATCCCACCGACGCCCCAGGCCAACACTCCCAGACCGTTCGCCATCGTCGTGTGCGAGTCGGTTCCGACGACGGTGTCGGGATAGGCGAGGTTCGTGCCGGCCGCGTGCGGCTCGCCCGCGCCGCCGGCGCCGAAGATTACGCGCGCGAGGAACTCGATGTTGACCTGATGCACGATTCCGGTGTCGGGCGGTACCGCGCGAAAACCGTCGAGCGACGACTGCCCCCACTTGAGGAACGCGTAGCGCTCGCCGTTGCGCGCGAACTCGAGGTCGGCGTTTTTCTCGAAGGCGTCAGGCGACGCCCACGCGTCGACCTGCACCGAATGGTCGATCACCAGCTCGACCGGCTGCAGCGGGTTGATTCGCTTGGGGTCGCCGCCGAACTCGGCGATCGCGTCGCGCATCGCAGCGAGATCGACCACGCACGGCACGCCGGTGAAGTCTTGCAGCAGAACGCGCGCCGGGCGATACGCAATCTCTTTCGACGACCGCGTGCCGGGCTGCCACGCCGCGAGCGCCGCAATGTCGTCGCGCGTGACCGAGCGACCGTCCTCGAAACGCACGAGGTTCTCGAGCAAGATCTTCAGCGAGTACGGAAGCGTCGCCAAATCGTCGCGGCCGAGCGCGCTCAGCCGGAAGTAGGTGTACTCGCGATCCCCCGCGCGCAGGGTGTCGCGCGCGGAGAAGCTATCCGGATGCGTCATGACGCGTAAGGGCTTCGGCGCAGGAGGCTCGCCCTGCTCCCGCGCGCTGTCCCCATATTGTTGACACTCGTACCGTTTTTTAGGACAGTTTGGGGGATGCGGCGCGACGATCTGCGGCCGGCGGTCTTTGGGACCGCGACCCGCGACCGGGTCTTGATTCGGCTGGCCCTGTCCGAGAACGGACTCCACGTGCGCGAGCTCGCCCGCCAGATCCAAACGAGCCCGAACGCGGTTCACCGGGTCGTGATCGCGCTCGAGCGGGCGGGGGTCGTCGTTTCGCGGCCGGTCGGCACGACGCGGATCGTCCTGTTGAACCGGCGCTGGTACGGCGCGGTCGAGCTTCGAGCCCTGCTCGAACGGCTCGCGTCAGCCTATCCCGAGGTCGACGCCCGTGCTCGCACCTTTCGTGAACGGCCGCGCCGGATCGGCAAGCCGCTGTGACCCTGGCCGATGGCGCGGCGCTGGTCGACGTCGCGTTCGCGGCCTGCACCGTGCTCGCCCGAGCCGGGGAAACGGCGGTGTTGTGTGGGGGAAGCGCGGCAGCCTATTACGTCCCCGACCTCTATCAATCGCTCGACATCGACTTCGTCGTCGAGGTCGGTGCGGCGCCGCACGTGGTCGACCGGGCCTTGGCGACGCTGGGCTACGCCCGCGTCACGGAAGGGTACTATCGCCATGCGACCCTGCGCTACGCGCTGGCGTTTCCCATCGGCCCGCTCGCGATCGGCCGCGAGTTCGTCACCAGCTGGCGCACCGATCGGCGCGCCGATCTGCTGCTGCACGTCTATACGCCGACCGACGTGGTGCGCGACCGCTTTCTGCACTACTGGGCTTGGGGCGACCGCACCGCCCTCGACGTCGCCCTGGCGGTAGCCCGGACGCACGCCGCCGAGGTCGATCTCGACGCGTTCGCGGCGTGGACCCGGCGTGAGCTCGCGGCCGATGCGTCGTACGACCCCTCTCGAATCGGGCGGTTCTTATCGTCCTTGCAATGATCTCTGCCGTACGGTCGGGAACCTTAATGTCCAAGGGACGCCGCCGACCCACGGAGTAAGCAACCTATTGTGATCGATCGCACTCGCCTTTCGTTCCTGACCAGCGTGATCGCCGCCGTGGCCTTGCTCACCGGCGGCCCCGGCACCGCGCCGGCTAGCGCCGCGGACGAGGATCCCAACGTAGCGCGTTTGATGGCGCCGTGCTATCAGGCACTGCGCGCCGAGGAGACGGTTCGGCCGCGCGTCTATGCCCGGTCGCCGGGACTCGTCAACGCGCACCAGACGATCATCAACGCGCTCAAGACCAACGGCCGGTGCAGCTCGACGCTGAGCCCGATGGCCTCGATGCACCTCGCCAACGATGCCTTCCTGTGGTCGCTGCTGGCCGAGGACGAGCAGCTCCTCAACAGCGGCAGCTGGCACCGCAGCCTCGACACGGCGAACGGCCTGCTCGCGCAATGTGTGAGCAACCCCGAACTGATCAAACAAGGCGTCAGCTCGCGCTGCCAAAACCAGCGCTCGTTCAACATCTCGTTCGCCCGGGAACCATACGGCAACGACCCGTGCTTCAAAGCGCAGCAGGCCGAAACGGCGGCCTCCGACGCGCTGAGCGGGACGACGATCGATCAGGTGCGCACGCAAGCGGCGTTCAAGGACGCCAACGACGGGCTGGCCGCCGCCGATCATTGCCAGTCGCCGCCGATGAGGTTGGTCACACAGGGCTACTTGTTCTCGCTGCGGGCCGAGGCGGAGCACGACCTCGACATCCCCGGCTGGGATCGCAGCTTCCAACAAGCCGACGATCTCCTGTCGCGCTGCGCGACGACGCTGGGCCGCTTGCCCAACAACGTTGCCAAGAATTGCGCGACGCAGCGCACCGCCAACGAGGCGCTGACCAAAGAGTATCGCGATGCGGCGAATGCTCCCGCCGGGCCGACTTCGCCGCTGCCCTATACGGCGGTGCAGTGGCCGTATTCGGTGCGGGCCGGCTTCAATCCGGACACGCTGTCGACCAACGACCCGTTCGCCAAGAACGTCGACTACGACACGTTCGCCGCGATCGGGAGCACCGACGACCTGAACAAGATGTTCGACTTCGGGACCGCAGGGCCGCCGTCGAACATCGACTCGAAGTTCTTCCGGACGAACATGCTGCTGTTCGCGGTTTCGCGCAAGGCCAACCAGCAATGCACGTCGTCGGCGCAGGACGTTCACCAGTTCGTCCCCGCCACCGCGGTCGGAACGCTCCCCGTCGTGGTGGTCGACTACTCGCTGGTCTGTCAGCCGCCCGCCGGGCCCACCGCGCCTGTCATCCTGGCGCTGCAGATCGCGCGCTCCGGCGGTCAGGTGCAGTTCGTCGAGAACGGCGTGCACCACCGCAGCCACTACTACCTACCGACGCCCCCGCACACGCACTAGTGTGTTCGCGCAAAGTGCGCGAACACTCGCGTTCGGCCTTCGGCCGATCCGCCCGTTAGCTAACGAATCTCTGATTGAATCGTTTCCGGCTCTAGACGTTCGAAGGACGTGCGCGGGTCGCTCGTGCGGTAGCCGCGCACGCGCAACACGGATTCACCGGACAACAGCTCCCACAGCGGCTGTACGACCAGCTCGCGGCGCCACGATGTCAGGTTCACCACGTCGCCGAGCGCTTCGGGAGTTTGCGGTGCTTCGCGGGCGATTCGCTCTAGCGCCGCACGCGGCAGCATCAGCGTCGTCGGAACGTCATTTTCGGCCGCCAGCGCGCTGACCAGTACGGCCATCGTCGAAACGAGCGCCTCGCGCTGCGGGCCGAGCGGTTTGGGGGCGCGCGGCGGCAACTCGTCTTCGGGCAGCTCTTCACCGCGGCGGACGGCTTCAATGATGCGCTCGCCCAAGTTGCGGCGCGTTCCCGCGTCGATGCGGCGCAGTTGCGAGAGCTCGTCGACCGACTTCGGACGGAGTTGTACGAGCCCGGCCATCACGTCGTCCGGGAGCACGTACTTGAGCGGGATGTTTCGCTCGCGGGCGTAGCGGTCGCGCAGGTTCGCCAGCTCGTTGAGGATGCCCAGCTCGCGACGGTTCATGCGCGCGTTTCCCGAGATGCGCAGGTATAGGCGCCGCGGATCGTTGCGATACGTGCGCAGCTCGGACAACACCGGCATCTCTTGCTCGGCCCACGACTCGCGGCCGCGCGCGGCGAGCCGTGCGCGCAACCGGTCTTCCAAGTCGAAGAGGTGGCGCACGTCGTCGACCAAGTATTCGACCTGCTTTTGGGTGAAGGGCCGCGTGCTCCAATCGCTGACCGTCTGGGACTTGCGCAATGTGACGCCGCACAAGTCGCGCACCAGATCGAGCAGTGAGATCGACAGCCCATAGCCGACGAACGCCGCCGCGACCTGCGTGTCGAAGATCTCGTGCGGCAGCGTGCCGAACGCGTCGGCGAAGATACGCAGGTCGGACGAGAGTGCGTGCCCGACGACGCGCGCGCCGGCAAGTGCGTCGACCAGCGGCCGCAAATCGCGAACGGCGAGCGGGTCGACCAGCGCGACGCCGTCGTCGAACTGCAACTGCACCACCATCAAGTGCGGCGTGTAGGACTTCTCGGTGTGGAACTCCGTGTCGAGTCCAACGCGCGACAAACGGGCGATCCGCTCGCAGGTCAGCGCGAGGCTTTCCGGCGTGTCCACCAACGTGACCGGCCGCTCCGCGTGGTTCGGATGATTCACGGTTTCACCGGCCGATCGGGGTTCCGCGTGGGGAACGGGTTGAGCGGGTTGAACGTGACGTGCGGCCGCGGCCGCCGATGCGGGAAGTGAATGTGATGTTTCTCTCCGTAGGCTTGCACGGGCGCGACGACATGGTCCTGAATGTAGTCCGATGCGGCGTCGCCGAACACCGCGAGGACGGTGCAGATCGGAATCGCGACCGCACACATCGTGTAGACCTGCACGAAGATCGGGACCCGCAGCGCTGCCGCGGTCTGCGTGGCGATCGTCCCGCCCAGGCCGGGAATGATCCGCACCGCCATCAAGAACATCGGCGAGCCGATCCGGAAGTGCCGGGCCCAGCGCGGCAACCGTTCGACGTTCGCGCGAACGTCGAACGCTGCCGAAGTCCGGAGCGCGATGGCATAGCCGATCATTGCGGCAAGCACCAGCCCGACTGCGTTGACGATCGAGCCGGCGACCGGTCCGAACAGCACACCGTTCATGATTGCCAGCGCGTCGGTGACGGAGAACGGCGCCGACGCGACGATCGCGAACACGACGATCGCCAGCGGCATGGCAAAGGGGCCGAGTTGACCGAGCGCGTGCTCGACCCACGGCCGGTGCGACACCACGAAAGCGGCGAGGGCAAACGAAGCCAGCAGGATGGCGACCGCCTCCAAGCGGCGCAACACTCTTCCAATGCGAGAAGTCACCTCGGAAGGTTGTTTGCGGGCTGGGACTGTTCGCCTCCGCTGGAATCCGGGGTTGACCCGGCCCGCAGCCGGGAGTACGATGGTAGCACCTCGAGGCACATTTTTTCGAAGCGTACGGGAGGGCGGCTTGACGTCGCAAGATCCACCCGGGTCCAAGGCACCGACCGGCTGACTGCGCGCTGGTCGGTGACGAGACGACAACGATCTACCACAAAAGCGCGAACGCATCCAAGGATAGGAGGGCGGCATCAGCTCGATGACCGAGGATCCACCGAAGGACGAGGTGTCGTAACGGCCGATTGGCCGGTTACGACGATGAAATCGAAACAAAGGGCCACGCCGATCGGCGTGGCCCTTTTCGTCTCGTGTTCGTTCTCTTTATCGTGCGGATCGGCCGAAGGCCGAACGCGAGTGTTGGCGCGTTAGCACCAACACACTAGTGGTATGCCGCGAGCTTGACGCTGGTCACGCCGAGCGCTTGCGCGAGATCGTAGTGCGCTTGGTCGGCGATGCGGTGATAGTTGCCATCGGCTTCGGTGCCGAACTTCTGGTCGATGTCGCCCATCACTTGTTCGTGGATCTTGTTGGTCACGAGATGGTCGAGTTGCGTGCCTTCGTAGTACGTGCCGCCGATGAGGCCCAAACCGACGACCCGCTTGGCGAGCGCGGCGCCGTGCAGCATCGGGCTGGGAAACTTCACGCCGGCCGCCAGCGCGATCTTGACCGCGTCGTTGACGGCAAAGTTCTGAACCGCGACGAACGAAGCGACCTTCGCCGCGCCGTACTGCTTGGTGAGCTTGGCGACTTCCGCGTTTGCCGTCTTGGCGCCGGCCATGGCCGTGACTGCCTTGACGAGCGAGAAATTCCCCGGCGTGCCGCCGGCAGTTACGAGCGAGATCGCCGCCTGGAGATCGGGGGCGCCCGTGTAGGTCACGCCGTCGCCGCCGGCTTTGCCGGCCGGCATGCCGTGATCGACCGTGCCGAACATGCCGTGCGACATCATGCCACCCGACATCGAGCCCGAGTTCACCGGCATCGGCGCCGTGCTCTGAGCGAGGGCCGGGCTCAAAGAGAATGCGGCTAACACCGCGCCGGCCGCGATGGCCGATAGTTGTTTGGTCAAGTATTCCTCCTGGATCGAGTACGGGGATTGAACGAACCAGGAGTCAGGATGGATTGAGCGCCTCGACCCGCACGCCGATCGCTTGCTTCGACGCCGGCAGCGGTCGCTAGGAAGGGACGATGCCGCGATCCGCGCGCCAGGACTACTGCCGGACGGTGATGTTGTCCGCTTCGAGCGTACCGTCGGGGTCGGTGCGCCCGTTGACGTCCACCGACGTGCCCACCCCCGGCGTCGCTCCGCGCGGGTTGATGATCGTGCCCGGATGCAGCCGAACGTTGCGATAACAGTTGGGGCCGCACTGCACCTGCAGGTCGAAGCGCCGGAAGTACGACACCGTGCCGCGCGCGTTGTTGCGCGCGTTGACCGCGTTGCGCTGGAGGATCTGCGCGCCGATTCCGATGACGTCCCGGATGATCTGATCGTTCGGGCCGGGAGGCGGGAGCGTCGCGACCGGGATCGGGGTCGGCACCGGCGGCGGGGTCGACTGGGCGCCCGCGAATGTCGTGGCCGCGAAACCGAGAACCAGACCGGACGTGACGATCAGAGGCAGGCGCATTGCACGAACTCAACGTGATACCGGCGGCGTGAGGTTCCGATGACCGACCCGCGCGACGAGGTTCGCGACGCCGCGACCGTGATCGTGGGGCGCGACACGAGCGAGGGCTTGCAGGTTTTCATGGTGCGGCGCAACGCCGGCGCGGCGTTCCTGCCCGACCGCTACGTCTTCCCGGGCGGCCGCGTCGACGATGCCGATCGTGACGAAGCAACGCGCCGAATCCACGGCTCGGCCGGCGAGGTCGACGCGGCGTACGCGATGACCGCCGCGCGCGAGACGTTCGAAGAGGTCGGCCTGCTGTTCGCCGATTCCGCCATCGACGTCGGCGCGCTCGGCGAGCTGCGGCGCGAGTTGCACGCCGGCGCGCTCGGGTTCGGCGAGGTGCTCGAACGGCTCGACACGGCGATCGACGCGTCGCAATTGCGGTATTTCTCCCGCTGGGTGACGCCGAAGGCGGAGATCGCGACGCGCCGCTTCGACACGCGCTTCTTCGTCGCGCGCGCCCCGGCGGACCAAGTCGCGGAAGCCGACGCGACCGAGGTCAGCGACGGACGCTGGTTTGCGCCGCGCGAAGGGCTGGCGGCGCAAGCGAGCGGCGAGATCAATCTGATCTTTCCGACCATCAAGCATCTCGAGCGCATCGCGCCGTACCATACGGTCGAGGAACTGCTCGCATTCGCCGGCACGAAGACCATCGTGACGGTGACGCCCGAGGTCCAGCCGGGGCCAAAGTTCGTCATGATCCCGGAGCTCGAGAACGCATGGTGACGCTGAGCCCGCGAGTGTCGCGATTGCGCGCGAACAATCCGTCGCCGCTGACCCTCGACGGCACCAACGGTTATGTGGTGCGCGTCGGAGAGCGTTCGCTCGTCGCCATCGACCCGGGTCCGATCGACGACCGCCAGCGCGACGCCTTTCTCGCCGTCGCCCGCGATGCCGGCGCGTCGTACGCGGCGATCCTGGTCACCCACGGTCATCCCGACCACTATCCCGGTGCGGCGCCGCTCGCCGCCGCGACCGGCGCACCGGTCTACGCGCATTCGCTCGCGCGCTTCCCGCACGATCGGACACTCGGTGACGGCGAGCGTCTCACTTTCGGCGACGGTAGCCGGCTCGCGACCGGCGACGCGGCCTTCACCATGCTGCACGCGCCGGGACATGCGCCGGATCATCTGGTGTTCGTACTGGAGGACGAGCGCGCGCTGTTCACCGGCGACGTCGTGCTAGGGACCGGCACGGTCGTCGTGGCGCCGCCCAGCGGCGAGATGCGGACGTATCAGCGCACGCTGCATCGCTTGCGCGATGAGTACGGCGACGCGCAGGCGATCTACGGCGGACACGGCCCTGAGGTTCGGGACGTACGCGCCAAGCTCGGCGAATACATCGACCATCGCGAAGCTCGCGAACGCTCGATCCTCGCGGCGCTCGGGGACGGCGGCGCTGCCGTTTCACCGACGGGCGCAGCCGGCTCGACGATCCCGGAGATCGTCGAACGCGTCTATGCCGCCGTCGACCGTCGCCTCTGGCCGGCGGCGGCGCGTCAAGTGCTCGCCCACTTGATCGCGCTCGAAGCCGAAGGCCGCGTGGTCGCCGAACCCCTCGAGCGCGAGCCCACACCCGCCGAGGCCGCGTTGCTGAACCCCGACTTGTCGCGCCTCGACGAGAACCTCGGCGCCGATGTCATCCGAGCCGAGCTCGGCTACGGCGCCAAGGAGCCGCTGGTGCGCTACTCCGTCGTCAGCTGACGCTACTGCGCGTAGTGCCCGGTCAGAGGGCGATCCCGATTGCGGCAGCGATCGCGTGCGTGGCGATCGGCAAAGCGAGGTCCTTGGCGACGTTCAGCAGCCAGGCACCGCCTTTGCAGAACGCAGTCCATATCTGCTGCTTGTCGTTCTTCGCCGCACCGTCCTCGGCTTCGGCGACCGCTGCCACAGCTTGTTGCTTGTCGGGCCCGTCGGGCAGCGCCGCGACACGCTCACGCAATGCACCAAGTTCCTTCGCGAGCGCAGCCAAGTCTTCGCCCTGAAGGAAGGTCGGTTGGAAGTTGTTGACGCCTTGGTTGATCGCCCCCGAACCGGTGCTGACGCCGCCGATGTTCGCCCCTCGAAAGTCATTCATGTATACGTTCACCATTTCCTTACTGGAGAGCAACGCGCTCGTGCGCGCGTTGATGGAAGTCGTTGTGCTCTCGATCTGGCTCAAGATGCGATCGCGCTCGCCCGGCACGATCGCGTCGCTCACCGCGAGCGCCATGTCGGCGAGTTGACGATCATCTCCGGCCAACAGTCGCGCCGTGGACTCGCTGCGTTTGACCCGGCTGTACGCTTCGCCTAGGTATCTCGCAAGCGCGGCCGTATCGCCGTCGACCGCGATACGGCCCGGTCGCAAGCTATTGAAAATCAAACCCAGGCACTCGTACTCAGCGTGGAGCCGTAATAAGCTCAGCCGCAGATGCCGAGCGGCGCCGCGGTCGAAGTCAGGGCTCAGTGTCATAAACCAGGCGGCGAGGCGGCTCTTTCCGACGGGGATCCAGCACAGCTCGATCGCGATGCCGAACTCCGGTCGTAGCGGCGGACCGGCGCGAGATCGATACGGTATGTCGACCTTCTCACGTTCGAGACGCTCGACGAACACGATCGGCGCACCGGCGTCGACGCTCCAGTCCGGTAGCGGGTTATCGGCGACGAGCTTCTTGCGGATCGTCGCACGATAGTACAACGTGCGCAGCGCTTGGGACGCGCCGGCCAACGGCGTCGCGCTGCGCTTGCCGAGCGCGTCGCTCACACGCAGCTCGGTCGAGAGAAAGCCGTTCACGAGTTCCTCCGTTTTGGCGCGATCCAAATCGAACGGCGACCCCGATACCGCGATGCCGACCTCGAACCGCGCGACGGCGAGCCCGTCGAAGTAGAACCGGCGAAACACTCCCTTCTTGCGCAGCGGCGCGGCGGACTGAAACGCCGCCTCGCCGTACTGGATGCCATGATTCGCCCAGCAGAAGACGTCCTCGCCCCATCCGATCAGGCCGCCCCGCGGGCGCTTGTCGACGAAGCCCAAGAAGCGGACGAAGTTCTTCTCGATGGTTGGCGACGTCCAATTGGGACGCTCCACACGCGTCTGCTCGACAACGAATCCGCGCGCGTCGGCGAGCGGATACTGTATCGTCAGCAGCATCCGCCCGCGGCGCTCTTTATTGCCCCATACGACCGATCCGCCATGAGGCCACCCATTTCGGCGCTGTTCGGTTCCGAAGGGAAGACCCTCCGGAGCCATTCAGCTGTGCCCCGTATCGTCACGACGAATCGGAGTCGACGGGGTTGATCAGATGGTAGTCACGATCGCGAGGCGCAGTCAAGCCCGACCGATCGTTAGGGTCCAATTGCCAGCAGTACTTTGCCGAACTGGGCGCCTTTGTCGACCGACTCGGCGGCGGCGACGACGTCGTCCATCGGATAGACCTTGTCGACTGCGGGCTTGAGCGTAGCCTGCCCTGAGCCCGGCGAAGGGTCGAACTGTGCCAGCATCTCGGCGAAGTCGCGCGGCGAGCCCATCGACGAGCCCATGATGTCGAGCTGCTTCCAGAACAACGAGAACGGGCGGAGCTTGGCGTCGCCGAGCGTTCCGCCGTACACCACGACGCGGCCGCCGTAGCGCGTAACGTTCACGGCGCGGAAGAACGTGTCGCCGCCGGCGGAATCGACGACGAGGCTCGGGCCGCCGTCGACGGCGGCAACGTCCTTCTCCCATTTCTCGCTCGTCTTGTAGTTGATCGCTACGTCGGCGCCGAGTTGCTTCGCGCGCTCGAGCTTCTCGTCGCTCGACGACGTCACAATCACTTTGGCGCCGATCTTCTTGGCGAACAGCAGCACGAACGTCTGCACGCCGCTGCCGACACCGGGGATCAACACCACGTCGTCCTTGGTGCAGCCGCCGCGCGAGACGAGCGCGCGGTACGCGGTCACGCCGGCCAGCGGGATCGCGGCGGCTTCGTCGTCGCTCAGCGACGCCGGCGCCGGGTGGACGTTTTCGGCCGGCACCGCGATGTACTCGGCGAACGTCCCCTGATGCGGCATCCCGAGCACTTGCGCGGTCCGGCGCCAGATGCGTTGGTCGTCGCCCCAGCCGAGCGTGGGATCGATGACGACGCGCGTCCCCGGGGGCGGGCCCTGAGCGCCTTCGCCATGCGCCGCGACGGTGCCGACGCCGTCCGAGCCGGGGATGCACGGCAGCTGGATCCCCGGATAGAGGCCTTGGCTGATGAACACGTCGCGCCGGTTGAACGCCGCGCGCGCGATCTTGACCAGCGTCTCGCCCGGTCCGGGCACCGGATCGTCGACCTGCTCGACACGGAAGTGCTGGGGGCCGCTCTCGCGGTCGATCTCGTGAAGTCGGACGGCTCGCATCCGGCTGGGTACGCGTCGCGCACCGGGAGCGCCTACCGGAGACCGTGAAGGACGTGCAACGTCATCCTGAGCCAGCTTATCCTGAGCTTGTCGAAGGAAAGGACACCTGGTTGGAGGGGAGTTGGATTTTCCGTCCGTGAGCTTGGGGCCGCCGATCGCCAAACGGCTGTCGCGGCTCGACGTTCAGATCGAGGCGAACCGCTGCCTCAACTGCTACGACGCGCCCTGCACGCGCGCGTGCCCCACCGCGATCGACGTGCCGCGCTTCATCGGCCGCATCGCAACCGGTGACCTGGCGGGCAGCGCACGTACGATCATGGACGCCAACCCGGTCGGCGCGAGCTGCGCGCGCGTCTGCCCGACCGATCAGCTGTGCGAGGGAGCGTGCGTCTACAACGCCGACGAGAACCCGATTCGAATCGGTGACCTGCAGCGTTTCGCGACCGACTGGGCGATCCGCGAGAACGCCGTACTGTTCACCGCCGGGCCACCGACGGGGAAGCGCGTCGCCGTCATCGGCTCGGGTCCGGCCGGACTCGCCGCCGCGCGCGAGCTCGCGCGGGCCGGTCACGCGGTGACGATCTTCGAGCGCGACCCCGCCCCCGGCGGTTTGGACACCTACGGGATCGTGCCGTTCCGCTTGCCGGCCGAGATCGCGCTCTGGGAAGCCGAACAGGTGCGCGCGCTCGGCGTCGAGATTCGCACCGGCGTCGCGGTCGGCCGCGACGTCGAGCCCGCCACACTGCTGGCCGAATACGATGCGGTGATGATCGCGATCGGAATGGGCGCAGTGCCGCGACTGGGCATCGAGGGTGAAGATGCCGCGGGCGTGTGGGATGCGCTCGATTTCATCCGCGTCGCGAAGTGCGGCGGCGACGTCGGGACGCTCGGTGAACGCGTCGCGGTCATCGGCGGCGGCAATACCGCGATCGACGCGGCGACGTGCTCGCGCCGGCTCGCCCTTCGACAGGCTCAGGGTGACACGTCGGTGACGATGTACTACCGGCGCGGTGCCGAGCGCATGACGGCCTACGACTTCGAGATCGAGTTCGCCCAGGTCGAAGGCGTCGAATTTCGCACGTTCGTGGTGCCCAAGCGAATCCTGGTCGAGAACGGACGCGTGGCGGGACTCGAGCTGCTGGCGACCGATCCCGCCGGCAGCGCACGACCGTTAGCGGGGACCGAATGCGTGGTCGCCGCCGACACGGTGATCCTGGCGATCGGACAACAGCGCCATGTCGCGCTACTCGACGCGTTCGGCGTGATGCACGACGTGAACGGAATCGCGACCGTCGATGAGACGATGCGCACGAACGTCCCGCGCGTCTACGCCGCCGGCGACTGCACGTTCCAGCCCGGCGGGATCGACGCGATGGTGGTCGAGGCGGCGCAACGCGGCAAGGTCGCCGCGCGCAACATCGATCTGCTGCTGCGGACGGAGCCGCGCTGATGGCAGATCTCTCGATCGATCTGGGCGGCATCCGCAGCCCCAACCCGTTCTGGCTGGCGTCGGCACCGCCCACCAACTCCGGCTATCAAGTGATGCGCGCGTTCGCCGCCGGTTGGGGCGGCGCGGTGTGGAAGACGCTCGCGCTCGAACCGATCGTTAACGTCACCTCGCGCTTCGCCGGCCAGAACATCGGTTCGTACCGGATGGCCGGGATGAACAACATCGAGCTCATCACCGATCGCCCGCTCGACGAGAACCTGCGCGAGATCGCCGAATGCAAGGCCGCCTATCCCGACCGCGCCATCATCGTCTCGCTGATGACCGAGTGCACGCGCGAGAGCTGGCACGAGCTGGTGCGACGCTGCGAAACCGTCCCAGTCGACGGCTTCGAGCTGAACTTCGGCTGCCCGCACGGGATGTCTGAACGCGGCCAGGGCGCCGCCGTCGGTCAGGATCCCGAGCTGGTCGAGCTGATCACGCGCTGGGTCAAGGAAGCCGCGCACGTCCCGGTGATCGTGAAGCTCACCCCGAACATCACCGACATTCGCTACACGGCGCGCGCCGCGGCGAAAGGCGGCGCCGACGCGATCAGCCTGATCAACACACTCAACTCGCTGATGGGCGTCGACCTCGACACCTGGCTGCCGATCCCGCACGTCGACGGAAAGTCGTCACACGGCGGTTTCTGCGGGCCGTCGGTCAAGCCGATCGCGCTCAACATGGTCGGCGCGTGCGCGAAGGATGCGCAGGTCGGGATCCCGATCTCGGGGATCGGCGGGATCGCCGACTGGCGCGACGCGGTCGAGTTCATGCTGATGGGCTCGACGAGCGTCCAGGTCTGTACCGCGGTGATGCACCACGGCTTCCGCATCGTGGCCGACATGATCGACGGCCTGAACAATTACCTCGACGCGCGCGGGATCGCGTCGGTGCGTGAGATCGTCGGCAAAACGGTGCCGCGCTTCGTCGACTGGAACGACCTCAACCTCGACTACAAGGTCGTCGCGCGGATCGATCCGGAAAGCTGCATCCGCTGCAACAAATGCTACATCGCCTGCGAGGACGCGGCCCACCAGTGCATCGACCGGCCCGCCGACCCGCGGCTCGCGCCGGTCGTCGACGAGGAGCACTGCGTGGGCTGCAACCTCTGCCAGATGGTGTGTCCGGTCGTCGACTGCATCGAGATGGTGCGCGTCGATGCCGGCGACACCGTCCACACTTGGAGAGAGAAGCTGCCATCGGTACCGTGATACGCGGCGGGACGGTCGTCACCGCCACCGACCTGTTCCCCGCCGACATCCTCATCGAGAACGGCACGATCGCGGCGATCGCGCGCTCGATCACGAGCACCGCAAACGAGACGGTCGACGCGTCGGGCGCCTACGTCTTCCCGGGCTTCATCGACCCGCATACGCACCTCGACATGCCGTTCGGCGGGACGACGACGATCGACGACTTCGCCAGCGGCACGGTCGCCGCGGCGCTGGGCGGAACGACGACGATCGTCGACTTCGCGCTGCACACCAAAGGTGACTCGCTGGCGAACGCGATCAAGACCTGGCACGGGAAAGCCGACGGCAAAGCGGCGATCGACTACGCGTTCCACCTCACCATCGCCGACGGCCGGCCAGAGACGATCGACGAGATCCCGCGGATGATCGAGCGCGAGGGCGTGAACTCGTTCAAGGTCTTCATGGCCTACAAACACGTGCTGCAAGTCGACGACGAGACGATCTTCAAGGTACTCAAAGCGGCGGCCCGGTACGGCGGCCTCGTCCAGGTGCACGCCGAGAACGGCGACGTCATCGAGGTCACCGTCAAGGAGGCGCTGGCCGCCGGCAACACCGCGCCGAAATACCACGGGCTGACGCGCCCGGTCGAGCTCGAAGCCGAGGCAACGTCGCGCGCGATCCGGCTGGCCGAGGTGGCCGGCGCGCCGCTGTACGTCGTGCACGTCTCGAGCGCGATGGCCGCCGACGCGATCAGCGACGGGCGCAAGCGCGGCCTGGCGATCTACGGCGAGACGTGCCCGCAATATCTCGTTTGCGATTCGAGCGACTACGACCGGCCTGATTTCGCCGGCGCGAACTACGTCATGTCGCCGCCGCTGCGCGAGAAGCGCGATCAAGCCGTTCTCCTCAAGAAGCTCAAGAACGGCGAGCTGCACGCGTTCGGCTCCGACCACTGCTCGTTCAACAACTGCGGGCAGAAAGAGCTGGGCAAGGACGACTTCTCGAAGATCCCCAACGGCGCGCCGACGATCGAGGACCGGGTCGCGATCCTGTACGAGTACGGCGTGAACAAGGGCGTGATCGGCCTCAACCAATTCGTCGCGCTGGCGTCGACCAATCCGGCCAAGCTGTTCGGACTGTTCCCGCGCAAGGGCACCATTGCGGTCGGCAGCGACGCAGACGTCGTCGTGTGGGACCCGGCCGTGCAGCGCACGATCTCGGCCAAGACGCATCACATGAAGGCCGACAACAACATCTTCGAAGGGATGACGGTGCGCGGCCGCCCGCGTTACGTCTTCTCGCGCGGCCGTAAGGTCGCCGACGGCGAGACCTTCACCGGCGCGCCAGGCCAAGGGATCCATCAGAAGTCCGCGCCCTTCCGCCCCGTCAACTTATGAGGAGATCGCGGTGAGCGATAGCGACATCGTCCGGATCGGTTTGGTCCAAGCGCACCACGACACCGACGGGGCCGAGCCGGTCGAGGTCCACAAGCGCGAGGCGATCAAAAAGCACGAGCGCTTGATCCGCGAAGCGGCGCAGCGCGGGGCGCAGATCGTGTGCCTGCAAGAACTGTTCTACGGACCGTACTTCTGCACCGAGCAGAGCCCGAAATGGTACGAGGCGACCGAGTCGATCCCCGACGGCCCGACGACGCGGCGCATGCAGGACCTCGCGCGCGAGCTGGGGATCGCGCTCGTCGTCCCGATGTACGAGCGCACGATCAGCGGCGTCTACTACAACACCGCGGCGGTGATCGACGCCGACGGCGCGTTCCTGGGCATCTACCGCAAGCACCATCTGCCGCAGGTCGCGGCGGGTCCGGCACCGTGCGGCTTTTGGGAGAAGTACTACTTCAAGCCGGGCAACGCCGGCTATCCCACGTTTCAAACGGCGTTCGCGCGGATCGGCGTGTACATCTGCTACGACCGCCACTTCCCCGAAGGCGCGCGACTGCTCGGCCTGAACGGCGCCGAGATCGTGTTCAACCCGTCGGCGACGGTCGCCGGGCTCTCGGAGTATCTCTGGAAGCTCGAGCAGCCCGCACATGCGGTCGCCAACGGCTACTACGTCGGCGCGATCAACCGCGTCGGCGTCGAGACGCCGTGGAACATGGGCGAGTTCTACGGGCAGTCGTATCTGGTCGATCCGCGCGGACAGTTCGTCACGATCGGGTCGCGCGACAAGGACGAGGTCGTCATCGGCGACATGGATCGCCGGGTGATCGAAGAGGTGCGCAACACCTGGCAGTTCTACCGCGACCGCCGTCCCGAGACGTACGGCGCGATGGTCGAAGTCTAGTGGGTTCAGGGTGACGGCCACGCAGGTCGAGCGCGACGGCATCGTCGCGCTGACCGACGATGCGGCGCGCACGGCCTCGACGAACTGGGATCTCTGGAACGACGATCTGCGGCCGTGCACGCGCACCGAGCATACCTGGGCCGGGTCGCGCTTCGCCAGCTTGTGGATCGGGATGTGCCTGTGCATCCCGACCTACTCGCTCGCCAGCGGGATGATCTCGCTGGGGATGAACTGGTGGGAAGCGGTCCTGACGATCTTCACCGGGAGCTGCGTCGTGCTGGTTCCGATCCTGCTCGTCGCGCACGCCGGGACGCGCTACGGGATCCCGTATCCCGTCTTCGCGCGTTTGTGGTTCGGGACGCGCGGCGCCCACGTTCCGGCGCTGGCCCGTGCGGTCATCGGCGCCGGCTGGTTCGGCATCAACTCGTGGTTCGGCGGCTTGGCGCTCGACGCGATCGTCTCGCGCCTGGCGCCGCACTGGAGCGCGTTCGGCCCGCACCTCTTCGCCGCGTTCGGCGCGTTTTGGCTGCTCAACGTGGGGATCGCGATGCGCGGTCCGCAGGCGATCGGGCGGCTCGCCACGTTCGCGGCGCCGACGCTCGGCCTCGCCGCGGTCGCGCTGTTCGCCTGGGGTTTGACGGCGGCAGGCGGCGTCGGGCCGATGCTATCCGCACCTGCGACGCTGCACGGGGGTGCGTTCTGGAGCGCGTTCTTCCCGTCGGTCATCGGCGTCGTCGCGTTCTGGGCGACGCTCGCGCTCAACATCCCGGACTACTCGCGCTACGCCCGCTCGCAGCGCGCGCAGCTGCGGGGGCAGCTGGTGATGCCGTTCGTGATGGCGATCTTCTCATTCATCGGGATCGCCGTGACGTCGGCGACGTTGGCGATCTACGGCAAAGCGCTGTGGAACCCGGTCGATCTGATCGTGAAGTTCCCGACGATCGTCGTGCTGATCGGCGGGATCGTGGTGATCCTCTCGTCGATCACGATCAACGTCGGCGCGAACGTCATGGCGCCGGCCCGCGCGTTCGAGAACCTGTGGCCTCGGACGATCACCTTCGCCGGCGGCGCTGTGTTGACGGGGCTGCTCTCGCTGTTGATGCAGCCGTGGTACGTTCTCTCGACGTTCGCGACGTACGTGTTCACCTGGCTCGGCACGTACGGCACGCTGCTCGGCCCGTTCGACGGGATCGCGATCGCCGACTACTGGCTGGTGCGCAGCCTGCGGCTGGATCTGTTCCAGCTCTACTCGCACGATAGCCGCTACGACTACGCGGGTGGTTGGAACCTGCGCGCGATCGGCGCCCTGGTCGTCGGATGGATCCCGCCGCTGATCGGCCTGAAGTACGCGCCGCTGCACTTCTTGTGGTCCGGCGGCTGGCTGTTCAGCATCATCGTCGCCGCGCTCGCCTACACTTGGCTCATGCGCACGGACACGTCGCGCCTCAGCGAAGCCGAGTACGAAGCGATCACCGAGGTCGAGCAGTCCGCGTACGGCCTGGCGAGATTCGGACAAACGACGCGGCACTAAACCCCAGTTTTTTTGTCACCCTGAGCCCGCGCCTCTGAATCGAGTTTGGCGGCGAGGCGTTTGGGGGCTTGCAAAAGCCAGGCCGCCGTCAGCACGTCGCGGAGCTCGGCGGTCCGAATCTCGCCGAGCCGGACCAGCACCCACGGATACTTCTCATAGTGCGGCGTGACGAAGAACGTGCCGGGCGCGGCCAGCACGAGCGCTTCGCGTTCGTCGCCGACGCGCACGACGAGCGTCTCGCCGTCTTCGCGCAGCCGGGCGAACAGCTTGCCGCGCACCTTGAGCGCAGCGGTACCGTACGACGTGCTCTCTTCGACCTCGGGCAAGGCCGCAGCCGCGGCGAGCACGCGCTTCCAGCCCGACGGCGAAGCTGTCCGCTTCACAGCCGTGGTCGTGATGTCACCCCGCGATGACGCTCCCGTTCACGACGACTTCGCGGCACCGTACGCCGCAGCCAACTCGCCGACGGCGGCGTCGATCGTCGCGACGGCCTCGTCGATCTGCTCGTCGGTGATCGTCAACGGCGGCGCGATGTGGAGGACGCTGTAGCGGCCGAACATGTAGGCGCCGCGCTTCTTGAGAGCGGCGAACAGTGCGGGCATCGGGCCGAGCGACTTCCCTTGCCACGGCACCAGCGGCGTGCGCGTAGTACGATCGCTCACGAATTCGAGCGCGAAGAACGCGCCGATGCCGCGCACTTCGCCGACGATCTCGTGCTTGTCGCGCAGGCGTTCGAGTCCCGCGCGAAGCCGCGGCTCAATGCCGTTTTTCGTGCGCGCGTAGAGATCGTCGTCGCGGTACGCCTGCAGCGCGGCAACGCCGGTCGCCATCGCGAGCGGATGACCGGAATAGGTGTGCCCGGCCGGCAGCGGCTTGCCGTCGAACGCGGCGGCGAGACGCTCGCGCACGATCACTCCGCCGAGCGGGACGTAGCCCGACGTCACGCCCTTGGCAAAGGTGATCAGGTCGGGGACGACGCCGAAGCGCTCCCCGCCGAACGCGGCGCCGGTGCGCCCAAACCCGGTCATCACCTCGTCGAAGATCAAGAGGATGCCGTGCGCGTCGCACAGCGCGCGCAAACCGGCGAGATAACCCGGCGGAAAGACGATCACGCCGTTGGAGCCGATCACCGGCTCGATCAGGATCGCGGCGACCGCCTCGGGGTTCTCCGCGGCGACGACGTCGGCGACGTGCGCCAGCGCGCGGCGCGTCTCCTCGGCCGGATCGGTGGCGAAGAACGGGCTGCGGTACGGATATGCGGCCCAGAAGTGCACGACGCCGGGCATCACGCTGGTCGGCTCGTTGAACCAACGTCGGCTCTCGCCGGTCAGCGTCGCCGAGCCGGCGCCCGAACCGTGGAACGAGCGATAGCCGGCCAGCACCTTGCTGCGCCCGGTGAGCACGCGCGCGAACTTGACCGCGTCCTCGTTCGCCGACGCGCCGGAGGTCGTGAAGAAGACGCGCCCACCTTCAGCGCCCCAGGGCGCCAGTTGGACCAGCGCTTCACCGAGCTCGGCGCGCACGTCGTTGAACCAGCTCGGCGGGCTGAAGCACAGCCGATCGACCTGCGCGTGCATCGCGGCTCGCACCGCAGGATGGCCGTGACCGAGGTTCACCGCGATGAGTCCCGAGGTCAGGTCGGCGTAGCGGTTGCCGTCCGCGTCGTAGAGATAGATCCCCTCACCGCGCACGATCACCGGCGGCTGCAGGTTCGCCTGCGCCATCCACGGTGTGAGCACGTAGCGCGCGTGCTTGGTCGCGAGCGCCTCGCCGGTTGCGATCATTCCAGGACCCTCCCGGGAATCGCCTACGCCGCGGACGGCGGCGAGTCCGCCTTACCGCGGGCGGTCGACCCCCCCATACTGCGATCGCGGTGTTCACGGCGCCTTGCAAGCCCGCGTGCGTGCGGAAAGGGCTGACCTAGTAATTGGAAGCACGATCTCGTGTGTTGACATGCGGTCAGGCATTGCTACCGATTCAGCCGCGCAACGGCAGATAACTCATGTTTTCGCTGAAGTTGTGTCCGCCAAGCCCTCGGAGGTAGGGATGTCAGGCTGACCCTGGGTAGATTCGTCCAGATGGACGATCAGCATCCGCACAGCCGGCGACGTAAATCTTGCTATAGCCTGGAAAGTCGCGGGAAGGAGTACCGTCGCGTTGCTTCGGAAGCGGGGCGCGAAATGCGCCGTTTGAAAGGCTCGGCTACGCCCGCCTACGCTCGGCAGTTGCACCAGATAAGAAAGCACGTCACGAATGCGGTCGGTGCGCTCGACCGTGCAACGGCCGCATGCAGCGCTTTAGGAGCGAATTCCATTTCAGAGACATTGCGCAAGGCGCGGTTTCGCGTGCTGGAAGCATTCGGCGCCTACCAATCGGAAGTCTCAAACGGCAACGTCGAGCAAGCGGACAAAATACTAAGGGCGCCACTGCAAGATGGATTTCGGTTGTTGCGGGAGGCCCTTCAGGTAGCCTGCCCCTGACGAGCCATCTGATCTGCTCTGCGAGCCACTTCAAGGTCTATGTCCGCTGCGGCACGATCGGGAACGTCGCGCGGGCTTAGGTCAAAAGGCCCACTTGACTGCCTGCTTGGTCTGATTTACGATGCTGCGAACGCTCGTCTTCGCCAATGCGTGGGCGTTCCCAAGGCGGGCCTTTTGGTGTCAACGGGTGGCCGCGTAGCAGCCGCGCTGTTGAGCAGCGCGTCGAGGACCGCATTTGGACATCCGCATCGAGCAAAGTCGGCCCCATGATTTCCGATACTTTGTCCGTGTAAGAATTGACGGTACCGTCCGCAGAGCCTGGCTGTCGCGCGACCCGATCGCAAAGGACGACGCTCGGTCGTTGATTCGGGTCACCGTCGCGCCGGATGAGGTCCCGGCGCAGTATCGCAACTCCTTCGTCGAGTTCGTCCGCAGGATCGAGAGCCTCGATCCAACGCGTGCGATGTCGGCCGCAAAGCAAGCCGTCGTCAAGATCGCGACACGTCAATGGAGCGACGATCGTTACCGCATCGCGGTTCACAAGATGGGCCCGGTCCCCGTGTTCGTCCCTCTGGAGGGGCAAATATACGTCGAAAGCGTTCGCGCCTTCGGATCGATCGCGCTTTATCCGCGCAGTCTTAGCTTATCGGAAGGTCCGGTGCGCGGGCCAGTCGTTGCTGAACAGTTATTTGCGTCTTTGGTCCACACGAACGCGTACAGCGTCCTGATGACCTATTTCGACGACATCTTCGAGCACTTCCGAGACATTAGTGACAAACTCGGGATTCTCGACTCCATGAACCGTGTCCAGCTCGTTCGCGAAGTAATAAGTCAATCGGTAGTAGAGAAGCTCGCTATCTTGACGCCGAGTTGCGATGCGTGGAAGACCTACCAGAGCAACAAACGGACTCGGAAGGATGCAAGCCCCGAAAATCCACCACGGGGCGATGTCGAAGAGCGCGCAGTTTGCGCCTGGTTCGCCGACCACTACGTTCCTATCGGCGAAGCGATTTTTCTTTGGTGTATCGCGCGAACGTGCGTAATGATGTTCTTCGACGTGCTGGGAATCGATCTTCGCGGGGGGCTCGATCCTTCCGAGAGATTCGGGGCCGCAGCCGAGCTTCGAGACGTAGAATATCCGTCTGTTTCGAAGTGCATCGCCGTTTTCTGCAAACGGTATGACATTGATCAAGACGTGTTCGATGATTCGGAGGTCGTCGCTTCCGCGGGACACGTTTTCGAGATATTCGAACGAGGCGAGATCGAGGAGCTGCGGACCGCGGATGCTTCCGGACGGATGGTGACGAATCTTCGCGAGTTCTTACTGTTCATCAAGATAGCACGAAGAGAGCTGCAGAGCATCTACGGTGACCAGCGCTCGATTCATCGTGAAGCAATTATCTTCATATCGCGTCGGCTCGAGTCGCAGTTCGGGATCGAAGTAACGAACGTTCTGAGAAGTTCAGTCGAAGATGTTTTCGCCGATGGGACGCGCGTCACGACATTTCAGGGCGACGGCGGTGAACCTTTGAGGCCATCTATTAAGGCGCAGATTTCACTTGGGGATGCCGTTTGGTCGGTTATGCCTGAGCACGATAAGGCCGCGGGGCAAGATCTGACCTGGCTCTATCTCGAAGCCGAGCATGCCTACTTGCTCAGTAAGCCATCGACGACTGTGGCTCGGAATCCGACCGACTTTAGTCACGCGAGGCGTCCTATGGCGCTCGTTGAAGATCCGCCTCTTGCGGAACAGCTTACGTGTTCTCGCGAAGTACTTCGCACTGGAACGTTGGAGCGACTCTTTGACAACGTCGCGATCATTCAGGAGAACAACGACGAACTCAGCGTTCACATCCGGGCGAACCTGCAGAAGCTCAAGCGAAGTGCCGCTCGATCCCGCCGAATCGCCTTGTTAATCGGTTACCTACGCATGTTTACAGCGAACGACATCGGCGTGTTCGACCTTATCAACCGAGCATTTCGCCGTGAAAGCGGGTTTCGAGTCGTTTCCATCACGAAGGGAAAGTTCAAGGAAAAGTCCATTGGGACGGACTTCACGGAACGGGACTTCGTGAACGCCCACAAACACGCCGATAAGCTTCGCGTTCAGGTCGGCCACGAAGCTCTCTCGATACTTCCACACAAACGCAACGGGCATTATGTTTTCAATCTCGACCGTATCGCGCAAGCCATCACGGGTGACGCGAACATTTCCGAGGACATCCTGGCAGAGGATGTCGCAGCAGCGTTATCGGCGGTGCCGATCGGAGGTCACCACGGGGCTGGCGTGGTCGAGCGGTGATCGCCATGAACTCACGCATAGCTATCACAGCTTGGCCGTACGACGACAATACATCACGAGATGACGATCAGGAGAGGAGCAGCGATCCAGCGAGCTGCGCCTCCGCCGACGAGTCCGCCTCAGCGCGGCCGGTCGAGTACGCCGAATAGGGTCGGTAGCGCAAGCGAGAAACCCGGCAGCGCGGGATGCACGACGGCGTCATCGCCGCGTACGATGCGCTCGCCGCTCGCGTCGTGCAAGCGCGCTTCGTGGGCCGGCGGGTCGATCACGATCACCAACTCGGAACCACCGGCGAGATAGACGCTGATCTTGTGCTCGAGGTGACGGCGGCGCCAACCGGGCGAGAGAATCTCAACAGCGACGTCCGGTGCAACTGGCGGCGCTTCGAGATCATATCCCTCGAAATCGCGGAGCCGCTCATACGAAACGTACGCAATGTCAGGTGCCAATGGGCGACGGATCTCGCCCGGGGGCGCGATCCGGAACCGCCAGTTCGTTGCCACTTCACCGCGTCCGGCGGCCCACACCGACAGCGTCGCACCGAAGCTCCCTTGCAGCCTTGCATGGGTTCGGAAACCACTCACTTTGCGGATGGCTCGGCCGAGGATCCACTCGGTTTCGGGTTTCGTACTCGGGAGAACGATCTCGTGTATCGACATGGGTTCACGCATTGCTATCACGCCGGACCGCGCGACGGCAATACCTCAACTCACGGCGTCATTGTGGACGGCCGAAGAATCCGAGCAGCAGTTGCACATCCAGCCACACCCGTGCAGACAATCCCGGCAGGAACTGGCCGAACGCGAAGATCGACGCGAACGTGCGCTCCGTCCCCGCGAGGATGAACGGAATTCCGCACATCACGAGGACCAAGATCCAACCGATCACCGGCGCGAAACCGCGCAGCGGGCTCGGGGCGACGAGCGTGCCGCCGGCCAGATCACCGAGCCGGCGGCGTCCGGGGAGCAGCGCCATGACGCCGCCGACGACCAGCAGATCGATCGGACGCAACAGGCCGCGCAAGAACGCGCGTCCGAGTCCGACCACGCCCCCGCGTATCGCGTACACGTGCAAGCCGAATGCGAGCTTCCAGATCGTCGTGCCGAAGAACGCTTCGGCGACCCAGACGTAGACGAGCGCGACCGCGATGCCGATCGCCAGCGTCGCATCGAACCCGCGCTGGCTGTTGGTGGGCAACCCCGTGATCGGGTTGATCGCGATCAGCGAGTACGCGAGCGACGTGACGACCCACGTGACGAGCGCGATGTCGAAGGCGAACGCGAAGAACCGCGCACACACGTAACCGAACGGGTTCCCGACGACGGGACGCGTGTGCACCGTAACGACCCGCGTCGGCGGGATGACGGTGCCGCTGACCGTCGTCGGACCCATCGGCCTCGGCGGAACGGGCGTGGACCGCGGCGGCACCGGCGGCGGCACCGGCCGCTCGACGACCGCGTCCGCGATCTTCCGCGGACCAGGCGGCGGTGGGGGCGGCGTCACCCGCGGCATCGCTACGGTCGTTTCGAGGTCGTCCTGATCCATTTGCACGACCTACCGCCGCCCCTCGCTCATCGTTTCACCAGCAGGGTGCTAGACGAAGCCGCTGGCGGCGGTCGCGCCTTTCTTGCGCAGCTCGGCCTGGCGCAGCTCGACGCGACGGATCTTGCCCGACCGCGTCTTGGGCAGCTCGGCGACGAACTCGATCTCGCGCGGATACTTGTAGGGCGCGGTGACGCGCTTGCAGTGCTCCTGCAGCTCCTTCACCAACGCGGCGCCGCCTTCGTGGCCGGGACGAAGCACGACGAACGCTTTGACGATGTTGCCGCGGTCGGCGTCGGGCGAGCCGACGACGGCCGATTCCAGCACCGCCGGATGTTCGAGCAGCGCGCTCTCGACTTCGAACGGCCCGATGCGGTACGCGCCCGACGAGATCACGTCGTCGGAGCGGCCGACGAACCAGTAATAGCCGTCGTCGTCGACCTGCGCGCGGTCGCCGGTGATGTGCCACGGTCCGCGCCGGGTCGCCTTGGTTTCCTCGTCGTTCTTGTAGTAGCCCTTGTAGAGCGACGGATCGTCGGCGCGCAGTGCGATGTCGCCGACCTCACCGGCCGCGCAGACGTTGCCGTCCTCGTCGAGCACTGCGACTTCGTGGCCGGGCGTCGGCTTGCCCATCGATCCCGGACGAACGGTCTGTCCCACCAAGTTGGCGACGATCAGCGTGTTCTCGGTCTGACCGTAACCGTCGAGGATGGTAATCCCGAACGCTTTGCGCCAGACTTCGATCACCTCGGGGTTGAGCGGCTCGCCGGCGCTCACGCAATGGCGCAGTCTTGGCAGCTTCCAGCGCTCGCCCAGATCCGAGAGCTTCGCTTCGAGCCGGTACTCGGTCGGCGCTTGGCACAGCACCGTCACGCCGAGATCGCGAATCATGTTCATCCGCTCCTCGGGGACGAAACCGCCTTCGTGCAACACGACCGGCGCACCGCACGACCACGGGCCGAGCAGCACGTTCCACAGTGACTTCGCCCAGCCGGTCCCCGCGACGCACCACACCAGATCGTCCCGCTTGACGTCGAACCAGCTTTCGGCCTGCGTGCGTATCGCCCACGTCCAGGAGACGGCGTGCACGACGCCCTTGGGGTCCTTCGTCGTTCCGCTGGTGTAGACGATGAAGGCGGGATCGTCGGCATGCGTCGCCTCACCCTCCCACGGCGTCGCGCGTTCCAGCAACGGGTCGATGGCGATCCAGCCTGCGCGCTCGCCGCCCGCGAGCAGCCATGTGCGCACCGTCGCCGCATCGTCGCGCATCGCGTCGAACTCGGCGGCATTGGCGGCCTGCGCGACGACGGTCGTCGCACCGCTGTGGTTGGCGCGGTACAACAGGTCCTTCGCGCGCAGCTGCTCGGCGCTCGGCACCGCGACCGCACCGATCCGTAGCGCCGCGACCATGCAGAGCAGCCAGTCGGGTACCTTCGGCAGCACGACGACGACGCGGTCGCCCTTGCGAACGCCGGCGTCGCGCAGCACCGCCGCCCAGCGGCGCGTGCCGTCGGCGATCTGCGCGAACGTATAGTCGTGCTGAGTGCCCGCGGCGTCGACGAACAGGAGCCCGCGCCTGTCCTCGGCTGCCAGCGGGTCGACCACGTCGCGCGCGAAGTTGAAGTCGGGCGGAACGTCCCAGCTGAACGCTCCGGTAGGGAGGGTTGCGTCGGGCATGCCCGAGGATTCGCAGCCTGCCCCGGCGCACCCGCCGGTTATGCCGCCCTTCGACCCCGCCCGCATCCTGCGCGCCTCGAGCCTGCGCTACGGCAAGTTCCGGGCGCGCGGCGTCCCCGCGATCCTGCTCGGCGTGAGCGCGATCGTCCTGAGCGCCGGGACCGTCCGCGCGCTCGCGGCGGCGGCGCCCTCGCTCGCCGACGTCGTCCGCGAGACGACGAAGCTGCTCGAAGCGGCCAGGAACAACCGCGCCGAGCAGCGCCGTCTCAACGCCTGACGCACACCCACGGGTTCTGCCGCTCGGCGCAGCGCAACTCGACGAACTGGCCCGTGCGCAGCCGCGCGAGCACGCGCGGGTCGGCCATCCGAACGGCCATCGTCATCTCCAACTGCATCCCCGCGTGCGCGTGATGGTGGATCACCAGCAGGTCGTGCGCGCGGTCGACCGAGACGACGTTGCCGTGGATCGCTGCCGTAAACGCGAGCGCCGCTAGCATCACCACGGCGCGGTTATCCGGAAGACGATGCGGCGTGGCGCGTTCCACTGGGTCGTGTTGAAGCCGTTGTTCACCTTGACGAGATACCTATGGTCGAAGAGGTTGTCGACCGAGAGCGTGTAGCCCAAGCGCTTGCGCACCGGGTCGGCCGCGCGACCCACCGATACGTCGGCGATCCAATGCGCCGGTAGGCGGCCGTCGCCGTTCTCGAACTGGACCGGAAAACCCGTTCCGTACTCGGCCTGCAGCGTCGCGAAGGTGCGCAGGTCCGGGCCGAAGCGGCGCGTGTAGAACGCGTTGCCGGTCCAGGTTTGGTCGTGGTCCTCCGGCTGCAGCGTGATGTCGCCGGCGGAGCCGGGCGGGAACAGGAACGTCCCGCCCGAGACGCCGCCCGCCTCGGCATGCGAGTTCGTCAGCGAGACACCGCTGTCGACGTGCGCCGAGCTCGCGTCGAGCCGAAACTCGAGCCCGCGCACGCGGCCGACCGCGTTGTTGAACACCGCGAACAGCGGCGTGTTGTCGAGCTGCGTCGTGTCGAGCACGTTGATCGCGGTGCGGTCGAACGCGTTGACGTACGCGCGCAGCGCCGAGGTGAACGTATGCGCCAGGCCCAGCTCGACGTACGTGTCGCGCTCGGGTTGCAGGTCGTAGACCGGCGACGCGGTCGGCGACGTCTGCGTGATGACCGCGTCGCGGCGCACGTCCTCTAGCCCGGGCGCGGCGTACAGCCGGCCGTAGTATGCGTGCAGCACGGTGTCGCGGGCGATCTCGTCGTTGATCTCGAGCCGCGGGCTCAGCTGCGCACCGCCGACGTAGCCCGTGCTGTGGTCGTAGCGCAACCCGGCGTTGACCGAGATGTGCTGCGTGGCCGTCCACTTGTCCTCGACGTAGATCCCGGTTTGCGTCCCGCGTGCCGCGGCGTCGTCGATGAAATCGGGCGAACCGGCCATCTGAATGAGGTCGCTCGACCGAAGGTTCTCTTGCTGCAGATCGATGCCGAACTTGAGCGCGTGCCGGTCGCTCGCGCGGTACGCCGACAAGCGCAACCCGGCATAGCTCGCGACGCGATCCTGACGCAACCCGTTCTGCGGCGTCGTCGTGCCATCGCCGTTGACGACGAACGCTTGGACGTCGCGGTCGAGGTCGCCGTCGTAAGCGATGCGATCCCAACGCATCCACGGGACGACGCGGACGTACCCGTTGCCGTCCTTCGAGGTGTGCGTGAACGACAGGCTGGCGAAGCGGTCGTACTCCTGCTGCACGTCATCGGTTCCGGGTACGGAGACGAGCGGCGAGTTGGGGTCGTTCGGGTTGGTGTTGATCGGGATCTGGAACGCGGCGTACTGATTCGAGAGGTCGAACGCCAGGAGGTCGCGCTCGCCCATGGGCAGCGCGATCCGCAGGAACTGGTCGGTGCTCGAGGAGGCGTCGTGCTGCGCGACGAGCATCGGCGAATCGAGGCCGCGATCGGTGCGCGAACCGTTGAGCGCAAGTGAGAACTGGGCGTGCCCCGCAGTGAAGTGTTCGATCAGCCGCGCGTCGTCGCTTCCCTGCTCGCCTGCGCCAAGGGTCAGCGCCCCGCCGTTGCCGCCGGTCAGCTCGGTGCCGCCGCTGACGACGTTGACGACCGCACCTTGACGCGAGCCGCCGAACTCCGCCGGAAAGGCGCCGGTGAAGATCTCGACCGCGGCAGCGTTGCGCGGATCGATGAGCTGACCGAAGTTCGAGCTCGTCGACTGCGGGAGCGGCGCGCCGTCGAGCTCGTAGGTCAAACCATGGAACCCGTGCGCGACGGGTTCGTCGTACGAGAACTGCACGATCCCGGGAACCTGTTCGACGATCGCGTCGAGCTTGTCGTTGCGCGGCAGCGCGGCGAGGCGCCGCGCGCTGAACGCGTTCTCCGCGACGGGCGTCCCGCGCACGGTCGTCGACGAAGCCGAGGTCCGGCCGATCACGGGCGTCGCGACGAGCGCGACGGTGACGGTCGCGTCGCTGGCGACGTCGATGCCGGCCGACGCCGCGCCCTGAGGGGTCGCCGCGCTGAGCGCGTAGTGTCCGAACGGGACGCGCGCGAAGGCGAAGCGGCCGTCCGTGCCGGTCGTCGTGGAGAGCGTCGTCCGGTCGCCGGTCAGCGTCACCGTCGCCTGCCCGATCGGATGCTGGTCGGTGCCGGTAAGGGTTCCGCGAACGCTGCCGACGACATCGGCGTTGGCCGGCACGGCGCTCGAACCGAGCGCGAGCGCCACGAACGCTACGGCGACGAGCGCCGCACGAAAGAAATGGACCACAGAGATTCTCCGGCAGCAAGGGACGACGCTCCGACGACGTTCGGCTTGGCGGCCGCGTCAGAGGATTGTCGAAACGCTGAAAGGCGCGCGAAACCGCGCGCGGCAGGCTACCGGAGCGGAGGAGCGCGCGAGGGACGTCGCCGCACGAGGCGGACGCCGGCCGGGATCGGGACGAGCGCACCGTGGCAAAGCCGTGGGGCGCCTGAGCCCGGCGTCAGCCAGCGCGGCGGGGCGAGGAGCGCGACGACGAGGCGGCGCGCGAGCGAGAGGATCATTCTGGCGGCGCCCATCAGGGCTCCGGCGCAGAGCAACGCGCAGGCGAGCAAGAAAAGGGCCGCGACGTACGGTGCGGCGCCGCCTGTGCCGTCCATGATCAGCGCAGCCCCGAGCGGGACCGCGCCGATCGCAGCCAATGCGGCGGCCATCGGCGCGAAGCGGACGCCCAAGACCAGCCGGGCCGAAGCGACCGCCAACTCGGCCGGGCGCGGCCGCAGCAGCAGAACCGCTACCAGCGCGACGAGATAGAGCGCGCCGGCGGCCAGCGCGGCGCCGACCAGGATCGGGCAAGGCCCGGACACGGTCGTGTCCATCGTCATCCCGGCCATGCTCATCCCGGCCATCGGCTCGGCGGGGTGCCCGAACAGACCGAGGTGGTGCAGGCAGACGCCCTCGCGGGCAAGCGCCGCAATGCCCACGGACGCCGTCCCGGCGACCGCGGCGAGCACCGTCAGCGCGGCCCCCCGCGCTCGATCTGATTGTCGCATGCTTGTGAACAACGTACTTTATCGGGTGGTGGATGACCTATCGTAGTGCCGGCTCGGGCGTTGCAGCGGGTACGTCGCCGCGCCAGGTCGTAGTTCGGCCGCTGCGTGATCGATGAAGCGATAGCCGCCCTGCTGCGGCGGACGATGCCCGACGCCGAGGTTCGGGTGTTCGACATGACCGGCACCATGGACCATCTCGAGGTGTTCGTGCGTTCGAAGGCGTTCGCGGGCGTCTCGCCGCTCGACCGGCATCGGATGGTCGAACGAGCCCTGGCTCCCGCGCGCGCCGACGGACGCATCCACGCCCTTCAGATTCGCACCGACACCCCCGAGGACACGCATGGCTGACCTGCAAGACGAGATCAAGCGCGAGATCGCGGACAACACGATCCTCGTCTACGGCAAAGGAACCAAAGACGCGCCGCGTTGCGGCTTCACGCTCGAGACGATCCAGTTCTTCAGCGCGTTCGGCTACCCGTTCGAGGTGGTCGACGTTCTCGAGAACATTCCCAAACGTCAGGCGCTCTCGGAGCTGACCGATTGGCAGACGCTACCCAAGGTCTTCATCGACGGGCAGTTCTACGGCGACACCGACATCCTCGCGCCGATGGCGCAGAGCGGTGAGCTCGCCAAGCTCCTGGAAACCACGTTCGGCGCCAAAGGCGTGACACCGACGATCCAGCTGCGTTAGTGCTGGAACTCTACGATCCGGGGAGCGAAGCCGCGTGGCTTCGCTCCTTTCGTTTCGCCGTCGAGGTGCGGCCGCGGTTCTGCGAAACCGACGCGCTGGGCCACGTCAGCAACACGGTCTACACGACGTATTGGGAGCTGGCACGGCTGCGTTACCTCGAGGCGATCGGCGAAGCCGACGACGCGCCCAAACGCGTCCTCGCGTTCAGTCACATGACCGTCGAGATCACGACCCGGATGCTGCGGCCGTGCTTCTACGACGAGCCGTTACTCGTCCACGCGCGCATCGCAGCGCTGGGCCGCAGCAGCATGACGATGGAGCACGCGCTCACCGCGACCGGCGTCGATGAGATTCGAGCGGTGGCGCGCATCGCCGTCGTCGCCAGCGACGGCGAAACCGCAATTCCGTGGACGCGTGGCCAGCGGACGCAGCTCGCAGCATTCGAGGGACGCACGCTCTGAGAGCACCGTTCGCGAGGTGGATACGAAGAGGGTCGCCCGGCTTGGGCGACCCTCTTCTCTTTTACCGCGTCTTGAGGTCTACTGCCGGGTCCCGAAGTCGTGCGAAACCGAGATCCGGATGTTGCGCGGGCCGTACTCCTTCTGCTGCGTGGCGTAGTAGCCGCCGTTGGTCAGCGGAAGGTTGACGCCCAGGAAGTTGGTCGAGAACAGGCCCGCGTAGGTGTCGAACGCGTTGTCGACCGAAACCTGAAGCGTCGTCGCGCGGTTTACGAGCGGGATCCGTCCCGTCGCGCTCCAGATGATGAAGCCCGATTCCGCGAAGCCGTTGTGCGAGCCGACGGTCGTGATGCCGATGGATGCGAACCCGCTCTTCAGGCTCCGGTAGTTCAGCTCGAAATACCCCTGCGAGTACGGGATCGTGTGGTTACCGACCGTGTCGAACGAACCGAAGTTCACGTCCGGCACGATCCCGACCAGTGCGGTATTGTTCTTCGTCAGGTTCGGCAAGTTGTACGGGAAACCGCGGATCAGCGCTCCTTGCGCGACATAGCCCATGCCTTGCACCGGCGTGTGGGTGATGCCGAGCTCGATCCCCTCGTAGCGGGCGTTCGAGAGGTTGAAATATTGAGTCGTCAGCAGCGGGAGCGTCGCGGTTCCAGCCCCGACCGGCACCGTCGCCGTCCCGTTGTTGAAATAACCCCTGACGAACTGGTTGAACAGATCCGTCTGGTAGATGTCGGCGGTGATGACGGTCGACGGATCGTTCGGCATGCGGAAGTCACCGCCGAGGTCTTCGCCGAACGACGTCTCGGGCTTCACGCTCTCGCCGCTCAACGACGAAACCGCGACCTGATTGGCCGTGTAGCCGATTGGGCACGCGGTCACGCCGCCCGCCGTGCAGGCGGCCGCCGGACGTGTCGCCGTCGTCAGGATGGCGAGGTACGGACTGGCGACCGCGGAGCCGGCAGAGAACCGCAGGCTGGTGTCCGGATTGACACGGTACGACAGCCCGATTCGCGGGTCGTTGTGGTATGACTCCTGGCTGCTGAACGCCAGGTACGGCGCCGCCGCGATCGCGGTCGGATACTGCGCGTGACCGTAGTACGAGTAGAAGCGCGTCTCGTAATCGGCCGCGACCAAGCTGAGCTTGTCGCCGAGCGCGAACTGGCCGCGCAGCAGGTAGGTGTCGGTGTCCTGCGCCGAGCCGGCCGGAACGGTCGCACTCGTCTCCGCGAGGTTCTCGCTGTAGTCGTGCGAGTACGCGTGGTTCCAGTCGGCCGCGAAGGTGATCACGTTCCCGCCGTTGCCGCCCAGGAAGTGGTCGTACTCGAACGACCCCCCGGTGAGACGGTCTTCTTCGGACGAGCCGAAGTAAAAGCCCGACGTCTCCTGCGCGGTGTAGTACCCGCCGTACGGATCGAGCCCATTGAGCGTCGCGCCTGTGCTCGTCGTGCCCCACAGCTTGACCGGCCAGACCGGGCTCGGAGCGTTGTAGCCAACCGCGCCGTTCGACTGCAGGCGGTTGATCGAGGCGTGGTACCAGCGGGCCAGGATGTTGTCGTTCTTGTACGACGTGCGCAGCTCGCCTTCGAAGATCGGCTCGTTGTTCCACTCCCACTCGTCGCCGTAGCCGAAGGGCGAGAAGCCGACCTTCATTCCGGGATTCAGCGACCCCGTGTACGCGGGACCCGGGATGAAGTCCGTCGGGTAGAGCGCCAGCGTGTTCCCGTTTTGGTCGCTATAGGTTTGGCTGCCCAGATACGCCAGCGTGAACGACGTCGAGCTCGACATGTTCACGCGCACCTTGGCGAGCTCGTTCTTGCTGTCGAAGGTTTCCGGTACGGGAACGCAGCAGCCGAACGCCGTCGTCGTGGCGTCGGTTCCGAAATTGATCTGACCGGCCGGCGTGACCGTCTTGGGCGCCGCGAGGCTGACGGGGACGCCGTGCGAATCCTTGTAGGCGTACGAGCCGTTGACCACCGGAATGAACGGCTGCGGGTCGGTCGAGCCGGCCGGGCCGGGCGTCCCGTTGATCGCGTAATCGAGCACGATCCCGACCTTGCCGTTGAAGAACGTGTTCGAGTAGTTGAAGTTCGAGAACGATCCGCCGAACGAGTCGACGCCGTAGGTGATGCTGCCGGTCTGGTGGGGCGTCGGGTCGAGCGTCCGGAAATTGACCGTGCCGCCGATCGCGCGGTTGACCAGCGGCGACGCCGCGCCGGGTCCCTTGATCGTCTCGACGCTCTGGAACATGTACGGGCTCAAGAACGTGGTGACGTAGTCGCCGAAGTCTTGGACCGCCAGCGGGTGACCGTCGATCAGCGCCGCGGTTTCGAACGAAAGCGCGCCGCGGATATCCGGGAACGTGATCGCGCCCGGCGCGGCGGTGTTGGCGCTGGTCCCCGGCAGGCCGCTGATGATACCCGGCGTCTGATCGAGCACCTGTCGCATCTGCAGCTGTCCTTCGTCCTTGAAGACCTGCTGGGTCGTGACTTGCACCGACGCCGGCGTCACGTTGAACGGCGTGCGCCCGCCCGCGCGGTTCGCCGTGGTGCGCGTGCTACCGATGGTCTGCAGCGACGAGAACGTCGCGGCCGACAGCGAGACGCTGACGTCCGCTCCGCCTGCGACGACCGCCACGTCCGTCTGCGTTGCCGTCTGGTAGCCGGCGTGCTCGACCGTCACGCTATAGACCCCGGGCTGAACCGTGACCGAGTATTTGCCCTGCGCGTCCGTCGTGGCCGAGGCCGGCGACGGACCGCTGAAGGTCACCTTGGCGCCGTTGATCGGCGTCCCCTGAGAATCGCTGACCGTGCCGTTCACGGTCGCGGAGTTCGGCACGTTTTGAGCGACCGCGGGAACGGTCTGCGCGAATGCCGGCGCCAAGCTAACAGGCCCGCCGAGCAACGCACAGAGTCCGAGGGTCCTCAGAACGCGTGACAAACTTTGCACGTGTCCTCCTCTGGAAAGCAGTAGCGCACCGGGTTATCCACAGGGACAAAGCGGCGCGAGACCCATCGAACGCGGGTCCGACCTCGAGTCTCGCATAGCGACTTTAACGTAAGCCTATGGCGCTCCCTTCGACTAAGGTAACGAGCGCAGTGGACGTCTGCTGGCGAATGCTCGCTGCGCCCGAAATTGCGTCCGCCGTCGGTGTCCGTGCCCGACTTCAAGGCGCACCTGACGTTGCCGTTCGGGGCAGCAGGCCAGGCCTGCGACCTTCATCTGGTCGGCAGGCCAAGAGGACATCCGCCAACAAACCCCAGGCGCGAGCGTCTCGGCGGAGGGTGGTAGCCATACTTACACGGCCACGACCTCGAGCGACGGCTCGTTCTCGATCAGCCTTCCGCCGGGCCTCTAGGCCGTCACGATCAATCACGGCGGTTTCCAGCCGGCCCAGAACGATGTCGCGGTTCCGGCGGGCGGCAATATCACGATCAGCGTGCCGCTCGCGGAGCAGAGCCCACAGAGCCTTCAGGTCATCGGACGGACGAGCACGAGTTACAACCGCACCCCGTTCACACGGTCGCGACGATGCCCGGCGTCGTCGCGTAGCGCACGTTCTCGGCCACACCCAATACGAACTTCGACGTGCGCGGACTGGGTCTTCAAACGCGCGTCACCATCGACGGCCACCCGGTCAGCTCCGGGATCTCGGCGCAGAATTTGTTCAACCTGAACACCGGTACGTTGCTGGGACGCAGCCTGAGCAATCAGGGCAACATCGAGCCTACGCTGTGGCTCAACAAGGTTACGGGTCAGCTGCTGCCGGGGAACAGCAGCAGCTATAACCTCAACGGCACGACCAACATCAACGCTCTGCCGCCCCGCACGTTCCGCTTCTCGCTCGACTACGCGATCTGATCGTCGCCCGCGAGACGCGAATAGAGCCCGCCGCATCCGCGGCGGGCTCCATTCATTTCCCGCCGAAACCCGGCCCATGCCGCGGCATTGGCTGTTCAAGACCGAGCCCGACGCGTTCTCGATCGACGACCTGCAGCGCGTCGGGCGCGAGGAATGGTCCGGCGTCCGCAGCTTCCAAGCGCGCAACATCATGCGCGAGATGAAGCTCGGCGACCTCGGCTTCTTCTATCACTCCAGCATCCAGCCGCCCGGGATCGTCGGCGTCTGCGAAGTGGTCGCCGAAGCGCACCCCGACTCGACCCAATTCGATCGCAAGAGCGAGTACTGGGATCCCAGCTCGGGCCGCGCCAACCCGAAGTGGTGGTGCGTCGACGTCGGCTTCGTCCGCAAGCTCCCGCGCATGATCCCCCTCGACGAGCTCCGCACGATCCCCGCCTTAGCCTACATGCCGCTCCTACGCCGAGGCCAGCGCCTCTCCGTGCAACCAGTCACGCCGCAGGAATGGGCCCTCATCCTCGCCCTCGTCGCTAGCGAGAAGTCAGGCTGACGAGGTGGTCGCCCTTCGCCAAGCTCAGGCCGACCACGCGAAGCACCGTCCTCCCTCGACAAGCTCGGGATGACAACGACACTCTCGTGCCGGGATCGCCGCGCGATGATGCGTTGACGGGGCGTTGCGCAGCGAGCGGAGCCGGGAAGGCGAGAGCGAGCGGAGCACCGAGCGAACGGAGACACCGGATGTGTCGCAGTGAGCGTCCCCGTCAACGCATCGTCGCGCGGCGACCCAACCACCACGCCGAAGAAAGCGCGACCTAAACGGTCTGATAGCGCTTGAGAAAGATCTGCTGCGCTTCCACGCGTTCCTCGCCCGGCAGAATGCGGCGGCGTTCGTAGCTGTCGTCCGAGCGCAGGACACGCGTCTTGACGTTGTCGGTCAACAGGACGTCGAGGATGTCGGCGCAGATCGTCTCGCCGAGCACGGGATCGAGAACCGGCACAACCGCTTCGACGCGGCGGTCGAGGTTACGACCCATCCAGTCGGCGCTGCCGATGTAGACCTCGCGCTGCCCGCCGTTCGAGAAGACGAACATCCGCGAGTGCTCGAGGAACCGTCCGACGATGCTGCTCACGCGAATCGTTTCGCTCACCCCGGGGATCCCGGGCCGCAGCACGCACATTCCGCGCACCATCAAGTCGATCGGGACGCCGGCGCGGGACGCGCGATAGAGCGCCTGGACGATCCCCGCGTCGCTGATCGCGTTGAGCTTGGCGACGATACGGCTCGGACGGCCGGCCTCGGCATGCTCGGTCTCGCGATCGATCAGATCCTGGAAGCCGGTCCGCAATCCGAACGGCGCGACCATCAACTGCTCGTAGCTGTCGACCTTCGAGAACCCGGTCAGCGCGTTGAACAACTGCGTCGCGTCGGCGCCGAGGTCGGCGCGACAGGTGAACAGCGAGAGATCCGTGTACGTACGCGCCGTTTTGTCGTTGTAGTTGCCGGTGCCGAAGTGCATGTAGCGCCGGATCCCGTCGGGCTCGTCGCGCACGACGAGGGTCACCTTCGCGTGCGTCTTGAGACCCGCCAACCCGTAGACGACGTGGACGCCGACGCGCTCGAGCATTCGCGCCCAGTGGATGTTGTTCTCTTCATCGAATCGCGCCTTGAGCTCGATCAGGGCGGCGACCTGTTTGCCGTTCTCGGCCGCGTCGACGAGCGCACCGACCACGGGCGAGTTACCGGAGGTGCGGTACAGCGTCTGTTTGATCGCCAGCACGTTGGGATCGCTGGCCGCCTGCTGCACGAACTGCACGACCGGATCGAATGATTCGTACGGATGATGCAGCAGCAGATCGCCTTCGCGAATCACCGCGAACATGTCGGTCTGCCCGATCAAGCGCTTGGGGAACGCCGGCGTGAAGGGCGGATCGTGCAGATCGGGCTCTTCGAGGTTTACGAGCGCCCACAGGCTCTCGGTGCCCATCATCCCGTCGACTTCGTAACAGTCGCCGCCGTCGAGCTCGAGCGCTTCTTGCAGCTTGCGCCGCAGCTCCTCGGGCATGGTGGGCTCGACCTCGAGCCGCACCGGCTCGCCGAACCGCCGTTTGCGCAGCTCCGACTCGACCGCGCGCAACAGATCGTCGGCCTCGTCCTCTTGCAAGTCGAGGTCGGCGTCGCGCGTGACGCGGAAGAGATAGGACGCCGTCACGCGCAGGCCCGGGAACAGCGCCTCGAGGTTGTGCGCGATGATGTCTTCGAGCATGACGAACCAGCGCTGACCCGGCGGCGCTGAATCGATCGGAACGAAACGCGGCAGCGAGCCCGGTACCTTGACCCGCGCGAAGTAGTGCACCGGGCCGTCCGGGGTCGTCTCCTCGAGCTCGACCGCGAGCGAGATCGACAGGTTCGAGATGTACGGGAACGGATGCCCCTTGTCGATCGCGAGCGGCGTGAGCACCGGGAAGACGCGCTCTTCGAAGTATCGCCGCAGGCTTCGCGTCGTCGCAGTGTCCAGCTGCTCCAGACCCAGAATGCGGACCCCATGACGCTCGAGCGATGGGAACAGGTGGTTCTTGAGGCAGTCGGTCATGCGCGCGAGCGACCGCCGAAGATGCCGGCTGACCATGTCGAGCTGCTCTTCGGGGGTGTGACCGTCGTCGGAGCGCTTGTGAACCTCGGCCGCCAGCTGCTGCATGAGCCCCGCGATGCGGATCATGAAGAACTCGTCGAGGTTGGTCCCGTAGATCGCGATGAACTTGAGCCGCTCGAGCAGCGGGTTGCGCTCGTCGAGCGCTTCCTCGAGGACGCGGTCGTTGAACTCCAGCCACGAGGTCTCGCGGTTGATGTACAGCGACGGGTCGTCGAGGGCGATCGCTGCGGGAAGCTCCGCCGGGCGGAGCTCCGAGCCGATCTGCGAACCGGTGATCATGGCTCTGGTAGTGTTCGGCAGGTGAGCGAGGACTTCATCGCCCACCTCGGCGCGCACGTCGCGCTGGCCGGCACCGCGCTCGCCGTTGCAGTCGCCATCGGGATCCCGCTCGCCGGGCTGTGCGCCGACCGGCGGTTGCCCCGCGGCCTGATGCTCGCGCTGGCGGGGGGCTTTCGCGTCGTCCCCTCGCTGGCCGTCCTAACGCTCGCGTTACCCCTACTCGGCTTGGGGTTTCGGCCCGCGCTGCTCGCCTTGGTCGTCCTCGCGCTGCCGCCGATCCTGGTCAATACCGACGTCGCGCTGCGCTCGGTGCCGCGCGCGACGCTAGAGGCGGCGCGCGGGACCGGTATGACCGCGCGGCAGGTTGGGGCGCGGGTGCGCTGGCCGCTGGCCCTGCCGGTGGTGGCGGTCGGCGTGCGGACCGCGACCGTCGAGGTGATCGCGTCGGCGACGCTGGCGACGTTCATCGGCGGCGGCGGGTTGGGCGACTACATCAACGCAGGGATGCAGACCGACAACCTTCCCGAGCTCCTGCTGGGCGCCGTCTCGGTGGCGGTGCTCGCGCTCCTCGCCGACGCTGCGCTGGGATATGCGCAGCGGCGGCTCGCCGTCTGAATCGAGCCTCATGATTCTCACCCGTGCTCGCGCGCTCGTTCTGTTCGCATCCGCTCCGCTCGCTGCGTCGTGCGGTTCGCGCGGCGGGGTCAAAGTCGGTTCCAAGAACTTCACCGAGGAGCTGATTCTGGGCGAGTTGTACGCGCAGTCGCTCGAGCACGGTGGGATCGGCGTGACGCGCCGATTCAATCTCGGTACGACCGACATCGCCATGGCGGCGCTCGCGCGCGGCGAGATCGACCTCTACCCCGAGTACACCGGGACCGCGCTGCTCAACGTTCTGCACCTTCCGCCGGACGCCGATCCGGCAAGCTCGTACCGAACCGTCAAGGACGCCTATGCCAAACGCTACGGATTGACGTGGCTCGACCAAGCGCCGATGAACGACACGCAGGCGCTCGCCACGACGCAGACCGTCGCGGGGCAGAACTCGCTGGGCACGCTCAGCGATCTGTCGGCGAAGGCGTCGTCGCTGCGGCTGGGTGCGACGACGGAGTTTCTCACCCGCAGCGACGGTCTGCCCGGACTGCGCAAGCGCTACGGCGGCTTCACCTTCAAGCAGGTGAAGACGATCGACAATGGTTTGAAGTACCAGGCGCTCGCGCACGGCGATGTCGACGTCGTCGTCGCGTTCTCGACCGACGGCCAGCTCAAAGCAGAGAACCTGGTCGTGCTCGAAGACAACAAGCACCTTTTCCCGGCGTATCACGTCGCACCGGTCGTGCGCAAAGCCGCGCTCGACGCGAACCCCGCCATCGCCCAGACATTGAACAAGCTCGCCCCGCTGCTGACCGACGACGTGATGCAGAACATGAACCTGCAGGTCGACGGACCGCAGAAGCGCGAGCCGGCCGACGTCGCCAAAGACTTTCTGCAGCAGAACGGTTTGGGCTAGTGGTTGCGACGACGCACGGCGGCGGGCGCGTCGAGCTGCGCGGGCTGGGCGTCCGCTATCCAAACGCTGCGCAGGCGGCGGTACACGATGTCGACCTCACCGTCGAGGCGGGGGAGTTCGCCGTTTTGTTGGGGCCGTCGGGCTGCGGGAAGAGCACGCTCGTGCGCACGATCAACCGGCTCGTCGAACCGACGGCCGGGACCGTCGCGATCGACGGCGTCGACGTGCGTGAACGCGATGCGAACGAGCTGCGCCGCGGGATCGGCTACGTGATCCAAGCCGTCGGATTGTTCCCGCACTACACGGTCGCGCAGAACGTCGCGATCGTGCCGGGGCTGTTGGGTTGGGAGCGCGCGCGGATCGATGCGCGCGTCGACGAGCTGCTGCGGCTGATCCGGCTCGACCCGGCGCAGTACCGCGACCGCAAACCGCGCCAGCTTTCGGGCGGCGAGGCGCAGCGGGTCGGCGTCGCGCGCGCGCTCGCCGCCGAGCCGCGCGTGCTGTTGATGGACGAGCCGTTCGCGGCCGTCGACGCTATCGTGCGCGCCTCGCTGCAGGACGAGATCGCGCGCGTCCACCGCGAGCTGGGCACGACGATCGTGTTCGTCACCCACGACGTCGACGAGGCGCTGCGTTTGGCCGACCGGGTCGTGGTGATGAACGCCGGCCGCGTGGTGCAAACCGGTGGGCCGGACGAGTTGCTCGAGGGGCCCGCCGACGACTTCGTGCGGCACCTGGTCGGCGTCGATGCCGAAACGCGGCGTTTGGCGCTCGAACGCCCGCTCATCGAGCGATGAACGCCGCGATCTCGTGCGGCGCGTTGAAGACGTGATCGGCGCCGGCCAACTCTTCGCTCGTGCCGTAGCCCCAGCCGGCGCCCCAGGCCCCGACCGCGTTCGTTCGAGCCGCGATCAGATCGAGCTCACGATCGCCCAGCAGCGCTATGCGCGCGCCCCCCGCCAGGCGCTGCTCGGTGAGTGCGCGGGCGAGCAGGATGCGCTTATCGGCGTTCGTACCGTCCAGCTCGCTGCCATACACCGCGTCGAACATTTCGGCCAGGCCGAAGCGCTGCAGGATCGGCAACGCGTAGATGTGCGGTTTGGTCGTGCAGACGAACATCCGCAGACGGCCGGCGAGCGCGTCGAGCAGCTCGCGCACGCCCGGATAGACGACGTTCTCGAACAGACCGGTGTCCGCGTAGCGCACGCGGAACAGCCGAACCATCTCGTCGGCCACCGCCCGATCGGCAAAGCGAGCGCGCATCGAAACATGCAGCGGGGGTCCGATCAGGGTCCGTATCTCCGCGTCGGCCGGCGCATCGTAGCCGAGCTCTTCGTACGCGAACCGCAGCGACCGCGCGAACCCCTCGAACGGGTCGCTCAACGTGCCGTCGAGGTCGAAGAAGATCGCATCCATCGACTGCCACGGTACTACGTGCGATGACGTATCTCTTCGCGCACGCGCCGCGGGTTGCCGGTCTGCTCGCGCAGCATCTCGTGCTGGTCGGCGTCGCGCTCGGCGTCGCGCTTGTCATCGCCGTCCCGCTCGGCGTGTTCGCGACGCGTAACGCGCGCGCCGGCGCGGTGATCCTCGCCGTCACCGGCACGATCTACACGATCCCGAGCCTCGCGCTGCTCGCGCTGCTGGTGGCGGCGATCGGGCTCGGCCCGCTCACCGCCATCATCGCGCTGGTCGCGTACGCGCAGATGATCTTGGTGCGCGGCGTCGTCGCCGGACTGCGCGGCGTCGATGCGGCGTTGATCGAGGCCGCGCGCGGCCTCGGGCTGACAGCGCGGCAGACGCTGCTGCGGGTCGAGTTTCCGGCCGCGCTAGCGGTCATCCTCGGCGGCGTGCGCGTCGCGACGGTTTCGCTGGTCGCGCTCGCGACCGTCGCGGCCTGGATCAACGCCGGCGGCTTGGGCGTGCTGCTGTTCGAGGGGATCGGCACCGACAACCCCGACAAGATCGTCGCGGGGGCGCTGGCCGCCGCCGCGCTGGCGATCGCGGCGGACCTGCTCCTGCGCGGCGCGGAACGCGCCGCTCGCGTGTGACGCGGCTCTTCGGCTACGGCACCTTTCGCAAGATGGCGTGGCGCAACGCGATCCTCGGTGCAGAGTATCCGGCGCAACCCGCGACGCTGCGCGGGTATCGCCGCACAGCTACGGAGTCGGGGTACCTCTCGCTGCGCGAAACCGTCCTCGAGGTGCGCCTCGTGCCGGGCGTCCTGATCGATCTCGACGAGATCGGCTGGCGCATCGCCGATGCCTGGGAGGAAGTTCCCAAGTACCGGTGCGTCGACGTCGTGGTGAACACCATGGGCGGAGCGGTCGAAGCCGTCGCGTATATCTGGTCGCGCGATGACGGCGCGACACCCGTCGACGACGACTGTTACGCGCTCATCAGCGACGCGGCCGTCGAAGCTTCGATCGAGACCTTCGTCCCATTGATGCGCCGGTTGCGGGGCGGCGATGAAGCGCGGTCAGACGACGGTGAGTAGCGAGAGCGCGTAGCGGCCGGCGGTATCGCTGTAGGTCGTCCGCTCCGCATAGCCGCAGCGTTGTGCGAGCGCCACGATCTCGTCGCGGCTGAACTTGTAGGACGACTCGGTGTGAATCGCGTCGCCGGCCGCAAAATCAACCGTGAGCCCGGCGAGCGGGATGTGGACGCGCTGCGCGACGTCGGCGACCAGATACGACAGGATCGCGCCGCGCGCTTCGTCCCAGCGCGCACGAAACCGGAACGCCCCCAAGTCGAAGTCGGCACCCAGCTCGCGGTTCATGCGCCCGAGCAGGTTCTTGTTGAACGCGGCCGTCACGCCGGTCGGATCGTCGTACGCCAACTCGAGGATCGACGGATCCTTCTTGAGGTCGTATCCGATCAGCACGCCGTCGCCCGGCCGCAGCGCAGAAGCGAGCAGCGTGAGCAGTTCGCGAGCGTCGTCGGGTTCGAAGTTGCCGATGTTCGATCCCAAGAACAGCGCGAGCGCGCGATCGCGAGTGGTGAGACGTTTTTCGCGCAGCAGCGGGAAATAGTCGCCGGCGTACGCTACGACGCGCAGCCGTTCGTACGCACCGACGAGCGCGAGCGACGATTCGGTCACCGCTTCGGCCGAGATGTCGATCGGGTGAAAGGTCAGGCGCGGCTGCCGCTCGAGGATCGCATCGATCAGCAGGCGCGTCTTCACTGCGCTCCCGCTGCCGAGTTCGACCAGCTCGACCGGCCCGTCGAGCGCGCCCGCGATCTCGCGCCCGTAGGTCGCCAGCAAATCCCGCTCGACGCGGGTGAGGTAGTACTCGGGGAGCCGCGTGATCGCTTCGAACAGCGCCGAACCGAGGTCGTCGTAGAAGTACTTCGGCGACAGGCTCAGCGGCGAGGTCCCAAGACCGGCGCGGACGTCCTCGGCGAACGTGGCTACGCGGACGGGATGCGGGTCGCGATAGAGGGCGAAGCGGTCGGCAAGACCCGGCTGCGTCGTCGAAGACATCGTGCGACGCCTAACCCGAGCCCGCCGGGCCGGTTTGCAGGACGATACGCAGGTGGGGAAAGGCCATATGGTCTGTCAATCTCCTCACCATCGATACCGGCAGGGTACGAGGCCTATACCCCGGCTAGCCGCCGGATAGGCTTCGCCGGCGACGGCCGGCCGGGCCCTACGCCGCCACCGTAAGAATGGGCATGTCGCATGATCACCGAGCAGGTCACGATCGAAGCTCCAAAGGGACCGATGCGGGCGCACCTGGCGCGCCTCGATGAGAAGCCCCGGCCCGCGGTCATCGTGCTCGAGGGCGTCTATGGGTTCGACGACGAGATCCAGCGGATTACCGATCAGGTCGCGTCGTCCGGATATGTCGGTTTAGCGATCGACTACCTCCGCGGCGGCGAAGCGTCACGCGTCTTCAACACGAAAGACGTCTGCGAGGACGTCGCGGCGGCCCGCGACTGGCTCAACGGCCGGCCGTACGTGCATCACGGCAAGATCGCGACCTGGGGCTTCGGTTTCGGCGGCACCGCGGCGTTCCTCGCTTCGTCACTGGCGGGTCTCGCCGCCTCGATCGCGTTCTACGGGCAGAGCATCGCGCGCCCGATCCCCGGCACCGACGGCAAACCCGCGCTCGACGAGATCCAGACGGTGCGCGTGCCGCTGCTGCTAGTCTTCGGCGGACACGACGAGCAGATCGGTCACACCGAGATCGCGACGATTCGCGAGCGCCTCACCGCGCTGCACGCACCGTTCGAGATCGAGGTGTATCCCGAAGTCGGTCATTCGTTCTTCCGCGAAGATCTCGGCACGATCGCGACGCGCCAGATCGCCGACGCATGGGGACGCGTGCAGTCATTCCTGCGCCGCTCGTTCGCGTAGGTGTGTCGGCGCACTTTGCGCCAACACACTAGCGGCCGACGATGCGTGACCAGCGGTCGCGCACGTCGATGATGTAGTCGCGCGTCTCCGCGTACGGCGGTACGCCGTGGTAGCGCGCGACTGCACCCGGACCCGCATCGTAGGCCGCCAATGCGAGCGCGTACGGATCTTCGTCCCGGTTACGATAGCGCGCGACGTAGGCGCTGAGCAGACGCGCCGCACCGCGAATCGCGTCGCGCGGCTCCCACGGATCGACACCGTATTCCTCGGCCGTCGGAACCATGAACTGCGCGATCCCGATCGCACCGGCGGACGAAACGGCCGAGGGATCGAACGCCGATTCTTGCAGCAGCGTCGCGGCAAGGAACGGCGGGTGAAGCTCGCTCGTACGCGCCGCCGCCAGCACGTCGGCACCGAGCAGCAGGGCGTCGACTGAATCCAGGCGCGGGTTGGTGCGCATCACTTCGCGCGCGATCTTGACTCCGGGCGGCGCCTTGCGGCCGGCATCCATAACCAAGCGCAGGCCTCGCATAGCGAAGACCGGCTGGGGTATATGCCACGACAGCGCGGCGTCCCGGAGCCCCTCGATTCGCACGACCGGGCCGGGTAAGGCCAGCGCGGCTGCCACGAATACGGCCGCGAGAGGGTTTCCAGAAATCGGGACCAAGTCCGCGGTCAGCCCTCTTTAGTGACAAGGATCAGCGTGAACACGATCTCGTTGGGCTCGCCGGTGCTCTCGGCGGTCGGGGCGATGCTCATCGTCCTACTCGTGGGCGATTTCGCTTCGACGTTCTTCTATCATGTGCCGCAGCACGTGTGGGGGAAAGCTGCATCTCCGCACCCACCACGATCGGCGCCGTTCCTACTGGGACCACGCGGTCCTCTCGCGCGATCCCGCGGTCCTGCTCGACGGGCTTGCTCGGCGCGCTGCCGTACATCGCCATCGCAATCGCGTGCTCGTACCTCTCCGTCTACGGCGCGATCGCCGGCTTGCTCCTGGGGCAAGCGCACGTCTGGTGGCGCCACACCACCGAGCTCGGCTGGCGGACCCCAGCCTGGGGCGTTCATGCCGCCCGGATGCTGCAGATCGTCCTCCCCGAGGACCATGACGGCCATCACCGGAACCCCGACATCGAGTTCGGCGATATCTTTCGCTTCTACGACGTTCCGGCGCGCGCCACGATCGCGTTCTGCCGGAACCTCGATCCGAAGCGAAGAGCCGCCGCGCTTCGGCGCGCCGCTATCGCCCGCCGCCGCGCAGCGGTGGCGACGATGAAGCGCCGCAAGATGGTCAAGCAGACCAGCTGAGGTGGGATGACCAAACGTGTCCTCTTTTTGATCTCCGATACGGGCGGCGGACACCGCGCCGGGGCGCAAGCCGTCGGGGCCGCGCTCGACGAGATCGACGGAGCGACGCGCTTCGAGTGGCGCATCGACGACATCGCCACCCACTGCACGTTTCCGCTTTCCAAATTGGGGCCGGCATATAGCGCGGCCCTTCGCTATGCGCCGCCGATCTACGGCGCGCTCTATCACGCCACCAACGGGCGCCGCCGCTACAAGACGATCGTCCGCTTCTGCGAACCGCTGTACCGCGAGCGCCTGCGCGAAGTCTTCACGCAGTATCAGCCCGACGTGATCGTCTCGGTCCACCCGTTGCTCAATCACGCAGCGTTGCGCGCGCGCGCAGACGCCGGGATGCAGCAGGTGCCGATCGTCACGGTGATCACCGACCTGGGCCGCGTTCACGAGGGCTGGCTGCTGCCCGAAGCCGACCTGACGGTCGTGCCGGCCCGCGAAGTCTACCAACGGGCGATCGAGCGCGGTGTCCCGCCGGAGCGGCTGCGATTGCTGGGGCATCCGATCCACCCGCGCTTCGAAGATGTCCGCGGCTCGAAGGTCGAGCACCGCAAGAAGCTCGGCCTGCCCGAGCACGCCACCATCGCCTTGCTTATGGCCGGCGGCGAGGGCGGCGGAAAGCTGCTGCCGACGACGCTCGGCCTGGCCCGGGCGGGGCTCGACTTCCACCTGGTGGTCGTCACCGGCCGCAACGCCGCCCTCAAGCAAAAGCTCGAAGAGCTGGCCCCGTCGCTCCCGACCCCGATGACGGTGCTGGGCTTCCGCAACGACGTCCCGGAGCTGATGCGGGCCGCCGACCTGCTGGTGACCAAAGCGGGCCCGGGAACGATCGCCGAGGCGTCGGTCGCCGAGGTGCCGGTGGTCGTCTACGACTACGTCCCCGGGCAAGAGCGCGGCAACCTCGACTACGTGCGGACCAACGGGATCGGTGTCGTCGCACTGACGACCGCCGAGGTCATCTCCTCGGTCGCGCGCATCGTCCACAACCAAGACCGCTTGGCCAAGATGCGTTCGCAGCAGACCGCGATCGCGCCGCGCGGCAGCTCGCGCCGGATCGCCGAGCTGATCGCGCAGATCGCCGTCAGCGGCCGCCGCCCGACCATCCCCGCCGCCGTTTAACTCGTAATGGCCGCGCCCACGCTGACGGTCGACGTACCATCCGAGATCGTCAACGAGGTCGTCGCGACGCGGCGCGATCTGCACGTCCATCCCGAGCTGGGCTTCGAGGAGCACCGCACCTCGGCCATGGTCGCCGAGCGCCTTGGCGCACTGGGCTTCGAGGTGCACACCGGGATCGGCCAGACCGGCGTCGTCGGCGTCCTGCGCGGCCCGCGGGGCGGCAAGACGATCATGCTGCGGGCCGACATGGACGCGCTGCCGATCGACGAGGAGAACGACGTCCCCTATCGTTCGGGGACGCCGGTGCACATGCACGCCTGCGGCCACGACGGGCACGTCGCGATCCTGCTCGGCGCGGCACGCATCGTCGCCGCACGCCGCGATGAAATCGCGGGCACCGTCTGCTTTTTGTTCCAGCCGGCCGAGGAAGGGAAGGGCGGTGCGAAGGCGATGGTGGCCGACGGCGTCCTCGAACGTTTCGGCATCGAGCGCGCGTACGGGCTGCACCTCGCGTCGGCGCACCCGGTCGGCCAACTCGGCTTTCGCGAAGGCGTGTTCTACGCGTCGAGCGATTCGATCGAGATCACGATCGAGGGCAAGGGCGGTCACGGCGCGTCTCCGCACCTGTCGGTCGACCCCGTCTACGTCGCGTCGCAATTCGTCGTGGCGGTGCAGCAGGTCGTGTCGCGGCAGATCGATCCGATCGAACCGGCAGTCGTCACGATCGGCGCGATCAACGGCGGAACGACGCACAACGTCATCCCGAGCCGCGTTCGTCTGCTCGGCACGGTGCGCGCGTTCGACGCGGGCGTGCGCGAGCGGATGTCGGAGCGCATCGAACGCGTGCTGCGCGGCGTGTGCGAGAGTTCGGGCGCGACCTACGACTACGAATATCTGTGGCGCTATCCGGTGACGTCGAACGACGTCGAGCAGACGCGCTACGTGCGCGCGCTGGCCGAGCGCGTCGCCGGCGCCGAGCACGTCGCCGACGTCCCCAAGCTGATGGGCGCCGAAGACTTCTCGTTCTTCGCCGAGCGCGTCCCGGCGTGTTTCTTCAGCCTGGGCAGCAACGGCGGACCGAACAGCGCGTTTCCGCACCACCACGCACGCTTCGACATCGACGAGTCGGCGCTCGCGACCGGCGTGCGCATGATGACCGCCCTCGCGCTTGACGCACCGTCGCACGCCCCCTAGTGTGTGTTCGGTCCTTCGGACCGAGCCACACTCGCGTTCGGCCTTCGGCCGATCCGCAGAACGATAGTCGACCTAGTTGATCGATGCGCGTGCGCGCTCGGCCACCTCGTCGGGCTCGTGGCGCGGATAACGCGCGCCGAGAATCTGGCGCAGAGTGGTAGAGCACCCGCAGGTGCGCGACGGGGAACCGCGGCCGAGCATTAAGGCCCGGCAGCCGTCGAGATGGTGAAGTGATGCCCGGTGACCGCAGTCGTCGCAGATCGGCGGCAGCAGCGCCGGGATTTCGCGCTCGCTCACAGCGAAACCCTATCAAAGGCCGATTACCGGCCGCTTACGGGCGGCTTACGCGATGACCGCCGGAGGCTGCGCGATCAAGCCCCCGCGCATCGCGGCCGTCGCGGCACCGACCGCACCGGCGTCGTTGCCGAGCGTCGCCCGGACGATTCGGGTCGTCCCACGGGGCACCATCGTGGTGCGCAGGTCGACCAGCGGCTTGATCCGCTCGATCATGAAGTCGCCGGCGCTCGAGACGCCGCCGCCAAGTGCGATGACCTCGGGGTTCACGAACGCGATCACGTTTGCCAGCCCCAGTGCGAGGTCGTCGCAATAGGCGCTCCAGGTCGCCAGGGCGTGGCCGTCGCCGGCCTGGGCCGCCTTGCGGATCGCCTTCGAGCCGAGCCGCTCGCGCGGCACGTCGAGCAGACCGCTGCGCGGGAATGAGGGCGCCAACCGCATCGCATGGCGGATCAAGCCCGTGCCCGACGCCTGTGCCTCGAAACAGCCGACCTTGCCGCAGCCGCAGATGAAGCCGCCGTCGGGCCGGATCTGGTGGTGGCCGAACTCGCCCGCCCCCATCTGGCTGCCCAGCGCGAGGACACCGCCGGTGACGATCCCGCCGCCGATCCCCGTCCCCAGGGTGAGCAGCACGAAGTCCTGGGTGCCCTGACCGACACCGTGAACGTACTCGCCCAGCGTCGCGCAACGCGCGTCGTTGGCGACGAAGACGCGGTACTTGGGAAAAGCGTCGCGGACGCGCTGGCCCAGCGGAACGTTCTCCCATCCGAAGTTCGGCGAGTAGCGAATCGTCCCGGTGGTCGGGTCGATGTTGCCCGGCGAGCCGATCCCGATTCCGACGATATCGTGCTTGGTGCCGTCGATCGCGAGCTTCACCACCGTCGCCAGCGCGTTGACGACCGCCGCGGGGGCGTGATCGTCGATGTCTTGCTCGTGCTTGGAGTGGATCTTGCCTTCTTCGTCGACGACCGCCGCCATCACGTGCGAACCGCCCAGGTCGACGCCGATCGTTGCGCGGTCCATTACTTGGCACCGCCCGAAACGACGTTCGTGGGGACGGTGACGACGTTGCTCGGATCGTCGTAGCGCGTGAAGCTCATCATGAGGCCCGGGTTCGAGCACTGCACGATCCGGTACGACATCTTGTCGTAGGTGCAGGTCAGCTGCTGGTCCTTCTGCGGACCGCCCGAGCTGATCGCGAACTGGCCCCATGTCTTCCCCGCCGCGGTCTTGTCGGGCAGCAGCCGGTCGACCGGCATCGCGCGCAGCTCGGCTTGCGCGGCGATCAGCTCGGGCGGTGCAGTGACCTTGCGGTATGTTTGGCCGTCGTTGTCGCTGATGTAGGCGATCGGACCGGCCAACACGACGTCGCGGCGCACGCGGTCGAAAACGATCGCGCTGTGGTAGAGGTTCGGCGCGACGAACGTCATCGACCCGGTCATACCGGTGGCGGCGCTGGTGGTGACGACGAACGACTTGGCGGCCGTCATCGCGGTCGCGATCTTGGTCCGGACGGTGGCCGCGTCGTCGTCGGCGCGCGCCGGGACGGCGGTTGCCGCCAGCAGGGCAGCCAAAGCGAGCGAGGCCAGGCGGCGGATCATGGAGGCCAGGTTCTCCGAACCGCCGGGTTCGTCCGCCGTCGGCCCCGAATCAGCACCACATGCAGGAGACGATCGATCTCATCGCCCATCGCGAGCTGCGCAATCTCCGACGCTTCACGCGGGAGACCGGTCAGCCGACCCAACTCACCAGCCTCGACCTCGGCGAGATGTCGTACGTGCAGTCGATCGAGATCGACGAAGAGCACGTGACCGTCAAGTACAACACCAAGACGGTACGCAACTACAACGCCAACGAGATCACGCACAAGGAGTGGATGTACAAGTACAACGACGACGAAGATTTCGTCGCCGCGGTACGGCGCGTGATCGAGCTGTCCCGAAAACATCTCTACGACTTACCCGAGAACCTGTCGTGCCCGCCGGGCTGCGCCGAATGCTGTAGCGGTTACGAGCCGTTCGTCAACCGCGACGACGTGCAACGGATCGCCGACCATCTCGGGATGAGCTACGACGAGGTGATGAAAGAGTACGTCGTTCCCCGGGAGTCGGCCGACGGCTTCGTGGTCGGTTGGCTGCGCAAGGTCGACGAGAAGGGTGCGCGCAGCGAAGAAACCGAGGACAAGTGCGTGTTCCTGATGGGCAATCGTTCCGGGCGCTACTACTGCGGCATCTACGAGGCGCGACCCAGCGATTGCCGTGAGTTCACGCCGATCGGCTGCGAGGACGTCGATGTCAGCTTGCCGCGCGGCGGCGCGTACAAGACCGGCCGGCCGTTCCAGCCGCGTCACAAGAGCAAGAACGGATCGGCAAACAACGGGCGGCGCATGTCCACGTGACCTATGACGCCATCGTCATCGGCGGCGGTCACAACGGATTGGTGACCGCCTGTTATTTGGCGCGCGCGAAATGGAAAGTGCTCGTCCTCGAACGGCGTTACATCGTCGGCGGCGCGTGCGTCACCGAAGAACGAACCTTTCCGGGCTTCAAGGTCTCCACGGCGGCGTACGTCAACAGCCTGTTCCGCCCGGAGATCATCCGCGATTTGCGGTTGCGCGATTACGGCTTCGAGCTGATCGAGCGCAACCCGGCGTCGTTCTCGCCGTTCCCGGACGGCCGTTATTTGATGCTGGGCGCCGATGCCGAGTTCAACCGGCGCGAGATCGCGAAGTTCAGCCCAAAGGATGCCGAGCGCTATCCGCGCTACGTCGAGATGCTCGAGCGCGTCGCGGCGGTGATCGAGCCGACGCTGATCCAGACGCCGCCCAATCCCGTCCGGCCCGGGCTGGACGATCTGCTCTCGCTCGGGCGGCTCGGGCTGAGCGCGAAACGGCTCGACGGGTCGATGGGTGAGGCGGTCGAGATCTTGACCGGCGCGGCGCGGCCGATCCTCGACCGCTGGTTCGAGTCCGAAGAGCTCAAAGCCACGCTCGCAACCGACGCGATCATCGGCGCGTTCGCCTCGCCGTCGATGCCGGGCACGGCCTACGTGCTCTTCCATCACGTCATGGGCGAGACGAACGGCGCGCGCGGCGTGTGGAGCTACGTCAAGGGCGGGATGGGCGGTCTCACCCAAGCACTGGCCAAAGCCGCCGCGGATTTGGGCGTCGAGATTCGCACCGAGTCCGAAGTGCAGCGCATCCTGGTCGAGCACGGCAGCGCAGTCGGCGTCGTCCTGGCCAATGGCGACGAGCTGCGCTCGCGCCGCGTCGCCAGCAACGTCGACTGCCGCCTGACGTTCGAGACGTTCCTCGATGCGGAGCAACTGCCGCCGGACTTCGTCGCCGAGATCCGGCGCATCGACTACAGCAGCGCGTCGGCGAAGATCAACGTCGCGCTCTCGGCACTGCCGAACTTTACCGCATGTCCCGGGACGACGGTCGGGCCGCAGCATCGCGGCACCGTTCACTTGTGCCCGGACCAGGACTACATCGAGCGCGGGTACGACGACGCGAAGTACGGGCGCGCATCGGCGGAGCCCGTGGTCGAGTGCACCATCCCGTCGTCGGTCGATCCGACCGTCGCGCCGGACGGCCGGCACTTGATGTCGATGTTCTGCCAGTACGCGCCCTATCGGCTAGCGGACGGCCGCTGGGACGAAGCGGCCAAGAACGCGTTCGCCGATCGTTGCTTCGGCGTCGTCGAACGGTACGCGCCGGGGTTCACCGCCTCGGTAACCGACCGGCAGGTGCTCAGCCCGGTCGACATCGAGGAGACGTTCGGTCTGACCGGCGGTAACATTTTCCAGGGCGCGATGAGCTTGAACAAGCTGTTCATGTTTCGTCCCGCGCCCGGCTGGGCGAAGTACCGCACGCCGGTCAGGCACCTGTTCCTGTGCGGCGCCGCTGCGCATCCGGGCGGCGGCGTCATGGGCGCACCGGGCTGGAACGCCGCGCGCGAGATGCTCAAGTCGGGCTGAGCCGTTTCACGGCCGCCTCACGCCTTTGGCGCAGGCTAGGCTGGGCGAGCCTCGAAAGCTCGTCAACTCGCTTATGGAGGTCTTTGCGTGCTGAAGCTCGTTTCTACAGCCCTGCTCGGCGGATCGCTGATCCTCGGCGGGACGCTGATCCTCGCCGCAACCGCGGAGTCGCCGGCTCCGATGACCAACACGATGATGAAAAAGGAGCCGATGCAGATCAAGTTGGTCGCGCAGAACAACTCCGGGGAGGCCGGGACCGCGACCCTCATGGACGGGGAGAAGGGGCTGATCGTCAAGGTACACATGACGCCGGCCAGCGACGTCGACCAGCCCGCGCACATCCACAAGGGTACCTGCGACAAGCTCGACCCGAAACCGACGTACCCGCTCAAGACGGTGCACGACGGCGAATCCGAGACGACGATCCCCGACGTGACGATCGCCGAACTCGAGAAAGCGCCCTTCGCGATCAACGTCCACAAATCGACCAAAGAGATTCCGGTCTATGTCTCCTGCGGGAACATCGTCGCGCCCAAGTAGTCACCCGCCGTTCAACGAAGGCGCCGCGCACAACGCGGCGCCTTCTCGTTTCGGCGCGCCCTCACTCGACGAGATGCCCGATGACATCCGCGCGATCTGCGAAGAGACGCGCGCGAAGATCGGCTTCATCCCCAACGTCTTTCTCGCGTACGCTCGGCGGCCCGAACATTTCCGCGCCTTCATGCACTATCACGATCTGCTCATGAAGGGCCCGAGCGGCCTGTCGCGTGCCGAGCGCGAGGCGATCGTGGTGGCGGTTTCGGCCGAGAACGATTGTCTGTATTGCGTCACCGCGCACGGCGCGGCGTTGCGCATCGTGGGCAAAGACGCGATCGTCGCCGATCAGATCGCGACGAATTGGCGTACGGCGGATCTCACCCCGCGGCTGCGCGCGATCATCACCTTTGCGTCGCGGGTGAACGAGCCCGGCTTCGCCGCGAGCGACAAAGAGCTCGCCGAGCTCAAAGCCGTCGGGCTGTCCGACGACGATGCCTGGGACATTGCGTCGGTGGCCGCGTTCTTCGGCTTCTCCAACCGCATGGCGGGCCTGATGGACATGCGCCCGAACCCCGGGTTTTACGAGATGGGTCGAATCGGCAGGACAAGCGGCTAAAGGGACCGAGCGGCGGTCGCTACGTTCGTGCTGAACTACCGGCATCGCAAGCTCGCGATCACGCCCAGCCTCACCTTCAGCAGCTGCCGTCTTGGACTGCGGGCGACCGAGCGGCTGACCTGGGGCTCACGCGGCGGCTGGCGACGTGAAATCGATCGCCTCGCCGGGTAACGGGCCCTCATGCAAAAACGGATAGCGATGATCGGCGCCGCCGTGGCGGCCCTTGCGACGAGCGTCCCCGCTCTCGCAGTCGTCAACCCCTTGGTGGCTCAAGTCGTCCCGCTCGGCGGATCGGCCGTGCGCGGCAACGTCACGTTGTTCCAGCTCGGGTCGAACGTCAACGTCGGCTTGAACCTCACCGGCAACTCCGGCACGGAGGCGGTCGATATCCGCAAAGGCACGTGCAAAGACTATGCCGCCAGTTCGACGATGCCGCTCGGCGTCGCCCAAGACACGCGTCTGTCGAACACCAAACTCGAGCAGCTCAGCGGCGACGTCATCCTGATCCACAAAACCGCGCAAGTAACGTCAGCACCGATCGCCTGCGCCGAGATCAAAGGCTGACGCGCTACACGCAACAACTGCGCAAAAACGGCGGGCACCGCGTTCTAGAACGCGGTGCCCTCAGTGGTGCGACGGATAGGCCTCGACCGGACCACCCTATCACACCATATCACAGCGGACAATACTGCAATACGGCAAGCCCTGTTAGTCGTCTAGAGACAAGACGCCGTGCTAATCGGCGATGCAGACGGCGAAGGTTGCGGCATCGACGTTGCCACCGCTGAGCACGACGCCGGTGCGCGCACCGCGCACGTCGATCTTTCCGCTCAGCAGCGCCGCGAGCGCCGATGCGCCGCTCGGCTCGAGCACGAGCTTGAGGCGTTCGAAGGCGAAGCGCATCGCGTGCTTGATCTCGTCGTCGCTCACGGTAACGATTCCCGTCACGAGCCGGCGGACGATCGGCCAGGTGAGGTCGCCCGGCGCTTGCGTTCGTTGGCCGTCGGCGATCGTCTGGGGGACGGGGATCGAGACGATGCGGTCGGCGCGCCACGATCTCACCCAGTCGTCGCCGGCCTCCGGTTCGACGCCGAATACGCGCACGCCGGGCGAGAGCGCCGTCGCGGCCAGCGCGCAGCCCGATAGCAGCCCGCCGCCGCCGAGCGGCACGAGCAACACTTCGAGGCGGCCGGCGTCTGCGAGGAGCTCGAGCGCGACCGTCCCTTGGCCCGCGATGATCGCGGGGTCGTCGTACGGCGGCACGAGCGTCGCGCCGCGTTCGGCGGCGATCGACGCGGCGAGCTCGGAACGATTCATCCGCTCGCGGTCGTACGTAACGACCTCGGCGCCGTAACCGCGCGTCGCGGCGAGCTTTGCCTCGGGGGCGTCGGACGGCATCACGATCGTGGCGGGCACGTCGAGAAGCTGCGCGGCGAGCGCGACGCCCTGCGCATGATTTCCGCTGGAGAACGCGACGACGCCGCGCTGCCGCTGGGCGGCGTCGAGCTGCGCTATCGCGTTGTACGCCCCGCGAAACTTGAACGCGCCGATGCGCTGCAGGTTCTCGGCTTTCAACGACACGCGAGCGCCGGTCCGCTCGTCGAGCGTCTTCGACGTCACGACCGGCGTGCGGTGCGCGATGCCGCGCAGCCGCTCCGCGGCCGCGCATACATCGTCGAACGACGCGGCGAATTCGCTTCCGTCGATCACGAGCTCGGTTTGGGCGCGTCGAACCCGAAGTGGAACACCTTGTCATCGGGATCGAACTGGATCTTCTCGTGCACGCTGCCCTTGTCGAAGGTGACTTCGAACTCGTGCACGCGCGCGCCATCGCCTTCCGGCGTCACATCTTTGACGCGCCGAACCGCACCCAGCGGCGCGAGCACGTCGGCCGCGTGGCCCAACCGGCCGCGCGTCGTTTCGGCGACGGTTTCGGAGTTCTCCAGCTTCGTCACCGCGGTGTAATCGTTCTTCTGCGCCGCTTCGGTGAGCTCGCGCGCGATGTGCTCGTACCTGTTCTCGTGCCCCGCGCACGCGCGCACCAGGACGACGAACAGCACGACGATCACGGCCAGCACGATCAGTTGATTCTGGCGCGCCTTGGGCGGCATTACCGTGCGCGGCGGCGGCGTGGTGACGTTCTTCACGCCGGCACCTCGCGCGCGAGGTCGCTCGTGCCGAACGGCTCGAAGGTCAGCCCGGGGTTCCACTGCCGCGCCAGACCGATGCTCCACTCGCTCTCGAACAGCGCGAGCGGCTTGCCGTCCCAATCCTCGACGAGCCGCCCGCTCGAGCCGAGCGTCACGGAGCCGGCAAACTCGGTCGTCTGTCCTGAGCTCGTCGAAGGAATCACCCGGCGCGCCGTGGTGTAGGGCAGCGTCTGAAAGACCGTCTTCACGTTGTACTCCGACTCCAAGCGGTACTTCACGACCTCGAACTGGAGCGACCCGACCGCGGCCAGAATCGGTTCGATCCGCGTCTGACCGAACGGATAGAAGACCTGGATCGCTCCCTCCTCACGAAGTTGCGCGATCCCTTTTTGGAACGATTTGTAACTCGCAGTGTCGGTACTGCGGACCAGCGAGAAATGTTCCGGCTCGAACGCGGGGATCGGATCGAACCGCACGCCTTGGCCTTCGGCCAGCGTGTCGCCGATCGCGAACACGCCCGGGTTCGCCAGACCGACCACGTCGCCGGCGAATGCAATGTCGACCGACTCGCGCTCCGAGGCGAACAGCTTCATCGCGCGGGTCAGCCGCACATCTTTGCCGGTGCGCATGTTGCGGACGGTCATGTCGCGCTCGAACGTCCCGCTGCAGACGCGCAGGAACGCCACGCGGTCACGATGACGCGGGTCCATGTTCGCTTGGATCTTGAAGACGAACCCCGAGAAGTGCGGATCGGTGGGTTCGACGATGTTTTTCTCGGAATCGACGCGCGGCGCCGGCGGCGGGCCGAGCCGTACGAACGCATCGAGGAAGAGCTCGACGCCGAAGTTGGTCACCGCGCTGCCGAAGAACACCGGCGTGACGTCGCCGCGCATCATCGCGCTCCGGTCGAAGGGCGCACCCGCGCCTTCGAGCAGCTCGAGCTGGTCGAGGAACTCGCGATAGGTCCGCTCGTCGACGAGCGCGGCGATCTTCGGGTCGTGCCGGTCGCTCGCCGTCACCGGCGCGCGCTTCGCGCCGTGCTGCGTGCGCTCGAAGACGTGCACCTCGCCGCCGCTGCGGTCGTACACCCCGCGAAACGTCTCACCGTTGCCGAGCGGCCAGTTCATCGGATACGCACCGATTCCCAGCACGTTCTCGAGTTCGTCGAGCAGCTCGAGCGGATCGCGTGACGGCCGATCCATCTTGTTGATGAACGTGAACAGCGGAATGCGCCGCGCGCGGCAGATCGCGAACAGCTTGCGCGTCTGCGGCTCGACGCCTTTCGCGGCGTCGATCAACATCACCGCAGAGTCGGCCGCCAGCAGCGTCCGGTAGGTGTCCTCGCCGAAATCCTGATGGCCCGGCGTGTCGAGCAGGTTCATCGTGTGGCCGTCGTACGGGAACTGCAACACCGTCGAGGTGATCGAGATCCCGCGCTCGCGCTCGAGCTCCATCCAGTCCGACGTCGCCGCCCGCGCTCGCCGGCGCGCCGCGACCTGACCCGCGGTCACGATCGCCCCGCCGTACAGCAGGAGCTTCTCGGTGAGGGTCGTCTTGCCGGCGTCGGGGTGCGAGATGATCGCGAACGTGCGCCGTTTGGCGACTTCCTCCCGGATCTCCATCTGCGGTGACCATTCGACAGAAGGCTGAGGAGACTTTGCAGCGTCGATCGTGGCGGGGCTGGGGGCGGGACCGGCGGTCAGTAGTTGCGGATTTCGGTTCGGTCGCCGCGGCGGTAGACGAGCGTGAGGCCGTCCCGCGTGGTGTAGAGCCGCGCGTCGGGCGGCACGCGTAGGTGGTCGGGGCCGCGCGTTACCCAAATGTCGTCGGCACGGACCATCACCGTGCAGCTGCCACGATGCAGCGTCGTCCCCGGCGCGATCCGTGACTTCTCAGGGGGTATGTCGCGTTCGAGGAGCGGCGACGGCCCTTCTTTGGCGGACTGCTGGGTGAAGCAGGACGGGAGCGCGCTGAGCACCCAGCCGCCCTGACCGGTGAACGACGGTGCGGGCGTCGTAACGAAGCCTGCGTTGCCGTTGTGGGGTGCGCTCGGGTGAGTCGCCGCTCGGTTCGGGCGCAGCGTCCAACTGTTCGTCGCCATGCGGTGCGCGAACACGATGCTCCCGATCACGCATACGATGACCGTGGCGATCGCGTAGAAGCGCCACATTCCGCTTATGCGGCCGATTCCTCCGCGCTCGCGTTCGGCGCGGCGAGTCGCAGGTGCGCGCGCCCGATGCGCGCGTCGGCCATCCCGTAATAGACCTCGTACGAGCGGTCGCCGAGCTCGCAGATCGCGGTCGGAAACACGACGTTGTTGACGATGCCGTGCGTCTCGTCGATCCCTTCAGGCACCATTGCCGGCGTCTCCGAGCGATAGCGCACGATGTGCGGACGATCGATGTCGTGCACGACGAATCCCGCGCTGTACTGCATGGTGTATTTGCCGTCGGAAACCTCGTGCGCGTTGACCCCGTGAAAGAGTGAGAACCAGCCCTCGGCGATCCTCACCGGGGGCGTCCCGGCTCCGGTCTTGATGCAGCACCAAGGCGCGTCGGGGACCAGCACCAGCGCGCTCTCGCGCACCTGGAGCAGCGCCTGAAAGTCGTCGAGCACCGGCTCGAGCGGGATGTACGCGATGCGCGTGCACTCGCGCTCGTGCGGAGCGAGGGCGAGCAGCGTCGGAACGGCGCCACGGCCGTCCATCGTCGAGAGCCGCAGCATCGGCCGGTGATAGAGCGCCAGCGAGCGTACGCCATTGGGCGAGAGCACGGGCTCGGGGAAGAACACGCCGTCCTTGTCGTCGCCTTGCGGCAGGTCGGGCGCGAACGACACCAACCCCAAACGTTCCCAGCGGTAACCGTCCTGCGAGTGCGCGATCGCAATGCGCGGTCCGTCCAGTCCGAACGCGGTGTACGCCATGAGATAACGGTCGAGCACCGGGACGAAGGTGACGCGCGGATCCTCGCAACCCATCCCGCCGGGCGCGGTCCGCAACTCGTACGGCGCGCTCGGCTCGAGCGCGAAACCCTGCCGCTCGAAGCGAATGTCGTCACCGTTGCGCAGACCGCGGCAGAGCTCGACGCGCGAGACGTTCCCCGCGGCGACGGCGCGCGGATAGAGCAGCAGCGTGCCGTCGCGCGCCACCGCGCTTGCCGGATTGAGCACCCCTTCGACTTCCGCGGGCGAGTCGTCCGGGCTCAGAACGACGCCGAGCCGCGTGATCGTCGCGTCGAAGCGTTCGAGCGTATCGACTGCGGTCATCGAGGCGCCAAGCCGAGCACCAGCTCGTGCGAGCCGATCCCGGCCCGCACCGCCAACCGGTCGACGTCGTCGTCCGGCCCGATCAAGATTCGTGGATCCGCACCGTCGTGCATCACCCGCGTCGTGTACTGCATGCCTACCGACAGAATATCGACACCGTCGACCATTTTCTTCGGAAATCCATCACCGTACCCGGAACGAAGAACGGCGACGGATCGGTCGCCGGGAACGGGCAGGTCGCCGTATCCCGCCCAACCGATCTGCCCAGGTGCGAAGCGGCGCACGACCGGAGCGGTCACGCGCAGCGCGCAGCGATTGTCGACCGGCGCACCCAGCCGCGCGCCGAACAGCCCGACGCCGATGCGCTGACGGTCGAACGCCACCCCTGGCCGCGCGGATGCCGTGCTGGCGGCGTCGATCGACGTCACCCGGACCCCGGCGGCCTCGAACGCGGCGCGCGCGGCGACGAGCGCCTCGAGCGCGGCGGCTGACCGCGCCGCCGAGGTCAGGTGCGTCCACAGCTCGACGCTCAGCCCGGTCCCGGCGGCGGCATGGGCAAAGGCCGCGACGTCCGCGGGGCGCAGCGCGCTCCAACCGGCGGCGTCGACGACTCCGATGCGCACCGGAAAGCTGCCCCGACGGATCGCCTCGGCGGCCGCCTCGGCCAGCGCCTCGCGCGTCGAGACGTTTGGGATCCCGCCCAATCCCAGCACGGCGGCGAGCCGTCCCGGCTGCGCGTCGCCAAGCAGCCGCACCGGCTTGACCGTCGCCGGGCGCAGCGCCGCCAACTCGTCCTCGTCGGCCACGACGTACGACTCGACCACGCCGTCCAACTCGCGCGCGAGCCGGCGGGCGCCCCAGCCGTAGCCGTCGTGCTTGACGACCGCCGCTACCGGCGCGCCCAGCGCCGCGAAGACCGAGACGTTGGCGCGCAGGACGTCCCCTTCGAGCTCGATCTGCGGCCCCATCAGTGCAGCGTCGTCGAGGCGATCGGCTCGCCCGAGGGTGAAACCACCTCGACCTTGGCGCCGGCCCGATAGGCGGCGTTCGGCACGATCCAAATGGTGTAGGTGCGGTACTCGCGCGGCGCCGGCTCCCCGCCGTCGAGCGCGGCGCGCTCGAAGGCGACGATGCGGACCCGGTCGGTGTTGGCGCGAATCGACTCGACGATCTGGCTCCAACCGGTTTCCCTGTGCGGCCCCATCAGCAAAATGACGGCGAACTCATGCCGAAAATCGACCGGCCCGCCGACGCCCAGCGCCTCCAGCGACCGCCGGTCGCGAACGACGACGACTTCCCGGCCGCCCGCGCCCGGTGTCGTCCCTGACCGTTGTTGATTGACCCGCACCTCGCGGCAACCGGCGAGTACGGCGGCCATCACGAGGGCGGCAAGGATGCGCCGCATCGGCGTCGGTCGTTCGACAGTTTGTACCGAGGATACCCCGCGGCTGCGACGGAAGTCGCATGATCCCATGCTGATGCTCTTGCCGATCGTCCTCGCGCTCGCGACCGATCCCGGCCCCGCGGCCAGCAGCGCGCCTCGTCCCACGCCGCTCACCGAGATCGGACGCGTTCGTGCGCTTCCGGCCTGCGTACCGATCGTTGCCCATGCCAACGGCGCAATCACGCAAGCGCTCGACAACGATCGAACGCTGGCGATCCTTTCGAACAACGCGCACAATACGGATTTCGACAAGCTGAACTTTCTGCAGCGCCGCAATTCGATCGAGGCGCTGATGAAACAGGCGGAAGCGATTCGCATCGCGTCGACTTCCGGTGACGTCGAGGTGAAGAAGCTGCGCGAATACGCCGCGGCCGCGACCGACCCCGAACGCAAAGCGGAGCTCAAGGCGTTCGCCGACGCGCTCGGCGGCGCGCTGTACCGACAGAAGAAGGCTGCGGTGGAGTTCATGCGCGACGTGACCATCATGCACGGTCGCGAGGACGCGGCCGAAGGACGCGAGCTCATGCGCCAAAACAATCCGGTTCCCCCGTTCGGCCAGGCGCAAGCGATGGCCAACCTACCTTCGATCTTGCCGGGCAATCCCGACAGCTACAACAAGCAGTTCAACCAGATCGGCGACGCGATCGACGCGGATGTCCAAGGTGTGATGTCGGACGAGGGCCTCGCCGCCGACCATAGCATCGCCGCGACTTCCGGCTGCTGACGACCTGAGTCGTTTCACCACCTTGGTTCGCGCGGTACGCTTCGACTGATGTTCCGCGCTTTTTCGCTGGCGGCCGCCGCTTCGGCGTTCCTGGTCGTCGTGTTGGGCAGCTGGGTGCGGATCAACGGCGCCGGGATGACCTGCCCGGACTGGCCGCTCTGCCATCACGCGCTCGTGCCGGCATTGGTCGGCGGCGTGGTGCTCGAGTGGTCGCACCGGCTGTTCGCCTTCATCGACGGCTTCTTGGTGCTGGGAGCGCTCTGGGCGGGCTGGCGGGTCCGCCACGCCGTCGCCGGCGTCACCAAGGCGGTCGCATTCGTCGCCGCGGTGTTTCTCGTCCAGGTGGCGCTGGGCGGCTTGACGGTCGCGCTGTCCAACAGCCCGTGGTCGGTCGTCGTGCACTGGGCCACCGCGATGCTGCTGCTCGGCGGGCTGACGGGTCTGGCGATCCTGGCGATCGTGATGCCGCACCGCGTTGCGGTCAGCCGGTCGCCGCTGGGTTGGATCATGGTAGCCTGCGCGGCGCTCGCTTTCGTCACGATGATCGCCGGGTCGTACGTCAGCTCGAGCGGCGCCGGGCTCGCCTGCACGACGCTGCCGGGGTGCGACGGGGGTTCGTGGTCGGGCTCCTTCCCTGCGCAGTTCGCTCAGATGACGCATCGCTGGCTGGCTGCGATCTTCTTGCTGGTCGCCACGGTGGCCGCGTACGCGGCGGCACTCGGCACCACGCCGCGCGTCCGCGTTGCGGTGCTGTTCGCCTATGCGCTGGTGATCCTGCAGATCATGCTCGGTTTCGCGAACGTCGCTTGGTCGCTGCCGACGGTGTTGCGTGAAGCGCACGCGGCCGACGCCGTCGCAACATTCCTCGCCTTCGTCGCGTCGGTCGTCTTCGCCACCATCGACGGAACGGTTCCGGCCGCGTCGCGCGCGGCCGTCTCGTCCGCGTCGAACGTCGAGCCCGCGCGATGAGATCGACGCTTGCGCGCGTCGACGGCGCGGCGCAGCCGGCAGCAACGACGGGTTGGCGCAGCGTCCTCGAAGACTATTACGAGCTGACCAAGCCGCGCATCATCGCACTGCTGCTGATCACCACGTTGGCGGCGATGGCAATGGCCGCGCGCGGCGTGCCGCCGCTCTGGCTCACGCTCTGGACGCTGTTGGGCGGCGCGCTCTCGGCCGGGTCGGCCGGCGCGTTCAACTGCGTGTGGGATCGCGACATCGACCGCTTGATGACGCGCACGCGGCTGCGGCCGGTGGCGCGCGGCGCGATCTCGCCGCGCGACGCGCTCGCGTTCGCGACGACCGCGCAGATCGCCGGCTTCGCGCTGCTGTACGTCCTGGTGAACCCCCTCGCGGCCTGTCTGTCGCTGGCCGGCAACGTCTACTACGTCGTCGTGTACACGATGTGGCTCAAGCGCGTGACGCCGCTCAACATCGTGATCGGCGGCGCCGCCGGTGCCGTTCCGCCGCTGGTCGGCTGGGCGGCGGTGACCGGCCATCTCGGCTCGCCGGCGTTCGCGCTCTTCGCCGTGATCTTCTTGTGGACACCGCCGCATTTCTGGGCGCTTTCGCTGATGACCAACGTCGACTACGACAAAGCGGGGATCCCGATGCTCCCCAACGTGAAGGGCATCCCGCGCACCAAACGCGAGATCATGGTCTACTCGTTGGTGCTCGTCGCCGTCTCGCTCGCGTTCTTCCCGCTGCACGTGCTCGGCCCGTGCTACGGCGGCTGCGCGCTGCTGCTCGGCGGCGTCTTCTTGTGGGACGCGTGGAAGATCGGCGGCGATCCCACCAAGCACGCGTCGCGGGTGCTGTTCAAGTACTCGCTGCTCTATTTGGCGCTGATGTGCGTCGCCATGGTGGCCGATCGCGTGATCCGGCTTCCGCACGCGCTCTGAGTTCGCGGTGACGGTCGCCGGCGAGACGTTGGTAGCCGGACACCGGCTCGATCGCGGGACGGTACCGCTGCTGTTCACGCTCGGTTTGGGCGTGTTCGCCGGCGCGTTCGATCTGAGCGTCCTCTCGCCGGCGTTGCCGGCGCTCGGCGCGGCGTTCGGCGTCGGCCCACGCGATCTCGCCTGGGTCTTCACGCTGTATTTGTTGGCGAACGTGGTCGCGATTCCGATCGCGACGAAGTTGGCCGACCGCTACGGCCGCCGCCCGGTCTACATCGCCTGCGTCGCCGTGTTCGCCGCCGGCAGCGTGCTGGCGATCGCGGCGCCGACGTTCGCCGTCTTCCTCATCGCGCGCGCGATCCAAGCCGCCGGCGCGGGTGGAATCTTCCCGGTCGCCACGGCCGCGCTCGCCGATCGGGTCCCGGCCGAACGCCGCGGCGCAGCGCTGGGGCTCATCGCCGCGACGTGGGGGCTCGCTGCGGTGATCGGGCCGACGTTCGGCGGCCTCGTCACGCACTTCGTCTCGTGGCACTGGGTGTTCGCGCTCAACGTCCCGCTCGCACTCGTCGTCATCGTGATGGCACGCGCGTACGTTCCCGCGACGGCTGCCAACGTGCGCGGTCCGCTCGACGTCGCCGGGATCGTCACGCTCGCGGTCGGGCTGCTGGCGACGATGGGCCTGATGACGCGGCTGTACGCGTTCGCCGGTTCGGTCAACGTCGCGCTCGCGTGGTCGATGGTCGTCGTCGCCGTCGTCGCGTTCGCGTTGTTCGCGCTGGCCGAGCGCGGCGCGGTGCAGCCGGTGATCCCACCGGCGTTCTTCCGCGATCGGCAGCTGATCGTGACGTACGCGCTCGAAATTTTGATCGGCGCGCTCGAAGGCGCACTCTTCTTCATCCCCGCGGCGCTGGTTGCGGCGCAGCATCTCTCGTATGCCGCCGCCGGCGCAGTGGCGACGCTGGGCGCGTTCTGCTTCGTCGCGGTCATCCCGCTCTCGGGCCGCACGCTCGATCGCGTCGGGAGCCGCGCCGTTCTGTCCGCCGGCACGGTGCTCACCGCGGCGGGCTTGGTGATCTTCGCGCTCGGCTTCGGCACGCTGTGGCTGTCGCTGCTCGCGATGGTCGTCGCCGGCGCGGGATTCGGCGCGCTGCTCGGCGCGCCCACTCGCTACATCATCACCAACCACGTCGGTCCCGACCAGCGCGCGAGCGCGGTCGGTTTGTTGTCGGTGTTCCTCATCATGGGACAAATCGTCGGCGGCTCGCTCGGCGGCGGCGTCGCGGGCTCGCACGGCGACCTGGTCGACGGCTACCGCATCGCGTACTTCGTCTTCGCAGCGATAGCGTTGATTGCAACGCTGCTCACCTTCGCGCTCGCCTCCCGCCGCACCGAGCTCGCATCGTCGTCATCCTAGCAATCCTGTCATCCTGAGCGATTACGTGCTCTCGACGAAGATCTTGCGGGCTAGGCGGTATACGAGGTACGCGAGCGCGCCGAAGATGATGAGCACGGCCGCGAGGTCGGCCAAGCCCGAAAAGCCTGCGACGCTGTTCCCGCACAGCGCGACCGCTTGCGACGACAGCCACAGGTTCAGACGTTGCAGCGGATTGCTGGCCACCCCGTTCTCGGCGTCGATCTCGGCCAGGATCTCGGCGGGCAACCAGGCGGTATCGGACATCATCTTTCGGATCCGCCCGTCGGGGCCGACGATCACCGTGTTCTCCGCGTGGATGATCCCGATGGTCGGGTCGGGGAACGCCGTGATGCCGAACTGCGCGGCGAAGTTCAGCGTTGGCTCAGCGTCGCCGACGACCAGGCTCCAGCGCTTGGGATCGGCGCCGAACACGCGACCGTAGCGGCCGAGCACCGGCGGACGATCGTACGCCGGATCGAGCGTCACCTCGACCAGGTGGACGGGCCGGGCACCGGTCTGTTCCTGAATCTGGCGGAACTTCGCGCTGATCAACGGGCACATACGCGCGTCCTGACAGCGCGTGTAGATGAACGACAGGACGACGTTCTTGCCGTGCAGGTCCGAGAAGCGGAACGGCTTCCCGGTTTGATCGAGGAACGGTGTGTCGGGGACCACGTCGCCGATTTTGAGCGGCGTCACGCGCCGCAGCGGCGACGGGTCCGTGGTGAGCGACTGTGCGCTCGTGCTGCTCACGTTCCGCAACGTCCAGGGCTCGGTCCGCACGTCGACGTCGGCGTCGATCGTGGCCCCGGGTTGCAGTTGCGCGGCCCGTTCGCGAGGAACGATACGAAACGGCATCGTCATCGCCGGCATCGAACCGAAGGCGTCGTGACGGACGATCGCCTCGCCGGTCTTTGGTGTCACCGCCAGGACGATACCGTGCAGCCGCGGCGCCGCGCTCGCCAGTCCCGGGAACAGCAGCATGATCGACACGACGAAGATCATCCACGGCGTACGGCCCGGCCGGCTCGGCGCCGACGATCGTGAGACGACGCTCATCCGCCGCCCCTGGACGCGCGCGGAGCGCGGCATCGTGCTCATGGGGTTCTTCGGGCGGCTCAGCATCGCGATCGAGCCCCTGCTCTGCGGCTTGGTGTTCGGCGTCATCACATTCGGTGTGTTCGTGGCTCCGCGGCTCTCGCCGAAGTGGGTCAACCCGGACATCGTCGTCATCGCCCCGGTATTCGGGTTGGGCGTGCTCGGCAGCGCACTCTGGGCGTTGTGCGTCATGTTCGCGCCGGCCCGAGCGCTCGCGCACACGCTTCGACCGATCTACGTCGTCGACGGTTACATTCGGTACCGCACCCGCGACACCGGCTCGGCTGACGACTCCAACGGGTATATCGCCGTTCTGACCGACGACCGCATCGTCGCCTGCGAGTGGCCGACGCTCGGCGAGATCGAGCTCCCGAACGCGACGCGGCCGGCGTTGTGCGAGTTCTCCGAGTACGGCGGCGTGCACAGCATCGACGGCCGCTCGACCGGCGTCCTCCCCTCCCGCATGCCGGCACTCGGCGTCGGAATGCACAGCCGCAAAGAAGAGATCGTTTAGAGTTTGATGTTGGTCGAAGCCGCCGCCGGCCAGACGTGGCTGGAGCCGGCGGTCGCGAGCACCATCCCGGCGACGACGAAGATCAAGACCACGCCCGCGAACCCCGTCCACAAGACCAGCTTCGGGATCCCGGTCGTCACCGGCACGCCGCGGTCGTCCTCGATGTCAAACATGTCTTAAGCGCCTCCTCGCGGCAGAACGCCGGTCGCTGCCAGCAGGACGAGCACGCAGCCGAATGCCATCAGGCCGAGCAGCAACTTGGTGACCTGGTCGTCGAGTCCGGTCTTGGGCCACTCGCCCTTGAGCGAGATCAGCGCGAACACCGCCACCACGACTGCGCCGGCGAGCGCGATGACTTTTTCGATTACGGCTAGTCCTTCCATACGATCGTCCTCACTTACCAGAGATAGAACAGGAAGAACAGCGCGACCCAGATGACGTCGACGAAGTGCCAGTACAGCGTTCCGGCCGTGAGCCCGAAGTACCGGTGCGTGTCGTAGAGGTTCGTGCGCGACGTTTGCCACCACAGGACGGCGAGATAGACCACGCCGACGAAGACGTGGAACCCGTGCATCCCGGTCAGGGTGAAGAACGACGCACCGAAGATCGAGCCGCTCCAGCCGCCGATCTGCGCGTGCGCGTACTCGTACGCCTGGCCACCCAGGAAGCCCGAGCCCAAGATGATCGTGAACAGCATGAAGAGGTTGAAGCGGCCTTTGTTGCCGTGCTTCCAACCCTCCATCGCGTAGTGCATCGTGACGCCGGAGCCGAACAGCACCACCGAGTTCACCGCGGCGAACGCCGTGTCGAGGCGCGGCAGCTGGTGGCCGTCCATGATCGGCGGCCACGTCGGCGCGACCGTCGTGCGCAAGTAGATGTACGCGAAGATGAACGAAGAGAACAGGACGACGTCGGAGCACAGAAAGAGGACGAAGCCCAGCAGACGCATGTCGCGCGTCTCCTGGTAGATCACTTCTTCGTGATCGTGCTCGTCGTGGCCGTGACCGAGCTCGTAGCCTTGCTTCGCGACGGAAACTGCCATGTTAATACGTGGGGACCGGATGCGAGGTGTGCGTCGGCGTCGCCTCGGTCGCGCCCGGCGCGGCGTCGAGGCCGATGTACGGGAGCGGGTTACCGAAGTCGTACGGCGTCGCCAAGACGGCCGGGATCTTCTTGAAGTTGTAATACGGTGGCGGCGACGAGATCATCCACTCGAGCGTGCGCGCACCCCACGGGTTGGGCCCGGACTTCTTTCCGCTGCGCAGGCTGACCAGGATGTTGATGAACATCAGCAAGATCGCGAACGTCATGATGTACGAGAAGCTCGATGCGACCACGTTCCAGAACTGGTACTGCGGATCGTAGATCGCGACGCGGCGCGGCATCCCGAGCAACCCGAGCCAGTGGAGCGGGATGAACGTGCCGTTGAAGCCGATGAACACCAGCCAGAAGTGCCACAGCCCGAGCTTCTCGCTCATCATGCGCCCGCACATCTTGGGGAACCAGTAGTAGATCGCCGCGAACAAGCCCATCATCGAACCGCCGAACAGCACGTAGTGCAGGTGGGCGACCACGAAGTACGAGCCGTGCTCATGGTAATCGGCCGGAACGGCGGCCAAGAAGAACCCGGTCAGGCCGCCGAAGGTGAACGTGATCAAGAAGCCGGTCGCGAACAGCATCGCCGTCGTCCAGCGGATCGAACCGCCCCACAGCGTCGCCATCCACGAGAAGATCTTGATCCCGGTCGGGATCGCGATGAACATCGTGATGATCATGAACGGGAGTTGCAGCCACGGCACCATTCCGGACGTGAACATGTGGTGCGCCCATACCGCGAAGCTCAGCAGCGCGATCGCCACCGTCGAGAACGCGATCATCTTGTAGCCGAAGACCGGCTTGCGCGAGAACGTCGAGAGTATCTCGGAGATGAACCCGAACGCCGGCAGGATCATGATGTAAACCGCCGGGTGCGAGTAGAACCAGAACATGTGCTGCCACAGCACCGGCGAGCCTCCGTGCGCCGGGTTGTAGAACGGGATGCCGAACTGGCGCTCGAGGAACAGCGCGGCCAGCGCGCCGTTGAGCGCGGTCGTCGCGATCAGCAGCATCGGCGACGTCGCGAACTGCGCCCACACGAACAGCGGCATCCGGGTGAAGGTCATCCCGGGCGCGCGCATCTTGAGGATCGTGACGGTGAAGTTGATCCCAGTCAGCGTCGAGCTGATCCCGACCAAGAAGACCGCGATGCACCACATTGAGGTGCCCGGCGGTCCTTGCAGCGAGATCGGCGGGTACTCCGTCCAACCGGCGTCGGGCGCGCCGATCAGGAACGAGCTGAACAACAGAACGCCGGCGACCGGAAAGATCCAGTACGAAACCAGGTTCAGCCACGGGAACGCGACGTCGCGCGCGCCGATCTGCAGCGGCATGACAAAGTTGCCGAACGCTCCGGTCAACAGCGGGATCACGACGAACCACACCATCGTGGTCCCGTGCATCGAGTAGATTTGGTTGAACGTGGCGGCCGAAACGACCGCGCCCGTCGGTGAGAGCAGCTGGGTGCGGATGATCTCGGCGAGCAGACCCGCGATGATGAAGAACAGCCCCGCCGTGATCATGTACTGGATCCCGATGATCTTGTGATCGATCGAGAAGATGTACTTGCGAATGAAGCTCGTCGGTTCGGGATGGATATGGTCGAGCACCGCGTGGTACGGGCCCGTCTTCACTCCGGGTGCGAGCGTTGCCATAGGTCGGATGATCTCCGTTACTTCTTCGAGAGGCTGGCGAGGTATGCGACGAGGTTGGCGATGTCCGGGTTCGACAGGCCGTTCACCTGCGCGCTGGGCATCGTGCCGATGTCACCGCTGTATCCGTCGTGGATGATCTTGGCGGCGTCCTGCGGGGTCGGGGCCGCGCCGTCGACGAGCTTGGGATGCGCCGGGTCGTTGAAGATCTGGCCGAGCCCCGGACCGACGATCTTCTGCGAGAACGGTCCGACGGAATGGCACACGCTGCACTTCTGACCGAACAGCGCCTGGCCGGCGGAAACCGTTCCGGCGGAGAGGGGGATGCCGCCGCCGCCGCCGGCGTGTTGGCCGCCCTGCTGCGCGAACCACTTGTCGAAATCTTGCTGGCTCTGCACGATCAGCGTCCCCTTCATCCCGCCGTGCGCGACGCCGCAGAACTCGCTGCAGATGATGCGGTAGGTACCGATCCGGGTCGGCGTGATGCGGATCGTGTTGACCAGCCCCGGAACCATGTCGGCCTTCTGGCGGAACTCGGGGATCCAGAAGCCGTGGATGACGTCGGTCGAGCGCGACGTCACGTGGATCGTCGTCGGCGTGCCGACCGGCAGGTGCAGCTCGCTGGTCGGCGTCGTCAGCTTCGGATAGCGGAACTGAAAGCCGAACTGATACCCGATCGCCTCGACGGTCAGCACGTCGCCCGCGGTATTCTGCAGATCGGCCCAGATCTTCACCGAGTAGATCGATAGGATCACGACCAGGATCGTCGGGATTGCCGTCCACCAGAACTCGAGTACCGGCGCGTCGTGGATCTGGACCCCGATCGAGTTCGGCGGCGCGCCTTTGGGCGCGCGAAAAACGATCGCGAAGTAGATCGTGTAGATCGTCACAACGTTGAAGATGACCGCACCGGTCGCGCCGAGGAACCGGAACAGCGCGTCGACGGAGTCGGCCGGGCCGCCGGCCTGAACCAGACCGATCGGCAGCGGGCTGGTCTCGACGAGGTAGACCATGACCGCCGAAACCACGACGATGAGGGCCGTGATGGGCCAGAAACCCGGGCCGAGGTTGGTCTTGGGCTTGACGACGCGCTGTGCCAACTGATCCTCTCTGAACGGCATACCCCGTCGAGCACGCCGCGACTCCGACGTCCGGTTCTTGGGGGAGTCTCGGCGACTTCCTACTATATGCCGCTTCCGGCACGCCGCGGCGCGGACTTCTCTCGGGTACGCGCTCGCTCGGCCGGCGACACGACGGTCAGGGCGTTCCTTCCGGATCGTCCGGCGGGTCGCTACCCGGCGCGCGGTGTCGCGCCGGCGAAGCGTCGCACGAGGACGTCCACGTTGGTGATCGCGGTGCCGACCACGACGGCGGCGGCGCCCGCGCCGAAGGCCGCGCGCACATCTTCAGCCGACGCGACGCCACCTTCGCAGACGGCAAATGCGCCGCTCGCGGCGCATGCGCGCACCAAATCGATCGCGGGCAGCACCGTGCGGCGAGTCTGGTCGGTGTAGCCGCACAGCGTTGTCGCAACGATCTCGGCACCCGCCGCGGCCGCGCAGCGCACGTCGTCCGCCGTCGCGCAATCGGCCATCGCGACGGCGCCGCGCGCGTGGATCGCGGCGACGACCATGGCGACGTCGCGCCCGTCGGGCCGCGGCCGCGCGGTCGCGTCGAAAGCGACGATCGTCGCTCCGGCCGCCGCGACCTCGGCGATCTCGCGCTCGCCAGCCGTGATGTACGGTTCGTAGCCTGCATACGACCGCTTGACGATTCCGACGATCGGTACGGTCGTCGCGCGCCGAACCGCGGCGATGCGCGTCAGTCCCTCGACGCGCAGGCCGACCGCACCGTTCGCGACGGCCGTCCGGCCGAGCAGCGCGATCGTCTCGGGCGTGTTGAGCGGCGAGCCCGCCTCGGCTTGGACCGAAACGATAAGCCCGCCGCGCAACGCGTCGAGCACGGCGTGGGCGCCGGAGCCGGCGCGCTCGGTCATCGCTCGACGACGCGTTCGGGGACCGGCAGCTCGGCGTCGGCGAATGCGAGCAGCGCGGCGCCGATCGCAGGCTCGTAGCGCGGCGTCACCGCCAGCGCGTTCGGCGCCAGCGCGCCCAAGCGCTCGCGTGTGCGCGCGAGGAATGCCTCGTTGAGAAACGCGCCGCCCGTGAAGGCGACCGGGACGGGTCGCTCGCTCCAGTTCAGCCGAGCGATCGCAACCGTCGCCAGTGCCGCGAGCGCGGAGGCGGCTTGGGCGACGATCGCCGACGCGTCGGGGTTGCCCAGCCGCGCGGCATCGAGGACGACCCGCGCGAACGAGGCCAGCTCGCCGCGCGGTATCCGCCCCAGCAGCGCCGCCGTCGCGAGCTCGCGCAAGTCGTTGCGATCGAAGTAGGCCAGCGCGGCGTCGCCGAGCGGGCTGCGTTGCGCGCGGTCGTCTTCGGCCATCGCGTGAGCGAGCGCATCGCGGGCGATCGCGAACGCGCTGCCCTCGTCGCCGAACAGATAACCCCACCCGCCGACGCGGACCGAAGCGCGATCGACGTCCTCGCCGTACGCGACCGAACCCGTGCCGCCGATGACGACGATCGCCGGCCGCGCCTGCACGGCACCCGCCAGCGCGATCGGAGCGTCGTGCTGCAACCGCACGACGCGCGCGGCAAACGCGGGTCGCACCCCGTCGAACTCGTCGTCGTAGCCGGACAACCCGACATGCACGGCCTCGAACGTCGTCTCGCGCGGCAACGCGGCCGCGTCGAGTGCGCGCATCAGCGCGGTCGTGCACGCGTCGGCGCATTTTCGCGAGCCGACCGGCTCGTCGACGTGATCGGCCGGTCCGGCGTTGCCGCGTCCGCGCACGATGCCGGCTTCGTCGACCACGACGGCGGTCGTCGACGTTTGGCCGCCGTCGATCCCGGCGACGAGACGCATCACGGCGGTCCGGCCAGAGCGAGGGCGAAGTCATCCGCCGCGCGCTCGCGGTCGACGCGGCTGCGCAGCCTCGGAATCTCGCCGATCGCCTCGCGGTGGTGGTACAGCTCGTGCGCGATCGCATGCTCGATCGCGACGTGCGGCAGCTCGCGCCGGTTGACGCGGATCGTCGGCCCGTCCGGATCGTACTCGGCGATCAAGCGGGTCGAGCCCCAATCGCCCAGGTCCGCCAACTCGACGCGCACGCCATATGCCGCCGCGATCGCGCGCACGCCGCGCATCGCGCTCAGGACACGCTCGCTTCGGCGCGGCGCAGATCGACGCCGTCGCGGATCAGCCGCTCGCGCAGCAGGTGCGGGTCGAGCGCGCGCGGCGTCACGCGCTCGCGCAACGAGAGCGCGGCGGCGGTGCCCGCGGCCTGGCCGAGCGTCATCACCGTAGGCGTCAACCGCGTCGACGCCAGCGCTTCATGGGTCGTCGAGATGCAGCGCCCGGCGACCAGCAGATCGTCGACGAGTAGCGGGACCAGGCAGCGATAGGGGATCTCGTACGACCTGCCGGGTGGGAGCCGGCGGGTCGATGTCCCGCTCCCGCTGGGGTTGTGGATGTCGATCGGGTACGCGCTGCGCGCGACGGCGTCGTCGAAGGCGCGCGCGGCGAGCACGTCGTCGGCGGTGAGGGTGTACTCGCCGACGATGCGGCGCGACTCCCGCACGCCGATCTGCGTCGCCGTCGCCGCGATGCGCGCCCGCGCGAATCCCGGTACGTCGCGCCGGAAGAACTCGAGCAGCTGCATGACCTGCGCGCGCGCCTCGACTTCGGCGCGAGTGAGATCGTCGGGGTCGAGCGGATCGACGCCGACGACGCGCGACATGTTCACCGTCACCTCGTCGGCGTACGGCGTCGCGAAGAACGAGACGAGCTCGCGCGGGACGTTGACCGCGCCCCGGGCGCGCGCGGCGTCCCACAGCTCGTACAGGCCCGCGACCGCGGTCAACGACTCCGGCGTGCGCTCGTGCGTCTTGAGCGAGCTGCGCATTTGATCCGGCCGCTGGCGCACGTACGTCGAGAGCGCCGCGAGGTCGACGTGCGAGAGGCGAAACATCAGCGAAGCCGGCTGAACGCGGCCCCGCTCGTCGCCTTGCTGGGTCGGTACGCCGGCGCTCGCGGCGACGTAGGCATCGGCGGTCGCGTCGATCGTGCGGCGCGCGCTGACTTCGACGATCCCGCCGACCGTCGCGAAGCGCGACGCAGTAACGTGGCCATCGGCAACCGTCGCGTCGAGAAACCAGGCGTGCAGCAACAGCCCGACGCCGCTCTCGCCCATCATCTCGAACAGCAGCGCCTTGTGGATCTCCGGGTCGAACGGCGTGATCGTCGGGACGTAGTCCGACGCGTCGTGCAAGTGTCCCGGCGAGCCGCCGCGCGCGACGAGTCGCTCGACCATCTCCTGCGCGATCCCGCCGACGATGCGGTCGTCGCCCGAATGGAACGTCATCCACGGCCCGACCATCGACGCCGTCGCGGTCCCGCCCAAGAAGCCGTAGCGCTCGACCAGCAGCACCCGGGCCCCGTTGCGCGCCGCAGCGAGGGCCGCCGCGCAGCCTGCGTTTCCGCCGCCGACCACCAGGACGTCGTAGTCGCGCATCGCCCCGAGCCTTCGCGGCTTGCCCCCCGTTCCACCGCCCGAGCAGGACGGGTGCGGAGCCTAAGCTATTAAAGTATATGGCATAAGCCGTTATTGGCAGATAATATCTAAATGGTATTTGACTTTTTAGTTATTTTAGTGTATATCTTGTATGTGGCAGATACTATATTGCCTATCCTTAAAGAACGTCGTCTGGCTCTGGGACTTACTCAAGCCGAGGTAGCCAAGCGAGCCGGTCTGTCTCAAACGCATTATTCAAAAATCGAGCACGGCAAAATCGACCCGCGCCTCAACACCTTGCAAGACGTCGCGCGGGCTTTGTCCGCCGAGCTCATCGTCATACCACGCGAACTCCTAACGACCGTAAATTCTTTGGCGAGCCGAGGCCCTTCAGCCGACAAAAAGCCGCTGTTTCTTGCGGAACCGGACTAATGCAACACGCCCTCGACATCTTCATCAGTGAACACCGGGTCGGGACGATAACAAACCTCGGCAGCGACCATAATGCGTTCGTTTTCGATCCTACATATGTTGCCGATCGTAACCGCCCGATCGTCAGCCTGGGCTTCCTTGACGCAGATCAGGAACTTCTGGAACCCGGGCGCCCCCCACAGGTTCGACTGCTTCCGTTCTTCGCGAATCTTCTACCCGAAGGACACCTTCGGAAATACTTAGCGCAACGAGCGCACGTTAATCAAAAGCGAGACTTCCCGCTCCTCTGGCTTCTCGGTGGAGATCTTCCGGGCGCCGTCGTCGCGCGACATCCCGATGGCACGACCGTGCCACCGGCCGACGATGACGAGGTCGTTGCACAGGAAATCGAGGATGATCCAAGTGTCCTAAAATTCTCCTTGGCCGGCGTTCAGCTGAAGTTCAGCGCGATTCGCGACTCAGAAGGCGGGCTGACGATCCCAGTCCACGGTCGCGGCGGTACGTGGATTGCCAAGCTACCATCGTCGACGTATCCACTCGTTCCGGAGAATGAGTACACAATGTTGACGTTTGCGCGACGTGTAGCCATCGACGTCCCCGCAATCGGCCTCATCGATTCCTCTGAGATCGCCAACGTTCCACCTGAAGTGCGAACCGATCTCGGCCAGGCGATGTACATCAAGCGATTCGACCGCGACGGCGATCGCCGGATTCACATTGAGGACTTTGCGCAAATCTTCCGCCAGTATCCAGCCGATAAGTACAAGAACGTCAGCTATGCAAATATGTTGAGCGGCATTTGGCAGACAATGGGCCAGGATGAAACGGCGGAGTTTGTTCGGCGGCTCGTGTTCTCGATGGCAATCGGCAACGCCGACATGCACTTGAAAAATTGGAGTGTCATCTATAGGGACGGGCGGACGCCGACACTGGCGCCCGCCTACGACTACGTCTCGACGATTGTCTATATCCCCGACGACAAGCTCGCTCTAACGATCGCGCGCACCAAGGAATGGCGACAGATCTCCGAAGAGCGTCTTGAGCGCTTTGCGCGCCGGGCTTCCGTCCCCCGCGGTATCGTACTCGAGGCAGCGCGTGAAATGGTGGATCGCGTCCGAACCGAGCTGCCGCATTTGAACGACGCTGAGCTGGTACCAAGGCGGTTTGTCGACATGATCGAAGCACACATAGCGCAGATTCCGCTCTTCTCGCGCCGGGCGATTGTTACCGGTTTAGAAACCGTGAACGAACCACCCCCTTCTGCACCGGTCGAGATCTCGTGAACGCGAGCGCCTGCGCTACGCTCGCTTTTGCACGACGAGGAGCACGATTCTCTCGTCGTCGTCGATGCCGGCGAGCTCCTCGCGCAACAGGCCGGCGATCTGCTCCGCTTCCGCCATACCGGCGAACTCACTGATACGGCCGGCGCGAAGCAGAAAGACGTCCGGTAGGCTGCGGCCGACGTCGCCGAAGGTCGTGTGATCGTCGATCGCTTTCGCGAGGCAACGGTCGATGCCGGCTACCGTCGTCGCGAAGGCGAACGCACCCGGTAATACCAGTCGTACGATGCCGCGCGCGTCGACGACCGCGCTCTCGCGGGCCGACGCGACGACGATCAGGCCATCCGTGCTCGCGATGACGCGCACGTTCTCGGCCCCGGCGCGCAGATGCGTTGCGGCGACGGCGAGCTGAGCGGCCTGGTCGGCGACGACCGGCAGTTGCGCGCCTTCGACCAGTGCGGTTGCTCCCGAGGCGGTCGCGCGCACGCGATTGCGCGCCGTGTCGACCTCGATCACGACTTCGACGCGATCGGGCGCCGCACCCGAGGCGACCGCGGCGTCGATCGCTTCGCGGCGAATGCGGGCCAAGTCACCGGGCGACGGATCGACGATCATCCGCTCGACGACGTCGCGGACGAGCGCCAGCGCGACACCGAGCGGGGAGATTACCTGCGCGTCGCGCGCGATGCGATGGGCGAATCCAAGCCGCTGCGCCGCGAACGGCACGAGCGCGGCCGCGCCACCGCCCCCGCCGACGAGGACGACGGTCGTGCGATCGAGTCCGTAGTCGGCGATGAGCTGGTCCAGCGTCGCGCGCAAGCGTTCGGTCGCGCGCTCGAGGATTGCGCGCGCAACGCCGTCGGCGTCCAACCCCAATTCGATCCCGACGCGTTCGCACGCCAGGCGAGCCGCAGCGGCGTCACCGGCGGCGAACGCATCCGCGGGAACGACGCCGAGCGCGTTGGCGGCGCAGGTCGGCGTTATCGCGATGCGCTCTCCGCCCACCCCGATCAGCGCGGCGACGCCGGCCGACAGATCGACGCGAGCGCCGTCTATGGCCGACTCGTCGGTGAACGCCGCATAGCGATACCCTGCGATGTGCGCCGAGCGCGGGCCGACGTCGACGATGCGGCCGTTCGCGATGCGCGCCAGCGAGCCGCCCGCAACCGCAATGGTGCGCACGTCCAACGTGCGCAGCAGCGTGCGATGTCCGCCGATGCGCGCGGGACGCATCTGCGGTTGGCCGCGCCGGATCACCGAGCAGTCGGCGCTCGTCCCGCCGACTTCGATGAAGATCCCGTCGGTGACGTTCTCGTGGAACAGCGCGCCGGCGATCCCCGCTGCCGGTCCGGAGAGCATCGTCAGGATCGGGCGGCGCTCGACCTCGGCCACGTCCATCACGCCGCCGTCGCTGCGCATGATCATCAACGGCGCGGGGATGCGCGCGCCGGCGACGGCGCGGGCTGTGACGCGTGAGGTGCGCAGCATGCGCGGCAGGATCGCCGCGTTGAGCGCCGCCGTGCGCGTGCGCGCGCGCAAGCCGTACTGCGTCGACACCTCGGCGCCGCTCGTCGCCGCGAGCCCGGAGGCGCGCGCGGAGGCGACCAGCGCCGCTTCGCGCTGCGGACGGTCGACCGCAAAGGGTTCGCTCACGGCGACCGATTCGATCCCGGCCGCGCGCAGCGCGTCGAGCACGCCCGGATCGCGCCCGTCGAACCACGCGGGCGCGAACCGAATCCCTTCGGCCAGTGCGAACGGCGCGAAGCGCGCAAAGGCGCGCGCGATGGGACCGCCGAGCGTGACCACACCGACCTTGGCGACGTCGCCTTCGAGCAATGCGTTGGTGGCCTGCGTCGTCGAGTGCGCGATGAACGCGATCGACGCCGGATCGATCGCGCTCTCGACCAGCAGCCGCTCGAGTCCGGCGACGATCCCCGCCGCGACGCCGTCGGCGTGATCGTGCGTGGTCGGAACCTTGACCGACGCGACCATGATGCGCGTCCGCGCATCGACCGCAACGACGTCGGTGAACGTCCCGCCGACGTCGATCCCGATCCGCAGGCGTGCGGAAGAGCCGTTCAACCGATCAGTTCGTCGACGATGAACGTCTCGTCTGCGAGCGCGGCAAACGATACGCGCCCACCGCGATAGTGGGTCTGCACCGAATCGTAGCCGGCTCCGCTTGGGTCGCGATGAACGACGACGGCACCGCGGTTGACGTCAACGATCCAGTACTCCGGGACGCCCGCCTCGGCGTAGATCTTCAGCTTTTTCCCCGCGTCGACTCCCAGCGACGAGTCGGCAACCTCGATAATTGCCAACACGTCGGGGGCTCGCGGAATGCCCGACGCGTAGAAGTCCTCGCGCTTGCCGAGAATCGCGATGTCCGGTTCGGGCTCAGACCGGTCGGAGACGATCACCGGCAGTTGCACGGATACGCAGGTGCGCTCGCCGAGCCGAAGCGTGAGCGTTTGCCCCATCCGCAAGACGGTCGAAAAGTGCGGTGCTCCGTGCGGCGGCACGAGGATCACGTCGCCATCGAGTAGCTCGACGCGCTCGTCGGGCGCGAGAATCCCCGCTTCGGCCATCCGGTTGTACTCTTCGACGGAGATCGGTCGTCGTAACACTTCGAGCAGCGCCATATCACTCATCGAGTTCACCTCACCGGGATAGCGCGGCCGTTGCGATGGTGTTGCCATTTCAGCCGGCGCCGACGTCGCAGGCGACGACGATCGTCCGCAGCGCCATCGTGACGCGGCCGTCCTTTGCGTGATGCGCGACCAGCGCGCGAACCGCGGCGTGCAGCTCGCCGGCGGCCGGACCGGTCTTGGGCAGGTACGAGGTGCTGCGCGCGCGTGACAGGACACCGTCGGCGTCGAGCGACTGACCGTTGCGAAACTCGACGCGGCTCTTGGTGACCCACCCTTCGAACGCCGCGAACGCGGCGAGGCCGTCGGCGCGCCGGCGCTCCGTCTCGTCGGTTTGGAACGTGCGCACGAGCGCGCCGTAGGCGGCAGTGAACGGGTCGCTCTCGTCGCGTTCGTTGTAGACGACCGCCGCGCGACCGCCGGGGCGCAGGATGCGCACGATCTCGTCGAGCGCCTTGACGTGATCGAACCAGTGGAACGCCTGAAACGCGGTCACCAAGTCGATATCGGCTTCCTTGAGGCCGGTGTTTTCAGCCGTTCCGTCTCGCCACTCGACGTTCGGATCGGGCTCGGCCGCGGCGCGCATCGGTTCGTTCGGCTCGATCGCGATGACCTGCGCGCCGCGCTGCGCGAGCAGCCGCGACGAGATCCCCGTTCCGGCACCCAGATCGGCGACGAGGACGTCGTGCGGATCGCCCAGGCCGTCGAACAGCACGTCGAGCGCGGCGTCCGGGTACGACGGCCGCGCGGCAGCGTAATCGGTCGCGCGGTCGGCGAAGCGTTCGGTGAAGCTCACCGCAGCGCGCTCGCGAGCTCGTCGTAGAGATACGTCATCGTCTCGATCCCGCCGAAGAACTGGCCCAAATCGAACTTCTCGTTCGGCGCGTGGATCGCGTCGTCGGGGAGCCCGACACCGATCAGCACCTGCGGCAGGTGCAGGATGCGATCGAACGAGGAAACCGGGCCGATCGTCCCACCGGTACCGATGAACACCGGCGGCTTGCCGAAGCCCAGCTCCATCGCGCGCGCCGCCGCCGCCACCGCCGGATGGTCGCGCGACGTTGCGACCGCGCGCACGTCGCCCTGCGCTTCGACCTCGACGCGCACGCCCTTGGGTGCGATGCGCTGCACGAAGGTCGTCACCGCATGCTTCACCTGCTCGGGATCCTGATGCGCGACGAGCCGCGCCGACACTTTGGCTTTGGCGAACGACGGGATGATCGTCTTCGCGCCGGCGCCTTGGTAGCCACCGTACATCCCGTTGACCTCGAGCGTCGGCCGAAACCACATGCGCTCGAGCGGGAGCCGCGTCGGCTCGCCGGCGAGCTCGGGCACGCCGAGTCCGTGCGCCTCGCGGGCGGGGTCGAACGGCAAGCCGGCGATCTCGGCACGTTCGTGCGGCGAGAGCTCGCGCACGCCGTCGTAGAAACCCGGGACCGCGATGCGGCCGTGCGCGTCCTTGAGCGACGCGAGGATCTGCGCGAGCGCTTCGAGCGGATTCTTCACGATCCCACCGTAGTAACCCGAGTGCAGGTCGCTCGTTGGACCGTGCACCGTGATCTCCCAATGCACGAGGCCGCGCAGCGACGTGGTGAGCGACGGAACGTCTTCGGCGAAGACCGCCGTGTCGGACACGACGACGACATCGCACGCGAGCCGATCGCGCTCGCGCGCCAGGAACGCCTCGAAGCTCGGCGAGCCGATCTCTTCTTCGCCTTCGATCACGACCTTGACGTTGATCGGCAGCTTGCCGTTCACGTTCAGGTGCGCTTCGATGGCGGCGAGGTGCATCAAGCACTGGCCCTTGTCGTCGACGGCACCGCGACCGTAGATCTTGCTGTCGCGCACCGCAGCTTCGAACGGCGGCGAGGTCCACAGCTCGAGCGGATCGGCGGGCTGCACGTCGTGATGTCCGTAGATGAGGATCGTCGGCGCGCCCGCGGCACCGAGCCACGCGCCGTAGGCGACCGGATTGCCGGCCGTTTCGAGGACCTCGGCGCCGGCGAGCCCGGCCGCGCGCATCCGCTCGACCGCGTGCTCGGCAGAACGGCGGACGTCGGCGGCGTGATCCGGTTGGGCTGAGATCGAAGGGACGGCGATCCACGCCTTGAGCTCGTCGACGTAGCGGTCGCGGTTGGCGCGAACGTGCGCGATGAGGGCGTCGGCGTGCGGGGCGATCATATCGCTCCCCTTCGCCGACGCCCTCATCGGATGCTGCGTTGCGCTGGACCGCCGGCTAGCTGTTCAAACCGCGGCCCCAGGTCGGCACGCGCAGTGCCTCGGCCGGCGCCGGCGCCGCGGATGGTTGTCCTTGCGCGCGGCCTTCGGACAGCTCGCTCTCGCGCGGCTCGTCGAGGTCGATGCGCACGCGCAGCCGCCAGGCGCCGAGCACGATCGCAAAGTGCGTGGCCATGATCGTCATCGCTTACACCTCCCGGGTCGACCAGAGCCGAACCGTCGCGACGAGCGTCACGGCGACGAAGCACCAAGCGATGAGCGTGAGCAGATCGGGGCTCAGGGCGAGAATCGTCGTGGTGCTGTGGCTCGACGACACGCTCTGGATATAGGTCAGCGGGTTGAAGTAGTTCAGGAAGGTGAGGAGGCCGTGCAGGAGCGGCGGGAACGGGGCCGCCCACAATCCTCCGATCACCAGAAAGACCGCCCAACTCAACCCCGAGATCATGCTGCCGCGGCCGTCCAAGCGCGCCGCGACGACGTTCACCAGCCCGTACCACATCAACGAGCAACCGATGCTGTTGAGAATCGTCATCGGCACGTCACCGTCGATGGTGACATGACCGAGCAGCCCGAAAGCCGCAAGGAACGCCAGCGCGATGAAGATTGCGAACGCATAGCCGATGACGATCGTCACGGCGTCGACCGCGATGTAGCGCCAGGCGATCGCGGCGCGTGACATCGGCCGGGTCCAGGCGATCGCAAGCGTGCTCGATTCGGCGTTGAGCCCGCACGCGACGCACGTCGCGACGATGATCGCGCCGAATGCGCAACCTTTGAGCAGGACGCTCAACGGCACTGCGCCCGGGGCGCCGGTCATCTGCGAGTGACCGGAGTACACGCTGATCACCGTCACGATCAGCACGGCGAGCAGTACGCCGCAATACCAGGTGAGCGCGCGCCGCGCGCGCAGAATTTCGACGTATTCCACTATTGCGTCTCTCCGTCGTCGACGGCATCGAGAAAAAGGTCTTCGAGCGACCGGTCCAGCACGCGCACGCCGACCGCCCCGAGCGCGCCGCACCGCGCGGCGACCGCGTCGGCCCTGCCGTTGGCGTGTAGCCGGACGCTCTTGCCGGCGCGCTCGACGCGCATCTCGGCGGCCAGCGTCCCGAGATCGGGGATGGCGAACTCGAACGTCGCTTCGACGACGCGCGAGGCTTCGCGCAGCGCGTCGATCTCGCCGGCGACGACGACCTTGCCGTCGCGCATGATCACCACGCGGTCGGCGGCCCGATCGATCTGGCCGATCTGGTGCGAGGAGAGCATGATCGTGGCACCGCTGGTGGCAGCGTCGATCAAGAGATCGAGCACGACTCGCTGCATCACCGGATCGAGTCCGCTGGCCGGCTCGTCGAGGATGAGCAGTGACGGGTTCGCCGACAGCGCGAGGATCAATCCGAGCGCGGTCTGCTGTCCTTTCGAGAGGCGCTTGACCCGCTTGCGCCCATCCAGCCGGAAGGTCGCGAGTAATTCACGAGTTTTCGCATCGTCGTACGCGGGTTGCGAGCGACGGGCGAGCTCGAGATGGTTCGCGACGGTCAGCCAACCGTAAAGCGCGGGCCGTTCGGGGGCGTAACCCAGCTTCTCGAACGTCTTGGGCGTCAGCGGCTGTCCGTCGAACAGAACCGTGCCGGATTGCGGGCGCGCGAACCCCATCATGCATTTGAACGTCGTCGTCTTGCCCGCGCCGTTGCGTCCGAGCAATCCGCAGACCGAACCGGTCGGGACCTCGAACGAAGCGTCGTCGACAGCAAGAACATCTTTGTAGCGTTTGGTCAGACCGCTGATCGCGATCACTTCTGCTCCTCCGGGTACCAGCGTCCGACCGACGCCTCCGTGATGGCTCGAATCTCATCGAGCGTGACCGCGAGCGAGCGCGCTTCGCGCACTGCGTCGTCGATTGCCGTGCTAGCGACGTCGGTCGCCGCGCGCCGGGTTTCGCCGACGACGCCGTTCTCGCGAACGAAGGAGCCGCGGCCGGGCGTCGTGTCGATGATCCCTTCACGTTCGAGATCCCGGTAGACCCGAGCGACCGTGTTGGCGTTCAGCTTGAGCTCGTGCGCAAGCCCTTTCACCGTCGGAAGGCGCTCACCGGCGTCCAGAGCACCGACGGCGATGGCTCGCTTGATCTGTTCGGTCAACTGCACGTAGAGCGGAGCCCCGGCAGACGGATTGACCGAGAAGAAGGCGGGCGGCAAGCGCTTAGAGCGTGATGCCCCAGCCGCGGAACAGCCGGGAGTCTTGCGGGGTACGGACGAGCGTCGGCGCGGGGGCCGGACGTACGGGTTGGGGGCGGAAGATCGGGCGGCTGCTGTCCATGTGGGGGCTCCAAGTCGAGAGTTATGCTAGTTCTACTAATACCGTATCAGTATAACTAGCACAAGTCAACAGGTCCGCCGATTCTTTTTTTGAGGCGGCTCAGCCCGTGAAGGGCGCTCCCAACTGAACGTGGGCCGGCGGGCCGCCGACCTTACCGCGCTCGACGTCAAAGTCGTGCGGCAGCCCGTCGTAGGCGCGCAGCTGCGTTTGGTAGGTGCCGTACTCCCACCAGAATTTTCCGTCGAGCTTGTCGATCACGTCGCCGGTGCGCAGGCCGGCCGCGAACGCGGGCCCGCCCGGCCGGACGATCGCGCGCATGTAGCCGTCGCTCGGCTTGAACAGCACGTAGAAGTAGGTCGCGCGCGGCGCGGCAGGGTCGAACGCAAGACCGCGCTCGAACACCTCGGCGGCAAGCGCGGGGTGTTCGCGCGACCAGACGCGCACGCGGAAGAGCACGTCGAGCGCCGCCTGGCGGACCGGTTCTTGCGCGTGCCACTGCTCGACGCTCCAGCCCGCGCAATCGAGCAACTCGAGCCCGACGTCGCGGCCGTCGGCGACGAGCGGCGTGACGGTCAGCTTCAGCGCGGCCGCATATGGTTTGGCCGTGCAATCGGACGCGGCCGGATCGCCCGCTGAGCCGACGACGCGGAAACCCGGCCAACCGCGCGCCACCGCTTCGGCAACTTCGTGCGCGGCGCGCGCGCCGTCGAGCGTTCCGTCGTCGAGCACCGTGACGGCGTGCGCGGCAGACGGCGGCGCGAACAGGCCGTCGCCGGTCGTTGCGGCCGACGCTGCGGGGATCGCGAACGGCGCCGCGCCGAACAGCGCCCCACCGGCGACGACCGCCACGATCGTGGCGATCGTGGCGACACCGACCTGCCATGGCAGCGTGAGCCGCGTGATGCGCTCGACGCCGATGCCGGTGAAGTTCGCGACCCACACGTTCTGCGTGTTGGTCGGATCGCACACGTTCTGCACCTGCACCACCGCCATCACCGCCGCGACCAGCGCGACGGCGGGAACCACGTGCAGCGTCGCGAGGACGGTGTAGACGCCGATGCCGACGCCGTACGGGTTGAGCGGGCCGCGGTACAGCGCCAGCGGTGAGAGCAGACCGAACAGCACCACGTACGCGACCGGCGTGCGCGGCGCGATCGCGGCGACGAGCGGCGTCACGGCGGCCTGCACTTGGGGCGTTTGCGCCGCGACGAGCAACATTCCGATGCCGATCATGAGGATCGTCGCCGGCGCGACGTCCTCGATTCCGCGGATCCAAGCAGCGACGAGCGTTTGCACCGCTCGGCGCGGCGTCGTGACGAGGACGCCGTAGAGCGCGGCGATCGCGAACGCGACGATCGCATCCAAGCCCAGTCCGATCAATAGCACGAGCGGCAACACGGGCGTGACGAGCGCGAGCGGCCCGACCCGTCGCCGCGGCTCGTCGCTGTCACCCTGAGGCTCTCGAAGGACGACCTTCGTCGCGTAATCGCGCGTCGTGCGCGCACGAACGACCGCGAAAACGATCAGCACGATCGCTTGTACGCCGAACAGCACCAGCGCGTAGCTCTGGAACGCACCACGTTCGACACCGAACACCGAGCTGTAGAACCGCCACTGCGCGATGTTGAGGATGTACCCGAGCCCGAACGCGAGCAGAAACAGCGTCGCCGACGTCGCGCGCGGCACGCCGACGGTCATGAGCACCGGCAGCACGATCGTCCCAATCATGATGATCGCACCGAGTCCCGTCACGGTGGTGAACAAGATCGCGACGACCAGGCACAGCAGCAGCGAGAGTACCAGCGGACGGTCGCCGCCGAACTCCGCCGCGTACGCGACGAGCGTCTCGGCGATCCCGGTCGAGAGCACGACGCGGCTGAGCAGCGCGCCGAAGAACAGCGTCGCGTAGACCGGTGCGAGCTTCACCGCACCGAGCGTGACGATCGCACCGAGGTCGTGCACTCCGGCGAGCGCCGCGGTCGCCAGCGCCATCGCCGGAACCGCCAGCAGCGCGGGCAGCCGGCGCGCGATCATCAGCGCGGCCAGCGCCACGAAGACGACGACGATCGCGACGCCGCTCAGTGGGCCGATCTCATCACCTCGTCCCACGCCGGCACGGTCGCATGGCGCAGGTAGTTCTCGCGGATCACGCTGTCGATCCGATCGGCGCAGCGTTGCGCGTCGTCCTCGGCGAGGCGATAGCGCGTGATGATATGCTGGAGGCCCGGTTCGGTGCTCTCGTAGCGCCAAGCCCCGATGTAGAGCGGGACGACGTTCGAAAGCCCGTCACGCAGCTCCCAGCACAGATACTTCGCGACGTTCAGACTGCGGTAGACCTGCGGTTCGTCGGGTTTGTCGGCGTGTGCGCGCGCATCGTCGTACGCTTCGCGCGCCTCCTTGCCGATCTGCAACCGCCGCGCGAGCAAGTCGTAACGCATCGCGCCGAGCTTCATCACGCCGGCTGCCTCGGCGTGCAGCGGCGGGTGCACCGACCAGAGGTGGGCCAACACGCCCTCGGCGCGCTCGCGCACGCTCACAAGGTTCGCCGGCTTCATGCGCTCCTGCAGCGACGGGTCGAACGGATCGTGCCAGAAGATGTAGTCGGACGGGTCGGACGGCGTAGTGCGAAGCAACGGACGAATCGCTTCGAGTGCGCTCAGGTCGCCGCCGTAGCCGGGATCGTCGCTGCCGAAGAACGCGCGCGTGAAGGTCGCGTTCCAGGTCGAGTCGTCGACGGGTTTGGTCTGCCAGGCGGTCGCGGCGGCATAGGCGACGGATGGCCACGTCGCTTCGAACAGCGACTCGCCGTCGTCGTGCCAGACCGTCATGAACATGCCGAGCACGCCGCGCGCCGTCTTCGCCTCGCCGACGAATCGCGCGACGTTCGCGTACGAAGTGGCCAGGTCCGGATAGACCTCGCTCCAGTTCGCCGCGCCCGGCGCGACCATTTGGTCGAAGCCGGCATTTGCCACCGTCTCGATGTACGCGCGGTACGACTTCTCCGCACCATAGTGAAACGTGACGACGACGGTGGTGCGCGGGAGCAAGCTCAAGATCGCGTGGTCCTGCTGGATCGCGTCGTCCCAGATCATCGGTCGCGCGCCGGTCCCGGCCAGCGTCGCGGCGACGCGGGTCACGTGATCGGCGAAGGCCTGCGCGGTGCGCGGCGTCCGGCCGCGGCCCAAGTCGATCGGCTCGTCGGCCCCGAGGTGGACGAACGGCACCGGTTCGACCGCAGCGACGACGCTCTTGATCAGCGGCTCGAGGTAGCGATACGTGCGCGGATCGCTTTCGGCGACCAGATACCCGTGCGGAAGCTCGGCGAGCGGCGCGAGTGCTTCCCACTTGAGCGCCTCGTGCATGTGCGAGAATGTCTGTTGTTCGGGGATCAGCGTCACATGGAAGCGCCGCGCGTACGCGGCGAGCTCGTGCAGTTGCGCCGTCGTCCAACCGTTCGGCCACGCGACGAACGGAAACCGCGGGTCGACGACGACCTGCTCCATATACGGCGACCAGCCGTTGATCTTGAGCGCGGCGAGTCCGCGGATCCGTTCTTTGGCGTAGTCCATCGTCGGGAACGGGCCGCGCGAGACGTCGTCGGATACGATGCGCCAGCGCATCGCCGGGCCGTCGTCGATGTGCACGCACGGCAGCGCCCAACTCGCTCCGTGCCGTTCCGGGAGTTGCGCCAACGTCATCAGCGCATCGAAAAGGCCCTCGCCCTTGCCGGCATCGTCGCCGGATACTTCGACGATCCGAACGCGCGATGACACGTCGATACGGTATTCGGGCGGCGGTAATGCGGCGCCCCGCGGGGAGGCGGGGTCAACCGCGGCCTCGCCGAGTTGGACGTCGGCGGCGGCGCGATCGGGAACGATGACCGGCGTCGGAATCCCCAGGGCCGTCCAACGCGCGCTCAGCAGCTCGAAGCCCCCCGGGTCGGTCCTATGCGGAAACCGCAGCGGCCGGTTCAGCGCGATCGCGCTCCGGCACGAGACGGCCTGAACGCTGCGCGGCTGCGGGACCAACGCCGCGGCCGCCATCGCGGCGGCCGCGGCGGACGCGAACAGCGCGATCGAGAAGACCGCCGCGAGGAACGAGCGCACCTCCCGCGCTACACCAGCACGTGCGCCGTATCCTCGCCAAGCAGCCCATACCGTGATCGCGATAGTCGCGGCGCTCTTCATGACGGCGCTAGCCGCGGGTAGCGACGACGAGGTGATGGCCCGCCTCCACGTCCAGGTCGACGCGCGCGATCTCACCGTGCCGTCGTGTCGCAACGTCTTCGCCCGCGACCCCGAGGCAGGGCTGGCGACGATCAGTTTCCGCTACCGGGTTGCGGATGCTCATGCGCTCGCCGGCGGCCAGTACACGGGCACGGTCGTCTTCGAGCTCTCCACGATCACGGTCTCGGTCCCCGACTCGATCCGTTGGCCCCAGATGAGCCAGTCCGATCGAATCCGCGTCGACGCGCTCAGGCGGGCGATCGTCCACCACGAGATCGGCCACGTCCGGGTCGCCGAAGCGGTGCGCAACGCGCTCAACCCGCAGCCTCCGATCGTCGCCTCGGATATCTTCGCGTTTCGGGCCGACGCCGACGCGGTCGGGCGCGCGGGCTTCGAGCGCTTCACCCGCGAGGAGCGCGAATACGACGCGCTCACCGACCACGGCCGCCGGCAAAACGCCGCCCCGCCACCGCTACGCGGCCCAGACACGATACTGCGGTGCTCAACGGATTGACATGAAGTCCCACGACAGGCTCGGGGTGGCAGCGGACGAACGGGGGCGGGGATGGCGCTGAGCCCGCTGGACATTGTGGTCGTCGTCGCGTTCTTCGCGATCAACCTGAGCATCGGGCTCTGGTACGCGCGCGGCAGCGGCAAGAACATCGGCGAGTATTTTCTGTCCGGGCGCAGTGCGCCGTGGTGGCTCACCGGGACGTCGATGGTCGCTACCACGTTCGCGGTCGACACGCCGCTCGCGGTCACGGGATTCGTCGCGCAGAACGGCATCGCCGGCAACTGGCTGTGGTGGAACATGGCCGCCAGCGGGATCCTCACCGTGTTCTTCTTCGCCGCGCTGTGGCGGCGTTCGGGCGTGCTCACCGACGTCGAGTTCATCGAGCTGCGCTACGGCGGTAAGCCGGCATCGGCGCTGCGCGGCGTGCGCGCCGTCTACCAGGGCGTGCTGGTCAACACGATCATCATGGGCTGGGTCAACCTCGCGATGGTGAAGATCTTGTCGCTGACGCTGCACGTGCCGACGCTGCCGGCGCTGTACGTGTGCCTCGTCCTGACCGCGCTCTACGTCACCATCGGCGGCTTCTGGTCGGTGCTCGTCACCGATTTCTTGCAGTTCATCGTGAAGATGACGATGGCGATCGTACTGGCGGTCGTCGCCGTCGCCGCGGTCGGCGGGATCGCGGCGCTCAAAGGCGGCCTCGCAGTCATCGACGCGCATCGCGGCAACGGTTCGATCCTCGCGTTCGCTCCGCTCGGCGGCGACACGAGCTGGATGCCGCTCACCACGTTCCTGGTGTTCATCGGCGTGAGCTGGTGGGCGTCATCGTATCCCGGCGCCGAGCCCGGCGGCGGCTCGTACATCGCGCAGCGCATCTTCGCTTCGCGCAGCGAGAAGGATGCAGTCCTCGCGACGCTGTTCTTCAACGTGGCGCACTACGCACTGCGGCCCTGGCCGTGGATCCTCGTCGCGCTCGCCGCGCTCGTGCTCTATCCGCACGGCGTCATCGGAGCGAACGGCAAGCCCGATCCCGAGCTCGGGTACGTGCAGACGATGGTCGACCATCTCCCGGTCGCGCTGCGCGGGCTGATGATGGCGGGCTTCCTCGCGGCGTACATGTCGACCATCGGGACGCAACTCAATCTCGGCGCTTCGTACCTCACCAACGACCTGTATCGCCGTTTCGTCAACCGCGACGCGAGCGACCGCCACTACGTCGCGGTCTCCCGCTTGATGACCGTAGTCGCGCTGATCCTCGCCGCGGTCGTCACGCTGTTCATGACATCGGTCGGCGAAGCATGGAAATATATGCTGACCTTGACCGCAGGCGTCGGACTCGTGATGATCCTGCGCTGGTACTGGTGGCGGATCAACGCCTGGAGCGAGATCTCCGCGCTGGCCGCGTCAGCGATCGTCGGCAGCTGGTGCTATCTCAGCGGCATCGTCGCCGGCGACGATCCCAACGCGACCGCGAAACGGCTGCTGATCACGGTCGCCGCGACGACGGTGGTGTGGCTGGTCGTCACGTTCGCCACCAAGCCGGAGACGGAAGCGACGTTGACCCGCTTCTACGAACGCGTCCGTCCGGCGGGGAGCGGCTGGGACCCGATCGCGCGGCTCGTCCCAGGCGGCTCCGAAGACCGGTTGGGGATTGCGCTGCTCGACTGGTTCGCGGGGCTGGGACTCGTGTACGGAACGCTCTTCGGGATCGGCCGCATCGTGCTCGGCGACGTCGTGCAAGGTCTGCTCTGGTGTCTGCTGGCGATCGTGTGCGGCGCGGTCATCGCCCGTTCGCTGGCCAAACCGGTTGTGTCGGGGACCGCGACCAAACCGCGCGTCTAAGAGCTCGGCGCGTCGGCGATTGCGCCGAACCGCTCGTCGAGCAGGCGCGCCGCGTCGTCGAGCTCCGAGCTCAGCTCGTCGGCTGAGGCGGCCGCCCGAATTCCCTCGGCAGTTTCGACGATCCCACGGTCGAGCTGATGGACGCGGTCGACCAAGTCCGGGCCGAACCGCGCATGGTCGGCGGCGCGGATGACCCGCTGATCGGAGAACTCGCAGCGCAGTAGCAGCCCGTCGAGCCGCTCGCCGAGCGCGCCGTCCGGGTTGAGCCGCTCGCGCGCGTCGGTCAGCGCCTCGCCGAGCCAGGCTCGAATCTGCTTGTCGACCTGATGCCGGGCCGCCGCGTTCGCGTAGTCGGCGTAGCCCGCGATCCGGGCCTGGAGGTACTCGAGGTCGGTCATAGCGCGGGTTACGGCGGCTTCCGGCCGATTACCCCGGTATGGCCTTTCTCGTCGGCCTATTCATCGTGGCCGGGATCGGCGGCTGCGCGATCGCCTGGCGGCGCTGGAATGCCGAGCGCCGTGAGCTTGCGCGCGTCCGAGCGACGTTCGCGCGCTATGTCGCGCCCTCGGTCGTCGACCTGCTGCTGGCCCGCAAAGACGAGCGCCTCTTCACCGGCCGTGCCGTTCGCGCGACCGTCCTGGTCTGCCGCATCCGCGACTTCGCGCGCTTCATCGAGCCGCTCACGCCCGAGCAGACGCTGCGGTATCTCAACGAGTTCTACGGCCTGGCGGGAACGGCGATCCAGCGCCATCGCGGCATCATCGACACGCTCTTAGGCGACGGAATCGTCGCGCTGTTCGGCGTGCCGCTCGACAATCCGACGCAGGAAGACGACGCGCTGCAAGCAGCGCTCGACGTCGCGCGCCACGTCGTCGCGATGCGCGACCGCTGGGCCAAGCAGCACCGCAAGCCGTTCACCGTCGGTATCGGCATCAATACCGGCGAGGTGATCGCCGGCGACGCCGGCTTCCGCGACCGCCGCGAGTTCACCGTGGTCGGCAGCGAAGCGACGTTCGCCCACCGGCTGCAGGAGGCAGCGTTCGACCTCAACGCGTTCATCGTCGCATCGCGCTCGACGTGCGCATCGCTGGCCGGCGAGTATCAACTCGTTCCGTTGGCGGAGATCCCGCTGACGGGCGTGCGGCGTTTGCTCGACGCGTTCGTCGTGCGCGGCCGGCGGATGGGCGTCGAGCGGTTCACCGTCCCGGTCGACGCGATGATCGAGACGACGATCGAGCCCGCAAACGCACCTCCCGGCTCCTCTCCCGAACCCGCAGCTGTCGCCGCACCGGAGGCCGTGCTGGTGACCGCGCGGTCCGCATCGCCGATCACGCGCACTTCCCCACCTGTGCCTCCGCTCGCCCGGCCGCGCCCGCGCCCCACAGCGTCGACACCAGCGACGACGGACTTCGCACCGCCCGGACTCGGCCGCGGTTGGATGTTTCCGCAGGACGACGAGGAGCCGATCCTGCCCGAACCACCGCCGCCGCGCGCAACCTACGAAGACCGCACCGGCCCACCCCTCAACCTGTAGAAACCCCGTCACCCTGAGCTCGTCGAAGGGCGGCGCACGGTGCCGTGGCAATCTCCCGAGCGAGCCGCGCAATTCTCGTGCCGTCGTGCTGAGCGAAGCCGAAGCACGACTATCGTCGACGTCGAAGACACCGCGGTCAGCGTGACATGAGACTCAGCGTGCGATGGCGATTGCGGTTAGCTCGAAGCGTGCGCCGAAGAGGAGCGGACCGGAACCGATGAACGCGCGCGCGGGGAGCGGGCCGCTGAAATACTCGAGATAGACGGCGTTGAACGCGGCGAAGTTGGCGACGTCGGGCGCGAAGATGGTGACCATCACCAGATCGTCGGTCGTCATCTCGGCGGCCGTCAACACGCGCCGCACATCGTCCATCAGCGTGCGCGCTTCGTCGGAAACGTCGGCCGGCGGGCGCCGCGTCACCGGATCGAGGCCGAGCCGGCCTGAAAGATACAATGTGTCGCCGGCACGCACGGCGTCGCTGAACGGCCAGCGCGCCATACCGGGCGGCAACGTCTTGCCGGGGATGTCGATGTGCGTTCTTTCCATCGTCTCGCCGTTCGGCGAACCGCACGCCCGGTCCGGCGCGGCGAGCGTTACGTCACGAGGTGCGGTAGCACGTCGGAAGCGCGGGCGCGGATCGAGCGGTCGACGTGCGCGGTGAGCGCGGTCTCCTCGGGGTTGATCTCGACGACGTACGCCTGCGTCACCGCTTTGGTTGCCAATGATGCCGCCGGCCGCACCATCCCCGAGGTTCCGATCACCAGCATGAGGTCGGCACGTCCTGCCGCCTCGAACGCCGCTTCCAGCACGTCGGCCGGCAGGGTTTCGCCGAACCACACGATGTCGGGACGCCACATCCCGCCGCACGCGTGTTCGAGCGCATTCAAATCCAGCGCATCGTCGAAGGGGCGGCGCGCGTCGCACCGCGTGCACTTTGCCTCGCGCAGCTTTCCGTGCAGCTCGAGCACGTTGCGCGATCCGGCGCGCAGGTGCAACGAGTCGACGTTCTGCGTCGCCAGGGTGAAGTCGGCGGCGTTCTGCTCGATCTTCGCAAGCGCGACGTGGGCTGCTGACGGTTCGACTGCCCGGTGCGCAAGGCGCCGCTCGTTGTACCACGTCCAGACCAGCACCGGGTCGCGCTCGAATCCGGCCGCCGACGCGAGCTCCTCGACGCGATGGGTCCGCCACAAGCCGCCGACGCCGCGAAACGTCGGCAGGCCGCTCTCGGCGGAGATCCCCGATCCGGTGAGGACCAAAATCGAACGGGCCGCGTCGAGCCGATCCTCGAGGTCGCCGAGCTGGACTGCTTCCTGCATGAGTCGTCCTCTTTATCCGATCTTCACCAAGCGGCCGACGGCGGCGGCATCCGTTCCTCGCCAGAGGCCGTTACCCCGGCGAGGTGACCGCTACGACGACGCGAACGCCCGCCCGATGGATCCCGGGGTCCGCTTGATGGAGAGAGTCCAGGCGCGCGACGTCGCGGCGTTCGAGTCTCTTTACGACAGCTACCACCGGCTGGTCTTCGGGATCGGCCTGCGCATCCTAGGCGACCCGACGATGGCTGAAGACCTCACGCAAACGGTGTTTCTCAAAGTTTGGACAGCGCCCGAAGCATTTCGCGGCGGCTCGTTCGTGGCGTGGGTGTCCCGGGTTGCGCGAAACCGCGCGCTCGACGTCTTGCGCGCCCGATCCGTGCGCCCCGAGATCGAGATCCCCGCCGATCTTCCGTTGGAAGGATCGCTCGACGACGACGTGCTCACCAGGTTGGACGCCCAGCGCGTGCGCGACGCGCTCGCACAACTGCCGCCCGAACAGCGCGGCTTGATCGAGATGGGCTTCTTCGGGGGTGTCACCCATCAGGAACTCGCGCGGCGCACCGACACGCCGCTCGGGACGGTGAAGACCCGCATCCGCAGCGGCCTGCGCCGGCTGCGCCAAGCCCTAGGGGAGCACGCAGCGCCATGACGGACGAATCGATGCGCGAGGCGATGCTCGAGTCGGTCGCGCTCTACGCGCTCGGCGTCCTGCCACGTGAAGAGACGGCGCTGGTCGCGGCATTCATCGCGAACGACGACGAAGCGCGCCGTGAATATGATGAGCTGCGCGCCGCCGCGACCGCGCTCGCGCACACGGCGGACGAGCCGGTCGATTCGGCGCGCTCCGCACGGCTCAAGGAACGGTTGATGGCGCGCGTTCGGGCCGACGCGGCCTCGGGGCGGATGACCGCCGCGCGCGGTTCAGCGGCCTATCCCGCCTGGATGTGGGGGACCGGCTTGGCCGCCGCGGCGGCTGTCGTCTTCTCGGTCGTCACGGTCGCGCAGGACGTCAACACGCGCGGCGAGCTTGCCGCGGCCCAGCGGCGCGCCGCGACCCTTGCGGTCGAACTCGCCGAAAGCCAACGCTCCGGCGCCGCCGAGAACCGGACGCTGACCGATTTGCTGGCGCCCGACGCGCGGCGCTACGCCGTAGCCCCGGGCACGGTGATCGTGCGGCGCGACCGCGTCTACTTCGCCTTCTCGAAGCTCGGCGCGCTGCCCAAGGGACGTGTCTACCAGGCTTGGACGGCGCCCCGAGGCTCGACGACAATGGCTCCGAGCGTCACGTTCACCCCGAACTCGGACGGGGTCGCGATCGTCGCCCTGCCGGTCGATGCGACTCGGGTCGGGACCGTGGCGGTCAGCGTCGAACCGGAGGGCGGGAGCAAGGCGCCTACGACGACGCCGACCTTCGTCCGCCCATTGAGCTAAAAGACAAAACGCACACTGCTCGAGCCAGTCACCCACGCGACCCGCCGCGACGCAATCCGCTATGTGGCGCGGCGGCCGTACGACAACGTCTTCCTCCAATGGGTGCTCGAGGGCGGCCACGGCCCCGGCACGTCCGATGAGCTCGTGCTCAGCCGCGACGCGCGCGGAAGCGTGAACGGTCTGGCGTATTTCGGGGCGCAGCTCGTCGTCGCCGCCGACGACGAGAACACCGTCGACGCGCTGGCGGTCGAGTTGCGCAAGCACCGCGAACCGCGCAGCTTCGTCGGGCCCAAAGAAGCAGTCGACGCGCTGTGGCAATGCGTGCGCGAGTGGCATCCGCAACCCTCCATCGTGCGCGCGGTGCAACCGGTGTACGCCCTGACGCCCGAGGCGTTGCGCTACGCCGGCGCCGACGTCGGAGTGCGGCGCGCTCGGGACGAGGACGCGGCCGTGATCGCCGATCACAGCGCCCGGATGATCCTGGGCGAGCTCGGCTACGATCCGCGAGCAAATCGGCACGCCTTCACCTCGGCCGTACGCCGGGCGATCGCGCTCGGGCTGTGGTGGGTCTGGATCGTCGACGGCCGCCTGCGTTTTCAGCTGAACGTGGGCCCGCGAACCGAATCGACCGCGCAATTGCAAGGCGTCTGGACCCCGCCCGAGCAACGCCGCAACGGGTATGCCGCGCTGGCGCTCGCCGGCGTCGCGCGCCGCCTGTTCGCCACGGAGGCCAGCCTCTCGCTCTACGTCAACGACTTCAACACACCGGCGATTTCGCTGTACGAACGGCTCGGGTTTTCGCGCGTCGGCACGTTCTCGACGTTGTTGTTTCCGTGAGAGACCGCCGGCAGCGCCCGCGGCGCAGCGGGCTAGCGCTCGGGCTCGACGTGCTCGCCGTTCTGCTGGCGTTCGCCGCGGCGAAGGCGGCGATCTCGCCGGGCTGGATCGAGCACGGCTATGCCAATGGCGTCTTCGCCCTGATGAACCGCGCGTTCGTGCCGCTCACCAACCTGGTGCCGTTCGCGGTCGGCGACGTCGAGCTGCTGGCCGTCGTGATCGCGCTGATCGCCTGGTGGATCCGCGCGTTGCGGCGCACACCGCGACCGCGGCGGTTGCGCGTCGCGGCCCGCCTCGTGGCGCACACGATCGGCTACGCCGCGCTCGGCATCGTGCTCTTCGAGCTGCTCTGGGGCTTCAACTACCGCCGCACGACCGTTGCTACCCGGGTGGACTTTCAAGACTCGCGCGTCACCGACGCCGCGGTCGCCGCGTTCAGCGAGCGCATCGTCGGCATCTTGAACGCCAACGTCGCGGCCGCGCACGCCGAGACGCTCGACCAGACGAAGCTCCAAGCCGCGTTCGAACCCGTCGTGCGGCGGCTCGGTGATGATTGGAACGTCGCGGTGACGCGGCCCAAGTTCACGATCCTGCAGCCGTACTACGATGCGGCCGGGATCGGCGGCCAATACTCCCCCTTCTCGTTCGAAACGCTCTTGAACGCGGATTTCTTGCCGTTCGAGGTTCCACGCGCGCTCGCCCACGAGTGGTCGCACGCCGGCGGATTCACCGACGAAGGCGACGCGAACTACATCGGTACGCTGACGTGCCTGCGCTCGAACGACCCGCTGATCCGCTATTCGGGCGCATTCTGGACCTACGGCGAGCTGCCCGAAGCGCAGCGCCGCCGGCTGCGCTTGGACCCGCGCGTGATCGCCGACTTCGAGGCCAGCCGCGAGCGCTTCTTGCGCCACTATCAGCCCCACCTGTTCGCGATACAGTGGCGCTTCTACGACCGCTTCTTGCGCACCAACGGCGTCAAAGGCGGCGTGGCGTCGTACGGCTTTTTCCTCAAGCTGCTGGTCGGGACGCCGCTGGACGCCGAGGGTCTTCCGGTAGTACGATCCAGCAAATGATCGCCCAACTCTCGTCCCACTGGTGGCTGTTCCTGATCCGCGGCATCCTCGCGCTGGTGCTCGGCATCCTCATACCGCTCTTCCCGGGGGCCGCGATCCTCACGCTGGCGATCCTGTTCGGTGCCTACGCTCTCGTCGACGGGATCGTCGCGATCGTCGCGGCGATCCGGATGAACCATGCCGAGGGCAACTGGATCTGGATGTTGCTGGAGGGCGTGCTGGGGGTAGCCGTCGGGGCGATCACGTTCATTTTTCCGGGGCTGATGGCGCTGTGGCTGGTTTTCTTGTTCGGCGCCTGGGCGATTCTGACCGGGATCTTGGCGATCGTAACGGCATTTCGTATTCGCCAAGCGATCGCCAACGAAATCCTGATGATCCTGTTCGGCGCGATCTCGATCGTCGCGGGGATCGCGATCTTCGTGTTCCCGCTCTACGGCGTGTTCGCGCTGGCGTGGACGATCGGCATCTATGCGATCTTGGCCGGCGTCTTCTTGATCGGATTTGCGTTCCGGCTGCGCAACATGCACGGCACGGCAGCAGGGACGCCGGCTTAGCGCGCCGCGGCGTCCCGTCAGCGAAAAGCCGGCGTCAGACGCCGCGCGTTCTCGCTGGTGATTGCGCGCAACGTCGCATCGGTGAGGCCCAGCGCGCGCAGGCCGCGCAACTCGCCGTCGTACGCGTGCGGGATGTTCGGCCAGTCCGTGCCGTAGACGATCTGATTCGCACCGCGTTCCACGTCGGCGCGCGCGACGTCGATCCGCATCGGTGAATCCGGCGCGAACGCCATCGTGGTGTCGAGAAACAACCGCGCGTCGCTTTGCATGAGATCGAGGTAGCGCAGCTGATCGGGCAGGCCGAAGTGCGCGACCACGATGCGCAGCGTTGGGTGCGCCTCGAGCACGCGCGCGATGCGCGCGGGGCCGTCGTTGGTGTCGTTCGACCACGGGATCGCACCGACGTGCACGAGGATGAAGCCCTCGGCGTTCGCGACGGCGTCGAGCACGCCGGCGAGGCGGGGATCGTCGAGCCCGAAGCCCTGCACGTTCTCGTGGACCTTGAGCCCGGCGCAGCCGTCGCGCAGCGCGTCGCGCATGTCTCCGGCCGGGTCGGGGTCGCCGGCGTGGACGGTCGCCAGCGGGACGGCGCCGGGTCCCAGGTCGCGGCCCGTCTGCGCCAGCCACGCGTTGAGGTCGCGCGCCATCCCCGGCTTGTGCGCGTAGGAGCAGAAGGCAAATTTTTCCACGCCGTGCTCGCGCAAGGCGCGCGCAACCTCGGCCGGTTCGGTCGGATGCTCCAGCATCCACGGGCTGCGCTCGGCGAACCAGCGCCGGATAGCGGCGAACAGCCGCGGCGGGTGAAGGTGCGTGTGGACGTCGATCACCGGGCGCTTGCCGCCGTCTGCATCGACCGCCATGAGCCGTCCTCGGCCGCCTGGGTTGCGCTCAACCTTAACCATTCCGTAGGGTCGGAACGCCAGGACTCCTGGCCCAAAGGGCGCACCTCCAATGGTCATGCAAACCGCTACCGCCAAGCGGCGGGTTCCCCGTTGGGCGACGCTTACGGGCCTCTCTGTCGTCCATCTCGGCGCGCTCTGCGCGTTCATTCCGGGGACCTTTCACTGGAGCGCGCTCATCGTGCTCGCGGTGCTGTATTACACGACCGGCGCGTGGGGCATTTGCCTGGGCTACCACCGGCTGCTGACCCATCGCAGCCTCAAGGTCGCCAAGCCGATCGAGTGGGCGACGACGATCTTAGGTGTGTTGGCGCTGCAAGGCGGCCCGATCGACTGGATCTCGACGCACCGTGCGCATCACGCGCACACCGACAAAGAAGGCGACCCGCACGACATTCACAAGGGCGTGCTGTGGAGCCACATGGAGTGGTTGTACAAGCGCAACGAAGCGATGCTCTCGCCTGAAGAGCAGATGCGGCTCGCGCCCGACCTCGCGAACGATCGCTTCTACAAGTTCATGGAAGCCTCGGCCGTCTGGTGGACGGTCGGGCTGGGGATCCTGCTGTTCGCGATCGGCGGCTGGTCGTGGCTGATCTGGGGCCTGTTCGTGCGGATCGTCGTGACGTATCACATCACGTGGCTGGTCAACAGCGCGGCGCACTACAGCGGCTATCAGAGCTTCCGCACCGGCGACCGCTCGACCAACAACTGGTTCGTGGCGTTCTTGGCCTGGGGCGAAGGCTGGCACAACAACCACCACGCGTTCCCGTTCAGCGCGCGCCATGGTCTGCGCTGGTTCGAGATCGACGCGACCTGGTGGACGATCAAGGTCCTGGCCTGGATGAAGCTCGCCAAAGACATCAAGCTCCCGACGCCGGCGATGCTGCAGCGCCTCGCCGTCCCCCCGCGCCGCATCCAGCGCGAACGCGCCTAACCGCGTCGCCGGTGCGGCGATGGGCGACGAGCTAACCGAGCACGCGCGCAAGAACCGGGCCCATTGGGACGCGGAGAGCGACGACTACGAAGCGCACCACGCGGCTCAGCTCGAGCGCGCGCCGTGCGCGTGGGGCGTGTGGTCGATCCCGGAGTCGGAGCTCAACGTGCTCGGCGACGTGCGCGACAGAGACGTGCTCGAGTTCGGCTGCGGCGCCGCCCGCTGGTCGATCGCGCTTTCCCGACTCGGCGCGCGTTGCGTCGGGCTCGACAACTCGGCGCGCCAGTTGGAGCACGCGCGGCGGCTGATGGCCGAGGCCGGCGTCGACTTCCCGCTCGTGCACGCGAGCGCGGAATCGGTACCGCTGCCCGACGCGTCGTTCGACGTCGTCTTCTGCGACCACGGCGCGATGTCGTTCGCCGACCCGCAATTCACCGTTCCGGAAGCGGCTCGCCTATTGCGCCCGGGCGGCCTGCTCGCCTTCAGTGCCGAGACACCCCTGCATTTCATCTGCTGGGACGATGCGACCAATGCCGTCGGCGAGCAGCTACGATCGAACTATTTCGAGCGAACGAGCGCTGACGACGATGAGTCGATCGTCTTCTCGCGGCCGTACGGCGAGTGGATCCGGCTGTTCCGCCGAAATGGATTCACCATCGAGGACCTCATCGAGCTAAGGCCGCCGGTCGACGCCGAGTCGACATACCACGAATACGTCCCGCACGACTGGGCGCGTCGATGGCCCGCAGAGCAGATTTGGCGCGTCCGCAAGACCCGCTAGTCGCTACGCCGGTACCGTGTCGAGCTTGAAGTGGGTGCCCTCCTGGTCGCCAGTTGTTCCACCAGACGTTCGACAGGTGCAGGTGTCGAGCGCTTCATCGTACCTCAGCCATTGTTCTGTCTGGAGTTCCGAGGGTCGCCCGTTTGGGGCCCGGCCCGCCACCTGAGATCGCCTCGTACTTTGCTGCCCGCATATTAGGTGCAACGCGACCGCAACGTGACTAGCGCAGATTATGGGTGACCAGATTGTGTTCCCGCCCGCGATCTCCTATTCATCGCAATTGCCCCATTAGATTGGCCGAAGGTCGCGCAGCAACGTTGCTGGCTTCACAAGAGATCGTGTCCCAGGGCGTGGTGTATAACCCCGGCCGCCTCGTAGGATAGAGGGCGGCCACCGTGGCTCCCGGCGAAGGTTGTTTTTGCAAAGCAACTTCCCGCGAAAGGACCCCACGATGGCCAAGGTCAGTATGGCACTCGCGGAGCTCGTTGAGAAGGGGGCTCAGGACGAAGTCGTGCGCGAGCTCCTCGCCCACGTCGCCGAGCGTCTGATGGAGTTTGAGGTCGAGCAGCGCACGGGCGCCGAGTACGGCGAGCGAACGCCCGAGCGCAGCAACAGCCGCAACGGGTACCGCGATCGGCTCTGGGAGACACGGGTCGGCTCGGTGGACTTACGGATTCCAAAGTTGCGTCGCGGCGCGTACTTTCCGGCGTTCCTGGAGCCGCGTCGGACCGCCGA
>PMOS01000031.1:0-214956 GCA_003161435.1 Vulcanimicrobiota bacterium
CGGTCAGCATCGGCTACGTCAACCTATCGGGTCCGGAACTGGTCGCCGGCTCGTACGATCTTGCCGACGCGGCACTCTACGAAGCGAAGCGCAGCGGCCGCAACCGAACGGTGTGTTTCCGCGACAGCGGCACCGTGATGAACGTTTTCTCGCCGGCCAAGGGCGACATCGTCCGCAAGATGATCGCCGAGCAGCTCGTCACCACCGTGTTCCAGCCGATCTGGGACATGGAGAGCAATCGTCCACTCGGCTTCGAGGCATTGATGCGCCCGAACCCCGGCCTGGGTCTTTCAGGCCCGCAGGAAGCGTTCGACGTCGCCGATCGGATTCGGCAGCTGCCGCAGCTGGACCGCGTGTGCATGCGCAACGTGCTCGCGTCGAGCGCGAACCTGCCGGCGAATTCCACGATCTTCCTGAACTACTCGCCGACGGCGTTGCTGCATCCGTCCTTCAACCCCGACGAATTCGTCGCGCTGGTGCGCGGCGCGGGGCTTCGTCCCGAGCAGATCGTCCTCGAGGTCAGCGAACGGCGCATCGACGATGCCACGTCGGTCATCGAACGAGCAAAGGCGCTGCGCGCGCTGGGCGTCCGCATCGCGCTCGACAACATCGGCAGCGGCCACGTGGGCCTCGAGATCATGAGCAAGCTGCACCTGGACTACGTCAAGCTCGACCGCGGCCTCGTGGGCAGAGCGATCGAGAACACGGAAGCGCGCGGTGTGCTGGCGGGCCTCATCGCGATCGCACGGGAGACGGGCAGCTATCTGATCGCCGAAGGGATCGAGACGCGGCAGATGCTCGACTTCGTCTCCAAAGCGCACATCCCGGTGCCGTCGGCGTTCGCCGGCGTCCGCGGAGTTCAGGGCTACGAGCTCGGCAAACCGGAGGCCGGCCGAATCGATCAACAGTCGCTGCAAGACCGCCACGAATATCTTCAGGCACGCCGCGGCGAGATCAACGTTTCAGAGGAACGTCGCTCGGATAGATCGGACGGTCGATCAGCGCCTCGAGTACCGCAGGCGACGCCGTGAGCGCGATGTCGCAGAAGCGCGCGAACGCGTCGCGCTCCGCCTCACCTTCGATGTAGCGCTCGCTCGCGGTGAGGTCGACTTTGCCGGCCGGCGGCAAGAAGCGGACATAGCGGCCGTCGTCGTCCTCGCCGAGCTCCACCAATCCGACGTCGGCGAAGATCCGGATCGCAATCCCGACCGTACCGCCGTCGACGCGGTCGAAGCCGAGCGTGTCCGCCACGTCCGCGAACGTCATGCGCAGCGTACCTTCGGGCGCGAGCCGCTTGAGCGCCGCGTACAGCCGGCGTAGCGTCTCGAGCGTCGGCGCCGCGCGCTCGAGGATGAAGTCGTTGATGTTCCGGTCCTTATCGCCGAACAGCAGGTGGATCGACGCGTCGGCGCCGTCACGGCCCGCGCGGCCGGCCTGCTGGTTGAACTCGGTGAAGTCGAAGTTCAGGTGGTACAGAAAGACGTGCCGCACGTCGGGGAGGTCGATCCCTTCGCCGAACGCCGATGTCGCGACGACCACGCGAATCGCACCCTCGCGGAACCAGCGCTCGACCTGCGCGCGCTCGGCGTTCCCGACGCCGGCGTGGTAGAACGCGATCGCCTCGCCCACCGTGGCACGCAGCTTCTCGGCAACCTTCGTCGACTCGGAGCGCGAGTTGCAGTACACGATCGCCTTCTCACCGCCGCGCACGAACCGCTCGATGTAGGCCTGCTTGTTCGTCGCCCCGCGCGCATCGACGACGTGGAGGTTGTCGCGCACCGTCGGGTCGATCACCCAGGCGTCGATGCGCAGCGCCGCGCGGATCTTGGCGAACGCATCATCGCCGGCGGTCGCGGTGAGCGCGAGGACCTGCGGCTCGCCGAGCGCGGCGACGGCCTCGCCGATACGGCGGTACGCAGGACGGTGCGTCGACTCGAACAGATGGTGCGCTTCGTCGACCACGACCAGCGACGGGCGCGACGCAGCGGCCTGGAAGCGCTCGAGGTGGAACTGCACGAACTCGGGGGTCGCGCAGATCATGTCCCAGCCACCGCTCTCGAGCGCCTCGTCGAGCGCGGCGCGCTCGCCCGCGTCGATCGCGCCGTTCGCCCGGTGGATACGCAATCCGAGCGGCTCGAGCCGCCGCACGAGCGCTTCGTACTGGTCGTTCGCCAGCGCGCGCAGCGGGTAGAGCACCAGGGTCTTCGCGCCGCTCTCCAGCGCACGCACCGCGGCCGGGTACTGGAAGCACAGCGACTTTCCGCGCCCGGTGCCGAACACGGCGAGCGTGTTGCGACCGGTATCGAGCCGCGCCAGCACCTCGCGCTGCGCGTCGCGCAGGTGCTCGTCGCCGATCAGCGCCCGCAACACGTCGTCGCGCGTCGCCGAGCCGCGTTCCGGCTCGTTGCGCGACGTCGCCGCCCGAACGCGCGTGACGTAGATGTTGATTCCGAAGCTGCGCGTCCCGCCGCCGGTGACGGCGGTCACCTCGGCGGAATAACGCTCGCCGGCGTCGGCGTTGGGTGCGATGCGCGCCGCGATCTCGCGCCGCACGAAACCGAGCTGCAACCCGCCGAACCACACCCCGATCGCGTTCGGGTCGTGAACGTTTCGGGCGTCACGCCGCAGCTCGAGCGCCTCGCCGGGTCGCAGCGAGCCGACGATATCCTGGCGCCCTTCGAAGGTTACGCCGACGATCTTCGTGTTGAAGCCGCTCGCGTCGCCGATCGTGGCGTACGGATCGCGCGCCAGATACGCGCGCGCGTTCGCGTACAGCTCATCGAGAAAAACGCCAATGTCACCCTGAGCTTGTCGAAGGGCGTCGTGCGCGCCGGCGTCGTCCTGAGCTTGTCGAAGGGCGACCGTATCGTCGTTCGCCTGCAAAGCGTCGGGTGTCGGGAACTCCGCCAGGAGCCGCTCGAACGCGGCTTCTGACGGCGTAGGCGGCGGCAGCTTCTTCTTCCCCGCAGCGGCGGATCGCGCCGAGCGCGAACGCGAAGGATTCGGCCGAGCCGAATCCACTACGGTATGGTCTTGTGTTCGGGGGCGGCGGGTTCCGGAGTCGCCGGTTCGTCACCCAGGTCGAGCCGGATCTCTTCGTGTCCGAGTTCCGCCGCCTCGTCGTGCAAGCCCAGCGCCTGCGCGTCGAGCGGGTCGACCATCTCGGGTTCCGCAGCCGAAGCCTCGGGCTTGCGCGGCAGGTCGGCGCCGAAGTTGCGGTTCTCGAGCTTCTCGAAGTCGATCTCTTGTTGACTGCGCCGGTAGCGCGGCGGCTGCGTCGTGCGGCGCGAAGCACCTTGCCGTTCGATCTCGCGACGTGCGCGCCGCGCCGCGGCGATCGCTTCGCGATCGCGCTGTGCGGTCGCGGCGTTGGCGGCGGCGCCGCGCGAGGCGGCGACGGTCTTGGGCTGCGCGGAGAGCGAGGAGCGGCGGAAGATGCTGCTGCGCTTGGCGCGCTTCTGCAGCACCGCGACCAGCGGCGCCGAGAAGAATATCGAGTGATAACCGCCCGAGCAGATGCCGACCAGCAGCGCGAAGGCGAAATTCTGCAGCGAGGCGCCGCCGAAGGCGAGCAGCGCGACCAGCGTGATGACGACCGTCGCGAGCGTATTGACCGAGCGGGTCATCGTCTGCAGGATCGACGTGTTGACGATCGTGTCGAACGGCTGGCCGTCCATCAGCTTGACGTTCTCGCGGATCCGGTCGAGGATGACGATCGTATCCATCACCGAGTAGCCGATGACGGTCAAGACCGCGGCCAAGAAGGCGTCGTCCACCCGCTTTCCGGCGATCGCGTAGATCCCGATCATGGTCAGCGAGTCGCGCACCAGCGCGACGACGCAGACCCAGCCGAAGATCAGGTTCCAGCCGAAGCGGAACGCGATGTACAGGAACTGGATCGAGATCGCGATGACGAGCGCCTTGATCGCGTTGAGCAGGTACTCGTGCGAGAGCGACGGCCCGACGGTCGAGATCTGCGACCCGGTGCGATCGACCGGCGCGACGGTGTTGAGCGCGGTCCACAACTGTGCCGAATTGTTTCCGAAATCGGTCTGCGTCTCGATCGTCCAGCGCTCGTTCGCCGGTTCCCCGGGTTTGGACAGGGTGTTGATCTGCCCGTCGGTGATCTTGATCCCGTTCAGCGCCGCGGCGAGCGCGTCTTGGGTGACCGGTTTGGTGAACTTGACGGTGACGTCGGTACCGCCGGTGAACGACAGGCCCAGCCGCAGCGGTTCGCCGGTTTTGACGACGTTGTAGATCATCATCGCGATGCCCAGACCGATGACGACGTACGAGATCGTCGAGACGATGCGGAACCATCCGACGACGTTCCAATTGAGTCGACGGAAGAACATCTAGCGCGCCTCCGCGGTAACGACCGGGACGGCGAGCGTGCCGCCGGCGCCGTAGGCCGCCTTTGAGGTGACCAGGTTGTTGTCGACCACCAAGTCCATGAAGAAGCGGGTGATGACGACGGCGGTCAGCAGCGAGAACACGGTGCCCCAGAACAGCGTGTACGCGAAGCCTTTGACCGTGCCGGTGCCGAGCAGGTAGAGCACGCCGGCGCCGACGATGGTGGTGAAGTGCGAGTCGAACACCGAGCTGAACGCGCGCTGGAACCCGATGCGCACCGCGGCCCGCAGTGACTTGCCCGCCCACAGCTCTTCTTTGACGCGCTCGAAGATCAGCACGTTGGCATCGACCGCCATGCCGATCGAGAGCACGAAGCCCGCGATACCGGGCAGCGTGAGGACGGCGTGCGCGACCGAGAGCAGCGCCAACAACATGAGGACGTAGACGAACAGCGCGACGTCGGCCAGCAGGCCCGGCAGCCGGTACATGACGATCATGAAGACGAGCACGAGCCCAAGTCCGACGATCGAGGCGATCAGCGATTTCTGCAGATCTTCCTTGCCCAGCGTCGCTCCGACGTCGTCCTTCGAGATGAACGTCAGGGGGACGGGCAGCGCGCCGGCGTTGAGCTCGTTGGACAACGTCGCGACCTGGTCTTCCGTGAACGAACCGTGGATCATCCCGTCGGTCGAGATGATCCCTTGAATCGTCGCCGAGCTGACGTACTGACGATCGAGAAAGATCGACAGCAGCTGGTTCATGTGATCGCGGGTAAGGTTCGCGAACTTGGTCGGGTTCTTGGTGATGAAGTTGACCTGAGGCTCGCCGCCTTGGCCGAAGCCCGGCGACGCGCTCTTGAGCTCCGCACCGGAATAGACCACCGGGCCGCAATCCTTGTACGCACCGTTGATGTCGGCGGCGTACTTCTTGTCGGAGTCGGCGCGCTGGGCAACCTGCGGCGGGCAGATCTTGAAGTCGAGCACTGCGGCTTCTTTGAGCAGCTTATCGAGTTCATCCGCATTTTTGAGCGCCGGGACCTCGACGAGCAAGCGGTTCGTACCGACCTTCGAGATGACCGGCTCCGAAACGCCCAGCGTGTTGACGCGGCGCTCGATCACCCCCTCCACCTGGTTCTGGACGTCGGCCGTGATCTGCGGCACGTCTTTGGTCGTCTCGAGCTGAAGTTCCACGCGCGCGCCGCCCTGCAGGTCGAGCCCGAGGTGGATCTTCTTCTGGATCGGCGTGATCGACCACGCGCAGAGGCCGACCAAGGCCAACAGGAGGACCGCTTGAAGCGGCCTCTTGAGCTTATTCCACATTACCGTTTCAGCGCTGACAGCCCCGACGCTCGGATGTGATCCTGAGCCCGTCGTAGGGCAGGGAAGGGGAGAACCCCCGGATCGTAGCATGGGGGGCGGACAGCGTCAAACGACGCTCGGTCGTTCGACCGGAGGTGGGTGCGGTCGAGATCTTAGGGGGCGTCACGTGACGGACGGCAAGGGAGTCGATGCAGGACTCCTTCAGACGCGTTACCGCCTGACCAAGCAACGGGCCGCAATCCTGCGCGCCCTCGAAGACGGCGCGCACCTCACCGCTGACACGATCCACGAGCGCGTGCGCGCCGAGCTTCCCGCGGTGAGCTTGGGCACGATCTACCGAACGCTCGATATCTTGCGCGCGATCGGGCTCGTCCAAGTTTTCGCGCACGGCGGCGCGGCGCGCTACGAGGCCGCGCTCGACAAGCATCATCACTTGGTCTGCCTCGCCTGTGGCGAGATCATCAACATCCCCGCGCCGCAGGTCGCGGCGCTCGCCATGGTGGTCGCGCAGGACTATCGCTACAGCGGCGTCGACGCGGCGTTGGTCGTGTCGGGCCGCTGCGCGCGCTGCGCCGGCCTTGCTCGCAACGGCATCGGTTAGCGGTCAGGGCGTCAACTCGCGGCGCGTCTGCAGGTAGCTCTTCGCTTTGCCGACCTCTTCGCCCAGCGCGTCGACGGTCTGCGTCATCGACGAGAGCGCCTTGATGCGGTAGTCGGCCATCCCGTCGATCGTCGCGCGCACGTTGGCGAACGCTTCTTTGAGCTTCTCGACGTCGATGGTCGGATCGGTCGCGCCTTCCTGGATCCGGCCGGCGTTCTGGCGCAACATCTGCGAGGTCGACAAGATAAGGTTCGAGGTCGTCGAGCGCAGCGCGCCGATTTGATCGAGCACGAGCTTCTGGTTGGCCAGCGCTTGCGCGGTGACGATGGCGGTTTCCAGCGCCGCGACGGTCGTCGTCGTCGCGCGGTCGACGCCCTTCACCAGCTCCGCGTTGTTGCGTTTGATCAAGTCGAGCGCCATGTAGCCCTGGACGTTCACCGCGAGCTGCGTGGCGATGTCTTGCTGCTTTTGGCGCGCCGCGAAGAGCACGTCCTCCGCCAGCACGCGGGCGCGCTCGGGGTCGGTCGCGCGCAGCGTCTCGACCTCACGGTCGAGCGCGTCGCCAAGCGCCCGCGCCAGATAACCGTGCTTCTCCAACTCACCCATCAGCGACCACATCGTCGACTTCTCTTGCTCGATCGACGCATTGTCGCGCAACAGCTCGTCCTTGCCGCGGCGCAGCGACTCGATGATCGCGTTCAGATGCGTTTGCGACGATTCGTAGCCGCGGAAATAATCGCGCAGCTTGTTGCCGAAGGGCAAAATGCCCAGCAGCTTTTTGGGGGAGAACAGATCGCCCTGACGTGAGGGATCGAGCTTCTCGATCGTTCCGCGCAGGTCGACCAACGATTTCGCGACCGGCGAACCTTCGCTCAGCGTTGCCATCGCGCGCGTCGGCCGCTCGAGCATCCGGTTCGACACGCCGGCCGAGCGCGTGATGTCGGCGTTCGCCAACGACTCGAGCGTGCGAACGCGCTCCTTGTACTCCGCGCTGTCGGGCGAGAGCGCGGCCAGCTCGCGCGCCAGCCGCGTCGCGTCTGCGTCGAGCCGCGCACGTTCGTCGACCGGGACCGGAACTTTGCCGATCGCATCGGACACCGCCACCGCCGCGACGGGTTCGGGCGCGGTGAGCATCGGCGGTTGGAGCGCGTCGTCGGCCACGTCAGTCGTTGAGGCCGACCTGGAAGGTCAGCGGAACGTTCTTCGGCTCGCCGCGCTTCTCGACCGACGTTCCGATCGCCATGAACTCGATCACGTGCGGGCTCCAGATGTGGGTCTTCTCGACGATCTGCATCCCGACGATCCCGTCGGCGCCGTGGGTCTCCGCTTCGGACTGCATGCGCGCCATGGCTAGCTCGCGCGCGTCGTAGATCGCTTCGGTGTAGTTGCCGAGCTCGATGTTGTTGCCGATCGTCTTCATCTGTTGCATGAAGCCCTGGTGCGCAATGTGGTACACGCAGTTGCCGAGCACGAGCTCGCGCGGCACGTAGCCCGTCGACGTGACCAGCTTGTAGAAGTCTTGCACGGAGAAGTCGGACGTGAACGGCTTGTTGTCGCGCGTGCGCCAGACCGCGTCGCCGGCCGGCGCCTTGACCGCGGTTCCGATCGCGGTGAACTCGAGCGCGTTCTCGGCCCACACGTAGCCGCCGACCTCGAGCCGCACGCCGACGATGCCGTCCGCGCCGAGCACGTCGGCCTCTTCTTCCATCCGGCTCATGGCGAGCTCGCGCGCCTCGTACATCGCCGCGCTCAAGTACGGTAGCTCCTGGTTCTGATAGAAGTTGCCGTATTGAATGCCGACGTGGTAGATCGAGCTGCCCAGAACGAGCCCCAGCGGCCGCCAGCCCATCTGTTCGAGCAGGACGAACTCCGAAACCGAAAGGTCGCTGGTGAAGAGCGGCGTGCCGCCCTCGCCGCGCATGCGGCGCAGACGCGAAACCGCATCGAGCGGAACGCCGCCTTGCGTGGTGCGCACGTCCGTCGCTTGCTGCTGCCCGCGCTGGTTTCCGATACCGAAAAAGCTCATCGTCTCTCCCTGAAAAGCCGGGTGAGGGTTTCGTGGGCGCCGCGCTCGCGTTCGGCGTAGGCACTCAAGTCCTCGATCAAGCCGCGCGTCCACTCGTCGACGTCGACCGCCAGTGTCTTGTTCTTGATCCCGCGCAGAAAGCGCGTCACGGTCGCTTCGACGCCGCCCTGGCGCGTACGTGCCAACATATAGCGCAGCAGATCGTCGCGGCGCGGGACGTCGAGCGCGACCGCTTCGACCGCGCCCCGGCCCAGCAAGCCGGCGCGGCGCACCGACGCAATTGCCGGGAAAGCCGCCGCGAGCTGCTCGCCCGCGCGCTCGAGGATCGCGCCGGGCTCGGGCCCGGCTTGGGCCTCGAGCCGTTCGAAGAGCCGCCGCACGAGGGTGGCCGGCGGCGCGGTCGATGGGTCGACCAACTCCGTCGCGGGAGCCTCGGGCAGCGCGTCGAGCGGGCCGAAGCGCTCGGTGAGGAACGCGCCGTTGGCGGCCAAAGCGATCTGTGCGCTTTCGGCGAGCACGCCGAGGCGCTGAACGGTGGCCCGCTCGAGCAGCCGAAGCTGCTCGACGAGCATCATCCCGGCCGTCTCGTCGCGCCGGGCCGGCGGCACGTCCAGATACGCCTTGAGCGTATCGGGAAGATAGCGGCGTTCCGTTTCCCGCAACGCGTAGGCGGCTTCGTCGCTCCCGCCCGAGGCGAGCAGCTCTTCGGCCTGCGCCAACATGCCCTCGATCCGCGAAACGAGCGCCTCGGCTTCGGTGGGCAACGCGTTCACGCCGCCTCCTACCGGACCATCCCCGCGATGTTGCATTGCCGGTCCACCAGGCCGGCGCCGTTACGGTGCCGCGGTCGCGGCCTGCGCCTGCTGCGCGTAGTCCTTGCCGACGATCACGTGCACGGCACCGTCTCGGGCGGCGGACTTTACGGTCTGCGGCGTGACGGAAGCTCCCGCGATCCCGATGTCGGCACGTACGCGCGCACCCGCATCGAGCGCCGACGTCCGAATCAGGGTCGTGTCGTAGGTGAACGAGTCGGCGTTTGCGATTCCGTCGATGACGTAGCCGCGCGTCCGAAGCGTAGCGGCGACAACGTTTGCCGCGCCACGGATCCCGCTACCGTTCTCGACCACCACGTGAACCGCCGACGGAATCACCGCCGCAACCGCACGCGTCGGTGGAGCAGGTGCCGGCATCGTCTGGTACGGGCCGAGGAGATCGGCGACGAGTTGCGTCTTCTGCCGTTCGTTCGGGATCACGGTTTCGCCGTCGAGGGTTTCCTTCGTGTCCACGTAGCCGATCGTATCGGCGTGCGCGATGTCGGCGATCTTCGCATCTTTGAACGACCAGGCCAGCGCCTTGAGCTCGTCGGTGGTCATGTTCGTCGTGACGTCGCGGCGGAAGACGCCGATCAGCTGGCCGATGTGGGTGAGATCGTTGAATTTGTCGTGCGTGAGCTTCGCGGCCAGGATGCGCATCACTTGTTGCTGGCGCTTGGTCCGGCACGGATCGCTGCACTCGTCGTGCCGAAAGCGCGAGTACCCCTGCACCTGCTCGCCGTTCATGTGGTACATCCCCGGCTTGAAGTGGATGTGCAGGTGACCCCACGTGTCGTCGTAGTTCATCGTCTCGGTGACCGGTACGTCGATCCCGCCGATCGCGTCGACGAAATCCTTGAGCGCGTTCACCCGCACGACGACGTAGCGGTCGAAATGGCCGCCGCGAGCATTGACGGGCATTCCGAGGAAATCGCCGATCACGGAATCGGCCAGCTTCACGCCGCCCAGCGAATACGCCCCGTTGATCTTGGTTTCGCGGCCCTGGATCGTCACGTCGCTGTCGCGCAACACCGAGACGAGGCGCGTGCTCTTGGACGGGAAGTCGATCCCGGCCGCCATGATCGTGTCGCTGCGCGAGTGGGTGGAGAACGGCTGGTCCTTGTCGTCGTAGTCGTAGTCGATCCCCAGCAGCATCACGTAGATGCGCTCGCGGTGGAAGACTTCTTGCGGCGTGGGGACGTGCACGATCTGACGCACGATCGCGTCGGTGAACGTCTCCTGATGCGTCACCATCCGCTGCGCAACCGCACCAAAGAACAGACCGACGCCGATCAGGGCGCACGAGAACACGTACGGGATCGCGCGTCGCCACAGCGATCGGCGCGGCGGCGTCTGGTCCTCGGTGTCAGCGTCTGCCATTGTCCGCTGACTATACCCTCGGCGACTCGATTCCTTGACTTACAATTTGCTGGGAAAATCCGCTGACGCGACGCCGGACGGCGCCGACGGGTTGCCGCCGCCGACGCGGAATCGGCGAACGTCCGACAGACGCCACGTGCGGTGGCGCGTATCCGCCGTGGCGGAGAGCTCCATCCCGGGCTCGATATAGCGCATGCGATCCGCCGGCACCGTGCAGGTGACGTCACCGGCATCGACCGTCTCGAGCATCCCGTGGTGCAGAACGATGCGACCGCTTGCTCGGTCGACGGAGATCACGCGGCCGACGACCGGCATGAGGTATCCGCGCTGCTCCTGCCCGAGCGCCGCTGGGAAGCCTGACACGAGGGCGCCCAAGACGACGAGCACCCCGACACCGAATCGCACTCCAGCCTCCTGGCGATGACCGTTCCCAGAATGTTCGGTGATCGACCGCCCCGCCCTACCAGGTTAAGGGACCTTTGCGCTTGGGGCGAGCTACATGCGCATTGCCGCGCTGCCGTGTGCGTCCATATCTTGAATGTGGGCGAGCAAACCGGTCCACACGGCCGGCGAGATCCCGTTGTCGCCGCGGAACGGGTACTGCAGCTCGAACGTGAGGATCAGCATCGATGCGATGACCCCCGCCACCAAGCCCGTCATGATCAGATGCGTGACGTGATGCGAGGCGCCGAACATGTAACAGAAGACGACGACCGCGAACGAGCCGAACAACATGATCGACCACATGAAGCCGGAGACAGCCGGCGATTGGTTCGCCTCGAGCCGCTGATCGCGTTCGGCGTGCAAGCCGTTGAGCAGCCCGACGATCGTGACTTGAGCGTTTGACTCCGTGTTCGTCTTGGCATCCATCCCGCCGACGTCGGTCGTCGCGTCCATGATGTAGGCAGCCCCCTGCGGGCCGACGTGTCCCGAGCGCATAGCGGGCCACTCCTCGTTTATCATCAGCTTGACGTAGCCGAGCATGTCCTTGCGCACGGCAGACCGTGCGCGGGGGTCGAGGCCGACCGCGTCGTGCCAGACTCCGGCGACGTCGGATGCCTCGGCCGCGACGCGGTCCCGCATCGAGTCGTATTGCTGCCACACGACGACCGTCACGAAGCCGATCAACACGGCGAACAGCGTCACGATCGTGCCGCTGATGTAGCCGTTGAGATCGTTGTCGTCCAAGAAATTTGCGTCCGCGACGAAACGGTGCACGAGCAGTTGACCGCCGCACGCCAGCGCGACGGCGAGCACGACCCCGAGGATGAGGACGAGCGAGGACGGCAGCGCATAAAGAGCGGTCATGCCACGCGATCCTCCGTCGCCGCCCGGAGGGCCTGCTCGCCGGCACGACACGGGCCTGCGATGCCGGCCGGTTCGAGCGCGACTTCCGGCGGCAGCTCGGCGTAGGCGTACACGGGCGTACCGGGAGCGCTGCGTTCGAGGAACTCCGCCAGCAGCGGGCGCAGCGGTGCGGTGACGACGACCGCGTGCGGTGCGTTCGCGGGGTCGGCGGCGTAGCGGGCGATCGTCTCGCGCACGTGCAGGGCCGTCGCGGGATCGGGAGCGAGGCCGCCGTCACTCGACCACATTCGCGCCAGCTCGGCCTCGAACTCCGGCGCGAAGATCAGCGGGCGCAAACGGACGATGCCGTCACGGCGCAGTTGCTGTGGGACGATGACGCGCCGCGCCGCCTCCGCCAGATCGCGCGGATCGCGCGTCGTCGCGGCGGCGTCGACCAGCGTCTCGAACACGGCGATCGGATCGCGCGGCCAAGCGCGCTCGCGCAAGAGATGGACGAACGCGCGGTGCGCGACGGCGACCGGCAGCAGGTCCGTGCCGACGTCCTTCACCACCGACGGCACCGACGCACGCAGGTGCTCGACTAGCGTCTGGAACTCTTGGCGGCCGAACAACTCCGCCGCGTACGTGCGCGCCGCTTCGGCGAGGTGCGAACCCACGATCGAGATCGCGTCGAACGTCAGCGCACCGGCCTGCAGCGCGCGTTCGCGTTCGTCGTCGCCGATCCAGCGCGCGTCGAGGCCGTAGACGGGCTCGGTCGTCGGCTCACCCCCGACGCGCGCGAGCACGTCGGGGTTCCCGACGGCAACCAGCCGGTCGAGCCGCACCACGCCCTGCGCGACGACGCGGTCGCGCACCCGCAGCGCGTAGGTGCGCGGATCGCGCAGCGGGTCGTCACGCAGACGCACGCCCGGGATCACGATCCCGGTCTCCGCCGCCAAGGCACGCCGCACGTCGGCCACGCGGTCGAGCAGCGCGTCACTGTTCGGCGGGACCAGCAGCGAGTACAGGTCCGCGCCGACGTCGATCGCGAGCGCGTCGACGCCGACCAGACCGAAGGCCGTCTCGGGACGCCGGACGGCCTCGCGGCGTCGCCGTTCGTTCGCCGCACGCACCTCGGCCTCGACGCGCGTGCGCTGCCGCTGGGCCAGCATCGCGCCGCCGAACGCGACGACTCCCAGCGAGGCGAACAGCGGTCCGGGGAACGACGGCACGAAGGCCAGCGCGAACACCAGCACCGCGGCGACGCGCAGCACGTCGGGTCGCGCCATGAGCTGCGCGGCGAGGTCGACGCCCAGGGCGCCGTCGCCGGCGACGCGGGTGACCATCAACCCCATCGCGGTGGAGATCAGAAAAGCCGGCAACGTGGTGAGCAACGCGTTGCCGATCGACAGGATCGCGTACGTCTCGATCGCTTCGAGCGGCGCCATCGCGTGATAGAGCGTACCGACCGCGATGCCGCCGGCGAGGTTCAGCGCGACGATCGCCAGCGCGGCGACCGCGTCGCCCTTGACGAACTTCCCCGCGCCGTCCATCGCCGCGTAGAAATCGGCCTCGCGCTGGACCCGGGCGCGCTTGCGCCGCGCGACGTCGGCGTCGAGCAAGCCGGCGTGCAGGTCGGCATCGATCGCCATCTGCTTGCCCGGCATCGCGTCGAGCGTGAAGCGCGCGCAGACTTCCGCGACCCGCTGCGCGCCGCTGGCGATCACGACGAACTGGATGATGATCAAGATCGCGAACACGATCAGCCCGACGACCACGTTGCCGCGCACGACGAACTGGCCGAAGGCCGGGATCAGCGCGCCGACGCCGCCGGGTTCGTGCCCCTGCGTGAGGATCAGCCGCGTCGCGCTCACGTCGAGCGCGAGCCGAAACAGCGTAGCCAGCAAGAGCGTCGGCGCGAACGCCGAGAACTCCAGCGGCTCCTCGACCCGCAGGCTGATGAGCAGCATCAGCGACGAGCCGAAGACGTTGAGCGCGAGCAACGCATCGAGCAGCGGCGGCGGCAGCGGGACGATCAGGATCGCGACGACGCCCAGCACGGCGACCGCGAACGCGCTGGTGAGACGGTTCGTCATCCGTGGACGCCCTCGCGGGCGAGCGCGGCTATGACCTGCGCCACGGCGACGTAGGCGTCGGCCGGGATCGCGCGACCGCTCTCACCCTGCGCGTAGAGCAAACGCGCCAGCGCAACGTCCTCCACGATCGGGATCGCGCATTCTCGCGCGATCGCGCGCACGCGCAACGCCGCGTCGTCGAGCGCGCGCACCAGGACTTCCGGGACCGGCACGGCCGGCGGCGCATAGCGCAGCGCGACCGCGACGTGGGCGGGATTCACGACGACGAACGACGCCTCGCGCGTGCGCCCGATCGCGCCCCTCACGATCGCCCGGTGGGTGCCCTTGCGCCGAGCCCGCGCCTGCGGGTCGCCTTCATTCTCCTTGGCGTCGCGCTTGATCTCGTGCAGCGACATCTTCAAGCCACGCAGCCAACGGCGCCGCGCCAACGCGTAGTCTGCGACCGCGAAAGCAATGCCGACCGCGAACGCCGCGCCACAGGCGCGCAGCGCTGCCGCCGCCACCAGCCCAGCCGCGGCGGCCGGCGTGCCCAGGACGACACCCGCGCCGACGACTTCGAGCACCGATGGGGCGATCGCAGCCAGCGCGGCCACGAACCCGATCGCCGCGCGGGTGACGGCGACCGCGGTTTCACCGCCGACCATGCGCTTGAGCCCGGCGACCGCGTCGAGCCGCTTGAGCTCGACCTTCAGCCCCGCGAAGTGCAGGCCGCCGCGTTGCACCAGCGATGCGCTTGTCCCGGCGAGGGCGGCGGCGACCGCCGGCAGCAACGCGGCAATGGCGACGCCGGCCAACGCCGGCGGCGGCCCATGCACGAGCGGATGCGCGGCGATATCGTGCAGCGCGGCGACGACCGCGCTCGCACCGAGCGGAACCGCGAGCATCGTGACCAGCGTCGCCGCGCCGAACGCCGCCATCCCGCTCAACTCGGCCGACTGCGCGATGTTGCCTTCGCGTTTCGCGCGCTCACGCCGCGAAGGCGTCGCGTCGAAGCGTTGGTCGTCCGAACCGCTCACGGCGCGCTCCAGGGGACGACCAGCCACGGGTGCGCGCCAAGTGGGGCGAGCGCCGCCAGCGTCGCGATCGTAACCACCAAGCCGGCCGCGAACACCGCCGGAAACGCGACGGTGAAGCTCGAGAACCTCGGCACGACGCGCGCGACCGCGGCGAGCGAGAGCTGCAGGGCAGCGGCAACGGCGATCGCGGGCGCCGCGACGAGGAATGCAGCGCGCAAGATCGTGGCCGGCAGCGCGAGCGCGTAACGCATCCAGCCCGCGTCGTCGACGAACGCGCCGGGCGCGATGTGCGCGAACGAGCCGGCGAACGCGCGAACGACCGGCACCCATCCGTCGAGCAACACGAACGCAGCGAGGAACACCGACGACCACAGCCGGCCGAACGCCTGCGCGCTGGTCACGTGCGCGCCCGGCACGCTGCCGCGCACGCCGAGATAGTCGTCGATGGTGCGGCCGGCGAAGTACGCACCGTCGTACAGCAGCGACGCGCCGAAGCCGATCGCCGCGCCGAGCGCAAAGTCACCCGCGACCGCGATCGTGAACGCGGTCAGTTCCAGCCCGCGCACGGGCGCGATCGACGGTGCGACGACCAGCGCCAAAGCGAACGCGAACGCCGCTCGCACGGCTGACGGAACGGACGGGTGCGCGAAACCCGGCGCGCGCGCAACGAGCCCGGCCGCGCGCGCGAACACCAGCAGCGTCGTCTGCGTCACCCGCGCACCAGCAGCGGCATCGTCGCGACGGCCTCGCGGAACAGCGCGGCGCACAGGCCCAAGCCGAAGTGTCCGAACATCGCCAACATCGCGGCGACGGCGAGCATCTTGGGGAGCATCGTGAGGGTCTGCTCTTGAACTTGCGTCGCCGCTTGCACGATCGCAACCACCGTGCCGACCGCCGTAGCGACGAGCAAGATCGGCAACGTGATCAGCGCGGTGACGAGCAGCGCGTCACGCAGCAGTCCGTCGAAGCCCTCCACCCGCGCATGATCGCGCGGATGTGTTACCGGGCCGTTACAACGCTTGGGTTATAGCCTGCGAGCGCGCTACTCCGAAACCACCGAGAGGCCCGCGACGATGTGGCCGGTGACGACGCGGCCGACCGCGGTGTCGCCGCTGACCGACATGATCTGGATCTTCCCGACCGTCTCGTTGGCGGTCAACATGCGCCCGCTGTCGGGGTCCTTGATCTGCTTCACCTTGACGACGTCGAAGAATGCGCCGATGGTCACGCCCTTGGTCGCGCCGATGTTGATGATGATGTTGGTGCCGTCCACGTCGATCACGCGACCGGTGAGGCTCGGCGGAGCCGGACCGCCGATGAACTTGCTGGGATCGAGATGCTGCGCAATCAAGATCGCTTCGTCGTTGATGAGGTGACCCATCGACGAGTTGACGAACTGCTGGTTCGAGTAGCCGCCGGCGGTGTAGCCGGAGAAACCTGAGCCGCTGATCGAGGTCGCGCTCTCGGTCTTCTCGTCGCTGAACGACTGCACGATGCGCCCCGTCTGCGCGTCGACGACCTTCACCGCGACCTTGATCGTCGTGCGGCTGGTCTTCACGCCGCCGAGGATCCCGCCCGCGACGCCACCGATGAGCCCACCGGCACCTGCGCCGCTCTGGCCGGTCTGGTCGAGCTCGATCACGTTGCCGGAGATGAGGAACCGCGCGCCGATCAGACGCCCCGCCGAGATCGCCGTCGTGGGATCGACCTCACCGCTCGCGTTGAGCTTGTGCTCGGAGAGCGTCGAGTCGAGGCTCTTGCGGTCCATCACGTCGAACTTGCCGCCGTTGACGATCTGATCGGTGAGCAGATCGGAGAGCGCGACGCCGGGTTGGAAGTTACCGTACGAACTTCCGGTGAGTCCGGCGGTGCCGAAGTCGAGCACGGCGATGCGAGGCCCCGCGGCATCGACCGATTGCGGCGCGCCGAATACGGAGACGGCAAGCAGCGCGGCTGCTGTGAACGCGAAGAGAGTGCGACGCACGATACGACCTCCTAAGGAATGCTCACGCCGGCGTAAGGACGGAGCGTTCACTTGTTCTTTCCGCCCCGTCGGCCCCTGCCTCGGTCCGCCTGACTGCCCTACCTCACGCCGAGTCTACCAGGCGCGGCGGGCGGCCATGAGCGCCGAGACGACGGCCCGGGTCGCCGGCGAGCGGTTGAGGGTGTAGAAATGCACCCCGGGGGCGCCACGCGCGAGCAGGTCGGCGACCTGAAGGGTCATGTACGCGACGCCGAGATCGACGATCGCGTTGGGATCGTCCCTCCGCAGCTCGAGCTCGCTCCGTAGGCTGGGTGGGATCGTCGCCCCGCACTGTCGCGTGAAGCGGTCGATCTGATCGAAGTTGGTGATCGGCATGATCCCGGGCAGGATCGGCACCGTGATCCCCCAGCTGCGCGCGCGCTCGATGAACTCGAAGTACCGCGCGTTGTCGAAGAACAGCTGGGTGACCAAGAACTCCGCTCCCGCGCGCACCTTCGCCGAGAGCGCGGCGAGGTCGGCGTCGAGGCTGGCCGCCTCCGGGTGCTTCTCGGGATAGCATGCGCCCCCGACGCAGAACGGAAACCCCGCCTTGAGCATCGCGATGAGGTCGCTGGCGTAGCGCAGGCCGCCTTCGACGACGACGTACTCCGTCGTCCCGCGCGGCGGATCGCCGCGCAACGCCATGATGTTCTCGATCCCGGCGCGCCGCAGGTCGGTGAGCAGCTCGCGCAGCTCGCCCGCCGTCGACCCGCCGCACGTGACGTGCGCCATCACATCGAAGCCGGCGTCGCTGCGCAGCCGCTTCGCGACATCGACCGTGCGCGTCCGCGTCGACCCGCCGGCGCCGTACGTGATCGAGACGAACCCGGGATCGAGCGGCTTGAGCGCCTCGATCGTCGCCAGGAGATTCCGCTCGGCGGCGTCGTCCTTGGGCGGAAAGAACTCGAACGAGAAAAACGGCCGCCGCGTGTGGAGCTTCTCCGAGATCCGCACCTAGCGCCCCATCACCGAGCCGCGCCCACGATCGTCACCCGAACCCGCTTCCGCGCCCGAATGGCCGGCACCGTCCGGGCCGTGTCCAGCAGAGCGGCCTTTGCAGTCTTTGGACATATGTGCTCGAGGTTGAAGCACGCCGGCGAAGTCGCACCGAGCCGCCGGCCCCGGACGAGCCATGATGAAGCCGGACCGACGTCAACACGATCGTTCGAAGGCCGCGAACGACAAATGACGCGGAAGAACAGAAGACATCGTGAACGCGATGTGAACCGCGAAGCGCGACGCCGTGGCCGTTGACAAACCTCTTCGCACCGATCATCATTCTGCTCTGGCCACCACGTCTCTGTGTCGAGGCCGTACTTTCTCTGCGAGTGGGAGTTGTACAAATCATGAGTTCTAACGCGGCGAGTGCCATGGGCGCTGACTTTTTTGCGGGCCAGCCGCAACAGTTCACGCCGAAGATCCTCTTCACGGCGCAAGCGCCCGCGCTCAGCCAGGTGATCGCCCAGCCGTACTACATCAACGCGGCCTTCGCGTCGCCCAGCGCGAACAACCCGACGGCAAACAGCAACATGGCGTTCGTGTTCGAGGGCGGCCCACCGATCCCGAACGGCGTCGCCGCGTTCGGCTCCGGCGTTTGCTCGGGGACCCAGACGAACGGAAACGTCACGGCTACCCCGGCGGGCAACCCCTTCTATTCAGAAGACTACGTCATGGCGTTTTCGGTCGGTCCGTCGGTGACCTCGAAAGCCGGGGTTACGACCTATCCGAACCTCGCTGCATCCGCCTATATACCCGGCGGCGTGGGCAGCGGTGAACCGATTCAGTACTGGGGGTCGGGCCTCGACTTCACGCCGGGCGGCGTGAACACGACGTCGATCCAGTGGACCTACACCTTGGTCCCCGGGACGAACCCGCCGGCCAACAACGCGTTCATCGGGCTTTGGAACGGCCTGGTGAACAACAACCCATATGCGACGTCGCCGCAGTTCACCGCGCCGATCCTCAACCAGAACCAATATACCGGGAGCTCGATCATGAACGGCCTCGGCCTCTCGGTCGGCTCGCAGTACACGGCAGCGCTGTTCACCTCAGGATACCCGCTCACCGTCGGCGCTGCGCCGCTCACGTGCATCGCGGCGTGGATCCAGTTCACGCTGTTGGCTCCTTCTTCCGAGAATTGACCCCGCGCCGCGACGACGAGCGCGGCGACGACGACCTTCTGCTCGACGGGGGGTACGCGTTCTCGGTGACGATCAGCGATTCACAGCCCGTCACCATGACCGTGCCAACCGTCTACAGCGGCTTTTTCGGAGTCGCATACGACACGCCGAACGGAAACCAACCTGTCGCGTACGGCAATCAGCTATTGGTTTTCGCCGGCGGTCCGCTGCTACCGATCGATGCGCTCCCAGCCGGCAGTTCGCCGGCCGCTTCCGGCGGCGGTGCGTTCGTCTATCCGGCCAAGGGCACGAGCTTCACTTCCCAACCCTACGTTTGCGCGTATTCCGTCGGACCGTTCTCCGTCGCCGGCGGAAAGGGGCACTATCCGAACATCGCCGCGACCGCCTACATCCCCGGCGGCGTCGGTGGGACTCAACCGATTCAATCCACTCCGTCGGCGCTCGGCGTCCAAACTGCGCAGACGGCGTTCATCACGTGGTCGTATACCTTGCCGTCGGGCGTGAATCCGAGCGCGAACGGGGCATGGATCGGCCTGTGGTACGGCTTGGTGAGTCCATACGACGCTCCACCGAACTTCTTCGCACCGATCGTCGGATCCGACAGTAACGGCCTGTCGCCGATGCCGGGGCTTCGGCTGAGCGGCAACATGGACTACGTCGGCGCACTGTTCACGTCGGGCTATAACGCCTCAAAATCGCTCCTCAAGCAGAAAGCCATCGCGGCCGCCATCTACTTTTCGTTGGGTCCTCCGCAACCGCCGTAACCGGCGCACGTCGCAGTGCACGCCACAGAATGAACGGGTGATTCTTGGCCTATTTCACGCAAGCCCAATCGGGTTCTGTCTTGTTCCTGGGTCAGCCGGGGGCCGGCGTGGGTTATGTTGCGGCGGTCTTCCCCACCGTTCCGCCGCAAGCCGCGTACGAGATTCCCGACGTGCTCGGAACGACGCCGGCGGGCGCGAACCTCAACGCGTCCATCGTGTTCTTGCAGCAGCCGATCGGCAGCGATCCCGCGTCGCAGAGCGCATTCGTCGCCCAGGTCGCCGCCGCAGTCGCGAAACAACCCAACGCCGACCGTATCTTGGCGTGGTGCGCTTCACCGGCATTCGGAAACCCGATTCTCGCGACGCTGAGCTCCGGTGGGCGCATGACCTCAGCGCTGACGTTCTTCAACGACGCAACCTCGCAGTTCACGCTCACCATCCCCGGCCAGCAGCAGCTGCAGGCGACCGACACCGCGATCACGCTCGCGTTCACGCAGCTGCAGCCGATCTTCACCGGACTCGCCGCGATCGCGTATTCGCCGCTGGCGATTCCGTTCGACGGGCCGAACGCGTTCTGCATCGAGTTCACCATGTCGATGTTGCAGACGGCGCTGGACAGCCAGAATCTGGGCTTCGCCTTTGCGATGCCGCCGCCGCCGCCCGCGACCGGCACCGCGCCGGAGCTGCTCCTGTACGCCCCGTTCGCGACGCCGGACGTGAACCAGACGCCGATCTTCTCCGCCAGCTTCGATCCGCTCGATCTTTTGAACGCGTACAATCCCGACCGAAGCGTCCTCGCCTTCACGGGCCGAAATCTGCAGCAGCAGCAGAGCCCGACAACGACGTTCACGTCGTGCTACGCGTCGCCGTCCGGCGTCGCCGTCACGCTGACGCCGGTGAGTCCGACTACCGCCGTCGCGGGCGACGTCCCGGCGACGCTCGTCTTCGCCTACCCCCAGTACCGCAACAACACGCCCGCGATCTTCATGCTCGTCCCGAACGGCGACTTCATCTTGAGCGTCCCGGGCGAAACCGCGGCGCAGCAGCTCATGGGCGGCTTGCAAGGGATGGAGTACTTCGCGTTCACGCCGGCCGCCGCAAAGATCCCCGGCGACCGGTTGCGCTTCGTCGCCAACTCGCCGGCGTACGCGCCGCTGTTTCCGTTCGCGCTCGCATCGCCGACGGCGGCGCCGTTCGATCCGACCGCTTCGCCGCTGACCTCGCGTTGGACGACCGCGTACGCAACGCTCAGGCAACCGGGCGCGGGCGAGCCGACGCCGGCCCGAATCGTCGCGCAACCGCCGGGATTCCAGTTGTTCGGCGTGGGAGGCACGGTCAATCCGAGCGCGCACCCGAACCTGCTCGGGTCGGTCGCGCCCGGAACGCAAATCGTCGCGAGCCCGTCGCACCCCTTCCCGCTGGTGCCCTATCAGCGCGTCGCGTCGACCGGCGGTCCGTCGACGATGAACGCCGCGCAGATCGCCGCCTTCGAGGCCGGGATCCTGTCGCCGATGCGCAGCACGGCGCTCGCCCAAGATGCGATCGCCCCGTCGGGGCCGACGACGACGGCGTGGTTCGTCACGCCGAGCGGCTATCTCGTCGAAGCGCAGTACAACACGGACGCCGGCACGGCGACGTGGTCGAAGATTCTGCTCGGCACGGTCGGCATCCAAGAGATCGCGTTCGACAATCCCGATCCGGCGCTGGTGGCCGCGTTCGGCACCGGCAGCCTGATGCTCGTCATCGCGAACGCGCAGAACACCGGGACGTTCGAGAATACGCTGACGATCGGCGACTGGGTGATGGAGGCGAACGTCGCACGCACCGACACGTTCGGGGACTATGCGAACGTCGTGATCGTCAAAGGGACGACCGGCACGCTCGCCGCCCTCGTCGCGAATCCGGCGAACTGGACGAACGCTGCGACGTTCGCGGCGCCGATCACCAGCACCGGCTCCGCCCCCGACGTCGCGCAGCTGGTGAACGTCGCCCAGTGGCTGCAGAACTACGTCGCGCAAGCGGCGGCCGTCAAGGGGCCTGACGCGCTCTACTTCGCCGAGTTCAACGCGATCGCGCAAGACCCGAACTGGACCGGCGTGCTGATCCTGCGCGCCGACATCACCGGTATCCCCCAGGACATCGTCGGGATCTTGGCCGGAATCAAAGACTTCTCGCAGTTCAACGTCCATCACCTCGCGATCCCAGTCGTGCCGGCGAGCGTTCCGCCCGCGCCGCAGCAGAGCCCGGTTTCCGGGTTGATCTACTACAACCCGTATTCCGGTGATGCCGCGCAGGCGGTCCCGACCGATCCGCTGGTGCCCTACGGCTTCCAGCTCAACTCGCTCAAGGTGACGTTTCAGAACAGCGTGGTCCAGACGTTCTCGAGCTACGCGCAAATCACGTTGCGCAACATGCTGGGCTCGGTGTCGACGAATGCCGGCTACGACTCGGTCGTGCTGACGGGAACCTATCAGCTCATCGACAGCCAACCCGTCTACAGCATGGCCAGTACCACCGAGACGACCTTCGACCTCGCCTGCGCCGTGCTACCCAACATCGACGTCACCGGCGTGCAGATGTCGACGGTCAGCGCCGACCCGACAGGCAACACGGTGTCGGCGTTTGCGATCACCGGCTATCTTGATTTCGCCGTCCTGCCGGGGGTCGTCACGAATCCGAGCGGTACGGTCGACCTGTTCTCGTTCGGCAGCGCATCCACCGACGTCCCGGGCGGCCTCGCGTTCCAGAACCTCGTGCTCACCATGACGTTCCCGACGCCGGGGTCCAATCCGACGTCGCCGGTCGTCGCCACGTTCTCGCTGGCGAGCGACGCGCTGCGCTTCGACCTCGGCACGAGCACGATTCGGCCGGGCAGCCTGGTGGACGAGCTCTCACTACAGCTCACCGGGCTGCTGCAAACCACGTCGACGCCGGCGCAGCTCGGTTACCTGCCGGTCATCGCCATGATCCGCGCCGGCAACCTGGGCTCGGCCTGGAACGGGCTCGCGTTCGACCTCGACTTGGGAACGCCGGGTCAGCTCGCCGCCAAGGCCGGCCTGACCGCCTCACTGCTCCTTGCCTGGAATCCTACCAGCGACACGCCGGGCACCTGGGACACACAGATCGGTCTGCAGCTCCCGGGGACGTCGCAAGGTGCGCCGCTGATCAGCCTGCAGACCGTGCTGAGCCTCTCGATCGGTCAAGTCGCGCTGCAATACGCGCTCACCGCCGACGGCAACCAGCAAACGTTCTTGCTGATGCTCGACGAGATCGCGCTTTCATTTCTCGGCTTGCTGAAGTTTCCGCCGAACGGCGCGACGTCGTTCTACCTGTTCGGCCACCCCCCGAGCACACAGCAACAAACCGCACTGGGCTGGTACGCGCGCTACGTCGACGCCGGAGAGAACGCATGAGCCCCGCCGCCCAACCCAAACTGCAGTCCCTGTACACCACGATCCTCGGCGCCGTCTCGGGCGGACAGCTCCAGCTGCTGCCGGCGTGGTTCCCGGCGAACAAGCCGGTGAACGCGGCGCTGAACGCGCTCGGGGCATCGGCGGGACTGACGATCGCGAACGTCGTTCCGAAGTATCCCGCCGGCGCAACGCAGATCACGATCACCGGCACCGTGACGCTCGGCGCAACGAGCTTCTCGGCCGAGATCGACATCGGTCTCGACGCGAATCAGAACTACACGATCACGATCGACCTGCCGCCGACGGACCAGACGTCGCCGCTGTCGATGACGCTGCCCGGCGCACCGTGGTTCTCGCTCGCAAATCCAAGCATCAGCGTGACGTCGGCGCCGCAGCTGACGGGCTCCGTCACCGGCTCGATCACCGTCGGCAACTCGGTGTGCAGTGCTTCGGCGGCGCTCCAGCCGGACGGCAGCTGGCTGTTCGCGCTGTCATGGACGGCGCCGGGGCCGACCCTCGACGGCGTGTTCCAGTTCGTCGGCGGGATCAACCTGGCCGCCGCGCTGCCGCAGCCGCTCGACGCGGTCACCGGTCTCCAGCTCCAAACGCTGAGCTTCCAATACGACTTCTCGAAGTCGATGCTCGAGAAGTTCACGATCGCGATGAACGCCCCGGCGTATACGTGGGACATCTTCAACAACGGTCAGTCGATCCTGAACGGATTCGCCTTCACGTTCGTCAACGACCGCATCGCGAAACCGCCCGCGCCTGCGGTCACCTTCAGCGCAGCGTCGAGCTTCTCGATCAACGGAAAGGGTCCGATCGACGTCACGCTGTCGTACGCGACCCCGGTGTTTACGCTGAGTGGCGTGCCCGACGCGAAAGCCACGCCGGTCACGCTCGTCGACTTCGTCGATGCGTTCTTGAGCGCCGAAGGGCCGCTGCTCCCGGAGAGCCTCAGCCCCGTTACGCTGCAGAGCGTCAATGCGACGTTCTCGCGCGCGTCGGGCAAGACGCCGGCGGCATACAGCATCAGCGTCGCGCTCGACGGCAACGCGTCGTGGGCGCTGAGCAATACGCTGAGCGTCGAATCGGTCGGGTTCAAAGTCGACGCCACGAAGGCACCGGTCACCGGATCGATCACCGGCCGGATCGAGTTCTTCAAGTCCGAACCGAAACCGCTGGCGCTCGACGTGTCGGCGGTGTACACCGGCACCGAGTGGGTGCTCGACACGACGCAGGTCGCAGGCACCGACACGGACGTCGTCAGCATCCTCGGCGGCCTCGGCTTTTCCGTGCCGTCGCCGCTGAACTTCACCGTCTCCGATTTCGGCTCGACGATCCATACCGGATCGACCTCGCCGTCGCCCTACGCCGTCGTGTCGGGCAGCGTCGCGGACTTCACGATGCCGTTCGCCCTGCCGGTGCAGCTCGACCGGGTCACGGGCTGCTTCGGCGTTTCGCTCGGCTCGACCAGCGGCGCGCAGGTTTCTCCCACCTGCCTCAAGGGAGCGGTGCCGCTGCCGTTCGCCGCAATCGCCGCAGACACGTCGTGGTGGGGCGTGCCGATCACGTTCGGCTACCAGTACACGGGAACGCCGACGTATACGATCACCTGGGTGGAGTCGCCGGGCAACGTGCTGACGGCGACGCTTTCGAAGCCCGACCAGAATTGGCTGGGCACGCTGGCGTTCACCGGCTCGACGACCGTCGGCAGCATGGTCGAAGCGTTCATCTCGTGGGCCACCGGCTATTCGTACGGCCTCGCTTCGCCCTGGAATCTGCTCGACGACATCTCGCTGAGCGGTCTCTCGCTGCAGTTCGACTTCACCGCGGAAACCGTGATCCTCAAAATGGGGTTCGGCATCGATCTCGGTTTCTGCAGCGTCTCGGGCGTAACGCTGACCTACAACGCCGGCACGACGCTGCCGGCCGGGACGAAGCGCGTCGAGTTCGCGCTGGACGGCATCTTCCCGTGGAACGTCAACAGCAAAGACCCCGACGCGACGACCAGCCAGCTCAGCTGGGACGCGACGGATCCCGCCTCGACGAAGTCGCCGCCCGGCGCGGGCAACGGGTATCTCAACCTGCGACTGCTCGCGCTGGGGCAGTACGTCACGATCGACGGCGTCACCAGTGCGGCGACGGTCGAAGCCGCGATCGCCGCGTTCGAGAAGGCGCCGAAGCCGCCGGCCGGGAGCACGCCGCAACTGCCCGACGTGAAGTACGATCCGACGACCTCCTGGTTGATCGGGCTCGACATGGGCCTGCTCCAGCTGGGCTCCGACGACACGCCGCCCAACGGCTACTGCGTCACGGTGCAGATCGTCTTCGACGATCCGAACCTCTACGGTCTGCGGCTCGCGCTGGCCGGCACGCCGGCCAAGGTTTTCGGCGGTCTCGACTTCGAGATCATGTACCGCAAGATCAGCGACACGCTAGGCGTGTACCAAGCCGAGCTCACGCTGCCGGCCTCGATGCGCACGATCCAGACCGGGATCTACACCATCCAGCTGCCGACCTTCGGCGTGTCGGTGTACACCAACGGCGACTTCGAGATCGACGTCGGGTTCCCGTGGAACGCCGATTTCTCGCGCTCGTTCACGGTCCAGGCGATCATCTTCCCCGGCATCCCGATGCTCGGTGCGGGCGGGTTCTACTTCGGCAAACTCTCGAGTGCTTCGTCGAACAGCGTTCCCGCGGTGACCAACGGGACGTTCGATCCGGTCATCGTCTTCGGGTTCGGCGCGCAGGTCGGTTTCGGCAAGAGCCTTTCGATCGGACCGCTGAGCGCGTCGTTCAGCTTGACGGTGCTGGCGATCATCCAGGGCGTGATCGCGCGCTGGAACGGGTTCACCTCATCGGATCAGCCGGGCCAGCAGGATACGACCCAGATCGACGGCGCCTACTACTACAGTCTGACCGGCACGTTCGGCATCGCGGGAACGCTGAACGGCTCGATCGACTTCGTGATCATCAAGGCGAGCGTGAACATCGCGATCACCGTCACGGCGCAGATCACGTTCGCCGCATACGAGCCGATCGTGCTGACGATCAGCGCGTCGGTCGACGTCTCGGCATCGCTCGAGATCAACTGCGGCTTGTTCTCGTTCTCGATCAGCTTCCACTTCTCGCTCGACCTCAACGAGACGTTCTCGATCCCTTCGCCGTCGTCGGGTTCGCCGCCGTGGCAGATCGCACCGGCGCAGCAGTCGAACCGGCTGGTACGACCGGCCGCGCGCATGACGCGAGTGCGCCGCGAGCGCCTGTTCGCGCTCGGCGCGACGGCGGGATGGAACTCGACGCCGACGTGGACGAACCTCGCCCCGGCCGGCGCGTCGATCCTCCCGCTCCAGGGCTACCTGACGTTCGCACTGACGGGTGCGGCCGACGAGTACGCGGCATCGAATCCGACGCAAGTCTGCTACGTCGCGACGCTGACGATCGACGCGCAGAATCCGATCGCGCTGCCGGCCGGCCCGACCTGCGCTTCGGCGAGCGACACGTCTTGGGATGCCCTGTGCAAGCTGGTCGCGCGGTGGGTCGTCGCTGCTTTCTGGAACGCACCGGTAACGTGCGATCCCACGAGCGGCGTCGACTCGCTCGTCATCACCGAAGCGGAGCTGCTCACCATCCACGAGTATCTCTCAAACGAGGACGCCCAAGGCCAGCCGCTGCCCAATCCGAACCCGCTGCCGATCGATCCCGGCTGGCTCGAGACGATGCTCGAGCAGCAGATCGCGATGACGCTCAGCGGGCCCACCGACGGCACACCGGGCGCGCCCAAGACGGTGAAGGCCGCCTTCTTCCCGATGCCCGGCGCAATCGAGCTGTCGATCCCGGCGTACGGCGCGTTTCCCGGCTACCAGTACACGTTCGGCGCGTACAATACGATCGCGGCCGCCGATCTGCCGCTGCTCCAGAGCTACTTCAACCAGATCGCCGTCCAGGTGCAGAAGGAGCAGCAAGCTCAGAAGGTCTTGGCGCAGAGCGCGCTCACCGTCGTGCCGTCGCTCTCGGTCGCCGGATTCGTGTTCGCCGACTACTTCCTGCTGATCGCGCGCCAGATGATCGCGAACATGCAAGCCGGCTTGCGCGACTACAAGTACCCCTACGTCGCGGACAAGACCGGCACCCTGCCGTCCGTGCAAACCATCCTCACCGCGATCACCGCCGCCGGCGGCCTCATCCCCGGCGTTCCGCCGCCGGTTTCGAACTCGTCGGATCCGCCCAACCCGGCGCCCGACGTCGCGTACACCGCCGCCGACGTCTTCGCGTTCAACCCCGGCATGGCGCTGACGCCGAAGCAGACGCTGACCATCGCCGGTGCAGACGCGACCGTCGGGGCAACCGACACGTTCGCGTCGATCGCGCAGAGCCCGACCTACCTCTCGGCGTTCACGGCGGGCAGTTTGGCGCTGTTGAATGCCGCGAACGCGACGCTGCTCCAAGCGAACCAGCCGGTTTCGTACGGTGGCGGGGCGCTGTTGGTCGACGGCGGCGATACACTCGTCAGCTTGGCCGCACGCTTCACCACGCTGCTCGGCACGACCGTGCAGGCTTCGGATCTCGCAAACGACGCGACGATCCAACAACAGCAAAATCTCTTCATCCCGCTCGCAAAGATCGCGCTCCCGCCGTTCACGTATTCCATCGGCGGTACGGACACCGTCGCGAGCGTCGCCTCCTCGTTCGGCGTCACCGCTGCCTCACTCGGCGCGCCGCTTCCGGACGGAACTCCGAATCCGAATGCCACGGTGGCCGGCCTGTTCGCGCCGCCCACGAACAACGCGTACGTCGACGTGCCGCACCTCACCCAGCTCGCCGTTGGCACGCTCATCGCGGAGACGCAGCAAACGGGTTCGCTCGACACGCTGTCGGCGATGGTTTCGCGCTTCCACCTCCACGGGCTGCGCCTGCCGACCGTCACAGGTTCTCCGGCGACGCCGCTGATCACGCCGAACGCTGCGGGAATGTGGGTGACCGGATCGACCGGGGCTTTCGCACTGCCGCCGGCGGCCGGACTCTTCGCGCTGACCGGACAGCAGTTTCCGATCCCGGCGATCGCGAGCGCGCCGTTCACCATCGCGCTGAGCGGCGGTCCGTCGTGGATCGCATACACGAGCCCGACATCCGGGACGATCAACATCACGAACGCGTCGAACGATCCGTACGATCCGGCGATCGAAGCGCTGCGCACGGTCGTCACGGCCTCAGGGTACCGTTTCGTTTCCGGATACACCGTCCCCGACGCGCAGAGCCAGCTGGCGCGCACGCCGGCGACATACTCGCTGGGCACATATCAAAACTGGCTGACCGCCGCGTTGCCGCCACTCCCGGCCCCTGCGCCGCCCGCCGGCGCCGTACCGCGCATTTGGCCGTTCTCGAACGGGCTTGCCTCGATCCTCAACAGCGCGACGCATGCCGTAAACCCGAACTTCGTCCTTCAGACCCAAACCTACGACCAGGCGACGGGCAAGACGAACACCGGGACGGTCGCAAACTACGCGTGGGCGTCGACGTTCGAGTTCACCGTGCAACGGCTGCCGGCCACGTCGTCGTCGCCGGCGACCGCGGGCTCGCCGGCGAGCGGTCAAACGTATCAAGTCGCCGGCGCGAACGCTTCGACGATCGTTCTGCTTGAGGACATCGTCGCGCAATTCCCGATGGACACGAATCTGTGGGGCCTGTGGCTCGCATACGCCCCCGACCCGAGCCTGCGCGCCTCCGGGCTGCAGGCGTTCGGCGCGGGCACCGCCTTCGGAATCGGTCAGGCGAACCTGTCGACCGTGACCCGGCCGCCGGCCGGTTTCGGCATGCTGGCGATGGAAGACTCGATACCCGCGAACGGTCCCATCGCGCTCAACGGCAATGCGATGTTCGTCCGGCTCCTCTGGGAGGCGTCGATCACCAATTCGGGCGGCTTCTACCTGTACTACCGCGACGGCGACAACGGCCTGCCCGAGTATCTCTTCGACAAGCACGGTAACGCCGTGCTGACCGGCGTGCTCGTCTACGGAACCGCCGCCGACATCGTGGCCGGCGCGTCGAGCGCCGTCTTCGACTGCATGAACGCGGTCGTGGTCACCGATCCGTTCGACCCGTCGGCCACGGCGCTCGTCGCGCAGGCCGTCCCGACGCCGGCGCAAGCACCGGTCGCGCAGACGCTCGCGCAGATCACCGCATCGTTCTACGCGGATCTCGCCGACACGGCGCATCGCAACGCTAGCCTCACGCTCGCGACGAACGTCCAGGTTGCGGTGAACGAAGGTACCTACATGGTACCGCCGCCGGCGCTGCAGTCGGATTTCCCGACCACGCTGAGCGCGATCGCGACGTGGTTCGGCACGACGTCGACGGCGATTCAAACCGCCAACCCGAACATCACGACGTGGCCCTCCCAACTCGCACCGAACACCGCGTTGCGGCTCCCCGCGCTCGCAGTCACCGCGGGTGCGACGGCCGGCGACGGAAAGACTGTGCTCTCGAGCCTCGGTACGATCGCGCAGTACTTCGCCGCCGACGTGGTCGGCCTCGCGGTCGACAACCAGAACGTCGCCAACCTGTTCAGCGCATCGCCGGCGGTCAACGCCGGCCCGTGGACGACCTCGTCGAAGTTGCCGCCCGGAAGCCAGCTCGTGCAGTTGCAGCGCAACGTGCCGCCGGGCGGCACCGATCCGGCGAACTTGATGCTCACCCAGTTCAGCATGCTCGGCTATCAGATCGTCGCGAATCAATATTTTCAGGGCAGCAACCTCGGCATCCCGGTCGGGCCGGTCAGCACCGGCGGCGGTACGGGAGCCGGAAAACTGCGGCGCGTCAACCGGCTCAGTGCGAACACCACCGGCGGCTGGACGTACGACGTCACGCTCGCCTATTCGGGCCGGCTCACCGGCGCATCCACGACGTCGAGTCCGTACCTGGGAGTCGGGAGCCTGCTGCAGGTCGACCTCGGCTGGTACGATTACTACGGCAACACGATCGCATCAGATCTTTCGACGCCCGAACCGGGCGACTCCGGACCGCCGAATCAAACGCCGACGCTGCTCGGCTACACCGATGCGCTCGTCGGCTTGGGCCAATGGCCTTCCGCAAACGCGTCGTGGCAGGTCGGCGGGGCGGTCGGCGCTCCGCAGCTCACGCTCAACTTCTCGTTCGACACGACGCGCTACGCGAGCAAGGACGGAGCGCAGCACGCCGCGACCGACGGAGCGCTGTACGCAACGCTGATCGCGCAGTTGCCGATCACCACCGCGAATCCAACGATCGGCGATCCCAACGGCGCCGCGTTCGCGATCGCGACGAGCTTGTCGAGTACGCCGATCGCCGTCACCGATCCCAATCTCACCACGCTGGTGAATTGGGTCCTTTCGATCTCGAGCTATCTCGGGCAAGTCGCGGCCGGACAGACGGCGACGGCGCCGGCCTCGCCGCTCCCGCTGACGTTCGACCTACCGATCTCGGCATTGCCGGCGGAACAGATCTTCGAGCTGAGCTGCGGCTTCACGTTCGCGCGCACCGGTGGCGTGGTCGAAGGCGAGTTCGCGGCGATCTCCGGGGTCCGTTCGACGACCACACTGCTGCAGCCGACGATGCCCGCGACGAAAGCACAGCAAAACGGCGGTTCGCCTGGTCTGGTCACCTTCGCCACGAACTTCGAGGCGGCATACACCGGGTCGAGCTCGACGCTGAAGGTCGCGGTCGGTCCCAACCGCTTCGACGCCGGCGTCACGTCGTCATCGACGCTCTGGGCGGTTCAGGTCGGAGCGCCGAGCGAGCCGATCTCGTTCGCGATCGACGACGCGGGCGCGCCGCTCATCTTCGCTCCGCAACCGATCTCCAATAAACTCGTATCGAACTCGGCCGGTATCTGGACGTACGCGAGTGGGACGGCGATCGACTTTCAGAATCCGCCGGCATACTCGCAGAGCTTCAGCAACGTCGATCTCGACCAGTGGGTGCGCGAGCTCTTCACGGCGGTCGACGCGCTGCTCGGGCCGCAATACATCGCAGCGCTGGCCATCCTCGACAATCACACGCCGGGAACGCTGGCGGCGCTGCAGGCGCACAAGAAGAGCCTCGCCGCGATGTACGCGCAGCAGATGGCCTTGGTCTTCACCGATCAGAGCGGCTCCAACACGGCGGTCGCGGCGATGTTCGAGCAAGCGATGTACGAGCGGCTGGGCAACGCCTATCTCACCCAGGCCGCCCTCGCGTACACCGCCGGTGTCTACGCCGGCACCGTCGAGGCGACGCCACCGAACCTGTACGGCCCAGTCGTGCAAACCGGTACGCCGGTTGCCGGCGTCGCGTTCACGCCGGCCAAGATCCCGCTCCAACCGCCGACCACGCCCGCGACGAGTACCAGCGAACCCCTCACCGTCCTGGTGACGACCCCGTCTCAGACCGGTGATACGACAAATCCGTTCGTCGCGGTCGATCTGACGTACACCGCAACGAACATCGAGCACCAGATCGCGCCGTCCGGCGTCAACGGCTACCTGGCTTCGAGTTGGCTGCACTTCGTGCTGCCGCCGTCATCCTTCGCGCCGGCGCTCGGCCAAGTCGACATCCCGATGATCCTGCGCGCCTATCCGAGCAGTCCGATCATGGCTGCGCAGAGCGGGCCATCGACGCTTGCGGATCCGACCACGGTCACCGAGGCGACGGAGTGGACCTACGCGTTCACCTACTCGCTGCCTAGCCACTATCCGCAGGACGTCGTCACCGTGTCGGTCGAGTTCAACCTCCAGCCGAGCTTCGACGTCACCGCCGCGACGTTCGCCGATTCGTTTGCCTCGCTCGCCGAGTTCGTCACCGTGTATCCGGCGATCGTGCCCGACCTCGACGGCTCGCTGGCGACGCTCACGACGAACGCGCCGGCCGCGCAATTCGGTATCGCGCTCGCAGCCGTGCAGTCGGTCACCGAGATGCTCGATCGCATCGCTCCGCCGCCGCCGACCGGATCGGCGGTGCGGCGATTCGCGGTCACGCCCAAGCGTCGCGCGTTCGTGAGCGCGACAGGGACGACGTACGCGTGCTCGCTCCAGGAAACGACCGCCGCCGACGCGGCTCCGCCGGTGGTCCTGCAGCACGTCGATCCCGCTTCGCTGGTGATCACCGTTACCGTCCCCGCCGCCGGCGGCGAGGTGCCGCAGGTCGAGCTCGCGCAGCAGTATTTCGATCCGACCAACCCCGGAAACGCGCACTACATCACCAAGCCGGTCGGTCCGCCGGCCGTCGATCCGACGACGCAGGTGACGACGGCGCAATACTACTTCATCGACACCACCACGTCGCAGCCGGTGCCGTTCGCCACCGCGCAGGGTTACGGACCGCGCACGGTCTTCTATCCGGGCCTGCAAATCCTCGACTTGCAGGACGCGCAAGCGTCCGCGTACGTCACGCGCAACCAGAATCTCGTCCCCGGCCGCACGACGACCGGCCGCACGACGACCGGCGGATTCGTCTATCAGACACCCGAGGTCACCTTTACCGCGCCCTGCCGGCCGACGATCGTCCAAACGAGTCCGATCGACATCGGCGCGATCGCTCCGCCGCCGCCCCCGCCCACGATCGGGAGCGCGCCGCGGTCGCTCGCGGACAACCTCGCGGCGCTCTTCTACACGCTCGTCGAGGGAGCGTCCGCGACGTCGGCGTCGATCCAGCTCACCGTCGGATACCAGTACCAGCTGTCCGGCTCGGCGATCACGATTCCGATTCTGATGCAGCCGGCGCTGCCCGTCTCGTGGGCTACCGGCAACGACACGCTCGCACCGATGATTGCCGATCTTGCGGCCGCGATCGCGAGCTGGTTCGCGCAAGTCCAGCCGGTCGGCGGCGGTCAACTGCTGATCTCGCTCACCGTGCTGACGACCGTGACCCAACAGCTTCTCCCGTTGGTGCGGCTGACGTCGTTGGAACTCTCGCTCAGCGACGTCAGCCCGGCTCTCACGGTGGCGACACTTACCGCTCGGCCGTGACGCGCAACGGCGCATCGCCCATTGAATGGACGGCACCAGCCGGTAAGGTAAGCAAGCGAACGCATGGCATAGCGGACATAACCCGAAGATGTAAGAAATTCGTCGCGACTTTCTTACATGATTGCGATTTGATCCGCGCTCTGCTACAATGTAAGAAACTCGCTGCATTTTTCTTACAATTGTCAAAGCAATCGACCGCTGGCCGCGGCACAATGGCCCTCCTGCGCTCGGAGATCGTGCAACGACCTGCCGGCTCGGTGTTCTCCACTCAGGATCTTTTGGCGGAAGGACGTCTTGGAACGTCCCGTCCGGCACTCGACATCGCGCTCAAGCGGCTGGTGGACGAGGGTGAGCTCGTGCGCGCCGGCCGCGGAGTGTTTGCTATTCCCGAGCCCCATGCCGTTCTTGGCAACTTGCCTCCCAAGCTTGAATCGGTGGCGGCTGCGATCGCTCGGCGCAGCGGCGACACAATGCTTCCAAGCGGAGCGGAGGCTGCCAATCGACTCGGACTGAGCACTCAGGTACCGGGACGCCCTGTGTTCTATACCACGGGTCGGTCGAGCCGCCGTACTGCCGGAACACAGCAATACGAGCTGCGCCATCGCACGCCACGTCTCGCGAAGGCTGATCCGCGAGTTGCGGCGATCATTGAAGCGCTACGGACCCTTGGAAAGTCCCGCGCGGACGATCGTAGCGTGGTGCGTCAGCTGCAGCGTTCGCTCAGCGATAGCGACAAGGCGCGTTTGCGCCAGCAAGTTTACCTCGCTCCAGGCTGGATGCAGCCCATTCTGCGGAGTATCGCAACATCGAATCGCGATTTCGCCTCGACGACTTCGCTCGACTGAGCCTTGCCGAGCGGCAGCCATACTTCGACGCAGCCGCCGCTCGGCTCGGGACCGTCCCTACGATTATCGAAAAGGACTTTTGGGTCGTCTGGCTGCTCCAGCACTTGTACGACCTGCCGGACGCGGGTTCGTTCTTCTTCAAAGGCGGGACATCGCTTTCGAAAGCGTTCAACGTCATCCAGCGGTTCTCGGAAGACATCGACCTCATCATCGACCGAGCCCGCTTCGGATACTCTGGCAACGACGACATCGCATCGGCGCCGAGCAAGACTGCAGCGTTGCGGCGAATGGAAAAGCTCGCGACGGATATTTCAGCGTACATCGCCAGTGATATTGTGCCCCAGTTGGCCGAGCGCTTTCGCGCCGTTCTGACCGAGCGGTTTTCACTCGAGCCGGACCCCGCCGCGCCCACCCATATCCTCTTCTCGTACCCCTCTGAGAGTACGGACGCATATATTCTACCTCGGGTACTCGTCGAAACCGGCGGAAACGCTGACAGCTGGCCGACTGAAGACAGGACTATTACGCCGTACGTAGCCGACGCCGCTCCGGAAGGTTTCGCAGACGTTGGAGTGGTCGTGACGGCCGTTTCAGCGGCGCGCACGTTCTGGGAAAAGCTCACGATCCTCCACAAGACCGCGCATCGGTTCGACGGCGTTCCTGGATGGCACCCCGCAGCGCGCTACTCGCGCCACGACTATGACGTGTATCGCCTCACGAGATCCACCTTTGCGCAATCGGCTATCGCGGACGTCTCTCTCTCCGAGGCCGTGCGAGATGCTGCGAACACGTTCTTTCCGGACAACAAAGCCAACTACGATAAATTCATCCCGGGCTCGATTCGCCTAGTACCCGCGGACGCAGCGATACCAGCGTTAGCTGAAGACTATCGTGCGATGCGCGACATGATCTTCGGCGAGTATCCGTCGTTTGATGAGATCGTGACCGAGCTACGCGGCTTGGAAGAGCGCCTAAACGGCCACGCGTAGGCATTGGGCTGATGCCCCCGATCTGGGCGTCGCCGACACACAGGCAGATCGGAACGGGAAGGACTTCGCCATTCATCAACGCGACGGGGCTCTATCGGAAGCTCTGGACGACGCCGTTGCACACGAGCGCCCAGCCGTCGACCATCACGAAGAGCAGCAGCTTGCAGGGCATCGAGATGATCGGCGGGCTGAGCATCACCATACCCAGGCCCATCAGGATCGCGGCGACGGCCAGGTCAATTGCCACGAACGGTAGATACAGTGCCACGCCGATCGCAAACGCGGCACGCAGCTCGCCGACGACGAACGCCGGGATCACCACGGTGAGCGGCGCCTGCGCGGCCGGCTCATCGGCGGCCCGGTGCGCGATCCGTGCGAAGACCTCGAGATCGCGCGCCTTGGTTTGGCGCAGCATGAACGCGCGCAGCGGCCCGCTCGCGCGGGTGAGAAACGCGGACTGCGACAAGTGGCCCGCGGCGTAGGGACGGATCGCGTCGCGCTGCAGCACTTCGAACGTCGGCGTCATGACCACGCACGTCAGGATCAGCGCTAGACCGGTGATGACCGCGTTGGGCGGCAGCATCGTCGCGCCGATCGCCGAGCGAACGATGGACAGCACCACGACGATGCGCACGAACGACGTCGAGAGCACCAGCACGAACGGAGCGACCGACAGCAGCGTGAGGCCGGCGAGCACGTCGAGCGGAAGCGACCCGTGACCGTGATTCGCGATCCGCAGGAGATCGTCCATGCACCAATGCTGGACGATCTCGCATCACCGGGGAGTGACGGCGGTGTTACCGTGGCCGCGATTCGTCGCGCACAGGCTTCGGGCTGGGGCGGCGGGTGTCGTCGTCTCTCAGTGAGCGAGTAACAGTGACCACACGAAATCGCGCCCGATCCAGCCGACGGGTACTTGGTATTGAGGCCCAACGGGCGCCGCGGGCAGAAGTGTGATGCCATCGGTTCCGTCGGTCTTGATCGACGAATACGAATGACAGGTGATGCACGATGCTTGATTGTGCCTCATTCCGACATTCTCACCCTCGATGACCGAGTTTCCGAGATACGTCGGGGTACCGCTGGGCGTCGTAAACGCGACTTGAGCGCCGTCCAAGCGGTAGTTCGAGAACTCGGGAGCGAGATGAGCGAGAGCCATCAGCGCCGCGAGCTCTTGGGTCGGCTTGGTGAAGCCCGCTTGCCCGCCGCTGCTCTTCGCGGGCAGCGAACCGAACGAATCGTTGCAACTGCCGAACGTGATGCAGCGAAGCGGGTTGGTGAGCATGCTCTGCGGCTCAAACGTCGCCCAGATCCAGTTCTTATCCAGTTTAGAGATGATATGCATCCCGGCCATGGCGTAACAAACCCCGTCGATCGATTCGACGTGGATTCCGGCGGGCGGATTTGCGCACGTGAACGGCGTCGCGAAATCGGTCGCAGGAATCCAATCGACTTTGACCTCGACCGCGGGCGCCGGAAACTCGATGTCCACGCCTTTCCGGGCCGCGGCGGCTTGGGCGGACCGGTGCTCATAACCGTTCGTCGTAATGAGCCCCGCGGCAACGGGATCGATGTGCACTTCTTCGCAAATTGTCGCGTTAACGACGTTCGGCGGGCGGCCATTCATCGTATTGCAGCCCGTATTCGGCGCGAACAACTGAGGATGCAGATGTTTGCGCACTCGTTGCTGCGCAGCGGCGAGCGGACTCCCGTGCAAGCGTCTCCGCTTGTTCTTCGGCGAAGTGAGTTGAGTTGAGCTCGGCGGCGCATAGAGCTGCGTTTGCTCGACCCACGTTTCCCAGACGACTTGCTTCTGATTGGCCTGGCAATTCGCCGCGATGAACAGCAGCCACGCCGTCTGCTCGGGCGAGCCCGTTGCGGTCGTCGGGAACGCACATGGGGAACTCGTCGCAGCCAGGGCGACCGCCGAATGGCCATGCTTCAGGACCGATTGCAAGCTCGTCGTCGCTGCGATCACGACCGCGAACGCCGCGCAGGCAACGATAAATCGCTTCACCCCATCACCCTTCCCGACATGCGCCGCAGCCCAGAGTCTACGGAAGCCCCACGCCGTCACTATATGTCATAGCAAGCGATCTGTCTACCGGCCGCACGAGGGGCCGAGGGGAATCGTCCATGCACGTAGCTGGACGATCGCGGGTCACTGCGGCGTGACGGCGGGGTTAGGGTTTTTCGATCAGCTCGGTGATGCGGACGCCGAAGTTCTCGTCGATCGCGACGACTTCGCCGCGCGCGACGAGGCGATCGTTGACGAGCAGGTCGACCGGACCGCCGGCTACCCGGTCGAGCTCGACGATCGAGCCGGCGCCCAGCTTGAGAATGTCGCGCACCAGCATCTTGCACGTGCCAAGCTCAGCGGTGACCTTGAGCCGCACGTTCATCAGGAGGTCGAGGTTCTTGCCTTGCTCGGTCATGATCATTGGGGGAACGCTCCGACGGCAAGGTCGCGGCACAGAAAAGCGGTGCGCGAGGAGACGGCGCCGGCGACGCCCATCGCCAGGCGTCTGGGCCCCAAGTTCAAGGATGCGAGAGCGCCGACCTTGGTGTTGAGCTTCACGACATCGCCCGGCCGAAGCGTGACAAAATCCGCGGCATCGATCAATCCTTCGGCGAAAACGGCGCGGACCTCAAGCCCGACCTCGTCGAGCGCCGCTGGCGACAGCGTCCCGGGCGGTCCCGCCTCCGGCAACGCGCGGACGATCCCGACCCCCAGCGTGAGCTCGATCGGCGTGCGGACGCGCAGATCGAAGTAGGCCACACAGGCCGGCGCCTCGTCGGCGAGGACCCGCACGGAGCCCTGGGCGCGTTGCGCGCAGAGCGGGCCAAGCGCGGGCGCGCAGCGGGCCGCAATGCGCTCGATCGCCTGCAGCTCGAGCGCCGAGCAGGCCGCGTCGAGCGCCGGTGGGGCAGGCGGCTCCGCTTCCCCAAACGCGCGCAGAACGAGCCGGCGCGCGTCGCGGCGCGGCACGACCAGGACGACGTCGGTCCGCAGCCCGCGGACCAGGAACAATTGCGCGTCGCGCGCGAGCCGTGTCCAGGCCTGCGCTTCGAGCGCGGCCGGCTCGCCCAAATCGACTTCGCAGCTCTCGCCCAACAGCTCGCGCAGCGTCTCGCGAATCCCGTTCGCGACGATGCAGGCAGCGTCGACCGGGATCGAAGCGCGCGGCACGAACCGCAGGCGGCGGACGCCGCCCTGCGCCAGGCCGAACCTCGCGTCGGCGATCACTTCACGAGGTCCACGGTCGTCTTGGTGACGCTCGCCTGCGATCGAACCGCGGCGCCGATCGCTTCGAACGCGCGATATGCCTCGTCCAGTTTGGCGACCCCGCCGACGATGTCGATCGTTCCCGCGTCGCGGCTGTACGTCGCCAGCGCGGAGAACGACCCATCGGCCGGTGTGCCGAGATGCGGCGCGACGCCGGCCGGGGCGGCGACGCGCGACGCGTCGAGCCGCTGCGTCTGCGAACCGGCCGGGAAGCGCGCCAGCGCGATGCGGCCCAGCGTCACCCGCTCGGCGCCGCGCGCGCCGGTGCGCGGGTCGATCGCGGCACGCGTGTAGGCCACCGTGCCGTCGCGCTCGACGTGCGCATCCGCCGCCCGGCCCAGCGCAGCGTCGACCTCCGGAACGCGCAGCGGAACCGGCACCGCGCCGCGCGCGTCGCCGCGCGGATAGCCGAGTACCTCGGCGCCGTCACCCGTCCGCAGCACGCCGTCGCGAAGCGAAAGCGCGCCGTCGCGCTCGTAGGCGCGCGTGCCGTCGGCGCCGCGCGTGACGAGCCACGCGCCCGGCGGCGGGACGACGCTGAGCGGGTCGAGCGAGGGCGTGACGCGCGGTTCGGTGCGCACGTCGTCGTTGAGCGGGACCGCGCCGGCCCGAAATGCATCGCGCAGGTCTTGCGCGCGCGCCGCGACCCGCTCGTAGGCGTCGACCGGGGGTGCGCTCAGCATGCTAGGCGACCTCCGCAGAGATGCGCCCGGCGAGCGCGAAGCGAGCTTGTGCGAGCGCGCGCTCGACGCGCTCGCGCAAGGATGGAGCGCAGACCGCGATCACGCGCGTGCGCGCGCCGTCGCTGCGCACCAGGAGATGCACGCGCGCATCGCCGGCACGCAGCGCAAACGATGTCGCGGCGGCGCGCGGGACGCGACGGATCAACGTGCATTCGAGCTGACGCGCGAGCGCGGTTTTCGGGAGGCGCCGTTCAGGCTCAGGCACGGCAACGACGCGTCGGTGCGCCGCTTCGCGAGCCGAGGCGCGCGCAGGGTTCGCATAGTACTGCGCATGGAGCGACGTGTTCCGCGACGCAGGTCGGCTGGCCGGAGGCGAGAACCGCAATGCCGCGCCGCGCGCGACTGCGGCATGCGGGACGCGCGGTGCGCGCTCGGCAACGTGGAGCGCGCTATACCATGCCTGCGAGAGCCCGCGGCGGTCGGTTTCGGCTAAGTGCGTGGTGAGAACGTCGATGCGGTCGGTCTGCTGCATGCGGTCGGTGCCTCCGCCCCCACCCTACGCCCCCACCGCAACGCACCGATGTCGAACTTGTTACCGGGCGTCGGCGACCCACACGCCGGTCTGGATCAAAACCATCGAGTCATCGCGATGTCACCCTGAGCTCGTCGAAGGGCGAACGATGTCGACAAGCTCAGGGTGACGACGGTGCTAGGAGTGCACCACGCGGTTGCGGCCGTCGTCGAAGTTCGGGATGGGCGCGAGGTACATCGACGCGCCGCCGAGGTCGAACGTCGTGTCGAAGTTGCGCAGGACGCCCAGCCCGACGTTGCCTGCGTCGACGCGATCGGCGAACGCGCCGCTGTTGGCCAGCACGACGTCGACCGTGCGGTGATAGAGGTGGAACTCCGCCATGCGCAGGTCGTCGAGCGAGCTGCGATAGGTCGCGTTGCTGCCGCCGATCCCGTAGTTCCACGATGCCGTCGCCGAAAACGGCACCACGCCCGGATGCGCGTCCAAGAACGGCCGGTACAGCAACATCTCCGAGCTGTTGCCGGTGTCGATGATGAACGGCGCGTCGATCCGGTCGTTGAGCTGGAAGGTCGCTTCGGCGAGCTCGCGGTCGACGTCGAGCGCGATACGCGTCCCGTTCGGCACGAACGAACCGGGCGGCCCGAAACGCAGGACGTGGTTGGTGAAGTCCATCTCGACCAGCGCCGAGGCGAAGAACGGATAGCCCAAGATGCCGTCGATCTTCATCCCGCCGGCCAAATCGCGCGACAGGTCGAGCGACGAGACGACGACGTCGTCCATGCGGGCGCCGTCGACCTCGAGGCGCGGCAGGGTCGCCGTTTCGAGTCCGCCGCTGCGCGCGGCGCCGCGCACCTCCATCGCGCCTTGTCCCTGGATCCCGGCGGCGCGCAAGACCGCGCCGTCGACCAGGATCGATTGCGCACCCGTGTCGAGGATGAAGAACCAATCCTTGTTCGCGATCCGCACCGTCACGCCGACGTGACCGTAACGCTCCACCAGCGGCACGGTGTGCACGCGATCGGTGTCGAGCGCGCGCGCCGCCAGCGGCGCGAACGTGGTCGGATCGACCGGATCGCCGATCGCTACCGACGTCGTCTGCTGGATCGTGTCGAAGCGATGATCGCCGTCGGTGATCACGTTGCGAAACGCAATCTTGCGGCCCTTGACGTCGCGCCAGTCTGAATAGTCGACGTACGACGGCCCGTCCCCGTCCAGATACTCCAGCCGCAACGGCAGCCCGGTCGACGGATCGATCCACAGTGTCTCGGGCTCGCCGCCTTGCGCGTTCACTTCGAGCCGCCAGGCTTTCGTTTCGCCCACGTCGCCCCAGCCGAGGAAACGCGACAGCTCGGGGTGCTTCACGAAGTCACCCGAGTCGAGCAAGTCTTCGGTCAGCACGCGCCGCCGGAGATAGCCGCGCAGCTCGCGCACGTTGCCGTTCGCGTTGCGCACGAAGACGCGCTCGCCAAGCTGCAGCGTCGTCTCGTGACGCGGCCCGAGGACGTCGTCCTCACGCTGGTTCACGCCATCGCGCACGACGCGGTACGTTCCGGTCAAACCTTCGCCGGCGAGCGTCCCTTCGGCGAGGAACGTGGTGAGATCGTCGGCGTGCGTCGCTTTGTCGTAAGCCGCCAGAATCGTCGCGACGGACACCTCGGATTCGGCGCCGCGCGTCGCCGAAGCGGGCGCGACGACGCAGAGCAGCGTGACGCTAACGAGCGCCGCTGTTGTACTTGTCGAACGAAGCCAGGACGTTTTGGACGTAGTTGCGGGTCTCCCGATACGGGGGGATGTCGCCATACTTCTCCACCGCCCCCGGACCCGCATTGTAGGCGGCAATCGCCAGCCGTTTGTCTCCCCCGAACCGATCGAGCAAGCCCTTGAGGTAACGTGTGCCGCCCGCGACGTTCTGGCCGGGATCGTACGCGTCGCGCACGCCGAGCGAGGCCGCCGTCTCGGGCATGAGCTGCATGAGGCCCTGGGCGCCGACGCCCGACGTCGCGTTCGCGTCGAAGCCCGACTCGTTCGCGATCACCGCTTTGATCAGCGCCGGGTCGACCTGCCAGGTCGAAGCATTCTGCTGGACGAGCGCGTCGATCTGCGCCGGCGGAACCGGCGCCGGTGCGGCGGCCGTACCGCCCGCCGCCGGCGGCGGCGAGCCCGCACCCAGCGCGCCGGCGAGCGCACCCGCGAAGCCGGGCGCGGCGGGCTGAAAGCTCCCCGGAGCTGGGGCGCCGGTGATCTCCGCGATCCGAGCCTGGACCGCGGAGATGTCAGCGAAGACGTCCATCTTCGAGGATATCGGCCAGTCGCAGCAGCTCCGTGAGGGTTCGCTCCGGGCTCGACGGTTCGTCTCCCTGGCACAAGAATTGCGCGATACGGCTTTCGGCTGCGACGCAGCGGGCGAGGAACGGGTCGTCGACGACGGTCAGCCCGAGCGAACGCGACTCCGACGACTCGTCGAGCGCCGCGACCGCCGCGCGCAGCACGCGCGCGGCGGCACGATGCTCGGGGGTCGCGACCTCGGCGAGGGTCCGGCTCGCGCTGCGGGCGACGTCGATCGCGGGAAAGTGCCCGCGCCGCGCGAGCCGCTCGCTGAGAACGAGGTGGCCGTCGAGCGCCGCGCGCGCCGCCTCCGTAACGGGATCGTGCTCGTCGGGCCCGTCGGAGAGCACTGTCGCGACCAGCGTCACGCTCCCCGGTCCGACGGCACCGGCACGCTCGAGCAGTCGCGCGAGCACACCGAAGACGCTGGGCGGATAGCCGCCGCGTCCGGCGGGCTCGCCGGCGGCGAGCGCGAGCTCGCGCGCGGCGGCGCAAACCCGCGCCAGCGAATCGATCACGAGCAAAACGTGCAAGCCTCGGGCGCGAAGCGCGTCGGCTTGCGCAAACGCGACCTCGGCGGCGCGCACGCGTTCCGACGGCGCGCGATCGCTCGTCGCGCAAACGATCGTCGTCCGATGATCGAGTTGCACGAGCCGCCGCTCCGCCTCCCGGCCGCGTTCGCCGACGAGCCCGATGACGACCGCGTCGGCGCCGGTGCCGCGCGCGACCGCGTCGAGCAACGTCGACTTGCCCGCGCCGGGCGGACCGAACAGCCCGATCCGAGCCCCGCGTCCGAGCGCCAGCGGCCCGTCGATCGCGCGCACCCCGGTCCAGCACACCGCGTCGCACGGACGGCGCTCGGCGACCGCGTGAACCGGTCCCGTCGCGCCCAGGCGGCGCCCGCGGGGCGGCGGCCCACCGTCGTGCGGCACACCCGCGCCATCGACGGCGCGGCCGAGCAACGCGACCCCCAGCGGCAGCGCGAGGACGGACGGATCGCTTTCGACGCGGTCGCCGCCGGCGACGCCGTCGAGCGTGCCGAACGGCGCGAGCACCGCTCGCGATCCCTGCAGCGCCGTGATGCGCGCGCCGACGACCACGTCGCGCGCGCAGATTCGCACGCCGTCGCCGACGCGCGCGAACGGCAGCTCGGCTTCGACAACCGGCCCGCGGGTCGCCGTAACCGTCCCCGTCGGCCGCCCGATCACGCAAACGCCTCGAGCACGAGCGCCAGCCGCACGCCGAGCCGCGCGTCGAGCGCACCGCCGGCGAGCTCGACGACGGCGTCGCCGGCGGCCAGATCGGCGTCGGGGACAACCGGAACGCCGCGGATCGCATCGACGTCGCACGGCGCGACGCGCACCCGCAGGACAGGCGCGTCGGCGAGGACGCGCTGCGCGAGCGCGTCGAGGTCACACGGAGCGAGCCGCAACTCGCGTGCCAGCACGCCGGCGGCGAGCTCGCGCACCAGTCGAGAGCGCGCATCGTCGAACGATTCGGCGAGCCGGGCGCGAAAGAGCCGCGCCTCGCGCAGTGCGGCGGCGAGCTCGACGTGCGAGCGCGGGTCGAGCGCGCGCTCGGGTTCGGCAACGCTCGTCGCGATCGCCGGCTCGACCGCGGGCTCGGGCGGATCCGGTGCCGCCGTCGCAGGAGGTGCGGGCGGGCGCAGCACGTCGGCCAGCGCCACGAACTCACCCACCGATCAACTCCTCAGGACGCGGCAACAGCGATGGGTTGGCGCGCGCCAGACGCCGCACGATGCAGGCCCGTTCGTCGGGCGCGTACAGCTCGAGGACCGCGGCGGCGGTCGCTGCCGGTAGGCCCGAGATCAACGCAGCGGCGACATGCGGCGGTTCCCCTTCGAGCGCGCCGCGCACGCGGTCGGGCGGGATCGCGGCGACGTCGCGCGCCGCACTGCGCAACGAAGCCGACTCGATCGCGCGCGCCGCGACCGCGGCGATCGGCCGCGCCGTGAACGCTGCGACCGCGACCAGCGCGACTGCCGTGAGCGCCTGCGGCAGCACGCTCGCGAAGGCGAGCACCCAGCCCGGCGCCGTCGCGCTGCGCGCTGCCGGGGGCGAACCGGTGAACGCGACGGCTTCGACGCTCACCGCATCGCCGCGGTCCGGCCGAATCCCGGCGGCTGCCGCGGCGAGCGCGCGGATCTTCACCAGATCGAGCCCGCGGGCGTCGTCGACGAAGACCGCAACGGTCAGCCGCGCCGTCGCGCCGGGCGCCGCGACGCGGTGCTCCTCGCGCGTGTCGCTGCCGCGATCCTCGGTCGCGCTCGTCTTCGAATATCTCTTCGCTCCTGAAGCGTAGCGCTCGTCGCTCGATGCGCGCGCGACGTTGCCGCCGAGCGCTGTCCGGTGCACGTCGTGCACGTCGCGGCGCTCGCCGAGCGGCTCGCGATGAACGCGCACGATCGTCGCGCCTATGCCGAAGGCGGTGTCGAGCGCGCTCTGAAGCGCGATCTGCACGTCGGACGCATCATCGCCTCCGTCGCCGTCGAGCACGAGTCCGCGATCGTCGAGCACGGTGACGCGATCGGCGTCCAGCCCCGGGACGCCGCCGGCGACGAACGCCTTGATCCCCGCGACCGTTCGCGCCGACAAGTGCGTTCCGGGCGTCGGCGTGACGCGCACGCCGGCGCTCGCATCACGCCGCGGCTCGTCGGCGTACACACCGGCGCTCGAAGGTGCGATGATGATTCGCGCGTCGACGACGCCGTCGAGCCCGCGCAAGCCCAGCGCCAGATCGGCGGCCAGCGCGTCGCGGGTCTGCGCTTCGAGCACGGTCTGGGGCGTCAGCGCGCCGACGTGCGCGAGCGTTTCGTCGCTGCCTGCCAGATGCGCGTGCGGCACGCCGGCGAGCGCGAGTCGCAGCAGCAGCTCGCCGTGCTTCGCACGATCGACCAAGACGTTGTCGCTCGTGGCGGCGTGCGGAACGTTCCAAGCGGCGAGCCGCTGCTCCACCTCCGCGAGTTGCTCGGCGCGCAACGGCGTCGCGAACAGCGTAACGCGCGTGTCGCGTGACGCGGCGAGGCCGATGGCGACCACGGCGATGAGGACGACGGCGAACCCGCCGGCCAGGACGCGGGCGCGCGGCGAAGACGTGCGCAACCGCGCGACGAGCGGCGCGAGCGCCTGCGTCACACTTGCATTCCGAGCACGGTCGACACCGACTGTGCGGCGCGCTGCGCGGCCGTCGCCGCAATCTGCAGCGCGAGGTCGGCGCGGGCGCGCTCGACGACCATCTCCTGGAGCCCGCCATGGTGTGCCGCGAAAGCGGACTCGGCACGGTCGGCACCGTCGAGGATCGCGCCCGCCGCATCGACGAGCCGTGCGAACGCGTTCCCGGGCTCGCCGGCGGCCGCCGGTCCGCGCGGCGCCGGCGCGTCGGGGATAAGCAGATCGACTCGCATCAGATCCGGCCGAGATCGAGCGTTCGTTCGGCCAGCTTCTTGCCGACGTCGAACACCCCGGCGTTCGCCTCGTACGCGCGCTGCGCGTCGAGCACGGCGATCATCTCGGTCAGCGCGTCGGCGCTCTCGCCGGCGCGTGCGGCTCCGATCAGCCGCGTGCGGGCCTCGTCGGGCTCGTCGTCGTCATCGTCGGGGATATCGAAGAACGCGTCGTCACGGTCCTCGGCGGCTGAGGCGAACCGCGCCACCAGCCGCGGATACGGATGCTGCGGCGTCGAGGCCTGCGCGGCGGCGACGTTGCGCGCCGCGACGTCGAGCAGCGCGCGCTGGACGCTCATCCCATCGGCGGCGACGGAGAGCAGATCGAACTCGCTCACTTCGCGACGCTGCGCAGCTCGGCGATGCGCGCGCGCATCGCACCCAACAGCGCTTCTTCGAACAACGCCGCCTTGGCCACGCGCGCGGCCGCGTGCTCGTCGCGCGCCACCTGCGGCGCCAGCCGCTCGACGGCGGCGCGCGCGGCGAGCGCGGCGCCGGCGCTCGGTACGATGGGATCGTTGGACATGCTCGAATCGTCGCGGATCGCTGTGAGCGGGACGTTACCGCAAGGTGAGGAATCTGAGCCGCCGTGAGCAGCCCCGCCCCGGACGCGCTAGCCTCCCTTCGCCGCCGCGCTACGGCGACGGGTGATGCCGCATTGCTCGCGGCGCTCGCCGAGGTCGAGCGCGCGTACCAAACCTTGGCGCTGGAGCGGGCAACGCTGCAAAGCCGCCTCGCCGCCTCGGCAACGAACGCGGAGCGCGAGCTCGCCAAGCTGCGTACGCTCGGCCGCGTGGCCGAGACGGTCAATTCGTCGCTCGAGCTCGACGTCGTCCTGCGCAGCGTGCTTGACACCGCCGTCGAGGTGATGCAAGCCGAGCGCGGCTTTCTGATGATCGCCAACGCCGAGGGCAACCTCGAGCTGACCACGACCTACGGCATCGACCGCGCGACCGTCGAAGGCGACGACATGCGCCCGTCGCAGACGACGGTGCGGCGCGTCTTCGAAACCGGCGAACCGACCGTCACGACCGACGCGCAACAGGACCCGCGCTTCAACATCAACCTCTCGGTGCGCGCGCTCCGGCTGCGTTCGATCATCTGCGTCCCGCTGGCGATCAAAGCGCGCACGATCGGCGTCGTCTATCTCGACTCGCGGATCGCGCCGGGATTGTTCTCACCGCACGATCCCGACCTGCTCACCGCCTTCGCCAACCAAGCCGCCCTCGCGATCGAGAACGCGCGCTTGTTCGACGCGCTGCGCGCGCGCGTCGTCGAGATCAGCCGGCTGGAGCAGTTGCAGGCGCGCGTGCTGGGCTCGATCACCAGCGGCGTGATCACCATCGACGGACGCGGCGAGATCGGCAGCTTCAACGACGCGGCGGCGCAGACGTTCGGCGTCGACGGCGCGACGATGATCGGCAAACCGGCGCGCGCCCTCGAAGCGCTGATCCCCGGCATCACCACGCTGCTCTCGGGCAACCTCGTACCGTCGACACCGTTCGAGATCGAGGCGAAGCATCCGACGCGCGGTGCGCTCGCGCTCGAAGTGCGCACCGCGCCCGTCGACCTGCCCGACGGCACCGAAACCTCCGGCTGGGCGATCGCCGTCACCGATCTGACCGAACGCCGACAGCTCGAGCGCCTCCATGCCGCCGACGTCGAGCAGCGCCGCGCGATACGCGACGCGTTCGGACGTTACCTCGCGCCGCACGTCGTCGAGCAGTTGATGCGCGCACCCGGCGGCGTCGCGCTGGGCGGCGAGCGCGCGCAGGCGACAATCCTGTTCGCCGACATCGACGGTTTCACCGGACTCGCCGAACGGCTGGATGCGGAAGCCGTCGTCGACATCCTCAACCAGTTCTTCGGAGCCGCGGTTCAAATCGTGTTCGAGCACGACGGCCTGCTCGACAAGTTCTACGGTGACGGGCTGATGGCCGTGTTCGGGCCGCCGCGCGTGCGCGAAGACGACGCCGCGCGCGCGCTCGCCGTCGCCGCCGCATTGCACCACGCGGCCGCCAAGATCCAAGCCGACGGCAACCCATTACGCCTCGCGATCGGCATCGCGACCGGCGAAGTCGTCGCCGGCCACATCGGCAGCGCGCGGCGCATGGACTACACCGTGATCGGCGACGCCGCAAACCTCGCCAGCCGACTCCAAGGCGCCGCCCCACCCGGCCGCACCTACGTCGACGACAATACCTACTCGCGCCTGCGCGAACGCCCCGCCGCGGAGAAGCTCATCGCCAAGATCCGCGGCAAAGCCGAGCCCGTCACCATTTTCGCGATCGGCTAGGGACCCGGACCCTCCCGCACACGCCGACGCCGGCAGCTTCTCCCAGAGGAGCAACTCTCATGGTCACACGGATCCACAACATCAATCCCTTGCAACTCGGCATCGTGTACGCGGTGCTCTACGCGATCCTCGGACTGATCTTCGGCTTGATCTTCGGTATCGCCAGCAGCCTGAGCGGCGGCGCGATGGCGGCAACGGGGATGGGCAATTTCGGCTGGCTGTCGATCATCATTTTCCCGGTCTGCTACGCGATCGCCGGGTTCATCGGCGGCTTGATCCTCGGCTTTCTCTACAACCTGGTCGCCGGCTGGACCGGCGGCATCGAAATCACCCTAAGCCCCGCCCCCGTGGTTGCAGCGACCGTCGTCGTCCCCTAGCGCCGCGCGGCACGCGCAACATCGGTAGAACTACGGACGTCGCCCAACGCACGCCCACGCTAACCTACGCCCATGAACACGCAGCAAAGCGCCGGCATCGCCCCCATCATCGCCCTAGCGGCGGGCGTCCTGGTCGCCATCGCCACGATCGCCGTCACGGTCACCAGCCCCGCCACGATCCCCTTGTGGTGCGCCGCCCACGGCGGCTGTCCCTAACCCCCGCACGAGCTCGAGCCGTTGTCCTTCGCCCCCGCTCAGGGCAACGGGTGGCGACTGACGATTTCGGCGCGCAACGCCGCGAGCTCCGCGTCGACGCGGCTGTCGCGCGCGCACGCTGCGCCGTCTCTAGCGCGGCTACGCGACCGTGAAGCCCAGCGTTCGCCGAGCGCAGCTGAGCGTTCTCCGTGCCGAGCGTGCCGACGCGTGCGTGAAGCGCCTTGATCGCCGCCAGCGCGACGCCGTCCTCATCGATCGAGGTGATGTGCCGGTCGTCCTCGCCGACCTTGAACGCCACGTAGAAGTCCTGCGCCATCGGCCCGACGTGCCGCACGCCGTGCTCGGACTTGTAGCTCCAGCGGCTGATCGGCAGCGCGTCGATCTTGTCGAGGACGGCGTCATCGTCGACCGGCACGATCGCGGTCTTCGCGTTGCGGTCGCTCAGCGAGGCCAACGTCCCGGAGCCCGCCGCCAGCGACGCGCCGACCGTGCTGCCGGCGTCCGTATAGAACGTCACTCCGCCCTACGCGCGGGCCACGAACTGGTAGGCCTTCGCTGCGGTGAGGATCGTGTCGCCGTCGGAACCGTCGCTCCAGACGAAGTCGCCGGCGTACGGCGCACTTGCGCGTGCGCCGGCGGCGAAGCTGTACGTCCCGCCGGCCGAGTTGACGTAACCGCCGGGGATCGTAGCGAACGCACCGGATGCCGTGCTGTTGAAGCCGCCGTCCACGACCGCGCCTTCTCCCGACGCGACGTTGAAGCCGCCCGCGGCGATGTACGCTCCCTCACCGGAGACCGTGTTGCTCCGACTGCCGCCGAGGAACCCGTACTGTGAGCTCACGACGTTGTACTCGCCGCCCACGAGCACCCCATCCGTGGCGCCATTGTTCAGCGTGTTGTTCGCACCGCCGCCGACAAACGAATCGTCGCCCGCTGCGGCGTTCTCGTACCCGCTGACGACCGCGGAATCCACCGCGCCCGCGCTGATCAGGTTTTGCGCACCGCCCCCGATGAACGAGTATGCGGCACCGGTGCCGTTGCCGGAGGCGATCACGTTGGAAAATCCGCCGACCACGGCCGATGACACGTCGCACGCTTCGTTGGAGTTGCCGGCGCCGACGAAGGAAGTATTGCCGGCAGCTATAGTCGAAACGCCGCCGCCGACGAACGCATTGGAACCGAGGGGAGCGCCGTTGCAATTCGCCGCCGAGAGCGTGCGGCGCGTCGCGGACGGTGCACCTGCCGACACCGGTCCCCGCGCGGCGGCGGCGGGAAGTGCCGAGTCGGCGTGCGGCGCGGACGATGTGGCGTCGCCCGCGCAGGCCGCCAGCAGCGCGCAGCCAACGGCGGCGATGAGCGCGCAAAGATAACGAGAGCCCACAATAATCTCCCCAAGCGTCGAATGCAGCGAGACACTGCTGGTACAGCACAGCTTCACCGCCTCCTCTGCTTGAAAAATTCAGCGTGAAGGAAAGCAACGCACGGATCGTCCCAGGAGCGCACCGTGCCCCAAACCTCACCCTGCCGACCCTCTCCCCACGGCGCAAGAACCACGCCGCCCTCGGTCCCAGCCCACATCGTGGCGAGCGGAGCGAAGCGATCGCGGCAAGTGTCGCGCGGGCGCGACGTCGCATCGGCAGGGCCTTTTTTGCGAGCGGAGCCCCGGAGGGGCGGGAGCGACGCAAAAACGGAGCGGCCCTCGCACACGAAGTGCGAGGGCCGCGTCCCAGCCGATGCGATGTCGCGTCCGCGCGACACCGCCACAATCGATCAGCGCTTAGAGAACTGGAACCGCTTCCGAGCCTTCTTGCGCCCGTACTTCTTCGATTCTTTTTCCCGCGGATCACGCGTCAGCAAACCGTTGCGCCGCAGAGGCTCGCGCAACGACTCATCCATCTCGAGCAGCGCGCGTGCGATGCCGTGGCGAACCGCGCCGGCCTGTCCCGACACTCCGCCGCCCTCGCACTTGACGTCAACGTTGAACCGCGAGAGCGATTGCGTCACGTCGAGCGGCTGGCGAACGATCATCTGGAGCGACGGCCGCGGAAAATACTCGTCGACGGGCCGCTTGTTGATCGTGATGACGCCCTGGCCGAGCGTCAGGCGGACCCGCGCGATGCCGCGCTTGCGGCGGCCGGTTCCGTAGAAATAATCTTGACCCGTGGGCTGCATTAAACGAGCGGCTCCGGCTTCTGCGCCGCATGCGGATGATCCGCACCGGCATACACGTTGAGGCGACCGAGCTGGACGTCGCGCATGCGATTCGTCGCCAGCATCCCGCGTACGGCGCGCTCGATCAGGCGCTCGGGATACTTCTGGAGAACTTGCGCCGCCGTTTCGGTGTGCAAACCACCCGGGAAACCGGAGTGGCGGTGATAGACCTTCTGCGTCCACTTGCGCGGCGCGAGTTCGACCTTGTCGGCGTTGATCACGATGACATGATCGCCGTCGTCGATATGCGGCGTCCAAGTCGGCTTGGTGCGACCCGACAGGGCACGCGCGATGCGTACCGCCAACGTACCGAGCCGGTGCCCGGCGGCGTCGACGATGTACCAGTCGTGTTGAGTCTCGGCTGTCTTTTGCTGATAGGTGCGCATCGGATCCGTCGAGCCCGTGGAGCGGGCTCAGGGCAGGCAAGAACGCCGTCCTAGACGAGCCGGGCGGCTCGAGGACGGCAACCTACGCAGTATACGGGCCCTGGTTCGCGGAGTCAACCGCGCCCGGCCTCGGTACCGGTGCTCCACCACCCGGCCGAAGCAAGCGTTCATTCCTCCGCTGAACTCGCGCTCGTCGCCGGCCGATACCCGAACAGACGGCCTCGGTGTCTGACGGAGGCCGTTCGTTTCGTCTACCTGCCGCCCGGAGCGTAGCGCCTGTGAGCTTGCTCGACATCTTCCTGACCGTCATCGCGACCTGCGCCGGCCTAGCGGCGATCGCCGCCGTGGAGGCCTATCGGCGCGCGGCTGCCGAGCTGAAAGCTGGGCGATCGCTCCTTCGGGGCGCCCTCGACGTCGCCGGCGCTTCGAGCCTCGAGGCAGCGATCGGAACGCTGATCGACGCCCGGCAGCGCTCTGAAGCGGTCGCCGCGCTGGCGCCCGCGGTGGACGAGTTGGCCGAGCGGCACCACAAGCTGATCGGCGCCGTGCGAGCGCGTGACGCTGCCGGTACGTCCGCCCAGGACGCGCTCGAGGTGGCCCTTACTCAGCAGAACACGGCGAGCGCCGCAGTCGCCGACCTGGCCGCCGGGGTGGGTCAAGCAGGTGCGGCCGTCGAGCAAACCGTGACCTCGATCAGCACCGTGTCCGGCAACATCAACGGCCTGGCAGACAACGTGAGCAACGTCAGCTCGGCGATCGGCGAGCTGGCGGTTTCGGTCAACCAGGTCGCCGGGAGCGCCCGCGAAGCATCGACGCTCTCGCTCGAGGCCGACCGCAAGGCGAAGGACGGCGGGATCGCCGTGGAGCGTTTGGTGCGCTCGACCCGCGAAGTGGCCGACGACATCAAGTCGATCGTCGAGAAGATGCAGGAGCTCGGCGCGGCGTCGGAGCGCATCGGCGCGATCGTCGAGGTGATCGACACGATCGCCGATCAGACGAACCTCCTCGCCCTCAACGCGGCCATCGAGGCCGCTCGCGCCGGTGAGCACGGCCGCGGCTTCGCCGTCGTCGCCGACGAAGTGCGCAAGCTCGCCGAAGGCTCCGCGCAGTCGACGCGCGAGATCGGCAACCTGATCAAGGACATTCAGGCGAAGACCGGCGAGGTCGTCAAATCGACCAGCGCTTCGGGGACCAAAGCGGAGAGCGGGCTGCAGATGGCCGACGTCGCCGGTCGCGCGATCGGCGACATCTCGTCGGCGGTGAGCGAAGCCAACCGGTTGATCGAGCAGATCTCGATGGCGGCGCGCGAACAGGCCACGGGCGCGTCCGCGATCGTCAACTCGGTCGAGCAGATGAACAACCTCATGCGCGACGCAGCGCGTTCGCTCGACGAGCAGAACGCGTCGAACCAGCAGATCGTCACGATCATCGCCGGCATCCTGCGGCACGCGGGCCAGGTCGAAACCGCGATCGGCGCGCAGCGCGCCGCCTGCGATCATCTCATGCAGTCCGCCAGATCGCTGGCCGCCGCCAGCCGCACGACGCGCGATGCGACGGCGGGGCTCGACGGCATCGGCGACGCGCTCCGCGAGCGCGTGCAGCGCATTACCGGCGGCTCCGCGATCCCCGCCCCGCCCGGTCCCTCCCCGATACCCATCGCCCACTGAAAAAAGAGGCGGATCGGCCGAAGGCCGAACGCGAGTGTTCGCGCACTTTGCGCGAACACTCTAAGGAGCGATGTCGACTCCGCGGTACGAGTCGAAGTCGTCGTATCGCACGCCGGCCAGGTAGAGTCCGTGCGGCGGTGCCGTCACGCCGGCGGCGCTGCGGCGCCGCGCTTCGAGCGCGAGGCGTGCGAAATCGACGTCGCGATAACCCGTCGCGCATTCGACCAGCGTGCCGACGACGACGCGCACCATGTGATGCAGAAACCCGTTGCCGCGCAGGCTGACGCGCAGCAGGTCGCCGCGGCGCGCCAATTCGATCGCGCGGAGATCGCGCTCGGTCCCGCCGTGCGCGGGCGGAGCACCGCAGTAGCTCACGAAGTCATGCGACCCGATCAGCGGCTGCGCCGCAGCGAGGAGGCGCCCGTCGTCGATCGGGCGCACGACGTGCCACGCGCGCCGGCGCCACAACGCCGACGGAAAACCGCGGTTCTGCAAGAGGTATTCGTAGATCCGCTCGCCGGCATCAAACCGCGCCGAGAAATCGTCGCGCACCACCGCCGCGTGGCGCACCACCACGTCGGGCGGCGTGTTCGCGTTGATCGCCAGCACGAGGCGGTCGATCGGGAACCCGCGCTCGGCCGAGAACGACACGACTTGGCCGGTGGCGTGGACGCCGGCGTCGGTTCGGCCCGCGGCTGCGATTTTGACCGGCTGATGGAAGAGCCGCGTGAGAGCGTCTTCGAGCGCGCCCGCGACGGTGCGTAGCGCCGGTTGGTACTGCAGTCCGTGGAACGCGCTCCCGTCGTACTCGACGACGAGCCGATACGTCGGCACGCGCGTTGGTTCAGGAAAGCGGCTCGACTGCCTCTCGCCGCACGCGCTCGGCGCCCAGCGCCGCGATGAGAACCGCCACCGCCTCGGGGTCGTAGCGCGTGCGCGCCGTGTCGAGCCTCGCGATCGCCTTGTCGTGCGAGATGGCAGCGGCGTAGGGCCGGCCCGACCGCATGCAATCGTACGCGTCGACGACCGACAGGAGACGCGTCTCCCAGGAGATCGCGAGGCCGCGCAAACCGTCGGGGTAACCCGAGCCGTCGAGCCGCTCGTGGTGGCTGCGCACGATCGCGGCGATCGGGCGAGCGCCGCGGATGTTCAGCATCTGTTCCCCGCGTATCGCATGCGCGCGCAGAATGCGCCACTCGCCCTCACTGAGCTCGTGCCGCGCGTTGAGCAGCGAAGCCCGGATGTGCAGTTTGCCGACATCATGGAAGAGCCCGGCTTGGCCGAGCTTGACGATCCCGGCGTGCGAGAGTCCGGCGGTGGCGGCGACGCGCACGCTCAGCATCCCGACGTTGAGCAAATGGCGGTGCGTGTCGAAATCGTGGGCCAACACGGCGCCGAGGAACGCGACGGTGAAGGGTTGTCCGAACAAATCGCTCAGCACAATCCCAGGATCTTCGAGCATGTCATGCTCCGGCTTTTGTAATGTCGCCGCCCGTTCGTGCCCACACGTGGACGGCGCGAGATGACAACGCCGGGCCCGCGCGATGCGTCTCGTTTCATCCGCTCGGTCGTTCTCATCCATTCATAAGAAAAGGCCGAGGCCGCCTTGCGGCGGCCTCGGCCTTTCGCTTCAGTTCGGGTTCTTCGGTCAGACGCCGACGCGTTGCGGGACTTCGCGCTTCTCGTCGAGGTCGAGCAGGTCCGCCCACCGCGTGACGTCGGTACGGCTCGGCGCCACTTCGCCGCGCAGGCCCAGGAAATACTTCTCGCCGTCGCTACCGGGCTCGGGCTCGTGCGAGAGGAACTCCGTGTTGAACGCCTCGATCTCCGCGGCCGACTTCTTGTCGACGAACGGCTTGAGATACGCTTCGATCTCGGACTCGCTCTGCGCGTTCTTGATCACGTCGAGCAGCGCGTTCCCGTCGATGCCGAGGAACGCGAAGACACCGTTGTCCATCGGACAATCGTAGTTGTACTCGCCGTTGGCACCATTGGCGAGCGCGGTGCCCTTGTCGACGGCGCGTCCGAGTTGGACGACGCCGAGATACTTTTCGCGCACGGAGCGCGGATAGGAGGTGGTCAAGTCTTTCTTCAGCATGGCGAGGCCCAGGACAGCGGACCTGTTCCCTCAGGTTGCGGGCTGAGCGAACCGAATTAGGGTGACTCCGCGTCGTCCTCGTCGGCGTCCCGCTCGGGTGGCAACGGGCGCTGGAGCGGGAACAGCAGGACGTCGCGGATCGACGCGTTGTCGGTCAGCATCATCACAAGCCGGTCGACCCCGATCCCGATCCCGGCGGTCGGCGGCATCCCGTACTCGAGCGCGGTGACGAAGTCCCAGTCCGGCGGCGGAACCTCTTCGTCGCCGGCGGCGCGTTCGAGCATCTGCAGTTCGAAGCGGCGGCGCTGGTCGTCCGGGTCGTTGAGCTCGGTGAACGCGTTGGACAGCTCCATGTGCGCGGCGAACAGCTCGTAGCGTTCGGTCAGCTCGGGGTCGTCCTTCATCCGCTTGGCCAGCGGCGAGAGCAGGACGGGATAACCGTACACGAACGTCGGCTGGAGCAGCTCGGGCTCGACGATCCGCTCGAACAGCTTGTCGAGCGCGTGCGCGTGAGTCGGCGATGGGGGGATCCCGTAGTCATGCAGCAACCGCTGCGCCGCCTCCGCGTCGAGCAACTGCTCGCGCTCGATCCCGGCGAAGCGCTCGAACGCCTCGAGGTAGCCGATCCGCCGGAACGGCGTCGCGAACGAGATCGCGTCTTCGCCGCGGATCACCGTCTCGCCGCCGTGCACCGTGCGAGCCAGGTGCGCCACCAACTCTTCGTTGAAGCGCATCATGTCGTTCACGTCCCAATAGGCCGCATACAGCTCGAGCATGGTGAACTCGGGGTTGTGCGTCGCATCGATGCCTTCGTTGCGGAACGTGCGCCCGATCTCGTAGACGCGCTCCATCCCGCCGACGATCAGCCGCTTGAGGTTCAGCTCGGTCGCGATGCGCAGGGTGAGCGGGATGTCGAGCGCATTCGAGTGCGTCATGAACGGCCGAGCCGTGGCGCCGCCGGCGACGTTGAGCAGCGTCGGCGTCTCGACCTCGGAGAAGCCGCGCGCGTCGATGAAGCGGCGCATCTCGGCGACGATCTTCGAACGCAAGAACATCACGTCGCGCACGTGCGGGTTGACGATCAAGTCGACGTACCGGCGGCGGTACCGCTTCTCGAGATCTTGCAGCCCGCTCCACTTGTCGGGCAGCGGCCGCAGCGACTTCCCGAGCACCTCGAGCGTTCGCACGTACAGCGAGAGCTCGCCCGTCTTGGTTCGAAACACGAAACCGCCGGCGCCGACCAGATCGCCGCGTTCGATCTCTTTGGCGACCGCGAACAACGCGTCGCCGAGATCGTTCTTGCGCGCGAACAACTGGAAGCGCCCGGTCCGGTCTTGGATGTCGAAGAAGATCACGCCGCCCTGGCCGCGCGCGGCCATGATCCGCCCCGCGATCGACCAGGTTTCGGACTCGGCTCGTCCCTGCTCGGGGAGGTCCGCGTACTTGGCCGCGAGCTCCGCAGCGTGGACCGTGACATCGAAACGCGTGGCGCCGAACGGATCGACGCCTTGTTCACGCAGCGCGGCGAGTCGTGCACGCCGCGCTGCGACCAGATCAGTGCTCAGGAGGCCTTCTTCGTCTTCTTGGCATCCTTGTTGATCGACTCGATCTTGTACTTCATCTGACCGCGCGGCGTCGTGACGTCGACCGTCTCGCCTTTCTTGCGGCCCATCAGCGCGCGTCCCAGCGGCGATTCGTTAGAGAGCCGCGCGTTCTTGGGGTCGGCCTCGGCCGAACCGACGATGGTGAAGTCGTGCGAGGTCCCCGAACTCGTCTCTTTCACCTTGATCGTCGCGCCGAGATGCACTTCGTCGGCGACGTAATCGCTCGCGTCGATGACACGCGCGTTGCGGATCATCGCCTCGAGCTTGAGGATACGACCTTCGACAAACGCCTGCTCTTGCTTGGCGTCTTCGTACTCGGCGTTTTCGGAGATGTCGCCGAACTCTTTGGCCTGGCGAATCCGTTCGTTGACTTCGCGGCGGTGGACGGATTTGAGGTCGTCCAACTCGTCCTCGAGCTTCTTGAGCCCGTCGCGGGTCAAAACGATTTCTTTGTCGTTCAAAGGCGACTCCCGGTGTTTGTCAGCCGCCGGTTCCCGCGCTCCCGCGGACGACGCGTCCGCGCCAGAGCGCCAGCGGAAGCCCGATGATTGCTGAGGCGGCGATGAAACCCCTGGTAATGATATCGTCGCGGCCGAATCCGATTGCCAGGATCACGCTCAGCGCGACTGCCGCGGTGCCCGGCAACACCGCCCCCGACCAGCGAACGGTTCCCTGCGCGGCAAAAAAGCGGACCGCCGCCAAGGCACTCATCGCAAAGAGGAGGCCGAGAAACCACGACGTTCCCTGCAAAGCCACGTCGAACGCGCCCTTCGCCGTCGGCGACAGGCCCGCGATCAGCGCGAAGACCACCGAGACGGCGGAGATCAAGACGATGGCGGCCGCCGGCTCGGCGCGGCCGTCGAGCGTCCCCAGCGCGCGCGGAAGCACGCCGTCGCGGCCCATCGCGTAGATGCTGCGCGTCAGGTAGATCAACGTCGTCTGCAACGCCGCGGCGAGCGAGACGAGGACCGTGACGGCCAGGACCGGCCGCCATGGACCGCCGAGCAGATCCCCGACGTACGCCAGCGCGTCATCCTCGTGTGCGGCGAAGCCGGCCGCGCTACCGACCCGGGTGAAGGCGGCAATGGCGAGCAGCAGGACGGCGGTCGTCAGCACGAGTCCGGCGAGCCCGCCCCAGCCGGGTGCCGACGGGGCGCCCTCCGCCTCCTCGGCGGTCGAAGCCGAGACTTCCCAGCCGTCGATCATCCAAATGCCGACCACCATTGCTGCGATCAGTCCGCCCCACTCGAGCGGGACCGGCGCGAAGGCGACCGCATCGGGGCGCGGATGACCGGCGGATAATCCCGCCGCCGCCGCGAGGATCAGCAGCTCGGCGGCGAGCAGGCCGAACGCCAGCAATGCGGTCGGTCGCAAGCCGTACCACAGGAGCAGCGCCGTTGCGACGATCCACGCGCAGGCGACGAGCGCGACCGCGAGCCCGTTCGCGGCGAGCGCCGGCGCGAGCAGGTCGAGCGTATAGGTCCCGGCAGGCAACGCGGTGGCGAGGACCGCGAACACGTTGGCGACCAGCAGCACCCAGGCACCGTACGCGCCCGTTTCCGGACCGAACGCCGCGCGAATCCACGCGTACGACGATCCGGCATCGCGCATCCGCTCGCCCAAGCGCTTGTAGCCCAGCGCGATCATCGCCATCAGCAACGCGACGAGCGCCAGCGCGAGCCACGTCCACCTTCCGGCCGCGGCGATCATCGCCGCCATCGTGGTGGCCAGCGAGAACGCCGGGCCCATCGCCGCCGCAGCGACGACGATGAGGTCGCGCAGCGCGAGCACCGGCCGCAGGCGCATCACGGCCGGCGCAGCAGCGAGTGACGATACCCGTATGCCGCGTAGACGATCACGCCGACGGTGAACCAGATCAGGAACCGCAGCCAGGTGACACCGTCGAGCCCTTCGAGCGTGAGCCACGCGCACAGCGCGATCCCCACGAACGGGACGAAGACCGGGCCCAGCGGGACGCGGAACGGACGCGAGGCGTTCGGGTGCGTGAAGCGCAGCACCATCACGCCCGCGCAGACGATCACGAACGCCGAGAAGGTGCCGATGTTGACCAGCTTGAGCAGGCTCGTCAGCGGGACCAGCGCGGCGACGACGGCGACCAGCGCGCCGGTGATCAGCGTCGTCGCGATCGGCGTGCGCGTGCGCGCGTTGACCGAGCCGAACGCGCGCGGCAGCAGCCGGTCGCGCGACATTACGTAGAAGATGCGGATCTGTCCCAGCAGCGAGGTCAACATCGACGCGAAGGTTCCCGTCACCGTGCCGGCGAGCACCAGCCCGAACAGCAGCGGGTGCGAACCTGCGTGCTTCACCGCGTCGAGCATCCCCGAGTCGGGGTCGATCTTGTCCCACGCGACGACGCCGACAGCGACTGCAGCGACCGCGGTGAAGAGCACCGCGCCGACGATCAGCGACCCGATGATGGCGCGCGGGACGTCACGCACCGGATCGCGCGCTTCTTCACTCGCGACCGTGACCGTGTCGAAGCCGATGTAGGCGAAGAAGACGAGCGCGGCGCTCGCCACGATGCCGTGGATCCCCAGCGGCGCGAACGGGTGATATGCGGCCGGATGGATCGCGCCGGCGAGCCCGAGCACGAAGGCGATCAACGCAACGAGCTGGATGACGACCAGAACGCCGTTGGTGCCCGCCGACTCGCGGATTCCAATAGAGAGCAGGATCGCGAGAATGACGATCGAGAGCGCAGCGACGACGTCGACCTGCGAGTGCGAGAGGTCGAGCGTGCCGTGCGCGAACGCGACGTGCGCCGTCTGCGCCCAGGCCGGCACCGGGAAACCGATCCCGCCCAGCAGCTGTTGCAGCGACGCCGAGAGCGTCGCCGCGAGCGGCGCGACCGAGAAGCCGTACTCCAGGATCAAGTCCCAGCCGATCACCCAAGCGACGAACTCGCCGAGCGCGGCGTACGCATAGGTGTATGCGCTGCCGGCGACCGGCACCATCGACGCGAGCTCCGCGTAGCACAGCGCGACGAACACGCAAGTCACGCCCGACAGCGCGAACGCGGCGATGACCGCCGGTCCGGCAGCGTTCGCGCCGGTGCCGACCGTCGAGAAAATCCCGCCGAGCATGGTACCGAGGCCGACCGCGACCAAGGCGCGCACGCCGAGCACGCGGCGCAGCGGAGGGCCCTCGCCGGGCAGACGCTCGCGGTCGTGCGCCTGCCGCGCGAAGAGATTGCGCAGGACGGACAACGGGGCTACGCGGCCTGGAACTCGATTACGCGCGGTTTGAGGTCGAGGCGCGCGAGCAGCGTCCGGTAGTCGTCGTCGGTGACGTCGGCCCAGCTCTTGCCGAGCAGCGCGATCATCGCCGCCTCGACGACGTTGGTCCCGAACGAACGGCCGCCGAAATCCGGCGTCGTGGTGACCAACCGCGCGATCCCGTGGTCGCGCAGGAAGTCGACGTCCTTGGCAGTGACGGTATTGGTGAGGATCGTCTTGCCGTCGAGCCGCTCCGGCATGAACTGCCGCATGAAGTGGTAGTCGCCCGCGATGATCTCGGCGTCCTCGTAGTACTCGGGATATTTCGGCTGCGGCGCGCGGTCTTGTTTCTTGCCGGTCGGATAGAAGAACTGGAACGGCAGCTTGCACGCGTCGGGCAGATACTTGCGCGCCATCTCCTCGAACTCAACCAATCCGCGCACCGGCCGGTCGAGGTCGAGCGCGAAGATGAAGTCGCCGAACACGACGTCGGCACCCGCCTGGACGAGAGCCTGCGCCATCCCGAAGCGGTCGAGCGCGCTGACCATCAGCACGCGCTTCCCCTGCAGCTCGATCCCCATCGACGACTGCATGTACGAGATCGCATTGCGTTCGAGCGTGTTCTTCAAACCGCTACCGTCGACGACAGGCGTCGTCTTCACCGCGTCGAGCAGCCGCAATCCATCGCGCAGCGCATACCGGTCTTGCCCTGCATACAGGTATACGTCGATCCCACCGAGCCCGATCGCATCGACGGTCCCGTCGAGCGCCTTCAACCGCGCGATCGCCTTGTCGATAGAACCATCCGTCCCGACACGCGAGATGTCGAACTGCTCGCCGAGTAATTCCACCTGCGCGCGATGATCGCGCGATGAGGATCCCAGCGAAACCGAGACGACGGTTTTCATCGCGCTCCCTTGCCGGATGCAACCCAACGCGTGAAAGGCGAGATGCTGGGGCGATTCGGCGGCCCGTCATCGAATGCGACGGCCGTCGCCATTTCGTGCGTCATGCGGAGGCTGCGCGGCGTTCTTCGGCCGCGGCGCGGGTGCGGGCGATCTGCTCGCGCGAGAGCGGGAGGTCGAACGCGCGCATGTCGGCCAGCGAGAAGCCCGCGCGTTCGGCCAGTGCATCGATCTCGCGGACCTTCGCCAAGTCGATACCGCGGCCGAGCGTGTAGGACTCGCAGCGGTTCTCCAGCGCGAGAACCATCGTCTCGGACATGCAGGCCAGCGCGGTACCGCGCGGCAGACCCATATCGAAATCCTCGCCTTGCTCGCGCACGCGCGCCCAGCGCATCTCGCCGGGGACGCGCATGTTGCCGCCTTCGACGACCAGCACGTCGGGGCGCTCGGCCGCGACCCGCCGGCTGACGTCGTGCGGAAGCGACACCTCGCAGACGACGGCGCCGGTTCGCAGATCCTCCGGCTCGATGATGTCCTGCGTCGACGACGTCGCGGTCAGCACGAGATCGGCGCGCTGCACTGCCGTGCTGATGTCGGTCGTGTACGACGACGCGCACGGCAGACCGTCACGGATGCTCTCGTGGAACTTGCGGAGCCGCGTCTCGTTGCGCGCGACCAGCACGACGTGCGCTACGTGCGGCGCGATCAGCTCGACGCACGCGCCGCCGATCGAGCCGGTCGCGCCGACGACGACGGCGGTCGCGCGCGCCGCGTCGATCCCCATCTCGTCCGCCCCGCGGAACAAGCTGCGCACGCCCGCGGCGATGGTGAGCGAGTTCCCGGTCGTCACCGGGATCGGGGCACGTTCGGCGATCGTCACGCCGCCGTCGCCGACCACGCCGGTGAACGCGCCCAGTCCCGCGACCTCGGCGCCCAGGCCCACGCCGATCTCGATCGCCCCCAGGATGCGCTCGTACACCTGCTCGCGCGGCATCTCCAGCATCTGGGCCGGGAGCAGGGGGGCGGCGACGAACCAGCCTTCGGTCTCCCGCCCGTCGGGCGTGCGAACGCCCGTCACGTGCGCCGCCGCCCAGGGCGGCATCCACTCGAGAATCTTCGCGATGATCGGCTTGCCCTTGCCCTTGGCACCGGGCTCGTAGCGCACCACGTCCTCGAATGAGAGGGGGTGGATCACAAAGCAGAACTTGGCCATCCAGGGGAGGGCGTTTCGCCCCCAGGCCGCCGGGAGCCCGCGGGCCGTTGGGGGAAAGGTTTCCGGGCATGAATCAGACGCTCTCGACCATCGAAGAGCTCCTCCGGATCCCCTCCCCCTGCCCCTCCGCGATGGGGCTCGCGTGCGACGGTACGGATCTCTGGATCGGTTCCTTCGAGACGAACCGGATCTACGGCTTGAACGCACAACAAGGCCGCGTTTTCGAGGAAACCGTCGCACCGGGTAGGCCATTCGGGCTCACCGTGACCGGCGACGCGTTGCGCGTCGTCGTCGGGCAGGACGACGACGACCGTTTCATACGGCGCTACATCATGGGCAAGGACTTCAAGTCCGAGAAGATCCGCTGCGCCGAAGGCACCGGCTCGTTCTTGGCCTACGACGGTGACCGGCTATATTTGAGCCAACGCGACAATCAGTGCATCCTCGAGCTCGATGAGAGCGGCCGCGTTTTGCGGACGATTCCGGTACCACGGCAGATAACCGGGATGGTGATCGTCGCCGGTCGCTTCTATCTCGTGACGACGGAGAGCCGGGAGGTCGACGACCACCGGCTTTTATGTTTGGACGCGCGTAAGGAACAGCCCGAAGTGCACGAGCTGGCATCGATTCCGTTCGTGGCGCGGAGTCTGGGCTTCGACGGATCGAAGCTCTGGACGAACGACCGCGGCGAGAACCAGATCGTCGCTTTCGCCAAGCCCGGTTGAGGTAGCTGGACGCAGGTGAACGGGGACCGCCTGCGTCCGTTACGAGCTACGCAAGGGTGACGACGCAGCGGTCCCGGCGCTCGAGCGTCCGAGCGGTTTTCGAAACGGTCGTCCAGGAGCACGCCGTCACGGCGACGCTGCACGACGAGCTTTGGGCCGTGCTGTGGAACCGGCGGTACGAGGACGTCGACGAACCGGTGTGGAGCGTCGATAGTGCTTACAGTGGTACGCTGGTGTTCGCGCGTGAGCTCGACGCGCTCACGTGGCTGATCGGCCTCGACACGCGCGAAACGTTTCTCGTTCTTCGCGTCACGGGTTCGGCGCCGCCGATCGGCAGCCGCGTGCGGCTGCTCCCTGCGATTGCGGAGCGCTGGCGCTTCGCCGACGTTCGGCGGCTCGGCCTCGGGATCGAGCTGCGTTTCGAGGACCCGACGCCGATCCCCGACTTGATCTGGGTCGCGATACTGCGCTCGGGCGTACGGCGGCTCGCAGCCTTGATCGACGCACGCCGCGTGCAGCTCGTCTCGCGGCGCGCGCAACTGGGCGTGGTCACCGAGTCGCCGACGGTCGATCAGGTGTGGCGGGAGAAGATCGCCGCGATCGGCGAGCGCGTCGCGTTCGCGACCGATTACACGCCCCAGGAGCATCGTTCCCTCGCGCATGCTCGCTCGAAAGGCGCGCGGACCGGCGATGAAGAGGAGCATCGAATCGTCATGGCCCGTCGACTCCGCTACAGCGAACGCCGCGATGCAGAGGTGGCACACTTTCGCTCCGGCGAGTGGCAGGCAATCCACGATCAGGTCGCGGCGGCGCGCAGCAGGTATGAAGAATATCGCGACGAGGCGATCGGCCTCGAGGACGCGCTGCAGCGCCTGCGCTCGCTGGCCGAACGTGCGGCGCGCGCGATGATTCTGCTCGACGACCTCGAGCAGGTCGAGTTCCCGGTTCGCGCGTTGTCGTTCGACGAGGAGCGCTTGGAAGAGCCCGCCTACGCGCAGGAGTTGCTGCGCAGCGTCGAGCTGCTCCACGCCGCGGTCCCGCCGCGCTCAGCGTCCGGGGCAGCCCACTTCAGCGCGTATCGTGCGCGGACTGCCGGCCCGTCCGTCATCCCGCCTCGCTATTAGTCTCCACTCGCATGTCGCCCTTCGACAGGCTCAGGGTGACAGCTGATGCCGCTTTTGGAACTCGGGATTCGGCTTCGGCTTTGAGGGCGGCGAGCATCATCTCGGAGTTCTCGCGAACTTTTTTCTGGAGGGTCGGTCCGATCAGCTCGGCGAGGGTCGGGACACCGAAATCGTACTCGACCGAGAGCACGACGCGCGTCATCTCGCCCACTCGCTCGAATGTCCAAGCGCCCTCGAACGTGTCGAGATCGCCTTCGATCAGCGCGTAGTCGATCCGCAGCCGCTCGTCGTCGAAGCGGTCGTTCTCGGTCCACTCGATCGGCGCGTCTTCGACCAGCGTCTTCCAGCGCGTGACGACGTGGTCGGCGTGGCGTTCGAGCACGACGACGGTCTCGACGTCGGGCATGAACTCCGGGAAGCGGTCTTGCTCCTTGGCAAGCTCGTACACCGTCGCGGCCGGCGCCGCAACGTCGATCGAGCACTCGACATACGGCATTTTAGGCGAGGACGCCCAACTGGTCGAACGCGGCGGCGACGGCCTCGTCGAAGGCGCGCAGCGCGAGGTCGATCTCGGCGGCCGTGACCACGAGCGGCGGTTCGAGCCGAATCACGCGCTGCTGGTTGAGCGTCCACGCGGCGGTGACACCGCGTTTGAGCAGCTCGGGGATGATCGTCCCGCCATAGCCCTCACTGCGCAGCTCGACGCCGACCAGCAGCCCCGCGCCGCGCGCATCGGCGATGACGGCCGGCCGGCGCGCCATCGTCGCGCGCACGCCGTCGAGCAGCTGCGCGCCGCGCTGGGCGGCGTTCGCGACGAGATCCTCGTCGATCAGCACGTCGAGCGCGGCGAGCGCGGCGGCGCACGCCAACTCGTTGCCGCCGAAGGTCGACGTGTGAAGCAACGGCGCTTTGCCGTATGCTGCGTTCCAGACCGCCGGCCGAGCGACGTACGCGCCGACCGGGATCACGCCGCCCGACAGCCCCTTCGCCAACGTCATCACGTCGGGGACGACGCCGTCGCGGTCGCAGCCGAACATGACGCCGCAGCGCCCCAGTCCGGTCTGCACCTCATCGGCGATCATGACCGCGCCGGCCGCATCGCAGATCGCACGCACGTCGCGCAGATACCCGTCGGGCGGGACGTTGACGCCGCCCTCGCCCTGGATCGGTTCGACGATCACCGCCGCGACCGCAGCGTCGACGACCTCGCGCAGCGCGCTCGCGTCGCCGAACGGAACGTGGCGAACGTCGGCGAGCAACGGCATGAACGGATCGCGGAACGCGTCGCGCCCGCTCGCCGAGAGCGCGCCCAGCGTCTTGCCGTGAAACGCGCCGTGCGTCGCGACGATCGCCGGGCGTTTCGTCGCGGCACGGGCCAGCTTGAGCGCCCCTTCGACCGCCTCGGTTCCGGTGTTGGCGAAGAACGAGATCGTCAGATCGCCCGGCGTCAGCGCGGCAAGCCGTTGCGCCAGCCGTCCCATCAGCGGGTTGAACATCGTGCGGCCCGACAGCGCGATGCGGTCGAGCTGATCTTTGACCGCCGCGACGACGCGCGGATGGCGGTGCCCGAGCGTGAAGACGCCGTAGCCGCCGGCGAAATCGAGGTACGTCTTGCCGTTGTGGTCGGTGATCGTCGACCCCGCGGCGCGCACCTCGACCGGCGAGCCCGACATCTTCATCACCCGCGCGAGCGGCGGGTTGAGGTAGCGGCGGTAGTTCTCGTAGGTTTCGTCGTACAACGCGGCCGCGGACGCCGCCCCGTAGAGGTCTTCGTCGGCCCCCGTCCTCACGCGACGGCGAGCTCGCGCGTGTGCGCTTCCAACTGGTCGATCGTTTCGGCGAGGACCGCTAGCGTCTCGGCCGCGGTTTCGGTGCGCATCAGGCGCTCGCGCAGCGCGCTCGCACCGGCGAAACCCTTGAGATAGTAGCCCAAATGCTTGCGCATCTGTGGGACCGCCCGCGGTTCGCCCCACTCCTCGACCATCGTGCGATAATGGTGCATCGCGAAGCGCAGACGCTCCGGCGCCGGTGGGGTCGCCTCGGGTTCGCGACCTTCCATCAGCGCGTGCAAGCGCGAGACGAGCCACGGATTGCCCAGCGTCGCGCGACCGAGCATCAACGCGTCCACGCCGCTCTCGCGCATGCGCTGGAGCGCTTCGTACGGGTCGCCCAGGTCGCCGTTGCCGATGACCGGAATGTCGACCGCGCGCTTGAGCTCGGCGATCTTCGACCAGTCGGCGTTGCCCTTGTAGAACTGTTTGGCGGTGCGCGCGTGGAGTGTGAGCGCCTGGACGCCGACGGCCTGTGCGCGCTTGGCGACCTCGACGAAGACGAGCTCGTTTTCGTTCCAGCCCAGTCGCATCTTCATCGTGACCGGACAGTCGACGGCATCGACGACGGCTTTCATGATCGCCTCGCAGCGGTCGACGTCCCGCAGGCACGCGCTGCCGCCTTCGGTCTTGGTGACCTTCGGCGCCGGGCAACCGAAGTTGATGTCGACGATGTCGGCGCCGCATTCGCGCACGACCTTGGCGGCCATTGCCATGATCGCCGGGTCGTTGCCCCACAGCTGGGTGGAAACCGGTCGCTCGACGCCGTGCTGGTCGATCATCTCCATCGTCCGCCGGGCGCCGTACTGCAGCGCGTTCGAGGAGACGAACTCCGTCACGGTGAGCCCGAACCCGAACGGCTTGTAGAGCGCGCGCATGGTGCGGTTGGTAACCCCCGACATCGGCGCGAGCACGATGGGGGGCCAAACCTCGACGGAACCGATGCGCAACCCTTCGACACGCTCAGGGCGGGCTCCGACGAGGAATGGTTCGCTCACGACGAAGGAGTGTACCATGATCGCCGCGCTGGTCCTAGCGACGCTCGTCGCGGCCGCCTCGCCTGAACCCCACCCGGGAGCCCCGATCGAGGTGGAAGTCCATCAGAACTCCCTCGTCGGCGAGTTCGCCCGGCCGCCCGATCCCGGCCGCCATGCGGCAATCATCGTGCTGGGCGGGTTCAACGGCGGCGTGCCGAGCGAGGACTTCGCGTTCGCGGAGCTCGGCTACTCGGCGCTGGCGCTCGCCTACTTCGGAGCCCCGCCGCTGCCTCGGGGAATCGACCAGATCCCGGTTGAGACGGTGTCGCACGCGATCGACTGGCTGGCGGGAAATCCCGAGGTCGATCCGTCCCGCATCGGCGTGGTCGGGATCTCGGACGGGGCCGCGCTCGCCCTGCTCGCCGCAGCCCTCGACCCGCGCATCAAAACGGTCGTCGTGATCTCGCCGACAGCGTACGTGTGGTTCGCACCGGTCTTCGACGGCGGTTACGACCGCTCGTCGTGGACGGCGCGGAACGTGCAACTCGCCTTCATCTCGCCGAACACGACCGCCGAAACCTCGCTGGCCAAGGCCGACCAAAGCGGCGGCACCTACGCCTTTCGCGATCTGTATGACGCTTCGCTCGCATCCGCGCCGGCGTCGACCGTGGCGAGCGCGACGATCCCCGTCGAACGGATCGCCGGGCCGATCTTGTGCATCGCCGGCGACGACGACCGCAAGTGGGACAGCGCGGGCTCCTGCGCGGTGATCGCCGCGCGCCGCAAGGCAGCGCACCGCGACGGCCGCGATGAGGTCGTGATCGAGCACGGCGCCGGTCACGCGCTCTCGTTCGGCGGCCGGCCCACGCCCGTCACCATCCCGGCCGGTAAGATGCAACTGCTGATGGGCGGCGCCCTCGACGCGAACGCTCGCGCCGCCTCCGACGAGTGGTCGCGCACGCTGTCGTTTCTCGCGCGAGCGCTATGAGCGATCGGGACGCCGCGGCGGTGACGCCGTCGCGCTGCTACGCGCGGGACGCGTTGAGGTGGTCGGTCCGCAAGCCGTACAGCACGAGATGCGGTTCGACCCGCTCGATGACGCTGGTTTCGGCGGCCACGACGCCGGCCATGCCGCCCGCCGCGATCACGCGCGCGCGCTGGCCGATCGCGCCGCGCATGCGGCGCACCAGCTCTTCGGTCTGACCGACCGCGCCGTAGACGAGCCCGGCTTGAATCGCGGTCACCGTATCGCGGCCGATCACCGCCCCGGGCGCGACGAGCGCGACCTGCGGGAGCTTCGCCGTGCGCCCGACCAGCGCGTCGAGCGAAACCTGAAGCCCGGTCGCGATCGCGACGCCGGCGTAGGCGCCGTCGGCGTCGATCGCGCCGAACGTCGTCGCCGTGCCGTAATTGATCACGATCGCCGGCGCGCCGACGAACGACACCGCCCCGATTGCGCCGGCGATCAGATCGCTGCCGACCTCGGTGGGGCGATCGGTGCGCACGACGATCGAACGCTGCGTCGCCGCGGTGAAGAACGTCGGCTGCACGCCGAAGTACTTCTCGCAGCCTTCGCGCAGCGGCCGGTCCACCACCGGGACGACCGACGACACGACGATCGCTTCAACGTCGCCGATCGGAAAGTTCGCGGCTGAGAAGAACGCGGCGAACAGCACGCCGTACTCATCGGCGGTGCGCCGGCGCGCGGTCGTGACGCGCCACGTGCCGACGATCGCGCCGGACGCGTCGAACGCACCGAGCTTGGTTTCGGTGTTGCCGACATCGATGCACAGCAGCATTTCGTGCCTCAGCGGCCGTTCTTGAGCTCGAGGATCGCGTCCCACAGCCGCGCAGCAAGCTCGCGCTTCGAGCCGCTGCCCAGATCCTTGCGGCCGTCGGTTCCCCACAGCAGCACCAACGCGTTGTCGACGGCGCCGAAGCCGCGCTCGCCGGCGACGTCGTTGACGGCGATCGCATCGAGCTGCTTGCGCGTCATCTTCGCGCGCGCGTTGGCTTCCAACGCCTCGGTTTCGGCGGCGAAGCCGACCACGAAGGTACCGTTCTTCGCCGCCGCGAGCCCGGCCAGGATGTCCGGGTTGCGTTCGAGGGCGAGCGTCTGCGGTTCGTCGGTCTTCTTCACCTTGTGCGCGTGGGTCGTCGCCGGCCGCCAATCGGCGACCGCCGCGGTCGCGATGGCGATCGTCGCATCGCCCGCGCGCTCCCGCACCGCCGCTTCCATCTCGCGCGCCGTCGTCACGCGCGTCGTGCGCGCACCGTCCGGCGCGGCGAGCGTCGTCGGGCCGAGGACGAGGTCGACTTGCGCACCGCGCGCGAGCGCTTCGCGCGCCAGCTCGATTCCTTGCGTTCCGCTCGCGGCGTTCGAGAGAAACCGCACCGGATCGATCGGTTCGCGCGTCGGGCCTGCGGTGATCAACACGCGTTCGCCGGCCAGATCGCTGGTTCGCTGCAGCACGCTCTCGATCGCCGCGACGAGCGCCTCTTCGTCGGCGAGCCGGCCGGCGCCGTGCTCGCGCTCGGCCAGAAAGCCGACGCCCGGTTCGACGATGGTCACGCCGCGCGCGCGCAGCGCCGCGAGATGCGCGCGCGTCGTCACGTGCTCGAGCATCGCCGTGTTCATCGCCGGCGCGACGACCAGCGGAGCTCGCGTCGCGAGCACGATGTTGGTGAGCAGATCGTCGGCGAGACCGAGCGCGACCTTCGCGATCGTGTGCGCGGTCGCCGGGACGATCGCGACCACCTCTGCTTCGCGGGCGAGCGCGATGTGCGGTATCTCCTCGACCCGCTCCCACAGCGACGTGTGCACCGGCCGGCGTGCCAGCGCCGCGAAGGTCGCCGCGCCGATGAATCGCTCCGCGTCGCGGGTGAGCACGACGTCGAGCACGGCGCCCGCCTGCACCAGGCGACTCGCCAGCGCCGCGGCCTTGTACGCCGCGATCCCGCCGGTGACCCCGAGCAACACGCGCCGGCCGCTCAAACGTGTGATTTGCATCTTACGAGTGGATCACGCGAAGGGTCGTCCGGCCGATGACGAAGGGCTGACCAAGGTCCAGTGGTTCGGGAGCTGCCAGCGGCCGTCCGGCGAGCCGGGTACCGTTTCGGCTCGCCAAGTCGGCCAAACGCAAACTGCCATCCTGTTCTTCGTAGAGGCGGGCGTGTTTTCGGGAGATGTATCGGTCGATCGTAATGCAAGCGGTGGCTACCGCGTCGTCACGACCGATGGTGATCTCGCGCTCGAACGCCCAGGTCTTGCCGTCGAGCGGGCCGCTCATCACCTCGAGGACGTACATTGCCGGTCCGCCTTCGCGCGGCCCGGACCGCCGGTCCTCTCCACAGGAAGCGTTCACCGGTGAACCGAGACGATCAATCCCTCCTCGACATCGACCCTGACTCGCTCCGCGCGGCCGAGTTCATGCAGGCGCAAGAGCTTCTGGCCGGGATGGTCGGCAAGCAGGTCGTCGCGGCGCAGCTCGAAGAGACGCGGATCTCGGTCGAGCTCGACGACGGAGCGATCTACTACTTCTACGGTTTCATGGGCGAAGACGCGCCGGGCGGCGACGACCCAGCCTAGCCTCCGCCGTCCAGCCGCAGCACGGCGTCGGCGGCCAGCACGGCACCCAGGGCCGCGTGCTCGGCGGTCACGCCGCCCTGCAGGTAGACTTCGTACGGGGCGCGCAGCGGCGCGTCGCACGACAGCTCGATCGTCGCCCCGCTCACGAAGGATCCGCTCGACATGATCACTGGGTCGACGTAGCCGGGGACCGGGCCGGGCTCGGGCGCGAAGCGCGCGTTGACCGGCATCGCCCGCTGCAGACCGCGCGCGAACGCGATAAGCCGCGGGCGCGAACCCAGCCGGATCGCCTGCACGATGTCGGTTCGCGGCTCACCCGCACGCGGGTCGACCGGGAACCCGAGCTCCGCAAACAACGCTGCGGCGAAGTCGAGGCCGCGCAGCGCTTCGGCGACGACGAGCGGCGCGTAGAACAGCCCTTGCACCAGCGCTCGGCCGAACCCCAGCGTGGGTCCGAGTCCGGCCCCGATCCCGGGCGCGAAGACGCGCGCCGCGATGCGCTCGATCGTTTCGGCCGAGCCCGCGAGGTAACCGCCGGCCGGGGCCAGCCCGCCGCCGAGGTTCTTGATGAGCGAACCGGCGAGCACGTCGGCACCGGCTTCGAGCGGCTCGCGTTCTTCGACCAGCTCACCGTAGCAGTTGTCGACGAACACGACGGCGTCGCGGTGTGCGTCGCGCACGACCGCGACCAGCGCCCCGATCGCGTCGATCGACAACGAGCGCCGCGCGGCGTAACCGCGGGAGCGCTGAACGAACACGACCGCGGGCCGGTGCGCTCGCAGCGCGTCGGCCAACGCGCCGTGATCCGTCTCGCCTCCGCCGGTGCGCGGCACCTCGACGTACCGCACGCCGCGCGAAACCAGCGAATGCGGTGCGGTCGAGATCGCATGCCGCAGCGTGTCGTACGGCGCCCCGTTCGCGGCGAGCAGCGTCGCGCCGGGCGGGACGAGCGCGTCCAAACCGGCGACGATCGCGTGCGTGCCGCTGACGATCGAGAGCCGCGCGAGGACGCGCTCCGCGCGCAGCACGCGCGCCAGCAACGATTCGTAGCGCTCGCGCGCCTGGTCGTCGTAGCCGTAACCGGTCGTGCCGGCCAGGTCGCTCTCGGCGATACCTTCGTCGAGGAACGCGCGCAGCACGCGCGCGCGCACGCCGACCGCGCGGGCATCGCGCCGCTCGAGCCACGACTGCACGCGGCCTGCCGCGTCGCGCACGCGCGCGCCGACCGCGATATCGCCCAGCAGCGTATCGATCATGACGCGGCACGCGCCGCTTCGAGCCGCTCGTAGACGCGCACGAACGGCAGCCAGATCGCGCCGGCGACGGCGACGTTCACCACGACGAGCACGCAGGCGCGCCAATCGAACGTCGCCAGAAAGACGCTGACCAGCGTCGGGATCGACGACGGCACGTAGAAGATCGGACGCCCCACCCAGCCCAGCGCCAGCGCGGCGTACGTCAGCGACGACAGCACGACCGGGGACAGCACGAACGGCACGGCGAGGACCGGGTTGTACGCGATCGGCAGGCCGAACATCACCGGTTCGTTGACGTTGATCAGCGACGGCACGATCGTCGCGAACGCGAAGGTGCGCAACCGCCGGACGCGACTGCGCAGCAACAGCAGGACCAGCGGCAGCGTGGCACCGGCGCCGCCGGGGAAGACGAACAAGAACGTCGAGACGACGACGATGTGCGGGATCGGCTCGTGCCGTGCGGCGGCCGCGGTGTTCGCCGCCTGCAGCGTCAAGTACACCGGCAACACGATCGCGGCGAACAACGCGGGGCCGTGGATCCCGACCAGCCACAGCGCCGACTCGATCGCGGTGATCAGCGCGAGCGCCGCCCAGCTGTCGCCCAGCGTCGCCAGCGGCGCGATCGCGCTCGACAACGCCGCGGCGAGCGAGAAGTGCGCAGCGTACAGAAGGCCCGCGAGCAGGCACACCGCCGCGCCGCCGGCCACCTCGCCGGCGCCGGGACCGAACCGCCGGCGGCCGAGCGCGATCGCGCCGGCAACCGCGAGGCTGACGACGATCGCGGTGAACAGACCGCTCGCGCCGAGCGTCGTCGCGAACGCCCCGAGCCCGCTCGTGCCCCGCGACGCGGCGAATGCGACGATCGCACGCACCGCGTCGCGCGGCATCGCGAGCCAGAACGTCAGCAGCGCGAAACCGATCGCCGGCGCGGGCGGCAGGCGCAGACGGACGGCCAGCCGCAGCGAGAGCGCGAGCACCATGACGACCGACGCGATCGAGAACGCGCTCGGGATGACGTCGCGAACCCGCGTCCCCAGCGACGCCCAGCCGCGCAACGCCTCCGCCTGCGCAGAGCTCGTCGAGGGGGCCAAGACCAGCGCCACGATTGCGACCACGACCGCGGCCAGCGCGACGGGCAAGGACTCGCGCAGCGCGCCGACCGCGGGCGCCTCCGCGAACCGCTGGGCGTATGGTGCGACGGCGCGCTCGAAACGCGCGATCGCGCCATCGCCCGGGACCGCATTAAAGCCTTCGGATGACGGCTTCGACTCGGCCGATGATGGTGACATCGTCGGCGTAGATTGGCTCCATGGTTGCGTTCTCCGGCTGGAGCCGCACGCGCCCGTGCTCGCGGTAGAAGCGCTTCACGGTGGCCTCGCCCTCGATCATCGCAACGACGATCTCGCCGTTCTCGGCCGAGGGCTGCGGCTCGACGACGATCAGATCGCCGTCGAGGATAGCCGCCTCGATCATCGAGTCGCCCTTGACGCGCAAAAGGAACCCACCCGAGCGGGGCGCCCACGATGCCGGCAGGACGAAATGATCCTCGAGGTTCTCGCTCGCGGTGATCGGCACGCCGGCGGCGACGCGGCCCACCACCGGCAGCGTGACCGACTCGACGTGGCGCGCCGCGCCCGCGGCGGGCGCCGCGACCAGCGCACGAGGCTTGGTCGGGTCGCGCCTGAGCAAGCCGCGACGCTCGAGCGTCTTGAGGTGCGACTGCACCGTGGAAGACGACGAGAGGCCGACGCGTTCGCCGATCTCGCGAACCGACGGCGGGTACCCTTGTTCCGCCGTGAACTCGCGGATCACTTCGAGGATCCGCTGCTGCTTCTCCGTCGCGGCCCGTTCGGCCATTGTCCCTCCAAAGAGAATGCCACCCAGTAGGCACAGCAACATGTGATGCTGGCCATACGACGCCGGTGTTGGCGCCGCGTTGATTGCGGGCATCTTAGCACAGATGCACGGCGCGGAGCAAACATACGTTCGACATACCTTGACGGCCGGCGAGCGCCTTGGTACCATATGGGGGACGAACGAGCGTTCGGCCCAATATCTAGGGGGACACTGATCACTATGTACGGGACGCGCAAATACAAACCGACCCTGATGCCGCTGGTCGCACTCGGCGCGCTCAGCCTGGCGGTGACGCTCCCAGCCCTCTCGAGCACGGTTCACGCCGCCCCAACCGTGGCGTACGCGACCGTCACGGTCCGCCCCGGCGACTCACTGTGGACCCTCGCGCAGCGCGGCACCCCTGCCACCGGCGACGTCCAGTCCACCGTCGACGACATCATGGCCGCCAACCACCTCACCGGCGCCAACCTCGCCGTAGGCCAACACCTCCGCATCCCCCGCTAACCCAGGCCCAGCCCCCGAACCCCGCCAACCCGGTAGCCCGACCCCAACCAACAGCGCCCCCAAGGCGCTGTTTCATTTCCCCCCGCTTCCCCCCAGCCACGACCCCTGCTTGCCCCACGAGCGCACTCCGAACAAAACAATGCCGGGTTCGTCGGCCCTTCGCCAAGCTCAGGGCCGACCGCGCGATACTCACGCCCGCAGCGTCGCGCCGCCCTTCGACAAGCTCAGGGTGACAAAGTGGAGGGGTGGAGCGGGTGGGTGTGCCTCACAGGGTACTCGCGAAGGAGCGAAGCCAGGATTGGCGAGAGCGACTGAGCGCCGTAGCGACCGAAGCGCAGGACTGCGCGAAGGGAGCGTGCCCAGTGAGGCACACCCACCCGCTCCACCCCGAGCCCCACTCCTCAAAACCCGCGCGCCAAGAGCCAAGCGGAAAGCCGGAAAAAGAAAAGCGGCCCCGCCGAAGCGGAGCCGCCGATCATCCCTTTCAGGAGTACGCGAGACTAGATTTTGACGCGTGCCTCGACGTACACGTTTAAGGGAGGCGCTGCGCCGAAGCCCGGCCCGTAAGGGACGGTGAGGAGCGGCTGGAGCGTCTGGCCGGGGTTGTAGAAGTTCCCGATCGGCGGGATACCCGACCCGCCGACCGGTGTTCCGTACGCGCACGCACCCGAAACCGCCCACGGAACCTTGGAGCCGCCGAAGCAGGTGGCCGCGAGGTTGGCGAAGTTGGCGACGAGCGTCACGCGCTTGCTGAGGTCGTACGAGACCTGCATGTGGAGAATCAGCGTTGACGGGTCGACGAACGACCCGATCCCGTCGAAACGTCCGGTTTCCGGATTCGGAATGGCGATCGCACCGCCGCACGACGTCGCGTCGTACGGCGAGCCGCCGACCGCGCCACCCGGGTAGCGTGGATCGCCGGTCGTGGATCCGCCGAGCACCGCACCGCACGTGGTCGGATTGATCCCCTGCGTGGTGATGGGGACGCCGTACCGCTGGCCGGCCGAGAACTGCAGCGCAGGGGTGACCGACAAGCGATCCTTCTTGTACTGCAGCAGCAGCGTCGCGACGTAGGGTACCGCGTAGGACGTGTAACCGGCGCCGGCGACGGAGCTACTCGCGAACGTGCTGAACGGCGCGAAGTCGGCATTGGGGCTGAGCAATCCTTGCGGTGCCTCATTGTAGTACGGGTTCGCGACCGACCCGGCCGGGCACAACGGCGCCGGGGCACCGGCCGTCGTGTAGCACGGCGAGCCGGCCGTCGTACCGTTACCGGCCTTGGTGAACGCGTTGAACGCGTTGATCGTCGTATTGATCGCGCCGGAAACCGAGCTGCCGTTGAACACGTTGTACCGGATGTACGAGTTCGTGTAACCGAAGCTGAACTTCGCGGCGATCCCGTTGCGGCTGAAGTCGCCCTTGTCGATCTCGAGCTCGACGCCCTGCGAACGCTGGTTTCCGACATTGGCGCCGGAGACGAAGTTCGTGCGCTGGTCGAGGACGAAATCCTCGATCTGGTTCTGCGTCTGGCGCAAGAACGGCGTGAGCTTCAGCGACAGATCGCTACCCAGCTGCTTCTCTAACGAGATGTCGAAGTTGTTCGACTGCGGCGGGACGATCCTGTGCATGAACGTGTTGCCCAGACCGCCGCCCGCAAAGGAGACGAGCCCGGGAACCGCGTTCGGCTGCAGGTAGTTGTACTGCTCGAATGCGTCGAGCGGCGGCTGCCCGTACCGGCCGTAGCTGGCGCGGATCACCGTCGTCGGGTTGACGCTATACGTGAAGGCCACCCGCGGCTGGAAGACCGGGAACTGCTCGCTCTGCACCGAGTTCGGGTCGTACACCGTCGGGAGGCCACTGGCGGCAGCTTGGCTATTGTACGCCGCGAACAGGAACTGCCGGGCGGACGAGTTGTACGGGTTGTCCCCGATGAACTGATACGAGTCGTACCGGAACCCGAGGTCGACCGTGATCTTGTCGGTCGGCTTCCAGTTGTCGTTGATCGAGATCGCCCCGAAGTGCGGCGTCGCGTTGTTGAAGCTGGTCGCTTCCCCGTTGTTGATGACGAGGTACTGGCAGACCGACGTACCGCACATCGTACCGACCGGAACGACCGGAGCCGTGCCCGCGTACGCCTTGGTCGTCGTCAGGAAGTTCGCGCCCCCAGCTCCCGTGTTGAAGGCCGTACCGACGTAGCAGTTCACGGGCGAGGCGACTCCGCCGCCGTATCCGTAGCACTGCCCCGTGCCGAGGTTGTTGGGATTGACGAGCACTGCGTACTGCGTCCCCGAGCCGAGCCACATGTTGGTGGCGTTCGCGCGGTACACGCTCGAGCTCGAGTAGTTGCCTTGCACCGTCAGCAGGTTCTTGTCGTTGATCTGATCGGAGAACTGGATGCTGAACCCGTGCGTGTGGCTGCCGACGTTGTAGTCGATCGCCCCCGAGACGCCGGCGGCGTAGCTGTTCAGATACGCGTTGGCCGAGTTGGGACTGTTCTCCAGCCAGTCGGAGTAGAACGTGTATCCGTAGACCCGGAGATACGCGTTGGTTCCGAAGTTGTGCTGGTACTGAGCCTTCACGATCCCTTGATCGACTAAGAGGTTGTCTTCCATGTTCGGCTGGATCGGCGCGCCGAGTAGGCGTCCGGTCGGCGAGAACGGATACAGCGCGGGGACGACGCCGTTCGTGGCCGAGCCGATCGGCACGAGCGCGCCGGCCGGAGCGCCGACGTAGCTGAGCCGATCGTCGTACGACGGCGTGCCGTACCCGACCGCGTCGAGATAGGGTGCACCGCCGAGATCGTTGGCCGAGTTGTAATAGTTGCTCTGCAGCCCCGACGAATCCCACAGAAATTGCACGTCGTCGCGGTTACCGCTCTTCTGCGGGATGGCGAAATGCAGGTTGAGAACCGTGTCGCGCTCTTGGTCGCGCGACACGAACGGAGCCGCTTGGAAGTTTGCGAGGACGTAGGCCGGAGTCGCGCCGCCGTTCGTGTAATTGGCGCCCGACGGCGAATAGCACGACGGTGCCAGTGACCGACTGATCGTCGGCGTGCACGGCACGAGAGGGTCGCCCCAGGTCTGGCTCAACGAGGCTCCGTTGAACTGGTCGTAGGGGCGATAGTCCTCGTTGTAGCCGCCCGTTCCGAAATAGTACGTGAACGTGCGCGACGGCGTCGCGCCGCCGGTTTCGAACGAGATCTTGTTGTAGTACGTCGGCGAGCCGACGCCGAGGTCGAGCGAACGATACGCCGGCAGCGTCCCGGTCCGGATGACCTGGTTGATGTAGCCGGAGATACCCTGGCCCTCGGAGTTCGACGGAGCGGCTCCGGTATAGACCTGGAGCTCCTGCTGGCCCAGCGAGGACAGCTTGCCCGACGGGTAGTTGTCGTACGAGCGGTTGACCGGGACGCCGTCCAGCTCGTAACCGATCTGGTCGTAGTCGCCGCCGCGGATGCTGACGCCCGAGCCGGCGCCGATGTAGCCGTTCTCGCCCGCCGCGACGTACACGCCGGGGACGGTGGTGATCGCCGACCAGGCGCTGTTGAGCAACCCGCCGCCGCTCATCGTGGACGCCTTGTCCTGCGTCGTCGGATTGATGGAGTAGACGTCCACCGTCGTGCCGGGTTTGACCAGCGCGGAGGCGGCGCGCGACGTCGTGTGACCGATCGTCGTCAGCGTGTTCGGCGTCAGCGTGATCGTCTGCGTCTGATCGGCCTGCACCGTGATGCCGGCGAGCTGGAACGCATCACGGCCTTGTGCGGCCGCGACGGTCAACGTATACGTGTCCGGAGCTAAGGAGAGAAACGCGAAGTGACCTGTGCCGTCTGAGGTGGTGGTCGCCGATTGCGAAGGACTCGCCGCGCTGACGGTCGCGCCGGAGATGGCCTTTTGGCTGGTGGCGTCTACTACGATCCCGGTGATCGAACCCGTCGTGCCTGCCAGAACGCTTGTCGTTCCCTGGAGCACGAACGCTACGAGCAACAGAACCGCGACGACACCTCTTACTGAATGAGGTATGGCCACGGGCACCTTTCCTTTCGAAGGGTGGGGGTGGCGTCTCGGCCAGGCTGCGAGATAACACACGGAAACCTCCGACCAACCTGATCAGACGCTGGCAGTCTTCTGGGAGCCCCGGCTCGCTCCCCTCCCGAGCGCGCAGGACTATCGACCCGGTCGCTCCACGACCACGACGCTGTGGCCGTCATGGCGGTCCAGGAAGGCCAGCCCCTCGTCCATCCAGCCGTCCAGCCCTGCTCCTAGGTGGCGCTGCACCTCCCGGACGACGTGGCGCCGGCTTCGCAGCCATTGGAGCTCGGCCCGCGTCGTCGGCAGCCAGACGGCGTCTTTACACTCCTCGCAGTGGAAGCCGAACCCCACTATGCCGGGACCGGCCTCATGCGTTCCGCCAGCAGCCGCGGGATCTCCGACGGCCGATCGGCGACCGGGACGCCGGCCGCGGCGAACGCCTTGACTTTCGACTCCGGGGTTCCGGTGTTGCCGGAGATGATCGCGCCGGCGTGGCCGAGCCGCTTGCCCTCGGGTGCCGAGCGCCCACCGATGAACCCCACCACCGGCTTGTCCGGGATATGGTCCTTGATGAACGCGGCCGCGTCTTCTTCGTCCGACCCGCCGATCTCGCCGGCGACCACGATCGCCGCGGTCTCGGCATCGTTCGCGAACGCGCGCAGGCAATCGACGAACGTCGTGCCGATAATCGGATCGCCCCCGATTCCCACGCAGGTCGACTGGCCGAACCCGGCGCGCGTGAGGCCATCGACGATCTCGTAGGTCAGCGTCCCCGAGCGCGAGATCATCCCGACGTTGCCTTCTTTGAAAATATGGGACGGCATGATACCGACCAGCGACTTACCCGGCGAGATGAGGCCGGGGCAGTTCCCACCGATGATGCGCATCCCCGGCGTGGTGTTGACCACGCGCAGCATGTCGTGCGCCGGGATCCCTTCGGTGATGCAGACCGCGAGCATGATCCCCGCGTCGTGCGCCTCCCACAGCGCGTCGGCGCCGGCGAACGGCGGCACGAAGATGATCGAGTGCGTCGCTCCGGTGGCGTCGACCGCGTCCCTGACCGTATCGAAGACGGGCTGGCCGCTCTCGATCGTCGTCCCGCCCTTGCCGGGGGTGACGCCGCCGACGATCTTGGTGCCGTACGCCAACATGCGCTGCGTGTGGAACGCACCCTCGCGCCCCGTGATGCCCTGCACGATCACTTTGGAGTTCTTGTCGAGAAAGATCGCCACGTCAGTTGCTCCCGTTCGCCAATGCGACGGCGCGCGCGGCGCCTTCATCCATCGTCTCCACCGGCACGAAGCCGGCCCGGTCCAATATGGCTCGTCCTTCTTCCGCGTTCGTTCCGGTCAACCGCACGACGAGCGGAACTTTGCGAACGTCATCGCCGGCCAACGCTTCGACGATTCCTTTGGCGACTTGATCGCCGCGCGTGATCCCACCGAAGATGTTGATGAACATCGCCTTCACGCGCTCGTCGGACGTGACGAGCTTATAGCTTTTTTTCACCAGATCGGCTTGCGCTCCGCCACCGATGTCGAGGAAGTTCGCGGCTCCGCCACCCGCGTTTCCGATCGCGTCCATCGTCCCCATCCCGAGCCCGGCGCCGTTCGCGATCGTGCCGACCGTCTTGGCCGGTTTCCCCGGTTCATCGGGAAAGCGCGCGTAATTGCTCATGCCCAGTCCGATCGCAACCGCCGCCGCCTGATCTTCGTCGGCCGGAGCCGCCGTGTTCCAGGCTGCAATGTCCGGGTGCTTGTAGAGCCCGCTGTCGTCGAGCTCGACCTTCGCGTCGCTCGCGATCACGCGTCCGTCTTTGGTCAACACGAGCGGATTGATTTCGACCAAGGTCGCGCCGTAGTCCATGAAGAGGGTGTAGAGCGCCCCGAGGACCGACGGAAACGCCTTGCGATAGCCGTCCGGCAGCTGCGCGCGGAACGCAAGCAGCCGGCCCATGAACGGCGAGTAGCCGGCAGCCGGATCGACCCAATACTTCTTGATGTCGTCGGGATTCTTCGCTGCAACTTCTTCCACGTCCATACCGCCGAATCGCGAAACCATGACGATGGGCTTCTTCGCCGCCCGGTCGATGGCGATCGAGACGTACGCCTCGCTCGCGATGTCGACTTTCTCTTCGACGAGCAGCGACTTCACGTGCTCGCCGGCGGGATTTTGGATCGACTGCAGGAGCTTGCCGATCAACTCGCGCGCCAGCATTTCGCCTTGCTGTGCGTCGTCGGCGAACTTGATCCCACCGGCCTTGCCGCGACCGCCCATTAGTACCTGGCTCTTGAGCACCCACGAGCCCGGATGCGCGGCGAGGTACGACTTCACGTTGTCGGCGGTCGTCGCGAAGACGCCTTCCGGCGTCGGGATGCCGACGCGCCGGAACAGATCCTTGCCCTGATATTCCATCAACTTCATCGGACGCCCACCGTTCCGCGCGACCAAACACGGCCCCTGGACCCTTCGACGAGCTCAGGGTCCGCGCTCGAGTAGGGTCAGGGTGATGCCGTCAGGCCGACGAATCCCAGCGGAGAGAGGAAGGACCGGTATGCGCTGCTTGCTCGCCTTCGTCGCGGTATTCGCCGTCGTCACCCCGCAGGCTGCGTCCGCGGCCGACCGGCTCAAACCGCTCCGAACGCTCGTCTACACGATCGTGTATTCCGCGCAAGACCGCAACGACGAGCATATCTCCGGTTTCAACAGCGGCGGCAACGGACCGGGCACCCCCGGCAACGTGATAACGCGCGTCAGCGACAGCGGTGACAACGGAACGCTCACCGTGAATGTGGTGGCTGCAACGCCCGACGGCGGTCTCGTCGTCGACGCCGCGTTCGACGGCAAGTCGACGCAGCAACCGGCATTGCGCGTGGCGATCTTTCCGGACGGCCGTCTGTCCACGCCGCCGGACGCGGTGCTCAGCCCCGCCGCCGCATACCTGCTTCCGCTGCTCGCTCGCGGCCTCGTCGCGGACCGCCAAATCGAGTTGGGCGCGACGTGGTCACAACCCGTGGCGGCGCCGGCCAAAGGGGCGACGACGTTTCGCGTGATGCTCGTCGACGGCGACAAGGCTACGTTGAAGATCGCGGGATCGGTCAGCGTGCGCGGCACGCGCGGCTACGACGAAACCGACGCCGGCACCGCCGTCTACGACACGGAAAAATTGGCTCCTGTGTCCTACGATCTCGTCGTAACAATGCGCCACGCCGTCGCGGAACAATACGTCACCTCGAGCGCGCGCCTGACGGCAAAGCTCGTCAGCGACTCGTTCGGAGCGAAGTAGCCGCCGGCCATCGTGGGCACCGGCAACGTGGCGCCGCGGGTGGTCGTGCTGTTCGACGGCGTCTGCAACCTGTGCAACGGCGCAGTGCGGTTCATCTCGACCAATGACCGGGAGGGTCGGTTCGCGTTCATCTCGCTGCAGTCGCCGCAAGCACGCGAGTTGCTGGGCGATCGCCCGCCGGATCCGGACGAACCCGACTCGATCGTTCTGCTGGACAACGGCCGGCGCTACGAGCGCAGCGACGCGGTGCTGCATATCGCGCTGTGGCTGCGCGCACCGTGGCCGCTCGCTTTCGCGGCGATCCTGATCCCGCGCCGCGTGCGCGACGATATCTATCGCTGGATCGCGCGGAATCGTTATCGCTGGTTCGGCCGAGCCGACGTCTGCGCGCTCCCGCCGCCGCACGCGCCCTAAAGACGTGCCCTGGGCCGTGGCGATGGACTGGCGCGACGCGCTCTTCCTGCACTGGCGCGTCGACGCCGAGGCGATGCGGCGCGTCATCTCGCCCGACCTCGCGCTCGACCTCTACGACGGCAGCGCCTGGATCGGCATCGTCGCGTTCCGCATCACCGGCGCGCGCCTGCGCGGCCTGCCACGGTTTGCCGCGCTGCCGCCCTTCAACGAGATCAACGTCCGCACGTACGTCCGCGACGCGGAGAAGCCCGGAGTCTGGTTCCTCAGTCTCGACGCCGCTAACACGCTCGCCGTCTGGGCCGGCCGCACCGGACTGCACTTGCCGTACGTGCACGCGCGAATCGACGGCAAGTGGGACGGCGCGAGCTGCACCTACGGTTCCGAACGAATCGCTCGCACGACCGGCGCGCGCTTCGACGCCACCGCACGCATCGACAGCACCGCCCGCAACACCGCACCGCACAGCCTCGAATACTGGCTAGCCGAGCGCTACTGCTTCTTCACCCGCGACAGCCATGGCAGAACGCTGCGCGGCGACGTCGAGCACGAGCCCTGGCCCCTGTACGACGCGACGCCGGCGATTGCAGCGAACACGCTCCTCACCGCAGCCAACGTCGTCCCGTTCGACGACACCCCGCTGGCCCACGCCTCGCCAGGTGTCTCAACCCGCGCCTGGCCCTTGCGTCCAGCGCGAATCGCAACATCATCGTTCCAGCCATGACGGCGGGCACGCATCGTCGTCCTTCGACAAGCTCAGGATGACAAGATTTCCCCGACAAGCTCAGGCGATCAAATCCCAGCCGGAGGTGCTCCCGCACCTCACGCCACCATCGTCAACAACAATCGTCAACCACGATCATCAACCAGGGTCGTCAACCGCGATCGTCAACCAGGGTCGTCAGTCGAAGCGCCCGAGCATGCCCCGAGCGATGACGAGCTGCTGAATCTCCGAAGTCCCCTCGTAGATCTCGGTGATCTTCGCATCACGATAGTAGCGCTCGACCGGAAACTCCGTCGTATAGCCGTACCCGCCGTGAATCTGCACCGCCTCAGAAGCGTGCACGCGCGCCGCGGTCGACGCGAACAGCTTGGCCTTCGACGCTTCGACGACGAACGGCCGGCCCGCGTCGGCCAGCGCCGCCGCCCGGTAGACGAGCAGCCGCGCCGCGTCGAGATCGGTTGCCATGCGCGCGATCTTGAACGAGATCCCTTCGTGCGCCGCGATCGGCTTGCCGAACGCGACCCGCTCGCGCGCGAACGCGATCGACGCGTCCAGGCAGGCGGAGAGGATCCCGGTCGCTTGTGCCGCGATCCCGATGCGCCCCGAGGTGAGCGCGGTGAGCGCCTGCGTCAGGCCGGTCCCTTCGTTGCCGAGCAGCGCCGATGCCGGGCAGCGCACGTCGTCGAACGCGAGATCGACGGTGTTCGAGGTGTGGATCCCGAGCTTCTCGGTCGTGCGTTCCACCACGATCCCCGGCAACGAGCTGTCGACCAAGAACGCGCTGATCCCCTTGGCGCCCGGTCCGCCGCTGCGGAACATCGCCATCACGACGCCGGAGTAGCCGCCGTTGGTGCACCATTGCTTGCGACCGTTGAGGATCCAGTCGTCGCCGTCGCGCCGCGCCGTTGCGCGAATCGCCGCCGCATCGGATCCGGCGTCGGACTCGGTGAGGCCGAACCCGGCGATCACGTCGCCTGCGGCCAACAGCTCCAGCCACTGCTGCTTCTGCTCGTTCGAACCCAACCGCGCGATCGCGTTGCAGATCATCGAATGGACCGAGACGGTCACAGCGGTCCCGGCGTCGACGCGCGCCAGCTCTTCGATCGCCAGGGCGTACGCGACGTAGTCGGCCTCGATGCCGCCGTTCGACTCGGGGACGAGCATTCCCATGAGCCCGGCCTCGGTGAGCTTAGCGTACAGTGCGCGCGGAAAGGTGTGCGCCTTGTCCCACGCGGCGATGTGCGGTGCGATCTCGCGCTCGGCGATCTCGCGCGCGGCGTCGCCGATCTGCCGCTGCTCGTCGGTCGGTTCGAAACCGACGAAGCGGGTCGTTTCGGTCACCGCACCGGCATGGGAGCGGCGACCGGTGTACCGTTGGGCGACGCTGTATAATCGTAGAACCCGCGACCGGACTTCTTGCCCAGCCAGCCGGCGGCGACGTACTGCTTGAGCAGTGGGCACGGCCGGTACTTCGAGTCGGCGAAGCCTTCGTGGAGCACGTTCATGATGGCCAGACACGTGTCGAGCCCGATGAAGTCGGCCAGGGTCAGCGGCCCCATCGGATGGTTCATCCCGAGCTTCATCACGGTGTCGATCGCTTCGACCGACGCGACGCCTTCGTAGAGCGCGTAGATCGCTTCGTTGATCATCGGCAGCAAAACGCGGTTGGAGATGAAGCCGGGGAAGTCGCGCACCTCGACCGGCGTCTTGTCCAGCTCGGTCGCCAAGTCGCGCACGAACGCGAACGTCGCGTCCGACGTCGCGATCCCGCGGATGATCTCGACCAGCTTCATCACCGGCACCGGATTCATGAAGTGCATCCCGACGACGCGCTCGGGCTTCGAGGTCGCCGCGCCCAGCACGGTGATCGAGATCGACGACGTGTTGCTCGCCAGCAGCGCCTCGGGCGGTGTGTTGCGATCGAGCACGCGAAACAGGTCGAGCTTGAGGTCGAGCCGTTCGGTCGCGGCCTCGATCGCCAGCGCGACGTCGAGATCGTGGAAATGCGGCCGGGCGTCGATGCGGGCGAGCAGGTCGCCGCGGTGCTCCGGCGTGAGCCGGCCTTTTTCGACGTCTCGGTCGAGCCGCTTGGCGATCGCGTCGATCCCGGCGCGAATGCGCGCCTCGTCGATGTCGTTCAGCAGCACCTCGTGGCCCTTTGCGGCCAGCACTTGCGCGATGCCGTTCCCCATCTGACCGGCACCGACGACGAGTATGCGCATCGTTCGCCCTCAGACTTTGACGAGGACCGCGTCGCCCTGGCCGCCCCCCGAACAGATGGCGGCTATGCCGTAGCCGCCGCCGCGACGGCGGAGCTGCTGCACCACCGCAGCGACGATTCGCGCGCCCGATGCGCCGATCGGATGGCCCAGCGCGACGGCGCCGCCCTGCACGTTGATCACATTTGGATCGAGACCCAGCCGGGTCGCCGCGGTCAACGCAACGGCCGCGAACGCTTCGTTGATCTCCCAGACGTGAATGTCCGAGGCTTTGAGGCCCTGCCGGTCGAGCAGCTTCTGCGCGGCCATCGCCGGGACGAGCGCGAGATACGGCGGATCCCACGCCACGCCGGCGTGATCGACGATCTCGCCGAGCGGCTCCGCCCCGACCGACCGCGCGTAGGCGGCGCTCGACAGGACGAGCGCCGCTGCGCCGTCGTTCACGCCGGGCGCGTTCCCGGCCGTGATCGTGCCGCCGGCGTCGATCGGCTTGAGCTTGGACATCGTTTCGAAGGACGCGTCGGTCCGCACCGGCTCGTCGCGGTCGACGCGCGCATACGGCACGTCGCCGGTCACGTAGGGCGAGTAACGGGTCGGGTCGGCGATCATGTTCTGCGGCGGGACGTGATCCCACACCGAACCGCCGCCCGCTCCCGCCAGCACCGGGATGCGCTCCCGGGCCGGGACCGGGACGGCGTCGACGACGATCTTGCCCTTGGCTTTGGTCGCGACGTTGATCGGCGCGATCTCCGCCGCGAAGTTGCCGGCCTCGTGCGCGTCGTGCGCGCGCTGGTGGCTCCGAAAGGCGAACTCGTCCTGGACCGCGCGAGTGACGCCGAGCTCGGCGGCGACGCGGGCACCCTGCGCCGCCATGGCTTCGTCGAAGTAGTAGTCCCACAGACCGTCGTTGATCATTGCGTCGACCAGCGTCGCGTTACCGTAGCGGTAGCCGCCGCGCGCGCCGGGCAGCAGATACGGCGCGTTCGACATCGACTCCATCCCGCCGGCAACGACGACGTCGTGGTCGCCGTCGGCGATCGTCCGAGCGGCGTACACGACCGCCAGCATCCCCGAGGCACAGACCTTGTTCACCGTCTCGGCGGTCGTCGTCTTGGCCAGACCGGCCTTGAAGGCGGCCTGGCGTGCCGGTGCCTGACCGGCCCCGGCCTGGATGACCTGCCCCATGATGACGTGCTCGACGTCGGCCGGGTCGATCCCGGCGCGCGCGATCGCGTTGCGAATCGCGTCGCCGCCCAGGCTGGTCGCGACGAGGGAGGAAAGCGCGCCGCCCAGTCGCCCGAAGGGCGTGCGCGCGGTCGAAAGGACGACGGTACCGGACTTCATATCCGTCACAACTTCGTTGAGAAGCCGAGGGATTCCCGAGGCACCTGCGTGCACACGATCGTCGTATCCGGGTCGCAGGTCTCGCACTCGAACTGGATCGTCGAGTGGGCGATTTCGAAATCCGCCCGCATCGCAGCGTCGATCGAACGCAGGATGGCGCTCGCCTCGCTGAGCTTGCGGTCGTCCAGCACGACGTGGGCGGAGAGCGCGTGACTCCCCGACCCGATCGTCCAGACGTGTAGATCGTGAACGCCCACGACGCCCGCGACCCGGACGATCCGCGCGCGCACGACCGGGATGCCGGCGTGGTCCGGCGTGCTTTCGAGCAGCACGTCGCCGGCCTCGCGCACGATGCGCACCACCCCGGCGATCACGATTGCGGCGACGAACAGCGACAGCACCGGATCGATCCAGGCCGCCCCCGTGACGGCGATCAGGGCGCCGCCGGCGACCACCGCGAGCGCGCCGAGCGCATCGCCCACCACGTGCAGGATCGACGCGCGCAGGTTCAGGTCGTGGCGCCGGTCCCCGAGCAGGACCAGCGCGACCGCGACGTTCACCGCGAACCCGATCCCGGCCACGATCGCCATCAGCGAACCCGACGGCAGCTCGGGATGGATCAGCCGCTTCACGGCTTCGACCGCGATCAGGATCGTGACGGCGGTGAGCAGCGCGCCGTTGGCCAGCGCGGCAAGGATCTCGTAGCGCGCGAAACCGTAGGTCTGGCGATTCGTCGCCGGGCGTTTGGCCGCGACCGCGGCGGCCAGCGCGATCCCGAGCGCGACGCCGTCCATCGTCACGTGAACCGCGTCGGAGATCAGCGCGAGCGAGCCGGCGCGCACGCCGCCGGCCAGTTCGAGAACGGCGACGCCGGCGGTCGCCGCCAGCGCGATCTTCAGCCGCGTCGTAGAAGCGACCGGATGAAGATGATCGCCGTGCGTCATGCTCGCAGTGTTTTGAACGCTAGCACCGCGAGGGCGGCGCCCATGGTCAGCCAGGTCCGGGATTCCGCTTTGAAGATCACGTCGGGATCGTATGACCCGTGCTGTGGCTCGGCGGGTTCCAGCGCCGGGATGATCCGCGGAACGCGAGAGGTGTAGTCGTCGAAAGCGTCGCCGAACTTGCCGCGCAGGAATGCTTCCTCGTGCGGAACGATCACCGAGTACACGGCCACCATCGCGGCCAGCGAACCGAGCACGAGCGCGCCGCGCGCCGGCGCCGAGTTCTTCCCGGTGAACGCAAGCGCGAAGCCGGCCGCGGTGACGAAGTTTCCGACGTACAACGGATTGCGAACGTAGGCGTACGGTCCGGCGGTGACCAGCGCAGGTGCGGTGACGCTGTCTGAGCGCGTCGTCACGCCGCTGTAGCCGACGGCCCACATGCGAATCGCCTCGCCGGCGAATGCCAGCGGCAACCCGCTCGCGACCGAGAACGCGCTGGGCTTGCCGAACGCGGCGAGCGCGACCGCCGGAAGCACCAGCAGCATTCCGCGGTTGCCGAAGACGAAGGAGCCGAAAGTCTGGTCTGAGTTCACCTGGTCACCGTCATCCGGAGGTCGTCAAGGGGACGCGTGTGCGTGCTTCCTCGTAGACGTCGCGCAACGCCGCCGCGAGAGAGATGCGCGGTGCCCAACCGGTCGCTGCGCGCAGCTTCGCGGCGTCGCCGACGCTGATTGGCACGTCTGCCGGGCGCATTCGCTCCGTATCCTCGCGCACCTCGACGGCGACGCGCGCGATCTCGATCAGCCGGCGCAGGATCTCGCGCATCGAGATCGCCGAACCGCTGCACACGTTGTAGATCTCGCCTGCCTGGCCCGCACCCTCGAGGATGCGCACGTAGGCGTCGCACACGTCGCGCACGTCGAGGACGTCGCGCGTCGCGGCGAGGTTGCCGACCCGGACCACGGGTTCGGCGCCGGCGGCGATGCGCGCGAGTTGAAGCGCGAACGCCGGCACCGCGAAGCGTTCGTCCTGACCGGTGCCGATGTGGTTGAAGGCCCGCGTGACGACGACGTCGATGGCGAACGAGTGCGCGAAGGCCGATGCGAGCGCTTCGGCCGCGACCTTACTGGCGGCGTATGGGTTGGCCGGCCGCGGCGCCGTCGTCTCACGCAACGGATACGCTTCGGGCGGCTGCGCGCCGTAGACGTCGGCGCTGCTCACCACCAGAACCCGTGCCCGCACGCCGGCGTCTGCCAACAAGCGCGCGGCCTCGAGCACGTTCTGCGTGCCGCCGGCGTTGATCCGCAACGTCGCGGCAGGGTCCTCGATGGAGGCCGGAACGAATGCTTGCGCGGCCAAGTGCGCGACGGCGTCAGGCCGAGCGAGCTCGAACGCGGCGCGCACCGCCAGCGGATCGGTGACGTCGACGCCGAGCACGTCGCCGTGGCCGGCGTGGTCGGTTTCGAGAACGTCGTGATCGCGTTCGCGCAGCGCCGCCCTAAGGTGACGTCCGACGAAGCCCGCCGAACCGGTGACAAGGACGCGCATCGAGCCGGCGCTCCGTGCTAGGTCGCGACCAGCGGCCGCAGGCGATCCATCTCGGCGGCGACCATGCGCTGCACGAGCTCCTCGAACGGCACCTCGACCTCCCAGCCGAGAACGGCTTTCGCCTTCGCGGGATCGCCGACCAAGAGATCGACCTCCGCGGGACGGTAGAACCGCGGATCGACGACGGTGTACGGCTCCCAATTCAAATCGACGGCGGCGAAGGCGAGCCGGACGAAGTCGCGCACCTCGTGCGTGCGTCCGCTCGCGACGACGAAATCTTCGGGACCTTGCTGCTGGAGCATCATCCACATCGCGCGCACGTAGTCGCCGGCGAATCCCCAGTCGCGCTTCGCGTCGAGATTCCCGAGGCGCAGCTCGCTCGCGAGGCCCAGCTTGATCCGCGCGACACCGTCGGTGATCTTCCGCGTCACGAACTCCTTACCGCGGCGCGGCGAGTTGTGAATCAGACATTCGCCGACGCCGGCGTGAAACCGCCCCGTCGTCGTGGTGAAGTCGTAGAGCCAACCGTCGTAGTGCGGATCGGGAACGACGCGCTTTACCTCGGCCAGGTCGCGCTTGAGTTGCGCGCCCTTCGCTCCGGGGACATTCGGCGACCGCAGGTTGATCGAGTAGAACGGCCCGGGACGCTCCGGCGGTCCGACCTCGACGTTCAAGACCGTCTCCTGTCCGAGAGCGCGCTTCGCCATCCACCACAGACCCATTGCAAGGACGGCCGAGTTCGTCTTGAAGTTCTTATAGGCGTACGTGCCGCTCCCGGCCTTGAGCCCATCGGTCGCGTTGTAGCCTGCGAGGAACGCGCGCCAAACGGCGATTCCGGCGTTGAGCACCACCCGCGGAACGCGCTTGTAGCCGTCTTCTGTATAGCACTCGCTGCGCAGCCACTCGACGTACGTCGGGGCGCCGCTGAGCACGAGTGCTCCGATAACCTTCCCCGGAACGAAGCCCGAGGTCGTCGCCGAGTACCGAACGTCGCCGCACGTCACCTGCTTCCAAACCTCGGCAAATGCAGCACGCAATCTCGAATCGCTATTGGTGAACTTCGCGCTCGTCCGTGCTCCATCGTTGTGCGCCGAGCCGTCGCCAACGAACATCCCGAGCATCCACGCCGCGTCATTTGTCAGCGACGTGGACGAAGGAATCTCCGGAAGTTCGGCGCGCACCATTCGCTGTCCGGCGTCAATGGTCTTCGCAGCACGCTCGCCGTCAGCCATGAAGATCACATGGTCGCCGGTCGTCGTCACTGTCCCGCAGCGCGCTTCGATCCGCGCAACGCTCTTGTTGTCGACCTTCGGCCGATGTCGGTACGCTGTACCACCGAGAACGGGCACGAAGTCGTCTCCGTCCCACACTTCCAAGCCGTGCAACGCGAAGCGCTGAATGTTCGCCCCTTTCTCTCGCACGCGCAAGATCTCACCGATCGGCTTGACATCGACGATGCAGTCTTCACGGACGATGACGGGCGTCGTGGCTGGAATCGATTCGTGGTTGAAAAGTATACCTGAGCAAGCGTAGATGTCGAACGACTCTCGGTAGTTGACGGTGATCCAGTGACCGTAGAGCTTCGCGACGCCGTACGGCGAGCGCGGATAGAACGGCGTCTCTTCGTTTTGCGGCACGGTTTGGACTTTGCCGAACATCTCGGAGCTCGACGCCTGATAGAACTTGATGTTGCGGTCGACCGCTCGAATCGCTTCGAGCACGCGCGTGACCCCGAGCGCGGTGAACTCCCCGGTGAGCACCGGCTGCTGCCACGACGTCGGGACGAACGACTGCGCAGCGAGGTTGTAGATCTCGTGCGGGCGCACGTCGGCGATGATCGTGCTCATCGAGCTCTGGTCGAGCAGGTCGCCCGAAACGATCTCGATCCGGTCGACCAGATGTTGGATGCGTTCGTGCACGTCGGTCGAGGTGCGGCGCGTCATGCCCACGACGCGATAGCCTTGCTCGAGCAGCAGCTCGGCGAGATACGAACCGTCCTGTCCGGTGACGCCGGTGATCAGCGCGGTCTTTTGCGACACCACACGCCTTTCAATTCAGGATCTGAACGTTCTTGCCGCTCTCGTCGAAAACGAACCGCGTCTCGTACAGCTCGTCGGTTTCCGGACCGACGACCTTCGATTGGATGACCAGGCGGTGCATCAGCTTGTCGTTGTGCCGCACGATACCGGAGTAGAAGTATTGGACCAGCGGGGTGACGCGCTCGCCGAGCGGGGCGAGGCGGCGGCGTTCGACGAGCAGTTGCAACAGCCGGCTCTGCAACTCCCCGGGCAAGAGCCGCGCCGTATCGTCGGGCGTCATGCGCACGGTCGCGAGCTCTTCCTGCGCCTTGTTGGATTCAGCGACGGGGCGGTCGGTGGTGTAGCGCATGATCGCATCCCAGTCGTCGGCCGGGATCCCGGTGAAGCGCGTGCCGTAGCGCCAGACCTTGCGGCCCTGGTGCTGCACGTTGTCGTGCCAGACCGTCTTGACGCGCACGTGGAGCTGCCGCTCGTCGAGCTGCACGCGAACCTCGAACTCCTCGCGCGCGACCGGTTCTTGGGTGATGATGCACAGGCCGCCGCCGCCGATATCCAAACCGATCGCTGCCCGGCTCGTGTGCCCGTCGAAGCTATAGGTCGCACGAAACGGCTTGCGCTTCCGCGGAAACTTGCGCCGGTTCTGTTCCTTGCCGGTGAACCAGGCCAGCAGTTCGGGCAGCATAAGGTTTCGCTATCGTTGGACAACGCGACCGGAACTCCCGGGGTCGCCTGCCCAAGCTACCAAGTGAGCCGGGCGATGGCGTCCCACTGGGCCGGTCCGGTGCCGGTCAGATCGTAGAACGCGACGCCGATCGCTCCGGCTTCGCGCGCGGCGGTCGAGGCCGACGTCACCTCGTCGCCCGGCGGCGCTCCGCGCTTGGAGAGGACGCCGGTTTGCGCCCCGACGTCGATCGGGACGTCCCGTCCGGCGAGCCGGCGGACGAGCGTCACCGAACCGGTGACCGCGGCGCGCGCCTTCTCCGGCGTGTCCCACGGACCCATCATTCGCCAATACGTCATCGGCTGGAGCACGTCGGCGTCGCGAGCGATCTCGCGGTACGGGAACTTCGCTTCGTCCAGCCGCTCGAGGTACGGATCTTCGATCGTCGCGATCAGCAACACGTGCGGACCGACCGCTTCGCGCAACAGGCCCAGATATGCGCTCAGCGCGGCGTAGCCGCGCGGCCCGTCCCCGAGAAACTCATCGCCGCGTTCGAGATCGACGGCGAGTCCGCTGATGCGGCTGCCGCGCGGCGTGCGATAGGCGGCGACCGCCGCGTTCTCAGCGAGGTCGTCGAACGCGTTCGCGCGCGGCACCGTCCAACCGATCACCGCGATCCCGTGCTCGGTCAAGCCGTCGATGAGCCGATCGATCGTCGCCTTCGCCGACGGCGTGCTCTCGTCGAACGCGCCGTAGGCGAGGCGCAGCTCGATGGAACGGAGTCCCGCGCGCAGTGCCGTCGCAACGATCCGATCGACGTCGAGCTTCGCGAACGATGCGTCGTCGAGCGGATCGGCCGAGAACGCGAGCCAGGCCGATTTCCCGCGAACCGTGCCGACGTTCGTGAGCGGAAGCTCGCCGGGGACCACGGCATCCACCGCGGTTCGGGCCTGCGGGGCTTCGACGACATAGTGCGCGACGGTGCCGGGCCGAACCGTCGCGTCGTCCCACGACGAAGACGGCGATGGGATCGTCGCGGCGAGCTGTCTGCGATCCGCGCCGTCGACGCGATAGACGCGCACCGAACCGTCGGTCACGCGCGGAAACCAGCCGATGCGCACCGCGTGCGGGCCGAGCGCGCCGGCGACCGCGTGTGGCAGCGACCACGCACGCGGGTCGAAGCTCGCGCGCTGCGTGCCGAGCCCCGCCGGCCGATTCGCGACGACGCGCAACGCGACGGGCCCCGCTTCACGCACGGACACGATCGCCGCCGGCCCGTCGTAGCGCAGCCGCGTTTGCCACTGTGCCTCGCCGCGATCCGTGAAGTAGTCGAAGTCGGCGCCGCGCCGCAGTTTCACCACGGCGCCCGCGCCGTCGCGCAGCACGACGCGGACGAGCGCGCGCGCCTCGCCGTCGGGGCTGACGCCGAGCGATTCGACCGTCACGGCGAACGACGTCGCAGGCGCGTTCCGCCAGAGCACGGTCGGCTGCGGCGCCGGCGCGGTCGTCGCCATCGGCGTCGGCCACGCGAACGGCGCGGGGGTTTCGGCGACCACCAGCAGCACCGGCAGCGCCGACAGCGCGAGCACGATACGCATGATTTTTGTCATCCCGATCGTCGCCCTTCGACGGGTTCAGGGTGACGACCGGTCAGAACTTGGTCGAGAGGTAGAGCTGGAACTGACGCGGCGTCTGGTCGGGCGCGTAGTAGTAGAGCGTGTTCGGAACGCTCGACGTGCCGTAGGTGTTGAGGTCCGCGTTGTTTCCCTTCGGGTACGCCGTGCTAGTGGCGGGGAAGACGTCCGCGTACGGCTGACCGAACAGGTTGCGAATGTTGATCCCGAGCGTGACGGTGCGCGAGCCCGACTTGACGATGTCGTAGCCGAAATCGACCGCCGCCCAGTAGTTGGCCCGCGCAAAATGGACTTGCGAGTCGTTGAGCGTGGCCGGACAGGCATTCGACGAAGACCCGATCGCCGAATAGCTCTGAACCAAACAGGTGTTGCCGGCCACGTTGTACGGCGCGCCGACCTGATAGATCACGTACGGATCGACGTGAGCCCGGCCGTTCCGGTAATCGCCGGTGAACGTTGCGCTCCACGGAGGCTGCGACGGGTTGCGGAACAACACGCCCGTCGCGAGGAACTCGCGCAACTGCAGATTGTTCCCGGTGAACGAGGTCGACGTGATGCTCCCGTACGGCGTCCCTCCCGAGAGCGCGGCGCTGGTGATCGAGCCCCAATAGTTGACGTACGTTCCGTCGAAGTACCAGGAGAAGCCGTCACCGTGATGGACGTGATCCCAGGCGAACTCGGCGCCCGTCGCCTTGTTCTCGATCCCGCTGCGAAAGTACGTCGCGCCGGTGAACGACACCGAGGTCGGCGAATTGATGGTATACGACTTGATCGCCTCGAGCTTGTCGACCGCGTGGCGGTAGAACGGGGTGATCCGCCACGAGTCGACACCGTTGTGCAGCGCGTGCTCGAACGACAAGTCGGTGTTGTAGTCCATCTGCGGCGTAACCGCCGCGCCCGGATAGTAGGGCGAGATGACGCGTGAATCGCCGGCCGCTACGCCGTTGGGCGAGTCGTTGAACACGTAAGCCGCGGGGACGAAGGTCGTGGACGTGCCGTACGAGCCGCGAATGGCGTTGTACGGGTTGAACGCCCACGAGAATGCGAAGCGGGGGCTGAACGAATGGTCGCTGTACGGACCGTACGCGTAGCTCTTGATCACGGCCCCGGTCGTCGCGTTGACGCCGTTGGGGACGTTCGGGATGTCGTACGTCTCTTCGTCGTAGCGAACCGACGGCTCGAGGGTCAGCTTGCCGAAGATCTGCTTCGTGCCGATGTAGGCGCTCGGCAGAATCAACGGATAGTCGACCTGCAAGAACAGGTTGGGCCAGGTGCCGTTGAGGTTGAACGCGCCGACGCCGCCGCTCGCCTCATCGCAACCGCACTGGTCGAAATACCGCTCGGCGCTGTTGTCGCGCTCGTAGCCGGCGCCGAAGTAGTACGTCGACCGCGCGTTGGGCGTGTACGTGAGGTCGAGGTTCGCGAAGTACATCTGCGATCGACGATCGTCGAGCTCTTCCTGGAAGCCGATTCCGGCAGCCGGGGTTCCGACCGGGACGAACGCGTTGACTTTCCCCGGATTGGTCGTGCCGATCGGCTGACCGGCAAGGTACGGTGCGCCGCTGGTCGTCGTGCCGTTGATCGTCGCCAAACTGAACGGCTGGTCGAAGATGTACTGGTTGAAGTTTTCGGCCAGCCGGAACGACGCGAACAGCTTGTCACTGAAGATGTGGTTCCACTGAATCTTGGCAAGGTTCGACCAGTGGTACCACACGTTGGCGTTCTGCTGTCCGAGATCGTAGTATTGTAGCCCGGTGTTCTTGTAGCCGGTGACGGTGGGAACGCCGCCGACGGGAGTCGTCACGACCGGAACGGCGCACGGCTGACCGGAACTGCTGACGCCCGGGTTGGTGATCACGCCGCCGGCGATGGTGACGCCGCTGCAGGGCGTGACCCCGAGGATCGCCTGACCGGAGAGGCCCTTGTCCCAGGGCAGCTTTTGGTTGCCGGTTTGGGTGAGGAACTGGATGTCGTCCCGGTCGGTCGGGCGGAAGTGGATGTTGGCGACGGCGTCGCGCGAGTAGATCGTCGAGGGCGTGTTGTCGCGCGCCGTCAACGCCTGCGACAGGATGAAGGGCTCGTAGCCGTTCGCGAAGATGGCGTCCGAGTTGCTTTGGTCGAGCGAGAAGTACCAGGAGAGCTTCCCGTTGGGCGTCGCGCCGCCGTACTCGGCCACGAGATCGTGCTCGGCGTACGGGGACTGCGTCGTGTAGGTGATGCTGCCGAAGCTCGGGTTGGTGCCGCGCTTGACGACCGAGTTGATGATCCCGGCAGCCGCGTTACCGTATTGCGCGTTGAATCCGCCGGTGTAGACTTCGAGGTTCTGCGTTCCGATGATCGATAAGTTGGTGGTGAACAGCCCGGTCAACCGGTCGTTGACGGGGATCCCGTCGTACTCCCACGCGACGTCGCCGACATCGCTGCCGCGAATGCGCGGCCGTCCCGAGACGCCGGTCGAGGTGACGCCGGCCGAGGTCTGGATGACGTCGTAGAGCGTGCGGTGGCCGCCTTCGCCGGCTGCGGCGCCGAGTTGCTGCGCCGAGACGTTGTAGACGTCGGCGGTCTGGTTCGGCTGCACGAGGTTGCTCGCGCTGCGCGTCGAGACGCCGCCGATCTTCTGCAGGGTGCGCGCCACCGACTCATTGAGCGTGACCGTCTGGTCCTGCACGACGGTGACCCCGCCCAGAACGAGGGGCTCGTAGCCCTTCGCGGAGATCGAGACGGAGTACGTATCGGGCGCGAGCCCGTTGATGTTGTAGAATCCGTTCGCGTCGGTGGTCGCGGTGCCGGTGCCCGACGGTGAGGCGGCGACGACGGCGACGCCGGGCAGCGGCTTCTTGGTGTCGGCGACGGTGACGGTCCCCGAGATGGTTCCCGTCGTCGCCGCGAAGACCGGGCTTGCGAGCCCGAGCACGAGCACGATGGAGAAAGCGGCGAAGACCGCATACCTTAGCCGGAAGGTTCCGGACGAAGCACGATGTTGCACGTAGGTTCTCCAATAAAAAGAAAACGCCCGGCGTCATCTGACGCGCGTTCGCATCGGTCAAGTATGACTCGCGTGCACGTAATCCTTCGGCCGGCATACCTACAGCATGAATTTTCGCAGGCCGCGCGGAGCGTCGGATTCGACGAAGTTGGCTCGGCCCAGGCTCAGCGCCAAAAACTGTCCGGCGGCCAGCCAGGCCAGCGTGTTGAACGCGTCACCGGTCGCCGGGCCTAGCAGCGGGATGTCCCCGACGCGCATCCCGATGACGTAGCGCGCGGCCTCGGCTTCGGCGGCTTCGGCCAAGGGACGATGGACGATGTCACGCGACGCTTCGTCGACGATGCCGATGATCGCGCTCGACGCGTCGAGGATCGCCGAACTGCCGTGACGGAACTCGCCGGCCGCGAAGCCCTCGGCGTGAACGTAGCTTGCTTCCTTTATCTTGAGCGACAACTCGTAGGCGACCGGCACGCCGTAGCCGGCCGCGACGACGGCGACGCTGCGCCGTCGTGCGAGCCGGCGCGCGGCGGCCTCGACGTCGCCGACGCCGGAACCGCTCAGCCAGTCGGCGACGTCGTCGGCCGTTTGATCCAGCGTGGCCGCGGTGCGATTCCGCTTCCCGCCGGTCAGCGTCGCTGCCCACAGCAGAATCGCCGCCATCGAGGTGACGCTCTTGCTCGCCGGGACGGCGATCTCGGGGCCCGCCAAGCAGTCGATCACGATATCGGCCCGTGCCGCGAGCGGCGAGGCGGCGTCATTGGTCAGCGCGATCAATCGGGAAGGCGCGACCACGTCGATCGCTTCGAGCAAGTCGATCGAGCGTCCGCTCTGAGAGAGCGCTACGACGCTCGCGTTCGGATACGCGCCGTGGTCGAATCGCGCTTCCGTCGCCGCGAGTGCGTAGGCGCGAACGCCCCGCCGTCGGAACGCCAGCGCACCGAGCATCCCGATGAAGAGCGAGCTCCCGCTGCCCAGGAACAGGATGTCGCGGCCCGCGACCGCCGCTGCGAAGCGCGACGCGGCGTCGGACGCGGCGATCCGTCGCCATACGTCGGGCTGCTCGCGAATCTCGGATTCGAAATGCGCGCCCAGCACGCCGGCGTCAATTCTCGACGAACTGCGCGAGCACGCGACCGCGCGCATCGCGCAGGTCGGTGGCGTCGCCGACCCAGTCGTCGACTTGGAACGCAAAGATCACCGCGCCGTGCTTCGTCGTCGCGATGTACCCGGCCAGCGTGCTCGCGTGCGACACCGTGCCGGTCTTGGCGAACACGTGCCCCTCGGCCGGCGTCCCGGCGTAGGACGACTTGAGCGTGCCGCGCACGCCGGCGATCGGCAGCGCATCGAGCACGACGTCGTGATACGGGCCGTCCCAATCGTGTCGCAGGACCAGCACGAGATCGCGCGGCGTGATGCGGTCGTAGGCGGAAAGCCCGCTCCCGTCGACGAGCGACAGCGCGCTGCCGGTGTCGATGCCGAGCTTGCCCAGCCACGCTTTCTCCCACGCGATGCCGGCTTCGCTCGTTCCGCGCGGCGCCGGCGGTTCCGCGCCGACCGCGTGCAGCAGCTCCTCGGCGAGCATGTTGTCGCTGGGCAGCCACACGTCGGCGAGCAGATCGGAGAGCGGCTCGGAGTCGTGCGACCACACCACGCGCGGCGGGGTGGCGTCTTCGGTCGCACGTGCCGCGACCGGCTCGCGGTTGCTGATCCGGACCCCGCCGGCGACGATCGCGCGCCGCGCCGCCGCGGCAGCGAAGCGCGGCGGGTTCGGAACCGCCAGCGAGAGCTTCTCCGGTTGCGCTCCCGCGGCGAGCGCGCCGGTGAGATAGACCTCGCCCGGACGATCGAGCGGGCGTATCGCGTCGAGCGTCGACGGCGAGGCAGCCGCGCCGGTCGTCGCCGACACGATGATGCAGAACGAGAGCTCGCGCGGCGCGCAGGCGCTCGCGTCACGCACCGCCCTACCCCATGGTTCGACCAGCGCCGACACGGGATCGCCCGGTTTCGCGCCCGGCGTGACGGTCACCGTCACCCGGTCGTCGGCGTAGCCGAGCGCGGTGATCGGTGCGGCGTAGTACCAGGGCACGTCATCCAAGGCCCAGCCCGGCAGGTACTGCAACGGGTCGTCGGCGGCTACCACGTCTTGCGCGATCTCGTCGATCGAAGCGGCCCGCAACGCAGCCGGCAGCGTCGCTAGCGCCGCGTCGTCGAGCAGCACGTCACCGGTTCCGTGCAGCGTCAGGCGCCCGCGCAGCGTGCCGTTCACCACGACGTTCTCGAGCGTCGCGTCGGTGTGGAAACGAAAGGCCGGCCCCAACTTGTCGAGCGCGGCGCTGCCGACGACCAGCTTGAGCGTCGACGCCGGCTGGAACGCATCGTCTTGATTGCGCTCGTAGAGCACCCGCCCGTCGCGCGCGTCGATCGCGTACGCGCCGACATGCGCGCCGGCCAACGTCTTGCTGCCGGCGACTGCAATGTCGATGTTGGCATCGAGCGCCGCGATCTGGGCATCGGTCCAGGGCTCGCCCGAAGCGTTCGGCTTTGGTACGCCGGCACCGAGGCTGCGGTCGACCGCGAACGCGGGCGACGCAGCGGCGATCGCCACGACCGCGACCAGCGCCGCCCATCCGAGCCTCATGCGGAGACGCGTTCGGCCATGCGGCGCGCGATGAACGTCGCCACGTCGCTCGGAAGGGTCCCGCGCCCGAAGCCGGCGTCGTAGCCGAGCTCGGCGGCGAGCAGATTCGTCACGCGCGGGCCGCCGGCGATCAAAAGGACGCGCTCGCGCACGTGCTCGGCTTCGAGCAGTTCGGCCAGGGCGGTGAAGTTGGCGATGTCGCTTCCCTTCTGCGTCACGACTTGGGAGGCCAGGATCGCGTCGACGCCGCGGTCGCGCGCGAAGCGGACGAGATCTTCGACCGCGATCTGGCTGCCGAGGTTGAACACCTCGAAACCGCGATACCGCTCCAGACCGTAATCGCCCTTGTAGCCCTTCATGTTCAGGATCGCATCGATGCCGACCGTGTGCGCATCGGTCCCGATGCACGCGCCGACCACCTTGAGCTTGCGCCCGATGCGCTTGGCGACCAGCTCGTCGACTTGGTCGAGCGAAAGCGTCTCGCGAGCGGCCGACGGTGCTTGGATCGACGAGACGTCGATCGCGACCGGCGTGCGCGCATAGACGACGAAGAACGAGAACCCGGCGGCGATCGCGCGTCCTTCGACGACCGCGACGTCGGTGAAGCCCATCATCCCGACCAGCCGGCGCGCCGCTTCGTCGGCGGCTTCGTTCCACGGGATGGGGAGCGTGAACGAGAGCTGCACGGCGCCGTCGCCGAGCGTGTCGCCGTACGGCTTGACGGAGGTCACGCCGCCGCCGGCTCGCCGCGGAGCGCCTCGGCGAACGGGTTCCAGTAGCCGGGGGCTTTGGCGAACACGCCGTCGTAGCCGCGCCCGCCGTCGCGCGTGCGCCTAACGTCGGCGAACGTGCCGTCCTCGATCGCGCGCATCAAGCCGCGTTCGGCGACCGCATCGAGGATGCGCACCGCACCCGCCAGCACGTCCTGCGCGCGCCGCTCGATCTTGCCGCCCGGCTTGATCTCGATCTCGTCGCCGAAGTGGCGCGCGGTCCCCATCACGTAGCGCGCGTTCTCGAGCGCCAGCGCGCGATCGCCGACGAACGGCGTGTGGATCGCTTCGGTCAGCATCCCGCACAGGTGAATCGTCTGGTGCGTCATGACCGAGGTGAGGTTGAACATCGCGTCGATCAGGTGGCCTTTGAAGATGTTCCCGGTCATGTGCTTGGTCGGCGGCATGTACTTGAGCGGCGCGTCGGGGAAGATCTGCCGCGCCAGCTGCGCTTGAGCGAGCTGGAACAGGAACCCGTCCTCGAGGTCGGGGTCGATCTCGTAGGCGTCGCCCAAGCCCATCTGCCCCGCCGGGAGGCCGGCCCGGCGCGCGAAGGACTCGTTGACGAACTGCGACGCGAGCACCGCCGGCGCTTGTTCCACGGCGTCGGCGGTGGTGAGGTAATTGTCCTCGCCGGTATTGATGATGATCCCGCTGCGCGCGTTGAGCTGCCGCGAGAAGTGCTGGTCGACGAAGGTGCGCTGCATGTTGATGTCGCGGAACAGGATGCCGTACATCGAGTCGTTGAGGAGCATGTCGAGCCGCTCGACCGCCGCGGTCGCCGCGATTTCGGGCATGCACAGTCCGCTGGCGTAGTTCGTCAGCATCACGTAGCGTCCCAGCCGTTCCGACGCTTCGTCGAGCGCGGCGCGCATGATGCGGAAGTTCTCCTGCGTCGCGTACGTGCCGCCGAACCCTTCGGTCGTCGCGCCGAACGGGACGTAGTCGAGCAGCGACTGCGCGGTCGAGCGGATCACCGCCACGATCTGCGCTCCGGCCTCGGCCGCTGCGATCGCCGCCGTACGGTCCTCGTAGATGTTGCCGCTGGCGACGATCACGTACAACAGCGGCGGCGCGTCCTGCGGCAGTCGCGCCAGCATCGCGTCCCGGGTTCGCCGCGCCGCATCGAGCCGCGCCAGGCCGGCATCGACGTGGGGGCGGAGCGCGGCACGCAGCGCGGCGTCGGGCGTCCGCGTGGGATCGGGCAGGGTCTCGCCGGCAGCAACGGCCTCGGCGATCTGCTGCGGACCGCGCCCCGTCTCGGCGATCGCGGCGCCCAGAGCCCGGGCGATCCCCGGCTCGCGCGCGGTCAGCGCGTCGACCAGGCGGTTCGGGAACGGGACGCCGTCGCTATCGACGCCGTCGACCCCGCACAGCCGCGTGACGGCTCGCTCGACGCTGACCGTCGAGTGGCGGGCGATGAAGTCTTCGACGGGGTCGACGATCGCGTCGGCGAGGCGACGCGCCCGGTCGACCGCGTCCCGGTCGATCCGCAGTTCCATGAGCTGGACCAGGGGGTTCCGGGCGTGCCGCAGGCGTTCCGCCAGCGAATCGTTCGGGGCGGTCCCGGCGGCCGGAAACCGAGGCCGCTTTTTTGAGGACTCGGCGAGCAGCGCAACGAAGAGGCTCGTCCGCTCTCTCAGATCGCCAAACATAAGGATGGTTGGTTTATGAAACGTATTCTCTGGCTATTTTTCGTCGGCTTCGCCATCAGCTTTTGCGCGCTGACGACAGCGGCGCAGGCGCAAGCCACCCGCACCTGGATTTCCGGCGTCGGCGACGACGCCAACCCGTGCAGCCGCACCGCCCCGTGCAAAACGTTTGCCGGCGCGATCTCCAAGACCGCCGACTGCGGTGAGATCGACGTCCTCGATCCGGGGGGCTTCGGCGCCGTGACGATCTCCAAGGGCATCACGCTCGACGGCGGCAGCGGGATCGTCGCTTCGATCCTCGTCGCCGGCACGAACGGAATCACCATCAGTGCCGGGACGGACCCCTGCACGGCCGTGATACTCCGAAATATCAACTTTCAAGGTCTCGCGCCCGGCGGAACGGGTCAAGGGCTGGCGGGGATCAACATCGTATCGGGCAAGAACGTCGTTCTTCATAACGTCGAGATCTCGGGGTTCACCCAGCAGTGCGTGAACATGCAGCTCAGCAACGGCGCGATGAACCTCACCGTGATAAATTCCGACCTGCAGGGATGCATCGGCGGTGGTATCGTGAGCTCGACGACCAGCGGTATCAATCGCATCAACATCCAGAACACGACGATCTCGCGTTCGGGCATCGGCATCACCGCGGGGAACGGGACCGATGCGAACGTGCAGTTTTCGATGATCTCCAACAACCCGCTCGGCGGGGTCCAAGCGCAAACCAACGCCACCGGCCGCGTCGACCTCGACCACTGCACGGTGTCCAACAATCAAGCCTTCGGCGTCCACGCGACGAGCGGCGGCCTCATCGGCATGTCGAACACGAGCGTCATCTACAACAACGGAACCGGGCTGCTGGCCGACACCGGCGGGCAGATCATCACCTGGTCGAACAACTGGGTCGGGGGCAACACGACGGACGGAACCCGGACCAGCACGTTCACCCCTCAGTAGCGTCTTTAGCGCTTCGAAACCCAAGCAAGCGGAACGGCGGTGCGCCGCCGCTCCGCTTGCTTTCACCGACGCCGTGACCTCGCTATCTCAATGATCGACCTCTCCGTCGTCGTTGTCGCTCACGACATGCGCCGCGAGATTCCGCGCACGGTCCGGTCGCTGTCACCACCGTATCAGCGCGGCATCGCCCCGGCGCGCATCGAGATCATCGTCGCCGACAACGGGTCGAGCGAACCGGTCGACCCGGTTTGGTTCGACGGCGTCGCGGCGGACGTGCGGCTCATCCGTTTCCCATCCGGGAATCCGTCGCCGTGCGCGGCGATCAATGCCGGCATCGCGGCGGCGCGCGGCGCGCTGGTGACCGTGCTCGTCGACGGTGCGCGACTCGCGAGCCCGGGCTTGCTCACGCGTGGGCTCGAGGCGATGCGCTTGGGCGACGACGTTTTCGCCGCGGCGATGGGCTTTCATCTCGGTCATGAAACCCATCAAACCGCAGTGAGCAAAGGCTACGGACCCGACATCGAAGACGGGCTGCTTGCCGGCATTGGCTGGCCCGACGACGGGTATCGCTTGTTCGAGATCTGCGTGCGAGCGGAGTCGCATCGCGACGGTGTGCTGTCGCCGTTTCCAGAGGCGACAGCGTTCATGATGCGCCGTTCCAGCTTCGAGCGTCTTGGCGGCTTCGACGAAGCGTTTCGGTATGCCGGAGGGGGACTCGCGTGCTTCGAGTTCTTCGAACGCGTGATCGCCGACGAGTCGGTGATGCCGGTCGTGCTGATCGGCGAAGGCACGTTCCACCAGGTGCACTACGGTATCACGACGCGAGCCGGCGGCGTGCGGCGCACCGAGTCGCCCGCTGGCCCGACGATCTGGGATGCGATGGCCCTCGAATACCAAACGCTGGTCGGCCGAGCACCGCTCACCGTGCAGCTGCGCAAGCCGGTCCTGTTCGGGCGATGCGAGAACGACGTCGTCGAGCACTGCTTCTTCGGCCGGAACGGTCACGGGACGATCGCGACGGACGATCGTCCGGTCGCCATCGAGCTCGAACCGGCGCCCGCGCAGCTCGAACCGTACGCGGGGACGCTCGTCCGCGATCCGGTGCTGGTGGCCGAAGCCGTGCAAGCCTTTGAATCCGATCTCGCCGTTCCGGACGGATCGCTCGCGGAGATCGACCGAGCGGCGCTTGCTGACGCCGTCGCGCGCTCGCTCGACGTTCTCGCGGATCGGCTCGGTTGGCGCAAACGCATCGCGGTGCGTTTCGCGCAGACCGATCTTTCGCGCGTGCGCGCGCTGCCCGAAACGGCGCACCACTTCGCCTGCGTCTTTCGGGTCACGGCGGGCGAGTTCGACGTCATCCTTAACTCGAGCTGGCTGCGCTTCGGCACGGCGCGTCTGCTCATGAGCCGGCTGCCCGCTCTCGTTTGGCTCTTCGGTAGCGCGCTCGAGTTGGAGCCGTCGCTCGAAGGCGACTTCCCCTGCATGCTCGGGGATCCGTCGTTCTGGCCGGTCGTCTCCTTCTCAGGTTCTCACGAACGCGCGTGCTTGATCCCGGATGCGGACTTCTTCGCGAGCGGCGGGTACCGGAGCTTTCGCGAAACCATGACGGAGCCGCCGGCCTGGGAATCGCGACTTCCTGCGGTGTTTTGGCGCGGCTCGACGACCGGAACCAAGCGCTATTGGCCGCCGAGCTCGCGGGCCGACGTGCAGTGGTTGCCGCGGCTCGAGTTGTGCGCGCGCTCGGGCGCCGCCGGCGTTGCCGGACTCTGCGACGTCGGCATCACGGCGCTCGTGCAAGTGCCCGCCGACTGGGCGGCGACGGTTGCGCAGACCATCACGCCGTTCATGCGCGCGCCGGTGGAGAAGGCGGCATTTGCGAACTTCAAGGCCGTGATCGACATCGACGGCAACAGCAATGCGTGGAGCGGCCTGTTCACCAGCTTGCTGACCGGTGCGTGCGTGATCAAGATCGAATCCGAGCACGGCTTCGCGCAATGGTACTACGACCGCCTCAAGCCATGGGTCCATTACGTCCCGGTAAAGCCGGACTTCTCCGACTTCGAGGAGGCCGTGGGGTTCGTGCTGGCCGACGACGACGCGGCGCGCGCGATCGCCGAGGCGGGCTGCCGCCTCGCGCGCTCCATCGACTTCGGGGCGGAGATGTCCGCCGCGGCGCAGCGGCTCGTCGATTGGGCCGCGTCGACACTTCCGTGAGCGGAGCGAACGTGGGCTGCTGCGAAGAGAGGCGTCATGGTTGAGGCGCCATTGCGCCGACTTCGCCTCGTGCTGCATGCCGGGACTCCGAAGACCGGGACCAGCGCTCTGCAGCGAGCGCTGTACCGTCATGCCGACGACCTCGAACGAATCGGGATATGGTATCCGCCGGCCGACGTCGATCCGGTGAAGAAGAAACACCAATATCTCGTGGGCCTGCTGCTCGACGGCGACGAAGCCGCGCTGCGCGGGCGGTTCGACGACATCGCGCGAGCGGCGCCCCCGCAAACGCACACGATCGTGTTGTCGACCGAAGGGCTGTTCAACCACTGGTGGGATTACTCGGCCACGTCGAAGGCGCTGCTGCGCGATCTGACGGCGCGCTTCGACGTTCGGATCTGGACGTGCTTTCGGCCGCCGGTCGAGTTCGCCGTATCACAGTACGCCCAGCTGTTGCGCAACCCGAAGCAGGACGCGCCGGCCTATGGGCTCGACGCCGATTTGGAGACGATGCTCGAGAACGCGTGGTTCGCCAAACGGCTCGACTACGCGGGCTACATCCGCGAGGCCGAAGCGGCGATCGGGGCGGGCAACGTTCGCGCGTTTCGCTACGGACCAGATATCGTGCAGCGCATCTTTCACGCCCTGGGAGCGCCAGAGCCCGAGGCCGAGCAGGTCCATCCCTCGCTGCGCGCGGCGGGCGTCGCATTGATGCGGACCGTCAACCGGTACGATCTTCCGCCCGACGAGCAGCATCGCGCCGCGCGGCTGGTGCTCGAACTCGACACGCTCATCGGCGAACGCGCCGAGACCGTGCGCGCAAGTCCCGCCGCGCAACGGCGAATCCGCGAACTCAGCGCGGGCAGCTGGGAGTTGATCGAGGCGATGACCACCGGCGAAGGCTGCGAGGCGGTCCGATGATCGACCATCGCTGCGCCGTCGCGGTCGACCACGACGAGGCGGTCGCGCAGAGCTTCGCAGCCGGCGGAGCGGTTCACATCCGCGGTGCGCTCGATCCCGCTCTCATCGCCGACGTGCACGCGGCGGCCGACGCGGTTTTTCGGCACTGGTCCGAGCTTGCCGCGACGGGTCTTCTGCCAGCGGAGTTCGAGGCGCCGCTGAAGCGCCGGTACGTTCCGTTGGCACAGTTGCCCGACGTGGCGGAACGTCTGAACGCGTCGCTTCAGCCCTTCCGCGATCTGGCGCTACCATATCTGGGCAAGGAGCCGGAGATCGAGCCGAACAGCCATGTCCGCTCGATCGTGCTCGAGCGCGCCGACGCGCATCTGCCGTTCCACCAAGACCAAACGATCCTCGGATGCAGGCTGCTCAACATCTGGATCCCGCTCGATCCCTGCGGGCGCGACGCGCCGGGGCTGGAGGTCGTCTGGGAAAGTTGGCGCGAGCTCTTGCAACCAGCGCCGGCCGAAGATGCGCGGTTTCCGGTCGAGCGCGTGCGCCTCGATCCCGCGACGGTCGTCGGTCGCTATGGCGAGGACGCGTGTTGGCGACCGGAGTTTCGCGTCGGCGACGCAATGGTGTTCGCCGGCGCGACGATCCACCGAACCTACGTGACCCCGCACATGACCGCCAACCGAATGAGCGTCGAGATTCGCTTGATTTAGCGGGTGGCGAGCGGGGGTGCGATCGGGACGGGTTCGGTTGCGGTGTAGGCTGCGACCGCGGCGTCGAACGCGGCGAGGTCCGGAGCGCCATGCTTCGCATCATTCAGCAGGCGGTACGTTCGCGCGATCAGCGCCTGGTGCTCGTCCGCCGTATCGGCAACAACCGCCGCGTGATGGTCGAGACTCGGCGACAGGAACGCGTTCACCGCGTCGGATCGCCGATCGAACAACGGCAAGCTCAGGTCGAGGCGCTCGATGCACGACGCGATCACTGCGCGCCAGTCGAACATCAGATCTTCGTATGCGACGAAGACGCGCGGGAAGCCGCGCGCGTCCCGTTCGGCGACGAGGTTATACTTCAGCCACAGCGCGTTGGACTGCGCGGCCGACAGCTCGTCGCGCACCGCCAGCGACGCTGCTACGGACTCCGGCCGGCGAAACACGTGGACGATCTTCGTTACGAACCCGATCAAGGACGCGGCATCCGCCCAATAGGGCAGGAGCATCGAGATCCGCGGATCCTTCACCACCAGCGGCCCGTCGCTTTCGAATCCGGCTGCCAACACGCCCGCGATGTCGGCCACGAAGCGCCGGCTCTCGGCGGACGCCGCATCGTAGCGCGCCGGCACCGTGGCGTCGTACCATGACGATGCGCGCTCGGAGAGGAACCGGTCGTTCACGGCGATGGAGAGCGCGGGCTCCCAGTAGCCGGTCGGGTTCCCGTGGTTCGCGGCGATTGGGGCGAGCGGCAGCGCTGCGCCGCACAGCGACAGGACGCGCGTCAACGCCGACGTTCCACTGCGGCCCATGCCGACGACGAAGATCGCGTCCCTCATGGGTCGAGGGTCAGGCTCGGGACCGCGATCACGAAACGACCGCCCCACGAGCGCACGGCGGCCATCTGCTCGACGATCTCGGCGGTCAGGTTCCACGGAAGGATCAACACGTAGTCCGGACGGCGTTCGCTCAGCCGATCGACCGCTTCGATCGGCAGCCGGCTGCCGGGGAGCAGATGGCCTTGCTTGTGCGGGTTGCGGTCGACGACGAACTCGACCAGGTCGCTGCGAATGCCGCAATAGTTGAGCAGCGTGTTCCCCTTCGCGGCCGCGCCGTACGCGGCGACCCGCTTGCCGCGCTCCGCAGCGTCGATCAAGAAGCGCAGCAGGTCGTTCTTGATCTTGCGCACGCGCGGCGCGAACGCGCGATACGTGTCGAGGTCCGCCAAGCCGGCGGCGAGCTCGAGACGCCGCAACTCGTCGACCTCCGGCGCCGGGCCGCGCGCCGATTCGGCGTGCGCGACCCACAGCCGCAGCGAGCCGCCGTGGGTGGAGATGCGATCGACGTCGACGACGGCGAGCGCGTGCGCGGCGAAGACCGGTTCGAGCGCCAGCAACGACAAGTAGCTGAAATGCTCGTGATAGATCGTGTCGAACTGCGTTTGCTCCAGCAGCGGGACGAGGTGCGGGAACTCGAACGTCGCGACGCCGTCGTCGGCCAGCAGGCGCCGAAAGCCTTCGACGAAATCGTGGATGTCGGGGACGTGCGCGAGAACGTTGTTGGCCAGCATCATGTCGGCGCGACCGTGCTCGTCCGCGATGCGGCTCGCCTCTTCGGCGCCGAAGAACGCCGTGCGCGTGCGCACCCCGTTGCGCCGTGCTTCGCCGGCGACGTTTGCAGCAGGCTCGACGCCGAGCACCGGGACGCCGCGCTCGACGAACGATTTGAGCAGGTACCCGTCGTTGCTGGCGATCTCGACCACCAGCGAGCGGTCACCGAGCCCCAGCCGCTCGACCGACGCCGCCACGTGCGCGGTGCAGTGATCGAGCCATGACGTCGAGTACGACGAGAAGTACGCGTAGTTGCCGAAGATCTTCTCGGGCGACGCGAAAACGCCGAGTTGGACGAAGAAGCACCGCGCGCACACCATCGGGTGCAGCGGGTAGAACGCCTCCGCGGCGTCCGACATTGCGCGCGGGACATAGGCGTTCGACAGCGGCTGGACGCCGAGGTCGACCAGCGACTCGCTTACGACGGCGCCGCAGCCGCGGCAGATCAGGCTCGGCACGCCGGCTCCTCGTACGCGTCGAGATCCGCGTCGCACAGCGCGCGCGCATCGGCACCGTCGGCCCAGCCGCGGTACCAGGATGCGGTACGCCGGCAGGCTTCGTCGAGGCCGAAGCGCGGCACGATGCCGAGCTCGCCCGCGGCCTTGGTAGCGTCGAGCCGCAACACGGCGGCCTCCTCGACCTGCGCAGCGGGTTCGCGGGTCCACGACGGCTCGCGCCCCCAAGCCGCATACATTCGATCGACCACCTCCGCTACGGTGCGATGATCCTCGTCGCGCGGGCCGACGTTGTAGGCGCTCGCGACCGAGCGATCCCCTTCGCTCAACCGTTCGGCGACGCTGAGGTACGCGCGGAGCGGTTCGAGCACGTGCTGCCACGGGCGAACTGCCTCGGGATAGCGCAGCACGACCGGAACGTCGTCGCGCAGCGCTTGCACGACATCGGGGATCAGGCGGTCGCGCGACCAATCACCGCCGCCGATCACGTTTCCCGCCCGCACCGTGGCGAGCAGCGGTCCGTCGCCGAAGTACGACGCGCGGTACGAAGCCGCCACGAGCTCCTGGGCCGCTTTGCTCGCGCTGTAGGGATCGCGGCCGCCCAGCGCGTCGTCCTCGCGATATCCTCGGTCGAGGCCGCGGTTCTCATAGCACTTGTCCGACGTCACGACGACGATCGCGCAGACGCCGGTCTGCTCGTGGGCCGCATCGAGCACCGCCGCGGTTCCGACGACGTTGATCTCCCACGTCTCGCGCGGCGCCGCGTACGAGACGCGGACGATCGCCTGAGCGGCGAGATGCAGCACGACGTCGGGCCGCACGCGCGCCATCGTACGGCGCACCGCCTCCGCGTCGCGCACGTCGCCGATCGTCGAGTCGACGACGTCGGCCAGCCGTAGCTCCGCGAACAAGTTCGGGCGCTCGGGCTCGGGCGCCAGCGCGAAGCCGGCGACCCGCGCGCCGCGGCGCGCCAGCCACCAGGCCAGCCACGCGCCTTTGAAGCCCGTGTGGCCGGTGACCAGGACGCGGCGGCCCTCCCATCGATCGCTCATCGCAAAGGTTCGATTCTCGGTCAGTAGATCGACGCGAAATCCCGCTGGCCGGCGTGGACTTCCTCGAGCACGCTCATCCAGGCGATGTTGTACCAGCGCGGGTTCGCCAGCCAACCGACGTCGTCCAGTGGCAGCTTCGCGAGCATGACGTCGATCGACTCGAGCACGGTGACGGCGGGCGTGAAGCCCAGCCGCTGCGTCATCTTCAGGTTCGACATCCGGTAGTCACGGACGAGCTTGGGCAGCGGCGCCTCTTGCAGCTCGACGCGCCGGCCGTGGAGCGAGAGCGAGCCGGCGACGAGCATCGCGAGCTGCCGCACCTGATAGTTTTCCTGCATCACGTTGAAGATCTCGCCGCCGACGGCGTCGAGCGGCGCGGTCAGACACGAAATATGAGCACGCCCGACATCGCTCACGTCGACCAGCGGGCGCCATTGCCAACCGCCACCGTGCAAATAGAGCTTGCCCGCGGTGACGGCGTCTTTGAGAAAGGTGTTCACGACCAAATCGAAGCGCATCCGCGCCGACCAGCCGTAGACGGTGCCTTGGCGCAGGATCGTCGGCGCGAACCCGCTGCCGCTCAGCCGCAGCAGGGCGTCCTCACCGTACTTCTTCGAGATCGAATAGGCACCGCGCGGTTGAACCTCGGTCAGCTCGTCGAACATCCCGGGGCCGATGCCGTCGTACAGCGACGCCGACGAACCGAACACGAAGCGTTCGATGCCGCGCTTCCGGCAGGCTTCCGCGAGCCGTTCGGTCGCAATCGCGTTCATCTTCCAGTTCGCGGTCGGGTTGTACTCGGCGGTGGGATCGTTCGACAGGCCGGCGAGATGCGACACCGCGTCGATGCCGTCGAGCCATTGTAGGTCGAGCTCGCGCACGTCGCCCGCGACGTGCGTCAGCCGTCCGTCGCTGCGGCCGGCGAGCGCGCGCAGCGGTCCGTCGCCGAAGAAAAAGCGATCGACCACGCGAACCGAGTCGCCGCGCTCGAGCAGTTGGCGGCACAGCTCCAAGCCGATATAGCCGCCGCCGCCGGTGACGAGGACGTGCATATCGCTACGCGCCGCGCGCGGCTAGCCGCGACTGCCGCGCGGCCAAGAACTCGTCGAGCGCCTCGTCCCACGACGGCAGCGGCGCGACACCGTCGCGCGACAGTGTCGCCGACTCCAGCGGCGAGTACATCGGCCGGCGCGTCCGGTTGCCGAGCGCGGCGTACGTCGTGGCCTCGAGCGGCGCATCGGCCAGCCCTGCCTTGCCGAACGCGGCGCGGACGAACTCGTACCACGAGCACGCGCCCGCGTTCACCACGTGGTGCGTGCCATACGCTTCGCGCTCGATGAGGTCGCGGATCGCGCGCGCGACGTGGGGCGCGTACGAAGGCGAGAACACCATGTCGTCGACCATGCGCGTGGGCTCACCCTGCTCGGCTTGACGCAAGACCTTATCGATGAGCGTGTAGCCTTTGCTCGACGATCCGATCGTGCCGAAGACGCCGCTCGTGCGCACGATCCAATGCCGGTCGCCGTGCCGCCGGGTGAGCGACTCGCCGGCCGCCTTGGAAGCGCCGTAGGCGGTGAGCGGGTTCACCGCGTCGTCCTCGCGGTACGCGCGCCCCAGCTTCCCGTCGAACACGTAGTCGGTGCTGATCGTCGCGAAGCCGATGCCGCGCGCCGCGCACAACGCCGCCAAACGGTCGACGGCGAGCGCGTTGATCGCGAACGCCCGCTCGGGTTCGCGCTCGCACGTGTCGACGTGGTGAAACGCGCTGCAGTTGATCAACGCCCGCGGCCGGCGGTCGTCGAGCAGCGCCGCAAGCGCGCCGGCGTCCTCGATCGGCACGTCGGTGTGAGAGGGCGCGACAACCTCGCGATCGCGAAATGCGTCCCGCAGCGCCGATCCCAGCTGGCCGGAACCGCCCAAGATCGCGACGCGCTCCACCCTCACACCGGAGTCAGTGATTTCTTCATCCGTTCCTCCGCGACGAGTTGCGCGGCGCGGTACAGCGATTCGAATTGGCCCGCGTCGGTCCACCACCCGTCGAGGACGTCGAAGTAGCACGTACCGGCCGCGATGTACGCGTTGTTGACGTCGGTGATCTCGAGCTCGCCGCGCACGGACGGCTTGAGATCGCGCGCGTAGTCGAAGACCCGGTTGTCGTACATGTAGATGCCCGTCACCGCGAAGCGGCTCTTGGGGATCTTGGGCTTCTCTTCGATCGCCGCGATCCGTTCGCCGTCGAAGTCGGCGACGCCGAACCGCTCGGGATCGTCGACCTCCTTGAGCAACAGGCGGCAGCCGGACTTTTGCTCCCGGAAGCGCTCGACGTACGACGCGATGCTGTTCTGCACGATGTTGTCGCCCAGAATCACGACGACCGGCTCGCCGCCGGCGAAATGCTCGCACAGCTTGAGCGCGTCGGCGATCCCGCCTTCACCCTCTTGGTAGGTGTAGGCGATGTGCGGCAGGCCGAACTCGCGCCCGTTGCCGAGCAGCTTGAGGAAGTCGCCGGCGCTGTTCCCGCCGGTGACGATCATGATCTCGCGGATGCCGGCCTCGCACAACGTTTGCAGCGGGTAGTAGATCATCGGCCGGTCGTAGATCGGCAGCAGATGTTTGTTGGTGACTTTGGTGAGCGGTCGCAGCCGGGACCCCAGCCCACCTGCCAGGATGATTCCTTTCATCGATCCTTCCTCGTCATCGCAGCGCGTATTGACGCCGGTAGTATTCGCGGAAATCGCCCGACTTGATCGGGCGCCACCAGTCCTCGCGCTGGTGGTACCACGCCACCGTCTCGGCCAATCCGGTGGCGAAGCCGACCGAGGGCGACCACCCCAGCGCGTGCGCTTTGGCGGCATCGAGCGCGTACCGGCGGTCGTGACCCGGCCGGTCGGTTACGTGACGCACGCTGTCGTCGTACGAACGGCCGGCCAGCCGAATCAGTTCTTTGGTGATCTCCAGGTTCGTGCGGCTGTTGCCGCCGGCCAAGTTGTAGACTTCGCCCGGCGTTCCTTGCTCGAGCACGTGCGCGATGCCGCGCGCGTGGTCGTCGACGTGCAACCAGTCGCGCACCTGAAGCCCGTCGCCGTAGACCGGGACGCGCTCGCCTTCGACCAGGTTGGTGATGAACAGCGGGATCAGCTTCTCGGGATACTGGTAAGGGCCGTAGGTGTTCGAGCCGCGCGTGATCAGGACCGGGGTCTCGAACGTCGTGTGATAGGCCAGCACCTGAAGGTCGCCGCCCGCTTTCGAGGCGGCGTACGGACTGCGCGGCCGGATCGGGTCGGTTTCGCGCGACGCGCCGTGCTCGACGTCGCCGTACACTTCGTCGGTCGAGACCTGCAAGTAGCGGCTGATCTTGTGCCGGCGGACCGCCTCGAGCAGCACGTGCGTCCCCAGCACGTCGGTTCGGATGAACGCCTCGGGCTCGAGGATCGACCGGTCGACGTGCGTCTCGGCGGCGAAGTTCACGATCGCGTCGACGCCCTCCCCGATCGCCGCGTCCACCCGGGCCGCATCGGCGATGTCGCCCCGCACGAAGCTGTAGCGGTGGTCGTGCGCCACCTCGGCGACGTTGGCCGGGTTCCCGGCGTAGGTCATCGAGTCCAGGACGGTCACCGCGACGTCCGCGCGCTCCCTCAGAACGAGCCGGACGAACGCCGAACCGATGAATCCCAGCCCCCCGGTCACGAGCCAGCGCCGATGTGCCACCACGGGCCGCGGTGTTCGGGCACCCCAAAAAAGTCTCCCTTATGGGGCGGAAACTTCAGGCGCCGGCGGTAGTATGTGCGATCAGCATGGCTGTCCAGCAGTCGGCCCCCGACATCACGGACGAACGGCTCGTCCAAGCGGTCCTCGACGGGGATCGCGACGCTTTCGGACATTTGGTCGAGCGTTACAAGCGAGGGATCGGCTCGTTCATCGGTGCCTCGGTTCGCCAGCCCAGCGACATCGCCGACCTCACGCAGGAGACGTTCTTGCGCGCCTATGCGCATTTGGGCACCTTCAACGCCGACCTGGGGCGCTTCTCGACCTGGCTCTACCACATCGCCCGGAACGTCGTACGGACGTTCCTGGGCCGCTCGCTGCGCCGTCCCGCGGTCGCCGAGCTGGCCGAAGAGCAGACGATCGAGAGCACCGTCGCCGACATCTCCCGCGATGCTGACCCGGCGGGCGGCGTTTTACGCGCCGAGGCCGAGGCCGAGGTCCGCGCCGCCTTGGCCGACCTCCCGGAGCGGACCCGGACCGTGTTAGCACTGCGCTTCTACGACAACATGGACTATCAGACGATCGCGTCGACGATGGGCCTCTCGCTGGGCAACGTCAAGACGCTGATCCACCGCGGCAAGCTCGCACTCGCGCATCGGTTGCGCGAGCGGGAGGCGACCGCCCAGGGAAACTGCGCAACCCGGATGTTCCGGGCGGTCGGGGGCTTCGGTGAGCTGCAACTCGTCTGAACGACTCTTCGAAGGCTATCTCGACAACACGCTGGCGCCCGCCCAGCGCGCGCGACTCCTCGCGCACCTGAACGCGTGCGGCCGCTGCAAGGGCGTGCTCGACGAGCTGCGCGTCGTCGACGCACTTATCGCGTCACCGCGCCACGTCGAGCTGCCGGAGAACTTCACGTTTGCGACGATGGCCGAGGTTCGGTCGTTGCCGCGGCCGCACGCCTCGGCAGTCCCTGCGTACGCCTACCTCGTCTCGTATCTCGCCGCCGCGTGGCTGCTGATCGGCGCTGGGTTTTTGCTGGCCTCCAGCACGATGCGGGCGTTCGGTGAGACGGCACTCGACGTGAGCGCCGGCGTCCTTCACACCATCGGGCCCATCGGTCACGCCGGTGCACGGCTGCTGGGCGACTTCGGGTCACTGGGCGCCATCTTCGGCGCGGCGATGCTGCTCGACGTCGCGGTCGCGTTCGCGTTGATCGCCGGTTTCGTCCTCATGCGGCCGCGCGTGGCGGAACGTTCCCGCTGGTGAACGTTCGCCCGGCGGCACTGCTCGCCGTTCTTGTCGCGTTGGCCGGCGTGGCCTTCGCGTCGCCGGCGCTGGCGCGCGGCGGCGACGGCGGTGAAACCGAGGTCTTCACCGACGTGTACGTCTCGCCGAACGAGACGATCGACGGCGACGTCAATGTCGTCTTCGGCGACGCGAAGATCGCCGGAACCGTCCGCGGCGACTGCAACGACGTCTTCGGGACGTGCACGCTCGTCGACGGCGGACGCGTGCTGGGCCAGATCAACAACGTCACCGGCGACGGCCCGCGGTCGTTCTTGCCCTTCGCGGTCGGCGGCTACGGGCTGGGCGCGATCGCCGAGCAGGATCACCGCCTGTTCACCAAGCTGCTCTCGAGCGCGGTCGTCGTGCTCATCTTCCTGCTCTTTCCGCTGCGCATGCGCGTCGCGCTCGATCGTGTCGAACGGCATCCGGCGATGTCGGCCGCGGCGGGTGCCGTCGCCGCGGTCTTGATCGTGCCGATCGCCATTTTGCTGATCGTGAGCATCATCGGGATCCCGCTGGTCGTGCTGGAGATCGCGGGGCTGATCGCCGGCGTGTGGATCGGAACCGGCGCGGTCGCGTTGCTCGTCGGCCGGCGGTTGTGCGAGCTGGTGATGCCCGCATCGACGCCGTCGCCGCTGGTCGCGCTGATCCTGGGCTTGGTCGTCGTCTCGGCGGCGGAGATCGTGCCGCTGCTCGGTTGGGCCGTGACCGCACTGGTGTGGCTGGTCGGACTGGGCTCGGCGATCCTGTCGTTCGTCCGCTCGACCCAGCTCGACACGGTCCCGCATCGCGTGCCGATCGGCGGCCCGCCGATGTCGCGCTACTAGAGCGTCGATCGTTCTGGATATCGTTCTTCCGCCGCCGCGTCTCGCGCGCCGCGTCCAGCGATTCAAGCCGTCGACGATTCGCGAGATGCTCAAGGTGACGCAGGACCCGGCGGTCATCTCGTTCGGCGGTGGTCTGCCGGCGGCCGAGCTGTTCCCGGTTGAAGATGTCTCGGCGGCCCAAGACCGCGTGATGAAAACGCGCGGCGCGGCCGCGCTCCAGTATTCGGTCACCGACGGGATCCCGGAGTTGCGCACGTGGGTCGCCGAGCGCCTGCGCACGCATCAGGGACTCGAGGTCGACGGCGACGACGTGGTCATCACCGGCGGCTCGCAACAGGGGCTCGATCTCTACGCGCGCGTCTTTCTCGATCCCGGCGACGTGGTCGCGCTGGAGAACCCGTCGTATCTCGGCGCGATCCAAGCCTTCGACGCCTTCGAGCCCAGCTATCTCGCCATCGAGAGCGACGCGTCGGGGATGATTCCTGCGGCGCTCGCCGCGGCGCTCGAGCGCGCCGCGCCGCTGCCGAAGTTTCTGTACATCGTGCCGAACTACGAGAATCCGACCGGCAACACGCTCGTCGCCGAGCGGCGCCCGCAGATCGTCGATATCTGCGCGCGCTACGGCGTGCCGATCCTCGAAGACGATCCATACGGCGAGATCGCCTTCGACGGCCCGCCGCCGCCGGCGCTGCTCTCGCACGGCGCGAAGGGCGCGGTGACCTACCTGGGCACCGGTTCGAAGATGGTCGCACCCGGGTTGCGCGTCGCCTGGATGGTGATCCCCGACCACGATCTGCGCGACAAGATCGTGACCGCCAAGCAAGGCGCCGACCTGCACTCGTGCTCGTACGCGCAGTACGTCTTTCACGCGTACGTCGAGGATGAGCCGCGGCTCGCTGCGCATCTGGCGCGCGTCCGCGCGGCGTACAAGCTCCGCCGCGACGCGATGATCGACGCGCTGCAGCGAGAGATGCCGTCGCACGTGCATTGGAACGCGCCCGCGGGCGGGATGTTCTTGTGGGCGACGGTCGGCGCCGGGATCGACACCGAGGAGCTCTTCGAGCGTGCCGTCCGCGACGCCGTGGTCTTCGTTCCCGGCCGGCCGTTCTATCCGAGCAGGGATCGCGGCGACGGGATGCGCTTGAACTTCTCCGCGATGCCGGAGGAACGCATCGCCGAGGGCATCAGGCGCTTGGCTCGCGCGGTGCGCGAGCAGGATGCGACTCAGCCCTAGCCCGAACGGGCGCTGATCCAAGCCGCATCGAGAGAGGTACTTCGTGGGTCTGGTCGTGACCGGCATTTCCCAAAACGGCGACATCTCGGGAATCGAATCCGCCCTCAAAGCTGCGGGGCTACCGCTCGACCCGATCCAACTCATCGGACCCGACGACTCGACCCAGGGCGCGGCGTCGTCGATGGGCATGATCGACCCGGGTTTGATGACGGGCGGCGGTCAGGGCACCGGCGTCCCCGGCGTCACCAGCGGCGTGCCGACGGCCGGTGGGTACGGAACGCGCTACTTCCGCAACGAAGCGCTGAGCGATCGGCTCGGGGACCTCGAGATCCCCGACGACGAGGTGGAGAATTACGTCGACGCGCTACAAGCCGGGCGCAGCGTGGTCGCGTACTTTGCCAAGCCCGACACCATCGGTCAGGTGACGGAGATCTTCCGTACCGCCGGACTCGCCAAGGTCAAGACGTTCTAGAAACTCTTCCCATCCGGCAAGAGCTCCGTGCTGGTACCGTCGCGAATGAGCGCGGCGCGTATCAGACGCGGACGGCCTTTTACTTCGGTCATGATCTTCGCGATGTACTCCCCGACTAGGCCGATAGCAAAAAGATTGAACGATCCAAAGAGGAGGATCGCGATCAGCACGGTGGTGGTACCGCGCGGAGCGATGTTCGGAACGAACAGCCGCAACGCGGCGGTTACGACAGCGAGCAGGAGCGAGACGGCAAGCGAGGTCACACCAGCGGCCGTCAGCATCGTGAGCGGCGTGTTGCTGAACGAGAAGATTCCCTTTTTCGCCCACTCGATGTTCTTGAAGAGGTTGTTCGTCGAGCGTCCGAACGGACGGTCGGGGCGCACGTAGTCGACGCCGTCCTGACGAAAGCCGACGTAGGCGCGCAAGCCACGCACGAAGAGATCGCGTTCGGGGAACTGCAGGAGCCACCCGACCACCTTACGGTCCATCAGCGAGAAATCACCGGCATCGACCGGGATCGGGACGTAACTGAATGCTGCAAACACGCGATAGAAGAGCTTGTGGGCGGCGTTCCAGAGAAAGTTCATCTCCCGCTTGATGCGGCGCCCGTAGATCACGTCGAAGCCCTGCTCCCACTTCGCGTAGAAGTCTTCGATGAGCTCCGGCGGGTCTTGCAGGTCGCCGTCCAGCAGAACGACGCCGTCTTTCGTCGCGATCTCCATGCCGCTGCGAAACGCCATCTGCGATCCGAAGTTGCGGGAGTGCGTGATCCCGATTACGTGATGGTCGCCGTCACTGAGCTGCCGAATGATCTCGGCGCTGTCATCGGGACTGGCATCGTTCACGAAGATGATCTCGTAGTCGATGCGCAGCTTTCGAAACGTGTCTGTGAGTCGGCGATACATCACCGGGATCGCTTGCGCGTCCTTGTAGCAGGCGATGATCGCGGTAAGGCTGCGGCGCTGTTTCGCGAACGCCTTGTTGCCGGTAATGGAGAACTGCTCGTCGTCGAGCCCGCCGACCCACTGGGCGGTCGACCGGAGCCCCTCTTCGAGGGTGACCTCGGCCGTCCAGCCGAGCACCTCGTTCGCGGACGCCGGATCCGCGTACCAGTCGTTGAGGTCCCAATCGCGCGCCGGCATCTCGCCGAACTGAGGGTCTGCCTGAAGGCCGAAGATTCGCTTCGTCAGCGCGGCGAGCTCCCCGATCGTCGTCCGGGTGCCCGTACCGATGTTGAAGCTGGCCCCGTAGATCTGGGGGTTCATCTTTGCCGCGGTCAAGATGAATGCCGCGCAAACGTCGTCGATGTGAACGAAGTCGCGCGAGATCCGCGGATCGACGAACTGCGGGTATCGACCGGCTAGCGCCTCGCGCAGCAGGTTGGGGATGAGACGTGACGTGTCTTCGAGCGGTCCGTACACCGAATACAGGCGCAGGTTCGCACACGGAAACGCGTCATGCTGACCCATGTACCGCAGGTAGTTCGATATTGCAACCTTCGACACGGCGTAGTGGCTGTTCGGGTCGAGCGCTGCGTCTTCGTGCGGCTTTGCCGCGTTTGTTCCGTACTCGGAAGACGTGCCGGCGTGGACGAACGCGGAAATGGACCGCGCGGCGAGCAGCCCGGCGAGCCCGACGACGGACAAGAAGTTCGTCTCGTAAATCCGGTCGACGTTGCGCTCGAACGAATACGCTCCATACGCGACGCAGTCGAAAACCGTCTGCGGCGTGACGTTGTTGAGCAGGTTCTTGACGGCTGATCGGTCGGTCAGATCGACCGCGATGACGGAATCTTCTTTGACGTCGGCCAAACGCCAGCTCTTACCGTGCTTTTCAATGGCGAAGACGTCGGACCGCTCGGCCGCGATCGCGCTGTACAGGCTCGCGCCGACAAATCCTGAGGCGCCGGTGATCAGGATCGGCCCGTGCAGGGACCGGATGTACGGGAGCAGCTCGGCGCGCGTCATTTGGTGCCGAAGATCGCCATGTTACCGGCCGGAACCGGGATCCGGATTGCGCCGACCGCGCGCAAGGCCGGATGCGCCAACGATGCCAGAAGACCGCGCTTCACGCGCGCGGGCAGCGGAAAGAGCTTGAGCCAATACGTCAGCGCATAGGCGTTGAGTATAGAGAACACGTTCACGTCCTGGAAGCCGGTCTGCGTCAGCAAATAGCGGACGCTGCGGGGATTGAACAGCTGGACGTGCTCGATGTCGAAAATCGGCGACTTCTCCCCCATGACCCGAGCGCTGAAGGCGCCCAGATCGTGCTCGATGAGGAAGACCTTGCCGCCGGGCTTGAGTATTCGGAAGATGTCTTCGAGCAGCTTACGCGGCTCGTAGACGTGCTCGATCGTCTGAAAGCACGTAACCAGATCGAAGGAGTTTTCGGCGAAGAGCGCCCTGTCGAACATCTCCTGCCGAATCAACGGCCGTACATCTTCGGAGGCGACCCGTACCGGTGCTTCCGAAGGTTCGACTCCGACGATTTCGCGAAATCCTAAGCGGAGCAGTTCACGCAAGAAGGCTCCGTCGCCGCAGCCGATGTCGAGCGCACGACCGGGCTCGAAGCCCTGCTTGCGCAGGTACTGGGCATACGTCCGGGCGGCATCGGTCGACTCGACGCTCGCTTCGAACGAGGCGCGGCGGTATGCCTGGCTCGCGGCCTCCGCCGACGCCACCGGGCTCCCGTACGTCAAACCACACGCGCCGCACGTCAAGAGCCGAAAGTGCATGTACTCCGGCACCTTACGCGACGAAAAGCTGGCTTGGGTCCAACGGCTCTCGTCGTATGTCGACTCGCGATACACAACCGAATGGTCGGACGTCTTGCAAATCGGACACGGTCGCTCTTCGAGCGCAAGCATCAAGTCGGGTCGCCCTTTTCGGCCAGCGCGGTATATCCGAGACAATCGTCGCCGCCCTCGAATCGTAACGAGAGGTTACCAACGACGGCGGCGGTGACGAACGACGGCACGAGCGCGATACCGATCAAGCGAAAGAGCATGGACCGCAGGCTCGACTTCTCCTGCGGCATGATGAACTTGGTGCAGATGGCCATGAATTTATAGCAGGCGACGGTGAGCGCGTTGCCGCGCGCGTGGACGACAACGCCGCTAAAACCGGCACGGCCGAGCAAATGCAGCAAACCAGATGGTGTGAACCGCCAGTAGTCCGCCGGTATGAAATGCCAGCGAGCGGCGAACGGCACAGTGAGGACGAGCCGGCCGCCCACACGCAGGCAACGGTAGGCCTCATCCAAGAAACGGTCGGGCTCTTTGACGTGCTCGAGGGTTTCCGTCGCAAGGACGACATCCACGGATTGGTCGTCGATCGGCCAATGGAGGCCGTCGTAGTACTTCGTGTCGGGTGTGTGGTATCCGAAGTATTCCAACGAGTCGGCGGTATCGATTCCAATGTACGTAGCGTCTTTCGGCAAGAGCGGGCGGTAAGGCTGCGCGCCGCAACCGACATCCAAAAGCGTCCCGCGAACGCGCGACAGTTCGTCGACGAGATCGCGCCAGACAGTCCCCGCTTGAAGATCGAAGAATCGGCGTATCGGCGTGACGTCGCTACAGGCGATCGGTTTCCAACCCTCTTCCGACGATGTTCGCTCCACTTGGTTCCGTGCAGGCTTCCGCGTCATACCATTTTGAGAGCCTGTCAGCTCACGGAAGGGCCACGACCAAGCCGGCGCCGATTTGTGTCACCACCGCCCGCGGTGTTCGTCCGTGGTACAACACTCTCCCGCGCGCCAGGACTACGGAACCTTTCGAGCAAGGCCTAACGGCTCATGACAACCTCGAGCGAGACTCATCGTTCGGTCACCGGGCGCCGGATTCGCGAGCATGTGCTGCGCGAATCCCGCCGAGCGAACGTCGGCCACATCGGATCGTCCTTGTCCATCGCGGACATTCTCGCAGCGCTGTACGGCGGAATCCTGCGCGTCGGATCGCCGGAGGATCCCGATCGCGACCGCTTCGTCCTCTCGAAAGGACACGCGGCGCTGGCGCTCTACGTCACGCTGTTCCTGCGTGGTTGGTTACCGGAGAGCGAGCTCGCGACGTACTGCGGCGACGACAGCCTCCTTGGCGTCCACCCGGCGAGCGAACTGCCTGGCATCGATTTCTCCACTGGCTCGCTAGGTCAGGGTTTGTCGCTGGCGGCGGGCGCGGCATTGGCCGCTCGCATGAGCGGTTCGCGCCGCCGTGTTTTCGCGCTCGTCAGCGATGCCGAGCTGAACGAAGGTTCTACCTGGGAAGCGGTGATGTTCGCCGCTCAGCATCGGCTCTCCAACCTTTACCTCTTCGTCGACCTCAACGGACAACAGGCGCTGGGGTACACGCGCGACGTGATGGCGATCGAGAACCCGGTCGAGCGCTTCACCGCGTTCGGCTGGGATGCTGAAGAGGTCGACGGGCACGACGTTCCTGCGATGACCTCTGCCGTCGCCGCTGCGGAAACGGATCCGCGGCCGCACGTGTTCGTCGCACGCACCGTGTTCGGTCGCGGCGTCTCGTACATGAACGGTCAGATCAAGTGGCATTACTGGCCGATGTCCGAAGAGGAGTTCGCGCAGGCGATGCGCGAGGTCGCCGAGACGTGAGAGCAACGTTCGCGAAGACGCTGACCGAGATTGCCCGCGAGGACAAGCGGGTTCTGCTGCTGACGGCCGACCTCGGATACATGGCGCTCGAACCGTTCGCCGAGGCCTTCCCCGAACAGTTCATCAACGTCGGCGTCGCCGAACAGAACATGGTTGGGATCGCGACCGGTCTCGCCGACGGCGGCTTCATCCCTTTTCTCTACTCGATCGCCCCATTCGCGTCGTTGCGCGCGTACGAGTTCATTCGCAACGGTCCCGTGTTGCACCGGCTGCCGGTACGGATCGTCGGCGTCGGCGCGGGTTTCGAATACGGAACGGCCGGGCCGACGCATCACGGCATCGACGACGCAGCAGCGCTGCGTCCCCAACCGGGCCTGACCATCATCACGCCAGCCGACGCGCTGCAGATGCGCTCCGCCATGCTCGCTACGTGGGACGGTGACGGACCGATCTACTATCGTATCGGGAAGGAAGAGAAGGTTGTGGTGCCCGGGCTCGACGGCCGCTTTCGGCTCGGGCGCGCGGAAACCGTCCGCGAGGGGAACGATCTCGCGTTTGTCGTCATGGGAGCGCTCGCGCCCGAGGTCTGCGCGGCGGCAGAGCAGCTTTCCGAGCGGGGAATCTCGGCGACGGTGGCGGTCGTCTCGTCCTTCAATCCGTCGCCGGTCGAGGACTTGGCGCTGCTTGCGCAGGCGCATCGCCTGCTCGTCAGCGTCGAGGCGCAGCACGTCGATGGCGCGCTCGGTTCGCTCGTCGCCGAGACGATCGCCGAGGCCGGAACCGCGTCCAAGCTCGTACGCATCGGCGTCCGGCGTTCACCTCAGGGCCGAAGCGGTAGCCAACGGTTCTATCACGCGCTGCACGATTTGAGCCAGACCGCGATCGTCGAACGTGTCCTCTCGCTGGCCGCGGGAGAGCCTGTTTGACCGATCTCTGGGATGGCATCAGGCGCTTGGTACGCGCGGCGCGCAAAGGAGAGCGGGGCCGCTGCGCGCCGGCGCGAAGAGGTGGGCCGTGACAGGCGATGCCCTTGGCGAACCGTCGGCGGCGGCGCCGCTCGCGTTGGACCCGGCTCTCGACTCGCAGGCGCCGCAGCTATCGGTCGTCACGACGATGTATCATTCGGCGCCGTATCTCGCCGAGTTTCACCGCCGTATGAGCGCCGCCGCGGGCGCGCGCTTTGCGCGCATCGAATTCGTCTACGTCAATGATGGCTCGCCGGACGATAGCCTCGACGTCGCGCTCACACTGCAGCGCGAAGACCGCCGGATACGAATTGTCGACCTCACCCGCAACTTCGGGCATCATCACGCGATCGTGGCGGGACTCGAGCACACGCGAGGCGATCTCGTTTTTCTGATCGACTGCGATCTCGAGGAAGAACCTGAAGCGCTCGACGCGCTCCTCGACGCGATGCAAGCAAACCAGGCCGATGTGGCGTTCGGCGTGCAGATCGCGCGCAAGGGTGGCTTCCTGGAGCGCTGGGGTGGCGCGCTCACTTACCGCCTGGTCGATGCGCTCTCCGGAGACCTGCGGCTGCCCGCCAATATGGTGGTAACCCGAATCATGACACGCCGCTACGTGCAACGGTTCCTCGAGCATGGCGAGACCGCGATCGTCTTCTCTGCCCTTGCCGCGACGACCGGCTTCCGGCAAGTCGCGGTTGCGATACATAAGCACAGCAAAGGGACGACGACGTATGGTCTGCGCCGCCGCATCCGCATGTTCGTAAAGACGACGATCGCGTTCAGCGACCGCCCATTACACTACATCGCATATCTCGGGCTCGCGATCCTCGTCTCATCGTTACTTTACGTCGCATACCTGCTCTTCGCATATCTCTTCTACCGTTCGGTGCCGGCCGGGTACACGTCACTCGCTGCGTCGATTTGGTTTCTCGGCGGGTTGATTTTATTCAGCATTGGAATCGTTGCAATCTACCTCTCGGTCGTGTTCGTCGAGGTGAAGCGACGCCCGCGCTATCTCGTCCGAGCGGTGTACGCACCTCCTCCGAACAGTGAGCACTCATGACGGTCCACACGCACGGCGTTAGCGCGAGCACGGATATCGCTGTTGCCAACGCGCTCGAAGCGATTCGGCTCGTCGGTTATGCCGTCATTCCGTCCGTGCTTGACGAGCGGTTCGTCGCCGAGATCACCGCTTCCATGCACCGCGCGCACGCGCGAATCGTCGCGGAGGTCGGGCACGAACGCCTGGAGCGCGCCGGTGAGATGGGCGTGCTGCGCGCCATGATGCGTTACGACGCGACCTTCTTCCGGTTGCTCGAGCAACCGGAGGTTCTCGCGCTCGTTGACGCGACGGTCGGCGAGCACGCTATTTTGCACTTGCAGAACGGCTTCATCCTGCCGTCGCACAGCCCCGAAGCGACGCCGCGCGTCTTTCAGAACGTCTTTCACCGCGACTTTCCGCGATACCTCAACGGTTACGTCGCGTCCGTAAACGTGATGGTCGCGATAGACCCCTTCACCGCCGACAACGGCGCAACGCTGGTCGTCCCGGGTTCCCACCGGCAGCCGGACCGGCCCGAAACGGCATATATGGAGCGCAGCGCAATACCGGTAACCTGCCCGGCAGGTTCGCTCGTCGCGTTCGATTCCACACTGTGGCACGCGGCTGGGCAAAACACTTCGGGCGCGGAGCGGTTGGCAATCAATCACCAGTTCACGCGCTCCTGGATCAAGCAGCAAATCGACTACGTCCGCACGCTCGGCGACGAGACCATGCTCGGGTTGCCGCCGCGCACGCAGCAAATCCTCGGATGGTACACGCGTGTGGTGACCAGTCTCGACGAGTACTATCAGCCGCAAGAACGGCGGCTGTACCGCTCGGGACAGGGTTGAGCCGGGGCCGTTGCGCTGGAAGAAGCTTGGGCGCATTTTCGTCCCGGACGGTAGCGCGGCGTGGATGCGGACCCACGCGGCCTCGCCGATCCCATTGCCGCTGGAAGGCGACCGAATCCGCGTCTTCGTGAGCGGCCGCGATGACGAGTCTCGCGCGCGAATAGGCTCCATCGAATTTCACCTCGCTCGGCCGCACGATGTCGCCGTATCCGCAGAGCCGCTCGCCGAGCTGGGCGAGCCGGGAACGTTCGACGAGAACGGGATGGTCGGCGGCTGCGCGCTTGTCGTCGGCGCGAAGGTCTATATCTACTATTCGGGCTTTCAGCGTGGGCAGACCGTGCCGTTCTGGTTCTTCGGAGGCCTGCTCGTCAGTGACGACGGCGGGCAAACCGCGCGCCGCGCATCACGTGCGCCGATACTCGACCGAACAGACGCCGAACCGATCATCGTCGGCGCTCCGTGGATCCTTCGAGAGCGCGGGGTGTGGCGGATGTGGTACACGTCCGGCGTTCGCTGGGCTCGCGAGCGTGACGAGATGCGCCACTACTACCACGTGAAATACGCCGAATCGGACGACGGCGTTTTCTGGCGCCGCGAGGGACGCATCGCGATCGACTTCGGCCCCGACGAATACGCGATCGGGCGTCCCTGCGTCGTACGCGACCCCGATCGCTATCGGATGTGGTACTCGCGCCGGGGCGCCTCGTATCGGATCGGCTACGCCGAGTCTGATGACGGGCTGACCTGGAACCGGCGCGATGACCGAGTCGGGATCGACGTTTCCCCCGACGGCTGGGACGCCGATATGATCGAGTACGCGGCGGTATTCGATCATGCGGGAAAGCGGTGGATGCTCTACAACGGCAATGGCTACGGGCGTTCGGGACTCGGCTTGGCGGTGCTCGAGGAGGGCGTGCACCGAAGCGGCTCTGACTGACCGAACAGCACAGCCCGTCGCGAGGCGTCGGCGAGCGCATCCCAGCAGTCCTGCGGGAGATTGGCGAACGCGCGCCACGAGAGCGGCGGATTCGCGACGACGCCGAGAGCCCGATTTGCACGAGCATGCTCGGCGGCGCGTTCGAGCGCGAAAGGATCGTCGCCCCGCACGCTCTCGACGGACGTCGGTGCCGTGGCAACATTTGAACCTCGGCGGTCGCCCGCAAGGTATGCTTCGAGAAACGACAGATAGCGTCCGACATCGTGCACGGCGCGAACGCGCTCGCGTCCGCGCGTCGCGACCCTGGCACGAAGCGCGTTGTCGTCGAGAAGCAGCGCGATCGCCTCGGCGAACGCGGTCGGCGGCACGACGCTGCTCGGGCAATACGCATGCAGCGTCCCCTGGTTCAGTCCGTACACGCAAGAGGCGAACTCGGCAAAGCGGGGCTCGGTCTGCGCGCAAGACGACACGACCGGAACCCCGGCAAGCGCAGCTTCCAGGCGAGAGGAACCCTCGCCGACGTACACGTCGGCGAGGGGATAGATATCGTCGAGGTCGTGCCGGAAGCCCGCGTGGGTCACGAACGGCGGCGCCTCGGCGCGAAGCTCCGCACCGTGTTGGCCGTCGCCGACGACGAGCAGCCGTAACGGATATCCGTTTGCGCGCAACGCCCCGATCCCCCTGACCAGCGGACGAACGTAGCCGAGGTGGTCGTCGTCTAGCCGCGTCGCGGTCACGACGAGCAACTCATCTCCGGCGACGAACGCCTCACGCGGTAACGGCGCGCGCCGGCCCGGCTCGGCTACTGGCAAGTCCGCAAAGACGACGCTACCGACGGCGAAGTCGTACCGCCGCGCGTGCGCCAAGACGTCCTCCAGCGCATGCCCGAGGACGCGTCCCTCTACGACAGCTCGATGCAGCTCGGCAACAACGTCCGGGTCGTCGCCCACGAACAGGTCGTTGGATAGGATCTCCAGGTACACTGGTGCGCTCACGCGCGCGGCGACCGCAAGCGGAAAGGCAGCGCCGGCGACGGCAAGCACGGCGTCGCGGTCGGCGAGGGCCACGGAGGCGCGCGCGCGAGCGCCCGCGTCGCGCGCCGCGCTCGGTCCGAGGGCAAGCGCCGGCTCGACGATTAGCCGCGAAGCGACAGCCGCGACATCTTCGACTAAGTCGCCCTCCGCGCAAAGCACGAGCACGTCGTGACCGCGGTCGCGAAGCCCGCGCGCCTCGCGCAGTGCGACTCGCACCGTTCCGTCGATGCGTGCCCGCTCGAGAACGATCGCGACGCGCACGAAGGTCAGTCCAGCCGAACGCGGATGGTGACCTCGTACAGCCCATAGTCGTGCAACAGCGCGACGTTGCGCGAGTAGCGCTGGCGGCAGCGATCGAACAGCGCGTGGGGGTCGGCGTAGTATAGGTCATCGCGCATTCGCTCCGGGTCGGAGAACCCACTCAGGCAGTTGAATGCGAAGCCATTGCGCGATAGCGCAGCCAGCAAGTCGATCGTGTCGTGGACGTAGCGCGCCCAGGCGTCGACCGGAACGTCTCCTTTGACGCTGAATATCCCGCTTGCGACGGTATAGTCCGAGATCGGCACGTCATCGAGCACTTCGGTAAACCGGACGTCGGAGCGCCCGCCGTAGCGCGTTCGACCGGCATCGATCATCGCTGTCGCGATGTCGTACCCGACGTAACTCGCGAAGCCCGGCAGCAAGTCGAGACGGTCGACGAGTGCTCCGTAGCCGCAACCCAGATCGTTGAGCGTGAACCCCGGATCGTCCGCGCAGATACTGAGTACCTGCGTGAAACGAACCTGCTGAGCGTCTTCTGAATTCCAGTCAACGCCGCGCGGCGTCTGACCGTATTGTTCGAGCTTCTGGGTGTAGTACGTCCGCACGCGCGCGCGGATCTCATCTTGGTTCACGGTTCAGGCGGCTAGTGCCAGCTCCGAATAGATCACCATTGCCCGGTTGCTCTTAGCGAAGGCCTTTTGAGCCAGGTGCAGCGGGTACATGGTCACGTCGTTCAGCAGCAGTCCCATGTACCAGGGAAAGTCTGTCTTGAAGGTCACTTCGCGATTGCCTGAGAGGATCGTCTGCTCGCGGTCGGAGAGCCCTCTCTTGTGCGCCTCATTCGCCTGCACGATACGGTTGCTCAAAGGCAGCAACAGATTCGAAACCGGAAACGTAAGACCGGCATTGGCCCGCAGCGTTAATCCGAACCGCTGGGCGATCCTCGGAAAGTCCGCGAACGTATACCGTCGCTTATGACCAGCGATGTCGTCTTCGATACCCCAGTAGCGTGGCTGGGCCGGAACCACCGTGATGATGACACCGCGAGGTTCGAGCAACTCCATCGCACGCCTGAAGTAGGCGTCCACGTCTTCGTCGCTGAGATGCTCTATCACCATGCACGAGAGAATGACGTCGAACTTCCGATCGAAATCGTGAGCAAAGAAATCGACGTGTTGCACGTCGTAGCGTCCAGCATCGATGGCCTCTCGGTTGAGCTCGCGATTCTTCTCGCAGGCCGACGCGTTCAAGTCGACGCCGAGCCCGCGCAATCCGCTCTTGAGCAGTGTTCGCCCGTTGTAGCCGTTACCGCTGCCGATCTCCAAAAAAGTCCCGCCACGAAGCCTGCGCAGGCGCTCACGAAGGTACAGCCGTTGCAGGATCGACCCGGGCGCGATCTCGCGTGTCCTCACGCACCGCCCCCCCGCACCGCCATGGGTCCATCCTTTCCGTTCAACGAGCAACGATAAAGCGCATTTGCCGCGTGGTCCGCCCGCCGATCGCAATGGCACCGGTCAGCGAGCGGAAAAAGGCGAAATCGCCGCTTCCCCAAGTTCGCGTCAGGCAACGCACGGCCTTGCCGTTAGGCGCTAGCTTTGTCTGTTACGGGGCGGATAAAGGCCTCGGGGCAACATTATCGCGTCATCGGGAGCCGTTATCCGTTTGTACATAGGTGAATCGCGTTTGACCACATCGATTGCACGGTGTAGTTGTGGCCATTCATATTTATGGTCGTGAAATGGCCGGCGCAGATGTCCGCGATTTCATCGCCTGCGGGATTGATCCAAGCTGTCCCCACGTCAGGGTCCGAGATCGTTTCGAACAACTCGTGAGTCAAAGCGTTCATGGTTGAATCGATGAGATCGTCGCCGCTCGAAGTCGTATTTATACCGCCGGTAAAGCCGCAGCCGAAGACGTCCTGATACGGCTCAACCGTGTAGATGATGTTTTTCCCGTTCCCAAAATTGACGCTTGAGTGATAGGCGCAGAACGTAAATGAACTGGGATTGTCGGGAGAATAGCATTGTGCCGTTTGATCGAAGCACGTATCGGTGTTCGGCGGTAGAAAGATGTGATAGATGTGCCCGTATCCGAAACCCAATTGAGATGCAGCATTATAGGCCAACAAGAGGAGATCGCTCTCGTCAATGACAGGGTTTCTGATACCGGGGTGAGACGTCAAGACGTTCAACGTCACGAAAGCCTGGGTTCCACGAGTATACCTATTGATCTGATTGAGGTTCGTGTACTGATTGAGCACAGAGTTCAAATAGGCGCTTGCACCGAGGTCCGTTTGATTGGTGCCCGGCACGCCCCAGCACGTCGACGGCGCCGACGGATCGACGTAGCAATTTTCATAATTCGTCGAAACGAGGATGGCATGCTGCTGCGCTCCGCCGATGATAACGCCGCCATGGTACCCCACATCGAATGGGCTCGATGTCACCGTCCGAGGTCGCCGTGCTGAGAGCGACTGCCGTTTAGCTGAAAAGGTTAGCGTTGGCGGAGAGGAGCCTGCCACCGGATCGATCTGAGCATACCCGCGTTGAGCGGTGCCCATTGCTGTCAAACTCGCGGGACTAATTGAAAGAGTGATGCTCGCGCTGCTTGACCCCTGGGCCGGATTGTACGGCGTCACATTGAGTGACGAGGTCCCTGCTGGAGGGGGAGTCTGGTTTGGCGGGGCGGGCGACGCCGGACCGGAAATGACCGGCCCTATCGTAGCCGCACCCTGCCCCGGCGTGGGGTTTAGAGCGTTTCCGCCTGTGCCGCCGCCACCGCAGCCGGCGAATCCAAGAATGAACGACCCGAGGACGACAAGGCGCAGAGACTGCATCACACACACCGTCTAACTTCCGCCACCCTGCCAACGGACCCAGTGGTTGCGACGCGCTCAGGCGCTTGTCCTGCTTTGCTTAGCAGAAGCCCCACGCCGCCGGGCAACACCGCATTTGGCTGCGCCGGCTAGGCCAAATCACTAGCGCAAAAACCACTGCCTGGCGTCAGCACTAAGGGAAAGCTTCGCTGCTCAAGATTCAAACGGTTCGGAGCTGCGTATATAGGATGCCGCCTCCATTGCCTTGCACAATAATATATCGACGACGCTTACGCCGTGCTCGAACGGCGGGTACGGCTGCTCGTACTCAGGATACCCGGCATAGGATTTCCAACGAACGCGCACCCCGCGCTCTCGAAAGAGTGCTTCATCCATGTAACCCTTGGCGGCCGGTCCGGAAACGTACTCGTCGGCGCCGAGCTCTTCACAGATGCGGAGCAGCCGCTCGTTCCGGTCGTCGGCGAGCGCGAACTCCGACGAATCGCGTATGCGCGTACCGATTCCGAGACGAAGGCAGATCGCTTGTAAGAGGTGTCGGTTCAAGGTCGAGATCGTATGCAGCGGAGCCGTGCGCAGAAGACCCTCGAGCCACGGAAAGACCGCGTCGAAGCCGGGCGTACGCGCGTAGCTGTGACGGATCGCGCTTAAGTGCTCGCCGATGAACGCATCACCATCGAGCTCAGTCTCGTCGATCGCCTGATGGTACTTCCCCTTGACCTGTACCGGGACCGTGATCCACTGCGGTCCCTGCCGCGTCTTGATCTTGTTTCGGTTGCGCCAGTCGCGCCGCGTGTACTGCATCCGGTCGTACAAGACGAACTCGTCGACCGATGCGATCGTATCGAAGTAACCCTTCCAAGGGAGGTAATTCGATTGGGAGATCGCGACGCGCTTCATCCGGGGTCAGAAGTTGCGCAGCTGATCGCTCGTGTGCTCCGCCGGTTCGGTACCCCTGACTTTGTATACGCCGCGCGGAATCGTGTCCTTCATGATGAGCGCACCAGCGCCGATCACGCATTCTGGAGCAACGACGACACCGTGTCGAAACGTCGCGTTCACCCCGATGAAACAGTTATCGCCGATCGTGCAGTGCCCGGAAATGACGGCATGGCTCGCAATGAAGACATTGTTGCCGATCGTCGAATGGTGTCCCACGTGATTCCCACTCCACAAGATCGTATTGTCGCCGATGCTTACGAACGGCTGGATAACGTTGTTCTCGAAGATGAACGAGTTCTCGCCGATCGTGAAATGCCCGACGTGGGACACTCGTGAGCTGATGTACGTCAGCGGCTTGTAGCCCTTCTCCTTCGCCTCGGCGACGAGAGCTGCGCGTGTCCGGTTGACCTTTCCGAATCCAAGCGCGACGAAGATGTCATACTGGTCCGGCGGATGCGTCTGCGTCAGCGTCTCGAATGCGACCACCGGAAGCCCGAGCAGTTCCGTGCGGTCGAGAAAGCGCTCGTGCACGGTAAACGCGGCAACCCGGTAGGGGCTGTCCGCGTCGAGATAGACCCGCGCGACCTCGGCGAAGTCAGCGGTGCCGAAGATAACGGCTTGTTTCATGCGAGCACTCCGGACGATATGGGCCGAAACGAGTGAACCGCCTCGACGACGCGGTCGGTTTCCGCGTCGGACATGTCGTTGTACATCGGGAGCCGGATCAAACGCTCGCTGCTCGATACCGAAACCGGCAGATCTTCCGGGCGATACCCGAGGTGAGCACCGTACTCCGAGCCGTGCAGCGGAACGTAGTGAAAGACGCTGTTGATCTCATGCGCTGCGAGGTACGCGATCAACGCGTCACGATCCGCCACATTTTGCAGCAACATGTAGTACATGTGGTACGCCTGGCGGCAGTGCTCGGGAACGACCGGCGGCCTGACTCCGTACTCGGCACACCAATCGCCGAGTTCGCGGTGGTACCGGTTCCAAACGTGCTTGCGGCGAGCCTGAATCGTTTCCGCGTTCTCGAGCTGCGCGAAAAGGAACGCCGCGAGCAGATCGCTCGGCAGGTACGACGACCCAGGCTCGACCCACGTGTATTTGTCGACCAGACCACGGAAGAACCGGGCGCGGTTCGTTCCCTTCTCGCGAACGATCTCGGCACGTTCGATGTAAGACGCATCGTTGATGAGTAGCGCACCTCCCTCGCCGCACATCACATTCTTCGTTTCGTGGAAGCTTTGGGTCGCGAACGTGCCGAACGAGCCGAGTGGCCGATCACGATACGAGGCGAACAGGCCGTGCGCGTTGTCCTCGATGACGGTGACGCCGTGACGATCAGCGATCTCGCAGATCGTGTCCATTTCGCAAGCGACCCCAGCATAGTGAACCACGACGATCGCACGCGTTCGCGCGGTAATTGCTTTCTCGATCGCACGTTCGTCGATATTCAGCGTGTCGGGGCGAATGTCGACGAACACCGGACGCGCACCCCGAAGCACGAACGCGTTCGCGGTCGAGACGAAGGTGAAGGACGGCATGATGATCTCATCATCGGGGCCGATATCGAGCAGCAGAGCAGTCATCTCAATGGCGTGCGTGCACGAGGTCGTTAGCAGCGCCTTCTTCGTCCCGATCGATCTTTCGAGCCATTCGTTGCAGCGCTTCGTGTAGTAGCCGTCGCCTGAAATGCGACGACGTGATATCGCGTCACCCATGTACTCGTGCTCGCGCCCCACCACCACCGGCCGGTTGAACGGAATCTTCATGGTGCCCCTAAGATTCTCCGGAAGCCATCGCTCGCCTGTGCGCGGCTTTCGCCGCCCTGCGGGCGGCCAAGGCCGGTACCAAGGCCCTCCGCACGGTTGCGGCCACCGCAGCGACCCCTCCCGCGTAAAGTGCAAGGAGCAGCGCGAGGGAGATCACGACGCGCTCGTCGCCGTAGCGCAGCGTGATGGTACGCAACCCCGCGCCGGACGCGTTGACAGCGAGTTGCCCGTCGATGTCGCTCAGGCGACCGTCGTCGGCAGTTCCGCCGACTCGAACATGCCACCAAGGGTCGAACGTGAACGCCAAGCGCACGTCCGATGCACCCGGCGGCGCCGTAAACCGTATCCAACTCCGCCCCATCGTAGCATCGACCGGTGTTATCGCGTGATCCGGAAAATCGGCGACGACGAACGGCTGCGCGCGGTCATCCCGCACAACGCGCCAGTAGCCAGGAACGTTCAATGGAACGAGTCCCGATTCGCGGCGCAGTGAGTCGGCGACCGCGGCGTAGACATCCGGACCGAAGAAGTAATACCGTACGGCCATACTGCGCAGACCGAGACTGCCAACCTTGCCCGGATCCGCCTCGATCTCGGCGCCGATTTCAGCGGCGTGCAGATGCGTGATCCCGGAGCGCTCGACCAGCGCGCGCGGGAAGATCACACCGTAGTCCGCACCAACGTTGTAATATTGGAAGACCGGTGCGTATGAGCCGAACGTCGCAGGCAGGCCAACGCTGAGCACGCGATATGCCGCGGCCGAGTCGGACGTACGATACGGAAGATATGATTCCAGCGACCGGAACGGGGCAAAGTAATGATCGGTCGACGTGACCGCTTGTGGCGACCAACTGCTGGTCCAGTAGGGGACGAAACACAGGATTAGCCATTGCATCACCAATGCGGCGCTCCACCACCCGATACTCCGAAGCTTTGCGAGCGGTAGCACGAAAAGAGCAACGCCCGCAATTACAAGAAGCGCGGCTTGATGCGCGATCGCGGCTACGGCAGCCAGCACCGCGAAAACCGACACGCCCACTGCGGCAAACCGAGCCGGGACGTCCGTCATGACGGCGACGGAGCGCACCGCTAGCAGCACCATGACCGGTATGAGCAGGTACAGAATCACGTCCGCGCGCCGCGAGAGGCGCGCGACGGGATACACGGCCCGAACAATTGGCCCTACCGGCGTGAGCGTTGCGAAGCTGTACGCAGCGGCGAGAACAACGAACAGTCCGAAGAATATGCGTTCCGCCCGGGACATAACTCGAAACGACAGCGCGGCGAGCGCGCCCAGCGTGAACGGCACCGAGACTAACGAAACCGCGCTTACTGGTATACCGGCGAATCCGAGCGCTTCGACTGGGCCAAGTGTGTTTACAAGGTGAATGCTCTCCGAGACCTGGATCGTATTGAACAGTTTGAGGGTCACCAACACGCACGGCAGCGCGACAATGCAAGCAATAACCGCGGCGAGCGCACCGCTCGCAATCCCGCGCCGGGTGAGAAGGCAATCCCGATAGACGAAAAAGTACGGGAGCACGATAAGTGGCCAGTAGACCGCACTCTCCCCGAAGTAGATGAACGAGTACCCGAGCGCGAGTCCGAGCACAGCGGCCCATCGGACGCGGAGTGAGGCGCGCAGCATTTCGAGCGCTCCCAGAACCAGAAAGCTGTACGCATACGCCTCGACCGGCTTCACCCACTCTGCGTATTTCAGGTCCGGTCCGAGGGCAGAGGCTACCAAAGCAATAGGGACGAGTAAGATTGCGCGCTGCGGCGGGACACCACGTGCTGCCAGCATCATGGCAATTCCGATCGGAATCAACACGAGATGCGCCAGAATGAGCGCCTGATAACCGACGAGGTTCGGAATCAAGTGAAAGAAACCGGGAGCAGCATCGATCAGGTCGTAGAAGCCGAGCAACGGAAACGTCATCACGCCACCGAGCTTATACGGATCGAACATCTCAAATGGAGACACGCGAAACGCCCGCAGCGAGTCGACGTACCACGGGTAGTAGTCGGTTTGAAAATCGTACGGGATCAGGCGCGCACCAACGAACGCCGGCGAGTACGCGAGGAGAATTCCCACGATAGCCAAGAGGGTAGCTGTCAGCAGCGGCCGCCGCAGATACAGGTTGCGCGCGCGCGCGTAGAGCGCGCCGGTGTCAATCACCGTCAAGCGGACATGGCCGGAACCATAGGGTCGCGTTGCGCGACCGCGAGAAGCGAGCCGCCGAACGGGCTGTCGGCGCCTGCAGCGATCGCGAACCGCTCGGCGGACATGACGCCGGCCAAAACGCGATTCGCGAAGGCCGAAACGCGCAGTTCGTCGCGCGGATCTGAAATCGCCCTGCGTCGTGCGACGAAGCGCGAAAGGATTTGCAGCGGCATCAGCAGCGAAACGAACGAGCGCAGCGTAAGCAAGCGGAATCCGGCCCGCTGGAGTCGTTCCTGCAGCAGGCCGCGTGTATAGCGTCGCTTATGGTGGGCGAAGTCGTCGCTCGGACCCCAGAGGAAAGGATGCTGCGGCACAGTCAGCATGATGCAGCCCGACGGTCGCAACGCGCGATGCAGCTCAGCGAGGACGCGCTCATCCTCGTCGATATGCTCGATGACATCGAACGCGCCGATAACGTCAAACTCTTCCCGAAAGGGCAGCTCGCGAGCGTCGAACTGGTAGAGCGCCGCTTGCGGGACGCGAGCGCTGACAAACGGCATCGCCTCCGCGAACAGTTCGCTTGCGGCGAACCGGGCGCTCGGAAACTCGCGGGCTAGGCGTGAGACGACAAATCCGGTGCCGCACCCGACTTCGAGGAATGACGTCATCGACGGAACATAGCGACGAAGTGCCCAGACGATCAGATCGTTGCGTGACTCGAACCACCAGAAGCCAGGCTCGTGTTTCGCTAACGCCTCGAAGAACGCGCCTTCGAACCCGTCGTCCGCAACATCGTCGGCAAATGAGGTGTACCCGGGTTTGTCGACTGGCGTGAAGCCACACTCGCCGCACGCCCAAGTTGCCTCGGTAAGCATCGACGAACAAGCAATACATCGCCGCATAAAACGCTAGCGCGTACTGGCGCTTTGTAGGATGATTGCCAGTGTTCGCGGATCGGTGTTCAGTCCGATCTCTTTCGGAACGATCGTGCGGGCCATGTGAAGTCGAATAGTGGCTGTTCCGTGGACGACGGAGCCGCGAGGAAGCGCCAGAACGAGGGTTGTCGCGCCCACGCCGACATTCCGGGACGCCACGACGCGCCCTCGCGCATCGAGGATCGAAACGATTTGCTGCTGCGTTGCGAAGAGACCGACTCTCGGCTCATAGAGCGTGAACTGAGCACTCGTCGCAGTACTATCGGAGAGGACGTGAAAGATCACGTTCGGGCCGACCCAGCAGCAAACGTCGTCGCCCGGCGCCGCAGGAAAGACGCCCCTCATGGTCGCAGCGTCGGCGCCTTCAAACAGAACACCCACTGGGTATCGCGGCCCTGCCGCGGGTGCGTTTTCTGCATGATGCTCGTCCGAATAGCATCCGGACAAACCTCCGGCCGACAGAGCGATAAGAAACGCGAGAAGCAACCGACTCGAAGACATCCTAAAGAGAGTCCGGCGGTTCGGGCCACTGTTCCTGCAGTGCGTATGCAAGCTCAGCCATGTCCACCGGCATACCGTGAATGAAGATAGCAAAAGGCTCGCTCATCACCTTGAGGCGTTGACGGATCGGAGTCGAGCGTGTTACCGACTGTCGTAAATTCGATCACGTCCCAGCCTGTACGATCGAGCAGCCGCCGCAGGCCGGCAGCTGTGAACACCCAGAAGTTCGTCGGGTCATTGTTGGCCTCGTACGCACCGAGTAAATAAGCAATCGGCAGGGACTCAACGAGCACTGGTGGCGTCCCCGCGAATTTGGTCACTCTGGTCGAAAAAAAACACGTGTCGACTCGGCGCGCAAGTGACTCCATAACGCTATATGGATTCTTGAGGTGGTACAAGATACCCAAAAAAAACGCCACGTCGTAGTGTTCGCGCGGCAGGTGAGCATTCCGATCTAGATCGATGTCGTGGATTGTGACCAAGCTGTCGAGATGCTTGCGCAGCCGCTCCGCACCGCGCAGCCCGTTGAAGTTCGTCGGGGCGTGATCGATCACATCGACGACGTTTCCGAGTGACTCGAAGAAGAACGCCATGTCACCGTCGGCGGCGCCGATATCCGCGACGGTACGGTCTCGAAACTGCTCGAACGCGCCGCGATTAGCGCCGTGCAACATGTGGTCGAAGTGGACGAAGTTCGACAGGCTGTCGTACGGATACCAGAAAGCTTCAGGCTCGAGCATCGCCTTGGTGCGCTGCAGCTTCGCTCGAAACACCATCGCGTCGCGCGCGATGTCGGTCACGTCAGCGTACATTTCGGTGCAGCATCCGCCAGCTCAGCCACATCCTCCTTTGCATGCGCGGATCGCCTCCGTCAGCGCTTGCCGCGCCCTCGTACGGCACCCATGAATCGGCGGGCAGGCAGCGTGAGTCGCCACGAAGTCGAGCCGAGGACCTCCTGTAACAGGATTTCCACTTCGTGGGCTCGCTGGGCGAGCTCATTGTAGTTCAATCGTTCGAGCTTGAGCTGCGCGATCAGCCGCTCCGTCTCGCGACGCGCCTCCTCGGCGGCATTCAGATCCCTCCCGCGTAGTTCCATTGCGACGCCAAGTTTATCGCGTTCGGTCGCCTGCTCCGCCGCAGCGGCGACGAGTTGCGACACGCGGTCGCGAAGCCGGCTATTCTCTTCGCGTACCGTCGCGAGATCAAAGTCGAGCTTTCCGCGTTCGGTGAGCAGCGTGTCCTCGAGCGTGCGCAGCTCGTCGGCCTGACGGCGCTGCTGCTCCGCCAGAGCCTCGCGTAGGGAGTCGCGCTCTAAGCTTAGGCCGGCGGCGTGCCGTTCCATTCGGGTGCGCTCATCGTGCAACTCGGTCGACACGCTGTGCATTCGCTCCAAGGCCACCTCGAGTTGCTCGCGTTCACCCGACACCGATTCCAGCGCACGATTGAGCGCGACGCACCGCTCGTCGGCCTGGTATCCGGCCTGCTCGAGCTCGGCGACGCGAGCGGCGAGAACGTGGCTCGCATGCTGACGCTCGACTTCCAGCCGGTTCGCCGCATCGAGCTCCTGCGCCAGCTCCGCGACGCGCATGGCGAGAGTCTGGTTCCCATGTAGACGCTCCGTTTCGAGCCGGCTCGCTGCCTCCCGCTCCTGCGCGAACTCCGCGGCGAGACGAGTCGCTGCTTCGCGTTCCTGCGCTAGCTCGAAGGCAATGCTGCTCGTTGCCTCGTGTACCTGCGCCAGCTCGGCGGCAAGGCGACCCGCTGCCTCACGTTCCTCCACCAGCTCCGCGGCAAGACGGGTCGCTGTTTCGCGCTCCTGCGCCAATTCGGCGGCAAGACCGCTCCCGGTTTCGCGCTCCTGCGCCAACTCGGCGGCGAGACGGGTCGCTGCGTCGCGCTGCTGGGACAGTTCACCAGCGAGGTTGTTCGCTGCTTCGCGCTGCTCCGTCAGCTCGGCGACGAGATGGTCTGATGCCTCGCGCTGCTGCGCAAGCTCCGCCGCACGGCGGCTAGCAGTCTCGCGCTCCTGCGCCAGCTCCGGGGCGAGGATCTCCAGGAGCGCGACCAGCTCGGACGTTCGCCGCTGTTCGGCGCCCAATGACGACTCGAGGCCGACGGCGTGATCCTCCAGGCTCTTCACCTGGTTCACGCGGTCGGTGAGTTCGCGCTCCACCTTCGAAAGCTCGGTCTGCATTGCCGCCAGCCGCAGCTCCGCTTCGTCGTCGATCTGTGGCGCACCCGACGTCAGAACGCCGGGCTGCGCCGGGGCTTCGAGCGCGGTGTGTCCGCCATTGAGTGCGGACGCGAGACCACCGGACCGGATGTCGGCGAGCAACTCATCGCGTGGGTCGAGATAGACGCTGCATAAGTCCGGCAACTCGTCGCTTTCGGCGCGCCCGCAGATCGCGACGAAGTATTCAGGGTCGGGCAGCGCTCCCAGAGTCCCTTCGGCGATCGTCGACGGACCGAGCCAGCGCGTCTCGTCGGCGGCGCCGCGGAGCGGATGGACTGCCGACGCAGCGAACACGCGCTGCCCGAAAATGCGCACTTTCGGGAAGAACAAGCGCAGCATGTCGCGGAACTCGTGGAAGTAGAGTTCGCGCTGGTGGAACGGATTCTTAAAGGAACGTCCGTCAGAGTAGACGAGCTTGTTCGGCGAGGAGATGACGAGCAGCCCGTTCGGCCGCAGGACACGCTTGAGTTCGCCCAGCATCCGCTCTTGCTCGGTAAGGTGCTCGATGGTCTCGAAGCTCACCGCGAGGTCGAACGACGCGTCGCCTGCCGGAATCTGCGTGCAATCGCCGGCCCGAAAGCCGACGTTCATCGCCGTGTACCGTGCCGCCGCGTGCCGCACTGAGTCGGGATCGAGATCGACGCCGACGGCCGTCCGCGCCACCAGCGCCAGGGCCGCCGTGCCGTAGCCTTCACCGCATGCGATGTCCAGGACGTCCTTATCGCGCGCAAGCTCGAGCACCATCGCGTAGCGATGGAAATGCTCATAGTATATCTGGCCACGCAATTCCGGGACGTAGCGTTCGCCTGTGAAGGACATGTGCATGAGGGTGCTCCGGAGTGCCGACGGGTTGACTCTGTCCACAATCGATGACGTCGGCCCGTGCCTCGAAACCGGAAGTCGGCGCCCGCGAGGCAGCGCAGTTTTCTAAGCCCGCGAGCTTTTCCCCCTTTCCCGAACGCTACATCACCGAGCAACGGAAGACGCGGCGACGATTCGCTCCACAACCCCGAGCGCGGCTTTGACGACACGCTTCGAACTGAACGGCTCGAGCATTCGTGGTGCGGCTGCCGACAGCCTCATCCAAAGGTCACGGTCTTGGTAGAGTTCGACAGCAGCGTCGGCGAACGCGCCGGCGTCTTCGGCGATCATGGCGTCGCGGCGGTGGGCGAAACCAAGTCCTTCGGCGCCGACCGGCGTTGTGACGATCGGCAAGGCAAACTCCAAGGCCTGGCCGATCTTGCCCTTGACTCCGGCGCCGAAGCGCAACGGCGCGACAAATACCCGAGCCGAGCGAAAAAATGCCGTCACGTCGCGAATATATCCCGTCACGTTGACACCAGGTCCCGCGAGCGCGCGCACGCGTTCGGGCGGGTTCGCGCCGAGCAGAGTGAGCGTCACCTCGGGCAGCGCTTCCCACACCCTTGGCATGATTTCGCGAACGAGCCATTCTGCGGCGTCAACGTTCGGCGTATGATTGTAACCACCGATAAAGATCAGCCCGCTGGACCGCTCGAACGACGGCGGCTCGCCGGCGACGACATCATGAATGTTCGAGACGACGGCGACGGGACGGATGCCGGCCGCCTCGAGGAGCGTGCGTTCGATGTCGCTCACGACGATCGTTGCGTCCGCAGCGCGCGCACAAGCCAACTCGAGCGCTTCGACCTGCCGCCATGTCGGGTCGTCGGCCCGGTTTTCCAGCTCTGCTTCGCGTCGGAGCCTGACATGGTGCAGATCGATCGTATCGTAAAGAACGGGGATCGACGAGCTGGCCCGGATCTCCGGAAGGTACTTGCGGCACAGTTCGGGGCGGCAGATCCACGCGACGTCCACGGTCGGAAGAGCGTCGTTCAGCATTTCCTTCCAGCGGCGCGCCTCGCCGTCGACGTGATAGAGCACTTCGATGCCAAGCTGCTGCAACTCGCGGGTGTATGGCTGCATGGCCGCAAGGTTGTCGGGCAAGAAAACGATCCGGTAGCGCGCATCCAGAAAGCCGGTCATCAAGTGCCGCAGCCGGTTCGATCCTGATTCTCGATCGTAGAGGGGTACGTAACTATCTACGATTAGGATGGCACGCCGATGCCCGCCGCGCCGCCGCGCGGCCGTTCGAACCCGCTCGGGGCTGCCGCTATCGTGCTCGTTGGTGAGCACGTCGCTCCATTTGCCGCGGAACAGCGGCTGATTCATTGCTTGAAAGCGTTTCATGCCGGAACTCAAGTCCGTGCCTGAAGTCAAGCCCTCATAGTGCGTCACGACCGATGTCGGCTCGTAAACGACCCGAAAGCCCTGCGCGCGCGCTGCAAAGCAGATGTCGGTATCTTCGTAATATGCAGGCGCGTAGCGCTTGTCAAGGCCACCCAAGCTGCGAAACAGGTCGACGCGAATGCACAGCGATGCACCCGATACGTAGTCGGCGTCGCGCACGAAATTGTATTCGGCTCGGTCCGGGTTGTCGAACCTGCCGTAGTTCCAGCCGGTGGCGTCGCTCCAAATGATGCCGCCCGCCTCCTGAAGTCGTCCATCCGGATACACGAGTTTGGACCCGACGATCCCGACCGTCTCATCTGAATCCAGACGATCTACGATGGCTCGTATGGCATTGGGCGCAAGCTCCGTGTCATTGTTGAGAAGCCACAAATAGCGGCCACGTGCAATCGAAGCGCCACGATTGCAACCGTGCACGAAGCCCAGGTTCACGCCGTTTCGAACTACATTGACCCCCGGCAGCTGGGCGAGAGCTTCCGCCGTCCGGTCTCGCGAGCAATCGTCGACAACGATGACTTCGATCGCGACGTCTACGTCGCACAGCATGAGGGAGTAGAGACAACGCTCCGTAACCGGCCACTGGTTGAACACGGGGATTACGACCGACACGACAGGGGCGACGGTCTGCCTGAAAAGGCGTGCGCGGCACGCCGCGATCAGCCGTGCCGACGCAGCTGGGTCACGTTGCGACGACGGAACTTCCGTGTGTACCGGCTCGGAAAGCATCGAAGACCTCGCTCAGAGATGATGCGAATAGGACTCACGCCGCAGGCACCGGGGATCGATACACCGGCAGCGCAAGCCCTCGGCCGCTCAAGCCCCCCCAGTGCGAAGCGGTTCCCACGACGGGCCGTGCACTTTCGACACGCTCGCGTTGCCCTCCCGGCGCTCGCTGTGCACCTCTCCGACGCGCGACGGGTACCGCACGGCTACGACGAGAAGCGCACGCGCATGACGGACCCTTCTCCGCTCGGCGACCTCCAATCCGAGAACGCTACACTGCGTGATGCGCTAGGGGCCGCACTGTACCGAGAGGGAGCGTTCCCCGCGGGTCACTACTACAGTCCAATCCCCGATCGGTTCGAGGTCACGCGGCTGACCGCATCCGAGCGGGTTTTTCCTCGCGAGCTGCCGGGGATCCAGATCAACGCTCAGGATCAGCTCAAGCTGCTGTCGTCGTTCGAACCGTTCTCCCGGGAGTTGCCGTTCCCCGTCCACGCCGACGCGTCGAACCGTTACTATTATGAGAATTCTTTCTTCAGCTACGGGGACGCTATCGCTCTGTACTCGATGATCCGCAGGACCGAACCGGCCAGGGTCGTCGAGGTCGGCTCGGGATTCTCGTCCGCGATCATGCTCGAGGTGAACGAACGGTTCTTCGCCGGGAACATCTCGTGTACGTTCATCGAACCACACCCTGATCGGCTGTACTCTCTGCTCCGATCGTCAGACCGGGACGCATCGACGATCGTCGAGCGCACGGTACAGGAGTGCGACCCCTCGCTGTTTCGCGAGCTCAAGCGCAACGATATCCTCTTCATCGACTCGTCTCACGTCTTGAAGTACGGCGGCGACCTCGCATATTTGTTCGCGGAAGTGCTGCCGATTCTCACGGCCGGTGTCGTAGTCCATTTCCACGACATCTTTTACCCCTTCGAGTACCCTGCCGCTTGGTTGAACGAAGGCCGCTTCTGGAACGAGTGTTACTTCGTGCGTGCCTTCCTCACGCACAACAGCGCGTATCGAATCGAACTCTTCAATGATTACTTGCGCATCTTCCACCGCGAGGCGCTGGGATCGGTGACCCCGCTGTGGCTGAACAACACCGGCGGGAGCTTGTGGCTCAGGAAGATCGCATAGTCGAGCGTGACGCCGAGACTTGGTCGATGACGTCGAGGGCCGTGCGCACGACCCGGTCGCTGCCGAAGAGCTCCAACGCCGCCGCGGCGCCTCGCGCGATCCTGGTCCATAGCTCTTGATCTTGGTATAGCTCGATCACCGCGGCGGCGAAGGCCTCAGCGTCGTCCGCGATCATCGTATCGAGTCTGTCGGCGAGCGCAAAGCCTTCCGCGCCGACGCTCGTCATCACGGTGGGTAAGCCGTACGATAGCGCCTGCCCGATCTTACCCTTTACCCCGGCGCCGTAGCGTAAGGGCGCGACGAAGACCCTCGCGGCACGGAAATACGGTTCCACGTCGCGTACGTATCCCGTCACCGTAACCTGTTGACTTGCGAGCGCGAGCACGTCCGGCGGCGGCTCGGCGCCAAGAAGCGTCACGCGCAACTCCGGCAGCGCCTCCCAGACCATCGGCATGACGTCTCGAACGAGCCACTTGACCGCGTCGACATTCGGCGTGTGGTTGTATCCGCCGATGAAAAGCAGCCCGGAAGTGCTCGAGAACGCCCGGTCGTACGCCGCGGCAACGTCGTGAATGTTGGAAACAATGGCGACCGAAGCTATGCCGGCCGCCCGGATGACCTCCGCCTCGATCGCGCTTACCACGATCGTGGCGTCGGCCGCAGCGGCGCACGCCAGCTCGAGTGCCTCGACGGCGCGCCACGTCTGGTCGTCCACCGATCCGTCGAACGTCACTTGCCGCGCAAGACGAACGTGGTGAAGGTCCACCGTGTCGTATATGATCGGGATGTCCGACAGCTCACGAATCGCCGGAAGGTACTTGCGGCAAAGGTCGGGACGACAGATCCAAGCCACGTCAACGGTCGGCAGCGCGTCGATCAGGAATTCCTTCCAGCGCCGAGGATCGCCCTCGGTGTAGTACAGCACCTCGACGCCGCGTGCTTCCAACTCGTCCGTGTAGGGCTGCAGCGGCGCGAGATTGTCCGGCAGGAAGACAACCCGCTGCCCGTTCGCCACGAAACCATCGACCAAGCGCCGCAGGCGATGCGAGCCTGATTCCCGGTCGTACAAGGGAACGTACGAGTCAACGACCAGAATGCCGCGCGCCGCGCTCGTCCGCATGCGCGCTGCAGCGCGCACCCCGGCCGGATTCGGCGACGCATGGTCCCGCTCGAGCACGGCTCGCCACTTCTCGCGAAACTTCGGCCGGTTGACGTCTTGAAAACGCTTCATGCTCGACGATAGGTCCGTGCCTGCCGTCACGCCCTCGTGATGCGTAACGACCGAGCGCGGCTCGTAGACGACGCGATATCCCCGTGCGCGAACTTCGAAGCACAGGTCGGTATCCTCGTAGTACGCAGGCACGTACCGCTCGTCGAATCCACCGACTTCCCGAAAGAGTGCGGCGCCGATCAGGAGAGCGGCGCCGGAAACGTAGTCGACGTCACGAGTGAAATTGTATTCAGGACGGCGGGGGTCGTCATTGCGTCCGTAGTTCCAGCCGCCGGCGTCGGACCAGATGATGCCGCCGGCTTCTTGCAGGCGCCCGTCGGGATAGACGAGCTTAGAACCGACGATACCGATCCGCGATTCGCTCTCGGCGCGTTCGATCAGTGCCCGCAGCGTCCCGTCGTGCACTTCGGTGTCGTTGTTCAAGAAGAACAGGTAGCGGCCTCGCGCGAGGCCCGCGCCGCGATTGCAGGCGTGTACGAAGCCGGCGTTGGTACCGTTCCTCACGACGTCGACGCCGGGCAGCGACGAAAGTGCCCGCGGCGTTTCGTCGTGAGAGGCGTCGTCGACGACCACCAGCTGTATCGCGACATCGGGGTCGCATGCGAACAGCGACGCCAGGCACCGCCGGGTCACCGCCCACTTGTTGAAGACAGGCACGATGATCGAGACGACCGGCGAGGCTACACCCGACAGTCTTCGAGCCGCATGCGCCGAAAGGTCGGCCCCGCGACGATCGAACAGCGCACGTGGCAGCATGGCTACGTGACGGCGTCTTCCTCGGCGGCGCCCTCTGCGTCGGTCTTCCGCTCCGGAATCTGCTCGATGATCGCCTCATCGACCATAATCACCTCGTACGACGAGAATCCACTCCAGCCGTACCATTCGTCCGCGCCGATTTTCCGGCGATGGCCATCCTGAACGAGAAATATCTTCGCTTCGGGCTCCGCCGACCGCGCGCGGATCAGGAGTTCCCCATTTTCGCTCGCGGCCGCCATGGCGATGAGATCCTCGCCGCTCCGGAAGCTCTTGCTCTCCGGAACGGAATCCAAGTACAATTTCACTGCGGTCGACGCGTCTCCGTCGAAGCGGGCCTTGCCTTCGTCGAGCCAGACAACCCGTTCGCACGTCCGAGCGATATGGGCTAGGTCGTGCGATACCAAGACGATCGTCGAATGCGCGTCCCAGAACCGCTCGATCCGCGCGCCGCACTTCCGCCGGAAGCGCTCATCGCCTACCGCGAGCACCTCGTCGAGCAGCAAGATGTCGGGACGGAACTCGGTTGCGATTGCAAACCCGAGCCGTGCGCTCATTCCCGAGGACAGCGTCTTCGTCGGCTGGTCGCGAATCTCCACGAGTTCCGCGAACTCGAGAATCGACTCGACGTGCGCACGAACCACCGCCTCTTCGTGGCCCAGCAGCACACCATAGTACAAGATATTGTCGACCAGGTTCAGCTCCGGATCAAAGCCGACGCCGATCTCGATCAGCGGCGCCAACGAGCCTTCGACCTCGACGACACCTTCCGTCGGCGTGAGGACTCCCGCGATCAGTTTGAGAAGAGTCGACTTGCCGCTGCCGTTCGGGCCGATGATACCAACCTTTTCGCCATGCGCGATCCGCACGTTCAGGGAGTCGATGACGGTATGCCGCTTGACGTTGCGGCGCAATCCGCGTGTTAGGTTGAGCAGCGTGCGCTTGATGTCATAGTGCAGTTCTTGTTGCGTTCGCCGAATGAGTGTGACGTCACGCAAGTCGATCGCGGGAAGAGTCATATCAGATCCATGAAGTCGCGTCGCGTTGCGCGAAACAACCACACACCGATCGCGAACGCAAGCACTCCGCTCGCAAGCGAGATGCCGATCAGACCGAATCGGATCGACCCGTGAGCAAGAGTCACTTCGCGAATAGCGGAGATCTGCTGGGCAAGGGGGTTGATATTGAACCAAAAGCGGATTCGGTCCGGGACCACCTCCGCTGGATAGAACATCGGGCTGGTAAGCCAGAAAATGAAGCCTACGATTCCCCAGAGGTACGAGAGGTCGCGAAAGAACACGTACATTGCCGAAAGCACCAAAGCGAAACCCGTAGTCAGCAGCGCCAGACCGAGCAGAACGACCGGCACGAGCATCACGCGAAGCGGATCGTGAACGACGACGATCGCTACTACGAGTACGACGGGAAACGTCGTGAGTAGCTGCTGATAGAGGTTTGCGGCAACGGAAGAGACAGGGAATACGGCCGGCGGAACGGCGATCTTGTTCAAGATCGTTCCGTTTGCGACGACGGTGATCAACGCTTCGGACGTCGTGCTCATGAAAAACGTGACGATGACGAGCGCGACGAAAACCGATAGCAAGTACCGTGTCACCGATCCGTCATAGTACCTCGCGAAAGCGGTGCCGAACAGCGTTGTGTATACGACCGTCATCATCACAGGATTGCCGAAGGACCACAGCACGCCAAGCGCGCTCCCACGGTAACGCACTTTGAGCGAGCGCAGCGCGCTGATTCGTGTCAGGCGGAGGAATCGCTGTACGTATGCAGTGCGCTCCACCGAAAGAACCTGCGAGGTCACGTGGGCTGCCATCAGAAAAGTTTCGCGATCATTGGCGAAGAGAGGTAATCCAGCGCACGGCAAAACCTCTCCTGTTTATGCGTGGTTCAGCGTCCAATGGTTCCTCGAGTTCCGCGCGCATTCGACGGGGACGGACCTGGCGCAGCCGAGCGTCTGTAGTCACCGCGGGAAAGCCACTTCTCCAGCAGCGCGTAGAGCACGATGAACAGGTACCGGCTGCCCATCTCCTTGATCTTGAGCTTCGACGTTCCATACCGGCGGTTGTACCAATTGGTCGGGACGACGGTCCAGGAGAAGCCTCGTACGATCGCCTTGAGCGGCAGCTCGACAGTGATGTTGAAATGGTGCGAGAGGATCGGGCGCACGCCGTCGATCGCCTCTCGCCGGTAGCATTTGAAGGCATTTGTCACATCGTTGTAGCGCAGCCCGAACAGCAGGGCGACGAACGAGTTCGCCACCCGATTCAACGCCAGCTTGAGCGGCGGATAGTCGACGACGGTCGCCTCGCGCGTGAAGCGCGTACCGAAAGCGCAGTCGTATCCGCGTTCGAGCGCCTGCCAATACGTGACGATGTCGGCCGGGTCGTCGGACGCGTCGGCCATGACGATGCACACCGCGTCCCCCTGGTAGGCGTCGAGGCCGGTGTGGATCGCGTTGCCGAAGCCGGGGGCGCGCAGGTTGGGTATGCTGCGAATCGCCGGCCACGCGATCGCGGCACGGGTCACCTCGGCGGCGGTCCCGTCGACCGAGTGGTCGTCGACCACCACGATCTCGAACACGATCGATGCGCCGGTCAGCCGCTCGGCGATCTGCGTCACGGTCGCGGCGATGTGCTCCTGCTCGTTGTACGCGGGGATCACGACCGAGAGCGTGCGGTCAGACGGAGGCATCCTGCGCCCGTCGTTCGGCCTGCCATCGCTCGGCGTTCTTCTCGAACATCTCGGTCAGCAGCGCGCGCAGATCGTGCCGCTGGCGCCAGTCCGGATAGTGCGCCTTGAACTTGGCCATGTCGCTGATGTACCAGATGTGGTCGCCGACCCGGTTGTCCTCGGTGTACGACCAGTCGAGCTCGCGTCCGGTGACCTCCTCGCAGAGATCGATCGCCTCGAGCATCGAGCAGTTGCTGAACCGGGTGCCGCCGGCGTTGTAGACCTCGCCGCACCGCGGCGCGCGAAACACGCAATCGAAGGCGTTCACCAAATCGAGGCTGTGGATGTTGTCCCGCACCTGTTTGCCCTTGTACCCGAAAACCGTGTAGGGCTGCCCGGTCGCCGTGCACTTCATCAGATAGGCGAGAAACCCGTGCAGCTTGGTTCCCGAATGGTTCGGGCCCGTCAGGCAACCGCCGCGAAACACCGTCGTGGGCATCGAGAAGTAGCGGCCGTATTCCTGAACCAGCACGTCGGCCGCGATCTTTGACGCACCGAACAGCGAGTGCTTCGAGCGATCGATCCGCAGCTGTTCGTCGATGCCGTTCCAGTACGGATGGTCGGCAGCGATCTCCCAGCGCTTCTCGAGCTCGACGAGCGGGAGCTCGTTCGGCGCGTCGCCGTACACCTTGTTGGTCGACGTGAAGATGAACACAGCCTCAGGCGCATGCTTGCGTGTCGCCTCGAGCACGCACAGCGTGCCGTTCGCGTTGACGGTGAAGTCGGTCTGCGGGTCGCTCGCCGCCCAGTCGTGCGACGGTTGCGCCGCGGCGTGGATCACCAGCGCGATCCGCCGGCCGTAACGGGCGAACAGCTCGTCCATCGCCGCCGTGTCGCGAACGTCGGCGTCGAAGTGCACGTATTGCCGTGGAAAGCGCGCCTCGAGGGCTCGGCGGTTCCAGTCGGTCGAGGCTTCCGGGCCGAAGAACCGCTGCCGGAAATCGTTGTCGACGCCGGCGACCTCATGCCCGCGCTCGGCGAAATACGCGACCGACTCGGACCCGATCAGACCCGCCGATCCGGTAACGACGACGACGGCCATTCAGATTAATGTTCTCCTTAGCGTGACAGATCACGGCCACAGCGGCGCGACCAGAAGTTCGTTTGCGCGAATCCACTCGAAGATATCGACGAGCGTCTCACGCGGCGTCTTGCTCGGCGACCACCCCGTATCCGCGGTCACCCGCGTGTTATCGCTGACGTAGAGGCGGATGTCCGAGGGTCGATTCTCGCTAACGTGTTCGATCTCCACCCGGTTACCGGTGATCTCGCGGCACAGCTCCGTCGTCTCGGCGAGCGAAAGGCTGGACGCGAGGCCGCCGCCGACGTTGTAGACCCGAGGCGGCAGCGTCGCGATCGACTCGATCTGGCGCAGGATCAGGTCGCCCAAGTCGTCGATCGCGACGAGGTCGCGAACCTGCTTCCCTTGGCCACCGTGCCCGATATAGGCCAGCGGTCGCTTGAAGTAATGGCGACCCATCCAGAGCGCGAACACGCCTTGGTCGGCCTTGCCAAGCTGCCACGGGCCGGTGATGACGCCGCAGCGGTCGACGATCGTGCGCAAGCCGTACATGTCGGCGTACTCGGTCAGGAGCAACTCGGCAGCGAGCTTCGTCGCACCGTACAGCGAGCGTGGACCGTCGAGCGGGAAGTCTTCCCGGATCCCGGCCGGACCGACGCCGGCCAGGGTCTGTCCCCGGGCGATCGCGTACCGCGTCGGCTCCTCCTCGAGCACGATCGCATCGAGCGCTGCGACCGGATAGACCCGGCTCGTCGAGAGGAACACGACGTCGGCTCCGTCGCGCCGGGCCAGCTCGAGCAGGTTCACCGTACCGCGCAGGTTGGCGTCGATGACCGGCAGGGCGCCGCGCTCGTATGCCGCCAGCACCGCCGGTTCGGCCGCGCAGTCCAGCACCAGATCGAAGCGCGCGTGCGGGAAATCCAGGTCGTCGGGCTGTCGGACGTCGGCATGGACGAACTCGACCCGCGCCTGCGCCAACCGCGGCAGGTTCCACTCAGCTCCGCGCCGCTTGAGGTTGTCGACGGCGACGATGCGCGCCTCGGGGTAGCGGGTGCGCAGGCGCAGCGCGAGATTCGATCCGACGAATCCCGCTCCGCCGGCGACCAGCACGTTGGAAGGCATACTCACCGGTGATAGACCTCCGTGCGGAGGGTGCCCTTCGAGCGGCCCGAACGGCCCCGGCGTGATCGCCTATGTGACCGGCGCCGCCGGCTTTGTCGGTTCGCATCTGTGCGATCGGCTGCTGCGCGACGGGGCCGACGTCGTCGGCATCGACAACCTCGCGACCGGCGCCGTCGAGAATCTGCGCGACGCGCAGGCGAGCTCGCGCTTCACCTTCGTGCAGGCCGACGTGTCGGAGCCCTGGGAAACCTGGATCGCCGATCTTTCCGCCGCGCTGCAACGCCCGGCTGTGATGCTGCACTTCGCCTCGCCCGCGAGCCCGGTGCAATACGAGCGTCTGGCGCTGCAAACGATGGCCGTCAACGCCGTCGGAACGATGCACGCCGTCGCCGCGGCGCAGGCGTCCGGGGCAACGCTGCTGTTCGCTTCGACCAGCGAGAGCTATGGCGACCCGCACGAGCACCCTCAGCGCGAGACCTATTGGGGCAACGTCAACCCGGTCGGGATCCGATCGTGCTACGACGAGTCCAAGCGTTTCGGCGAGGCCTACGTTACGACGGCGGTCCGCAAGCTCGGGATCGACGGACGCGTGGTGCGCATCTTCAACACGTACGGCCCGCGCATGCAGGCCGGCGACGGCCGCGTGATCCCGAACTTCTGCATCTCTGCGCTGCGCGGCGAACCGCTGACCGTGTACGGCGACGGCTCGCAAACGCGCAGCTTTTGCTACGTCGACGACTTGGTCGACGGGCTCGTGCGCTTCGCGACGCGCTCCGGTTTGGCGGGCCGCGTAGTGAACATCGGCAACGACGGCGAGTACACGATCCGGCAACTGGCCGAGATCACCGCCCGACTCGCCGGCACCGAGTTGCGGCTCACACGCGACGCGCTTCCGCCCGACGACCCCACCCGCCGCAAACCCGACGTCACGCTCGCCCGCGAGCTGCTGGACTGGCAACCGACCACGCCGCTCGAAACCGGCCTACGCCGCACCCTCGACTACTTCCGAAAAGGTTGAGCCCCGCTCTAACGAGCGGCGCTCAGCCGTTTCAATATCCCGCCGTCACGCTGAGCCTGTCGAAGCGCGAACGACCGCGACGCAACACAAACCCGAGCGCGGCATCGACGTTCCTCTCCCGTAATCCTGAGCTTGTCGAAGGATTACCGCGACGACGTCCGCATGCGTTCGATCGCAGAGCGCCGATCGTTAGAGCGGGGCTCATCCTTTTTCGCAGTCGCCCTTCGCCAGGCTCAGGACGACGCCGTGAATTTCGCAACGCGCGCACCGTTTGTCGTATCGCTCGATCGTTCGCGCTTCGACAAGCTCAGCGTGACGGAGCGAAGCTCAGCGCGACTGGGGCCGGTTGCGGCCGAGGGAGAGGGTGCAGGCTAGCAGGGCTACGGTGTGGCCGACCGCGATCGTCTGCAACAGATCGGTCGCGGTACGGTGACGCAGCACGACCGCAACGATTTCGCCCAACGCGACACAGGCGAGCGGCACGACGAACCTCATCCGGCTACGTGCGATGTTGTATGTCGCGATGACGTTGGCGAGCGAGAGCATCGCGACCGCGTAGACGTACGGCACCACGAACGGCGCGCCCTCGGCGAACGAACGTCCTGCGATCGTCGTGATGGTGAAGCGCGGAAACGCCGCGAAGAACGCGATGGCGATGAGTGCGAGAAACGCGGCGGCGCCGAGCGCCATGACGAACAGCACACGCGTGCGCTCGCCGCGCGCCGATCGTCCGGCGGCCTGCGGCAGCAGCACGATCGGCACGAAGCCGACCGCCGCGAACAGCGCGCGCCCGGCCAGCGACGCGGCGCCGTAGAGGCCGGCCGTATGCGGATCGAGATAACGGCGGGCGAGCACGACGTCGTAGAAGAGCAGCAGGTTGATGCAAAACACACTGAGCGCGACCGCAACCGACGTGCGCAGCACCGTTCGCAGCGGCAGCGGCACCGCCGCGCCGCGACCGTGTGGTCGCGCGGCCACGAACGTGTAGCCCGCGGCGACCGCGTACGCCAGGGCCATCCCGCTCAGCGCGCCGCGCAGCCCGGCCGCCACGCCCAACAGCGGCGCGAACAGCGCCTTGGCCAGAGCTTCCGCGACGGCCGAGAGTGAAAACGCGCCAAACGCCGATGTCCCTTGCAGCACGCCGCGCGTGAACGGCAAGACGATCGCGCCACCCAGCGAGAGGGCGGCGAGCGCGACCAGCAGCGGATCGTTCAGATGAAGAAACGTCGCGATCGGAACCGAGAGCGCGGCCAGCGTTGCCGCTACCGCGACGGCGAACGCGACGGTCACGCGATCGATCGTTCGTACCAGACCACTCAGCAGCGCGGGTTGGCCGGCGAAGTCGGTTGCGAGCTTCGCGATGACCATCTGACCGATCGTGGCGGGACTCGCGACGATCAGCACGATTGCGACCAGCGACGAAAACGTGCCGTACGCGTCGACACCGAGCGCGCGGCTCACGAGCGCGTAGAAGACGTAGCCCAGGACGTTCGCGGCCATCACCCCCGCGAACGTGATCGCAGCGTGCCGCCCGACGCGCGAGCTGGCGGCGGGATCCACTACAGCCGTAGCCCGAAGTCTTCGGCGTCGACGGTGAGGTTCGGACTGTAGTACGGGTCGCGCGACGCCAATACGGGCCAGCGGCGGCGGATCACACCGACTTCTTCCATCGCTCGAGCGACCTTGGCCGGCGTGTCGTCGTCCCCGCGGGTCTTGGACTCGTAGTGCCGCAGCCGCGCTCTCGGGACGAAGACGTTGCGATAGCCGCGGCGGTGCAGCTTGAGGCACAGGTCGACGTCGTTGTACGAAACCGCCAGCGACTCGTCGAGGCCGCCGACCTCCTCGAACTTTCGCTTCTCGAGCATCAGGCACGCGCCGGTGACGGCGAGATAGTTCGTGTCGAGCGCGAGCCCGCCGTGATATCCGCGGGCGTTGGCGGGCAGAAAGCGGTGCGCGTGTCCGGCCAGACCGAGGATCCCCAGCACGATCCCGCCGTGCTGCACCGTACCGTCGGGATAGAGCAGCATCGCGCCGACGGCGCCGACGGCCGCGCGGCGCGCCTGACCGAGCATCGCCTCCATCCAGTCGGGTGAGATGACCTCGGTGTCGTTGTTGAGCAGCAACACGAACTGCGCGCCGGTCGAGCGAACCGCTTCGTTGTTCAAGCGCGAATAGTTGAACGGGGACGAATCGCGCATCACCCGAAAACGGCCCGGCTGCAGCGCTTCCCACCGATTGAAGACTTCCTGGGTCGCGATCTCGCGGCTGCCGTTGTCGACGACGAGCATCTCGAAGTTCCGGTAGGTCGTCTGGTCGAACACCGAGGCGATGCACGGCGCGAGCAGGTCGGCGCGATCGCGGGTGGGGATGATCACGCAGACCCGCTCGTCGCCCGGCACGGCGAAGCGCACGTCGAGCCCTGCTTCAACGACCCGTATCGCCGCCGATTCGCCGCGGCGCCGCAAGGCGACCTCGACCGCGAGCGCGACGTCGTGGCTGTCGGCGAGGTTGGCGACGTGACGATGGCACAGGACGCGTGCAATGTGAACCACCCGGTCGGTGTGCTCGGTGACTCTCAGCAGCGCCTCGTACCATCGCGCGCTTTCGAACACGTCGCGCACGCCGCCGGCACGTTCGAGAAGCGAACGGCGCATCACGCAGATCCCGCCGATGTAATCGCGGGTCAGCAACGTCTCGGGCGACCAATCCGGCTTGAACCAGGGATCGCCGGGGACATTGTGGTCGTCGAGCCGGTCCTCGTCGGAGTAGACGACGTCCGCACCGTCTTGCAGCGCCAGCGCCAGCTCGAACAAGGCGTTGGACTCGAGACGGTCGGACGGGTCGAGCCGGCCGACGACGTCGGCCGCGCCGAAACGGTCATCGCCGGGCGCGACGATGACGATGCGCGCGTCGTGCGCGGCAAGCGCGTGCAGCTCGGCCAAGATCGTGTCGTCGGCCGGCTCGCCGACGAGCACGCGAGCGGTCCACGACTCATAGACTTGATCGCGCAGCGACTGCAGCGTCGCGTCGACGCCGTCGACGCTGCGTTCGCGGGCTTCGACGACGAGGCCGAACGTGATCTGCTTGGGCAGAAAGCGCGCCATCGCGCGCATCTGCTCGACGTCTTCGCTGCGCAAGCGGTGCTGCTGCCGGAATAGCTGGTACGGATCGCCGAGCGCAGCCAGCTCGACGGTTCGCGCGTCTTCGTCGGAGACGTGCACGGGATCGTCGACCGGCCCGATGCCGAAACGGCGCTTGAACGCAAACCACGCGTCGCGCAGGCGCCAGAAGCGGCTCACGCGCATCGCTTCGATTGTGCGCCGCTGACGCTGCACCAGCGGGTAGAGGTACCCGACTTGCGCCAGCAGCACGTCGTTCGAGCGCGCGTCGTGGAGCGCGCCGAGGCCGTCGATCGCCTCCGACGTGCGCGCTGCGACGCTGCGCCAGCCGCCCTGCTGCTCGACATAGATTGCGCCCGCGTGCGCAAGTTCGGCCAACTCCTCGTCGCCGGGCAAGCCGCTCATCGCCGCAGCCCACCCGTCGGGCGGCACGACGATTCCGCCGCCGGTCTCGCGCACCAGTGCGGCGGCTCCGGGCGCATCGGCCGCGGCGAGCACCGGCTTGCCGTACGCCCACGCCTCGACGACCTCGGGGACGAATCCGAGCCCTTTACCGCACAGCGCGACGGCGCGCGCGTAGGCGAACGTCGCTGCACGGTCGCGCTCCGCGGTATCGTCCAGCGTGACCACGTGCATCCCGTTCGCGCGCATCTGCGCCGTCGTCGGCGCGTCGCAGCCGACGGCGAGCACGTACGGATGCCCGCGCGTCAAACGGCGGACGCGATCCGGCGGCAGGTTCTCGCGCGGCACCACGTCGGCGCCGAGTCCGATGATGCGCGTCCGCGCAAGCGGCAGCGGTCCGTAGAGCTCGGCGACCAGCATCGCCTCGGCCTGCGTCGTACACAGAATCATTCGCGCGTGCGACACGGCTTCGGCGACTGCCGGCAGCCGCGTCGCAGGCTCGTCGTCGAGGAGCGGCACGAGCAGCCCGCGCTCGGCGACGTCGGTCAGCGCGCGCACGGTCGTCGGAACGGTGAGATCGCACAGCAGGAACGCGTCGTAGCGGTCGGCGGACGCGCGCACGTGCGCGAGCAGCTCCGGGCAGCGCAGGCGTTCGTCGAGCAATGCGCGCTCGCGGGCTTCGACCGCCGTGTCGCCCCGGCCGAATGCGAGCAGCGCCTCTTGGTACGCCACGCGATCGGGCGCGAGAACGCGAAAGCGGTGGACCAAGAACGGCTCGGTGTGGTCCGTGCCGGCGACGAAGAAGTTCGCGTCGAGCGCGTCCGGCGTGGTGGTGGTCGTCATGACCTCGATCGCCACACCTTCCAGCGCGAGGTGCGTGGCGAAAGCGAAGGCAAATCGTTCCTTGCGCCCGCGCAGCTCGCGCCCGAAGAACGGCGCAACCAGCGCGACGCGCTGCTGCTGCCCGCCGAGCAGCGCGGCACGCCGGCGATCGCCGGCACGGCGCTGCTGCCCGCCGTACATCACGACACGCCGGCGTTCGCCGGCACCGCGTTCACCACCGATGCCGCCGCGCGGCGGCGTTCGAAAAGTCGCCGGGCCGCGATCTCGGCCAGCGCGACGCCGACGACCAGCCAGTACACCGAGGCAACCTTCGGAAAGAAGAACAGATCGTCGAAGATCTGGTGCGACGCCAGCGCGATCGTCGCACCGAGCGCGCCCACGACGAGCGGCCGCCGCACGCCGCTGCGCGCCAAGGTGACGATCGCCGTCGCGAACAGTCCCAGCAATGCAATCAGCCCGATGACACCTTCCTCGGCGAGGCTTTGCAGGTAGACGCTGTTCGCGTGCGTGCGCACGTCGTTCAAGCCGACCTCGCTCAGGTCGAGCTCGTAGTTGCCGGCTCCGATGCCGACGACCGGCGACGTCTGCCACAGCGCGAACGCCGCGCGCCAAAGCTGGGCGCGATTCGCGAGGTGATCGGCCGACTGCGGCGCCTGATCGAGCGAGAAGTAGCCGGCCGGAACGCCGGCGCGTACCGCCAGCCCGGCGCCGAGCACGACGCTCAAGGCCACGGCGGCGGCGAAGCGCCACGCGGTGCCTTGGATCGGCCGCAGCACGAGCAGCACCGCGATGACACCGAGCGAAACCCCGACGATCCCCGAGCGCGAGATCGTCAACACGTCGGTGACCGCCGCGATACCGATGACGGTCGCCAGAAAGCGATCGCGGTGGACCAGCGCGCGCGCCACCAGCACCGGCAGCGTCACGTCGAAATATCCCGCCAGCTGGTTGGGGCCCTCGAGCGCGCCGGCGATGCGCGGCGCCGAGTGCCCGTGCAGCAAGATGCCGCTGTGCGCGCCGAGCACGTACTCGGCCAACGCCGACCCTGAGACGAGCAGCACCGCGATCTCGAGCGCGCGCCACAAGGGCCGGTCGTCGGGGTCGGTCGCGAACGCCACGACCGCGCCCAAGAACAACAGCAGATACTCGCCGTCCTTGAGCCCTTCGCGCAGAACGGCGCCGAGATGCTGCGCGTGCGTGGCGCTCAACGCGATCGCGAGCAGCGTGGCACCGAACGCAACGAGCATGGCGCGCACCGGTGCCGTTCGGAACGCGGCCAGATCGAAGCGCGAGAACGCGAGCGCGACGAACATCCCCAGCAAGCCGGCTTTGAGCGTCGTGATCGTCGTCGGACCGGCGTAACGCGCGAGGTCGAACGGCGCCAGCACGAGCAGCGCGGCGATGCCGAGGGCCGGACGGCGCCGTGTCAGCCAACCGACGGCCAGCGCGCAAGCGAGGTACACCAGCGCGCTCGGCAGGTCGACCGGCACGTGCGTCGGGTGGCGCAGCGTGACGGTCCATGGGTGCACGATCACGGCAGAGGAACGAGGTCGCGCGGACGGCGGCGCAGCAGCAGGTCGGTCGCGAGCTTGAGCTCGTCGGAATCGACCAAGCGAGCCAGCGCGAGGAACACGAACGCACCGAACAACAGGTGCTCGCCCAAGTTCGTCACGCGCGCCAGGGTGGACGGCTCGGGCGGCGTGCGGGTCACCTGCACCGCGGCCAGGGCGAACGCCATGACGGCCGAGCACGCGCCGACCTTCAGCAGCGAGACGACGACCGCCGGCAGCGGGAACCCGCCGAGCGCGCGCCACGCGACGGCGACGTACGCGATGGTCTGGAGCGTCTGCGACACCGCATTGGCCAGCAGCAGCCCGCGCGCGCCCAGCGAGGGCAGCCACAGGATCGAGAGCGCGACGTTCAAAGCGACGGTTGCGACGGAGATCGCGATCGCGATTCGCACGACGCCGGCCGCGTACAGACAGCGGGTCAGCACGATATTGGCGGCAAGCGCGACCAGCCCGACCGCCGCGAACGGCAACAGCTGCGCGCACAGCACGGTCGCCGCCGGCGTGAACGCGCCGCGTTCGAGCAACGTCTGCACGATCGGCCCGGCCAGCATGCACAGGCCGAAGGCCGACGGCAGCGTCAGGAAGATGACCATCTGCAATCCGGTCGCGACACTGGTGCGCATCGCGGCGCGGTTCTTCTGCGCGAACTGGCTGGCGAAGAGCGGGAAGATCACCGTCGCGATCGCCGTCACGAAGATCTGCTGCGGAAACCCGACGATTTTGACCGCGAAGTTCATTCCGGCGATCGTCCCTTCGTTCAAACCCGACGCGAAGAAACGGTCGAACAGCAGCGCGATCTGTCCGGCAGCCGAACCGATCGCGATCGGCCCGAGCACGTGCAGCAGCCGGATCATCCCCGGATGGTGGAGGTCGATCGTGAACCGCAGGCGGCGCAGCGTCAGGAACGGCGGTAGCAGCGCGAGCAGCGACGCGAAGGCGCCGGCGAGCGCGCCGACGACGAGCGCGTACGCACCGTAGTGCGGCTGCGCGAACCACACGCAGACGATGATGCAGAGGTTGGCGACGAAGCCCTGGAGCGCGGCGACGCCGAACCGGTGGTACGCGTTGAGCAGCGCTCCGATGACGCCGGCGATGCTCGTCGCGACGATCGTCGGCATCAGCCAGCGGGTCATATCGACCGCGGCCGCCGAGACGTTGGGTGCGACGAAGCGCGCGATGTGCGGGACGTACCACGGCGCCAGCCATGCGCCGACCGCGGCGCAGACGCCCAGCAGCATCAACAGCACCGCGATCACCGTCCAGGCCAGGTTCCAGGCTTCGTCCTCGCGGTCGGTGTTGATGTAATCCGAGAACACCGGGACGAGCGCCGTGACGAGCGCGCCGTTGAACACCCCGAACAGGATCACCGGCACGATCGACGCGGCGAGGAAGGCGTCGAGCTCCCACGACGTTCCGTAGAACTTCGCGTACACGACCTCGCGCACGAAGCCGAGGATCGTCGATGCGAGCGTCGCGGCCATGACCAGCACCGTCGAGCGAGCGAGACGCCGAGGTGTCCGCCGGTCCGCGACAATGGTCAGCCGGCGATTAATGCGCGCCCACCCCCCGCAGGACCGCCGGGATCGTCTTCGCGACGATCGCGAGGTCGTACCACGGCGACCACGCGTCGATGTAGGCGTTGTCGAGCGCCATCCACTCTTCGAACGAGAGGTGCGAGCGACCGGAGATCTGCCACAGACACGTCACGCCGGGCTTGACCACCAGCCGGCGCAGCGCGTATCCGTCGTAGTGCGCCACCTCCTCGGGCAGCGGCGGGCGCGGCCCGACGATCGCCATGTCGCCGATCAGCACGTTGACGAAGTTCGGCAGCTCGTCGATCGACGTGCGGCGCAAGAACGACCCCAGCGAGTGCAGGCGCGGATCGTCGCGCATCTTGAAGACGGGCCCGTCGGCCTCGTTGAAACGGCGCAGCTGCGGCAGCATGGAGTGCGCGTCGCGGACCATCGTGCGCAGCTTGAACATGCGGAATCGCCGCCCGCCCAGTCCGACCCGCTGCTGCCGGTAGAACGGGCTTCCGCCGCTGACCGCAACGATCCCGATGACCGCGGCGAGGACGATCGGCGAGGTGATCGCCAGGATCGCGAGCGCGAAGGAGATGTCGATCGCGCGCTTCGCGACGTCGTACCAGACCGGACGGGCGGGCGCCGCCGGGAACGGGACGCCGACCGGCAGATCGCGCGGATCCAACGCTTCGATCGCGCGCAGCTCGACGGCGCTCATCGCGGCGGCGATCCGAGAATCGCCTCGATCCGCTCGCCGACGTAACCCAAACCGTCGATGATCCCGAGCTCACCGGCAACCCCGCTGCCGTATTCGATGTACGGGACGAACTCGCGCGTGTGGTCGGTCCCCGGCTGGGTGGGATCGCAGCCATGGTCGGCGGTGAACATCAACGCGTCGCCCGGACGTATCCGGTCGATCAGCTCCGGGAGCCGCGCGTCGAGGCGCGCGAGGGCGTCGCCGTATCCTCGTACGTCGCGCCGGTGCCCAAATTTCGTGTCGAAGTCGTTCAGGTTGACGAACACTAGACCGTGGTCCGTGGCATCTGCCAAGGCAAGCGCGCGGTCGATCGCTTCGCCGTTGTCGGCGACGCGGACGGACGACGCGATCCCGTGACCGCTGTAGATATCACAGATCTTCCCGACTGCGTGCACGGGTACACCCTGGCGCTCCAGACGGTCGAGCACCGTCGGCGGCGGCGGAATCGCATAGTCGCGACGGTTCGGCGTTCGCGCATAGCTTCCGGGCGACCCGACGAACGGGCGAGCGATCACGCGGTTGACTTCGTGCGGCGGGAGCAGCATCGCCCGGGCGCGTTCGCACCAGTCGTAGAGGGTCGCCAGCGGCACGGTTTCTTCGTGGGCGGCCACCTGGAACACCGAGTCGGCCGAGGTGTACAGAATCGGGCGCCCGGTGCGCTGGTGCTCCTCGCCGAGCTCCGCGATGATCTCGGTGCCCGATGCCGGGACGTTGCCCAGGGGCGCCTTCCCCACGATCGCGGTGAACTGCTCGACGACCTCGGGCGGGAAGCCCTCAGGATAGGTCGGGAACGGCACCTCGGTGACGACTCCGGCCATCTCCCAGTGACCGGTGATCGTGTCTTTGCCCTTGCTGCGCTCGCGCAGGCGACCGACGGCAGCGCTCGGCGGGTTCGACGCCGACACGCCGCGCACGGCGGTGATGTGGCCGAGGCCGAGCCGCTCGAAATTCGGGAGGCGCAAGCCGCCCAAGCGCTCTGCGACGTTTCCGACCGTGTTAGCGTTTGGACCGTCGTGGTACGCCATCGCATCCGGGAGGGCACCGACGCCGGCGGAGTCCATGACGAAGGTGAGAATACGCGGCATCCCGTTCGCCGCCATTCCATCCCTCGCAGGACCGCGCCTCCCGCAATGCTGAACGCGTGACGCTGCACATGCGACTTCCGGTCCTGATCGCGCTGGCGAGCGCGCTTTTCGCGAGCGCGTCAGCGGCCGCGCTCGCACTCCCGCCGGCCAGCCTCGACGTCACCGCCAACGGCGTCGCCTTCTATTTCAACCGCTTCATCGTCACGGCCGATGGAAACGTCCGGGTGCGCCTCTCCGACGGGACCGTCATCAGCGGGCAGACCTTCTCGATGGACCTCAAGCTGAACCGGTATCTGGTGGCGGGGGACGTCCACGTCGACGGGCCGACCATTCACCAGGCCGGTGCGGCGTTCGCCGGCTATCCGGATCTGGACCGGTCGTACTTTTTGCCGGCCGGCGACACCCCCAGCCGCGAGACGTTCTTCGGAGTCGATTGGGCGCACCCGACGACGACGCGCGAGCAACCGGGCGACGCGTACTACTTCCCCGACCTGACCGGCGAGCGGGCCTACATCAAAGCCGGCGGCGTCCGCATCGTTCCGAAGATCAACGCGATGTTCAGCAACGCGCAGATCTACACGGCCGGAGTCTACCTCCCGGTGCCGCGCTACGTGGTGACGTTCGCGGCGAACTCCCACTTCTTCGAGAACACGTTCTTCGGCGGCAACTTCGACGTCGGCGTCCCGTTCAACGGATCGGCGCACAGCTTGACGGCCTTGCACTTGCGCAACGATCCGTACAACGGAACGTACCTCGCGTTCGACCAGCATTTCGTGTGGGACCAGGACTACATCGCGTTCGGCATCGATCCGCTGACCCAGCAAGAGCGACAGTACAACCTGGTCGCGTACAAGCGCTGGACGCCCAAGCTCGAGAGCCGGCTGTTCGTGCAAGAGTCGGCGGCGCAGGCCGGGATCATCAACCGGCCGACCAATGCCGCCGGGTTCGCGGAGCTGCAGGTCGCCGGCGGTTTCCGCGGCTCCAACATCAGCTACACGCAAGACAACTACTATCAATACCTGCTGGGGATACCGAAGGGTCTTACCGACCTCAACACGCTGACCGCGAACTTCGACCCGCGCTGGAAAGAGCACCCGGTCGACGGCGTGCTCGCGTTCACCGGCGGGCCGACGCCGCTCGTGAAGGGGAAGGTCGGCGTGTATCTGCGCCCCCGCGCCGGTGCAGGCTTTGCGCACGACATCTACGGCGAGGGCGGGTATTCCAACGAGCAGCCGGGTCCGCCCGACTCCTCCTATCACTACCTCGGCGGCACGCTCTACACCGCGCCGATCAGGTTGACGTCGACGGCGTCGCTGAGCGCGACGTACGACCGTCAGCGGATGTGGTTCAACCTGCCGCACGAAGTCGACCTGGGCGATCTGCTCTTCACGGCAGCCGACTCGCTCGAGCGTCTGCACCTGCGCTACTACGTCGCCTACGAGGTCAAGACGACCGACGACTACTGGGGCAACCAACAGTTGGGCGCCTATCCACCCTACCCGAACACGGTGACGACGCAGTTCGGCACCTACGGCGGGCAAGCCGCGTTCCGCGGGCTCGGCACCTCGCGCGGCTACACCACGTCGTTGATCTATGCTCCGACGTCGTACTTCGCGTTCAAGACCACGCTCTCACGTTTCTATGATACGCCGGCGCCGGTGCCGGGGCTCTACGGCCAGCCGCCGTGGCAGCTCACGACCGACATTCGCTTCCGCGTATCGCGCCAAATTCTGGTCGACGTCTCCCGCGGCTATTACTTCAACTTCGCGGACGAGCGGTGGACGCCGGTGCTCGGGGTTCAAATATCGCCATGACGTTTCGCCGGCTTTGTGCCTTGCTCGCCGCGCTCGTGCTCGTCGCGCTCGCGATCCCGTCGCTCGCGCAGGGCGAGCTGGTGCGCTTCACCGGCCAGCTCCTCGACGTGCGCAGCGGTTACGTCTATTTCACGACCGGCGACGCGTTCAAGCTCGCGAGCGCGCTGCGCGTCAACGACTACGACACCGGAAAACCGACCACGACCCAGCCGCGGGCGAAGCTGTTCGCGCGCGCGATCTTGGATCCGGCGACCAAACAAGTCGTCGAGCTCGATATTACGGCCAAGCACTTGGCGCGCGACGTCGCGTACGACGCGGTGGCGCAACCGTTGTCGGCGACCAAACCGACGACCGAGAAGGCGCCCGAGATCGTCGGCGTCCACGTGACCGGCAAGGAGGTCGCGGTCGCCTTCCTGGTGACGGTGCCGCCGACGACGCCCTTGAACTCGGACGTGTACATCAGCACCGACGCGAGCGGCTGGAACCCGCAGGCGATCAAGCTGGACCGCATCGATGGTCAGCGCTATCGCGCCGTACGGCGGTTCGCGTCGGGGACGAAGTTCGCGTTCCGCGTCACGCGCGGCTCGTGGAACTCGGTGGAGCTCGGCGACGACGGCCTCCAGGCCGCGCCGCATTTGTACTTCACCCAAGAGGTCGACGCGCAAGAAGCGCGCGTGACGATCTTCGCGTGGTCCGACGACCGCGGCAACGTCCCGCAAGCCGCGCAGCCCGGCGCCGTGCCGACGCCGTTCAACCCGAACCCGTTCCCACCCGGAGGAATCTTCCCGGGCCCCCGCGTGACGCCGCCGGGCGGCTTCCCGACGCCGCGCCCACCGGGCTTCCCGAACCGCCCGCCGGGCACGTAGCGGGCTGCTCGCACGAATGCGCGCCGCGCCGGCTTGTGTCGTTTTCGCGGCCTGCGCGGTGCTCTTGCCGGGCGCCGCGTCGGCGCGCGCTTCGGTTTCGCTCGACGGCGGCACGGTGGTCTTCTTCTCCGATACGCTCGCACTGATCGCACGCGACGGGGCGACGCTCACGCTCGCCGACGGAACGCGCGCGCGCGCCGACGCCGCGTACATCGACCTCAAGACCGATCGCGCCGTCTTGGCCGGTCACGCGCGCGTCGTGCGCGGCAGCGAAGCCGTGAGTGCCGATGCGATCGCCCTCGAGCTCGACGGCGATCGCGTCGACCTGCTCGACGCTTCGACCGGCGTCTCGCACACGACGCGCCGGCTCGGTGCGGCGACGGCGGCCGAGTTCGACGCGGAGCGCTTCGCTTTCCCCGACGTCGACGATCGCAGCGCGTTCATCCGCTCGCGACACGCTACGATCACGCCGCACGCCGACGTGCGCTTCAAACCCGCCGCGTTCCCGACGTCGATCGGCGGGCTGCCGGTGCCGTCGTACCTGTACACCTACGCGACGGGCGCCGGGTTCGGCGCGACCAGCCTGGCTGGCGCAACCTTCGATCAACCGTACGGGCTGTTCGGCACGCAAACGTCGCTGACCGCGTTGCACGCGCGCTGGGAGGACGGCCCCGGCCCGGCGGTAGCGCTACAGCAACAGGTCGTCTCGGGCGACGACGCATACGCGGCCGTATCGCTCGACCAGCCGCTGCGCGGTTATTCGGTTCATGGTTTCAACGCCTACCGCCGGCTCGGCACGCGCTACTCCGCCGAAGCGGACGCGAGCGGCACGATCTACGGCACCGTGATGCACGGCGCGCTCACCGCGGCCTTCGGCGCAGCCGGTGGACGGATGGACTACACGCGAACCACGGCCGGCGCGTCGTCGTACACGGCCAGCTTGCGCACGCCCGACGAGCCGCTGCCCGGCGGGCTGACGTGGCGTCTCACCGGCAGCACCGGTTTCGACGCGCAGCGCGGGGGGCTGCTGTTCGAGCTGCCCGACGCGCACAACTATTCGACCGTGTGGCGAAAAGGGATCGACCTGTTTGTGGCGACGCCGGTCGTGCGCGTTCCGTTCGGTGCGACCCTCGCGACGACCGTCGACGCCGCGCGCACCTGGTACGCGTTTCCGCACACGTTCGACACGCTCTCCGCTACGGCGACGGCGTCGCGCGCCTTCTCGAAGAAGGTGACGTTGTTCGCCGGTTACCAGTCGACCTGGAGCGCCGACATTTATCCCGGCACGCAAACGCTGTTCTATCCGACGCCGATCACGCCGCTGCTGCTCCCCGACGGCACGCCGTACTACGGATACGCCGCGTTCACCGGCGCGCGAACGTTTCGCAGCCAGAACGTCGACCTGCAGGTCACTCCCGACCCGAACACGGCGTATCGTTTGTCGGTCGTGCACACGTCGGATTTCCCGCAGTTCGACGGGTTCGGACGGCCGGTATGGGAAGTGCGCGGAGACGTGCGCTTCCGGCCGTTCCCGAACATCGGGCTCGATGTCGGGCGCGCGTACGACTTCGCCTGGGGCGGGACGCGCTGGCAACCGCGCTGGAGCTTCGCGATCACGCCGTGAGCCCAGCTATCGTCATCATCGCCGCGGCGGCCGTGTCGCTGTTCCGAATCGTGCCGCTCGCCTGCGACGGGGATCGTCTCATCGTCGCGGGAGCCGGGGTTCTGCGCTTGGCCGACGGGGTGTCGTGCGCCGGCATCGTCCCCGGCCGCGCGATCGCGGTCGCGCTCGACGACGCCGGGCGCGCGACGCCGCAGCGGCTGAGCAGCGACGCGCTGCCCACCGCGAAGATCCCGCGCACCGCATACGTGCTCGCGCCGGCGGTCGAGCGCGACGCGGACGAAACCACGTTGGTCACCTCGACGATCGACGTCCTCGTCCCCGCGCGCACGCCGCCGAGCGATGACATCTATTTGAGCACGGAACGCACGAGCTGGTCCCCGGCGGAAGTTCGGATGGATCGCGTCGACGCGCGCCACTTCCGTCTGGCGCTGCGGCTGCACCGCGGAGCGCGCGTCGCCTTCCGCGTCACGCGCGGTTCGTACGGCACCACCGAACGCGACGCGGCGCGCACGCTGCCGCCGGCGCACATCGCCGTCGGGGAACCGGACGCGCACATCACCGTCGTCATCCCGGCGTGGGCCGACATCGATTAGCACCTTTCGCAAGCGCGATCACCTCGCGGTCAATGCGCTCTGGATCGGGATCCACTTTCAGGACACGGCGATCCTCGCGATCGTCGTTCCGGCGATCGTGCTACGGCTCGCGCCGCGCAACCACACCGCGATCCTCGAGGTGCTCGCGACGCTGGTGTTCATCGCCATCGCGGTCGTCCCGCCGATCGCCGGCGCGCTCTCCGATCGCGCGCGACGGCGTGGCGGCGATCGGCGCCGCGAGACGGCGATCTGGCTCGCCGTCGACGTTGCGGCGCTCGCCGGAATGGCCGCGTCGGCCTCGATCGGCGCGCTGGGCGCCGCGCTCATCGCCGCGACGATCGCGATGACGGCGGCGCAGACGATCTACCAGGCGTTGCTGCCGGAGGTCGTGCCGCGCTCCGCCTGGGGCGCCGCCTCGGCGATGCGCGGCGGGATGACGCTGGTCGGAACCGTGCTGGGCCTGCTCGCGGCCGCGTTGCTCGCGCCGTCGCTCGCGCTGCTGGCGATGGCGGCGGCGGTCGCGCTCTCTGCGATCTCGCTCGCGGCGATTCCGCTCGCGCCGCCCAGCGCGCCTCCGCCGCCGCACGCGATCGTTCGCGATCGCCACGATCTGGGCGTGACGCTGGTCGCGCGCGGTTGGATCGTGCTCGGCATGACGCTGTTGAACACGTACGTCCTCTACTTTTTCGCCGACGTGCTGGGCGTGCGCGACGCATCGCGCGGAACCGGGATGGTCGCGGGGGCCGCGCTGCTCGGCGCGATCGTGTCGAGCATCCTGGCCGGGCGTTTCTCCGACCGGTTCGACCGGCGCATCGTCGTCGCGCTCTCGGGCGTTCCGATGACGCTGGCCGCGCTTGGCTTCGCCTTGCTCCCCGACGCGCACTGGATCTTCGCTTATGCTGCGCTGTTCGGATTGGGTTTCGGCGGCGTGTTCTCGGTCGGCTATGCGCTCGCGCTCGATGCGATCCCGGAGATGGGCGACGTCGCGCGCGACCTCGGCGTCTGGGGAACGCTATCCAACTTGCCGCTGATCGCCGCCCCCGTGATCGGCGGCTGGATCATTGCGCACAGCGGGACCCCCGCCGACGGCTACCGGTGGCTGTTCGCCCTGGCCGCCCTGTGCTTCGCGATCGGTTCGCTGACGGTGCTGCACGTCGGCCGCAGGAGCGTCGTCCCGTTCTTGCAGACGTTCCTGGTCGGCCTGGCGGCCGTGATCCGGCAGCCGTTGTTCGCGTTGCGCTTGCGGGTGCGGCAATGGGGACGCCTGCCGATGCGCCACCGGCGCACCGTGCTGGTCGCGAACCACCAGCACGAGGACGAGTCGGAGCTCATCGTCGAGCGCGCGTACGCGCAGTCGTTCGGCCGAACGTTGTATACCGCGTCGACGCGCCGTATGTACGAGCCGGGCTTCTTCGCGCTGCGGATGCCGTGGCTCGGTTTCATGCGCGGCGTCAATGCGGGGCCGCTGTTCCTCGCGATGGGGATGCTGCCGCTGGAGAACGAGCTGTCGTCGCGTCCGTTGCGCAGCCTCGTGCAAGCGGTGCACGCGCAACACGGCGATCTCGCGCTCGAGCTCGTCTTTCGCCCCGAGGCGCTGACGATCGCGCCGGCGAGCGCGACCAAGCTTTCCGACCTGTTGGTTCCGGCGTTATTCGTCGCCGGCGACACGCGCGTGCGCTTATCGTACGTGCGCGAGCCGTACCGCAAGGAACTGCTCGCCGCGCTGCGGGCCGGCGTCGACGAAGACATCGCGCGAATCGTCGACGTGGTGCAGCGCGGCGCGTCGTTCTTCGTCACGCCCGAAGGGTTCTACAGCGTCGACGGCCGGATGCGCCCGCTCAAAGGTATCGTCGAGTACCTCGTGCCGATCGCCGACGTGTGGCTGGCGGCGGTCGCGTTCGACCCGTTCCGTGGCCGGCGGCTCTCGATACTCTACCGCGTGCTGCCGTACGACCGCAGCACTGCGCTGGCCACTGCGCTGGCCGCAGCGCGCCCGTTCACGACCAGCGCACTGCTCGCCGCGTGGCTGCTCGCGGTCGACCTGCCGTTCGACACGCACGAAGCGATCGACGGCGTGGTGCGGCTACGCGACGGATTGCCGCCCGGCGCGTTCGTCGATCCCGAGCTGATGCGCGAGCCCGGACGCTGCGTGCGCGAGGCACTCGACGTGATGGCCGAACGCGGCTTTCTGCACGGCGACGGCACGCGCTACGCGATCGGCACGCGCGGCGGCGACCGCCGCTTCGCCGGCGTCACCGACATCGTCGCCTACCAAGCAACCTTCGCCGCCGAAACGATCGCCGCCCTACGCACCATGTCACGCTGAGCGCACGATGTCACGCTGAGCGCAGTCGAAGCGCGAACGATGTTGCCTCGACTCCAACCCGAGGCTCGCATGACAATAGTCGTGCCGTTGCCCTGAGCCGGGCGAAGGGCCACTGCGACCGCGTCTGCTCGCACTCAAACGCAGAGCGCCGCGCGCGAGCGCGGGGCTCAACCTTTTTCGCGGTCGCCCTTCAGGATGACATTGTTAGTGGACGGTGATTGCGATGTCGCGGGCGGTTTCGACGCCGTCGATGCTGCGCGCGATGACCTGGAGGTCGTACCCGTGGCGCAGCCACGGCGGCAGCCACCATGGGACCGTGTAGTCGAGCGAGAACTTTCCGGGACCATCTTGGCGCATCGCGATCGCGTGATAGTCGACGCGCACTTCGACGTAGCGCACGTTGGCGGAGGTTTCCACGCTGCCGTGCACGGGCCGCCCGGCGTGGATCTGCGTGGTCGAGATCGCGAACGACTTGATGGTGGGATAGCCGTGCGGCGGCGGCGTCGGCCCGACGTGCGCATAATCGGCGGCCGAGGCGGCGTTGACCGCCACGATCAGGGACAAGAACAACGCAAACATGGACGGTACGGCCTTTGCCGCCGCGCTCGCCGGCGCCCTCAACGCACGCGCACTCCGACCGAGCTCTGCGTGCTCCGGCCCAGCGCGTCGCGCGCGACGAACGTCACCGCATAGCTTCCGCGGGCGAACGGTGGAAGCGGCGGGATCGTCGTACTCCCTGCGAACACGCCGAGCCCGGTGCGCGGGACGGCGATCGAGACACCGCCCGCGCTCGCGACGACGCTGACGACGCCGGGCGTCGTGCGCACGACCGCGCTGACGACGGTCCCCGAGCCGACCACGCTCGGATGCACGCTCGCGCCGAGAATTTGGGGCGGCGCTGCCGGCGCCGGACGACTACGGCCTGACGGCGCAGCCGCCGTCCGGTGCGACGTGCCCGTCACCGGCGCCGTGGAGAGCGCGGGAGGCGGAACGGCCGGCGTTCGGCGCGGGGCCGCACGCGGCGAAACCCCGGCGGCCGGCCGGGACGTAACGGCCGCCGGCGTCGCGGTACCCTGCGCCGGCGTGGTGCGCACGCAGGCGGCCAGGCACGCGGCGGCCGCTACCGCGACGGCGAGCGTTCGTACGATGGTGGTCCTCCCCGAGGGCAAGAGTGAGAGCGGACGGACGGCGAGAACACCATGGAGGTGATCGCTGGTTCTGCGGGCGTAGCCGTCCGGCGTGGCTCGGACGCGACGCTCAGCATCGTCGTTCCCGTCTACAACGAGGCCGACAACGTCGGGGAGCTTCTTCGCCGGATCACGCAGGTCGTGCGCGGCCTGTCAGCGCCGCCGGCCGGCTATGAGGTGATCCTGGTCGACGACGGGAGCCACGACGCCACCTTCGCCATGCTGCAGGCGCTCGCCCACGACGATCCGCACCTGCGCATCGTCTCGCTGTCGCGCAACTTCGGCCACCAGATCGCGGCGACGGCGGGGCTGGACACCGCGCGCGGTGACGCGGTCGTGCTCATGGACGGCGACTTGCAAGACCCGCCCGAGCTGATCGACGAGTTCCTGGTGAAGTTCCGCCAAGGATACGACGTGGTCTTCGCCACGCGGCGGCGCCGCGCCGGCGAGAGCCGATTCAAGCTGCTCACCGCCGCGGTCTTCTATCGCGTCATCCGCCGGCTCACCAACGTGTCGATCCCGGTCGACACCGGCGATTTTCGTCTCATGAGCCGTCGCGTCGTCGTCGCGCTGCGCAACTCGCGCGAACGCCACCGCTTCATCCGCGGGCTCGTCTCGTGGGTGGGCTTCCGCCAGACCGGGATCGAGTACGACCGCGCCGAGCGCTTCTCGGGCTCGTCGAAGTATCCGGTTTCGAAGATGTTCAAGTTCGCCCTCGACGGGATCACCGCGTTCAGCGAGATCCCCTTGCGGCTGGCGACGTGGTTCGGCTTCGCGGTCAGCATCATCGGATTTCTGGTCGCGCTCTACGAGGTCGGACTGCACATCTTCACCGGCTACAACTTGCCGGGGTACACGTCGACGATCTTCGCCATCCTGTTCCTGGGCGGCGTCCAGCTCATCACGATCGGCATCCTGGGCGAGTACGTCGGCCGAATCTACGACGAGATCAAAGGGCGTCCGCTCTACCTCGTCGCCGAGAACGTCGGCAGCGGGCTCGATGCGGCGGCGGATTCGGTGCCGAGCACGGCGCCGGTCGCGAGATAGTTGCGCACGTAGTCGGCGACGCCGTCCTCGAGCGACGTCATCAGAGCCGTCCAACCCGCCGCGCGCAACCGGTCGATCGTGGCGACGGTGCGGTACTGGTACTTGCCGCGCAGCACCTCGGGCATCTCGACGTACTCGATACGCTGCGGTAAACGTAATGCCGCGAAGACAGCGCCAGCAAGGTCTCTCCAGTTGCGTTCGACGCCCGAACCGACGTTGTAGATTCCCGCGGCCTGCGGCGTCCGCGCCAGGAAGGCGGTGATCGCGGCAGCGTCCTTGACGTAGAGAAAATCGCGCGTCTGTTCGCCGTCCACGATGCCTTCGCGATAGCTCTTGAACAGCTCGATCGTGCCGTGCTCGCGAATCTGCTCGAACGCCTTCGCGACGACGCTGCGCATCGTCCCCTTGTGGTCTTCGTTCGGACCGTAGACGTTGAAGTACTTGATCGCAACGGCTCGGTCGCGCAGCCCTTCGCGTCGCATCCACAGGTCGAACAGATGCTTGGAGTAGCCGTACATGTTGAGCGGGCGCAAGCTATGCGGGTCGAGATCCTCACGCATGTCGTGCTCGCGCGCGCCGTACGTCGCCGCCGACGACGCGTAGGTGAAGCGCGCGCCGCGCGCCAGCGCCCAGCGCGCGATCTCCTGCGAGCAACGTACGTTGTTGGCGATCAAGTACGACGCGTCGCGCTCGGTCGTCGACGAGCACGCACCCAAATGAAAGACGCTCGCGATCTCGCCGAACGCGTCCGGCTGCGCAGCGATGCGCGCGAAGAACTCCTCGGCGTCGAGGTAGTCGGCGAAATGCAGCGGGACGAGGTGGCGCCATTTCTCCGACGTCCCGAGCCGGTCGACGACGACAATGTCGTCGATCCCCTCGCGGTTGAGCTGCCACACCAGCGCGCTGCCGATGAGGCCGGCCCCTCCCGTGACGACGACCCGTCCGGAAGAACCGACCACAGCAGAGCTCACGGTGTCACCATTGGCTCGCGGGGTTCGCCGACCCGGATGCTTCTGCATCCCGCACGACCGTCTCGAGCAGAGGCCGCGCCGGCGGCGCGGTCGTGCCGATGGTGAAGGCGCGCTCCACTGCCTGCGGGTCGATCGCGACGCCGGCGCACTCGGCCAGCACGTCGCCGGCACGAACGGGCGTCCCGACCCGCGCCACGATGCGAATCCCGGCGAACGGCCCGTCCGCAACGGTGAGCTCGCGCGCCAGCTCGCCGATCGCCACCGCATCGATCGCGGCGACGACGCCCGCCCGCGGCGCGGTCGCGCTGACCCGGTGCGGGTGCGCGGCGATCCCGTCGAGCGCCGCCCGGCTGCCGCCCTGCGCTTCGACGAGCCGGACGAAGCGCTCGTACGCCGCCCCGGACTGCAGCGCGTCGAGCAGCCGCGGCTCGATCTCGGCGCGCGCGATGCCCGCGACGCTGAGCATCTCCCTCGCTACGGCGAAGATCGCTTCGGACAGGCGCGGATCGCGATCGTCGCCACGCAGGAAATCGCGCGCTTCGACCGCTTCGATTCCGCTGCCGACCGCGGCACCGAGCGGCTCATCCATGTCGCTCACCAGCGCGCTCGCGCGGCGTCCGAAGTGCGCCGCCAGGCGCACCAGCGTGCGCGCGAGCCCGGTCGCGTCGGCGACCGTGCGCATGAACGCGCCGCGACCGGTTTTGACGTCGAACACGATCGCGTCGGCGCCGCCCGCGATCTTCTTCGATACGATCGAGGCGGCGATCAAGCCGACCGACGGAACCGTACCGGTGCGATCGCGCAGCGCGTAGAGCTTCTTGTCGGCCGGGACGAGCCGATCCGATTGGGCGGCGATGGCGCAGCCGACCTCGCGCACCTGCGCGGCGAACTCCTCGTTCGAAAGATCGGTTCGCACGCCGGGGATCGCTTCGAACTTGTCGAGCGTCCCGCCGGTGTGCCCGAGCGCGCGGCCCGACAACTTCGCGACCGGCACGCCGCATTCGGCGATGAGCGGGACGACGATGAGCGAAACCGTATCGCCCACGCCGCCGGACGAGTGCTTGTCGAGAACGGGATGCAAGGAGCCGAACGAGATGACGTCGCCGGAGGCGACCATCGCCTCGGTGAGCGCGGCAATCTCGCCCTCGGCCATCCCGCGAATCGCGCAGGCCATCGCGAGCGCCGCGACCGGCGCGTCGTCGATCGTCCCGTCGACATAGCCTTCGATGATACGCCGCCAGGTCGCGCCGTCGAGGCTCTCGCCGTCGCGCTTGGCGGCGAGAGCCCGCCGCAGCCAGCCGTCGTCCATCGGCGGCTCGGATTCGCGCGGGGCGGTCGCGAAGCCCTGGGCGTGCGCGCTCGCCCGGGGATGCAGGCTCGTCTCGCCGTCGCGGCGCTCGCCCTCGTCTGCGGCGTCGCGATCCCGCTTCGCCTCTCCGACGACGTCTGGGCGTACGCGGCCTACGGCGCGCAGCTCGCGCACGGCGTCGACCCGTGGGCGCACGCCTACACCGCGGCCGATCTCGCCCGGTACGCCGATCCGCTGCTCGACGGCGCCCTGCGCGCCTGGAACGGCTCGCTCCCTCGCGACGTCTACGGCCCGGTCTTCACGTTTGCGACCGCACTGGTGGTCGCGGCGACGCGCCCGCTCGGGCCGGCCGGGACGATCTTCGCGCTGCGGGCGCTCGCGTCGCTGGCGCTGCTGGCCTGCATCGCGCTCGCGCAGCGCAAGCGGCCGCGCCTGGCGCGGCTCCTGGCGCTCCACCCCGTCGTGCTGTGGAGCGCCGCGGAAGGCCACAACGACGCATTCTGGCTCGCGCTCGTGCTTCTCGCCGATCACCTGCGGTCGGTCCCCGCGCGATTGACCGCGCTGGTCGCCGCCGGTGCCGTCAAAGCCGTCGCCGTCGTCGCGCTCGGCGGCGCCCTGCTGGGCCGCCGCCGGCCGGTCGCGACGGCGGTCGCGGCGCTCGCGCTGATCGTCGCCTACGCGCCGCTGATCTGGTCGCTGGTCGCGCACGGCATCGACCACGGCAACGGCGCACCACGCATCTCGCTGTCGCACGCGGCCGCGCTCGCCGGCTGGTCCGGGTCGCCCCTCCCGCTCGCGGTGGGTGCCGCGCTCGGCGTCGCGGGTCTTGCCGCCGTCGTCCGCGCGCTGCGCGGCGGCGACCTGGCGGCGGGCGCGGCGCTGGCCGCCTGGCTGGCGCTCCCGGCGCCCGAGCCTTGGTACGCGACGTGGCTGGTCCCCGTCGTCGCCCTGGCGGGTCCGACGCCGGCCGCGCGGGCCCTGTTCGCGGCTTCCGTCACCGGCCTGGCCGGGTACGTGCAGGACGCGGTCCCCGGAACCGCGCTACGCGACCCGGCGTTGCTCGGAGGAACGATGCTCGCCCTGTACGCCCTGCCGCTGATCGTCGCGCTGTTCCAGCCCGCGCCGTCCCCGCAACCCATGCCTACCCCGCCGGGGCCGCCGGCGGCGACCTCCGCACCTACCCCCGTCGCGACCACGACGCCGGCGCCGCCGACCCCGCCGGCGACGCCGAGCCCACAAGCCAGCGTGACGCCGAACCCGTTCAGCTATGTGGTCGACCCCACGCCCGGGCCGAGCGGCGCGCCGCAGATCATCGAGATCTCGCTGAACGACCGGGTATTGCACATGGGCGGAATGATGCTGGTCAAGGTGACGACGAGTTCCGATGTGACGGCCGTGGTCGCGCGGTCGATGGGTCGGCAAATCGCCATCCCGCAGGGTGCGCCTGGATATTTCGCAGGGCAACAGCAGCTGCCCGGCTCAATCCCATTCTTCTTGCTCAACCGCACCTATCAGATCGAGTTCGTGGCGACCACCGCCGACGGGCGCAGCACGATCTACGCGCTACCGATGCGACTCGAGCGGTAGCAATGCGTTCCGACGGCATCGCGATCGGCGGCGTCGGCGGCAGCGGCACGCGGCTGGTCGCGGGTGCGTTGGCAGCTGCGGGCTACTTCATCGGCTACGATCTCAACGAAGCCTCCGACAACTTGACCTTTACGCTGCTGTTCGCGCGGCGCGAGATCCTCGACGCGAGCGACGACGAGTTTCGCCGGCTCGTCGCGCTCTTCTCGAAGACGACGCACACGCGCGACCCGTACACATCCGACGAGGTCGCGCTGATCGAACGGGCCGTTGCATCGGACGATCTGCTCGCGGCGGCATGGCGGCGCGAGCGCGCCCTGCGCATGCTGCGTCCGGATCGTGAGGTTGCCGCACCCGGCGCGCCGTGGGCCTGGAAGGAACCGAACACGCACGTCGTCGTCGACCGCCTGCGGGGGGCGCTGCCGAACCTGCGCTACGTGCACGTCACGCGCAACGGCTTGGACATGGCATATAGCACGAACCAGCAGCAGCTGCGCCGCTGGGGCGAACCGCTGGCCGGGATCGATGCGATAGCACCGAGCCCACGCGACGCGCTCGCCTACTGGTGCGCGGTGCACCGCCGGGTCTTCGCCTTGGCCGAACGGATGGGCGACGATTTCCTGGCGATCAGCTACGACCGGATGTGTGCCGAGCCTGCGACCGAACTCGATCGTCTCTTCGCTTTCGCCGGTTGCGTCCCCGAGCCGGCACAGCGCGAGGCCGCGATCGCGTCGGTCCACCCGCCGCCGTCGATCGGTCGATTCCGCGCCCACGGCCTCGACGCGTTCGACCGCGCCGACATCGCATACGTCGAGGGCGCCGGATTCGTCGTGTCCTAACGCGTTCGCACAACCTACGCAAACACTCGCTCATCGCGATCTTTCGTTGGGGCGGGGACTATGGTAGACTGGAAGGCCGTGCCTGACGCTGTCCTCGCGCCGAGTCTCGTTCGAGCGCTGCCCGCTTCTTCTCGCCCGCTCGCCGAGCTGATCGAGCGCCTGCGCACGCCCCTGACGGAGAAGGGCGGGCACGCGTTCGCCCTGCACGAGACGACGAGCACGGCGCGGCCCTACCTCCTGGCCGCGCTGCACAATGTCGTCAAAGGTCAGCTGTTCGTGGTCGTGCCGACGACCGACGTGGCGGAGCGTACCTTCACCGATCTGACCTATTATCTCGGCGAACACGCCGCCGAAACCGTCGCGCTACTGCGCCCGCGCGACGAGACGCTCGGAGCGCTCGAGTCGCCGTCGGAGCGCAGCGCGCGCATGACGCTGCTCGCCGACATGTGCGCGCGCAAGCCGCAGGTGATCGTCGCGCCGGTCGCCGCGCTGCGCCAGTACGTCATGCCGCGGCGCGTCTTCGAAGAAGCGTCGTTCCGACTGCGCCGCGGCGAGACGACCGACTGGGACGCGACGCTTGCGCGCCTGTACCGTCTGGGGTACTCGCGGGTCGACGTCGTCAGCGCCGCCGGCGAATACGCCGTGCGCGGCGGCATCCTCGACGTGTTCCCCGCGACGGCCGACCTGCCGGTGCGCGTCGAGTTCTTCGGCGACGAGATCGACGCGATCCGCCAGTTTGAAGTGCAGTCGCAGCGATCCAACGCGGAGCTCGACGCGCTTCACGTCGCGCCGTGGCTGGAGATCTTGCGCGACGAACCGCTGCGCGCGAACGTCCTGGCGCGCGCGCACGGCGAGCCCAATGTCGTCTCCGCGCTGCGCGCCTATCTTGCCGGCGGCGCCGACGTCCCCGAGCCGTGGCTGGGGTTGGCGTACGACGAGCGCGCGACCGTGCTGGACTACCTGCACGCCGAGTCACTGGTCGTGCTCGAAGAACCGGGGATGCTCGAGACGATCGAGCACGGCCTCGACGAAGAACGCTCGCGCGGCACGGAAGCATTGATGGCAGGCGTCGACTCCGGCGAGCTGGACGTGCGCGACGACGAGGTCGGTGAAGCGCTGCTGGCCGACGTCGTCGCGCCGTACCCGCGGTTGAACGATTACTCCGCGCGCTTCGGCGCGCGGCGCGTGCTGACGATCACCGGCGGAATCGAAGCGGGGAATCTCGCGTGGCTCCCGCGCGCGATGGACACGTTCGTGCTCGAGACGCGGCCACCGGAGCACTTCAACCGCCGCATCGAGTTGTTCATCCAGCAGGTGCGCGACTGGGTCGCCGCCGGCGACACCGTGTGGCTCGCCGCGACCGGCGCGTCGCGGCTGACGGAGCTCTTGCGCGCCGCGAACCTGAGCGTCGACCGAACGGCGCCGCTGGTGCACTTGCGCGCCGCGGGGACCGACGGCGTCGCGATGATGTCGCGCACCGGCAGCATTTACGTCGATCAGGGTTCGATCGAAGCGGGCTTCACGATCCCGGCCTTGCACTTGCACGTGCTGGGCGACCGCGAGATCTTCGGCCAGCCCGCCAAGCGCGTCAAGCTGCGGGCGATCAAAGAAGGCGTCCCGGTGACGCTGGCCGATCTGCGCGTCGGGGACTATGTCGTTCACGCGGTGCACGGGATCGGCCAGTATCTCGGCTTGCGCACCGAGACGATCCTCGGCGCGACGAGCGACTACCTCGATCTCAAGTACGCCGGCACCGATCGCATGCTGGTGCCGGTGCACCAGATGCATCAGGTCAACAAGTACAGCGCGAGCGAAGGCACCGCGCCGCGCCTGTCCAAGATGGGCGGCGCCGACTGGGCGCGCACCAAGACGCGCGTCTCCGAGAAGCTGGCCGAGATCGCCGACGGCCTCGTCGCGCTCTACGCCGAACGCGAGGTCACGCGCGGTCACATGTTCGGGCCCGATACCCCGTGGCAGGCGGAGCTCGAGGAGTCGTTTCCCTACGATCCGACGCCCGATCAAGCCAAGGCGATCGACGAAACCAAACGCGACATGGAACAGCCCAAGCCGATGGACCGGCTCGTCTGCGGCGACGTCGGCTACGGGAAAACCGAGGTCGCGGTCCGCGCGATCTTCAAGGCGATCGCCGACCGCAAGCAGGTCGCGGTGCTGTGCCCAACCACGCTGCTCGCCTCACAGCACCACCGCACGTTCACGGCCCGCTTCGCGTCGTTCCCGTTGCGCATCGAAGAGCTGTCGCGTTTCAAGACCAAGAAAGAAGCGCAGGCGATTCTGAACGACCTCGCCCAGGGCAAGGTCGACGTGGTCGTCGGCACACATCGAATACTACAAAAAGACGTCGTCTTTCGCGATCTCGGCTTGATCGTCGTCGACGAAGAGCAGCGCTTCGGCGTGATGCACAAGGAGCGCCTCAAGCAGCTCAAGGCGACCGTCGACGTGCTGACCCTGTCGGCGACGCCGATCCCGCGCACGCTGCAGATGTCATTGATGGGGGTGCGCGATCTCTCGCTGATCCAAACCGCGCCCAAGAACCGCATGTCGATCAAGACCGTCGTCGTGCCGGCCTCCGACGCGGTCGTGCAGCGCGCGATCGTCAACGAGCTCGACCGCGGCGGCCAGGTCTACTACGTCCACAACCGGATCGAGTCGATCTACGGCGTCGCGCGCGCCCTCGAGAAGCTCGTCCCCAAGGCGCGGATCGCGGTCGGGCACGGGCAGATGCGCGAGCACGAGCTCGAGCCGGTGATGAGCCGGTTCATCGACGGCGAGATCGACGTCTTCGTCTCGACGACGATCATCGAGAACGGGATCGACATCCCCAACGTCAACACGATCGTGGTGAACGACGCCGACAAGTTCGGGCTGGCGCAGCTCTATCAGCTGCGCGGACGAGTCGGCCGTTCCAACCATCAAGCCTACGCGTTTCTGCTGTACCAGGCGCACAAGGCGCTCACCGAGGAGGCCAAAGCCCGGCTCGAGGCGATCCGCGAGTTCACCCATCTCGGCAGCGGTTTGCAGATCGCGATGCGCGACCTCGAGATCCGCGGTGCGGGCAACCTGCTCGGTGCCGCGCAGTCGGGGTTCATCGGCGCGGTCGGTTTCGAAACCTACGCACAGTTGTTGGCCGAGGCGATCTCCGAGCGCCGCAGCACGAGCCCGTCGATGGGGACCGCGCTGCCGGAGGCCGTCATCGACGTGAAGCTCGACGCGTACGTCCCCGACGACTACATCCCCCAGGTGTCGCAGAAGATCGCGATTTACCAGCAGCTCGCCGCCGCGCGCACGGTGGCCGCGGTCGACGAAGCCGTGGCCTCGGTGCGCGACCGCTTCGGCCCGCCGCCGCCTGAGTTCGACGCGCTGGTCGAGATCACGCGCCTGCGCGTGCTGGCGATCTCGGTCGGCGTGACCCGCGTGGTGATCAACGAACAGCGCCTGACGCTGGGAGTCGGCAGCGGCTTCGCGCTCGACCCCGCGTCGATCCCCAAGCTCCAGTCGATCAGCAAGAACCGCTTCCGCTTCGGCGAGGGCCGCATCACGATCGACCTCCCCGCCCGCAGTGCCGCCGACCAGCTTCCCACCCTGCACGCCCTGCTCGAAGCGCTTTGAGCGGCCGTCCAACAACAAACCGCGGTTGACTCTATTGTCCTTGACCGGCGGACCTCGTATGCGCTAGGGTTTGCCGGATGGGCGGGCGAGGGGTGCGCAACGACGAGATTTTGGCGTGTTGCGGGCATCAGCGGCGATTTCACACGCCGGTTTGCGAGTACTGGATCCCCGGGACGCGGGAACAGGTACCGCGCCCGTGCGGCTGCACCGCCTTGGTGGCAGGTCCGAAGTCAGCCCCGAAGGTCCCCCGTCAAGCGTAGCGGGTCGACGACCAGCTGCGCGGACGTGAGCGCCGTCAGGCTCGCGTCGACCGAATTGTTCCGCTCCTCGGCGGCCAGCGCGATCATGACCTCGGTGATGCCGGCATCCCACTGCGTGCCGCGTCCGTCGCCCAGCGCCACGATCGCCTCGCTGTAGCTGAGCGCGCGGCGGTAGGGGCGGTCGCTGATCATCGCGTGGAACGAGTCGGCGACCGAGACGATGCGCGACTCGAGCGAGATCTCGTCGCCGCGCATGCCGCGCGGGTAGCCGCGTCCGTCGAACCGCTCGTGGTGGGTCGCGACGATCGGCGCGTACTGGGCGAGGGCCGGGATCTGCGAGAGGATCTCGGCGCCGGACTCGGCGTGCCGCTTCATGATCTCCCACTCGCCGGGATCGAGCGCCGTCGGCTTGAGTAGGATCGCGTCGGGGACGCGGATCTTCCCGATGTCGTGCAGGACGCCGGCCTTCCCGACGCGCTCGACCATCACCGGCTCGAGGCCCATGCGGTTCGCGATGCGGCGACCGAACTCACCGGTCGCGCGAGAGTGGTTGCACGTCGCGTCGTCGCGAGCGCGGAGCACCGCGAGCAGGCTCTGGATGGCGTTCTGCGGGGCGGTTTCGCGGTCGCCGGTGACGTCGTCCGCGATCTGGGCGCGGGCGCGACCCTTGACGATCTCGAGGAACACGACGACGGTCGCGAGGTCACCGTGATCGTTCTGCGCGAGCTCTTCGGCCGCGTCGCAGACGGCATCGATCATCGCGATCACGGCCGGCGTGGGGTGCGCCTGGCGGACCATGCGGGACCAATGGACGATGACGTCGGGAGTGCTCTCGGCCATCGCCTTGGCGAGGGCATGCACGAGCGTGCGCACGATCAGCGGCGACATGCAATCGATGTTGCGGCGCTTCATGCGCGCGACGACGTCGTTCGCTACCTCGACGCGGCGTTCATCGAGCAGTTCGGCGATTTGGGCGCGGGTCGTGTGCAGCGCGTCCGCGAGGTGAGTGTCGTCGTGCATGCTTTGTAGATCCGTCTAGCAGCTTGCAGGGAGTGGTTGCGTTCGCGGCACGTCCGTGCCGCGGCGTTCTCTAGACCGCGAAGGCCGGCCGAACGGCCGCTTCGGTGAAGTCGTGGCGCAGACCGGCGAACACGTCGCGCTCGATCTGGGCGATCCGGTGGACGACGTCGTGGAGCCGGACCCGCGAGAGATCTTCCATCTCGTCGATCACGGTCTGGCCGGCGGCAGCGAGCACATCCTCGATGTCGCTGCACCATTCACCCACGCGGTGGACGAATTCCCGAAGCGGTTTGATGTCGCCCTGAAGGGCGCTGCGCACCAGAGACACGGCAGAATCGACGAGACACATAGTGTCCGCCGAGGGCGTCATCGAGGTACAGGTCCGAATGAACAGGTCGGTCTTGTCGACCGGGCGGCATTCCGTTGCTAGCTCGTACATGGTGTCCTTCCTTGGTCCCCGACGGGTTACATGTGGATGGGCGGGAGTGTCGGGGCCATTTGGAGTCTCCTAAGAAACCGAACTTCGGTAGGCGGGGTGTGCACAGCATATGACTTGGCGGGATAACCCGCATGGGGCATACACCTCATCGGCGCCGCAAGGCCGCGCTACATCAAGGTTTTTTCTCGGTGCCGACTTAGACATGAAGCCCGAGATCGCGCGCCCGCTGGATCGCCTGGGCCCGATTGGCCACGTGAAGCTTAGCGTAGATACTACCTACCTGGCGCTCGACCGTTTTACGTGACTTTCCAAGCGACATGGCGATCGTCGCGAGAGTCATGCCGTCAGGCAACGCCTTGAGCACTTCCAACTCAGCTTCGGTCAGGGAGTGAGTCACCGGTCGCGCGGCGTTGGCCGCACGACACGCCGCGTTCACGAACTTGGCGTATCCCCGCATGACTGCCGGGGTCCGCTCCTCGTCCATCCCGGTGGCATCAATGATGGCCGCGAACCGCTGCTCGGGGTCGGCGAACCGCGAGAGCGCCCGCCGTCCGCGGATCGTGTCGCCGACTACGATGCAGACTGCCGCGGCGAGCAGCCGCGCGATCCGCCGGCGCCGGGTATCGATCAGCGGCTCGTTGACCGACCGCTCCGCGGTCTGGCTGATCGTTCGGCGCGCGATCCGCCGGGCGAGATCGGTGTGCCACGTCGACAGGGCGACGACCGCGAGGAGCGCGTCACACAGCGAGCGCTCCGGCAAACTCAGGTTCTCCGCGTTGTGCAGGGCCACCAGCCCGACACGGGCGGCTTCGAAGCGACCCTCCCACCCGTTGGGGAGCACCTCGGAGATCGTATAGGAGAAGCGCTCCCGATAATATTGCTCGTTCATCGGGCTGGCGAGGAGGCGGCCCCGAATCGACGCGACGCGACGCGCGTCGCCGGCCTCCGCCGCAATGTCGAGCTGGGCGAGCACCCCCCAATTCTCGATCCCGGCATCCTCGGCGAGGTGCGCGCTCATCGTCGTTCGACGGGCGTAGAACCGAGCGAGATCGGCATCTCCCAGCCAGTCGTGCGTGATGACGTACAGAATCGTGTAGCAGATCGCGGCGCTGCGGTGCTGTTCCAGACGCTCGAAGAGGCGGGCGGCCTCCAGCGCGCGGTCCTGCGCCTCGTCGAAGTCCTCACGGGAGAACGCCGCCATCGCGGTCCGATAGAGGACGCGGCCGACGATGATCGGATTGTCCAGGGCTCGGCCCTGTTCGAGCGCCTCGAGCGCGAAGGACGCGCTGGCGACGTCGTCGCCCTGGCACGCCGCCACCGTCGCGCGTGACGCCGCGAACGCGGGCGCCAGCTCCGGCGCGCTCCCGTCACTCGAGTCGAGCGCCTCTTCCGCCTCGGTGAACCGATGGGTGTTGAGCAGCAGCGGGATCAGCAGGTCGAGCAGATACTCGCGCGCGCGGCCTTGGCAGTGCATCACCGCGCGCTGCAGCAATGCCAGGCCGCCGGGAAGATCTCCCTCGACCACGGACTTCATCGAGCGGAGTCCGATCGCGATCGGATCGCGCAGCCTGGCGGACGCAGGGAAGCGGGCCAGGGCCGCGTCTATCTCGGCACGTCGACCTTCAGCGGCGATATTGTAGAACTGCTCGAGCGTGAGCCCATGCTCATGCCCCCGCCCACTCACCATGGTCGTTTGTCAGAGGCCTCCGGCGGCCGATTGAGGTCAAACTTACCGACGGCAGCTTGATCTCCTGTCTTCCGCTTGCCGCTCGGCGTACCGGTGACGCCGCCGGCGATCAACGCGTGACGACAGCAGTCTCGACGGCGGTGCCTGGCCGGAACACGCACGACCCGCCACTCGGCGGCAAAGCGATGCGGACTCCCACACGCTGCGCGACCTTGACGAAGTTCGTCGGCGCCGAGAGCGTCGGCAGCGTCGAAAGCGCATTCTGCGCGATCGGCGCGAAGCCGATCACCTTCCCGCGGACCTTGGCGCCGCCGCAGGCGTCGACCGAGATCTCGACCGGCATCCCGGCACGGATCCGGTTGAGCTGCGTCTCCTTATAGTTGGCGGTGACGTAGATGCGCTTGGCCGGCGAGAGGGTGACGATCTGCTGGCCGATGGTGAGCGTCTGCCCTTCCTCGGCGTCACGCGCCGAGACCCAGCCGTCGACCGGCGCGACGATTCGGGTGGCATCCAGGGCGAGTTGCGCCAACCGGACTTGCGCGGCCATCGCGTCGGCCTGGGACTGAGCTGCATCCGCCGCGTCCTGCTTGTTCACGATGCGTGAGGGCGCGGCGACTTCGGAGATCTTCGCCTCGGCGATCGGTACTTGAGCCGCGGACGCGGACGTACCGCTCTGGGCCGCGGCGACGTTGGCGCGCTGTTGCGCGAGGGTGGCGACGGCGGTTTCGACCGCCGATTGGGCCGCCGTGCGCTGCGCGACGACGGCGTCGTACGTACTCTGGGCCGCCGAGAGCGCGGCCACGGCGGTGTCGAGGGCCGAGGCCGCGACGTAACCCTGGCGTTCGAGCGTCGCGTTGCGATCGCGGTCGGACTGCGCTTTGTGGAGTGCCTCCAGAGCGCCCGGGACGGCGGCGTTCGCGGCGACGAGCTGCGCGCGGGCCGACGTCACCTGAGCTTCGGCGACGGCGATCCCGCGCATCGCCGCATCGGCTTGCGACTGCGCCAGCGACACCGACTTGCGCGCGGCGTCGACCCCACCGGTCTGTTCGCGAACCTGCGCCGACTCGAGCTCCGATTCGAGGGAGGTCGCGTGACGCGCAGCGTTCGTCGTCGCGCGGAGCGCGACGAGATTCTGCTGCGCGAGGTCGAGCGCGGCCCGCTCGTTGGCGTCGTCGAGTACGACCAGCAGCTGACCGCGGCGCACGAACTGGTTTTCGTCGACCAGCACCCGGGCGACCCGTTCCGAAACCTTTGCGGTGACGAACACCGGATCGGTATCGATCATCGCGTCGTCGGTGTAGACGCGAACGCGGTCGTAGAGCAGCCAATGACCGGTGAAGTAGACCGCCGCACCGACCGCGATCGCCGCCAACGCGATCTGCAGCCAAGGCGAACGACGCGGCGCTACCCGTCCGCCGCTGCGCGGTGGCGGCGGCGGTTCCGCCAGGGAATCTTCGGGGAGATCGGTGGTCGTTCTCATGCTGGGTCGGCCTTCGTCTTCGGCACCAGATAGAACAATACCAGGAAAGGCACGGAAACGACGAACAGCAGCGCGACGATCACGAACGTCTCGGAGTACGCTGCCGACGTCGCGGCCCGTGCCACGAGCTCCTGAAGGACCGTCACCGACGCCGTCGAGGCGTCGGCGGTCGAGTAACCGTGGGCGATGAACCAGCGGTTGATCGCCGCCATTCCGGGATCGCTCATCGACGTCCCATGCCGGACGCCGCTTGCGGTGAGCGTCGTCGCCGCGATGCGCATCCGCACGATGAGCGTGCCCAAGATCGCGTACCCCAAGCCCGCGCCGAACTGTCGGGTGAGGCTTCCCAACCCCGATGCGGCGTCGACCAATCGCTTGGGCACGTGCGACATCATCAGAACGTTGAGCGGCACGAACAGCAGCCCGAGGCCAAGTCCCTGAATGAAGCGCGGCAGCAGCGCGGGGGCGAATCCCGAGCGGTCGCCGAGATAGGCAAACCAAAAGGTTCCGGCCGCGCAGAGCATGAGGCTCGCGGCGGCGATGAGTGCGGGCGGTACAATCTTGCTGATACGACCAGACAACTCGGTGCCGACGATGCTGCCGAGCGCCGTCGGAACCATGATGTAACCGGCGAAGTCAGGCGCGTAGTGGAGCACGTCTTGCATGTAGAGCGGCGTGATCAGCGCGCTACCGGTAAAGCCGACACCCGTGATGAGCGCGAGCACGATCCCGATCGCGTACGATGGGATCGCGAGCGGCTTGAGATCGACCAACGGGACCGCCGCGGTGATCTGCATCCGAACGAAGACGAACAACGCGATGCACGCGACCACCGTCGCCGTCGTGATCTGCGCGTCGGCGAACCATTCGCGGCGCGGACCTTCTTGCACGACGAATTGCAGCGCGGCGAAGCCGGTGATCATGACGGCCAGCGACGTCCAATCGAACGGGCTGCGTTCGCCGCGCTCGGTCTGATCGCGCAGTACGGCGGAGACGAGGAAAAATGCACCGATCCCGAGCGGCACGTTGATGATGAAGATCCAAGGCCAGGCGCTGTTGGCGAGGATCCAGCCGCCGAGCGCCGGTCCCAGCGCGGGACCCGCCATGACCGCCACGCCGTAGACGCGAAATGCGGATGCGAGATCGCCGTGCGGATACGCATCGACGAGCGCGGCCATGGCGAGCGGCAGCATGAGCCCGCCGCCGACCCCTTGCACGAAGCGCATGGCGATGAGCTCGACGAGCGATTGCGACGTCGCGCAGAGCAGCGAGCCGACGGTGAACAGCACGATCGACGCCAGAAAGGCTCGCTTTCGGCCGAGATTCGTCGCCAGCCAGCCGGTCAGCGGCATCACGAAGATCGCCGCCACCACGTAGATCGACGAGATCCAGGACGCTTCGTCGATCGTCGCGCCCAGGTTGCCGGCAATCGTGTCGAGGCCGACGTTCACTATCGTCCCGTCAATGAGCGCCATCCAGCTCGGTATGAGCACGGCGAGCGTGACGAGTCGCAGGTAGGACTTCGACCCCCGAACAGTCCCCGAGGTCATTCGCCGCATTCTACCCGATTGCGCGCGACAAAGGAAGAGCCGGGGGGTTCGCACCGGATGCGGGTACGCGCCTACGGTGAACCAGAACGAACTTTCCGGCCAGATCGACAGCGCCATCGAATCGATCGCCGAGCTCGAGCGCAAGGCGCTCGCGAGCGCTTCTTTGCAGCAGCGCGCGATCGAGCGCTTCACGCTGGCCGTCGGGCGACCGCGCACGATCTCGTACGTCCTGCTCTTCGTCGTTGCCTGGATCGCGGTCAACGGCATCCTCGTGGCGAGCGGGCGCTCCGCCTTCGACGCGCCGCCGTTTCCGTGGCTGATCGGGGTGCTGCAGTTGGCCGCGCTGCTGATGACCGTGGTGATCTTGACGACCGAGAACCGGATGAGCGAGATCGAGGAACAGCGCTCGCGGCTGCACCTGCAGATCAGCATCCTGGCCGAGCGCAAGACCGCGAAGATTGTGTCGTTGCTGGAAGAGTTGCGCTACGATATGCCGTCGGTGCCGAACCGCGACGACCCCGAAGCGCAGGAGATGACGCGCGCCACCAACCCGCATCAGGTCGCCGAACAGCTCGAAAAACGCGCCCCGGCGCGCAGCGACGACGAACAACAGCAATAAGCGGTCGATTGCTCGGGCGCTGGGCCGCCCCGGCGGATGGAACGGGCTGCGGGGTGGAGGAGCGAACCCCTCGGGAACGAACCCGGGGCAGGTCGCGCGGAGGCACTCGGTCTCCGCCTTTTCACGTCATCCCCTGACGGAGTTCCGATGTCCCGTACACACCGCGTCGTCGCCGCGCTCGGCACCGCAGCCCTCTGCACCTCACTCGCCGCTTGCAGCGGCGGTGGATCCGGCGGCGCCAACATCGCCGCGGTCAATGGCCAGGCCATCACCCGGGCCGACTTCGATCACAAGCTCGAGTCGAGCCCGGCTGCCAAGCAGATCTTGAATCAGATGGTTCAGCAGAGCCTGATCGACCAGTACGCGCGCGACAAGAAGATCGACGTCAGCCAGGCCGACATCGACAAGAAGGAAGCCGAGACGCGGGCCAAATTCCCCCCCGGCCAGTTCGAGCAGATCCTCAAGAACCAGGGGCTCAGCGAAGCCGACGTCCAGCAGATCCTGCGCCAGCAGCTCATCTTGGAGAAGGCCGTCGCGCCGCAAGTCCACGTCAGCGACGCCGACATCAAAGCGTACTTCGACAAGAACCACGCGGTGTTCGACAAGCCGGAGCAAGTGAAAGCGCGGCACATCCTCGTCGCCGATCTCCCGAAGGCGAACGAAGTGCTTGCCAAGCTCAAGGCCGGCGGCAGCTGGGACGCGTTGGCGAAGCAGTACTCGACCGATCCCGCCAGCAAGGACAAGGGCGGTGAGCTCGGCTACTTCGGCCGCGGCCAGATGGTCCCGCAGTTCCAGGACGCCGCCTTCGGCGCCAAGGTCGGGCAGATCATCGGACCGATCAAGTCGCCCTTCGGATACCACATCATCGAGGTCGAGGACAAGAAGCCGGCAGTGAAGGCCTCCTTGGCGAGCGCTCACGATCAGATCAAGCAGCAGCTCACCCAGCAGGCAGAGCAGCAGCAGTACCCGATCTTCTTGCAGCAGCTGCGCGGCGCTGCCAAGATCGATGTCTACGACGACCGCTACAAGGACCTGTTCCCGCCGGTCACCCCCGTACCGCCGCCGGCGAGCGGAGCGCCCGCACCCGCAAGCGCAGCACCGGCAGCCGCGAGCGCAGCACCGGCGCCCGCTACCGCAGCGCCTTCGCCGGCCGCGACGAAGTAAGGCCTCCCGCGGGGAAGCCAAGGTGAACGCGCGAGGCGGGAGTCGGAACGACCCCGCCTCGCGAACTTCCCGGGCATCGTGATCCGCATCGTTGGCCTCGGACCGGGCGACCCGGGCCTGCTCACCCTGGGCAGCCGCGAGGCGCTTCGGGCGGTCGGCCGCGCCGCGACCGTCCTCGCCCCACCGGAGCTCGTCCGGTTTCTCGAGAGCGACGGGATCGCGATCGAGCGCAGCTTGATCGCCGATCAAGGGCTCTTCTTGCGCGGCTCGACCGAAGTGATCGACGTCTTCGCCGATCGGATCGACGAGCGCGACTTGGGGCTGGGCGTGCTCGGCAACCCGTTGTCGGACTTCTTGGGGTTGCCGATTCTGCTGCGCGCGCTCGACCGTCGCAAGATCACGGCCGAGATCGTCCCGGGGATGCCGCGCGCGACGCTCTCCGCGTCGATCACCATGCCGCTCGTCCCGCTGCCGCCCGGGTCGACCCATCACACGTGGGACGACTTGGTCGAGATCATGGCGCGGCTGCGCCGTTCGTGCCCGTGGGACCGCGAGCAGACGCACGCGTCGCTCGTGCGCTATCTCATAGAGGAGGCGTACGAGGTCGTCGACGCGATCGAGCACGGCACCGACGGCGAGTTGTGCGAGGAGCTCGGCGATCTGCTGTTCCAGATCGTCTTTCACTCGCAGCTGGCGACCGAGCGCGGGAAGTTCTCGGTCGCCGACGTGATCGACGGGCTCTCCGACAAGATGATCCGCCGCCACCCGCACGTCTTCGGCGACGTCGCCGTCGCCGACGTCGCGGGCGTGTGGGCGAACTGGGAGGCGCTCAAGTCACAAGAGGCCACCGGGCAGTCGCGCACGTCGAAGCTCGACGGGATCCCGGCCCACATGGGCGCGCTGCAGCGCGGCCAAAAGATGCAAGAGAAAGCCGCGCGCGTCGGATTCGACTGGACGAATGTTCGCCAGATCACCGAGAAGCTGGCCGAGGAGCTGCGCGAGTTCGCCGACGCGCGCTACAACGCGGGGCTGCTCCCGGCCGAAGACCCGCACGTGCGCGAAGAGCTCGGCGACGTGCTGTTCACCGTGGTGAACCTCGCCCGCCGGCTCGGGATCGACGCCGAAGGCGCGATGCGCGACGCCAACGCGAAGTTCGAGCGCCGCTTCCGCTACATGGAAGCCTACGCGATCGCCAGCGGACGTCAGCTCGGCGACATGACGCTCGACGAGCTCGAGGATCTGTGGCAGCAGGCAAAGATCGCAGCGTGACGCCGAGTGAAACCGTGCTGATCCGGTTGCGGATGAGCGCGCACGATGCGCACTACGGCGGCAACCTCGTCGACGGCGCGCGCATCCTCGGTCTGTTCGGCGACGTCGCGACGGAGCTGTTGATCAGGCTCGACGGCGACGAAGGGTTGTTCGTCGCCTACGATTTGGTCGAATTCAAAGCACCGGTCTATGCCGGCGACTACATCGAAGCCCGCGGCCGCATCACCAAGGTCGGCACGACGTCGCGAACGATGGAGTTCACCGCGCACAAGGTCATCACTGCGCGCACCGACCTCTCCCCCTCCGCCGCCGACGTGCTCGACGAACCCATCCTCGTCGTTCGAGCCCGCGGCACGTGCGTGACGCCGAAGGAGGCGCAGCGAACGCAAACGCAGCCCTAAGCGCGCAGAAAGACGTCGTCACCCTGAGCTCGTCGAAGGGCGACGCCCGTACGGTATTCGCGCCACGCAGCCCGTGACGCTGAGCCTGTCGAAGCGTCACTGTCCTTGTTCCGTCGTGATGATGAGCGCTACAAACCCACGCTAGCCAGCAGCGCCCCTTCGGCGAGGCTGCGCAGTTTGGCGTAGGCGATGTCGCGGTTCATAGGGGCCATCCCGCAGTTGGTCGAGCACACGATACGGTCTTCGTCCAAGTAGCGGCGGGCTAGCTCGATCGTCGCGCGCACGTCGTCGGGGGTTTCGACGCGATCGGAGGCGACGTCAATGACGCCCACCGCGACGATCTTGTCGCCGGCGAGCGCGAGCACGTCGGGCGGTACGTGCGATCCGGCAAGCTCGATCGAAATCTGGTCGGCGCGGCTCTTGGCGAGCAGCGGCAAGACGTGCGCGTATTGGTCCCAGCGATCGCCGAGGTTGCCTTTCCACTGAACGTTGGCGGGGATGCCGTAGCCGTAACAGACGTGCACCGCCGTCGTGCACGACGCAGCGCCCAGCGCGGTGTCGATCGCATCGATCCCCCACGCCGCGACCTCGTCGAAGTACATGTTGAACGCCGGCTCGTCGAGCTGTACGACATCGACGCCGACCTGGATCAACTCGGCGATCTCTTCGCGGATCGCGTGCGCGAACGCGAGCGCCAACTCAGCCCGGTTGCCGTAGGTCTCGTCGCACACCGTATCGACGAGCGTCATCGGACCGGGGATCGTGATCTTCAGCGGCCCGTCGGTCAGCGTGCGCGCGAAGCGCATCTCTTCGACGTGGATCGGCGACGTGCGCCGCACTTCGCCGGTGACGGTCGGGCACACGGCCTCGTAGCGATCGTCGCGAATCCCGCGCTTCTGCCGTTTCGTCGCATCGATCCCCGACAGCCGTTCTGCGAAGCCGTGCACGAAGTGCTTGCGCGCCTGCTCGCCGTCGGTGACGGTGTCGATCCCGGCTCGCAACTGCTCTCCGACGGCAATGCGCGTGGCATCGCGCTGGGCTTCGGCGAGCTCCGGCCCTTCGAGCCGCCAACTCGGAAAGATACGTTCGGGCTCGGCCAGCCACGCGGGCTTGGGCAAACTCCCAGCGATCGTCGTCGAGAACGGCATTCCCCGTACTTCGCCGTCACATCGCCGTAATACCGTCATGACGGCCTGCCGTCACGCTGTAGGGCATGACGGCACGAGCGCTCATCGCCTATGCACGAAGCAAAGGCTGGCGCTTCAAGCGGTGGGGTAAGGGCAGTCACCTCGTCTTCGCGCACCCGGAACGACCTTACGACGTTGTTATTCCCGACCACGGCGCGAAGGATCTGTCGCGAGGAGTCGTCGTGACGATCGTGAAGCAGATCGACGGGGTGTGGAGGGATTAGCGATGACCTACACGATCGTACTCGAACAGGCCGATGACGGCGGGTGGTGCGCGATGGCGCCCGATCTTCCAGGATTGCTTCTCATGGGTGACACGCGCGAGCAGATCATTGAGGAAGCACCGGAGATCATCGCCGACTATTTCGACGCGATGCGGGAAGACGGACATCCAATACCGGAACCGGGCCGGTTTGCCGTTGACGTCACCGTTCCGGTCCCGAAAGCCGGCTCAGCGCGCTAGCAGACTCACCTGTCCGTTAGGGCTGATAGGTGCCGAAGCTCTAGAGGTAGCCCTGGGGATCGCGCGAGGAGCACTCGCGTGAATGCCCGAGGTCGCCTTCGAAGCGCGTCGTCCGGAGCGGCATGATCGGCAGTTCGCGGTACGGAATCTGGGGATTTGTTGCGGCTGGACAAATTCATGAAGGTTTCGCGGCTGGCGAAGCGGCGCGCGGAGGCCAAGGACGGGATCGAAGCAGGGCGGATCACCAAGGACGATCGCGCGCTCAAACCCGGCTACGACGTAAAGGTGGGCGACGTGCTGGTGATTCACTATCGAACCAAGTTCCTGACGGTGCGCGTGCTGCTCGTGCCCGAGCGTGTGCTGCCGTCGCTCAAACCCGCCGACCTCTACGAGATCGTCGACGAACGCAAGGACGATCCGGCGGATTGGCTTCGCTAGTGACTCGCGCGAGGAGCCGCAGCCGCTGATGCTGCGAATGCTCGTCGGCGCGATCGGAGCGGCCGCCGTTCTCGGTAGCGTCCTGCTGGTGACGCTGGCGTACGGTGGGGTTCGGCACACCGAGCTCTGCCCGTCGCGTCCCGAGATCGGCGACGTTGCGGGGCTGTGGCCACGCGAGGCCGCCGAGTTCGCCGACGCGATCGCCGGACGCGGCACGTATCTCGGCCACACCGATCTCCGTGAAGGCAACCGGCTGCGCAGCGTGCGCGTCGAGCGCAACGCCGTGATCGTGAACGTCCAGGGAGCGAACCGTTGGGAGTCGCCGGAGACGCCCGGCGCCGTCTGGCAGCTCGTCTACGCGCGGCACCACGGCGGCTTCGCCGGCGGCGGTTTGCCGTGCGTGAAGATCGACATCGTCGCCGGCGACGGGCGCGTCACGCACTGGGCGTGGGCGTCGGCCGACCTGAACGTCTTGTGACGGCGAGACGCCAAAGTGGCTGAACGGTCGCGGCTGTCCGCCGATGCCAAGGACGCGCTCGCGCGCGAGATTCCCGCCGATCCACGCGTTCGCATCGCGCTGCGCAACGGCCTCGCGTTCTTCGGCGGCATCGATGTCGGCGGCGAGCTCGTCTTTCGCACGCGGCGGCCGCCGGTCGCGCGGCTGGCGCGCACGCTGTTCGAGGAACAGCGCAGCACCGCTTCGGTTCGGCGCGGACACGATCAGCGGCTCTACAAGGCGACGACGTTCGAGATCGACCTCGGCCCGGTTCCGGCGGTTGCCCCGCCCAAACCGCGCCGCCGTGACGAACGGCGCGCCGAGTTGCGGGCGGCGTTCCTGTGCACCGGCTCGGTGGCCGCGCCCCAGCACGGCTATCACCTCGAGTTCGTGCTCGGCGACACGGCGCGCGCGGAACGCATCGTCGGCCTCGTCGCCGCCGAGGGGATCGCACCGCGCACGATGCTGCGCAAAGGGCGCCACGTCGTATACCTCAAGGGGCTCGACGCGATCGTCACCGTGCTGGGCGCCATCGGGGCGTCGGGCGCCGTTCTGCGCCTCGAAGACGTCCGCGCGGTGAAGGAGACGAAGAACCGCATCCACCGGCTGGTCAACACGGAGGCCGCCAACGTCGTGCGGGCCGCCTCGGCCGCGGCGGCTCAGCGCGAGGCGATCCAGTACCTCGCCGACGCCTACGGGCTGCGGAACCTCTCGCCCGCGCTCCGCGAGGCCGCCCAGCTGCGCCTCGCGCACCCCGACGAGACGCTCGCCGAGCTGGGCCGTAGGTGCAATCCCTCGGTCGGGAAAGCTACGATCAACGGCCGGCTCGCCGCGGTCATGCGACTCGTGAAGCGATTACGCGGCGAGCGAGAGGAGCCGGAAGTTTCTTTCGTCTAAAGCGAGCGGGCTATGCGCATCGGAATCAACGGGTTCGGCCGGATCGGCCGCAATTTCACCAAAGCTCTCCTCGAGCGGTATCCGGACCTCGAGATCGCCGCGGTCAACGACTTGACGAGCGCCGCCGAGTGCGCGCACCTGTTCAAGTACGACTCCAACTACGGCACGTTCGCGGGCAGCGTCACCTCGTCGGCCGATGCGGTCACCATCGACGGCAAGACGATCAAAGTGCTGGCCGAGCGCGATCCCGGCAAGCTTCCGTGGCGCGATCTCGGCGTCGACGTCGTGATCGAGTCGACCGGGATCTTCACCGACGCCGAGAAGGCGCGCGCGCACATCGACGGCGGGGGCGCGAAGAAAGTCATCATCTCCGCACCGGCCAAGGGCGAGGACATCACGCTGGTTTTGGGCGTGAACGACGACAAGTACGACCCGGCGAAGCATACCATCATCTCCAACGCTTCGTGCACGACCAACTGCTTGGCGACGGCGGTGAAGCCGATCGTCGACAACTTGGGCTGGGTCAAGGGCTTCATGTCGACGATCCACTCGTACACCAACGATCAGAACATCCTCGATGCGCCGCACAAAGATTGGCGCCGCGCGCGCAACGCCGCAACAAACATCATCCCCACCTCGACCGGTGCCGCCAAAGCGCTCTACCTGACGATCCCCGAGATCAAAGGGACGTTCGACGGGTTCTCGTTGCGCGTGCCGACCCCGACCGTCTCGATGGTGTACCTGGTCGTACAGACGAAGAAAGAGACGACGCGCGACGAGCTCAACGCGATCCTGCGGGGCGCCGCGCAGGGCGGGCTGCGCGAGTACGTGGAGTACACCGAGGAAGAGCTCGTGTCGAGCGATTTCAAGCGCAACCCGCACAGCTCGATCATCGACGGCAAGCTGACCAACGCGCTGGGCGACTTGATCCAGATCGCCGCCTGGTACGACAACGAATGGGGGTACTCGTGCCGTCTGGCCGACCTCACGAACATGGTCGGCTCGAAGATTCCCGCGAGCGTGGCGTGACCCGACGCTCCCTCGCCGTCGTCCCCGTCGCCGCCGCGATCCTCGCGGCGGCGACGTGCGTCAGCACCCCGGCGAGCGCGCGTACGATGCAGCTCGACGATCTGCGCAAGCTCGTCGGCGTCAGCTCGCCGGCGATCTCGCCCGACGGCAAGCGCGCGGTGGTGGTCGTCACGCGCATCGACTGGAACGACGACCGCTACGACCGCAACCTCGACATCATCGACCTCACGACGCACGCGCGCCGCACGCTCACTTACGATCGCCGCGGCCTTTCCGACCCGCGCTGGTCGCCCGACGGCACCAAGCTCGCGTTCGTCGCGATGCAGGGGACCGTCGAGGAGGCGAAACCCCAAGTCTTCGCGATGCCGATGGACGGCGGCGACGCGCAGCCGCTCACCAAGGCGCCGGAGGGCGTCGAGCAGTTCGCATGGCGCCCCGACGGCACCGCGATCGCGTACGCCGCCGAGGACGCGCTCCCCAAGAAGACCGGCGCCGATCGCTTTCACGACGCGTTCGTCGTCGGCAACACACCGATCACCACGCGGCGCGCGCCGCGTCCGGTCCACCTGTTCGTCGTCGACGCGAACGGCGACGCGAAGGCCAAGCAGCTGATCTTCGGCGACCGCAGCGTCGCGACCGGCGAAGCGCAATCGACCTTGTCGTGGTCGGCCGATGGAAAGACAATCGCGTTCCTGCTCGCGCCCAACGCCGTGTTGAACGACGTCGACCGCGCCGAGATCGACCTGCTCGATGTCGCAACCGGGAAGCTCACGCGCGTCACCTCGCACGCAGGATACGAAGGCAATCCGCTCTTCTCGCCCGACGGTAAGCACATCGCCTACGCGCGATCGGCCGGCGACAACCAGGTCAACTTGACCGAGGCGTACGTCACGGCGCCCGGCGGTGGCAACGGTTCGGAGATCTCGCAGTCGTTCGACCGCGCGGTCCACGGGATCGCGTGGCTGCCCGACTCCAGCGGGATCCTGTTCACCGCGCACGACGGGACCACGACGGCGATCGTGCGCGCGCCGTTCGGCGCTGCCCTTCGACAAGCTCAGGACAGGCTTGCACGAGTCGATATCGGCGATCTCGTCATCAACTCGTCGCTCGAGGGTGCGATCGCGCGCGACGGCGCGATGGTGTTCGCCGCGTCGAGCTCGAAACAGCCGGTGGAGCTGTACTATCGCGCCGCCGGCGCGGCACCGGTGAAGGTGACCGACTACAACGCGGCCGTCGCCGGCCTCGAGCTCGGCGCGACCGAAGCGATCGCGTATCCGACGTCGCTGGGCCCGCAGGGTGATGCGGTCCTCATGACGCCGCCGGGCTACGTTGCCGGACACAAGTATCCGCTGGTCGTGTTCATTCACGGCGGCCCGACCTCCGCATCGGTTCGGCAGTTCGACCGCCAGGCGCAGCTGATGGCGGCGCACGGCTGGTTGGTGCTCGAGCCGAACTATCGCGGTAGCGACAACCTCGGGTTGGCATACCAGCGCGGCGTGCTGTACGACCCCGAAGAAGGCCCGGGGAAAGACATCATGGCGGCGGTCGACGCCGTGCGCGCCCGCGGGATCGTCGACGACCACCGCATCGCGGTGGGCGGCTGGAGCTACGGCGGGATCATGACCGCCTGGATGATCTCGAAGTATCACCTCTGGCGGGCGGCCGTCTCCGGCGCGTCGGTCAACGATTGGGCGACGGACTACGGAACCGCCGACGATCCTGATTCCGACAAGGCGCTCTTTCACGGCTCGCCGTTCGTCGGCGGCAACGCCGCGGAATACCGCCGCGCGTCGGCGATAAGCTACGTGCACGACGTGACGACGCCGGTGCTGATCCTCTCCGACGTCGGCGACAACCGCGATCCGTTCGCGACGTCGTCGATGTACTATCGCGCGCTGCGTGACAACGGCAAGGACGCGACGTTCGTCGCCTGGCCGGTCGACGGCCATTTCCCGAGCGACCCGGTGCGCGTGGCCGACGTCTTCAGTCGCTGGATCGACTACCTCGCGCACCACCTGCAATAGACGATGTGCACCGTGCTGCTGCTGCTCCGTCCGGGCGACCCGTGGCCCTTGCTGATCGGCGCGAACCGTGACGAGCGGCGCGACCGCCCCTTCGACCCGCCCGGGCGCTATTGGCCCGACGCGCCTGGGATCGTCGGCGGCCGCGACGTCCTGGGCGGCGGCAGCTGGTTCGGCGTGAACGACGACGGCGTCGTCGCGACGATCGTCAACGGGATGCAGCGCCTCGGACCGCTCGCCGGCAAGGCCAGCCGCGGCGAGCTCGTCGTTCGCATGCTGCGTGAGCGCGACGCCGCAACGGCCGCGCGCGTCGCCGCCGCGGTGCCGGTCGCCCGTTATCGCGGCTTCACGCTACTGCTCGCCGATCGGCGCGCAGCGTTCGCCGTCACCTGCGACGAGAGCACGGTCGCGGTCGAAGAGCTCGCGCCGGGATATCACATGGTGACGCCCGACGGCTGCGACGTCCCGTCGTCGCCGCGCTTCGCGGCGCACTTCGGCGCCTTGCGAGCAGCGGCGCCGCCGGCGCCGGCCGCGGGTGATTGGGCCAGCTGGACCGAGATCCTGACGCAGACCGACGAGGACGATCCACATCACGCGATGGTCGTTACCGGCATCGACGGCTTCGGTACGGTATCGAGCACATTGCTCGCGCTGCCGTCCGACGATGCGCAGCCGCCGGTGCTGTTGTTCGCCAACGGGCCGCCAAGCGTGGCGCCGTACGACCCCGTCCGCTCGCCGTGGGTTCGCGTCGCCCACGTCGAAGGCGGCTGACCGATGCGATTCAAGCGACTCGAGGACGCCGACGTGCGCGGCAAGCGGGTGCTCCTGCGCGAAGACCTCAACGCGCCGATGAAGAACGGCGCGATCGCCGACGAAACCCGCATCACCGCCGTGCTGCCGACGCTGCGCTGGCTGCGCGAACGCCGCGCGCGCACCGTGATCCTCTCTCACCTCGGGCGCCCGGACGGCAAGCCCGACCCGAAACTTTCGCTGCGCCCGATCGCGGTGCGGCTGGCCGAGTTGCTCGGAACGCCGGTCGAGTTCGTCGACGATTGCATCGGCGCTGCGGCGGTCGCGGCGTCGAATGCGCTCGCCGACGGCGGTTTCGTCATGTTCGAGAACGTGCGCTTCCACCCTGAGGAAGAGGCCAACGACCCGGGGTTCGCGCGCGAGCTCGCGCGCAGCGGCGATATGTATGTCAATGACGCGTTCGGCACAGCGCACCGCGCGCACGCGTCGACGGCCGGCGTCGCGGCATTCCTGCCGTCGTACGCGGGCTCGCTGATGGAGGCCGAGCTGGCGGCGTTGACGCGCCTGACCGAACATCCCGTGCACCCGTACGTCTGCGCGATCGGTGGCGCGAAGGTGGTCGACAAGGTCGGTGTGTTCGAGAACCTGATCGCGAAGGTCGACGCGTTCACGATCGGCGGCGGAATGGCCAACACGTTTCTCGCGGCGCAAGGGATCGACGTCGGCAGGTCGCTGCGAGATCCCGACCTCTTGCCCGCGCAACGAATCATCGCGCTCGCGCTCTCGCGCGGCGTCACGCTCCATCTCCCCACCGACGCGGTGGTCGCCGACGCGTTCGACGCCGACGACAGCGCCCGCGTCGTACCGCTCGCACAGGTCGGCAACGAGATGATCCTCGACATCGGCCCGCAAACCGCCCAGGAATACGCCGGCGTGTTGCGCGCGGCCAAGACGATCGTCTTCAACGGTCCGATGGGGGTCTACGAGAAACCGGCCTATCAGAACGGCACGCGCGTGATCGGCGAAGCGATCGCCGAGGCGACGAAGCACGGCGCGGTCAGCGTCGTCGGCGGCGGTGACGCCGCGGCAGCGGCGCACGCGCTCGGCTTCGCCGGCGCGATGACGCACGTCTCGACCGGCGGCGGTGCGACGCTCGAGTTCCTCGAAGGCAAGACGTTGCCCGGAATCGCGGCGCTCGAGCGATGAGCAAAGGACGCCGGCCCCTCATCGCGGGGAACTGGAAGATGCACAAGACCGTCGCCGAGGCGCGCGCGTTCTTCGCGGAACTTCGCCGGCGCGAGCTTCCGCTCGACGATGTCGACGCCGTCGTTTGCCCGCCGTTCACCGCGCTGGCGGCCGCACATGAGGAACTCGCCGCAACGAAGATCGGGTTGGGCGCGCAGAACGTGAACTGGGCGCCGCAGGGCGCGTTCACCGGTGAGGTTTCCGCGCCGATGCTGGCCGAGCTCGGCGTTCGCTGGGTCGTGATCGGCCACTCCGAACGGCGGGCACTGTTCGGCGAGCTCGACGTTCGCGTCAACGAGAAGGCGCGCATCGCCCTGGCGTACGGCATCACGCCGATCGTCGCGGTCGGTGAGACGGAAGAGCAACATGTGGCCGGGCAGGCGCGCGACACGGTGTGCGCGCAAGTCAGCGCAGCGTTCGCCGCGATGCCGGTCGCGGACGTCGCGCGCTGCGTCGTAGCCTACGAGCCGATCTGGGCGATCGGTACCGGTCGCGCCGACACGCCCGACGGGGCGAACACGATCATGGGCGAGATCCGCAGCGCGGTCGACGGCTTGCAAGACGTGCGTATTCTGTATGGCGGGAGCATGAATGCGGGCAACGTCGCATCGTTCGTCGCGCAGTCCAACGTCGACGGCGGCCTGGTCGGCGGGGCGAGCCTCGACGCCGCCTCGTTCGCCGCGCTGCTCGTGGGCGCGCACCAAGGAGCGCTCGCGTGAGCCGCCGCCGGCCGTTCGTCCTCGCGATTCTCGACGGCTGGGGCTACACCGACGAGCTGCGTGGCAACGCGATCGAGGCGGCCGATCTGCCGAACTGGAAGCGCATCATCGAGACGTATCCGCACACGCTGCTCGAAGCGAGCGGACTCGCGGTGGGCCTCCCCGACGGCGTGATGGGCAACAGCGAGGTCGGCCACATCAACATCGGCAGCGGCCGGGTCGTCCCACAAGGTCTGGTGGTGATCGACGCCGAGATCGCAAGCGGGACGTTCGGTGAAAACGCGACCTTGCGCGCCTGCATCGCGCACGTTCAGAAAACGAACGGCACGCTGCACCTGCTCGGGCTCGTCTCCGACGGCAAGGTCCACAGCTCGCTCGATCACCTCGACGCGTTGGTCGACGTCACGTGCAAAGCCGGCGTGCCGCTGGTCATCGACGCGTTTCTCGACGGCCGCGACACGCCGCCGAGCTCGGCGGCGACGTATCTCGCGCACGTCGAGTCGGTGCTGGCCGGCCACGGACGCACGGGGGCGATCGCGACGATCTGCGGGCGCTACTATGCGATGGACCGCGACAAACGCTGGGACCGCACGCGGCGCGCATACGATGCGCTCGTCAACGCTGCAAGCGAGCACCGTTATCCCACCGCGGCGGCCGGTCTCGCTGCGGCGTATGCGCGCGGCGAAACCGACGAGTTCGTTGCTCCGACGATCGTCGGTGAACCCAACCCGATCCGCGACGGCGACGCCTGCATCTTCTTCAACTTCCGGCCGGACCGAGCGCGCCAGCTCACGCTCGCGTTCAGCGATCCCGCCTTCGATCATTTTCCGGTGCACCGCTTCGTGGATTTCGTCTTCGCGACGATGACGCGCTACGAGGAGAACTTTCCGAACCCGGTGCTGTTCGGGCCGCGCCCGCAGTACGACGTGTTCGGCGAGATCGTCGCGAATGCCGGGCTCACCCAGCTGCGTTTGGCGGAAACCGAGAAGTACGCGCACGTGACCTACTTCTTCAACGGCGGCCGCGAGGACGTGTTCCCCGGCGAAGATCGCATCTTGATCCCGTCCAACCGGAGCGTCGCGACGTACGATCTCGCACCCGAGATGTCGGCCAACGACATTACGGTCGCCGCGCTCGAAGACATCTCGCACCGGCGTCACGACGTGATCGTGATGAACTACGCAAACGCCGACATGGTCGGCCACACCGGGGTGTGGGACGCGACGATCTCGGCGCTCGAAACGCTCGACGTCGCGCTCGGCCGGCTCGAGCAGAGCGTTCTCGCGGCCGGCGGGATCCTGGCGATCACGTCCGATCACGGCAACGCCGAAGAAAAGATCGATGCCGAAGGAAACCCGTTGACGGCCCACACGACGAATCCGGTGCCGTTCGTCATCGTCTCGGATCAGCCGCCGGGCGTGTTCAACGGTCACGGCAAGCTCGGCGACGTCGCGCCGACGCTGCTCCCGTTGATCGGCCTGCCGGTCCCCGACGTGATGACCGGAACGAACCTGCTCGCCCCGGTCGAGTCGGCGCAATGAAACGCAAGCGCCTCGAAGCGGCGGCGGATTTTCTGCGCCGCAAGGCGGGCGGCGAGCTCGATGCCGCGATCGTGCTGGGCTCGGGATTCGGCGGCGTGCTGCGCGAGCGCATCGACGGAACGACCGTGCCGTACGGCAAGATCGAAGGGATGCCGGAGCCGACCGTTCCGGGTCACGCCGGCGAAGCGCACATCGGCTTGTTGCACGGGCGGCGCGTCGTCGCGTTCAGCGGACGCTTTCACCTGTACGAAGGCCGCGCGACGCGCGACGTGATCTATCCCGTCGCCGCGGCGGCGCACGCCGGTGCGAAGACGTTCGTGCTCACCAACGCGGCGGGCGGCGTGAACACGAGCTTTCACACCGGCGACCTCATGCTCATCGCCGATCAGCTCAACCTCACCGGGACGAGCCCGCTGCTCGGCGCCGCACTCTTGCCGGGCCAAGCGCATCGCTTCGTCGACATGGTCGACGCGTACGCACCGTATCTGCGCAAGCTCGCACGTCACGTCGCGGGCGAGTACGGCATCCCACTGCAGGAAGGCGTCTACGCCGGGCTGCTCGGACCGACGTACGAGACGCCCGCCGAAGCGCGCTATCTGCGCCGGATCGGTGCCGACGCGGTCGGGATGTCCACCGTCCTCGAAACGATCGCCGCCCGCGCGCTCGGCCGCGACGTGATCGGCTTCTCGCTGATCACCAACGTCCACGGCGCCGGCGCCACCACCTCGCACGAAGAAGTCATCGCCGCCGCAGCCGCTGCGGCCGAAAACGTAGCCCGCCTCATCGAAGGCATCGTCGCGAACTTGTAGGCGACTACGTTGGGACGCGCGATTCTCGGACGTTGGCGAATACGTTGACGAGGAACACGATCGTGGCGGCGAGCGTGACTAGGGAGCCAGTGATCGTGAGCGGTACGGCCGCGGCGTTACCGGAAACGACGAACAGGAGACTGAGCAGGAACACGGGCACGCCGATGTTCTGCAGCCAGAAATGCCAGACGGCCAATCGCGTCGCGGCGGCTGACGGGAAGAGCACGTAGATCAGCCCGGCGAGGGCGAATGTTGCCCAACCCAGGAGATTGATGTGTGCGTGAACCGGCGAATACTGGAACTTCTGCAATATCCCCATGATGATGCCCATCGTGACTCCGATTACGAGATACACAACCGCGATCTTCAGGAAACGAATACCCATGGGCTTTCCTTGCGATCCGCCGCGAGGCTAACCCTTTGCGCCGACGATCATCTCGTAGAGTTGCTTGCCGTCGGGGACGGCGCGCCGGACTGCATCTTTGCCAGCCCGGCCTTGTAGTCGGCTGCGTATACCTGGTGATTGTACGGCGCGGCGACGCGTCCCGGATTGGATGAACGAGGTCCTGCGCCGCTTCGATGGGCCGGCATATTTCTTGGGCAAGCGGCTGGACACACTCGCCTGGAACGAGCAAGCCGCACGGCTCTTCAACTTCTACGAGAGCAGGGACCCGTTACAGGCCAACATCGTGTGGCGGCTCTGCACGGATCCGGCGAGACAGCGACTACACGTCAACTGGGCGCCACCGCCCGCAAGCTCAAGTCCTATCTCACCCCAGCGCGGCAACGTACGGCGCGTGAAGCGGAGTCATCGTAGTCGATAACACCCGCTCGGATCCACTTCGAGGTGACGCGGTCCGATGCTGATGCCGCGCACGATGTGGTCCCAAAACCCAAGCACTCGCACCACCGCTGGTTCCAGCCCAACAAGGAGCGAACGCACGCGCGACGAGATCGCGAGAACGTCGCGCTGCCAGGCGGGATGATCGCGCGGCAGCAAGCTTAGCGGTTCGGCATCGACGCTTGCAAGATGGACCGCGCCCGATGCGGCGCTGATCGCGGGAAGTGTCGGCGTGTCGGGCGCACGTCCCGGTACGGTAGCGTTTTTCATCCGGTTCGGCCCAGTTCGGCACGCAGGCGTTCGATCGCCATGAGGTGCAACTGCGAGACGCGTTGCGGCGAGATGCGCATCGGCTCGACCAGCGAGCGCAATCGCCGCAGCGCGAAGTAGTGCGCGAGGATGACGGCACGCTGGCGCGGCGGCAATGCCGCGACCGCGCTGCGGATCCGGGCACGCTCCAGGCGCTCCGCGACGATCGCTTGCGGATCGCCGCTATAGTCGGGCTCGAGCCGTTCGCCGCTGGGCAGCGGCGCGTCGAGCGAGAGCGGGATGCGACGGTGCGCCTCGGCGCGCGCGCGGCTGAGTCCGGGCACGAACCGCTCCATCTCGGCCAGCGACGGAAGCACCCCGACCTCGTGCGCGAGGGCGAAGCGCGTCCGCTCGGCGACACGCATCGTGCGGCGCATGCGTTCGGAGACGGGATCCATGCGCCGCACGCCGTTGAGGATCGCGCCCAGGATCATGCGGCGCGCATACTGCTCGAGCGGGATGCCCCGGGTCGAATCGAACGCGTCGACGGCGCGCAGAAGGCCGACGCTGCCGTCGCCGATCAGATCGTCGAGCTCCGCACTCGGGACCATCCGGTGCACGCGGCGCGCGATCTGCCGCACGACCGGCAACAACTCGCGCACCGCCGCTTCACGGAGCTCGTCGCTCATCTTCTTGTCGCACGAACAGCTCGTCGGCGACGGCGCCCAGCGCGATCTCACCGACCGGGCCCAACCCGGCGGCGAGCGGCTTGAGGATCTCACGAAACAGCACGGCGCTCATCACGTCGCGCGCGCTCCGCTGCTGCTGCTCTCGTGGGTCAGCCGCGATGGAGATTGTTGGCGATGCGCAACATCTCATCCGCCGCCTGCACTCCCTTCGCATTGGCCTCGTACGCGCGCTGCGCGCCCAGGATCTGCATCATCGCCTCGACGATCGAGACGTTGGATCGCTCAAGCGTCCCGAATGCGATCGACGGGCCATCGCGACCGCCGGGTGCGAATAGGCGGGCGCGGCCTGAGGCCTCCGTCGGCGCGAACAACGTCGCGCCCAGTGAGCGCAGCGCTTCGGGCGAGGCGAACGACGCGAGCCGCAGCCGCGCGATCGATCGCCCCTTCGCGCTCGCGGTGTCGACGAGAACGCGGCCGTCGCGTTCGACCCGCACCGCCAGCGCGTCGGCGGGGATGCGCACGCCGCTCAGCGTCCAGCCCGCGCCGTTGCGCAGCGTTCCGTCGGCTTCGCGCGCGAACTCACCGTTGCGCGTGTAGGCGCGCACGCGGCCGCGCTCGACGACGAAGAACCCCGGTCCGTCGATCGCCACGTCGAACGGGCCGCCGCTGCGCGTTAGCTTGCCCTGCGCGAACACGGCGTGCTTCCCGACGCTGGTCGTCCCGAGGCCGATCGTTCCGGCGCGCACGTCGGCGAACGTCGCCGCAGCGCTCTTGAAGCCCGCGACGTCGGCGTTGGCCAGATTGTCGGCGACGATCTCCAGCTGCGTTTGCTGCGCCGCCATCCCGCTGGCGGCCGCGTACATCGCACGGTTCATGCCGCCGATGCTAGCCCCGGCTTGTGTCCGCTACGTTACGTGCAGTTGAAGGTCCGTCCCGAGCGCGATGGAAAATTGAGCGCCGTGATACGTGCACTCCTTGCGCTGGCCATTGCGGTCGCGAGCGCGGCACCGGCTTCGGCCGCAAACTCCGATGCGGTCATCGCCACGGTTTCCGTTCCCGGCTCCCCGTTCGCCTCGGTATCGACGCGCGACGGCAGCGTGCTGTTCGTCTCCGTTTCCGGCGCGCCCAGCGGCGTCGTCGTCTTCCGCGTCACGGCTAAGGGACTCGAACGCATCGGCTTCGTGGCGCTGCGCACCGCCAACGCGTTTGGTATGGCGCTGCTTGCCGACGACTCGACGCTGCTCGTCGCCGACAATGACGGCGTTGCGCTGATCGATGCGGCGGCGGCCAGGACCGGCGCACACGCCGATCCGGTCTACGTCGACGACGACAAGGGCGCCGGCGCGATCGAGGTTGTCGCGACGCCCGACGGACGGACGGCGTTCGTGTCCGACGAGAACCTCGCGCAAGTGACCGTTCTGCGCGTCCAGCGGCAGCCTGGCGGCGCGCCGGGCGCGGTCCGGGTCGGCCGCATCCCGGTCGACCGGGGACCGGTCGGCTTCGCGTTCTCGCCCGACGGTGCGACGCTTTACCTGGCGAGCGAGATCGGGATCCGTTCCGGCGCGAGCCTCGATGCATCCGGTCAGCTCACGCGAACGTGCCCGGCGGGCACGGCGATCGGGACGCTGACGGCGATCGACGTCGCGCGAGCGACGGTCGTCGCACATCTCGCCGCGGGATGTTCGCCGGTCCGCGTCGTGGTCACCGCGAACGGCGCGACGGTTTGGGTGAGCGTTCGCGGTGAAGATCGCGTCGTTGCATTCGACGCCGCAAAGATTCGCGCCGATCCGACCCACGCGTTCGCCGCCCAGGCCGGGGTCGGCTCGGCGCCGGTCGGAATGGCGTTGCTCGCGCACGACTCGCTCCTGGCCGTCGCGAACTCGAACCGCTTCGACACGGGCTCGACCGCGTCGACCGTGACGGTACTGCAACTCGGCGCGACGCCGTCACAGCGCGGCAGCCTTGCGACCGGCTCGTTCCCGCGGGAATTCTCCGTTTCGCCGAACGGCTCTACGTTGTTTCTGACGAACTACAACTCGCGCACCGTCCAGATGATCGACGTCGGGCGGCTCTGATCGGCGACGCGTAGCTGTGGCGGCTGCTGCGAGGCGCCGTTGTCGGCCCTTCGACGAGCTCAGGGCCGACAAACGCGGGGCTCAGCCGTCCTTCGACAAGCTCAGGATGACACGCAGCGCTTCGACGGGCTGTGACGGAACGCTATTGGACGCGTGGGATGTCGTTGGCGGCTTTTTCGCGGGTTGCGTCGATCGCTAGCAGCGTTTTCTGCGCGGTTTCGAAGGCTCGTTGCGCGGTGAGGATCGTTAGCGTCTCGCCGATCGCGTTGACGGTGCTCGTCTCGAGAGCGCCGGCGAGGATGTGCGTTCCGGGCAGGAGCGGGATGCGGTCGACGATGCGGCCGTGATCGCGAACCGTGCCGTCGGCTTCGATCTTGGCGTCAACGGAAACGCGCAGCGGGCCGTGAGTGCCGTGCAGGCGACGCCCGCGGTCATCGACGAGCCAACCGTCACGGTCGCGAGTGAAGGCACCGCTTCGAGTTGTGAACGCAACGCTTTGCGTCGTGAACGTCCCGCCACGCGACCTCGTATCGCCGACGCGAAACGATCCCTCGCCAAGCAACGCTAGGTCGAATGCGCGGCCGGTCGTCCGGACGGGACCTTGCTCGTGCGTCGGACGGCTCGTGGTGACCAGTCCACCGGAGGTCATCTTCACGTCGGCCGCCGCACGCCGGTATCCGTCGCTCGACACGTTGGCCAGGTTTTGGGTCGCGACGTCTAGCTGCGCCTGCGCCGCGCGCATCGCGCTCCCCATCCAATCCATTGCGTCCATCCGGGCAGCGTAGGGGCGGCGCATTTCCGGGATTTGATCGCCTTGTGACCTCGCCATGCCGGCGCCGGCGCGGGCCCGTCGGTGGGATTTCGGTCGGCTCGCCCAACGAGGCATCCTTGGCCTGGGATCGTAAGCCCGGGTTAGACGTCGGGCAGCCTAGGTGCGGGTCGCGGAATCCGGGACCCCGGTGGCGTACAGTCCCGGGATAGCAGCGGCTGAAGCGCCCGGGCGCCCGCCGCCATGAGGAATCGGATGCAGATCGGGATCTTAGGCTCCGGTAACATCGGGGCAAGTGCCGCGGGCGTCTTTGCGCGCGCCGGCCATCACGTGCGGATCGCCAACTCGCGGGGTCCGGAGTCGCTCGGGTCGCTCGTCGCCGAGATCGGGGCCAACGCCGAAGCGTCGACCGCCCAAGATGCGGTCGACGCCAGCGATCTCGTCTTGATCGCCGTCCCCTGGACCAAGCGTGAGGAAGCCCTGGGCGAGATCGAGGGCTGGGACGAGAAGATCGTCATCGACGCGATGAACCCGTACACGGAAGACTTCGAGATCGAGGACCTCGGCTCGAAAACGGCTACGGAGTTCACCCGCGCGCTCGTCCCCGGTGCGCGCGTCGTCAAGGCGTTCAACACGCTGTTCTACAAGCGGCTCGCCGGCGAAGGAAAGCCGAAGGGCGCGCCCGACCGGCTCGCGATCCCCGTCGCTTCGGACGACCCGGCCGCCAAGCGCGTCGTCATGGATCTGATCGAAGAAATCGGTTTCGACGCGGTCGACAACGGCGGGCTCGTCGAGGGCGGCCGCAAGCAGCAGCCCGGCTCGCCGATCTACAATCAGCCCCTAGGCGCGAAGGAGATGCGCGACCAGCTCGCCCGGGCGTAACTATTCGACGATGAGGTGCGCGGGTGCGCCGTTGGCGAGCGGGAGCTGCTCGAGCGAATCCGTGTCGGGGCCGACGTCCGCCGCCACCGTTGCGATCGTCGCCGGCTGGTTGGATCCGTGCATCAGCGGCGTGCGCTCGAGGATCGCCAGGTGCGACATCAGCAGCGAGCGCAGCTCGCTCTTAGCCTTCTCCGCCGTATCCTGATGGCGCTGCGCCTCGCGGCGCGCGTCGTCGATCCGATCGCCGAGCTCGGCGATCTCGCGCTCGGCGGAGATCCGTGCTTGCTGTTTGATCAGATCGGCTTCTTTGTGCGCGTGCGCCTTCACCTCGTCGGCGGTGCGCTGCGCGAGCAGCAGCGTCTGATTCAAGCTATCTTCCATCGACTTGAAGTGCGAGATGCGCTCCTTCAAGTCGGCGACCTCGCCTTCGAGCGCGGCGCGCACGTGCGCCTCGTCCTCGAGCGTCTCCATGATCTCTTCGAGATACTGGTCGACGTCGCCGCGGTCGTAACCCTGCAACGCCTTCTTGAACGACTTGTGCTGGATGTCGACGATCGTCAGTTTGGCCATCAACGCATGTCCTTGAAGCCCAGGATGCCGTCGTTGTCGAGTTGTTCGCGCACGCCGGCCGAGTTGACGTTCACCCCGGCCGGGACGACGAGATAGATCGCGTCGGCCAGCTTCTGGATGCGGCCGTCCACCGTATAGGCCACGCCGGACGTGAAGTCGACCACGCGCTGGAGCAGGTTGCGATCCGCGCCTTGGACGTTGACGATCACGACTTGGCGCGCGCGCAGCGCGTCGGCGATTTCGGTCACATCCCCGAACGAACGCGGCGCAAAGACCGCAACCGAGCCGCCGGCGCGCCGCGAGGCGTCGCTGAGCGGGACGACGTTGCGCTTCGCGCCGACCTCGTCCGCAGGGTAGACCTCATCTTCTTCTTCGTCGCGAATCGCGAACCACGAACCGATTCTGGCGAAAACGCTCATGCAAGGCTCCTCTCTCGCGTGGTGCGGGGGCCGAAGATCGCGGTGCCGAGGCGCACCATCGTCGAGCCGTGCCGAACCGCCTTCTCCCAATCGCCGGACATCCCCAGGGACAACGTCGAGCCGCCGACGCGGTCGTAGGCCGCCCGGGCGGCCGCGAACGCCGCATCGACGTCACCCTCGACCGGGCCGATCGCCATGACGCCGTCGACCGCCAGGCCTTCGTCGCGCAAGCGCGCAGCGAGCGCCGGCGCATCGGCCGGCGTCGCGCCGAATCGTTCGGACGGCGAAACGTTCACTTGCACGAGAACGCGCAGAGGCCGCCCGGCGTCGCGGGCGGCGCGAGCAAGTGCCAAGCCGGCGTCGAGCCGGTCGACCCCTTGCACCACGTCGAAGAGGCTGACGATCGCCTTTGCCTTGTTGCGCTGCACGTGGCCGAGAAAATGCTTCGTGCTCGGCGGAAGGTCGACGTACTTCGCGCGCGCTTCCTGCAGATAGTTCTCGCCGACGTCGTGCAAGCCCGCGTCGAGCGCGGCGATCGCCGCGTCGCGAGACTGCGCTTTGGTGACGGCGAGGATCGAGACGGAGCCGCGTTCGCGCCCGGCTGCGACGGCGACCTCGTCGACGCGTTCACGGAGCGTCGCCACGCGCTCGGCGACCGACCCGGTGACCAGGGGCATGGACCGATGACTTCGCCGAGGCGCGGGCGGAAACCCCGCTCGCGTCCAGGGGACGCGACACGACGAGAGCGCGTTACGCCGTAACCGCCGAGCTGCGCGCGTCGGTGCGCTTCCCACGGCGGTACGACACCACGATCATCACGATCCCGATCAGCAGCTGGATCACCGCGACGAACTGGCCGCCGTCGAGTCCCACCACGGTGAAACCCGGTTCGCGCCAGATCTCGGCGATCGTTCGCGTGATGCCGTAGATCGTGAACCAGGCCCAGAACACGACTCCGTCCGGCGGACGGCTGCGGTAGATGAGCAAGATGATCGGCAGCGTGAGGATGTCGAGGATCGCTTCGAAGATCTGCGAGGGATAGCGGTAGCCGTCGGAATACGCCGGGAACTTGATGCAATAGGGCTGATCCGGATCGCACAGCTTGCCCGGCAGCTCGTCGTTGATGAAGTTGACGAGCCGGGTCGTGAAGATCCCGAGCGAGATCAGCGGTACTACCTCGTCGCCGAGGATCCCGAAGGTGAGGCCCGGGTGCTTGCGCAGGAACAGCCAGCCCGCGATGAGCGTCCCGACGAGCGCGCCGTGGAACGCCATCCCGCCTTGCCAGATCGCGATAAAGTTGATCGGATTCGCCAAGTACTCACCCAAGTTGTGCTTGGTGATGACGTCGGCGATGACGAATCCGATCCGCCCGCCGAACAGCACCCCGATCAGCGCGTACACGAGGAAGTCCTGGATTTGATCGCTCGTCAGGCCGAGGCGCCGGCGCCCTGCCGCCCGGTTCATCCACAAGAAGACGCAGATGAAGCCGAACAAGTATGACAGCCCGTACCAATGGACCGGGACCGGGTGATAGGTGAACGACCCGATGTGGAACTCGACGCCGACGTGAAAGGCGATCGGGTCGATGTTCGGATAGGCGAACCAGTGGGTCACCCGCGCTGGTTACGGCGTCCAGCCCCCGCCTCCCGCGAGCGCGTCGTAGGAGGATGCTCCTGCGGAACCGGCCGCGCCACCGAGGCGTATCCAGACGGGTCTTTCAGGCCGTCCGCCCAGGGAGTATCGTGACTGCCAACGTCAACGTCGCCACCGCGTTCCTCGCCGGAGTCGTCTCGTTCGTCTCGCCGTGCGTCCTCCCGCTGATCCCGGCCTATCTCTCCTTCCTCACCGGTTCGAGCCTCGAAGAGCTCAAGGCGCAGGAGGACGTCGGGAGCCGGGCCCGTGTGATGCTGCACGCCCTCTCGTTCGTCGCCGGCTTCACGGTCGTGTTCATGGCGATCGGGCTGTCGGCCAGCGCACTGGGCTCGTTCTTCGTCGACTACAAGGATTGGATCGCGCGGATCGGCGGCTTGGTCGTGATCGTCCTCGGCTTGAACATGATCGGGGTCTTCAAGATCCCGGCACTCATGATGGACAAGCGGCTGCAGGTGCGCAGCGCCAACCGTTCGTTCCTCGCGTCGTTCGCCGTCGGGATCGGGTTTGCGGCCGGGTGGTCACCGTGCATCGGGCCCATCCTGTCGGGGATCATCCTGCTCGCCTCGCAAGAGAGATATGGGCCGGCGACGTTTCTGCTGTTCGTCTATTCGATGGGGCTGGCGGTGCCGTTCCTGATCACCGCCGCCGCGATCACCCGCGCGCTCGGCGCGCTCAACCGCGTCAAGCGCTACCTCGGGGCGATCGAGATCGGCGCCGGCGCGTTCCTGGTCGCGACCGGGATCGTGCTGATCACCGGCAGCTTCGGCCGGGTCGCCGGCTTCTTCTATCAATACGTCAAGCCGCCGAGCCTGTAGTGCCCCGGACACTGGTGTACGTGGAGTTCAGCGAATCATAGGACAGCGTGCAGGACGCGCGAACGGGCGTCCGGTGATCATCGTAGGACTCGTTGCCGTGGTCGTGTTCGTCCTCGACCGCTGGACGAAGACGATCGTGCTGCACTCGTTCATGCCCGGCGAGAGCCGCGAGGTCGTCCCGCACCTGCTGTGGTGGACCTACGTACAAAACACGCACGGGGCGTTCGGGATGTTCGGCAACTCGCCGCTGCTGTTGATCGTGCTCGCGCTGCTGGTGCTGGCGGTCTTCACCTATGCGTTTCGTGACGCCGTCAAGCGATCGTCGCTGGTGCGGATCGCGTTCGGGATGATCGTCGGCGGTGCGATCGGGAACATCGTCGACCGCTTCCAGCACCGCTGGGTCGTCGATTTCATCGACTTCCGCACGATTTGGCCGAACGTCTTCAACGTCGCCGACGCCTGCATCAGCGTCGGCGTCGGGTTGTTGGTCCTTTCGCAACTGTTGCGCGAGAAGCGCGCCTGACGCACGTCGTCGACGACGCCGAGGCCGGACTGCGGCTCGACGTCCTCACCGCGCGGCTGACCGGGTTCTCGCGCTCGCACGTGGCCACGGCCTTGCGAGACGGCGCGGCGACCGTCAACGGCGCGGCGGGCAAGCCCAGCACGCTGCTCGACCCTGGTGATCGCGTCGACTACGCGATCGAAGCGCCGCGCGTGCTCGACGCGCAGCCCGAGGCGATCGCCATCGACGTCGTCTACGAAGACGACGATCTGCTGGTCGTCGACAAAGCCGCCGGAATGGTGACTCATCCGGCCCACGGCGTCTCCGACGGAACGCTCGTCAACGCGCTGCTGGCGCACGTACCGGTGCTGCCCGGCGAGCGGCTGCGCGCCGGGCTCGTGCACCGGCTGGATCGCGACACGTCTGGGTTGCTGCTGGTCGCCAAAACCGACGCTGCGCTCGCGACGCTCGGCCGCGCGATGCAGGCTCGCTACATCGAACGAGAGTACCGCGGTATCGTCGTCGGCGTCCCCGACGACGCCGAAGGGACGATCCGCGGCGCGATCGGCCGCGATCCGCGCAACCGCCTCAAGTACGCGATCCGCGAACAAGGGAAGCCCGCGGTGACGCACTACGCGGTGCGCGAGCGCTTGCGTGGTGCGAGCGAGTTGACGTTTCGGCTGGAAACCGGGCGCACGCATCAGATCCGCGTGCATATGGCCGCACTCGGGCACGCCGTGGTCAACGATCCGATCTACGGTCGCAGTGATTCGCGCCTACCGCTGGCCGGACAAGCGTTGCACGCCTGGCGGTTGCGCTTCAAGCACCCGCGCACGAAACAAATGATCGCGCTCGAAAGCGAGCCTCCACCCGAGTATCTCGCCACGCTCGAGATGCTCCGGCTCCCGCAGTCGTGACGCAGCATGCTATGACTGCGTACGTAACGCTCGACGCTGGGCTCGCTCCGTGTAGAGCGCCGCGTCGGCCCGCGCAATCAGCTCGCCGATGGAATCCCCCGGTTCGAATTGCGCAAGGCCAACCGTTATGGACCCGCCCTCCGGTCGTTTCGCAAGCGCGGCGTTCACGAGTGCGAATCGCTGCGTCGCATGCGCGATGTCCAGACCCGGGAGCAGGCAGACGAACTCGTCACCTCCGTAGCGGATGACGCGGTCGTAGGAGCGCAACGTTGCCCTCAAGGTGTCGGCGACTTCGCGCAGCACGCGGTCACCGGCAGCATGACCGCGAGAGTCGTTGATCGTCTTGAGGTCGTCGACGTCGACGAACGCAAGCGCGAGAGGCTCCTTTGTCCGCGCCGCTCGAGCGATCTCGCGTTCCAGTTCCGCGAGTCCGGGGCCACGCAGGTACACACCGGTGAGATCGTCCATGGACGCCTGCTCGCGCTCGGTCGCCGACGCGCCGCGATCGGAAAACGCGGTGTTCCGGTCAGCCTCGGCTTGACTGCGTTCGGCAGCCCCCGCTCCGCGATCAGCGAACGCTGTCGTACGGTCGACTTCGGATTTACTGCGTTCGCTGGCAGCTGCCCCACGATCTTGCCAGGCTCGATTTCGGTCGAAGGCGGCTTCGCTCCGATCCAGCGCCCGAACCTCGGATTGCGCGGCGACTTCATCCCGCTCGTCAGCGGCTCGATCGCGCTCGTCTCCCGCATGATCTCGCCGCTCGGCGATATCGTCCCGGCGGTTCGCGGCTCGGTCACGCTCATCACCCGCGTCGTCACGGCGCTCGGCCATGTCGTCGCGGTGGTCGCCCGCCTGATCGCGGTCGTCACCCGCCCTATCACGCAGCTCGGCGGCATTGTCCCGCGGGTCGGCGCCGCCGAGGTTCTCCACAACGCGGTGGTTCCACCCCGACGGTCCCAGAACCGCCTTCGGTACAAGGTCCCGGCTTCCGAAGGTCGGGAAGCTGCCTGCACCATCAGACTCATGAGATCGGGCGTCCTAGGATGACATTGAAGTGAGCGGCGAGTTCGCGCTGCTCGCGACTTCGGGTGCGGCGCGGCGCGGGGCGCTGACGACCGCGCACGGTGAGGTGGCGACGCCGTGCTTCATGCCGGTTGGAACACTCGGCGACGTGAAACTCCTCGAACCGCGCGATCTGCACGAGATCGGCACGACCATCGTGCTGGCGAATACGTATCATCTCTGGCTGCGGCCGGGCGGCGATACGCTCGCGGCCGCCGGCGGCCTCCACCGCTTCATGGCCTGGGACGGACCGGTCCTGACCGACTCGGGCGGATATCAGGTCTTCAGCCTCGAGTCGCGCCGCACGATCGACGCCGACGGCGTCACGTTTCGGTCGCATCTCGACGGCAGCGAACATCGCTTCACCCCCGAGAACGTCGTCGCGTTCCAGGAAGCGTTGGGCGTCGACATCGCGATGGCACTCGACCAGTGCATCAAGTTGCCGGCGGAGCGCGGCGAAGTCGAAGCCGCCGTCGCTCGGACCAGCGCGTGGGCCGAGCGCTGCCGCGCGGCCCGCCGGCACCCCGATCGCACGCTGCTCTTCGGGATCGTGCAAGGCGGCCTCGACGAAGCGCTGCGCGCGCGCAGCGCCGCCGAGCTCGTCGCGTTGGACCTGCCCGGTTACGCGATCGGCGGCCTCTCGGTCGGCGAGACGCGCGAAGAGATGGATCGCATCGCGCAATTCACCACGGTGCTGCTCCCCGCGAACAAACCGCGTTACCTGATGGGCGTGGGCACCGTGCGCGATCTGCTGGCCGGGATCGATCGCGGTATCGACATGTTCGACTGCGTCTACCCGACGCGCAGCGGACGGCACGGCCGCGTGCTCACCCGGCGCGGTCGCGAGTACAACGTCCGCAATGCAGCGTATGCCCGCGACTTCGGGCCGGTCGACGAAGATTGTGACTGCCGCGTATGCGCGACGTACACGCGAGCATATCTCTCGCACCTGTTCCGATCGGGCGAGACGCTCGGCCAGCGACTCCTCTCGTACCACAACGTCGCGGCGCTGACCGACCTGATGTGCGGCGCGCGCGCCGCGATCGAACAGGATCGCTGGGCCGCATTCCGCGACGCGTTCGTGAAGGCGCCTGCCACCGACTCCGAAAAGGGGGAGGTATGAGCAAGGGGTGTGCACGCGCCGCCGTCATGACGGCCGCGTTCTTGGCGTCGACGGCGGGGGCGGCGTATGCCGATCCGGTCGATGCCACCTTCGCCCTCACGGTGAACCCGCTCTTCGGCCAACACCAGGTTGCGGGCGGACAACGCGATACGCTCAGCTTTGCGCCGTTGCCGCTGGGCGAACTCACGCTGCGGCGCCGTGACGACAGCATTCGCATCGAAGGTCTCCCGCCCGTGGCGTTCACGTACGGCGGCGGCGGCGGCGGCGACGGCGCGCAATCGACGCAGCTATCGCTCATCAACGCGACGTATCGTCGCACGTTCGCCGGCGGCTGGTTCATCGGCGCTGGTGAGACGCTGTACAACCAGTTCACGAGCTACGGCGTCGCAAACGGGAACTTTGCATACACGCGCGGCCAGCTGGTCGTTCCGATCGATGGTTCGGAGGCCCAGTACTCGCGCGTCACCGGCGCGCGCTTCGAAGCCGGACGGATGGTTCAGCAGGGTCGGGACCGGATCGAGTACTGGGCGGCCGTGAACCCGCGGATGCGGGGCATACAGTACACGCGCATCCCTACGATCTCGTTCGCGTGCCAGTCTTTCGGCAACGCGCCGCCGTGCGTGCCGCCGACGCACACGCTGACCTTCGCCGACCCGGAGAACGCCACTCAGGTCGATCTGTCGGCACGCATCGCGCATCGCGTCTCGAAGAACGGCGAGTTGCTATACGGCCTGCGCTACTTGAACTACTCAGCGCACTACGACGATTTTCCCGGGAGAATCGCCGATCGCAACGTCGGCTTCGCCCCGACGGTCGGTTTTCGCCTCCGGCTATAGCTGGTCTGCGCCGTCCCCGGCGTCAATGACCCCGAGCCGGCGCGCGCGCGCCAACAGGTCGCGGCGACCGTGCGCTTCGAGCTTCACCGCCGCGTTCCGGATATGCGTGCGGACGGTGTTCAGGTTGCGGTTCATGAGCCTGGCGATCTGCGGGGTCTTGTGGCCGGCGGCGAGCAGCCGCAGGATCTCGGTTTCGGTGCCGGTCAGCAGGCTCGGCGGGGCCGCGAACAGGGAGAACATGACCAGAGATTACTGCAACAGCAGCAGGTACTCCTAGTTATATCATGCTACTCAGGAAACTCCGAACCGCCATTACGGCAGGAACGGAAGCCGGATCACATTGGGCGGTAACGGCTCCGCCGGCGCGGGCACATCCTTGAGCGCGAAGAGGCGCTCGAGGTCGGCGCGCGTGTAGCTGGGCAGGCCCAAACCACGCCGCGCGGCAGCGCACAGCTCGAGGAACGCGATATAGGGCTCGTCGTCGGGGTCGACGAGGCCCGAGACGCCGACCGGGAACGGAGATGCCATGCAACGATCGTACGCCGGGCGAGTGCCAACTGCTTGTCACAGCCGAACGTTGCTTCGCCGCGGAGCCTGGTTAGGGTGAATCGTCGTGCTCTCGAAGCTATCGGAAACCATCGTGGCGCTACGCAGCATCTCGTCCGTTAAAGTTCTCCGGCACGGTGCTTCAGCAATTGCTGTTCTGTCGCTCGTGTGCCTAACGACTAGCGCGGTACGTGCGCAGCAGACTCCGTGGACCGCGGTGCAGGACGCCGCTCTGTTAACACCGGTGTTTCTGCTTCAGCGAAATCACTATCTGGAGCTATCATCTGACCATGCCAGGGACCTATCGCATCGTCGTGCGCGCAACGGCGTCCGGCGTAAACACGACGAACGTGGATAAGGAGCAAAGCACGACGGTGACGCTCACCATCGACCCCTAGGAGCGGGCTGAACGGAATCGAAGCGCATCTCGTGCGGAAATCGACTCGCGCGGCCGCGCTCGTGGCCGCGTTCGCTTTGACGGTGAGCGCCGGGATCGTCGCCACGACCCGTGTCTCTGCGCAGACGCCGGCCCCGATCGTCCTCCACGTCGATGCCTCGCACGCCGTGCAAGGATTGCTCGCCGTGAACGAGCACGTGCCCGTCACGTCCGGCCCGCTGACGCTCGTCTATCCGAAGTGGATTCCGGGCGAGCACTCCCCGAGCGGGCCGCTCCCGAACCTGGCTGGGCTACACCTCAGCACCGCCGGACACCCGATCGCCTGGACCCGCGACCCCGTCGACCTGTACGCGATCCACCTCGACGTGCCGGCCGCCGTCACGTCGATCGACGTCGACTTCGTCTATCTCGGCGCGAACGACGGCAACTACAGCTCGGCGCGGCTCTCGACGCCCAACCTGCTGTCGTTGACCTGGAACAAGGTGATCTTGACGCCGAAGGTCGCCGACTACGCGACGCAGCAGATCGCGGCGTCGCTCACGCTCCCCGGCGCCGATTGGAAGTACGCGACCGCACTCGACACGTTGGCTCACAGCGGAGCCGAAGTGTCGTTCAAGCCCGTCACGCAGGAGATGCTGATCGACTCGCCGCTCGACGCCGGGATCAACGCCCGGACGTGGCGGCTCGGTGAGTTCGAAGGTGTTCCGGTCGAGCTCGCCGCGTTCGCCGACACACCGGATCAGCTCGACGTCAGCGACGCGACGATCCAGAAGCTCCGCAACCTCGTCGCGCAGATGCACGGGCTGTACCACTGGCGCCACTTCAACCACTACACGTTCCTGTTGACGCTGAGCGACGTGATGCCCGGCGAGGGGGTCGAGCACCACCAATCGAGCGACGACGGCAGCGTGGGCGACTTTCTCACCGACCACTCCTCGCTGATCGCCGACGGCGATCTGCTCTCGCACGAATGGAATCACTCGTGGAACGGAAAGTACCGGCGCCCCTCCGATCTGGCGACGCGGAATCTTCAGGATCCGATGATCGATACGACGCTGTGGGTGTACGAGGGCATGACGCAGTTCTACGGCGAGCTGCAGGCCGAACGCTCCGGAATTCGATCGAAGCAAGATTGGCTCGACTCGCTGGCCGGGACGTACGCGATGCTCGACGCGACCCATGGCCGTCTGTGGCGGCCGCTGATCGACACCGCTACCGCGGCGTCGGTTCTCTACGGCGCGTCCAGGGAGTGGGAGAACGAGCGCCGTTCGGTCGACTACTACCCGGAAGGCGCGCTGATGTGGCTCGACGCCGACGTGACGATTCGCCGCCTCTCGCACGGGCGGCGGTCGCTGGACGACGTCGCGCGCAGCTTTTTCGGCCACGGCGAGAACAGCGGCCCGCAGGTGGTGACGTACACGCGCGCCGATATCGTCGCCGCGCTCAGTGCGGTACAACCGTACGACTGGGCCGCTTTTCTGCACCGGCATCTCGACGAGGTCGCACCACACCCGCCCGATCCGTTCACGGCCGGCGGCTACAAGCTCGTCTACACCGACAAGATATCCGAAATCGAGAAGGCGCAAAACAGCGGCCGGCGTCACCGCATGGACCTGCGCTACTCGCTCGGGATCGCGGGCAATGCCGACGGCACCGTCGTCGACGTGCTGTGGAACTCGCCGGCGTTTGCCGCCGGCATCGGGCCTGGCGAGAAGATCGTCGCGGTGAACGATCGCGCGCTCACCGGAGGCCAGACGCAGATGGATACCGTCCTGAAGGCCGCCGAGCGCGGCGGCCCGATTCGGCTGCTCCTGAGCGGCGGGGATGTCTACCGGACGGTGACCATCGACTACCACGGCGGCCCGCGCTACCCGCACCTCCAGCGCCTGGACGGTACCTCCGACGTGCTGACCGAGGTGGCCAAGCCGCTACCAGGCTAGCCCCTGCCGACCAAAATCGTTACCGTCCCCCTCGTGGGGGGCGGTTGACAACGGTTCGCAGTTCGTAGTACAAACGGTCCCACGATGTCTGCTCGGCTGCTCGTCCTCGTTATTGGCGTCCTTCTTGCGGTTCCACTGAACCGGCGAGCAGCTTTCGCATAGCGACGAACGAGTCGCCCCACACATGCAAAAGCCCCTCGCCGGTAGGCGGGGGGCTTTTTTATCTCCGGAGGACCTAATGGAAGCCTACTACGACCGCGACGTCGATCGCGGCGCACTCGACGGGAAGACGATCGCCGTCATCGGCTACGGCAGCCAGGGGCGCGCACACGCGTTGAACCTGCAGGACTCCCGCCACTCCGTCGTGGTGGGCTTGCGGCCCGGCTCGCCCAGCCGCGACGTGGCCCGGCGCGACGGCCTCACCGTCGCCTCGATCCCCGATGCGGTGACCCGCGCCGACGTCGTCATGATGCTCATCCCCGACGAAGAGCAACCCAGCGTGTACATGCGCGACGTCGTCGAGCACTTGCGCCCCGGTACTGCGCTCACGTTTGCGCACGGATTCGGGATTCACTTCGGCACGATCGTTCCGCCGGCCGACGTCGACGTGATCATGATCGCCCCCAAGGGCCCCGGGCGTCTCGTGCGCACCGAGTACGAGGCCGGACGCGGCGTCCCGTGTCTGGTCGCGATCCATCAGGATGCGACCGGCCACGCTCGCGCGATCGCGCTCGCGTACGCGGCGGCGATCGGCGGCGGCCGGGCCGGCATCCTCGAGACGTCGTTCCGCGAAGAAACCGAGACGGATCTGTTCGGCGAGCAGGCGGTTCTGTGCGGCGGGATGAGCGCGCTGGTGAAAGCCGGCTTCGAGACGCTCGTCGACGCGGGGTACGCGCCGGAGATGGCCTACTTCGAGTGCTTGCACGAGGTAAAGCTGATCGTCGACCTGATGTACGAGCGCGGTATCGAGGGGATGCGCGACGCGATCAGCAACACGGCGAAGTACGGCGACTACACGCGCGGCGAGCGCATCGTCAACGAGTCGACGCGAGCCGAGATGCGCAAGATCCTCGGTGAGATCCAGAGCGGCGCGTTCGCGCAGGAGTGGGTCGCCGAGCACGCTTCGGGCAAGCCGTCGTTCCGCGCATTCCGCGAGAAGGCCGCGAAGCACGAGATCGAGCACGTCGGCACCGAGCTGCGCGGCCTGATGCCCTGGCTCAACGGAGGGACGACCGCCGCGGAAGCCGACGACGACCTCCGCTTCCGGGT
>PMOS01000031.1:214969-293894 GCA_003161435.1 Vulcanimicrobiota bacterium
ACGATGCCCTCTACGAGCATCGCGTGCGGCACATCCTCGTTCGGCACGAGGCCGCCGCGGCGTTCGCGGCGAGCGGCTATGCGCGCACGTCAGGTCGCGTCGGCGTGTGCTGCGCGACCTCGGGACCGGGCGCGACCAACCTGGTGACCGGCTTGCTCGACGCGATGATGGATAGCGTCCCGCTCGTCGCGATCACCGGCCAGGTCCGCACGGAGCTGATGGGGACGGACGGCTTTCAAGAAGCCGACGTCTGCGCGATCACCCAACCCGTGACCAAGCGCAACATGCTGATCTCCGACGTGAACCGCATCGGCGAGACGATCGCCGAGGCGTTCGCGTTGGCTCGGCACGGCCGGCCCGGGCCGGTGCTGATCGACATCCCCAACGACATCCTCAAGGCCCGAACCGACGCCACCGCCGTATGCGAACCGCTGACGTACGGTGGTGCCGGACCGCGTGCTTCCGATGCCGCGGTCCGCGACGCCGTCGCGCGGATCCGTTCCGCGCGGCGACCCGTCGCGATCATCGGCGGCGGCGTTCGTGCGGGCGCAGTCGACCTCTACCGGCTGTTCGTCGCGATGCTCGGCTTGCCGCACGCCGCGACGATCAACGCGCTGGGCGCCGCGGCGCCGGGCGATGCGAACTATCTCGGCATGCTCGGGATGCACGGGCTCAAGGCGGCGAACAAGGCGGTCCAGCGCGCCGACCTGCTCGTCGCGCTGGGGATGCGGTTCGACGACCGCGTCACCGGCAAGCCCGACCGTTTCGCGCGCGAGGCGGCCGTGATCCACGCCGACATCGATGCGACCGAGTTCGGCAAGATCGTGGCGGCCGACGTCACGCTCCACGGCGATCTGCGCGAGACGCTGCGCGCGCTCGTCGACGAGTTGGCGCGAGGACACGTCCCACGCTTCGACGATTGGGCGGCCGAGGCTCGCCTGCTGGGCGGTCCGCTGCCCAGCGATCGGGTGGAGAACGACCAGCTCTCGGCGACCGGCGTGCTCGACCGTCTGTTCGCCGCCATCCCGGACGACGCGATCGTCACCACCGACGTCGGACAACATCAGATGTGGGCGGCGCAACGCGCGCAGCCCGCGCATCCGCGCAAGTATGCGACCTCGGCCGGACTGGGCGCGATGGGGTTCGGCTTTCCGGCCGCGATCGGGGCGGCCTATGCGAATCCCGGCGTCCCGGTCTATGCGATCGTCGGCGACGGCGGCTTCCAGATGTGCCTGCCCGAGCTCGCGACGTTGCGGCGCTACGACGTCCCGGTCAAGATCGTGCTGATCGACAACCAGAACCTGGGCATGGTGCGCCAGTGGCAAGAGCTCTTCTTCTCGCAGCGATACTCGGCGACGAATCTTGCCGACAACCCCGACTTCGTCGCGATCGCTCGCGCGTACGGAATCGATGCGTACGCGATCACCGCGCCGGCGCACGCGGGCGACGTCATCGCGCGCTTCGTCGCGTCGCGCGGGCCGGCGCTGCTGCACTGCGCGTGCCACCCCACCGAGAACGTGTGGCCGATGATCCCGGCCGGGATGACGGTCGACGATCTGATGGAGGCTCGCGCGTGACCTGCGACCTGACGCTGCGCGACGTGCGCTCCGTCGCCCGCATCGTCAACCTGGCGCACCGCTTCAACTGCCGCACCACGCAGATCGCGGTGCAGGCCGACACGACGGTGATCGCGCGCTTCGCCTTCGACGGTCCTGACGTCGCGCTGGGCCGCCTGCGCGCGCAAATCGACCGCATCATGTCGTACGAGGCGGACCTGACGTGATCGCGCCATCGCGCCGACTTCGACTTCGACTTCGACTTCGCGTCATCTCACGCGTCTAAGCCGTTCTCGTCGTGCCCTCGCCACCTCGTGTCGCGAGCCGGTCTCTGCGAAGCGGAGGCCGGCTTTTTTCGGAGCAACCAGCATGATCGACCGCTATCAACCCTTCCCGCAAGTCCCGCTCGACGACCGGCGTTGGCCGAGCCGCCGTATCGAGACTGCACCGCTGTGGTGCAGCGTCGACCTGCGCGACGGCAATCAGGCATTGGTCGAGCCGATGGGTCCCGAGCGCAAGCGCGCGATGTTCGATTTGCTCCTGAGCATGGGCTTCAAGGAGATCGAGGTCGGCTTTCCGTCGGCGTCGCAGCCGGACTTCGATTTCGTGCGCGAGCTGATCGATCGGCGTTTGATCCCACCCGACGTGACGATCCAGGTGCTGACCCAGGCGCGGGGCGATCTGATCGACCGCACCTTCGAGGCGATCGATGGAGCCCCGTGCGCGATCGTGCACGTATACAACGCGACCTCACCGCTGTTCCGCGACGTCGTCTTCGGTCTCGACCGTTCGGGCGTGATCGACGTCGCGCTCCAAGCGGTGCGCCGCATCAAGGAACGGGCCGCGCAGATCGCGCCTCGGACCCGCGTGCGCCTCGAATACTCACCCGAAACCTTCACCGCGACGGAGCTGGAGTTCTCGAAAGAGATCTGCGAGGCGGTCATGGACGAATGGGGAGCGACGCCGCAGGATCCGGTCGTGATCAACCTTCCGGCGACCGTCGAGCACTCCACCCCGAACATCTACGCCGACCAGATCGAATGGATGCATCGCAACCTGCGCAACCGTGATGCGCTGGTGTTGAGCCTGCATCCGCACAATGACCGCGGCACCGCCGTCGCTGCGACCGAGCTCGGGCTCATGGCGGGCGCCGACCGCGTCGAAGGGACCCTGTTCGGCAACGGCGAGCGCACCGGCAACGTCGACGTGGTGACGCTGGCGCTCAACCTGGCGACGCAAGGCGTCGATCCGCGGCTGGACGTCTCGGACGTGCCGCGCATCGTGCGCACGGTCGAGGAGTGCAACCGGCTCCCGGTTCACCCGCGACATCCGTACGGCGGCGAGCTGGTCTTCACGGCCTTCTCCGGATCGCACCAAGACGCGATCAAGAAAGGCTTCGCGGCGCTGGCGAGCCGGACGGACGGGAAGTGGCAGGTGCCCTATCTGACGCTCGACCCCAAGGACATCGGGCGAACCTATGAAGCGGTCGTGCGGGTGAACAGCCAGTCCGGCAAGGGCGGCGTCGCGTACGTGCTGCAAGCCGACCATGGCCTCGATCTTCCGCGCGGCTTGCAAGTCGAGTTCAGCCGGGTGATTCAAGCGTGGGCGGAAGCGTCAGGCGGTGAGATCACGCCGGCGCAGATCCGCGAAGCGTTCGAGGCAACCTACGTGCGCGCCGGCCGGCTGCGGCTGGCAGGCTACGTTACGACCAACGACGGCGTGGCCGGGACGCCGTGCACGATCGACGCGACCCTTACCGACGGCGTCGCGGCCCGCACGGTGTACGGCGACGGCACCGGCCCGATCGACGCGTTCGTCGACGGTCTCCAGCGGGCGTTCGAGATCGACGTGCACGTGCGCGACTACCACGAGCACGCCGTGCGCGCGGGGGAGGACGCCGCCGCCGTCTCGTACGTCGAGGTCGTCATCGACGGCGCGACCGTCTGGGGGGTAGGGATCGACCCCAACATCGTGACCGCGTCGTTGGCAGCCATTGTCAGCGCCGTCGGCCGCACCATCGATCGCATCGTCCTGCGACAGGCCGACGCCGCCGCCCATCAGGAGACCTCGCATGAAGCGATCGTTGTTTGACAAGCTCTGGGACGCGCACGTCGTTGAAGAGCTCCCCGGTGGAAATGCTCTCGTGTTCATGGACCTGGTCGTCGCGCACGAGATCACCACGCCGCCGGGCGCGATCGCGATCGAGAAAGACTTCGGCGACAAGCTGTACGAGCCGGAACGCATCGTCGCGATGATCGATCACGTCGCGCCCGCCAAGGACGCGGCGACGGCGATCCAGGCGCAGACGGTTCGCGTGTGGGCCAAGCGCCAAGGGATCCGCTTTCACGACATCGGCAACAACGGGATCTGTCACGTGCTCGTCCCCGAGCGCGGTTACGTGACGCCCGGGATGACGGTCTGCTGCGGCGACAGCCACACCTGCACGCTGGGCGCACTCGGCGCGTTCGCGCTCGGCATCGGCACAACGGCGCAAGCCGGTGCCATGCTGGCCGGCTGTTTGATCCTCCAGCGGCCGAAGGTGATGCGGATCGAGATCACCGGCCAACTCCCGCCCGACGCGACCGCGAAGGACCTCACCCTGTCGGTGATCGCGACGATCGGCTTTCGCGGCGGCACCGGCTACGTGCTCGAATACACCGGGTCCGCGGTGCGCGCGCTCGACATGGAGCAGCGGATGACGTTGTGCAACATGGCGATCGAGGCGGGCGCGACGACCGGGATCGTCGCCGCCGACGCGACGACGGCCGCATATTTGGCGGCGACGCCGGCCGCGCCGACGGGTTGGTCTCCGATGCAGGCCGACGACGACGCGGAGTACGCCGCGACGGTCACCATCGACGCCGGCGGGATCCGGCCGGTCGTCTCGTGGGGGACGAATCCCGGCGAGAACTCGCCGGTCGACGGCGTCGTGCCGTTCGACGCGCCGGCGGAGTCGCTGGCGTACATGGATCTGCAGCCGGGCCAGGCGCTGCGCAGCATCGCGATCGATCAAGCGTTCATCGGTTCGTGCACCAACTCGCGGATCGGCGACCTGCGCGCCGCGGCGGCGGTACTGCGCGGGCAGCACGTCAGCGTCCCGACGATCATCACGCCGGGCTCGCAACTCGTGCGCCGCCAAGCCGAACGTGAGGGCTTGCACGACATCTTCCAAGACGCCGGCGCGCTGTGGACGCACTCGTCGTGCGGACCGTGCTTGGGAATGTCGATGGGCGTGCTGGCGGCCGGGACCCGTTGCGTCTCGTCGTCGAACCGCAACTTCCCCGGCCGAATGGGTGACGGCGGCCGCGTCCACCTCGCCGCGCCCGCGGTCGTCGCCGCCTCGGCGATCCTCGGCCGCATCGCATCTCCGACGGAGATCACCGCCCGCGAAGTAGTGCTGGCATGATTGTGGAGGGAACGGTTCTGCCGATTCCGCGGGCGAACATCGACACGGACCAGATCATACCGGCGCACTACCTCACGCGCATCGACGCCGACGGAATGGGCGAGCATCTCTTCGAGGGGATGCCCGATGGTGCGCACCTGCTGGCGCTCCATCCGGGCGCCGCGATCATCGTCGCCGGCGAGAACTTCGGTTGCGGCTCGTCGCGCGAACACGCCGCCTGGGCATTGCTCGGCCGCGGTTTCCACGCGGTGATCGCTCCGAGCTTCGCCCGCATCTTCCACGAGAACGCGTACAACAACGGCGTCGTGCCGGTGATCCTTCCGCAAGAGACGGTCGACGAGCTGATGGGCGCGCGCACGATCGCGATCGACGTCGACAACGAGACGCTGCGCGCCGACGGTGGCGAGCCGATCCGGTTTTCGCTCGACCCGCTGCGCAAGCAGTTCGTGCTCGGCGGGGGCGTGCTCAAGTACCTGGCCGCGAAGATCCCCGCCGTGCGCGCATGGGAAGCCGCTCGGTGAGCCGCATCGCGGTCCTGCCGGGCGACGGCATCGGCCCGGAGGTGACCGCGGCGGCGGTGCGCGTGCTGCGCGCGGTGATTCCGTCGTGCACGTTCGGTGAAGCGCCGGTCGGTGCGGCGGCGATCGCGTCGCACGGAACGCCGCTCCCCGACGAGACGCTCGCGCTCGCGCGCGCCAGCGACGCCATCCTGTTCGGCGCGGTCGGCGGACCGGGTTTCGAGGACCGTACGCCCGACAAACGTCCCGAAGCGTCGATCCTGGGGTTGCGCAAAGCGTTCGGCTTGTACGCGAACGTGCGCCCGTCGTTCGCATTCCCCGGCCTGGAGTCGCGATCGCCCCTACGCGCCGAGCTAGTGCGCGGGATGGACCTCGTGATCGTCCGCGAGCTGACCGGCGGCTTGTATTTCGGGCCGAAGAGCCTCGAGCGCGAAGACGGGGTGCTGACCGCCCGCGACGGGCTCGTCTACCGCGACTTCGAGATCGAGCGCATCGTGCGTTTCGCGTTCGCGCTCGCACGCACGCGTCGTAAGCACGTCACGTCGGTCGACAAGTCGAACGTGCTGATGAGCTCGCAGCTCTGGCGCCGCATCACGATCGACGTCGCGCGCGACTTCCCCGACATCACGCTCGAGCATATGCTGGTCGATAATGCCGCGATGCAGCTGGTCCGCGATCCGCGCGCGTTCGACGTGATCGTCACCGAGAACATGTTCGGCGACATCCTCTCCGACGAAGCCGCGATGATCACCGGTACGATCGGCAGCGCCCCCAGCGCGAGCCTCGGAGCAGATCCGCACGCGCGCGGGTTCGGCATCTACGAGCCGATCAGCGGCACCGCCCCCGACATCGCCGGCCGCGGAATCGCAAATCCGGCGGCCGCGATCCTTTCGGCCGCGCTCCTCGCGCGCTTCTCCCTCGGCGAAGACGAGGCAGCGGCGCGGATCGAGGATGCCGTCGCGCAGACACTAGCGGCCGGTCCACGCACGGTCGACCTCGACCCCCCAGGCGAGGCTGTCTCAACGGACGCCTTCACCGACGCGGTCCTGGCCCGGCTGCCGGCACCGCTCGCTTCCGCGCTTCCCTCCTGAGCGATCCGTGAGCGCACAGTACCCTGAGCCCGAGGGCGAGAGCTACAAGTCAACTTGGCCGTAGGAATGGCGCCATCACGGCCGCCGCGTGCGGTCCCGAGACGCTCGAGCGCGAGAAGGTCTGCCGGCGATGCAAGTGCGTCGGTTTCGATCGACTATCCCAGCCGAGACATCGCCGACCACTACGATCGCGCCAGCCAGGAGCTCCGTAGAGCGCTGTCCAAGGTAGGCGGCCGCGAGCTCCGGCGGAACGCGATGGCCCGTTACCATCCCTGGCGGGCAAGATCGAGGTAGCGCCGGACATCGATCAGGTCCTCCATGAGACCCATGGTCATGCGCCGCAGCGGGGGCTCATCGCCGAAGTCGGCATTCGGCCGGCGAACCCAACCGGCGGCAACCTCACCGGGGCCGAAGAGTGCCGCGAGATCCTGCCAGATCACGACGAGGTTCGCGATCCGCTCCTTCACGTCGGCCGGGAGGTTGGCTCGTGAAGGCTCCTCATACATGCGCCGAACAGTTCGCTCGTGGAGGCCCAAGAGTTTCGCTACGTCCGCGCCCGTGAGTTGCCAGCGGTCGGCGACGCGACGGAGAGCGTTTACGGCCACGCGAGGAGATACCGGCGCAGGTAGCATGACGACTGACGTGATCATAGCATGAAACGTGACACGCGTTGAAAGCACCCCAGACCCGTCGATCTGCGACCGGATAGACCGCATAAAGTGCGGAGCTCGTCGAGCCCGTATTCCGCAGTATTTGCGGAGAAAGGCGTTCTGCTGCGCGACGGAATTGGGAAAAAGACCAGCTGGATACTCGCGCCGTGAGCGCCACGACTATCGCGCGGCGGAACCGTCGATGAAGTGGCGCAGCTCGCCGACGTACTTGTCGGTGTTGTGAATGCTGCGCAGGACCTCGACGATCGCTTCGGAGGGAAAGCCGGATTCGAGCGTCACCGTATAACCCGAGAAGACGTCGGATTCTTCGTCGGCCCCCCAGAACAGGAAATTGTCATCGTTGTAGCTCAGCAACTTGCGCATGAACCCGTTCGCGTCCGTTAGGCGGTTCAGGTTGATGTAGTTGCCCTTGTAGTGCGGATAGACGCGGAAGCCGATCGTGTCGTGCGGCGTCACGCTGATGACGATCTCGAGGGAGTCCGAGTTCGCGAGCCCGCTGTCGATCGTGCCGATGAAATTGTACGGCTGTTTGGTGCTTTGGCGGAACGCGATGTTCGCGTCCGTTCGCCCGGCGGTGCTCGTCAGGAGCGCTCCCAGCTTCGCGCGCGTCGCGTCCCGGCCGGGGCTTTGCGCGCTCGCGGGCTGCGCGGCGATCAGCAGCACGAGCGGCAGCAGCATGGAAAAAGCTTTCAGGCGCATGATCGTACATCCGTTCAGAGGCCAATGAGTCCTGCCGTTCAATGTCAATATGGTGACGCGGTATGATGCCGTCAGCCGTGACGCGATCGCGGCGGCCGAGGGTGCGATTCGGCCCTACATTCGGCGGACGCCGGTCGTCGAGGTGGACGGCGTCACGCTCAAGCTCGAGTCGTTACAGCACGCCGGCTCGTTCAAGACGCGCGGCGCGTTTACGAACTTGTTGAGCCGCGAGATCCCTTCGGCGGGCGTCGTGGCGGCGTCAGGCGGAAATCACGGCGCCGCCGTCGCGTATGCGGCGATGACGCTCGGCGTCCCGGCCGTCATCTTCGTGCCGACCGTTTCATCGCCCGCGAAGATCGCCCGGATCGAAGGCTACGGCGCTCGGATCGTGGTCGGCGGCGATCGGTACTCGGACGCCTACGAGGCGAGCCTCGGACACATTGCCGAAACCGGTGCATTGGCAGTGCACGCGTTCGACTCCGTCGAAACCCTGTGCGGTCAAGGAACGCTCGGGATGGAGCTCGAGGAACAGGAGCCCGAACTCGACACGCTGCTGGTCCCGGTCGGCGGCGGCGGGCTGATCGGCGGGATCGCCGCGTGGTACGAGAACCGCGTGAAGATCGTCGCGATCGAACCGGAAGGTGCGCCGACGTTACGCGATGCGCTGGCCGCGGGCCGACCGGTCGACGCGCCGGCCGGCAGCATCGCGAGCGACTCGCTCGCACCGCGCCGCGTCGGCGAGCTGATGTTTCCGATCGCGCAGCGACACATCGACAGCGTCGTGCTGGTTTCCGATGGCGACATCGTCGCCGCGCGCGCGGCGTTATGGGACCGAGCACGCGTCGTTGCCGAACCAGGCGGCAGCGCCGCCTTCGCCGCCGTTCATTCCGGCAAGTATCGAGCCGTGTCCGGCGAGCGCATCGGCGTCGTCGTCAGCGGCGCCAACACGATCATCACCTGGTGATATGAACCACTGCCGCCTCTTGGCGGGCGCGCGTCCACGACACGGTCGCCGCAGCGGTCTACCGCGTCGGCAAAGGTGACGGCGAACCGGAAGGACTTGCCGACGGCGACGGCGCCGTCGCCGGCTCTATGATGAGCGGCTGATGATGTAGCGATTGCCGATAGCCGTCTTCGGTATCGTAGGTCACGCGAAACTCGATCGTCCCCGCTTCGCGCAACGTAATGTTTGCGGCGTGCGCCACGACCGTTCCGCCAGGCACCTTGGTGGGACAATGCTGCTTCGACGCGTACACTTGCTCTTCACGGATCGTCAGCGTAAGACCGGGAAGGCTCTGCAACGCTTCGACCCCGACGAGGCGCCGCAGATGCGACGTACAATCGGAGATCCAATAGACGGCGCGGATGTCAGCTGATTCACCGGATCGAATCGTAATCGTTTCGGATCCGCTTTGGGGACTGCTCATCAGAGGAAACGCAAGCACACTCGTTGCGCAGAACCAGGCGGCGATGACAGGTGCAAGCCTCAGACGCATGCCACGCCCTCCGACGCGGTAGAGTGCTACGGGATCGATTCGAGTTCGCGGACGATTTGGGCGCACGGTGCACACAGGGTCGGATGCTCGGGATCGGTGCCGAGCGGCAAGTATTTCCAGCAGCGTTGGCACTTTTCGCCGGTAGCCGGGAACAGCTCGACCCGCGCGCGGGGGCTCGGCGACGATGACGGCTCGCGGAAACTCGTCGGCGCCGGCGGCTCACCGTCGTTCGCAGGTGCGATCGTGAGGCCGCGGAGCGACGAGACGACGAGGGCTTCGCGCAGGCCGTCGCTCAGCGCGAGGAAGCGCGGGTAGAACTCGGCCGGGACTTCGACGGCTGCGTCGAGCTGGAAGTCGCGGATGCCTTCGCTGGCGGCGACTTGCGCGCGGAGCTGCTTCAGCAGCGCCCATGCCGCGAGCGCGTCGTCGTCGACCGCGTCGACGCGCGGGAAGGCGAGATCGAAGACCGACTCGTCGGCGCCGCGCAGCGATTCCGGCAACGCCTGCCAGGCTTCCTCGGCGGTGAACGAGAGGATCGGCGCGAGCAGCACGCCCAGCGTGCGGAACGTCTCGAGCAACGCCGACTGCGCGCTGCGGCGCCGCGCGGCGTTCGGCGCCGACGAATAGAGCCGGTCCTTGAGCGCGTCGCCGTAGAACGCCGACAGATCTTCTTCGGCGAAACGCTGGATCGCCAGATATGCGGCGTGCAGGTCGAACGCACGGTAGTGGCCGACGACCTCGTATGCGAAGGCGTCGACGGCATCGAGCGCGAGACGGTCGAGCGGTTCCATCCGCTCCCGCGGCACGATCGTCGCGGGCGTGAGATCGTTCAGCAGGCCGAGCAGAAAGCGCAGCCGGTTGCGCAGGTTGCGGTAGACGTTCGAGACGTTGTCGAGCAGCTGCGCACCCAACCGCACGTCGCCGACGAAGACGTCGGTCGACGCCGCCCACAAGCGCAGCAGGTCGGCACCGTACTTGCCGATCGCCTCTTCAGCCGCGATGTAGTTGCCGGCCGATTTGTGCATGGCGTGACCGTGCTGATCGACGACCCAGCCGTACGAGATCACCTGCTCGTACGGCGCGACGCCGCGCGTCGCCACCGAGGTGATCAGGTTCGAACGGAACCAGCCGCGGTACTGGTCGCCGCCTTCGAGGTACGCGTCGGCCGGGAACTTCATCCCGCGCTCGACCAGCACCGCCCGCCAGGTGACCCCCGACTCGAACCAGATGTCGACGATGTTGTGTTCTTTGTCGAACGCCGTCCCGCCGCACTTCGCGCAGGTCAACCCAGGCGGTGCGAACGCGTCGAGCGGCTCGGTCCACCACAGATCCGACGCGTTGCCCTCGTCGAACGAGCGCGCGCGCATCGCCTGCGCGAAGTTGCGCGCGAGCTGCGGCTCGAGCACCGACTCGTTGCAGGCGGTGCAGACGACCGCGGGGATCGGCGTCCCCCACACGCGCTGGCGCGAGACGCACCACTCCGGATGGTTGCCGACCATCTGTGACATCCGCGTCTCGCCCCAGGCCGGGTGCCAGGTGACGTCGTGCACCGCGGCCTCGGCCCGCTCGCGCAGCTGTTTGCGGTCCATCCCGATGAACCACTGCGCGGTGGCGCGGAACACGACCGGATTCTTGCAGCGCCAGCAGTGCGGATAGCTGTGGTCGTACGACTCGGCCGCGATCAGCGCGCCCGACGCGCGCAGATCGTCGACGATGCGCGGGTTGGCGGCGAAGATCTGCAGGCCGGCATACGGCCCCGCTTCGGCGGTGAACGTGCCGGCGCCGTCGACCGGGTTGATGATCGGCAGCCCGTACCGCACGCCGGTTTCGAAGTCGTCCTCGCCGTGGCCGGGCGCGGTGTGCACCGCGCCGGTCCCCGTCTCCAACTCGACGTACTCGGCCGTCACCAACACGGAATCGCGATCGAGGAACGGGTGCCGCACCGCGAGCCCCTCGAGCGCCGATCCTTCGATCTCACCGCGCAAGGACGCCCGGCCTACGGCGAACTGCGCGATGACCGGCGCCGCGAGGTCGCGCGCGAAGATCACGTCCTCGTCGCCGGCCCGGTACACGCCGTAGGTCGCCTCGGGCTTGAACGCGATCGCAACATTGGCGGGAAGCGTCCACGGCGTCGTCGTCCATATCGCGACCGACAACGGCGTCCCGTCGTCGTCGAGCCCGAAGCGTTCGAGCAGCGCCGCACGCTGCGCGTCGTCCGCGCGGAAGCGCACGTAGATCGACGGCGACGTGTGGTCCTTGTACTCGATCTCGGCCTCGGCCAGCGCGGTCTCGTCGTAGATGCACCACAACGTCGAGCGCAGGCCCTTGTAGAGATAGTCGTCTTCGGCCAAATCGGCGAGCGTCTCGACGATCGTCGCCTCGAAGGCCGGCGCGATCGTCATGTACGGATCGTCGAAGCGCCCGAAACCGGTCCCCATGCGCAGCATTTGCTCGCGCTGCCGATCGAGCCAGTGCAACGCGCGCTCGCGGCACGCGCGGCGCAGCTCGATCGGGTCGGCCGCCCGAAAATCGAGCTTGAAGTGCGCCAGCGTCTCGCGCTCGATCGGTAGGCCGTGCATGTCCCAGCCCGGCACGAAGTCCGCGTACTCGCCGTCGAGCAGATGGATCTTGACCAGCGCGTCCTTGAGGACGCGGTTGAGGAACGTCCCCATGTGCAGGTCGTTGTTCGCGTACGGCGGCCCGTCGTGCAAGACGAACGGCGCGCCGCCGGCCGCACGATTCGCCGCCAGCCGCCGGAAGTACGTCCCGTGCTCGGCCCACCACGCGACGCGAGCCGGCTCGCGTTTGGGGAGCTCGGCCCGCATCGGGAACTCGGTCTTGGGCAGGTTGAGCGTCGAACGGTAGTCGCGCGCGGTGGTTTCGGACATCGAACCTGAGGAGTTCTAAAGTTTGGAGGCCGCCGCCTTTGCGGCCGCGACGAACGCCGCGGACGGCGTCGCCTTGTTCATGTCACCGCCCCAGCTCATCGTGATGTAGTGGCCGTTCTTGAGCATCGCGATCACGCCGGTTCCGCTCCACCACAGTGCATCAGCGCCGATCCCGGCCAGTGGCTTGAGCTCGGGTTGGGTCTTGAGCGTCGCGAACGGCGCCGGGTCAACGTGAGATGCGACCACGAACATCTTCGCAAGGCTGCCCGGATAATGACACGTGTCCTGGGCGTACCGTCCCGTCGTCATACCTTTGTGCAAGTCGGCGGTCGCCGGAGCTCCGGTCAGCACCGTGACGAGGTTACCGGGAACGAGCGAGCACGGGTTGACGCCGGCTGCCAGGGCCGGCACGGGGACGATGACCGCGGACAGCGAGGCCGCCGCTCCGAGGAGCGCGCACCATTGCAGCAGAGTTCGAAACACGATTCCTCCTACGCCTCGGCAGCTCGCTCCTGCGACCCGAGCACCTGTCCTGTCGGGTGCTACAGTTTGGCGACCGCCGCCTTCGCAGCAGCGAGGAACGCCGGCGACGGCGCCGCTTTCTTTTCGTCCCCGCTATAAGTCATCGAGACGTAGCGACCGTGTTTGCGCACGCAGATCACACCGGGCCCACTCCACCAAAGCGCGTCCGCGTCCAAGCCGCTCAGCGCCCTGACCTTCGGCCGGGCCTTGATCGCGTCGAACTGCGCCGGATCGTCATGGTACGCGACGAGCAACGTCTTCGCCGGTTCCCCCGGATAGTGGCACGTGTTCTGGTCATCGCTTCCGACCGATTTCGACCGGTCCAGCTGCGTCGTGGCGGGGGCGCCGGTCAGCGCCGTGACGAGACTACCCGGGACCAGCGTGCACGGATTGACGTCGCCCGCGGCGGCCGGGCTCGAAACGGCCAATGCGAACGGTATGGTTGCCACCACCGCGAGCGCCGTGCAGCGAACGAGCAGCCTTCGAAACACGAGTCGTCCTACGCCGCGGCTCGGATGTCGGCATTGAGCGCACCGGCCGAAGCCGCCGCTGCTCGCTCCTGCGACCACCCCTGGCGCAGTAGGAACGCGCCCAGGACCACGTACCAGCCGTAGACCAGGTCGTGCGTCGCCGCGACGACGAGCACGCCGGCCGCGACCAGCAGCAACGCGAAGCCGATCCCGACCCGCGAAGCGATGCGCGTCGCCGCCGCGCGGTCGCGCATCCGGCGCCACAACAGCGCGCGCAGCACGCGCCCGCCGTCCATCGGATAGGCCGGGATGAGGTTGAACACCGCGAGAACCGCGTTCGCGACGACGACGTAGGTGCCCAGCGCGCCGAGCGCATCGCGGATCGGTCCGTGCCCGACGAACCGGTCGGCGGCGGCGACGAGCGCGAGCGCGACGAGCGCGAGCAGCGCGCTGAGCGCTGGTCCGGCCAGCGCGATCACGGCGTCGGCTTTGGGCGATCGGGGCTCTTCCTCGAGCGTCGCGACGCCGCCGAACAGGAACAACGTGATCGCGTCGGTGCGCACGCCGAAACGACGTGCGACCAGCGCGTGCGCGAGCTCGTGCGCGACGACGCTGGCGAAAAGCGCGAGCGCGCACATTGCGCCGAGCACGTACGCCTCGGGCGGCGGCAGCATTCCCAGCCCGCGCGCGAGCGCAAGGGTCATGAACGCGTAAACGGCGAGCCACGAAACGTGCACGCCCACGCGAATGTCGAACAGACGACCGAGAGTCAGGGTCTGCCGCATCGGGACCGAGCCGATTCGCTGCCGGGCGGGCTCAGCCTTTCGCTTTTGTCACGAGATCGTCAAGCACGTCGAAGTTGCGCTCGGCGAGTTGCGCGATCTGCGGTCGCACGCTCACCAAGTGGGCGGCCAACTCGTCGCGGCGCGACCAGGCTTCGTCGACGCGCCGGGCGAGTTCATCCGGCGGCGGCAGCGGCTGACCGGGAACGAACAGCGGCGCGAGGGGATAGCGCAGGTCTTCGAGCAGCGCGGTCACCTTCGGATCGTACGGCAACGCCAAGAACGGGATGCCGAGCCGAGCCGCGATGATCAGCGCATGCAGCCGCATACCGATCACCAGCGACGCGCGGCCGATGACTTGGGCGGCGTGGCCGAGCGGGTAGTCGGGGAGCAGCACCGGCGTCGACGCGCACCGCCGGATGATCGTCGTCGCCACCTCGGCGTCGGGCGGGCCACCCATCGGCAAGAACGCGACCCGCGCATCGTACTTGGCGGCCAACTGGTCGACGACGCCCGCGAGCGCCCGCGACGTCGCTTCGGAGCCTTGCCACTTGCGCACGGAAACGACGACGAGCGGACCGTCGTCGCCGGCCAACCCTTCGGCGGCGAGATCGAGCGGCTCACCGGCCGGGTCGAGCAAGAACACCGGATCGGCGCTGCGTTCGACCGGCACGCCGGGCAGCAACGACGTCAGCAGCACGCGCGAGCGCTCGTCCCGCACGGTCGCGGTCGCGATCCCCTTGCAGAACGCCCGCACGATGTGGCGGCCCCAGAAATCGAGCGGACCGATCGACTGCGCGAAGATCATCGTCGGCTTGCCTGCGCGAACGGCGGCGCGAATCACGCCGGCGTAGTAGACGAGGCTCTTGAGGCTGGTGACGTTCTGCAACAGGCCGCCCCCGCCCGACAGCACGACGTCGGCGCGGTCGACCGCCTCGCGAACGCGGCCGAGGTCCATCCGGGGCGTCGCTTCGATACCGTACGCCTTTACGGTCCCGGCCGGATCCCCGGACAGGACGTCGACCGCGCACGCCGGCCAGCGTGCGCGAAGCCGCTCGACGATCACCTGCAAGAGCGCCTCGTCTCCAAGATTCCCGAAACCGTAATACCCGCTGAGAAGGAAACGAGGCGCGCCCGCGTCGCTCGTCCGAGCGGCCGGCGTCACGTCCCGCCGGCGGGCCGAAAGCGGCGGTACGCCGCGACGGCGATCGCGCCGACGATGGCACCGATCACCGCTCCGTTGACGAGCCGAAACAGCGAGACGGCGAGCGCGGTGTGCAAGTGGGAGAACGTGTCGACGACGTCGCCGAGCCCGACCCCGATGGCGAGCGCGAGCAACCAGCCCCAGCGCGCGCGGTCACCAGGCAACAGCGCACCGGCGAGCATGAGCGCGGGGAAGCCGACCACGAACTCCTTGAAGCGCGGGCGCACTTGCAGCAGGGTCGTCAGATGCGCGCGCACCGCCAGCTCCAGGCTCGACGGTGCGATGTCGCTCTGGTTTCCGCTGCGCACGAGCACGAGGTAACCCGCACCGAGCACGACGATGCCCGCGACCAGCTGCAACACGCTGACCGGCGCTTGCGCGAACTGCTTCGGCGTGACACCCGCCCCCCAACGCGGCGAGAAGAGGTACAGCAGCAGAAACAGCAGCGGCGGCGCGATCAGAACGAGCCTGACGCCGCTGAAGCGGTCGATCTCGAGCATCGTCAGCGGCGTCGACAGCAAGCCGACGACCACGAGTACGCCGCCCAGCGTCACCACCGTCGCGATCGCCAGGACCCGCAGACCGTCGAGGATCGCCGCACTGGTCGACGGTGCGCGCGGCGCGCGCAGCGCGGGCGCGATCGCGACGAAGCCGGCGACCGGGAACGCGATCGCGCCGATCAGCGCGAGCAGCTTGCGCACCGCCATGTCGTGGTGAACGGCGAAGCCCGCGACGACCAACAGGACGTCGACGGCGATGAAAGCGATCGCCCAACGCCGATCACCGAACCCAAAGTCGAGCAGCAGCAACAGCAGGATCGCGGGGACGGCGAGCGAGGCCAGCGCGATCTCCCACCAACGAGTCTCGAAGCGATCGAACGGTGACGCCGGGCCGATCCGCAGGCCGGCGGCACGGATGCCCTGCGCGATCTGGCGCACGAGCTCGACGTTGGTCGCTTCGATCGACCGCCCCGCCCACTGGTGTGCGAACGGACGCAGGTACACGACGCGCACGTTGCGCTCTCGCACCCCGAGGTCGTACCGCTGCACGATCTCCTCCGGCCGCAGCTTGTCCTGCTCCGGTTTGGAGATCGCTTCGACGCGGACCGTTTGATTCGGCAGATCCTTCGCAAGCGATTCGTTGCCGGCTTGGTCTTGCTTGGCGTCGTACGTCTCGATCGTGCCGAAGTCCAACTTGTCGGCGCGCATCGCGTTCGCCGTCGCGTCGATGTTGTCCGGATAGCCGAGCACCTGATTGCGCAAGCCGAAGAACACGACGGTGTGCGCGTGATTGCGGTCGATCGCGTCGTGCAGCAGCGCGTCGATCTGCGGCGCCGCGAAGCGCTCATCGTTCTGCAGCCGCGGAACGAGCGCGAGTCCCAGCTCGCGCGCGAGCGCAAGGCGGTCTTCAGGGAGCCCGAGGCCGACCGTGCCGAAGTAATCAGGTTGCGTACGAATGGCGTAGACCACGGGCAGCGTCGTGCGCAACACGCGTACCGCGCGCCGCGAGAACTTGATCGGCAGCTGCTGCGCGTAGCGCGCGGCCGTCGCCGCGTCGTATGCGACGAGATAGACTTCGTCGCTGCGTATGCCGTGCACCGCCAGCCGCGCGAACACCGGATCGTGGAAGCCGGTGAGCCGCGCCTGGTCGAGCAATGCCGTTCCGGCGTAAAACGCCGCGCCCGGCGAGCTCGAAACCTGACCGCCGAGCTCTTCTTGGACCGCCAGCGACGTGAGCCCGGCGCGGCGCAGCGCGATCAGAAAGGCCCGCTGATCGTACGCGTACGAGCGCGCGAGCGATTGGAAGTCCTGATCGTCCATTACGATCTCGACGCGGTTCGCACGATGCTCGTGGCGCTCGCGGCGCACGGCGAGCGTCAGGCACGCGAGCAGACCGACGATGAGGACGACGAACAAGAAACGGCGGTAGATCACCGGGCGGCGTCTTCGCCGAGGAGCCGCCGGAACCGCTCAGCCGCTGCGACCTCGTCAGAAAACACCATAGCCCGCTGTGAAGCGGGCCATGGCGCCGTCGCGTAGCAGGTTGCCCTACTACCGGGTGTGGGCGACGATCTCAATCGCGTCACGGGAACGCAAGCCCACACTCACCGACCGAGGGATTATTTGAGGGCTCGACGTGAAATCCTTGCCTCCTCGCACACCCCGGCGTTAAGACTGCTTAACCGGTCAGGTTCGCCATGCCGCCGGCCGCTTGGAGATGAAAGCGTCCATCCCTTCCTGCGCGTCGGCGGCGAGCGCGTTCATCGACATGACTTCCTTGGCGTAGGCGTACGCCTTGGGCTGATCGAGGTCGATCTGGGCGTAGAACGCCGCCTTGCCCAGGCCGATCACGAACCCCGCCGACGACGCGATCCGGGCCGCGAGTTCGCGCGTCGCGGCCTCGAGCCGGTCGGGCTCGACGACCGCGTTCACCAAGCCCCAGTCGGCGGCGGTCGCCGCATCGATCGGCAGCCCGGTGAGCAACATCTCCATCGCGCGCTTGCGGCCGATCGAGCGCGTCAGCGCGACCATCGGGGTGGTGCAGAACAAGCCGATCTTCACCCCGGGCGTCGCGAAGCTCGCACCGGTCGATGCCACCGCGAGGTCGCAGGTGGCAACCAGCTGGCAACCCGCCGCCGTCGCGATGCCTGCGACTTCGGCGATCACGGGCTGCGGAATCGTCTGGATCGTTTCCATCAGCCGCACGCACGCGTCGAACGTCCGGCGGTAGTCTTCGACCGTACGCTCGAGCATCTCGCGCAGATCGTGACCCGCGCTGAAGGCCGGTCCGACGCCGCGCAGGATCACCGCCTTGACGGTACGGTCGGCACCGATCGCCTCGAACGCGCCGGTGAGCTCGCGCATCACGTCGAGCGAGAGCGCGTTGCGTTTCTCGGGCCGGTTCAGGGTCACGAGGGCGACCCCGTCGCCGGCGTCTTCGACCAAGATGAAGCGATAGGGCGTCGTGGCCAGCATGAGCTTCACGACGCGGGCCGGAGCCGCCGAGTTTCGCCGCTAGCCCGATGGGGCGGTCATTCCCCGCGCGGCCAAGGGATGCCGACCGTCAGGGCGCCTTCCAGCGAGGTGCGCCCGCCCGGAACCGGGCGCTGCTGCTGGATCACGATCCGGGCATGCGGCGTCACCTGCGTCTCGGCATACCACAGCAACGACCGCGTCGCCGCCGGCGCTGCCGCCGCGTCCTCGCGCACCCCGATGAACGCATGGTTGCCGATGCGCCAGCGCAGCCGCGCGAAGCCGCCGTTCGAGTCGAGCGGCGTCCCGCCGCCGTCTGAGTTCGCGTCGTTGCCCCACCACTGTTCGGCGAGCAGCTCGAGCCGGCCGCGATGCGCCTCGATCGACGTCCCGACCCGCGTGTAGGGATCCTGGAACGCCGTCGCGCCGCCGACCGCGATCGAACGCGTGCCCTCGAGCGCGTCGAGCCCGACTTGCACGCCCGTTCCAACGGGGTAACGCGCGAACAAGCCGACCTCGGGGGTCGCGAAAGACTCGACGCGCCCGGTCGCCACCGGCGCGCCGCCGTACGCCGATCCGCCGCCGTTGGCGAACGAGATCGTCGCGGCGACGCGGCCCGGGCCGAGGTCGTGCTCCACTTCGAAAGCCCAACGCGGCGTCGCGAGCGTGAGATCGTTCAGGCCGGTCAACGTTCCTTCGTAGCCGTACGTCGTGAGCGTATCGTTGCGCTGCGCCGGCGAGTGGATCAGCGGCAACTCGATGAGACCGGCGCGGTAGAGCATTCCGGAGTGCGCGTCGCCGTAGGCGAGATAACCCAAGAACAACGACGACGGTCCGCCGCCGCTGCCCAGACTCTCGTGCATGAACGCTTCGACGTGTCCGACCTCGACCGCGCCGAGCACCGCTCCCGCGGGATCCCAGCGGCGCGTGCTGTCGGGACCGGGATCGCGCTCGTAACCGACTTGCTCGCGCAGCGCGAGGATCGTCGTGCCGTACTTGGGTGCGCCGTCGAGCCGATAGCCGCGGTTGCGGAACGCGTTGCCGAACGCGTTGAGCTCGGGCAACACCGAGTGGCACGTCTCGCAGCTCATATGATACCGCTGCGCAAAGATCGGAATCGCCTCCGCCGTCCTCGGCACGCACGACAGCGCGAACGCGGCGAGCAGCACAAACGCGGCCGCGCGGCGGCGGATCGGCCGCAGGCCGAACGCCAACATACTAATGAACAACGATCGCTCCCCGCATCGGCGCGGTGTAGTGGAAGAAGCATCCGTAGAGATACGTGCCGGCCTTGTCGGCGAGCAGCACCTGCGAACCGTTTCCTGCGCCGAGCGTCCCGCTGCTCCAACCGCCCGACAGCGTAGCGCCCGACGTGAGCTGCGCCGATGCGTCGAAGGGTGATGGCGCGGGGAACGACGTCCCCGTGAGCGACGTCGACGTGTGCGCGAACGAGTCGACGTTCATGAAGCGCACGGTCGCGCCGACCGGAACGGTCGTGATCGCCGGCGTGAACCCGCCGCTGGTTCCGTACGCGGTCGTCGTGACGACCGACGCCGTCAACGACACGTCGATCGTGACGGACGCCGGCGCTGCCGCGGACCCGCCGCCGGCAGGCGGCGCTCCGGGCGTACAGCCGGCGAACGCCGCGCAGAGAATGAACGCTGCTAGGGGTCGCACCGGCGCATCGTCGCGGGCACGCGTGAGAGGGCGATGAATCGAAGCGGGTCGCCGCTTCAGAGATTCTTCAGGTCGGCTCGAAACGCGGCAACCGCGCGACGAAACGGTTGCGCCCTTCGAGGACGACGTCGCCGCCGTGAGCCCGCGCGATCGCCCGGCAGATCGCCAGCCCGAGACCGCTGCCGCGCTCGTCGTCGTCGGCGCGCACGAACCGCTCGAAGATGCGGTCGCGCAACTCGGCCGGAACACCGGGTCCGTCGTCCTCGACGCTCAGCGCGATCTGGGTGTCGTCGCGAGCAACGCCTATGCTCACGCGCTCGCGCGCGTGGCGCGTCGCGTTCTCGAGGAGGTTCTCCGCGAGCCGGCGCAATCGCCGCGCGTCGCCCTCTACCCAGCACTCCGCCTGCGCGTTCACGTCGTAGGAGATGCCGTCATGCTGAGCCGCATCCGCCGCCGTCCGAGCGACCGTACCGAGATCGACCGGCTCGGAGAGCTTGGGCGCGACGCGTTCCTCGCGCACGAGCGCGAGCAGATCGCTGATCGTCCCCGACGCGTCGACGGCGGTGCCGACGATCCGGGCGAACGCCTCGTCGCGCGCGGCGTCGTCGGCGACGGCGCGCCCGCTCTGCGCGAGGCTCGCGATCCGTGCCAGCGGTGTGCGCAACTCGTGCGCCGCTTCGGCGGCGAAGCGCGCCTCGCGCTCGCGCGCGGCGACCAGCGGCCGCACCGAGACGACCGCGAGCGCGTACGACGCGAGCCCGCAGACCAGCAGCAACGGCAGGTCCAGCAACGCCAGTGCGACCGCGTCACGGCGGAGCGCCGCGGCGTACACCGCTTGTCCGACCGGCGTGCCGAGCAACGGCTCGACCAAATCGTGATCACGACCCGCAAGATACCAGAAGGCCGCCGCGTCGAGCACCGCGAGCAGGATCACCAGCACGGCGAGATATGACGCGCACAGGCGCGCAACTACGCGTGCAATGAGTAACCGACTCCCCACACGGTCGAGATGCGGTCGCGCACGCCGACCGCGGCGAGCTTCTTACGCACGGCGCTCACGTAGACGTCGACGACGTTGCTGGAGCCGTCGAAATCCTCGCCCCACACGCGTTCGAGGATCTGCGCGCGCGTCACCGCGATCCCCGCGTTGGCGGCGAGGTACTCGAGCAGGCGGAACTCCGTCGCACCCAGCGTCACCTCACGGCCCGACACGCGCACCGCGCGCGCGCCGCGATCGACGACCAAGTCGCCGACCTCGAGCGTCGAGCGAATCGGCAGCGAACCACGGCGCAGCAGCGCGCGCAGGCGCGCCAACAACTCGTCTTCGACGAACGGCTTGACCAGATAGTCGTCGGCTCCCGCATCGAGCCCGCGCACGCGGTCTTCGACGGCATCGCGCGCGGTGAGGAACAGCACCGGCGTCGCGATCCCCTCCGCTCGCGCGTCGCGGCAGATCGCGAATCCGTCGCGGCCCGGCAGGACGACGTCGACGATCGCTGCGTCGTACGTTCCGCGCAACAGCATGTCGTAGCCGGTTTCGCCTTCGCTCGCGACATCGACCGCATATCTTTGCCGTTCCAACATGGCGCGGATCGCATCGGCGATTTCGCGCTGATCTTCGATCACCAGCAGGCGCACGCGGCGTCGTTCGCCGCACGTCGTGACGGCACCGTTGTGTGAAGACTTTCTGAAACGGCCGGCGCCGCCGCTTCACCCGAGCTTCAGGCGTGCCGCCTACAGTGACGCGAGTTCGCCCTCCGGAGAATGCACATGATCTCGCGACGTTCCTCATTTGGCATTTCCGCCGCGAGGGCGGGCCCGCAGGCGGCCCCGCCTGCCGGCACGGGGACGCCCAGCCCGCTACCCGGCGGCGGAACGGGCTCCTGATGCGTCTGCGCGCGATCGCGTTGGCAACGGCGCTCGCGCTCGCATGCGGAGTGCCGGCAGTCGCCGGTATCCCGCGCGACGCGCGCGACGTCAAGTTGATCGACCAGAACGGCGTGGGATTCACGCTGCGCGACATCCGCCGCCCGACCGCGGTCATCTTCGTGGCGACGCGCTGCGGTGACGCTTGTCCGATCGCCGAAGCCCTGTTCTCACGTCTATCGGACGAGCTTGCGCGCGAGCACGTCGACGCACGCTTGCTGACCGTGACGCTCGATCCTCAACACGATGCGCCGATCGTGATGAGCAATTCGGCGCGCGCGTTCGGCGCCGACGCAACGCGTTGGCGCTGGGCGAGCGGAAAGCCCGACGACGTGTATCGCTTGCTCGACGCCTTCAACGTGGAACGGCTCGACGGCAAGTTTCACGGTACGTTCGCCTACGTGCTCGACGCGCACGGTATCCCGACGCGGTTGGTCATGCTGTCGACCAGCGCCGACCGCGAGCTGCTCGGCTACCTGCGCGCCGCCGCCTCGCAGCGCGGCTAACGCGTTCGACGCGTTCTGTTTCGGTTACAGCCGGTCGCGCAGATCGATCGCAAGCGCGCGCAAGGCGGGATCTTCCGCGTCGCGCGCGCAGCGGTCGAACGCGACGCGCGCGTCGGCCTTCCGGCCGGCCCGGACGAGGACGGTGCCCAGCGCGAAACTGGCGCGCGCATAGTTCGGCGAGAGCGCGAGCGCGAGCGCGAGCTCGGCGCGTGCAGCGTCGTCGCGTCCCGCGCGCAACTCGACGACCGCGAGATCGTAGTGCGCGGTCGCATACTTCGGATCGGCGTCGATGAGGGCGCGAAAATCGGCGCGGGCGGTGGCGAGGTCGCCGGCCCGCAGGGCGGCCAGACCGCGGCCGTAGCGCGCGAGGACAGAGTCGGGCGCCAGCGCGAGGTACTGCTCCGCCGCGCGGCGTGCGCCGGCCAGATCGCCGCGCCGCAGTTCGACTGCGACGAGGTTCGCGGCCGCCGCCGCGAAACGCGGATCGCGATGGAGCGCCTCTTCGAGCAACGCGATCGCCGCGTCGTCCCGGCCAAGATGCGCGTCCGCCAGCGCCAAGTCGTAGCGTGCCGACGAGCCCTTCGGCTCCGGCGGATCGAGGGTGACGACGCGCGTGAACTCCAGCCCCGCGGCGCTCCAATCGCCGCGCTCCTCGGCGGCGACGCCGCGCATGAAACGCTCGCGGACCTCGCGGGCGCGTCCTTGGGCCGAGAGCGCTGCCGCGTCGGTCGAGCGCGGCTGCGGCGTCGGGCCCGAGTACGTCTGCGCGGATGCCGCGGCCGCCGCGATGGCGGCCAACGCCAGCAGCGATGCTACCGCCCGTTTCAGCATCTCAGTCGTGCGGCAGGCCGGCGGCGCTCGCCGAGCGGGCGGTCGCGGCACGTTCGGGGGCGCAATCCCATCCCGTGCGGCCGCTTTCCGTAATGGGCCCCAGCAACGCGGGCGGGGAGCTGGTGGCCAGCGACGCCGGGTCGTCGAGCAGCATCTCCGCGCCTATGGCGGCGCCGGCACATGCGACGAGCGCGAGTACCCCGGCCATCGCCCAGCGCAGGAAGTGCCTCATAGCCGGCATCGTACCGCGGGCACGTGAAATCTTCCTGAAGCTGGCGATCGTCGTGGCGCTGGTTCTGTTGCCCGCGGTTGCTCGGGCCGACGAGCTGATCGTCGGTGCGTTGCGCGACCAGGATGGAAACGTCGTCGCCGGCGCGTCGGTCACCGCGCTCGACGGCCGGGGCCATACCCTCGCGCGGGACCGGAGCGCCGCCGATGGGACGTTCGCGCTGACCACGCCGACGCGTCCCGCTTCGGTGCTCATCGTCGCGCGCGACGCCGAACCACTGCATGTCACGGTCCCCGCCGACGGCTCGCCGATCGCCGCGATCGTGCGGCATCACCGGGCCGTCGATTTGGTGCCCTCGGTGGCCGACGTCGCGGCGTTGCCGGCCGGACAGCTCAGCGCGGTCGGGGAGATCGTGCCGTACCGCATCAGCTTCCCCGGTTCGATCACCGATCGCTGGCTCGCCTCGGGGCGCGGTGCCACGACGCTCGAGGGATTGGCGTTTTACCGTCGGGGCGACGGCGGTGATGCGACCAGCTTGCTGCCCGCCCACGCCTTGGGGGCAATCACCGCAACCGATCCTCTCGAAGCGGTCTGGTATGGTGATCGGGCCGGCGGCGGCATCATCGACGCCCAACTGTTCGATCGTGCCGATGCCCAACGCGTCACCGACCGCGATGCGGCATTCTCGTTCGGTCGCGACCCGATCGGTCTGGTGGCGACGTCGTGGGATGCCGACGGCGAACGCCGCCTCGTCGCTGCGCGCGGAGGCGGCCAACTCGGACCCGTGCAGGCAACGGTCGTCACGCTGGTGGGCGATGCGCCCGGGACGCGCTACGACGGCGCGGGACTGGAGCTACACACCTCGACGCAACGGACCGACCTCGCCGCACGCTTCGATCTCACCGAAACGAACGCGGACGCGCTGAACGCATCGCCCGACAACGGCAGCGTCGCCGAAGCGCTGTTCGACGCGTCGGGACGCGGGCCGAACGCGATCGCGTTGCGCCTGCGCTGGCGCGACGAGCGCGGTCTGCTCGGTGACGCGGCGTCCGAGCACCGCGATGCGGCGCTGGTGCTCGGCACCACGCGGGGCGGCACCGTGCGTGTCACGGCTGCCGTCGCGCTAGACTACGGAGCGGACCTGCCGTACGAAGCGCCGGCCGGCAACGCGTTCGCCGTGCTTCCGTCGCTGAGCGCGAACGCGCCGCTGAACGCCGACTGGTCGCTCCAAGCCGGGCTCGGCGATTCGACGCTGGGCACACCGGGGCTTGCGCTCGCGCGCGCAACGCTCGGACAGATCGGCTTGGCCTACGCCGACCGGCATCGCTTGCGCGCGGAAGTCGTCGCGTATGCCGAAGGTGACGCTGCACCCGCCGCGTTGAACCGCGGCTTCGGCGTGTCGCTGGGCTGGGAGATCGCGCCGCGTTTGTCGTTGCGCGCGTGGTCGCTGCGCGATGTCGACGCGCTGGACGCGACCGTCCCGGTGTACCCGGGCGGTGCGCTGGAGAGCGTCGTCGCCTCGAACCGCTTCGACCGCGATCTCGTCTGGCTCACCTGGGACGCGCCGGTCCGGTTCGATCTGCTGGTGCGCGAAGGTGCGCTCGAAGGCAACGTGCGCGTCCCGCTCGCCGGGCGCTACGCCCTTACGGTCGGCTCCTACCGCCGCCCCAACGGAACCCGCACGATCTCCGCCGGCGTCGTTGCACGCTGATCGCGTTCGGCGAGCGGCAATTTCTACGGCGGGCGCCGGAAGGCGATGTAACCGAGCCTGATCGCTGCACCTACGAGAGCGAGAAGAATCGCCAGCGATGCGATGGGCCCAATTTGCAAGGCGTAGTATAAGGCGAAGAACCCGATTGCTGGCACCGGAACAGTTCGCGCGTTCCCCGTTCCATCGTCGGTCGCGGTGATCGGCACGGGCTGAAAAATGCCGATGGACGTCCAGACGGCGCTCCAGATCAAGATAACCAGAAGCAGCACGATCGTCGCGAAGGCGATTGCCGCGATGCGGCGTCTCATCCGGGCTGCCGGCTCTTCGGATCCATCACCAAGATCGCACCATGGTGGCGTCGCAAGGGCCACCGTGTCTCCCCATCGCGGACCAGCTCGGCGACGACGGTGCCGACTTCGTCGGCGGTGATCCAGTCCGGTTGCGCGACGGTTTCCCACTCGCGCGTGCGCACGGGACCGTTCACGACGAGTTCGAGAACGCGCACGTCGCATTCGGCAAGCTCCGCCGCGAGCGCGCGCGTCAGCATCAGTTGCGCGGCGGCGGCGATCGAGACGATGCTCGCGTTCGGCACGGGGAACAGCGCGGCGCCGCCGCCGATACCGAGGTAGAGCGCGCCGGGCGAGCGCAACAGCTCCGGGATGAACGCTTGCGCGAACGCGACGTGCGTGTCGAGCATCTCCGTTCGCACCGCCTCCCAGGTCGCCGGGTCGACGTCGAGCAGCGGTCCGCCTTGCCACCAACCGCCCAGCGATGGGATCGCGACGTCGAGGCCACCGAACTCGGCGCGGATTCGCTCGGCGATCGTCTTGGCGGCGCGCGGCTCGCCGGCATTGCCGACGATCCCGATCAGCCGCTGCGGATCGGCCATGTCGCCGACGTGCTCGCGCAACTGCGCGAGTCGCTCGGCGCGGCGCGACGTGACGATGACGCGCAGGTCGTCGATCGCGAGCAGCGCGCGAACGATCCCTTCGCCGACGCCGCCCGCACCGCCGGCGACGAGCACGTTGCGCACCGCGCTATCCGTCGGGTGCGACGGCGATCGCTTGGATCTCGAGGCGCAGCCGCGGGTCGGTCGCCAATCGCTTCACCTCGACCGTCGTGCTCGCCGGCAAGTGGCCGGCGAAAAACGCGCCCTGGATCGCGTTCACGACGTCCTGGTCACCCGCGATGTCGGTGAAGTAGCGCGTCAGCGAGACGACGTCGCGCGGCGTGCAGCCGGCGGCGGTCAACGCCTGCGCGAGGTGGTCGTACGCGAGCCGCGCCTGCGCCGCCGCATCGAGCGGCACCGAATCGAACACTTCGGGCCGGTGCGGATGGTCGTGATAGACAGGCGCGGCCGTCACGCCCGAGACGAACACGAGCCGGCCGCGTGTGACTCTGATCGCCGGAACGAACAGCGAGTTGATGCTCGGATCGTAACCGTCGTGATGGACGACCTCGAGTCGATCCACGCCTTCAGCGCGCCGCAACGGCGCGCGTCACCGCCCGGCCCACGGCGGGAACGGCACGATCGGCTTGCCGTGTGCGACGTTGCCGGGATACACGATCACCTGCTTCCCGTTCTGCCATTGAAGGATGTACGAGGTGTAGCCCAGCTGAATCCCGGTGCGCGGATCGATCCGCCAGTTGCCGATCAGTGTCGGGACGCGCACCTCGGCGATCGCGTCGCGCAGCTTGTCGTGGTCGAGCGAGCCCGCGCGCTTGACCGCCGCCGCGAGCACCTCGAGCGCCGAGTAGTTGCTGGCGGCGTGATAGTCGGGGTCGCGGTGGAACTCGGCGCGATAGCTGCTCTTGAACTCCGCGTTCTCCTTCGACGCATTATCCGGGTCCCAAGCCGTCACCGAGAACACGCCGTTGACGTCCTGGCCGGCGCTTTGGACGTAGCGCGGATCGGAGGCGCCGATCGCTTCGTAGAACAGCTTGGGCGCGTAGTTCGATTGTTTGAGCTGGCGCAGCACGCCGATCGAGTCGTTGGGAAACGCCATTGCGAGCACCGCGTCGGGATTCGCCGCCTTCACCTTCTCGATCACCGAAGAGAAGTCGCTCGCGCGCGCCGGATAGAACTCGGTGTACACGATCGACTGGCCGAAGCCGCGGGCGACTTCCGGAACCGCGTCGACCAGCGAGTGCGCGAACGCCGTGTCGGGTCCGATCAGCGCCAGCGTGCGCAGCTTGTGGTCTCTGGCGATCGAGAGGACGCCGTACAGGTAGGTCTGCACCGGGCCGAGCCCCTGGAAGATGTACTTGAAGCCGCGCCGGAACATCGCGACGTCGGCCGTCTCGGGGCAGATCATCGGCATTTTGTAGCGCTCGGCGACGTTCGCCGCGGGGGCCGTAATCGCGGTGCCGTAGGGACCCATGATCACGTCGACCTTGTCTTCGTTGATCAGGCGTTCGTAGAGCCGCACGCCGGTCGCCGGTTCGCTCTGATCGTCGTAATACTTGAGCACGATCTGGCGCCCGAGCAGACCACCCTTCGCGTTCTGCTGTTTGATCCACAGCTGATAACCCTCGAGCGAGTACTTGCCGCCGTCGGCAAAGATCCCGGTCAGCGAGAGCGAGGCGCCGATCACGATCGGTGCGCCCGGCGCCTGAGCGAACGCCGGACGGAGCCGGCCGTACGGGGCGCTGAGCAGACCCGCCACGGCGACCGTGGCGCAGAGCGCCCGCCAGAACCGAAGTCTCGTGGTCATAGCACCTCTCCCAAAAATCGGCGTTTGACGTCTGCGTTTCCGCGAATGGTCGCCGCGGCGCCTTCCATGACCGTCTTGCCTTCGGTCAGAACGTAGGCCCGCGAGGCGAGCTCGAGCGCCTGCACGACGTTTTGCTCGACCAGCACCACCGCAACCCCGTCACGGTTGATCGCGCGCACCAGGTCGAAGATCTCCAGCGTGATCTTCGGCGCGAGCCCCAGCGATGGTTCGTCCATCAGGAGCAGCCGCGGCTCCGACATGAGCGCGCGCGCGATCGCGACGATCTGCTGCTGCCCGCCGGAGAGCGAGCCGGCGCGCCGGCCGCGCAGCGGTCCGAGCAGCGGGAAGCGGTCGTAGCTCTCGCGCAAGCGCCGGGCGACGCCGCGCCGGACGCGTTTGGGGTGCGCGCCGACCATAAGATTTTCTTCTACCGTCATGCCGGCGAACAGATTGCGCCCTTCGGGGACGAGCGCGACCCCGCGTTCGACGACCTCGCCGGGCGCGCGACCCTCGATGTGCTCGCCGTCGAAGATCACCGTTCCGCCGGTCGGCCGCACGATCCCGATGATGCTCTTGAGGGTGGTCGACTTCCCCGCGCCGTTCGCGCCGATGACACACACGATCTCGCCCGGTTCGACCGCGAACGACACGCCGTGCAGCGCCTTGAAATCGCCGTAGCCGGCTTGCAGATCGTCGACCGCCAAGAGGCTCATCCGGCGACGGTCGGCGTACCGAGATACGCTTCGATGACGGCCGGATCGTTTTGAATCGCGTGCGGGTCGCCTTGGGCGATCAACCGGCCCGCGTCCAGAACCGCGATGCGGTGCGAGATGCGCATCACCAGCCGCATCACGTGCTCGATCCCGCAGACGGCCGCGATCCCGCGCTCGCTCAGCCCCAGCACGAAGTCCGCCATGCCGTCCATCTCGGACGGCGTGAGGCCCGCCATGACCTCGTCGAGCAGCAGCAGCTTCGGTCGCAGCGCGAGGGCGCGCGCGACCTCGAGGCGTTTGCGCTGGGTCAAGGTCAAGTCGGAAGCAAACCGGTCGGCGTACGGTGCCAAGCCGACGAACTCGACGATCTCGCGCGCGTCGCGCCGCGCGCGTTCGACCGTGCGCGCGTGGATCAGCGCGCCGACCGCGACGTTGTCGACCACGCTCAACCGCCCGAACGGGCGCACGATCTGGTACGTGCGCGCGATCCCGGCCTGGGCGATGCGGTGCGGCGCGCGCCCGATGATGGAGCGGCCCAAGAACCGCACGTCGCCGGCGTCGGGCCGCAGCACGCCGCTGATCACGTTGAACAGTGTCGTCTTCCCCGCGCCGTTCGGCCCGATCAGCGAGAATATCTCGCCGGCCCGCACCTCGAGCGACACGCCGGCCAACGCCTGCACGCCGCCGAAGGCAATCGCGATGCCCTCGACTTCCAGCAACGGCTCCGTCATCGTGCCCGCCACCGGCTCGCGATCGCCGGGACGATGCCGCGCGGCAGCGCCAACAACAACGCGACGAGCAGGCCGCCGAACAGCATGAGGTAGATCTGCGGGAACCTCGCCCACAACGCTTCGGAAACCTGCGTCATCACGATCCCGCCGACCAACGGGCCCCAGACGGTGCCGACGCCGCCCAGGATCGCCATCACGATCGATTGCAGATCGAGCCGCGACGAGAACGCGGCATCCGGCTCGATGTACGTCAAGAACAAAGCGTACCCCCCGCCCAGCAGCCCCGGAATCAGCGCGCTCAGCGAGAACGCGGTGATCTTCGCACGCGTCACGTCGACGCCGAGCGTCCCGGCGACCTGCTCGTCCTCACGCAGCGCTTGCAGCCGCAAACCGAACGCGCTGCGGTCGATCCACAGCGTCAACGCGATCGCGCCCAGACAGATCGCGAGGGTCCAGTAGTACACGCCGGTCAAGCTCGAGCCGGGCGGCAGGAACAGCCCCGCGCCGCTGCCCGTAGCCGGAATCGCGGTGACGAGGACGCGCACCATCTGCGCCATCCCGAACATCCCCATCGCGAAGAATGGTCCGCGCAAGCGCAGCATCACGTAGCCCAGCGGAACCGCGAGCGCGCAGGCCACGATACCGCCGGCGAGCGCCGCCACCATCCAGAACCAGTGCTGATCGGCGACCAGCAATCCCGTCGCGTACGCGCCGATGCCAAAGAACGCGATCTGGCCGAACGAGAAATAGCCGGCATAGCCCGAGATGATGTTCCAGCCGTAGGCCAGCGCGACGTAGAGCACCGTCGTGTAGAGCAGGTTGAGCAGATAGCCGTTGAGCCGCAGCGGCGCGAACACCAGCGCGGCGATCGCGACTACGGCCGCGATGCGCAGCGCGGTCTTCATCGGCGTACCTGTTCGGCGGACGACGCCGACTCGAGGTCCTTGTCGATGCCGCGCGGGGTCAGGTAGTAGGCGGTCACCAAGAGATAGAGTACGACGCTGACCGCCGGCGCGACGAGCGAAGCCAGCATCGCGACGACATAGGTCACCCAGCCGACGCGGTACGCGAACGTCGTCTGGCGGATCGTCGTTTCGGAGACGCTGCTCGCGAACGCGCGGCTGCGCGTGATGTGGATGAGGAGCGCGTTGTACATCGTCGAGCACATCGTGAGCGTGAGACCGTACAGGAACGTCGACGAGCGCATCGATGGATATGCGCCCAGCGTCGAGGTCGCGAACGGGATGAAGACGGTCCCCGCCAGCAGCGCAAGGTTCAGCAGCACCGTCTGGCGATCGATGCGGCTCACGAGACGAAACAGGGCGTGGTGGTTCTGCCACATGATGCCGATCACCGCGAAGCTCAGCAGGTAGGCCAGCACGTTCGGCCACAGGCGGAGCAGCGCGTGCGCAAGCTCCGCCTCGGAGGGCGGCGGGTTGCGGAAGACGGGCAGCGTCAGGCCCAGGATCAGCACCGTGATCGCGAAGGCGAACACACCGTCGGTGAAGGCTTCGAATCGCGCCTTGTTCATGATTCGGCGATCACGCTGCGCACGCGGCTACGCGGCTCGCTTTCCGAGCAGGCCCGCGGGCGCCAGCAACAACACGAGGATGAACAGAAAATAGGGCGCGGCCTCGGCCAGCGTCGCGCCGAGCAGATAACTGCTGAACGACTCGGTGAGGCCGAGGATCAGCGCGCCGAGCACGGCACCGGTGTAGTTGCCCAGACCCCCGATCACCACCACCGCGAACGCGTTCACCGTGTAGAGTACGCCTTGCTGCGCGTTGACGTTGAACAGAAAGCTGACCAGCGTCCCGGCGGCGCACGCGATCGCCGTGCCGGTCGCGAACCCGAGCGTGCGCACGCGGTCGACGTCGATCCCGCACGCCAGCGCGCCCTCGAGGTGCTGGCTCGTCGCGCGGATCGCCCGGCCCAGCAGCGTCGAGCGCAGCAGGATCGCGAACCCGACCGACAGCACCAGCGCCGCGACGAAGGCGAGTAGTCGCGCCTGCGGGATCGAGATCGGGCCGAGCTGGTACGCGCCGGTCAAAAACGGGACCGAGACGAAGCTCCCGCCGAACAGCGCCAGCCCGCCGCCGGCCAGGAAATACGAAAGGCCGAACGTCAGCGTGAGCGACGATGCTTCGGCCGATGCGATCTCGCGCGGCAGCCGGCGCAGCAGAAAACGGTGCACCAGCGCGCCGGCGACGAACCCGAACACGATCGTGACCGGAAGCAGCAAGAGCGGGTTGATGCCGAACTGCGTGAAGGCGTAGGCGCACAGCACCGCGGCCAGCACGACGAAATCTCCGTGCGCAAGATTCACCACGCGCATCACGCCGAAGATGATGTTGAAGCCCAGCGCGGAGAGCGCGAGGACGCCGCCCAGCAAGATCCCGTTGATCGCGAGCTGGAGCGCGATCACGGTGCGGGGCCCGGTCGCGAGTCGATGCCCGCCAAGCGGGCGAGGGTGTGGAACAGCACCGCGAAGTCGTACTCCCCCAGCCCCATCGCGCGGGTCGCGGTCAGCATCTCGTTCGCGACCGACGTCGTGGGCAGCGGCACGTCGACTTGCTGACCCAAGCGCAGGGCGAGGTTGAGGTCCTTCTGCATCATCTCGACGCCGAACCATGCCTTCTCGGGCATGTTCAAGATGAACGGCGCGCGATAGGCGAGCATCGGCGAGCAAACGACGCCGCCCAGCATGATCTCCAGCGCGACCTCGCGTGCGATTCCGCTCTTCTCCGCCAGCAGGACGCCTTCGCTCAGCGCCAAGATCTGAACGGGCAAGTTCAGGTTCAGCGCGACCTTCATCACCTTGGCGTGACCGATCTCGCCGACGCGCCGCACCGTCGGACCGACGTCGAGCAGCACCAGCCGTGCGCGTTCGAACGTCGCCTCGTCGCCGCCGCACATCGTCAACAACTTCCCTTGACGGATCGTGAGCGGGCTCCCGAGGACGGCCGCGTCGAGCAACGCCGCGCCGGTCGCCGTCACCCGTTCGCCGAGCGCGCGAATCGTCGCCGGCGAAACCGTGCTGAGCTCGACCCAGATCTTGCCGGGCTGCAGCCCGGCGAGGATTCCGTCGGAACCGGCGGCGACCGCTTCGAGCGCGTCGTCGTTGGTGACCATGCTGAGCACGATGTCGCTGCCGTCGGTCACCGCGCGCGGCGAATCGGCCCAGCGCATCCCCTTGTCGATCAGCGGCTGCGCCTTGCTGCGCGTGCGGTTGAAGGCCAACGGTTGGTGGCCCGCCAGCAAGAGCCGTTCCATGATGCCGGCGCCCATCTCGCCGAGGCCGACCATCCCGATCTTCATCGCGGCTGCGCTCCGAAATCGTAGGCGTTGGCGACGAACAGCTCTTGAGCCGGGAACCGGGTGATGACGCTCGCGCCGCTCTTGGTCACGACGATCTCTTCCTCGATGCGTGCCGCCGAGAAGCCGTCGGACGCCGGGCAGTACGTTTCCAAGGCGAAGACCATCCCTTCCTTGATCTCCATCGGGTGTTCGATCGAGTTCAAGCGGCTGATGACGGGCCGTTCGTGCAGCGCCAAACCCAAGCCGTGTCCGAACTGCAGCCCGAAGGCTTCCATCTCGCTCGTAAACCCGAAATCCTCGGCTTTCGGCCAAACGCGCGCCACGACGTCGGTCGTGATCCCCGGGCGAATCAGCGCGATCGACGCGTCGATCCACTCGCGTGCCCGCTTGTAGGCGTCACGCTGCGGTGTGGTGGCAAAGCCGACGTTGAACGTGCGGTAATAGCACGTGCGGTAGCCGTTGAACGCGGACATGATGTCGAAGAACGCCTGATCGCCGGGCCGGATGAGACGATCGGAAAAGTTGTGCGGGTGCGGATTGCAGCGTTCGCCGGAAACCGCGTTGATCGACTCGACGTCGTCGGAGCCGAGCTCGTAGAGCTTCTTGGTCGCAAGCGCGACGATCTGGTTCTCGCGAATCCCCGGCTTGAGCGCCTCGACGATGTCCTGGTACGCGCCGTCGACCAGCGCCGCGGACGTGCTGAGCAACAGGATCTCGTCCCACGATTTGATCTCGCGCGCGTCGTGCATCGTCTGCTGACCGTCGCGCACGGTCAGTCCGAGTTTCTGCAGCTCGAAGATGAGCGGGAGCTCGACGATGTCGATCCCGAGCGGCATCTTCTCGACGCCCGCCTCTTTGAGCAACGATACGATTTCGGCGGCCGCGCCCGCGAACAGACCCGCTTGCGGGTCGATCGCTCCGCGCAACCCGAGCAGCCCGGCGTGGATATGATCCGTCTCCAGCCACGGGCAATACAGCCGGTGATGCTTCGCCGCCGAGCCGAAGTCCCAGACGTGCGGCTCGCCGGTCCGCGTGAGCAGCGCGTAGCGCGTCATCTTGTCGCGCGACCACTCGCCGATCGCCGTCGAGGTCACGTAGCGAACGTTGTTGACGTCGAACAGCAACAGCGCACCGAGCTCGGACGCTTCGAGCGCCGCTCGAGCCCGCGCCAGCCGGTACGAGCGCAAACGGTCGAAGTCGACCCGCTGCTCGAAGTCGACGCCCATCGTACCGGGCGCGGGGATCGGACGCGAGTCTCCGTGTGCCTGGATGCTCATCGCCCGCGGCTTCGCTAGCAGGGTGGGGAAAAACCCCCGCCCTGCTACAACCAGCGAAAGGTTCGGGCGCTTATGACGGTGCCGGCGATGGTCCACAGCGCCAGCATCCCGAGCCACGCACCGTAGTGCGACAGCGGTGCACCATAGATCGAGACGTCGCGAAACGTGTCGATGAATTGCGTCGACGGAAGCAATCGCAGCGCGGAGCTCACCGCGTGCGGAAAGCGGTCGATCGGGATGTAGGCGTCCGAGAGAAAGGCCAGCGGTACGGTCAGCACCGATGCGATGTTGTTCGCGCTCTCGGTCGTGCGCGCCAACGCGCCGACGATCGTTCCCAGCGAGACGAACGTGGCGGTGCCGAGCAGCAGCACCGCCAGGATCTCCCACGGGCGGCCGATGACGTGCACGTGGAAGACCAACCCGCCGACCGCGATCAAGATGACCGCCTGCGCCGCGAGCAACGTCATTCGGTACGCGACGAGCGAGGCGAAGAATACCCACGGCGGCATCGGGGTGAGGTAAACGCGCCGCAGCAGATGCTTCTCGCGGAAGGTCGCCAGCATCACGCCCACGCCCCAGAAACCCGAGCTGAGCACCTGCGCCCCGATGATCCCCGGCACCAGAAAGCCCGACGACCCGGAGTTCGGGCCGCTCGAGAACGCGAACGAGAACAGGACCAGAAAAAACACGGGCATCGCGAGCGTCCAGAAGATCAGCTCACCATCACGTTGGAAATACCAGACGAAGTTCATCTTCGTTTGGACCAGGAACATCCGCAGCGCGCTCATTGTGCCGACTCCAGCAGCGTCTCGCCGGTCAGGGCAACGAACGCGTCTTCCAATGTCGGCCGGTGCATGTCGAGCGAGTCGACCTTCGCACCGATCGCGTTCGCGTGGGTGACGATCGCGGCCAGCGCAAGCCCCGGCTCGCCGTGCGTCGCGAGCTTCCAGCACTGCTCGGTCTGCGTCCATGCGCCCAGCGCTTGCAGCGCGGTGTCGGGAGCGAAGCGGTCCGCCGCGATCGAGACGGTCGCATCACCACCGTACTGAGCGACGAGGTCGGCAGGGGGCGCATCGGCGACGATCCGTCCGCGCTGGAGGACGCAGATGCGGTCGCAGAGGCGCTCCGCCTCTTCGATATAGTGCGTGGTGAGCACGATCGTCTTACCGGCCTCTCGCAAACGCTCGACCTCGGCCCACATGATCCGCCGGCCGAAGGCATCCATCCCGGCGCTAGGCTCATCGAGGAACAGGACGTCGGGATCGTGCTGGAGCGCCAGCGCGAGCGCCAGACGCTGCTGCTCGCCGCCCGACATTTGCGCGATTTCCCGGTCGAGCTTGCCGTCGAGCCCGACGCGCTCGGCCATCTCGGCCCCGCGGGGTGCGATACCGTAGTAAGCGGCGTACAGCTCGAGCACCTCGCCGGCGTTTGCCTTCTCGGGCAACGAGGTTGCCTGAAGCTGCACGCCGATGCGCGGCCGGAGCGCGGCGAGGCCGGCCGAGCGGGTCGGGTCGAGGCCGAGCACGCGAATCGAGCCGGCCGTCGGTTTGCCGAGGCCGATACAGCATTCGAGCGTTGTCGTCTTCCCCGCGCCGTTGCGCCCGAGCAGCCCGAAAATCGTCCCGGACGGCACCGCGAAGCTGATGCCGTCGACGGCCGCGAGGCTCCCGTACCGCTTCACCAGCGCTTCGACGACGATTGCTTGCTCCACGCTGATGTGACCGCCGAGGCCGGGCCGAGTTTTCAACCGGCTCAGGAGCCGTTCAGAGTCCGGTGCTACGCTGCGGCCCGGGCCGAACCGTCGGCGCGCGGGTTCGTCGACCTATCCGCGCTGCCGGCGGCTCGCTCCATCGCCGGTCGAGTAACTGCGTAGGTTCCCGTAGATCGTAAGCCCGAACTACCGCGGGATGGCTACGACAACGTCGGCCGCGACGCGCGCCGCCGCGGGCAAGGCGCTCCGCTCGAAGACACCGCGCATCAGTCACGGCGTTTGGGCCCCGCAACCGGACCGCGATCCGCTGGCATTGCTCGCAGCCTCGGAGGAGGGACGCCTCCAGCAACTGCTGGCGCTCAGAGATCAGCGGATGGAGGCGACGCCGTTCACGTTCTACCGCGGGTCGGCGGTCGTCATGGCGGCCGACCTCGCGCATACGCCGGTCTCGGGGCTGATGGTCCAAGCGGGCGGCGACGCGCATCTTCTGAACTTCGGCGGGTTCGCGACGCCGGAACGCAACCTGATCTTCGACTTGAACGACTTCGACGAGACGTTCCCCGGCCCGTGGGAGTGGGACGTCAAACGCCTCGTCACCAGCGTGCTCCTCGCAGCCCGCAATAACGGCTTCAAAGAGGGATCTTGCGAGATCGCGGCTCTCACGGCCGCGGAATCCTACCGAACAGCGATCAACGATCTCGCGCTGCGGCCGGCTCTCGACGTCTTCTACGCGCGCCTCGACGCGACGAAGATCCTCGATGCCGCGCGCGACGTCTCGATCCGCGCTCGCCGCGATCGCATCGCCGACGAAGCCGAAACCGCGTCCGTTCGCGCCGCCGTCGATCGGTTTACCGAGATCGTCAATGGCGACCGGCGCTTCAAGGAGGAACCGCCGGTCCTGTTTCACTCCTCCGAGACCGATCGCACCGGATTCGACATCGAGTCGATCTTCGCGCAGTATCCGCAGACGCTCGGACCCGACGTTAGCGCGTTGTTCAAGCGCTATGCGCTGATCGACCACGCCATCAAGGTGGTGGGCGTCGGAAGCGTCGGCACGCGCTGCGGCGTCGGCCTGTTCTCCGCCGGCGACGACGACATGTTGATCCTGCAAGTAAAAGAGGCGCGCGACTCGGTGCTCGCGCCCTACCTCGGCAAGATCGACTACCCGAATCAAGGCGAGCGGGTCGTGCGCGGACAGCGCCTCATGCAGGCGGCGAGCGACGTTTTTCTCGGCTGGGCGTCGTCCGGCGATCACGATTTCTACGTCCGTCAATTCAAGGACATGAAGGCGTCTGCGCACCTCGAAACCGCGGACCAATATCAGCTCCGCGAGTACGCCCACTGGTGCGCTTGGGCGCTAGCCACCGCGCACGCCCGCTCGGGCGACGCTGCGGCGATCGCCGGCTACGTCGGCCGGCGCAACACCCTCGACCGCGCGCTGCTCGCCTTCGCGGTAGCGTACGCCGAGCAAGTCACGCTCGATCACGCTGCGTTCTCCGCCGCGGTCAAAGCGAGCGAAAGCACGGCCGGCGAGCCCGCGTCGACCGCAGGGACGTCCCCGATACCGGGTTGATGTCGCGCTCGGTGTAGATCGTGTCGACGCCGACATCGCGCGCGGTAGGCGAGAGGCTTGTCAAGAACCTTACGTTGACGTAAACTAGCATTATGTCGCGAATGGCGGTGCTCGATCGCTCCGGCACCTTGTCGGTCGCCGAGGCTTCGGCCCGACTCGAAGTCAGCGCTCGGACGCTGCGTTACTACGAGGAGCTGGGTTTCTTGACGCCGACGCGCACGACCGGCGGCCACCGGCTGTACGGACCGAGCGAGCTCGAGACGGTGGAGCGGATCGGCCGCATGCAGGCGATGGGGTTCTCGCTGGCCACGATTCGCAAAGCGTTGCGCTACCGGTCGTACCAAGACGAAACCGGCCGGCCCACCGTCGCGCTGGAAGATCTGCGCCAGCTCGCCGAGGAGGCGCGCGCCGATGCAGCCGCCGTCCGGGCAAGAATCGTAGCGCTGCGCAGCGAGCTCGAAGAGGCGACCCACGAGGCCGAACAGCTCGAGCACGACGTCGCGTACCTCGACCGCCGTCTAGCGGAGCGGCTCGCCGCTGCAGTCGAGGCACATGGCCGCAGTCGCTGAACGGGGCGCGCTCACGCGCGCACCCGTCACCTCCGCCCTCCCCGCCCCGACGAAGCTCTCGACGCCGAACCCCTGGGTGCTGATCGGCGTCGTCATGGTCGGGAACTTTCTCGGCCCGCTCTACTCGTCGGTGGCGAACGTCGTGCTGCCGAACCTCGTCGCGTCGTTCGGCTCGGACGTCGAGACGATGGAGTGGGTCGTGACCGGCTACATGCTCGGCTACTCGATCGCAATGCCGGTTGCGGGCTGGCTCGCCGATACGTTCGGGCGGCGGCGGATGTACCTGATCGGCCTCGCAATATTCACCGGCGCTTCGGTACTGACCGCATTCGCGTGGGACAGCAGCAGCTTGATCGCGTTTCGCATCCTGCAGGCGATCGGCGGCGGGATCGTCTCGCCGACCGCGATGGCGCTCATCACGGACGTCGTGCCCCCGCAGCAACGCGGCCGCGCGCTGGGCGTATGGGGTCTCGGGATGATGCTGGCCCCGACGTTCGGGCCGGTGGTGAGCGGTTGGATCGTCGACAACTTCGATCAGTGGCGGCTGATCTTTTTGCTCGGAATCCCGTTCGGCGTCGTCGGTTTGCTGCTCGCGTACGCGAAGCTTCCGCACGATGACAAGCGGATCGCGCGCGCACCGTTCGACGTATGGGGTTTTGGGCTGCTGACCGTCGCGCTCGCGGCGTTCCTCATCCCGCTCACGCAGGGCGAGCGGGTCGGCTGGGGCGATCCGTCGATCCTCGGATCGTTCGTAGCCGCCGCCGCGTCGTTCGCTGGGTTCGTGTGGCGCGAGCTGCGCACGCCGCACCCGATGATGGACCTGACGCTCTTTCACGAGCGCACGTTCTCGATCGCTGTCGGATTGCGCGCGGTGCTCGGGATGGGATACTACTTCGCGATCTTCTTGCTTCCGCTGTTCACGCAGAACGTGCTCGGTTGGACGCCGACGCTCTCCGGGCTCGTGCTGCTGCCGGCGGGGCTCGCGATGGCGCTACTGATGCCCCTTTCGGGGTCGCTCTCCGACGTGATCGGCGCGCGCTGGCTGGTGGTCGCCGGGGTCGCAATCTCGACTGCCGGCACGCTGCTGTTCGCGAGCATCGACATCGACTGGGACGTCAGCCGGATCACGATCGACGCGCTGATCCGAACCGCAGCGCTCGGGCTCATGTTCACCCCGCTGACCGCCGTAGCGCTCGCTTCGGTCCCGCGCACGCGCGCGGGGAGCGCTTCGGGGATCCTCAACACGGTATGGCAGGTCGGCGGAAGCCTCGGGATCGCGATCGGGCAGACCTACCTCACCACCCGGACCGCGGCCCACCTCTCGGACGACGCGGGCGCAGTCGTGCTCTCGCGTCCGGCGATCGCGCAGGCGATGCACGCTCTCGGGACGCAGTTCACACCGGCCGTCGCGCAGGCGATGCTCGCGAAGGAGACTGCTCTCATGGCAACCGTCCAAGCATACGGCGACACGTTCCTTCTCGCGACGCTGGTGATGGCGTGCGGGATCCCGGCCGCGTTGCTGCTGCCCGGAATGCGCGGACGATCGCGCGCATGACGTTCGCGCGCATTCTCGTCGCCGTCGACGAGACGTCGCAGTCCGACGCCGCGCTCGCATTGGCGGTCCGCCTCGCCGCCGAGCAAAACGCCGTTCTCACGATCGCGACCGTCATCAGGCATCCCGGTGAATACTACGCCCCGCCCGACGTCGTCGTCGACCCATCGATCGACGCACGGTTCGAATCGGACGCCGAAGCGCTGCTGGAGCGGGCCGCGCAAACGGCCCGCAACGCGGGCGTAGACGTAACGACGTGTCTACGCGAAGGCCAGATCATCGACGCCGTCGTCGCCTGCATCAGCGAGCACGAGGCCGACCTCGTCGTCGTCGGCACGCACGGCCGCCGCGGCATCACGCGCGCCTTGGAAGGCAGCATTGCCGAAGGCGTGCTGCGCGGAACGACGATCCCTGTCTTGGTTGCGCACGCCGAAACGTGACGGATGTCGTCACACGCCGAAGCATGACGGTGGCGTGCTAGAACCGGACTCCAATGCCAAGCTCCACGAGCTGATCCGGCGAGATATCGAGGCTTTCCGGCAACGGGCCGACCAGTTTGTTCATGGTTGCGAACATCCATCTTCGAGCGACCGAGAACCAGTCCGCCGACCCGGGGACGATCCGAGGCAGCGCGATCACGTACGACGTGCTGTCGTCGCCGATGTGCAGTCCTTTGAATCCGCACGCTTCGACGATCGGCTTGAGCGAAGGCAACTCCATGAAACCGAACCGGGCTTCCACGCGCGTCAGCCGGCTGCTGAGCCGCGTGAGCACCACCCGCTCCGTTTCGTCGACGTAGGGCTCGGTACGCCGCTCCAGCGTGAGCAGGACGATGCGCTCGTGCAGACTCTGAACGCGCGCCCAACTATGATGCAGGATGTACGGGATGTCGTTTGGATTGCTCGTGAAGAAGACGAGGGTCCCGTCGACGACCGGCGTGTCGGAGCGTTCGAGCTGGGCAAGAAACTCCTTGACAGGCATTGCATCCAAAGCCAATCGCGTGAGAACGCGGCGGCGCCCCCAGTACCAGATGGTCGAAACCGCCGACGCGCAGATCGCAATGGCGAGCGGAATCCAGCCGCCGGCCGGGATCTTGTTCAGACCTGCGATCACGAAGCTTCCGTCGAGGAGTATCATGAATGCGAACGCGCCTCGTGCCATAACGACGTTCCAATGGAGCACCCGCCTTACGACGGCGTAGAAGAGCACGCTGGTTGCGGCCATCGTCAGTGAAACGGCGAGCCCGTACGCGGCTGCGAGGGCAGCCGACGATCGGAACACGAGTACTAACCCGATCGAGCCGATACCGAGCAAAACGTTGACCGCCGGCACATAGACTTGTCCGGGGTAGCGATTCGACGTGTGCACCACCCGCATGCGCGGACTGAGCTCGAGCGCGATCGCCTGCTCCACGATGGTGAATGCACCGGCGATGAGCGCCTGCGAAGCAATCACCGTCGCCGCCGTCGCCAAGACGACCATCGGCATCAACGTCCAACCCGGCGTCAGCGCATAAAATGCGCTGTCCAAGTGCCCTGGTGATTGAAGCAGTACGGCGCCCTGGCCGAGATAGTTCAGCAGCAACGCCGGGAATACGACGCCGTACCAGGTCACCGTGATCGCTCGTCGCCCGAAATGCGACATATCGGCATACAGCGCCTCGGCGCCCGTGACGCACAGGATCGTCGCGCCGAAGAGGAGGAAGCCGAACACGCCGTGATGCGTGATGAACCAGGCCGCATGCCGCGGATCGACCGCCGCTAGGATTTCCGGCTTGGCAAGGACGGCACGGGCGCCCGCGACGCCGATCGCGGCGAACCAGACGCCCATGACGGGTCCGAACACGATCCCGATCGACTGCGTTCCGCGCGCTTGGACCACGAAGAGGCCCAGCAGCACGACGACGGTGATCGCGACTTCGTAGGGCGCGGCTGCTTTGCTGATCTCGCCTACGCCCTCCACCGCGGACAGGACCGAGATCGCCGGCGTGATGATGCCGTCGCCGAGAAGCGCCGCGGCACCGACGACTCCCACGACCGTGAGAAGGCCGAGCGCCGGAAAGACACCGTTGGCGCTCGGGGTGATGAGCCTTGCCAGGAGCGCGAGGATGCCGCCTTCGCCGTTGTGATCGACTCGCATGACAAGCGACACGTACTTCACGCACACGACGAGGACGAGCGTCCACACCAGCGCCGATACGATGCCGGTGACGTTTTCCGGACTCGCTTGCGCGCGCGCCGTCGAAAAGCACGCCTGGAGAGTATAGAGCGGGCTCGTCCCGATGTCGCCGAACACCACGCCGAGGGCGGCAATGGCGACGCCCCCGGAAAGCTTCTTCTGAGCAGTCGCCGACGGCGACTCGATATGAGCTGGCACTCCTCCGGCTAGGGTCACCTCAGGTGAGCGATTGTCCGCGTTCGCGTTCGAATATCCGCATGTGAAGGATATGCCAGGGGCGGCGCCTGGTGTCGGCCTGCGCTTCGACCACCATCCCCGGGCGCAAACGGTAGAGCGCACCGCGCCGGATACCGCACTCTTCGATCGCCGGGCTCGCCGTTTCCGTTGGCCCCCGGGCGATGCGCACGGTTCCGTGTTGCCGATCGATCGAGAGGACGCGACCCGAGAACCAGACGTCGTACCCCCGATCGCCTCCGGCCGGCGGCTGCGTCACCGCGAGAAACGCGGCCGCGATCATCACGGCGACACTCATGGCTTCTCATCGACGATGTCGCGCCCCAATACGATCGTGACGTCGCTCCCCGTACTCGAAGGCGTTCGGATGCTGGAGACGTTCGCCGTCCCGCCGCCCAGTTCGAGCGCCTTCCAAACGGCTTCGGATGCCGTCACTTGCGACGGCGGGCTCTGGATCTCCGTGATCTGGATGTCTTGGCTGGGCGCGTTGCTGATCTCCGAGATCGTGAAGCCGCGCCGGCGCAGCTTCGCGGCGACGCGTGCCGCCAGACCAGGAATGGTCGTTCCGTTCTCGACCCGTACCCGAATGGCGGCGAAGGCGACGTTCGGCGCGGCAGCTGCTGCGGCGACGTCGGTGGTGGGGTCGGCCAAGAGCGCAGCGACGAGCCTCCGTTTCGCCGACTCGTTCGGCACGATAGAGTCGCCGTAGCCCGGCAGCATGATGCTTGCGACGTACGGGACTTGTGCCGTATGGATGTCGTGAGGCGTCAGATGCGAGAACGCCATCACCGACGCTAGCTCCTCTTGCGGCGTGAAGTCCGTCTGGATGTCCTTGCGGACGACGGAGAGCAACTGCTGCGCGTGGAACATCGTGTTGAGCTTGTCGTGCTCGACCCGATTGACGATGGCGCGCACGACCTGCTGCTGGCGCATGATCCGGCACGGATCGCTGCACCAGTCGTGCCGGAACCGCGCGTAGCCGACGGCCTGCGCGCCGTTGAGGTGTTGCAAACCCGGCTTGAGATGAACGTGCAGATGTCCCCAACTGTCATCGTAATCGACCGGACCATTCTTGCCCGTGCCGCGCAGCGCGTCCGAGTTCTCGACGTCGACGTCGACGCCGCCGATCGCGTTGATGATGTCCTTCGACGTGTCGATCCGCATCACGATGTAACGATCGAATGACGGGATCCCGAGCCACTCGGCGATGACGGACTTCGATTCCTTGATGCCGCCTTCGGATTGCGCCTCGTTGATCTTCGCCTGCTGTCCGTTTGGCAAGGTGGCCACCATGTCGCGCGGCACCGAGAGTTCGTTGAGGCGATGGTCTTTGAAGTCGAGGTTCAGCGCCATGATGATGTCGCTGCGCGACGTTTTCGACGTCTCCTGATCAAGGTTGTCGTAATCGTAGTCGAGTCCGACGAGCAACACCCGTACCCGATCTTTTCCGAAGACCTTCGTGGCGTCGGGCATCAGCATCGCCTGCATCGAGCGTACCGGTGCCGCAACGATATCCACGGCCGTCGTCACGGGGAGCGACTGCCGGAAGATCACAGCGGTGACGGCCAAGAGGACGAGTACTCCCAGGCTTGTGCCAATGACTTTTCTGCTCATTGTACGGTACCGTTCGCGCGGATTTTTCGAGCTCCCTGGCGCCATATCCAAGGTCCCGGTCCCGGTGAGCCTCTTCGTAGGCCGTCCATAGCCGCTAGTCTACCCCGCCTTCGCAAGAATCTTCGCGCGCGATGGTGGCCGGACTAGCCCACGCGACGGACGTGGAAGGCACCGCATTCCCCGCAACGCACGGCAAAGAATCGTTGGCGCTCCGAAGTCCCGCTCCACTTAGCGGACCGCTCGGTCGCCCAACGCACGGCATCGCTTTCGCTCCAACGCTTGCGACCGCATCGCTTCGGCGCTGGTGAAGTTTTGGGCAGCGGCACTATCTCGTAAACCTGGCTTTCGAAGCATCGAAGAGGCGCTGTCGAACGCCATATACTCTGCGTTCGACGTTGCACGAAGAAGCCTGTAAGTTCGGTCGCCAAGATAGCGCGTCATCGTACATTGGAGATCGTAGCGCTGCGCCACCCCACACCCTGGCCGTCGTCGCACGACGTTGGCAGGCAGCCCGATTCTTTCGGTCCGGACGGCGCTAATTCGGGCGCAGCAGCGCAGGGTGATTTGGCGATTTCAAAACTTATCGCGAACCCGCTCTTCCTCGATGCGCCCGCAGAGCCACCGGGCTATCGGCGTCGCGTTAAAATAGTCGACGTCTTCGCCGTGGTGCGCAGCATGCTCCTCGAGCTCCGCGATGCAGTCAAGGTGGAATTCCACAGGCTGCTCGACGCGCTTGGCTTCGAGACCGTCGGGTCTTCTCATCGGCCGAACCGGACGCCAACGTGGAACGTCCGCGGCGGTGCATAGTGGTTGCCCTGTGCATTGAGGAGCGTGACGAAATAACGGTCGTTGAAGAGATTCTGGATGCCGAATGTCAGCGCAACCTGCGGCGCGATCCCGATGCCTTTTTCAATGGCGAAGACCGTGTGCGGCGTCCGTTTGCAATAACCCGGTGTCCCCGCGGAGCACGACGCGGATGAGAGGCCGCTGCCGTACTCGCCGTCAGCCGAAAACCACCCGCCGTGGCGATCGTTGAGGAGCACGCCGCCAGCGACGCTGTAAGCCTGGTCGTGGTCGGCCGGTGTAAAGTTCGTCGGTGAACCAAAGCACGGTGCGAGGAGCTGCGTTTCGCAGCCTTTGTTCAGCGACACCGTATGGGCGATCGAGACGTACGTCCGTCCGTTGAGTGCGAGGGGCTGCACGTAATTGAGGGCCTCTTGCGAGAGCCGCCCAAGGACGTAGTTGATGTCCTGGTGCAAGAGCGTCACACCGACTTGCGTGTCGTCGATGAGGTCGTTCGCGTTCTTCTGCCACACGCGGAACCCAAGGGAACCTGCGCCGAGTGGAATGTGGCCGCCGAATTCGAGTTGCGTGTCGCGCTCGGGCTTGAGGTCGAACTGCGAGGGGGTCGCCTGAAGCGGAAGGTTCAGTTGCTGCGCGGCGACGGGGCTAACGTTTTCGAATGAAAACGGCTCGAAGAAACGGCCGATATACCCGTATATGCTTGCCCGCGGGCCGAAGAACCGCGTCAGCTTGATGCGCGGGCTGAAGCTGCCGAAGCCTTGGCTGAAGTCCGTCGACTTGATCGTGAAGAAATCGTAGCGTAGGCCATAGTCGAGTTCGTAGGCGTCGTTCATGCGCCAGTTGTCCTCGAAGTAGGACGTATAGGTGCTCCCAATGTTCGCGTTGTTGTCGACCACCGTCGTTGACGCGTTCGGCGTTCCCGGCGTCACGATCGGTGCGAGGAAGTTGTTCGGCTGCAGCGTGACGGCGTAGTACTTGTCGACCTTCGCACCGTCCCACGCGACGCCGGCGCGAACGTTGTGGCGCCCGAACCGTTGCGAGTAGTCGCTCTGCAGGATGTAGTCGATCGCCGTCCGATCGTCGGCGAGCGAAAAGCCGCACGTGGTGACGTTGTAGTTTCCGGTCGAGACGGCGGACCCGCAGTCCGTTGGAGTTCCGCCGTTACTGATATTGATGGCTTCGCCATATGCGAAGTCGTTTGCCGGATCGCCGAAGTCTCGGATGCGCGAGATTTTCTCAGCTGGCCCGAAGGTCAAGGCACCCGTGGAGCCGAGCGCGTGATGGAATTGCACACTGATAAGCGAGTCTTCTTGCGTCTCGTTGTCATCGGTGTTGGCGGGTTCGCCGCCGTCCACGTCATTCGGGATTTGGAAAGTGCCGTAGCTGTGCAACAACGTGATATTCGTGAAGTCGTTTGGGCCCGCGGGGATCGTGAAGCGCGCGAATTGGTTGCTTCCGCTCGCGTCATTGTGCGGCGAGCCGAAGTTCGGCGGATCGAGCCCGCGCGTGGTATGGGAGTTGCCGATTGCGAAGGACGCACCGCCGCCGCCGGCGATTGGCATATGATAGCCGAACGTCTGTTGAAGGTCGCTATAGGAACCGCCGGAGGCGTTGCCGTTGAATCCCGCCGGGCCCGTACCGGAACGCGTCGAGAGGTTGAGAACAGACCCGAACTTGAGGCCGTATTGCGCAGGATACGCGCCCTCGATCACGTCGGCGAAGGCAATATCGTTCAGATTGAGCTCGCTGCCGATGTCGCGATTCAGGCCCTGTGGCAGTGCGACTCCGTCGATTTGGTAGTTGATGACGCCGTGGTCGCCGTTAAGATGAACGACGCCGTTTGCGCCCCGCACGCCTCCCGGCAACTGGATGAGCATCTCCGGGAAACTGTTGTTGTTCGGAAGGCGCGTCAGTGCGGTGCTATTCAAGGTGATGTCGCTTCCGCTTCCGCGCGTCGGCGCCGAACGGGCAACGATGACCTTCCCGATTTCTTTGAGACCTAAGAGCGCGAGCGCTACCGTCGCTCCGCCGCTGCCGACGTCGACGCTGACTCGTCCCTGCAAATCGGCGGAGCCAGCCTCCACATCGTATGTCCCGAAGCCGACGGAGGAGAATACGAAGTGGCCGTTCGCATCGGTTGTCGTCTTGAGGACGACGTTGTTTCCTGTAGCTGTGACCGGAACGTTTGGATCCGGCGCGCCGTCTTTGGTCACGGTACCGCTAATCGTGGCGCTCGCGTTCACGGCGTACGCGGCGCTGACGGTTGCGAAGGTAAGGGTTAGGGCAACGAGTGCGGCGCAAACGCGGCGCAAGACGGAATAGAACATCGTATCCTCTCGGAGATGCAGCAAAGTGCGATCGAACGATCGCGTCGTGATCCAGGGCGGCCGCAGCCGCGGCTTTGCGTTAGGCTGCGATCGGCGGAGGACGATACCGAAAAGAAAACGGTGCACGGCGCGCGGAGTATGCGTCGGCGGCGTGCTGCTCGCGTGGCGAACGCACGGGGACCGACGGAGCCCACAGGCCCTGCATCCCGTACCACACGAGCCCCATGGCGAACTCGAGAACGCGCCGTTTGGCGTACGTGACGATCAGCGCGCCTACGAGCGCTGCGGCGGCCGCAGCCACGGTCCCCACGAAGACGTCGCCGCCGCACAGCGGACATCCCTCGCCGATCTGCGTGACGGCGAAGAATCCGAATTGAAGCACGAACGAAAGCGCGATGGCCCGAGCGCCTTGACCCTCGAAGGGCAGAGCTTCGACGATCTCCGAGACACGCCGCCGCCGGCTATCCGCAGGCACCGAACGAAGGACCAGAGCGAAGACGGTCAGCGACGCGAGCGCGACAATCGCAAGGTAGCCGTGCCGCGCTGAAAAGAGCACGTCGGCGTCATCGTGCCAGCCGAGGCCGACGAGTTCCGATGTAAGGTGAGCGACCATACCAAAGGGTGCCGTGAGCGCGAAGAATAGGGCAGCTGCCAAAGCGGAGCGCCGCCTGCAGGTCATCTAACGCTTTTGACTTCGCATTGTCATTAAGGGGACCATACGGCTGGAAAGCGAACCATCCCTGCCATGACCATCCCCACCCGCGGAGAGCCTGGGGCCATGCCGACGACGCCGGTCCAGGAGCGCAGCACGCGCCAGCGCCGCATCATCCGCAGCGTCTTCGATGATGCCGAACGGCCATTGTCGATTGAAGAAGTGCTCGACGCCGCGACGCGCGGCCGTCATACCGTCAGTCTTTCGACCGTTTACCGGTTCGTGCGAGCTCTCGTCGAGGACGGATCGTTAAGCGTTTTCGAACTGCCGGGCCTTGGTGCGTTCTACGAACTCTCCGGTAAGGCGCACCATCATCACTTCTCATGCCTCCACTGTAAGCGCGTCTACGAGCTCAACGATTGCATCAGCGTCGACAAGCTCGCCCTACCCACTGATTTCCAAGCGGTTTCGCACGATCTTACGGTCGCCGGCGTTTGCGCTGCCTGCAACGTCGGCGGGACATCGCGCGCACAGAGGGCGCCTTGAGCATCATCAAGCGACTGACGCTCTATCCGCCACCCGTCAACCGAGACGAATTCCATCGTCGCTACGAACTAACTCCCGGGTTAATATGATAAAGGCACAGCGCTCTTGGTCTATCACAATAAACCATCAAATCACCCTAACCGAAGGCTCCGTCGGCCAAATCACGCTATCCTGCCCTGGGTGTAGGTGGCGGCGCGCAGATTGGCTTGGCTTCGGAAGGGCACCGAGCTGCTGGGCGCGCCGTCGCGCATCTCTATCGCCCGGCCGGGGCGGCCCCATCGGCTCGGAGCACGCCGTGGGCTAGCATGTTCCTATGCCTACGCCTATTTGCTCAAGATGTTGTCACCAGCTGCTCGGCATCACAGACCTATCCGATCACCTGCGCGAACTGCGCCGCGAGAATCACGAATGCGTTTCGAGCCGCCTGGGCATATGGCCAGGGAGTCCCCTCCGAAGCTAAGGTGCTGCAGATAATGGAAGAGGTCTACGCCAAGTTCCCGGCGGCGCCCGAATACGAGTGGTTTCCGTGAGAGAAAAAATTGATTTGCGAATCTCCGAAAAGCGCGCACGGGAGTGGCTTCCGGAGGATCGTGGTACTGTAATCGGCTCGGGCATTATTCGTCAGCTTGTGGTCGACGTTGATGATCCCATTCTTGGCCTGGTCGCGGACGCCGAGGCGCACTACAGCTCAAATGGGCGGTCATTCTTCTACGGCTGGAACTTCCGCAGAGAATATTCTAAGGCAGAACTCGAGGCCGCAGAGGTATTTCAAGCGATTTTCCATCCTGTTGAAATGGCCGGCGAAGAATATGGCACGCGATATGATGAGGCGGCGTCGTGCCCCATTTGTGCATCGGGCGCCGCCCAGGCAAGTGAACTCGTACTTGAATGCAAGCGCCTGCCCAAAAGTAAGGACCTTTGTCGAACGCTTGCACACGAGATCGTCGTGTCAACTCGCGCGCTTGAGGTGTTTCAACGCTATCAGATCTCCGGCATCGAGTTCGAGCCCGTGAAGTGCTCGCCCTCGAACACGCAGTCAGATCAATGGATGCAAATGATTGTCTTGAGACATGATGCGCATTTGGTTTCACCGATCGTCGCTGGGGAGAAGCCGTTCGAAGACCCAAGGGGAGAGGAATCGCAGCAATATCGGTGTCCGCTGGGGCATCGGCTTGGCCTCAATTTGATCTCCGAGGCGTATGTAGAGCGAGCATCGTGGGGCGGCGAAGATATCGTGCTCTCTCGAGAATACTTCGGCGCTAGGATGGGCCTGCTGCGGCCTCATCGCCTTGTTCTTGTATCGCAGAAAGTACGCAAGGCCATCGAAAAGGAGAAACTGCGCGGCGTGGCGTTCGAGATCGCTCACTTGGTATAGGTCTTGGGGCTACCACGGCGCCAAGCGAACGCCCCCGCGGTAGTGCATGGTAATCAGTTGCTCGCGCAGCTCGCCGAACGTTCCGAACCGATGCGGCCGCGTTGCGACGAGTGCATCAAGCTCGGCTGACGTGTAGGCGCCCGGGCAGCCTTTTCGACCGTCCAGCAGCGACTCAGCGCATGAGATAATACGGTGCGTATTGAGCTTCGGGTTCCCCCGCAGGGTGATTACGAGACACCGTGTCGCCGCCAGTGAACTCGCCGATCCGGGTGACAGTGCGCGACTGAGGCCGTTATCGTGATTTGAGGATTCCCGGCACGTTCACCAACCGCGCGTCCTAAGGCGGTGAAACGCCGAAAACACCTTCTGCGGCGCGGTTTCGCGGGCAAATCACCCGAACCGCCTCGCGCGCGCGCGAAGTCACCCAAACCTAGGGATTAGTGTGATAAAGCACAGCGCTCTGGGCGATGACGGATTCGAACCGCCGACCTTCTCCGTGTAAAGGAGCTGCTCTCCCGCTGAGCTAATCGCCCGCCGCGCTCGCCTGGTTTCGCCGCGCGGGATGTTCGTCCCCGGGCGGGATATATGGTTGGCAATGCAACAGCGCCGTGTCGCTTTGGACGACTCTCGACCGATCTGGCAGGCGATGCTCGTCTTCCTCGTCCCACTGATGATCAGCAACGTGCTGCAATCGGCGTCGGCGACGCTCAACAGCATCTACCTCGGGCGGCTCATCGGCGTTCACGCGCTGGCAGCGGCGTCGTCGTTCTTCCCGGTCGTCTTCTTCATGATCGCGTTCTTCATCGGCATCGCGAGCGGCAGCTCGGTGCTGATCGGGCAGGCCCACGGTGCGCGGGACGAGGAGCGCCTCAAGGCGGTCGCGGGGACGACGCTCACGCTCGCGATCGGTTCTGGGATCGTGATCGGCGGCGCCGGTTGGTTCTTTCTCCCCGCGCTCTTGCACCTGATCGGTACGCCGCTCGACGTGTTCGACGATTCCCTCGCGTACGCGCGTGTCATGTTTCTCGGGCTGCCCGTTCTGTTTGTCTACCTGGCTTACACGACGTTCGTGCGCGGGACCGGCGACTCGCGCACGCCGCTGCTGGCGCTCATCGTCAGCACCGTGCTCATCCTGGTCTTCACGCCGGCGTTGATTCTCGGCTGGATCGGTTTGCCGCGCCTGGGCGTGCCGAGTGCCGCATACGCGAACATCTTAGCCAACTTCATCGCGCTGCTCTACCTGTTGTTCGCGCTGGGCGCCGAGAAGAACCCGCTCGCACTCGACATGTCGATCGTCCGGCACATGAAGCTCGAGATGCGGTTGCTGGGCGCGCTCGTCCGGATCGGGATCCCGACCGGCCTGCAGATGGTGATGGTGTCGTTGGCCGAGATCGCGGTGATCTCGCTGGTCAACCGCTTCGGTTCGTCGGCGACTGCGGCGTACGGCGCGGTGAACCAGATCGTGTCGTACGTTCAGTTTCCGGCGATCTCGATCGGAATTGCGGCGTCGATCTTCGGCGCGCAGTCGATCGGCGCGCGCCGCTTCGACCGGCTGCGCAAGATCGCACGTGCAGGCGTCTCGCTCAACTGGGTCATCGGCGCGATCCTCATCGGGATCGTCTATGCCTTCAACGATAGCATCCTCAAGCTGTTCATCACCGACGCCGGCGTGATCGCGACGGCGCACGATCTGCTCGCGATCACCCTCTGGAGCTACGTGTTGTTCGGTACGTCAAGCGTGCTGTCGGGGCTCATGCGCTCGAGCGGGACCGTGCTCTGGCCGACGCTCCTCTCGATCATCTCGATCTGGGGCGTCGAGGTCCCGGTCGCCTACGCGCTTGCGCCCAGGCTCGGGCTGCGCGGCGTGTGGATCGCCTATCCCGTCGCATTCGCCTGCAGCCTCGCCCTGCAGACGACCTACTACTACGCGTTCTGGCGGCGCCAGAAGCTCACCGTGCTGCTCGAGAGCCACAAGATCGAACCGGTGACGACGTAGTGGCTACGGGCGACGCATCCGAGCCCCGCTTGGCCAAATCCTATCCAGCCAACGTCGTGCTGGTCGTGCTCACCTTGTTTCCGGGTCTCATCAACACCAGTGCGATCGCGCTGGCCGCGCCGGTGATCGGTCGCGACCTGAACGTTGCGCCCGACGTCGCGGCATCGATCCCGCTGATCAGCGACGCGGCGCTCGCCTTCGGCTGCATTCTGGCGGCCGAGCTGACGCGGCGCGTCGAGAGCCGCACGCTGTTCTTCTGGCTGCTCACCGTCTCCGTCGCGACCTCGCTGGCGAGCGCCTTCGCACCGGCGTTTCCCGTCTTGCTCACGGCTCATGTCGTGCACGGACTGGTCGCCGGGATGCTCTTCGTCGTCGTGCTCCCGCCCCTCCTGACCAACTTCAAGAGCGACAAGCTCAGCGCGACGGCGAGCGTCATCGTCCCTTGCCTGTTCGGCGCGGCGACGCTCGGGCCGGTGATCGGCGGCCTGGTCGCTGCACCGGGCACCTGGCGTTCGATCTTCGGCGTAGAAGTGATCGTCGCGCTCGTTGCAATGGTTCTCGCGCGCAGCGTGTTGGCCAAGCGCGATGCCCAGGGCGCGGATCAGCCGATCGACTGGTTTGCCCTGATCGCGTCGGCGCTCGGCTCGGTGCTGGTCTACGTCGGGATCGGCGGCTTGGCGGGAAATGATTGGCGCGATCCGTTCGCCAGCATCCCGCTGGTCGGCGGCCTGGTGGTCTATGCGGCGCTCATCGTCGGCGAGGCACGCAAGGAGCACCCGCTCGTCCCCGTGCGCAAGCTCGCGACGTCGCTGGCGCTCATCGGGACGATCGCCACGGTCATCGGCAGCTCGACGTTCAGCGCGCTCACGCAGTCCTTCCAACTCACGCTGCTGCGGATCGACGAGCTCGATCCGCGCGGCACAGGATTCGCCTTCTGGCCGGAGTTCCTGACCGCCGTCGCCGCGGGCTACGTTTTCGGCAAGCTGGTGACGACGAAGTGGGTCGCGATCAACGGCGCGACGGGGCTCGTCTTCATCGGCGTGGCGGCGGTGCTCGCGCGCGCGGTTTCCCCGGTCGACGCGCATTCGGTCGGCTGGCTGTGCCTGATTGCCGGCTTCGGTGCCGGCCTGAGCGTGTCGCCGGGATTGTTTCTGGTGGCGCTCTCGTTCGAACGGGCGCTGCTCGGCCGTGCGATCGCGCTGCTCAACCTGTTCCGCCTCACCGGCGGATTCATCAGCGCACCCGGCGTCGAGCACACGATCGGCTCGCGCGCGACGACGCATCTGCGAGCGCTCGACCCGGCACTCGACCCACAGGTCGCCGATCGCGTCGTGCGCGCCTTCGTCACCGGCCGCACGATGCCGCGCGCCGAATCGCTCGAACCGCTCAAACAGGCGCTCGCGTACGGCATCGACCAGGCGTATGCGATCGTCCTCGTCTTGGCGATCGTCGGCGTCGTCTTGATCGCAGCGCTTCTTCTCGCCGGCAACGTGAAGCTGCGCGCACCCGACCTCGAGCGTTTCGACGAAGGGCAGCCCGCGCTCGAAGCCCCCGCGCTGGCCTGAGCTCAGCCCTTCGCGGCCGGCAACGGCGCCTGGGCCCAGTGACCAAATGCGTCCTCGATCGCGGACGAGACCCCGGCGCGGAAGTTCGCTCCGTGGTGAAGATGCTCGCCGACTTCGTCCTGCGTCGCGACGACTTTGCCGGTGCAGTCGACCGTCGTCAGCATGATCTCGGCGTGCGTCGCGATCCCGGCGAACTTCGGCGTCTGCTCCCAGCGCAGCGTTCCCATCACGAGGCTCGACGCCCGGTAACGCGCGCACATCGCCGGCGCTTCTTTGGTCGCGATCAGATGATCGGCCTGATCGGTCACCACGACGTCCGCACCGCGCGCTGCGTACCGCTTGCTGGCCTCCTCCGTCGCGAAGTCGAGGCTCGGATCCGGCTCCATACCGATCTGTGTGAACGGGACGATCGCGACCTTCGGTCCGGTCGGCATTTTCGCGGACGGCGTCGCCGTTGCGTTGGGTTGTGCGGTGTCCGGCGTTCGCACCGCGTAGAGCTCCAGTGCGCGCCCGATCGCCTGCGTGATTCCGTCGGCGACGCCCGCCTGCACGTTGGCGTTGTAGTAGTCCTTGTCGCCAACCGCCGTGCCGGTCCAGGCCAGCGATCCGTCGCAGCGCACGAGCGACAGCCGCAGCTCGACGTGCGTCGAATAATAGTTGACGGTCGTGAGGATATAGTTTCGCTGGCGCACCGCCTGCTCCGTCCGCATCGTCGGGACGAGAATGCCCGTCGCACCGCTCTGCGCGCAGATCTGTCCGGCCAGCGCGACCACGCCGAGCCGATCGGTCGGCGGCAGCGTCTTCGCGGTTATCCCTTTTTCGGCGAGCTTCGCCGTGAGAATCCCCGTCGCGTCATCGAAGTTCTGAACCTTCTCGGAGCCGGGCACGGCAAACGGTGCGACCGCGACCACCGGCGCGGAGGCGGCCCGCGCGGAAGGGACCGGGGCCGGCGTAACCGCGGCGAGCCGCAGGGCAACGAGCGTCGCCGCCGCGGCAAGGGGAACCTGGACGAAGGACGTCATGGGCAAAAGGTTCGGTAGCGACGCCGCCGTTGCTTGCGACGCGGGCCGGCGGCGTCAACGCATGTCGACGGCGGCGTCCACGACCGTCAACGTGTCGTGGGGCGATTGTACGGAACCTTAACCCTGGGATTGGTTAGGAACCACTCGCTTGTATCATATTCGTTGGCGTAGGTAAACGCCCGCCCTACGATTGGCGAGATACAGGGCTAACCCAACGGACGTTCGTTCGGCTCGAGCCGGGCGACGGGCTACTAGGATGGTAGCCCTTGGCGAGTTTTTCCTCGCCGCCGTTTCCGCAGATGGGTCCAAGGATGAATGAAAGAATAGCCGCCGGGTCGCTCGCGCTGCTCGTTTCGGCCGCGGGATGCGCAGGATCTCCGAGCGCCGGTTCGCTGCCGGCCGGCACCACGCGCCCCGCTTCCGCCGCGCACCATCTCGTGACGGCGACCAAGGTCGTCGCGATCAGCAAAGCGAGCCAGAACGCGCCGCGGCTGCCGAAGAACTCGCTGGGTGGAATTCCCATGCTCGTCAGCATCCAGCTCTTCGACGCGCCGCTGGTCGACAGCAGCAACGCGCAGGTGAATCTCGCACTCGACGGCGTCAACGTGCTCCTCAACGGCGTGTCGACCCCGGTCGTCACGAACGCGTCGCCCGTCATGGTCAATCTGCTCAGCCTGCAGACCACCGCGCAAAGCTACCTCGCGAACGTGCCGGCCGGCAGCTACGATACGGTGCAGCTCGTCGTCGACCCCTCGCAGTCGAACGTCGTCCAGAACGGCGTGACGTATCCCGTGCAGTTCGGTACGCTCCCGAACACCGCGGGTTCGCTCGTCGGCATCAACGCGCCCGCCGCCATCTCGGGCGGCGCGAACGCGACCGTCGCGGTTACCGTCGACTTCAACGTCCTCGAGTCCGTCGCGTTCGCCGGCGGGATCGCACAGATCGATCCGCAGCTCGTGACAGCGACCGACGCGGCCGACGTAGCCGGTACCCTGCAGAACGCCGCCGGGCAGCCGGTTTCGGGCGCCGCGGTTCTCGCGCTCGACGCGAACGGAAATGTGCTCAACTCTGCGATCACGGCGAGCGACGGCACCTTCGACATCCACGCGCTTGCCGCGGGGAACGCCACGATCGTCGTGGAGAATTCGTACACGTCCGATAGCGGTGCCGTCGTCCAAGCCACCGGCATGGACGGGTCGGCGACTCCGTCACTCCCCGTGGCAATCGCGGGCGGTGCGCACATCAACCTCGGCATCCTGACGGACTAGCACGTGTCCGTGACGACTGCGGTCGTCGAGACAGCTGCGGCTTGCCTAGACCGAGCGCGCGTCGCTACGCGCTCGGCCCAGTATGAAACCGCACTGGAAATTCTCGACGGCTGCGAAGACTGGCCCGAACACGTTCGCGACGAAGCGATCGTGCTCAAGGCCGATGCGCTCGGGCGACACGACGCCGTCTCGGCAATCGAGTGGCTGAGCTGCATCGCGGATGCGGTAACGACGCCGGCCGGCCGTTTCGCCTACGAGCTCGCCTCGGGCAAGGCGTTCGCCAACGTTCGCAACCTCGATTCCGCTGATGCGTGCTACGCCGCTGCTGAACGATTGGTTTCGACCGACCCGAACGGTCAACTCACCCTGGCCTACCATCGATCGCGGCTGGCTTGGATCAAGCGCGCGTACGATCCCGACGCCGACGACGTTGCCGCGTCGGTTTCGCATCCAGATCCCAACATCGCGATGGCGGCGCTGACGACCCGCGCGTGGCACCACGGCAGTCTCGGCAACCTCCCGGCGCAGATCGCAGACTTCCGGCTCGCCCTCGCCCTCCTCGACCTCGGGGCGGACACTGCGTTCGACGTCAGCGTCGCTTCGATCACCTGCCACTCGCTCGCGCGCGTCGCCTTCGAGATCGCAGATGCCGCAGCAATGGCGGACGTCCGGGAACGGTTCAACCAGATCGCCTGGACGGACGGCGTCGCGGTCGATCGCTTTCAGACCCTGCGCGCCTTCGGCTGGGACTCGTTCATGCGCGGACGGCCCGGACCGGCACAATGGTCGTTCAAGGACGCTCGAAACTGTGCTCCGTCGACCCCGTGGTCGATCATGGCGCATCTCGATCGCGCGTTCGTCGCTCGGATCGCACACAACGAAGCGTGGGCCCTCGACGAAATCGCCGAAGCCGACCGGTTGGGACACGCGATCCGGTGGGAATCGACGTTCGGCGAGGAGCGCCTCGCCCTGCTCACGCTCGCGGTGCTCATTGCGCCGTCCAACGCCGCGCGCGCGCAGCGTTACGCCGCGATCTACTCCAGCTTCGGCACGGATGCCGTGCACCCGACCCTTGCAATCAACGGCGACCGGCGCGCACATGCGTTCGCGCGGTACGCGCAGGGGCGCATCGATCAGGTGCTCGGCAGGGACAATGCCGCGGTCCGAGCGTTGAGCGACGCCTACGGCATCTTCGTCGACGTACGATACGCGTACCAGGCAGCGATGGCCGCGACGGCGCTCGGCGAGGTCACCGGCGAGCCTTCGTGGCGGGAAAAGGCGCTCATGCACGCTTCGGCGTACCCGAGCTGCCCGCTCGTCGCAATGGCGGAGACCTCCGCACGCGAGGAGATGCCGATGTCGGCGACCCTCTCACCGCTGCAGCGACAGGTCGCGCGAGCGCTCTGCGGCGGAGCCGAGACGGTGGAGATCTCGCGAGCCCTGAGCCGCAGCTTGTACACGGTCGAGCGCCAAATCGCGGCCGTGTACGACGTGTTCGGCGTTCGGACGCGCGCGGAGTTTCTCGCCTCCGCTCGCGGCCTGGGTTTGGCGTAATGGCGCTGTGCTGATCTGGCTCATCGTCCTCTCGGTCTCGGGTCTGATCTGCACGGCAGCGCTCGCGTACACGTGCCGTCGTTTGCATCACGCCGCCGCGTCGGCGCAGTGGCTGGCGGCCGACGCGGTGGAGCGACGCTTCAACGTTCTCGAGGCCGTCGCGGACGGCATCTACATCGTGGACGATGCGCTCACGATCACCCACGTGAACGAGGAGGCAGAACGGCTCCTGCGCTCGACGTCGGCGACGCTCGTCGGTAAACGGCTCGACGAAGTCTGTGATCCGCTCGGATCGGAGCTCGTTCCCGATATCGCGATTGCGCGGCGGACGGGCGACGTGTTCGAGCGGACCTGCGTCTTTCCGGCCGCCGACCGGTCCGTCGAAGTGCGGATCAAACCGGCCGCGTCGGAGACGCTGATTCACCTGCGCGACGTCACCGCGCGCACGCGCGCATCGACGCGCCTGGAGGAAAGCGAGCAACGGCTCCAGCTCGTCACCCAGAACGTGAACGCGGTGCTATGGACCACCGGCCGCGACGCGCGATTCAGCGCCGTGACCGGCGGTGCGCTCGCCGAGTTGGGTCTGTGCGGAACCGACCTTTTGGACGAGCCGTGTGACCGGCTGCTTTCGAGAACGTTTCTCGACGACGCTTTCGCTGGGAAGCCGGTTCGCGTGGAAGCGCTGCTTGGCGAGCGTTGGCTGCGCCACCACGTCGAGCCCATCGTGGACGCACACTACGGCGACGTGAGCGGAGCGGTCGGCGTTTCGATCGACATTACGGAACTCAAGCGCGCGGAACAGCGCGCCTGGGAGACGGCGAACCGCGATCGCCTCACGGGTCTCCCGAACCGTCTCTCGCTCGAGGAGTCGCTCGCGAACGTCCTGGACGATCAGGGTGGCGAGGATGGCCGGTTCGCCGTCCTGTTCATCGACCTCGATCGCTTCAAGGCGATCAACGATACGCTCGGACACGACGTCGGTGATGAGGCGCTCAAGATCACGGCGAACCGGATCGCCGAAGCCGTACGCGACGACGACATCGTCGGCCGTCCGGGCGGCGATGAGTTCATCGTGGTGCTTCCGCGGATCGCCGGCGTCGCCGACGTCGATGTCGTCGCGCAGCGGATCATCCGAATGGTTCGGCGTCCGGTCACGGTCGGCGGTCGCGAATTACTCCTCGGCGCCAGCATCGGCGTGGCCCTCTATCCGGAACACGGGCGAACGACCCGAGCGCTCGTCTCGCACGCCGATGCAGCGATGTACCGCGCGAAACGGCGCGGCGGTAACGTTCACCTGCACTTCGACGACTCGATGGAAGCGGAGATTACCGAGCGGCTGACGATCGAGAACGGACTGCGACTGGCGCTGGAGCGTGGCGAACTGTGCGTCCATTACCAGCCGATCGTCGACGCCGGCAGCGCCCGCGTCTTGGGCTGCGAGGCGCTCGTGCGGTGGCAGCATCCGACGCGCGGGCTGATTCCCCCCGATGTTTTTCTTCCGGTCGCCGAAGAGACGGGCCTCATCGTCGACATCGACCGCTGGGTCATGGAACAGGCTGTCCAAGCGACGTGCGCGATCCGAGCCTTGCTGCCTGATTTCCAGGTCGCGGTGAATGTTTCTCCGCGTGCGCTGTGCGAAGCAGGCTTCGGCGAGGACGTCGTCGCGGCCGCACGGCGCCACGGGCTTCCGCTCGACGCACTGACGGTCGAGATCACCGAGAAGGTCGTCGTCGAGCCGGGCGTCGTACCGATCCTCAACCGGCTCGTCGCCGCGGGCGTCCGAATCGCGATCGACGATTTCGGCGTCGGCTACAGCTCGCTGGCCTATCTGGTCGACCTCCCGATCGGCGTGATCAAACTCGACCGCTCCTTCTTGCGCGACGTCGCGATCGACCCGCGCAGCCGTTCGCTCGTGCGATCGATCGTCGCCCTGGCAAAGGGCCTCGACCTCGAAGTCGTGGCCGAAGGTGTCGAGACGGACGAGCAACTCCGCTTCGTCCACGACGCGGGCTGTCTTACCGCCCAGGGCTTCTTCTTCTCGAAGCCCTTGCCGCTGCCCGAGTTCGCCAGGTTCCTGAACGAAAGCGCGCTGATCCCCGTCGCAAGCTGAGTTCATCCGGCTTGTGTCGCTTTAGAGGAGGCAACGACATTCAATGCTCGCTTGCCCAAGCGGATGAAAGCGCTCTTCAGCGCGCGGCCGACCTACGCGGGCAATCGCTGTCGGACTTCGTTCTGGGATCGGCTTACGATCGTGCCATTGCGACAATCGAGTCGGAAGATGTGATCCGGCTTTCTGAGCGCGATTCCGAAGCATTCGCGCGTGCTTTGCTCGACCCGCCGGCAGTCGACGACGCCGTGCTTGCGCGATTCCTGAAGGCGCATCGCAGCAGCCGGGCATGATCGGCGAACCTCGGTTTCGGCAAGAGAGGCTCGGTCAACAGCACGACCGGGCCTCTTTTAAGTGCACGCGCGAGGAAACACTGGAACGCTATCTCACCGATCCGGGACGGGCTGCACGCGAGAACAAGCGGAACGTCTCCGCTGTCTACGTCCTGTTGGACACGACGCAAGGCGACCGCATCGCCGGATACTTCACCATCTCGAACACGACATTGATTCCGGCGCTCGTTCCGGTCGATGTCGCGAAGAAGCTGCTTCGTTATGACAGCTGGGGCGCAGTTAAGCTGGGACGCATGGCGCGCCATGACGAATACGACGGACTTGGCCTCGAGAGCATATTAATCGTTCGCGCCTTTTCCGTGGTGCTTTCGGTTGCGGAACAAAGTGGTTCCCTTGCGCTCGTCGTTGACGCGAAGAACGAAACGCTCGCCGCCTGGTACGTCAATCAGGGTTTTCGGAATCTCCCGGAATCGCCGCTGACCCTTTTCATCACCAACGCTCAGATGGCGGCGTATGTGAAAGCGCTCACGTCTGCCGGTGAACCGTAACGGCAGGGACCGCTGCGCACGCCCAGTCCGCGTGAGCCAGGACGCAACGGCGGATCTGCACCGCGTGGATGCGCGCAGGAGCGGCGGCTGAGCTACTGAAGCTCCGCGTCGTGAAACGGGCGTCTTTCATGCGGTTGAGTGCTGCAGCGGTCAGCGTAGGGGGCGCGATCCGTTGGCCGCCGGCGACCGTAGAGGCTGCGCCGTTGGCACGGGTGCTCGTTCCAGCCGACGTTTCGCTCGATCGGGTGACGCGCACGACCGTTGGTCTGCGACCGTATCGCGCGGGCGGGTTCGTGCTTGGCGCCGAGGGCCATGACGCGAAGACCATCATCCACGACTACGGCCATGGCGGGGGCGGAATGTCACTGTCTTGGGGTACCGCGTTACTCGCGGCTGAGCTCGCCGCGCAGACGCAGAAGCGAACCGCGGCCGTGGTGGGCTGCGGGGTCATCGGCCTCTCGACGGCGCGCGTTCTTCAGGACGCCGGATTCACGGTCACCATATATGCGCGCGACGTCCCCCCGAATACGACCTCCAACGTGTCGGGCGCGCAGTGGAGTCCAACTTCGCTCTTCGACAACGCATATGTGAATGACGCCTTCCGTGCGCAGTACGTTCGGGCCGCGACGCTCGCATACCGGCGGTATCAGACGCTGCTCGGTGAGGACTACGGCGTGCGCTGGATCGAAAACTACGACTGTCACGACGAGCCGGCGTCGCCGTTCCTTTCCGCCGCCCACAACACGCTGATCGCCAGCCTTTATCCGGAGATCGTAACGTACGGCCCCGGCCAGCATCCGTTCCCAACCCGCTACGCGACGCGCTTCCTGACGATGCTGATCGAACCGAATCGCTACTTGCGCGCACTCATGCGTGACCATCTCTTGCGCGCCGGTCGCGTCGTCGTTCGATCTTTTTCCGAGATCGGACAGCTTCTGGAGCTCGACGAGCCGCTGATCATGAACTGCACCGGGCTCGGGGCGAAGACGATTTTTCGCGACAGTCAGCTCGAGCCGGTGCGTGGCCAGCTTTCCGTGCTGGCGCCGCAGCCTTCCATCGACTACACGGTCCTCCACGCGAACCGGTACATGTTTCCGCGCAGCGACGGGATTGTACTCGGCGGAACATTCCAGCACGGCGCGACGAGCCTCGACCCCGATGAGACGACGATACGCACCATCGTCGCCGATCACTCCGCCTTCTTCGGGTCGATGCATCACTGAGCTCGTGATAGCCGACCTGGGGCAGCGACGAAGCCTTTGAGGCGTTTCTCACTCGGCGCGATCTTGTCGGGTCGAACGAGATATTGCGAAGCAGTGTCGCTGCACTGCGCCCGCGAGAAGCCCCCTGCGCGGGTTCGCCTTAACCGGTTCGCCGGCAGGCTGCAGGTTACGCGCTTTCGCCGGTGAGCTCTCGCCACATCGCGTTCACCCGCTACACCGGCGAAGACGGTTTCCGAGGGAAGTGCCGCGCCAACTGTTGGCCCACTTCTTCGATACCCGCAACTAAGCCGGCGGTCGGATCGCCCAGGCGAAAATGCTTCTCGACGGTCGCTGCCACACTATTCCACGCGTCTTGTCCGAGCCGTTCGTGCGCGGCCGCGTCGCCGACGACGGCGAATTCGCGTCGCGACGGGACGACGAAGAAGTGCACCGCGTTGCGATTGGGTGCGCGTGACAGGCCGCGGCGATGAAGCGCCTGCAATGCCGCCGCGTGCACGTCTCCCGTGACATGCGGCACGATCGAAACCGAGATCGGTGCATCGGTTTCTTTTTCGGCTCGGACGATTGCTTCCCGCACGCGTTTCTTGTCGACGAACCGGTGCAGCTCCGCATTCACCATGAGCCGGTCGCTCCTCCGCCGCCCGAAAATCCGCCGCCGCCCGAAAATCCGCCGCCGCCCGAAAAGCCGCCCAACGCGCCCCCGATCAAGAAGCCGCCTAATCCGAAACCGCTGCTGCGGCGACTGATATACGGACCCTTCGGATTCGGCAACTTCATGATCGTAAAGACAACCCCGACCACGACCAGGAGGCCGAACAATACGCCGAGTACGACCCCGACCGCGTCCGAACCGTTATCTGAACTGTCCGGTGCGAGCGTGGCGATTGGTGCGGGTGCGGCGCCCTGACGCGGCGCCTCACCGCCGATGGTACCGAGGATGTCGTTGACGCCCGCGGTCACGGCTTCGTCGGGTTGGCCCGCCTTGAGCTTGGGCGTGATCGTGTCGCGGATGATGCGCGATGCGGTCGCGTCGGGGACGGTTTGCTCGAGCCCGTAACCGACCTCGATCCGCACCTTGTGGTCGGTCGAGAAGACGAACAGGATCAGCCCGTCGTCCAATCCCTTGCGCCCGACTTTCCAGTGCTTAAAAGCGCGCACGGTCCAGTCTTCGGTGGGCGTCGTCCCGGTCGTCGGCGCGACGTAGACCAGCACCTGATGTCCGGTCGTGCTTTCATATGCGCGCAGGCGAGCGTCGAGGGCGGCAACCGTTTGCGGCTTCAGGAAACCGGCCGTGTCGGTAACCCATTGCGTCGGCGAAGGCGGGATGGCGACCTCGGCGCCGTTCGCCGCGGTCGCCAGGCCGATCAGCATCAGCAGCGCCAGGGACCAACGCGGAGCCCTCATCCGGCTAGAACTTCACCTGGGGAGCGTTCTGCGAACCCGGCTGCGACGTGAAGTACGCCTTCTCGTTGAAGCGCGTACCGAAAAAGCCGGCGACGAGGTTCGTCGGAAACGAGTCGCGCGTCGTGTTGAAGGTCTGCGCGGCCTTGTTGAAGCGCATCCGCTCGACAGCGATCCGGTTTTCCGAACCTTCGAGCTGCGCCTGAAGATCGAGAAAGTTTTGGGTCGCTTTGAGATCCGGATAGTTTTCGACGACCGCGAGCAGGTGCGACAAGGCCGACGAGAGTGCATCCTGCGCGGCGGTGAACTTCGCAAACGCGGCGGGATCGTTCGGCACCCCGCTGCCGAGGTTGAGCTGACCCACCTTGGAACGCGCCTCCGCGACCGCGACGTACGTGCTCTTCTCGAAATTCGCGGCACCCTTGACCGTCGCTACCAGGTTGGGGATCAAATCGGCGCGCCGCTGATAGACGCTCTCGACTTGAGCCCACTGCGACTGGACCGCCTGGTCGAGCGTGACCAACCGGTTGTAGGTCCCGGCGACCGACATCCCAACGATCACCAAGACGATGACGAGGCCGCCCAATGCGATCAACACACGGTTCATTTGCTGCTAGCTTCACTATCGAGGACAACGAATCCGCCTCGCCGGATTCGATCGGCGGCGCATCGTTGGGCGCGATGATCATTGACGGCGCGACACCGTAACTAGTGAGCGAATCCTGAATCGCTGTCCGCTTGCCGAGTGGATGTCACGTGGACGGTATTGTCGACAAATGCCTGCAGTGGGTGCGTCCCGTCGAGTTCAAAGTCGTGCCCCTTAACCCAGTTATGCGCGAAGAGTCCTAAGGGACCCAAGAGCGCCCACGAGAGAATGGTCATGGTCGAGGAGACGCCTGTTTTGTTCTCGCCTTCGTCAGTCTTTCTTTGACTGCTCAGTCGCACTTTCTCGCCGCTGACCGCGTATATCCAATCGATCTGCACGCCGAGACTGCCCGCATGCCCGTGAGATCCGGCCTTTTCGACGGCGAGGACTTCACCATGGCCGCCTGCGTCTTTGGCCACCGCAACATAGCCGTCGATGACAACGTCTTTGCCGGCTTTGAGCCCAAATGTGTCGCCGACTTTGGCCGTGCCCGATGAAATCTTGTCGGTCAACGCGACAATGACCACCGTCCCACCGGGACCGTAAGGACGCGCGCGCCGGGCTGCGCAGGTACGGGTTCTGCTGAGGGCATCGCAGTCGGTTCGGGCGCGGGAAGCGATTGAGCCCCGAGGGTGCCTTGGCAGAGTAACATGCTCGCGCATACGGCGGTTGCCGCGAGAGCGGATCGGATTCGCATATGACACCCTTCGAGGACCCGGCACGTCGGCGCGGACGCCGTATTGCTCCCCTACGTCAGCTTGCCTGGCCTCCTTAGGGTGCCAAAAGTTTACGGCGACTGACGGCAGCGTGACTGCATTAGCTATGGCATTAGTGCAGGCATTGTGATAGCATTATAGCCAGCGGGAAATCCCGCTTGGTTAGGAGGCGCCCGTGACCGTCACCTCGCAGCCGCGACCCGACCTTGCGGCCTATAACGAAATCACCCGCCTGGAGCCGGGCGCAGTCGTCGCCCAGCTCGCAGAGATCCTCGGCAAAAACATGACGGCGCTTCTCGCCGGCGTGAAGGATAGTCGTACGGTCGACGCGTGGATCGGCGGGCGTGAAGCCGGCCGCAAGTTTGACGTCGAGCGTCTCCGTCTCGCACTGCGCATCGCGAAGATGCTGCGAGGCCGTGATGACAAGCGTGTCGTGCAAGCCTGGTTCATGGGGCTCAACCCCCAACTCGGCGATCGAAGCCCGGCGCGTTTACTGCGCGACGGCGATCTGCTCACCGATGGTGAGGAAGTCCTAAGCGCTGCGCGCGCGTTCCTGATCGGCGGCTAGCGTGCTCACGGGGATCGAGTTACGTGAACCGATCTATCGGGTTGCCCGCTCCCCCGTGTGGGAATGGCCGGACTGGGCCTTCGCCGGGAAAGACGGAACGTTCGGCAACCGGTATGACGATCCGACGAGCAACTATCGCGTCCTTTATGCCAGCCACACGCGACACGGCTGCTTCATCGAGACGCTGGCGCGTTATCGCCCTGACCTTGCACTCTACGCCGAGCTCGCCGAGATCGAAGGACCCGACGACCACGTACCGCCCGGGGTCGTTCCCGGACAATGGTTGCGCGAGCGCTACGTGGGCATGGCGCGCGCTACCGGCACCCATGCGGAGATCGGCTCGAGCGAGTCGATCGCATACCTTCGCGCCAAGCTCGCCGGCGCACTTGTTGGGTTCGATCTGGACGATTTCGACGCCGCATCGCTCCAGATGACCGCACCGCGCTCGGTGACCCAACTCGTATCCCATCTCGCATTTCGCGACCGCTTCGACGGCGTTCGCTACCTCTCAAAGTATGGCAACGACGTTATAAACGTTGCGATCTTCGAGGGGCGGGTGTTCTTCTCTGACGAGCGGGAAACGCCGATCGACCACGACGACGGGGAGTTACGCCGAGCTCTCGACGTACACAACCTCGTGCTCGGCGATGTCGCATTGCGCGGAGTGGAGCACTCCTGACCGCACGCGAAGCCAGACCAGGAGGTCGCAAACCTCCAGCGGTAGGCACGTCGCGGTTAGCGCTTATTTCACACCGCTTCCGTCATCCGTCACGTCGCGCCGCTTACGCGCGTCGTGCCAGCCGCGCCTGAAGGGCAAGATCCTCCTCGCCGAGACGATGTGCGTCGGCCGTTTGGGTCAGCGATTGTGCGACGCTGCGACGGCGACGCCCAGGCGCTCGAGTTGGCGATCGACGAGCAAATCGTGCCGCGCTTGCGACGTCTTCAGGATGGCAAGCTGTGCGCGCAGAGAGGCGTTCTCGGCGTCCAACACTCCGATCCGCCCGTGAAGCGCCTTGATCGCGGCCAGCGCGACGCCGTCTTCGTCGATCGACGTGATGTGCTTATCGTCCTCACCGACCTTGAACGCGGCGTAGAAGTCTTGTGCCATCGGGCCGACGTGCCGCACGCCCTGCTCCGACTTGTAGCTCCAACGCTCGATCGGCAGCGTCGCGACCTTTTCGAGCACCGCCGAGTCGTCGATGCGCGCGACGTCGGTCTTCAAGTTACGATCGCTCGCCGAGGCCCACGTACCCGAACCAGGTGCTAGCGTCGCGCCGACCGTACCCGCCGCGTTTGTCCACAGCGTGAAGCCGCCCGACGCGCGAGCGAGGAATTCGTACGCCGTGTGCGCGGTAAGGTAGGAATCGCCGTCCGAGCCGTCGCTCCACACGAACGTCCCGTTCTCCAAGGAGCTCGCGTGAGAACCGGCGGCAAAGCTGTAGACTCCTGTCGCGTAGTTGGCGTAGCCGCCTGGAATCGTAGCGAACGCGCCGCCGGCCGTGCTCTTGAAACCGCCGTCGACGACGGCTCCTTCGCCTGACGCCGTGTTGTAGCCGCCCGCAGCGACGTACGCGCCCTCGCCCGAGACGTTGTTGTTCAAGCCGCCGGCTATTACGCCGTACTCACCCGTAAGCGTGTTGCTGGTGCCGCCGCCGATCAGCTCGAAGCCCTGGCCCGAAAGGGAGTTTTCGCTGCCGCCCGCGATGACGGAGTTCGGGGCTGAAAGCAGATTCGCATTGCCGCTGCCGATGACGGACTGATAACCGTTTCCGGTGATCGTGTTCGAGGAACCGGCTCCGATGAACGAATAGTATGACGTGCTGGCACCGCTCGAAATGATATTTTCGAATCCGTCGGCGATCGCGCTTCCGGAGTCGCAGACAAAGTTGGACTGGCCGTCCAGGACACCCGAGATAGACGCCCCTGCGGCGTTACCGATCCCGCCGCCGACAAATGAGTCCAAGCCGGTTCCGCTGCACTGCGGCGCACTCTGCGGGCGTCGCACGGCGCCGCCAGGCAGTTGCGGTGCGGACTGCGAGGCGGCCGGGATCGGTCCCGGGGCTCGAGTCGCGCTCGAACCTCCGCCTGCGCATCCGGCCAGGAGCGCGCCGCAAAGGCACACCGGCAACAGCGGACCGAAGTCTGAGATCTTCATGCGACACCTTTCGAAGAACGCGCGAGCGATCGTGCCTCGCATCCCACGTGCAGCGTAGCGCAGGATCGTTCCCAAACCGTCCCGGATAGCGAGGTCTCGCCGACGTGATCGGTGACGCCGGGGACGCTTGCGGAACGCTGGCCGAGGTAGTCTGGGGCAACCCCTTAGCCGACCTTTGCCGCGGGCGCGCGCGCAAGCGCCGCGCAGAACGGAACATTCGTGTGGAGCGACGGCTCTGACGGCGACACCATCCTCACCTCCTCGCGCGCGTATCAGTTCCTCGCGCGCGCCTCGGGCGGGGTCACGTTCTGGACGAACGCCGCGAGCACGGTCGGCGCGACACTTGCGCCGGGCTCCGGGACGTGGGCCTCGGCGAGCGACCGCAACCTCAAGACCAACGTTGCGCGCATCGACGACGCGGCCGTGCTCGACAAGGTCGCAGCGCTGCCGATCGAACGCTGGAGCTACAAGTCCGAGCGCGGCGTGCGGCACGTCGGCCCGATGGCGCAGGACTTCTACGCCGCCTTCGGCGTGGGCGAGGACGACAAGCACATCACCTCGATCGACGAGGACGGCGTGGCGCTCGCGGCGATCAAGGCGCTCCATGCGGAGAACGCGTCCTTGCGCGGGCAGCTTGCCGCTCTGAAGGCGTCGCAGACGCGGCACGATCTGCTCGTCGATCGCGAACTCTAGCGCCTAAGTGCCGTCTCAGCGTCGCGCGAGCACTGACTACGCGGCGCGGTACCGGATGCAGCGGCGAATCGGCCAGCCGAACGGGCGCATGGCGCGGCGCAACCAGGCCGCATATCCGCCATCGGGACGAAACACCGACCTACGACGCAGGTGGATCGCGACGTGCGTCAGGCCGGCGCTACGTGCACGGAAATCGCATGGAGAACGGTGCCCGGCCCGGTGACGGACCGATCCATGCGAAGGTGACCGTCGCGTACGCCGGCCGGCCGCCCGGGCACGACTGCCGTCCGCTCGCGGTCACCTTAATGCGCGCGCTGTGCGTCTTACCTTGAGCGCAGTTCGGCGTGCAATCGGTGAACTGCCCCATGCCGGTCGCGGAGGTCATGGTCGCGCCCCAGTTCGTCCAGCGTAGGCCGTGAGCGAAGAAGTTGCCGTCGCCGCAGGCGAAGATCACCTGCGACGGCTGGGCCTGCAGCTTCCCCGAACAGTCCGGTAGCGCCATCACCGGCGACGCCGGCGCGTGCTGCGGCACGAGCGCGGCCGCTAGCAGCACGATCGCCGCTACGACGGGCTTGGCGTGCCGCACGAATACGTTCACGATCGTTCTCCTCCCGTTGCTAGCTGTGCGGAGTCGCTGCCTGCGGCGGCGCCGTCTCCGGTGCCGCCCCCTTGTATCTCCCCCCGCCGTATGAGCCGCGCATCGAGCCCAGATGGAACCGCGCGACGCAGACGACCTTCTCCGCGCGCTTGGTCACGACGCCGTTGCGCTTGTCGCACGCGCGCTTGAAGTCACCGTCGCTCTGTCCGAGCTTCTTGCTCAGCAGCACTTCGGGTCCCGAACCGAACGCGGCGGCGACCAACCGGCCGGGATCCTGCATTGCGCCGTTCTGAGGAATGGCCGTTGCAGCAAGGGCCGGCACCGCGAGCGCCGCCAACGCGGCGGCAAGCACAAACGTTCGGAAGAATAGGTTCATGCCGAGGCCGGTTTGACGGTTGACGGCGGTGTCCCTCGGCATGCTACCCGTCGTGCGCGGTTAGGGTAGTTCGAAATCCCGGGCTAGTGCCTCGCCGCGACCTCGTTGGAGAATTCACGATGAGGTGGTGCCGGGTCGCCGGTGCTGCGGCGGCGAAATCTCCACCCGTGGAACGGTTCGTGTGGCGCTTAGTCGTGCCGCTGATCTTCTCGTTTTGCATCGTCCTGACGATCGGCGCGGCCTTCGATCGGAGCCGGTTGCTCGCGCCCGAAGGCTTCACGACGGACAACGTGGCCGCGGACCTGCCGGACTCGACCCGCGTGGTGTCGGTTGTCCCGGGGTCCGCAGCGGAACGCGCGGGCATCCGCGCGGGCGACCTCGTTCGGTACGAAAATCTCTCGCCCGGACAGCGTACGCTCGCAAATGACGGTGACGTTCGCCGTATCGTCGACGTGCGGTCCGGCCAGATGGTGACCGTTCGCCTTCGCCCCGATCCGGGCGGCTGGAACGCGGCGAAGCATTTCATCTTCGTCGCTTTGATCGTGCTCGAGCTCGCCGGCCTTGCGATCCTGCTGCTGAGGCCGAATCTCCTCCTCGCGCGGGCGCTCGCTGCTGCCGTCATTCTGCCGAACATCGGGAGCATCAGCAGTCTGGCACACTGGACGGGAAACGAAGCGGTCGCGATCGTCACGGCTGTTTCCCAACGTTTCTTCTTGGTGGCCGGGATCGCATCGTTTGGTTTCGTCGCGCTCGGATTGTCGACGTCCATCGGTTCGAAGCGGCGAATCCTCGCGTACGCGCCGATCGCCTTCGGCGCCGTGGTCGCCGTCGTGACGGTCGTGCGCAGAATCCAGTATGTCATGGTCGGAATGTCGACCGGACTGCACCTGTCGCAGAAGTTACTCAATCAGGCGGTAGGGCTCACCCTCGTGCTCGGGTTCGTCAGCGTCATCGCCATCGCGCTACAGACGCGTGGTCTGGAACGGCGAAGAGCTCTCATCATCGCTATCTCGCTCGTTCTCGGTAACCTGGCGGCCCTTGGCGAGGCTGTCTATCCGCACTTCATTTCCGGTGCGGAACAGGTCGTCGACAACGTTGGCTTGCTGCTGGAAGCGGCCGGTCTGGCCTACGCCGTATTCGTCGACCGTCTTTTCGACATCGGTTTCGTGGTGAACCGGGCGGTAGTGGCCGGCGCGGTTACCGCGCTGCTACTGCCGGCGTTTGTCGGCATCGAGTGGGCAACCCAAAAGCTCGTCGAATCGAGCGGCCGTGTCGAGGGAGCCGTCTTCTCGCTCGCCCTGATGATAGCGATTGCCCTGTCCGTCCGGCGGCTGCATGCATGGGTCGATCGAGTCGTGGACGGGCTGCTCTTCGCCGCGCGCCATCGGGCGGCGAACGCCGTCAAGCGCTTCGCGGACGAAGTCGCATTGTTTCGCGAGCCCGGCGCCTTGGTCTCGGCACTCCTCGACACGCTCACGACCTTTACGCGGGTCCACGGTTGCGAGGTGCTTCTCGCCGATCCCGGTGAAGATCTCATCATGGTCCACTCGCGCAATCTCTCCGTGGGCCATATCGCAGCCGACGACCCGGTCGCGGTTCGGCTGAAATCGTCGCGGACGTGGCTCGAGCGTACGACGTTCCCATTGTTCACCCAGGCCGATCTGGCGTTCCCTATGATCGTGCGCGGCCGCCTCGTCGGGGCGCTACTATGCACGCTCCCCGCGCGCGCCGAGCCGTTGTCCCCCGAGGAGTTCGACGCGATCGCGTACTTGATGCGCGAAGCCGGCGCCACCCTCGTCGCGATGGACGCCGCCGATGCACACCGTCTCCGCGAAGAGAACCTCGCCCTGCAAGCGAGGCTCGCACTGCGCACGTGAGCGTCAGCCGTGGATTCTCCCCGGCTAGTTCGTAGAGCCATGGCCCCACGGAAAGAGTCCGCCTTTGTGTTCTGTGCTGCCATCGCATATGCTCGTAGCGTAGCTGCTGCGGTCACCGTCCTGCTCCCGGCAAGCAACCGACTAGAAAGCCGCGCCGGAAAAAGACGGCGACGCGCAAATACTGAAATCCCGGCTGTGCGGCGCATAACTCGGGCGGAATTGCAGCACTATCGACGGCCTGGATCAAGTCAGGATCGCGCGCAGCGGTCAGACGACGCATCGATCGGACGGACTCTGTGAGGATTTACGACGTAGCGAAACTCAGTGAAGACGAAGCTCGTGCCCGGGTGCGGGCAACGATCGTGCAACATCCGAGTCTGCAGCGGATTTATAGCGACGCCAAGGTTGCCGATTTGGTTCGCCGGCGTCATTCCCCCACGAACCACCTGCTCTTCTGGTTGGTGCTTCCTGTCGATGACGAGCGTGCTCTCGCGTTCTGGTCGTCGATCACCGATGATCTCGCGATCCTCGAGGAGCGCGGTTCGTTCGATGCTTTTCGCGAGAAGATGCAGCTCGAAGAGAAAGAACGCTTCTCGTCGTGGAGGACCGAACTGTGGTTCGCCGCCTGGCTCTCCCGTAACGGCGTCCTCGTTACGTTCGAGCCACCGGTAGGAAATAGGCGCCCGGAATTCGTCACCGATACAACGCCGCTGACATGGTGGGAAGTAAAGAGCCCCCTCGAACTTGAGCAGCAACGGTCAGAGCAGGCAGCAGTTAATGATGTGCAACGTCGTCTTCGGGAAATTCCCGAACCGTTCGTTCTGAGTATCGTCCGCGCCAAACTTTCATTGGGCGACGTGCCTGGCGCCGTCAAGAACATTCGCTCGCAAATTCGCGCGTTCGCGCAAGCGGACGGTGAGCCTCCGGCACGCCTTGAGAGTGGCGGGCTTATCGTTGAAGTATCCTCGCGAACGAAGCACCGCTCGACCGGGTTTCTCGGGACGACGTCTTTCGGCTACGTGTTTGGAAACGAACATGCAGAGCAGATCGGCGACAAGATCGCCTCGGCCGTGCCGCAACTGCCCGAAGACGGCGCGGGCGTTGTCGTGATCGATCGAACGCTCTCCGACTGGAACGACGAAGAGGATGCCATCGGCGCGTGTTTTGGTCCCGTGGTTTTGCAGATGCGTGGCTACGATATCCACGTAGTGCGCAGTGGCGGTTTCTTTCGCCCCGGGGGTGCAACCCGGGTAAGTGCCGTCGTCTCGTATTCGCGACACCCGATGCACTGGGAGGGTGAGTACGAACTCCTCGTCATCCATAACCCGTTCGCGAGGGTCCCGCTCCCCGAAGACCTGTTCCGTTTTCCCGGCGTCAGACACTTGCGGCCCGTGGATCATCCAGATGGCGACGGTTCTTTTCGGCTCACCATCACCGGTGATGGTATCGCAGAGGAGCAAGTATGAAGTCGCAGCCGTTCATCTCGCGCCTAGCTGACGATCTCCAAGAGCGGTGGATCGTCGCTAAGTATAGGCTTGCACGGTACTCTGGAACGGATGTCGCGCAGTGTCATCAAGACGCTCCTGGTTTGGCCGACGCCAGTGGCGCGGGCGGGGACGACACCGCAGGTGCGACAGCGGCGCTTACGACGACTGAAATGTCAGTAACCTGCGAGTGGTCGGCGTTCATGACGGTAATCTTGGTTGATCCAGCCTTGTTCTGTGGGGTGACCTGGAACGTTTCGAATACTTGCGCCGCTGCTCCGGCCGGAGGAGGCGTAGGCGTAGCGGATATCCGCACTATCGACGTATCTTGTGAAAGGACCAAGAAGTTTGGCGGCGTTTTCTCGTCGTTGTATTGGACGGATACCGTCGTTGGGCCGCCGCTGGCCGTGAGCGCTAACGTAGTCTGTGAAAGTTGGATCGCATTCGGCGTCGCTGTCGCTGCCGGAGCCGGCGACGCCGGAGGCGGCGAGTTGTTGCATCCGGCAAACAGCAACCCAATCAACGTCGACACGTAGGCGATGATGTTGCCGCTACCGACTGAACCGTTCGTTCGCACCCCAGGCAGCACGGTACGCAACCCATTGCCGGCGTTACAAGCTGTCGGCGACGGATGCTGGTAGTTGTAGGTGCTGCTGTTCGCGACCGCGTTGAATCCGCCCGGGCAGTGAAAGCCAGCGCCCTCAAGGTAGCTCTTATTCCGCGCAAGAAAATCCAGGTCTTCGATGTTCTTGCTCGCGCAGATATCGTTGAAGTTTCTTGACCCGAATTTTGTCAGATCTGACGGAGCAAGTGTCGGGCTCGGGTTTGCCGCGGGAGATGTGGTTGGCGCCGGAGTGTCGGCATTCGACGAGAGCGGTGCGATCGCTACGCAGGCTACGACCATGCAGAGTGCGGCACAAGCGGTCCTAGAAATCAGTCGGTGATAGCGCGCTACGACCATGATCTACTGCCCGTTCCTCGTGTCCCGATCGCGGCCGCATCCGCCTCCTTGCGACATACGTAGGCACCGTGCTTCGTGCGCCCGTACCAGCGCATCCCTTTCTCGTGGTAGATGCCGCTCGGGATGTTCAACCAAACGACGACGTCGCGCGGACAGTGCGCCTGCGCTGCGGCTTCGGTCTGGAATTGCGCGAGCTGCGACTGCCCGGCCGGCGCGTGCGTTCTCGCTTCGACGAGCTGCGGCGGCGAGAGGGCGACAATCGCGGCGAGAGCGAGCGCGGCAACGAATCGATGAATCACGGTCACGTTCCTATGAGTCCGGGCCTTTCAGATTTCGAGCTTCGCGGAATCCTGGTTTCCGCCGCTGCCGTTTCCGAAGACGATGATGTGGTACTTCGAAGGTGCGGTGTTCGCCGGCACGTCAAAGACCAGGCTGCCGGTCTTCTCGGTCCCCGGATTGAGCTTGGTCAGAAAGAAGCCGTGGTCTTCGCCGACGGTGACTGAGGCTGAGTCGAACTTCGTATCGCCACGTTCGAGCTGAAAGTCTGATCCGCTAATATCCGCCGGTTCTTTGCCGACGTTGCGAACGGTCAAGGCGACAACGACATACTCGCCGGCCGCGTGCTCGAGGTCGAACTCTGGTCCGTAAGTCGACGCGGTTCGAACGGGGCCGATCGTGTAACGCAGCCCGCCGATCGTGAGGGGTGACGTTGCGATCTCCGGCGTCGCGGTTGGATCCGGCGTGTCGGCCGTTGCGACCGCGGGCGGAGCGGCTTGGTCAGCGACTTGCGGGGAACTCGATTTCCCTTGTGAGCCGAGCACGCCGAGCACGACGAGGCCGCCGATGATGAGTGCGGCAATGGCCCAGCGCGGCAGTCCACGACTGTTCTTTACGTGCGCCGGGATCGCCCAACGGTCGTCGGTCGGCGCCACGATTGGGGTCGGCTGCGCGGGCGGAGAAGCACCGGGAACCTCGGTCACGATCGGCTGACCGCAGGCCGAGCAAAAGCGAGCACCCGCGGCGTTCTGAGCGCCGCATTGCTGGCAGAAGACCTCGGAAACCCCCACCTCCGAACCTCCCTCGTTGGCGCCGCCTTCGTCCGAGCGGTAGAGCAACCCGCTTTCCAGGCCGCTGGCCGTCCGCGAAAGCCGGTGCTGGGGACTGGAGCACTTGCGATGAATCGGCGCCCGATGCGCGCCTCAATCGGTCCGCCGGGTCCCGAGCTCGACTCCGTCACGTGGACGCTGGCGCTGGTCGGCTATCTGCGCGGTCTTCTTCCCGGCGTCGCTGCTGCGCGCCGACGGGGATCCGTCGTGCTGCGCGTTGCGACGTGATGATATCCAATTTGCCGCTGGCGAGTGCCGCGCCCGCGTGCTTGACAAGAACGAAAGACTTGTGCATCCATAATATAGCCCAACCGTCAACAAGGGGTGGTGGGCGCGTCCGTCCAGCGGCTCGTGTTTCCACAACGGTCTAGCAGCGTACATAATTGCGGAGGTGTGCAATCATGGTGTCTTCAACTTTGCGTCGCTCCGATTTGATCAAGATGCTCGGCGGCACGGTCCTGCTCGCGGGCTGCGGTTCGGGCGCGACCGCCCTGTCATCGATTCGCCGCGCCGAAACGAGTAATTACGTTCCACTACGCATGACGGTTGCACGTTCTCGGTTTCCGCTGGCACGTCCAGACAGCTCGGTTGCCGCGATAACCGATCCGGGCAGCAACGTTCACCCGGAATGTACCGTTGAGCAAGGGGTTCAACGCAGAACGGCAACACTGAAGCCGTCATGTAGCGCGTCAGGCGGCGGGTACTACGTGCTCAGGGCGAACGGCTACACAGCCTATACGTACGACACGCAAAACTACCAGGAAGTGTACGCTACCGGCGGAGCGCTCGACTCGCAGATTTATTACACGGCGGCGAGCGGCGGCGTGCTGAGCATGACGCAGGTGTTCTCAAACGGCGTCTCGGTTCAAAGTCAGACGCCGACGCTGTCCACGTTCAAAGTCGGCCCGGCCTACACGCTCTCGAACGGCGTCTCTTTTACGCTGCCGTCCGCGACGACATTCACGATTACCCAGTCTGGATACACCGGTTCGATCACAGGGTCGCTCAATCAATCGGCAGAATCGATAACCCTTGGAGGCTCCGACTTAACGGAAATTACCGTCGCCGCGTATAGTGCTGACTGCTATATGGCCGAACTTGGTGTCATCTCCGGTACCGCCATCCTTATGCTCGCGGCAAGAGCGGCGGCGGTCGCGGCATGCGCGAGAGTCCCACCCGAGTGCGGTTTTGCGCAGGCCGTGATCTACGGAAGTGCTATGGGCATCATATCACTTTGGCAGCAAGCCGTAAGCGAATACTGCAACGAAGAGCAAGTATCTGACGATGGCTGGGGCGGCGGCCCTGACGACCCAGGCGTGGATGATGGCGGCGACCAGGACAATGCGAGCGAGGGCTACGATTGGCTGTACTACGACTAAAATGGAGCACAGCAGTTGGGCATGGGTTACCGTACCGTCGTTACTGCTCATCCTAGTTGCCGAACTTGCGCTGACGCTCGTGCCGCGCTCATGGAGAAACGCCTCCAATTTTCGGCTACTCGGTAGGAATTTGTTCGTTGCAACGATCGCCGCGGCCGGCACGGAATTGGTTGCGCGTCATCGTGGGGGCCTGGTGTTCAGCCTCTTGCCCCTTGCGCTCGCCTTATTTTGGCTGGGCCTATGCATTTCCCCGATCGTTGCCATTTTGCGATCGCGTGCGCCGACGCGGTAGCGCAAGGCGGCCTTGGGCAACATGCTCGTTATTGGCGAACCGCGATCAGTTGCCCCCGGTGCCGGAGCCGCGCCTGGCGGCATGGGTAGACGCGGCGAATGCCTATGGAGGCTCACACCGAGAGGTTCGTAGGTTCTCCGTTTAATGAAACCGGTCAAGACAGACGTGCTTGGCGGCTTTGCGCTGCTCCATCGGGACGTCGCGCAGCACAGCGCGCAGCTTCGTCGGTTACGTAGTGCGTCCAGGCAGAACTCGAGCGATAGACCGGGGCGCAGACTGCTCATCGCGAGAGGCGCGATCCATTCATGCTGTCTAAATCACGCCCTCGGGCGGCTGAAATTCAACCCAGTCGGTCCAGGCGCACCCGACGCCTTGCACGCGCACGCCAAGCACCACATCGGAAAACTTCTTGAACGGTAGATGCTGAAACATCGCCGCGTGCCATCCCTCGACGCGGTCGCGCCCAGCCGCAGGGGGCTGCATCTCCAGCCGGTCGCTTTCGTTGTTCGGAACTGGGCTCGCACGCGAATGGATTGCAAACGCCACTAGCCCCGGAGGCGACTCGAACGGCGTGGCCCCGTATGTCTGACCGTGCCAAGTCGCGCGCGCTTCAACTCGAGATATTCGGGCTGGATCCGAACCGGCATTTTCGACCCGGACGCTCATCAACACGAGATGGCTCGGCGGCGTCGCGATCGTAAATGCGACGTAAGCCTCTTTGATTGAGGGAAGAAGTATCGGGCGACGCTCGCGCTCAGCTACTAACTCGGCGTCCTTTTTGGCAAGCCTGTCGTCGCGTTCAAGCACTTCGCGTCTCTTTGCTCCCCATGTTGAGAATGCTGCGATGAAAAATGCAATTACGGCCCATGCCTTGCAAAGAAGGACGAACGGTGCCGGAATCGGATTCGGCAAGTAGGGTGCAACAAGCGCAAACGCCGCTGTTATCACCCCGCTGGTGAGTAAAGCCGCAGCCTGCTTAATCATAGCTGCGGCCCACAGCAGAAGAACGGCGATTTGAGAACGAGCTCGTTCCAGCATGGGTCCCGATTTGGATCGGGCCGGGCCGGCGCCTGCAACGCCGAAAAGAGCGTAGGTCCAACCTACTCGGAATACAGATGACTTCAAGAAGGTTCGCCGCCGGCCTTCGACGACTGCCCGCTCTATGCGAGGTGCTCGCGCGGCTACGAGGGGATCGTGGCCAAGCGTGCGGGCTCGCTGTACCGGCCCGGCGAGCGCCGCCGCGGCTGGATCAAGACAAGAGCGCGGAGGCGAGGCGGTTGTGCGGGAGCGCTTTGACCGCTAGGGTATCCGGCGATCCTTTGGCCGCCGATAATTCAGCGCGGCTAGCACGCAGATAGACGCCGACAGTAGAATTGACACCACGAGCGACAACGCTACGACGACGCGCAGCCACTCTGGCAAGGTGATCGCGATAGCCCAACTGTTGAGAATCGCTCGGGTGTCCAAGAGGACTACCGTCATCGCCACAAACAAGAACCCGGCGCGATATAAGTGCGCCTTCGAGCGATCTGCTTTCTTTGTGCCGAGGCCGCGGATGAAGGCCATGATGGCGGATGCGAGCGCAGCACGACCGCCGCGCTGCAAAAGGCGTTCTTGCAAAGCGTGGGCGACGTTCGCGGCGTATGCGCCCGAGGCAACCTTTTCGATCGCCTTAACGAGCAGCGCTATTGCGAGCTTGACCAGGAAGTCGTGCATCACGCTATCCCGCCGGTGAGCCGCGTCGCTGCGCTTGCCTCACGCAAGAACTGCGACACCGCCTGACGACCTGCGCCGGTGATCGAGTAGAAGCCGATCTCGCGCTGCTTGCCGTCGGCCGACGTGACGACGCGCCGCGAGCTCGTCACCATGCCGCGCGCGCTCATGCGGTGCAGCGCGAGGTAGATCGACCCGTCGTCGATCGAGCGGCCCATGTCGATCGTGGAAAGCCGGCCAGCGACGTCGGCCACCGAGAGCGCTTCGCCGGACTCGAGCGCCGACAGGATCAGCGCCTCGTTCATGCCCAGGGACTTTCTCACTACACTGATAGTCTATCACTGTACAGGAGGCTCTGCAACACCTCGCTCCCGACCGTCCGGTAGGCGTCGTGGGTGTCCTGAGAGGGGCATGGACCGCACCGGGACGCCCCGCCGTCCCAGGACCAGCTCGACGCCCTCGACTACGTGCTCGCCGCGTGGGCGCGCCGCAATCCGTTCGGAAAGCTGGCGGGATCGCCCCCGAGCGCGTCAGCGTTGAGAGCATTGGCGAGCGCGCGGTACAGCGTCGAACGTCCGCAGCGCAGGTTGCGCGCGACGAGGTTCGCGGACGCACCTGCGTCGAGTTCGCGCTGCGCGAGCGTCACCTGTGACGGCGTCAGTTTCGGTTTGCGGCCGACCCGCTCGCCGCGCCGCTTCTTGGCCGAGAGCCGTTCGATCGTGCGCTCGCGGATCATCGCCTTCTCGTACTCGGCGAGCGCGCCGAAGATCCCGAACAGCATCCGGCCGGCGGCCGTAGTCGTGTCGATGCTCTCGCGCAACGACCGCAGGTGTGCGCCACGTTCGCGCAGCCCGTCGACGACGCGCACGAGGTCCGAGAGGTCGCGACCGAGCCGATCGAGTGCGACGACGACAAGCGCATCCCCGGGCTGCAGCTCGTCGACGCACGCTGCGCGAGGCGCTTTCGAGCAATTCGGCAGCGCAGCGCGACGCCGCGCGCTCGATTCTGTCCGAGTTGCAGGCCGCCAAGGGCGCTGTGGCGCCGCCGTCGGCGTCCGTGGTACGCGGCGCGCGAGAGAAAAACCCCGCCATTGCGGGGTTTCAATGGTAGCGCCAACGGGAGTTGAACCCGTCTCTCCGCCTTGAAAGGGCGGCGTCCTAACCGATAGACTATGGCGCCCCGATCGATTGTCGCTGGGCCCGGCTGGATTCGAACCAGCGCGCGACCAGTTATGAGCCGGCTGCTCTACCGCTGAGCTACGGGCCCGTAGCCGCTACCCCTTCGACAGCGCGGCGAAGGCTCTCTTCCCCGGATAACGCGCCGTGCTCGCGCCGAGGTCCTCGGCGATCGCCAAGAGGCGGTTGTACTTGGCAGTCCGCTCGCTGCGGGCGAGCGAGCCGGTCTTGATCTGGCCGGCGCCGGTCGCGACGGCCAGGTCGCTGATCGTCGTGTCCTCGGTTTCACCGGAGCGGTGCGAGATGACGGTGCGGAAGCCGGCCTTGTGCGCCGTGTCGATCGCGTCGAGCGTTTCCGTCAACGTACCGATCTGGTTGACCTTGATCAGGATCGCGTTGGCACTGCGTTCGCGAATCCCGCGCTCGAGCCGTTCGACGTTGGTGACGAAAAGATCGTCGCCGACCAGCTGCACGCGATCGCCGATCGTTTGGGTGAGCAGGTTCCAACCGTCCCAGTCGTCCTCTGCGAGGCCGTCCTCGATCGACACGATCGGGTAGGTGCGGCACAGGCCGTCGTAGAGCGCGACCATCTCGCCCGTGCCGAGCGAGTGGCTTTCGGGAGTGTGCGGGTAGTACTTCCCGTCACGGTAGAACTCGGTCGAAGCCGGATCGAGCGCGATCGCTGCATCCTCGCCGGGTTTGTAACCGGCTTTTTCGATCGCACGCACCAGAAGTTCGAGCGCGCCGTCGATCGTCTCGAGGTGGGGCGCGTAGCCGCCTTCGTCACCGACCAGCATCGTCTGACCTTCGTCGTGCAGAATCTTGCCGAGCGCATGGAAGACTTCCGAGCCGCAACGTATCGCTTCGGCGAACGTCGGCGCACCGATCGGTACGACCATGCACTCCTGGAACTGCATGCCGCTCGGCGCGTGCTTGCCGCCGTTGATCACGTTCATCATCGGCACGGGCAACGTCGCTGCCGACGGCCCGCCGAGATAGCGGTAGAGCGGGACACCGAGCGACATTGCGGCTGCGCGCGCGACCGCCAGCGAAACGCCCAGCAACGCGTTCGCGCCGAGGTTCGCTTTGTTCGGCGTTCCATCGAGCTCGATCAGCGCGCGATCGATCTCGCGCTGCGCGGTCGCGTCCATCCCCTCGATCGCCGG
>PMOS01000006.1 GCA_003161435.1 Vulcanimicrobiota bacterium
CCCTCGAGCAGAAGGCCGAGCAGCTCGCCCTCACCTCCAAGTACAAGTCGCAGTTCTTGGCCAACATATCCCACGAGCTGCGCACGCCGCTCAACTCGCTGCTGATCCTCTCCAAGCAGCTCAGCGACAACAAGGAGCAGAACCTCTCGACCCGCCAGGTCGAGATGGCGCAGACGATCCGCCGGGCGGGCTCGGATCTGCTCACCCTGATCAACGACATCCTCGACCTGTCGAAGATCGAGTCGGGGACGACCTCGGTCGACATGACCGAGCAGCGCGTCACGGACATCTGCGACGATGTTGAACGGACGTTCCGCGGCGTCGCTCAGGAACGCGGCCTCCAGTTCGCGATCCACGTCGACGACGACGTGCCCGAGGCGCTGGAAACCGACCAGACGCGCTTGATGCAGATCCTCAAGAACCTGCTCTCCAACGCGTTCAAGTTCACCGCGCACGGTTCGGTGGAGCTCTCGCTGCACCGCGCGACGCGCGGCGCCGACGGCTTGGCCGGCGGCTACGTCGCGTTCGAAGTGCGGGATTCGGGGATCGGGATCCCCGCCGACAAGCACAATGTCATCTTCGAAGCCTTCCAACAAGCCGACATGTCGACCGCGCGCAAGTACGGCGGCACCGGGCTGGGCCTGGCGATCTCGCGCGAGATCGCGGGGTTGTTGGGCGGCGACATGACGATCGAATCCGAGCCGGGCGTCGGGTCGACGTTCACCTTCTTCCACCCGATCGAACGCACCGGGCGGGTCGCGACATTCGACGCGTTCCTCGCGCCGCCGGCACGGCCGGTCGACGCGACGGACGCGCCGCGGTTCGCGCGGTTGCGCCCGCCGGTGATCGAGAAGGTCGACGACGACCGGGAAGACGTGCGTCCGCAAGACCGCGTCGTACTGATCATCGAAGACGACGCGACCTTCGCGCGGATCCTGGTCGGACTGGCGCGCGATCGCGGGTTCAAAGGCTTGATGGCGCGCACCGGCGCCGGCGGGCTCGCGCTCGCGCGGCAGTTCGTCCCCGACGCGATCACGCTCGATATCGGGCTACCCGACGTCGACGGGTGGTCGCTGCTCGATCAGCTCAAACGCGATCCGGCGACGCGCGGGATCCCCGTGCACGTGATCTCCGGCGAAGAGCAATGGCAGAAGGCGCTCGACTCGGGCGCGTTCGCTCACCTCAAGAAACCGGCCAGCGAGGACGCGCTCACCCAGGCGTTCGACAACCTGCTGGGCTTTGCCGATGCGGCGTCACGCAACGTCCTGGTGATCGAGGACGACGTAACGCAGCTCTCGGCGATGGCGAACTTGATCCAAACCGGCGAGGTGACGGTGACCGCCGTCTCGACCGGCACCCAAGCGATGGCTGCGCTCGACGAGTCGAAGTTCGACTGCGTCATCGTCGACCTGGGGCTTCCGGACATCGACGGCCTCGAGTTGATCCAGCGGATCAAGACCCACCCCTCGCACGTGCGCGTCCCGGTGATCGTCTACACCGGACGCGAGCTGACCGAACAGGAGGACACCGGGATCCGCCGGCTCACCGAGTCGGTGATCGTCAAGGATGCGATGTCGCCCGAACGGCTGATCGAGGAGACGGCCTACTTCCTCAACCAGGTCGAGGCGCGGCTGCCCGAGACGAAGCGGCCGGTGCATACCGGATCGTCGAACGGCATAACGCTCGAAGGCCGCACGATCTTGATCACCGACGACGACACGCGCAACATCTACGCGTTGCGCAGCGCGCTCGAGGAGTTCGAGATGACCGTCCTGAGCGCCGAGTCGGGCGCCGAAGCGATCGGCCTGCTGCGCAGCCACGGCGCCGTCGACGTCGTCCTGATGGATATCATGATGCCGGAGATGGACGGTTACGAAACCATTCGCCGCATCCGGGCGCGCGACGAGTGGAAGACGCTGCCGATCATCGCGCTTACCGCCAAGGCGATGAAGGGCGATCGCGAGCAGTGCCTCGCGGCCGGCGCGTCGGAGTACATCTCCAAACCCGTCGACATCGACCAGCTCGTCGCCCTCATCCGCGTCTGGCTCAACGTCGCCGCTTGAGGACGCGGAGCCACCTTGTCCGTTAAAGTCGAACCGGAGCGGTTCGCTCCGGCTCGTGGGGATGGGTTGCCGCCGGCCACCGATGGTGGCGGGGCGGCAAATCCCGCGATCACGGACCTCGAGTTGCACCTGCTGCTCGAGGCGGTGTATCGCGTGTCGGGGTTCGATCTGCGCGACTACGCGCCGGCGACGGTCAAGCGCCGCATCGCCGAACGCGTGCGCGCCGAAGGGGTCGCGACGATCACCGGTTTGCTCGAACGCGTCCTGCACGACGCGCCGGCGATGGCGCGCTTCGTCGACGCGCTCACCCACAACGTGGGCTCACCGTTTCGAGAGCCGCAGTTTTTCGCCGCGTTCCACCGACGCGTGCTGCCGCGGCTGCGGACCTTTCCGCATGCACGGCTGTGGGTGATCGGCTCGGGCGACGACGCGTACGCGATGGCGATCCTGCTGCGCGAAGCGGAGTTCTCGCATCGCGTGCGCATCTACGCGACCGACGCCTCCGAAGCGGCGATCGAGCGCGCGAAGGCGGGGACCTTTCCGGCCGAGCTGCTCGACGAGTACGCGCACCGGTACGTCGAGGCCGGCGGAGCGCGCCATTTCTCCGACTACGTCGACATCGCCGGCGTGCACGGCGTCTTCAAGCCGGGGCTGCGCGAGCACATCGTATTCGCGCAGCACAACCTGGCGTGTGACGGCTCGTTCAACGAGTTCCACGCCGTCGTGGCGCGCAGCGTGGTCACGCACTTCAACCGTACGCTGGCCTACCGCGCGCACCAAGTGATCTACGAGAGCCTGGTGCGCCTCGGCTATCTCGGCGTCTCGGCCAAAGAGAGCCTGCGCTACACCCCGCACCAGCATGCCTACGAGGAGATCGAGGGCACCGAACGCTTCTACCGCCGCCTGCGCTGAGCTCTGTCACGCTGAGCCCGTCGAAGCGCAAACGATGGTGTGAACGCAGAGCGGCGCTCATCCTGTTCGCGGTCGTCCTTCGCCGAGCTCAGGACGAGGGCACGATTCCGGCGCGGCATGTCCCGTTGCTGCCAGGCCCACATCGTTCGCCCTTCGACTTCGCTCAGGGTGACAGCGTCGTTGTCGTCACAGAAGCGGTGTCGTTTTCGTCAGCCTGACAACGGGGTCGGGTAGAGACGGCGTGCGAGCGCGGGGAGCGGCGCGCCTTGCAGGACCAGCGTGACCAGGACGGTCGCGAAGACGACGTCGATGATCTCGGCACGCTGCGGCACCGACGCCGGTAGGGCGAGCGCCAGTGCCAAGGTGAGCGCGCCGCGCATCCCGGCGAAGAACACCAGGATGCGGTCGGCTCGCGTTCCACCCGCGACGGCGGCCAGTGCGACGCGCAGCACGAGCACGACGGCAATTGCGGTGAGCACCAGCACCGGTTCGTGGAAGGCGCGCGGGATCTCGATCGTGACGCCCGCGGCGAGAAAGACGACGGCGTTGGTGATCGCGGCGCAGACGTTCCAGAACACGTCGACGTCGTCGCGGTTCGCGAGGTGCGCGCGACGCGAAAGCAGGGCGCGCAACACGATCGCGCCGCTCGCCGTCGCGAAGATCCCCGAGCCGTGCAGGTTCACCGCGATGACGTACGCGCCGTACGCCAGCGCAACGGTCGCGAGCACCTCGTACTCGGGCGCTTCGACCGTACGCAGCACCAGCCAGCCGATCGCGCCGCAGGCGGCGCCGACGAGGATCCCGCCCAGCATCCCGGCGACGGCGTAGATCACCTCGAGCGACGCGCCCGACGCCGTTCCGGCGACCGCCGCCAGCGCGACGCCGTAGAGCGCGACCGCAACGCCGTCGTTGGTGAGCGACTCGGCTTCCACCAGCGCCTTTACGGCGGCCGGCGCGCCGAGATTGCGGAACACCGCGACGACCGGGAGCGGGTCGGTTGCGGCGAGCATCGCGCCCAGCACGAGCGCCGCGGCTGGCACGAGCCCCCCGAACGCCGCCGTCGCGCCGGCGACGGCGGCGGCGCAGAGCAGCGCGCCGGGAAACGCCAGCAACACAACGCGGCCGAGCTGGGGTCGCAGCGCACGCAGCTCGATGTTCCAAGCCGCCTCGAAGACGAGCGGCGGCAGGAACACGAACAGCACCGCGGGGCCGAAATCGAACGGCAGCCGCACGTGGAACAGCGCCGCGGCAACGGCGCCGACGGCGACGAGCATCACCGCCGGCGCGATTCGGATCCGTTCGGCGACGATCGCGACGGCGAGCGCGGCGGCGAGCAGGATGACGAACCCTGCGACGCTCGCCGAGAGATCCGGCGTCAGGGGATCAGGCCGCGACGATACGCGGTGACCGCGGCTTGGGCGCGGTCGGACGCTGAGAGCTTCTCGAGGATGTCGGCGACGTGTCCCTTCACCGTGCCGAGCCCGATGTGGAGCTGCAGCGCGATCTCCGCGTTCCCGACGCCGTCGGCGACCAGCTTGAGGATCTCGGTTTCGCGAGCGGTCAGCGGCGACGCCTCGGGCCGTGACGCAGAGCCGCTCAGCCGGCGCAGCACGACGTGCGCGACGCGCGGGTCGAAGTATGCTCCGCCGGCCGCGACCGCGCGGATCGCGTCGATCACCACCGCGGGGTCGGAAGACTTCACGCAGTACGCATCGGCGCCGGCCGATAGCGCGGCGAGCACTTCTTCGTCCATCTCGTGCATGGTGAGGATCACCACGCGCGGCGGATCGGCGATCGTCTTGAGCTCGCGGGTGAGCGCGATCCCGTCTTTGCCCGGCAGGCCGAGATCGACCACCGCGACGTCGGGTTTCGCGCGCGCGATCGCGTCGACCGCCGCTATCCCGTCGGATGCCTCGGCGACGACGTCCATCCCGGCGGCCTCGAGCGAGGTGCGCAGCCCGGCGCGAACCAGCGCGTGATCTTCGACGATGGCGACGCGTATCGCGCTCATGCGCCTGCCTTCGGCAACGACAGGGTGAACACCGACCCGCGCGGTTCGAGCGGCTCGTACCGCACCGAGCCGCCGTTCTCCTCGGCGATGCGCCGCACGATGTACAGTCCGAGCCCCGTCCCGCCTCCGGCGCGCGAAGCGCTCGAAAAGCGTTGGAACAGCGCGGCCCGCGTTCGCGCGTCGATCCCGTACCCGTCGTCGGTCACCGTCAGCGACACGGCATCGCGCGCCGGCGCGACGCGCAGCTGCACCGTTCCACCTTGCGGCGTGTGCTGCAACGCGTTGGCGGTCAAGTTCGCGACCGCGCGCTTGAGATCGCCGCGCGAGCCGCGCACCGGCGCCTCGGTGCCGGCGTCCGCGGTGAGCACGATCCCGCGCGCGCCGGCCATCGCGCCCAGCTCCGAGACGATCTCGCGCGCGACCGCGGACAGATCGAGCCGCTCGCGTTCGGTGCTGCGGTCGCCCGACTCGAACCGCGCGACCAGCAGCAGCGTGTCTGCGAGCCGGCCCAGATCGTCGATCGACACCAAGCTGTCGCGCAGCACGCCGGCGTATCGCTCCGGCAACGCGCCGTACGCGCCGTCGGCGGCCTGCCGCAACGTCGTCGAAAGCGCCGCGAGCGGCGTGCGCAGATCGTGCGAGAGCGCGTAGACGAGCTCGCGGATGACGGCCTGGCGTTCGCTGAGCGCGCCGTTTCGCTCGGCGAGCTCACCGAACAGGCGCGCTTGGTCCAGCGCGTTCACGGCCACGCTCGCGAAGCTGCGCGCCGTCTGCACGACGGTGTCGTCGGGTGATTCGGCGCCCGACGCGACGATCAGCACGCCGTATGCTTTGCCGCGATCCCCAATCGGGATCGCGATAGCGGAACGCGCCGCGAGGCGGTCGAGGACGAAGCGCCCGACCGGATCGACCGCGCGAACAACGCTGACCGCGCGGTCGTCGCCGACCCGGTGGGTGAGCGACACGATCTCGGAGGGCGCACGCTCGTCCACGACCTCGACGTCGGTCGCGCCGTCGCGCACGGTCAGGATCTCTCCGTCGCTTGCGGACGGATACCAGAACGCCGCCTCCGCGTCGAAAAGCTGCGGTGCTTCACGAACGATTGCGCGCATGACGAGCTCGGACGAGAGCGAGGCCCGGACGCGATCGGCGGCCGCGGAGAGCGCCGCCTCGCGCCGGGCGCGCGACTCTTGCGCGGCGAGCCGGCCGACTCGCTCGGCGCGCTCCTGCACTTCGGTGCTCAGGTAACCGACGAGGACGATCGAGAGCATCGAGAGGAGCCGGTCGCCGACGCCGATCGCATGCCACCGGTATCCGTCGTGCGCAGCGTTGATGAACGCCGCGGCGATGTCCGCGCCGAGCGACGCGACCACGAGCGAGTACGTCAGCCGGCGGCTCTGCGTGAGTGCCGCGAGGACGATTGGGACGTCGAGCACGATCGCCACCACGAGCGTCTGCGGCGTGACCGCATCGACGGCGAACGCGACGAGCACGAGCACGAAAGCGGCGACGGCGACGGCTCGCGAGCGCACGAATCAGCGCTTCCGGGGAGCTCCGATGCCGCCCTGCGAAAGGCAACACGTGCGGGACCCAAAACGCGCGGACGCGGCAGCATTGCTCGCCGAGCTCGGCCTCACGCCGAAGCTGACGATCTACCTCGCCGGCGCGCCCGGCGCGGGGAAAACACACCGCCTGCTGACCGACGCTCTCGGCGAAGCGAAAGCCGGACGGCGGGTCGCGATCGGTTGGATCGACACCAAGGGCCGTCCGCAGCTCGAGCAGCTCGCCGCCGGTTTACCGCGGATCCCGCCGCGCTCGTTTCCCGTCGCCGCAACCGTCATCGACGATTTCGATCTCGCCGCCGCGCTGGCGAGCGACTACGAGACGATCCTGCTCGACGAGCTCGCGCACTCGAACCCGTCCGGCGCGCTTCATGCCAAACGCTGGCAGGACGCGCTGGCGCTGCGCGAGGCGGGGAAATCCGTGCTGGGTGCGTTCAACGTCATGCACCTCGACACGGTCGCACCGGTCGCGGAACGCATCGTCGGCTATCCGATCCGCGAGCTCGTACCGGTCACCTTCTTGCGCAAGGCCGATCGTGTGATCGCGCTCGACGTCGCACCGTCGGTGCTCGAGTCGCGCCTGCGCACGGGCCGCATCGTGCGCGACGAAGACGTCGAACGCGCCGCGGCAGGGGTCTTTCAGCCCAAGAACCTGACCATGATGCGCGAGTTGCTGCTGCGCGTCGTCGACGATCTCACGATCCCGGTCATCGCACCGAGCAAGGTTTCGACCGCGCTCGCGATCGTCGACGGTGCGGTCGATCCGGAGCAGTTCGTGCGCCGCGCCGCGGCCTTCGCCGACGCGCTCGACCTCGCGCTCGAAGTGAGCGCCGCCGACGGCGTCGATCGCGAACGGCTCACCGACGTGACGCTGCGCGCCGACGGCGGCGTCGTTCCGCTGCCGAAGGGGTTCGACCGCGGGAACCTGAGCGCGGTCCGTGCGTCGCTAGTGATCGTCCCGCGCGGTCCGCTCGCAGACCGGATCCTCGCGCTGCCGCTCGATCGCGACCTCTTGGTCGCCGATCCGGCCGGGACGGCAACCAGCGCTTCGTCCGAGCTGGCGCGGCATCCGTACGGCTTCGCGCTCGGCGACCGGATGCGAATCGGCTACGGGAAGCTGACGATCTATCTCGGCTCGGTCGCCGGCAGCGGCAAGACGTACGCGATGCTCGATCGCGCGCACCAGCTCGTCGACGAAGGCGTGGACGTCGTCGTCGCGCTGGTCGAGACGCACGGCCGCAGTGAAACGGCCGCGCTGCTGAACGGCCTCGAGCAGATCCCGCGGCTGGCGAACGGCGAGATGGACCTCAACACGCTGCTGTTGCGCCATCCGCGCGTCGCGCTGATCGACGAGCTGGCGCACACCAATCTGAGCGCGGGGGCGCGCGCCAAGCGTTACGACGACGTGATCGCCGTCTTGCGGAGCGGGATCGACGTGCTCACCACGCTCAACGTCCAGCACTTCGAAGGCGTCGGCGATGCGGTCGAGCGTCTCACCGGGACTCGCGTGCGCGAGACGTTGCCGGACAGCGTGCTGGAGTTCGCCGACGAGGTGATCTTCATCGACGTCGCGCCCGACGTGTTGCGTCAGCGGTTGCGCGAAGGGAAGATCTATCCGCGCGAACGGATCGATGCCGCGCTCTCGCACTTCTTTCGCACCGAGAACCTGGCGGCGCTGCGTGAGCTGGCGGTCCGCGAGATGCTGCGCGCGCGGTCCGAGCAGCGCCGCGAGCGGCCCTTCGCGCGCGTCGTCCTGGGGGTCGCACCGCGCGAACGCGACGTCGAGCTGGTCAAACGCGCCGCACGCCTGGCTCGGCGGCTCGACGTCGACCTGCGCGTCGTCACGATCAGTTTGCGCGACGACCCGGAGACGCGTACCGCGATCGACGCGCTCGCCCGCGCGACGACCGAAGCACACGGGAGTTTCGTCGCCGAAGTCGCGCCGGACGCGGCCGTGCGCGTCGCGGAGATGCTCGGCGCAGGCGACGTTTTAGCGGTGGAGTCGCCGCGCAATCGCCGCGGCTGGTTCGGGAAACGCTCGTTCGCGGTCCGCGCCCTCGCCGCCGGCGCCCGCGAGCTCCTCGTCCTCGCCCCTCGCGGTCACCCTGAGCCTAGCCTGTCCTGAGCTTGTCGAAGGGAAGGGTGAACGATGACGAGATCGGCGATCGTCCTTCGACGAGCTCAGGACGACTTTTGGAGCTATGATCGCGTTGCGTCGCGTCAGAGGTAGTAGCTGACGCCGAATCCCAGGCTGTGGTACCTGCCGGTCGCGGCGGTCGGTGAGAAGGATGACGACGCGTCGATCTGGAGTCGCGGGGTGATATCGCGGAACAATCCGTAGAGGTACTGCGTGCGGGTCGCCGTCCCCAAGCCATTCGCATTCGAGTAGGTTGCGATCTCGGCGTACAGCCCGGTGCTGTTCGGGAGCGAAAGCCCGAGCACCAGGGACGGAACGAACGACGACCAGCGTTGCGCACCGTTGGTGAGCGAGTTCGTCGCCAGCGTCGTCGCCAGCGAGAGCGCGGGCGTCAAGGCGTACCCAGCGTTGAGCGCATAGGTCGAGTTCGTGCCGTTCGCCGAGACGCCGTTGGTCCCGGTCGGCGCGGTGAAGAACGCCTGCCCGCCCCAACTGAACTTCGCGCTGTAGCCGAAGACGTATTTCAGCCCCGCGCCGACATCGGTCAAGCCGGTTACCGTTCCGCCGGCGCTCGTGCGCGTCACCTCGGGCGGCGCGATCTGGAACTCGAGCGCCGGGATCTTCGTACCGACCCGAATGAGCGTCTGCGGATAGGTCACCGTGTTGCCGCCGCCGGTGCTCGACGTCGTGTTCAAGTACCCGGTTTCGATCTCGACGTGATTCGGGCGCACCGTGCAGACCGAGTTCGTCACCGACGGACGCGTGACGATCGCCGAGATCGACGTGCACGGATCGTTGTTGCCGAGCGCCGGGCCGATCGGGTTCGGCGCGGGGCTCGGTGTGGGGCTTGGCGCCGAGGGCGCGGGAGATGCGGGCGACGACTGCGCGCGCGCGCCGGCAGAAAGGCCGAGCACCACCGCGAGCACTGCGACGCTCGCCGCCAGGGAACGGATCACTTCGTTGCGGCTCCTTGCGCATCCAGCGCACGATTGAGTTCCAGCACGTTCACGCGCGGTTCGCCCAGCAAGCCGAACTGACGCGGCGTGACGTGCGCGGCCACGAGGCCCCGCACGGCGTCGACGGTCATGCCGCGGGCCTTCGCGACGCGCGGGACCTGATAGTACGCGCCGTCGGGCGAGATGTCGGGATCGATCCCGCTCGCGCTCGAGGTGACGAGATCCATCGGGATCGGACCGGTCGCGTCAGGGTTCGCCTTCTTCAGCGCGGCGATCGTGCTCTTCGTGCCGTCGATCAGCTTCTTGCTGGTGGGTCCGTAGTTCGTTCCGCCGGTCTGCGTCGGATCGTAGCCCTTGCCCGCGGCCGACGGACGCCCCGCAAAGTACTGCGGCTTCGTCCAATTCTGCCCGACGAGCTCAGAACCGATCACGGTGCCGGTCTTGTCCACGACGAGCGAGCCTCCGGCCTGATGGTGGAAGAGCACCGTGCCGATCCCCCAGATGACGACCGGATAGATGAATCCGAGCGCGACGACCGAGACGATCGTATAGAGCACCGAGGTGATGATGTGGCGCAGGGTGCTGTCGCGCTCGTCAGGGGACGGTTGTGTGGCGGCCACTAGTTTGCTCCCGTGAGATGGAGTCCGACCAGGATGAGGTCGATCGCCTTGATCCCGATGAACGGTACGATGATCCCGCCCAGACCGTAGATCAGCACGTTCTCGCGCAGCACGGCGTTCGCGCCGCGCGGCCGGTAGGCGACCCCGCGCAACGCCAGCGGGATCAGCGCGACGATGATGAGGGCGTTGAAGATGATCGCCGAGAGGATCGCGCTCTGCGGGGTCGCCAGTCGCATCACGTTGAGTGCTGCCATCGCCGGATACGCGGCGGCGAACATCGCCGGTAGGATCGCAAAGTACTTCGCGACGTCATTGGCGATCGAGAACGTCGTGAGCGAGCCGCGCGTCATGAGCAGCTGCTTGCCGATCTCGACCACCTCGATGAGCTTGGTGGGGTCCGAGTCGAGGTCGACCATGTTGGCCGCCTCTTTGGCGGCCTGCGTCCCGCTGTTCATCGCGACGCCGACGTCGGCTTGCGCGAGCGCCGGAGCATCGTTCGTCCCGTCGCCGGTCATCGCGACCAGCCGGCCTTCGCTCTGCTCGCGCTTGATCAGCGACATCTTGGTTTCGGGGGTCGCCTCGGCGAGAAAGTCGTCGACGCCCGCGTCGCGCGCAATCGCCGCCGCGGTGAGCGGGTTGTCGCCGGTGATCATGACGGTGCGAATTCCCATCGCGCGCAGCCGGTCGAAGCGGACCCGCATGTTGGGCTTGAGGATGTCGCGCAGCCCGATGCACCCGAGGATGCGGCCCCGCTCCGCGAGCAGCAGCGGCGTGCCGCCGGCGCGCGCGATCTTCTCCACCTCGGCGACGAGCACGTCGGTCACCACCGCGACGCCGCCGCCGGCGGTCGCACTTTGCGCGACCCACGCACGAACCGCGTCGGGCGCACCTTTGCGGATCTGCGAGCCGTCCGCGTAGTCGACGCCCGACATGCGCGTGTAGGCGCTAAACGGCACGAACGTGGATCCGGCCGGCGGCACGGGCTCGGCGCCTTCGGTGTTCGCCTGTCCGCCGTCGCCCCGCGTGCTCGCGAGCAGCACGATCGAACGGCCTTCCGGCGTCTCGTCGGCGAGCGACGCCAGATACGCCGCGCGATAGGCCGCGGCCATGCCGACGCCCGGCGCCGGAATGATCTCGGTCGCCTGCCGGTTGCCGAGCGTGATCGTGCCGGTCTTGTCGAGCAGCAGCGTGTCGACGTCGCCGGCGGCCTCGACCGCGCGGCCCGACATCGCGAGGACGTTGCGCTGCAAGACGCGGTCCATCCCGGCGATGCCGATCGCGCTGAGCAGCCCGCCGATCGTCGTCGGGATCAAGCAAACCAACAGCGCGATGAGCACCACGACGCTCGGCGTCGCGCCGGCATAGATCGAGAACGGCGCCAACGTCGCCACCGCGATCACGAAGATGATCGTCAACCCGGAAAGCAAGATCGAGAGGGCGATCTCGTTCGGCGTCTTCTGGCGCTGCGCGCCCTCGACCAGCGCGATCATTCGGTCGAGGAACGTCTCGCCGGGATTGGCGCTGACCACGTAGACGATGCGGTCGGAGAGTACACGCGTCCCGCCGGTAACCGACGAACGGTCGCCGCCGGCCTCGCGGATCACGGGCGCCGATTCGCCGGTGATCGCCGACTCGTCGATCGTCGCAGCGCCGGCGACGATCTCGCCGTCGGTCGCGATCAGATCGTTCACCTCCGCCACGACGCGGTCGCCGCGCCGCAGTTGCGCGGCAGAGATTTGCTCCTCGCGCTCCGGTTGTCCGGCGCCGGGCGAAACCAGCCGGCGCGCCGTCGTCTCGGTCTTCGTGCGCCGCAGAAACTCGGCTTGCGCCTTGCCGCGGCCCTCGGCCATCGCTTCGGCGAAGTTGGCGAAGAGCACGGTGAACCAGAGCCACGCCGAGATCGCGAGGTCGAACGCTGCTTGGCCGTTGCGGGCATCGCGAAAGGCGAAGAAGATCGAAACGAGCGCGCCGACCTCGACGATGAACATGACCGGGTTGCGCATCTGCACCCGCGGGTCGAGCTTGACGAACGACTCGCGAACGGCCGGCCAGAGGATCTCCGGATCGAGCAGCGAGCGTGCACGCGTGGCCACTAGTACACCTTTCCTTGCAGGTTCAGCAGATGCTCGACGATCGGTCCGAGCGCGTCGGCCGGGAAGAACGTCAGCGCGCCGACGATCAGAATCACGCCGATCAACAGGACGACGAAGATCGACGAGGTGGTCTGGAACGTCCCGGCGGTGGTCGCGACGGCCTGTTTGCGCACGAGCGCGCCGGCCAACGCCAACACCGGGACCATGATCGCGATCCGGCCGAACAGCATCACGACGCCGGTCGAGATGTTCCACCACGTGTTCGACCCGAGCCCGGCGAACGCCGAGCCGTTGTTGTTCACGGTCGAGGTGTACGCGTAGAGGATTTCGCTGAAACCGTGCGGCCCGCCGTTGTTGAGCGTGGCCAGGGCCGCCGGCAGCACCGAGGCGATCCCGGCTGGGATCAGCGCGAAGACCGGGACGACCAGCGCGGCGAGGATCGCCAGCTGGACCTCTTTGCGCTCGATCTTCTTCCCCAGATACTCCGGGGTGCGACCGACCATGAGGCCGGCGATGAACACGGTGAGGATCGCGTAGTAGATGATTCCGTAGAAGCCCGAGCCGACGCCGCCGAAGACGACCTCGCCCATCTGCATGTTGAAGAGCGGGACCAGGCCGCCGAGCGCGGTGAACGAGTCGTGCATCGCGTTGACCGCGCCGCATGACGTGTCGGTCGTCATCGTCGCGAACAACGTCGACGCCGCGATCCCGAAGCGGGTTTCCTTTCCTTCCATGTTCCCGCCCAAGACGCCGAGCGCGTGGATGGCCGGGTTCCCGGCCGCCTCGGCCCAGTACGCCACGATGAAGCCGCCGAGAAACAACGTCGTCATTGCGGCGAACAGCGCCCAACCTTGCCGCTGGTTCTTCACGTAACGCCCGAACGTGTACGTCAGCGCGCCGCCGAGCAAAAAGATGCAGACCAGCTCGATCAGGTTGCTGAGCCCGGTGGGGTTCTCCCAAGGCGACGCCGCGTTCGCGTTGACGAAGCCGCCGCCGTTGGTGCCGAGCTCCTTGATGATCTCCATCGACGCCATCGGACCTTGGGGGATCGACTGCTTTGCGCCCTCGATCGTGGTCGCGGTCGTGTAGGCATCGAAGTTCTGCGGCACGCCCTGCCAGATCAGCAGCAGCGCGCCGACGAAGGCGATCGGCAGCAGCACGTAGAGGCACGAGCGGGTGAGGTCGACCCAGAAGTTTCCGATGGTGTTCATCTGCCGGCGCGCCAGCGCGCGGATCAGCGCGATGCAGATGGCGATGGCGATCGAGGCCGAGACGAACATGTGCCAGCCCAGCCCGGCCATCTGCGAGAGATAGCTCATCGTCGACTCGCCGCTGTAGAACTGCCAGTTGGTGTTCGTCATGAACGAGATGGCCGTGTTCCAAGCGAGGTCGGGCGCGAGGTTCCCGAAGCCCTGCGGGTTGAGCGGCAGAAACGCCTGCAGCCGCAGCAGTGCGTAGAGATAGGCGAAGCTCACCAGCGAGAACGCGATCACCGCAAAGGCGTAGCCCTTCCAGCTCATTTCGCGTGATGCGTCGACGCGCGCGAAGCGATAGATCACCCGCTCGACCGGCCCGAGCAGCGGCGTCAAGAAGACGCGTTCGCCCTCGAAGACGCGCGCCATGTACGTCCCGACCGGCTTCACCAGCAGGCACACGAGCGCAAAGACGAGAGCGGCTTGTAACCACCCGACAATTGTCATCGCGGTCTAGCTCCTCAGAAGTGTTCGGGGCGCAGCATCGCGTACGTCAGATAGACGAGCGCGCCGACGGCCAGCAACAGGCCGATGATCAGGTCGACGTTCATATCTTCTCGCAGCCGATCACGTAGCGGTCGAGCAGCCAGAACGAGATCGCGGTCAACCCGAGCAGGGCCAGCTCGAGCAGGAAGAGATTCATCGTTTCGTCTCCGACGGGATTCGGGCCGCAATTCGCTCGGTTGCGAGCGAGACGAGGGGGCACAGGGCCGCCAACGCGAGGATCCACAGCATCGAACCCATGCTAGTCCTCCGCGCCCCCGGCCGGTATCCTCCGTCCGGCCGATCCGTTCGGCTGACGGAGCGTCCTCGGCAGGATGGCGCGGGAATGGCCGCGCGCGCCCAGAACCAAAGCCGGGCTTGGCTTACGAGGTAATCAAGCGCGTCAGCGGACGCGCCTACCGCTACCGGGTCGAGAGTTTCCGCGACCCGGAGACGCGACGTGTCCGCGGCCGCTGGACGTATCTCGGCAAAGTCGAGCTCGCCGATGCCGGCCTCCCCGAGCGGCCTCCGAAGATCGGTTCGCGTGACCGGTTGCTCGAGGCCGTCGGCCGGCTGCTCGAAACCGCCGACGCCGAAGCACTGTCGGCGGGCTCGATCGCGCGCGAAGCCGGCGTCGCCTACGGCACCTTCTACCGGTACTTCACCGATCGCGCGCATGCCGTGCGCGAAGCCCTGTTGCGCAACGGTCCGGCACTCGGCGACGTCGCCGCCGTTTTCGGGGACAGCGCGGGGACGCCGGCGAGCGAGCGCGACCGAATCGCAGCTTGGCTGCGCGATGCCGCCGAAACCGCGCGCAGCCGGCGCGGCGTCGTGCGCGCATGGCACATCTATTCGAACGCCGACGAAGCGGTGGTGCGCGCGCGCAGCGAAACCGTCGACCGCGCGGTCGCGACGGTGACCGCGTACCTCGAGCGACTGCGCTCGGCCGGCGTCACCGCTCTGTCGTCGCCCAACTTCGCCGCCTACGCGCTCGTCGCGCTCGTCGTCGCGCTCGGCCGCGATACCGCCTTGAACGGATCGGTCAGCACCGCCAAGGTCGACGGTCTCATCGTCCTCGCCCACGAGCTCTGCGGCTTCGCTTAGCCGCGAGTGCTGCAGCTTGTCCTAGCGCGACTTGCGACAAAGTTCCGCGACGCTCCGACGAGCGCCGCTCTTCCGTCAAATTTCGAAGTCACCCCTGAGCTTGGCGAAGGGTGACTGCGACAATCGCCACCGCTCGACAGAGCCGGGCTGATCGATTTTTGCGGTGACCCTTCGCCGAGCTCAGGATCACGTGAGGAATCCGTCATGCGCGGACACGCCGATTCGGCTCTGAGCTTCGGAGGCCGCCCTTCGACAAGCTCGGGGTGACACCGGATTCGCGCCTTTAGGAGTGACCCGGCAGTCCGCGCCGCGAGCCGATCGAGACGACGCTCGCCGAAATGGTCGCCTGGCTCGACCGCTGGCTGAAGGCGGGTTCTTAGCCGCCGGCGCTGCGGGCGAGTGCCGCGCGGCGGGCGCGACCCCATGCCGCGCGCGTCAACGAGAACAACAGCACGTCGACGTGGCGACCGCGAATCACCGCGCCGCTGCGCAGCATCCGTTCCTCGCGAAAGCCCGTGCGGTCGAGCACCGAGCGCGATGCCGTGTTGGCCGGCACGATGCACGCCTGGAGCTCGTCGAGCTCGCCGGCGTGGAACGCCTCGTCGATAACGGCTTGTAACGCCTCGCTGGCGTAGCCGTTGCCGCGGGCGTCGGGCATGAGACTGTAACCGACCTCGCCGACGCGCGGCGTGCGGTCGTTCACGCGCAGCGAGATCCAACCCAGTGCCGTCGCCGGCGAGCCGGCCTTGAGCAGCCACTCGAAACGGCCGGTTGCGGTCGCGCGCAGCGCTTTGGGGCGCGCCCGGACTTGGCGCTCGAACTCCTCGGCGCGCAGGCGCGGGATGTCTTGGTACTTGCGCAGGTCGGGCGCGTTGAGCACGTCCCACAATTCGCGCGCGTTGCTCGCGTCGACCGGGATGAGCTCGACCCGCTCGCCGTGCAAGGTCCTCATCGGCCGAGCGCCGCGTCGGCGAACCCGCGTACGATCAAGCCGCCGCCCTCGTCGCTGCTCGTCTCGAAGCTCACCGCATCGCCGGGCCGGGCGAGCAACACGTCGGGTCCGGCCGGATCGACGATCGTGTAGATGCCGCGCCGCCCGCGCAGCGTGAACCACGCGCGGCCGTTGGCATAGGCGAAGCGGTCGATCGTCCCGGTGATGCGCGGCGACGCGCCCCCGGTGCTGCTGTCGCCCAGGAACGCCCGGTACGACGCGAATGCGTCCTGCGCCGGCGAGGACGCCCCGGTGTTGCCGACGACGACGTGGCCGCCTGCCGCTTGCAGCAGCGCCAGCGTTTGGAACTTTCCGTTGTCGGCGACGGCCGGAACCACCCACGTATTCTGCCCGAATAGTGCGTAGAGTACCGGTTGGGTGGGGACCAGCCGGCCTTGCTTGACGATCGGGTTGCCGCCGACGGCGTCCTCGGCCGCTTTCGAGTTGTACTCGCCACCGCTGGACGTGTAGTACGTCATCGTGCCGGTGCGGCTGTCGGTATAGGTGAAACCGGTCATCGAGGCGTCGGTTCGGTTCGGCGACGTGTGGTCGACGAACCACACGAACCGGCCGTCGGCGAGGAGCACGCCGAATACTTCGTCGCGGGCGGGGAGGTGCACGTCGCGCTTGGTGATCTGCGCGTTCCACCAGCCGTGGACATAGCGCCCGAACCAATCGTTGTACTCGAGCACCAAATCGGGCGGGTAGACGCGGCTGACCCATTTCGGCAACCGGTCGAACTCCTCGCGCGGGATGCGTTCCATCGCTCCGGTGGCGGGATCGACGATGACGACCGCGGTGACCCGCTCGCCGCTCCAGCCGATCGTCGGGCGGCCGAGCGTGACCAGGTAGCGCGGATTTCCCTGCGCGTCGATCTGCAACGTCTCTTCCAGCAGCAGCTCGCTCCCGTAGCGCAGCCAGACGTGACGTCGCAAGTTGTCGTTGAACAGCGCCGACGGAACGTAGCGCAGCGGCGTGCGCGCCCGCAGCTCCGCCGGTGCATCGGGGTTCTCCGCATCGACGATCACGATCCCGGGCGACGTGCGGCGCGCAAGCCATTGCACCGCGCCTTGAAAGTCGAGCGGTGCGACCCACACGAGCCGGCGGCCGTCGGACTGCACGTTATAGTCGCCGACCCGATAGTATGCGCCGAGTTGGCCGACGACTTTCTCGCCGGCAAAGATCGCCGACTCCTCGGGGACCACGCGGACGTGGCGCGGATCGGTTGCCGGAGCTCCGCTGGCCGACGTCGCGGCGCCGGTGAGATCGCGCAAGCCGCTCGCATCGACGATCGGCGCTATCGCCAGGACGAGCGCGAACGCGCCGATCGCGCCGACCGAGAGCGCGAGCGGCCAGACCGGCGTGCGGCGCAACGAGACGATCCGGCGCGAGATCACCATCGTGCGCGCCGCCGAGAGCGACGTGATCAGCACGTTGGGGACGAGCGTGACGAGCAGCAGCGCGAGGGCCTGCGGAAAGACGAGCGGCGGCAGGGTGACGTAGCACAATACGCCGACGAGCGGGACGCCGACAGCCAGACGCCGCAGCTGCCCGCGCCACCACCCGCGCGAGAAGTCCAAATTGATCAGCCCGAGCGAGAGAAACGCCGTAGTGAGTAGCCAGATCACGCCCGGTCGCCCTACGGCGCGCTCGCGCCGCGCGCCTCCTGGATGCGGACTGCGGCGACCGTAACTCGACCGGCCCGGGCAGCCCCTTGCCGTGACCGTCCGCGAGCGTGATCGGCGGGCGGAGGTTCCGATGCAGGTTCATTATAGCGGGACGGTCACCACGCCGCCCGTGTTCTTCTCCTCGAAGCACTCGCACCACGTCCACGAGCAGTTCGACGTCCGAGCCGACGACGGTTCGACGTTTCGCGTCGTCGACAACGTCTCCATCACCCCGCGCGTCCCGGCTCACCCCGGCGACCACGTGATCGTGCAAGGCGATCTCGTGAACGCGCGCGGTCAGCCGCCGATCGTGCATTGGACGCATCACGATCCCGGCCATCGGCACGCAGATGGATTCGTCGAGCTGGGCGGGCGCATCTACGGGTGAGAAACGGCGCTGCGGGGTACCGACACGAACGATGGATCAGGCGCGCAGCTGGTCGTTCGTGTCCGATACGATGGCCGACGCCTGCACCGTGCGGCTAGCGGTCCGTCGCTTTCTCGAAGCATCGGCCGACCACGCGACGTCCGATCTCGACGCCGCCGAGCTGATCGTCGGCGAGCTCGTCGCGAACGTCGTCCGCCACGGTGCTCCGCCGTTCGGCGTGTGCGTCGATTGGAGCGGCGAAGTCCCGATGCTGTACATCAGCGACCGGGGACGCCCGCAAAAGCCAATACTGTACTCAGCCCCCGATCACGATGCGGAGCGCGGGCGCGGACTACTGCTGGTGCGCGCCCTCGCGGCTGGCGAGCTCATCGTCGAGCCGTCCGGCGACGAGCGGTCCGGCACCCGCATCGCCGTTGCGCTGCCCGTGCACCGCAGCGGCTGCGCGGCGTAGAGCGAGGCGATTCCCCGCTCCACGCCTGCACCGCTTTAGCGGCGGGTCTTCTTGGCGGCGGCCTTCTTACGTGCCGGCGCCGCGGACTTCTTGGCGGGCGCCGCGACCTTACGCGCGGGCGCAGCCTTGCGAGCCGGCGACTTCTTGGCGACCGACTTCTTGGCGACCGACTTCTTGGCAACCGACTTCTTGGCAACCGACTTCTTGGCGCCGCGTTTCGCGGTGCCGACGGCTTCCTTGAGGCTGCGACCGGCGATGAACTTCAGGACGCGCTTGGCCGGAACGTTGACCGGCTCCCCGGTCTGCGGATTCCTGGCGATGCGTGCGGCGCGGTCCCGAATCTTGAACTGACCGAAGGGTGTCAGCTGAACCTTGTCGCCCGACCTGAGCACTTGGGTGATCCGGTCCAGCATCGCTTCGACCAGCTCGGTAACCTGCCGTCTCGGAAGCTCGAAGTCATCGGCAAGCTCTCTCGCCAGCTCGTTTTTCGTCATGGGGTCCTTTCGTTTGCAGTTTGGCTCGCGTGAGCCGCATCGCCGCCCCATATACGCCGGATACTGCATATTTCCGGCCATTTTTCAAAGAAAATCTGGCCGGGACGGCGGATGCCGCCGCTGGGCGCGGAATGCTCGCCGACATGCGCGCACCTCGCCGAAGCGTGACGGTCTTCCTGGCGCTGGTCACAACGCTGCTCGCGGAGTTTTTCCTGCTAGTGTGGCGCGTGCAGGAACGCCCCGTCCTCGCCGTCATTGCAGCGGTCCTGTTCGCCGTCGCCGCGGTGATATGGGTCTTCGCGATACTGCGTCTGCGCCGAAACCGTCTGCGCTAGCGCTACTTCTTGCGCTGCGCGAGCTCGATACCGAGCGGAGCAAAACCGCTCGCCGTCATCGACGTCTGCGGCGCTGCAGCGGCCGCGGCGGTGGCGGCTGCGGCTGCGGCTGCGGCTTGCATCGTGGTGAGATTGATTCGTCGGCGGACGCGGTCGACAGAGCGCACCGTGACTTCGATCGCTTCGCCGAGCTCGTAGTCGGCAGGATTGGCTTCGTCGGTGCGGACCGATCCGGTGACGCCCGGCGCGATCTCGACGATCAGTTGCGGCTCTTTCGCGACGACCCGGCCCTCGACCGTGGTGCCGTTCCGCAACAACGCGGCATGATCGCGCCACGGATCCGGCAACGCGTTCTTGCGCGATAGCGCGATCTTCTTGCCGCCCTCTTCGATGCGCAGCACTTGCACCGTGACGCGCTCGCCGACACTGACGACGTCGCTCGTCTTCTCGACGCGCTCGAACGCGAGCTCGCGCATCGGGATCAGCCCGTCGACGCCGCCGAGGTCGACGAACGCGCCGAAGTCGGCGAGCCGCGCGACGACCGCCTCGCGAATCTGACCGACTTCGAGCGAGCGCAACAACTCGGAGCGTTTCGAACGCCGTTCCTCGTCGACCGCGCGCCGCTGCGAGACGACGATGCGCCGGCGGCCGGCATCAATATCGAGCACCTTGAGCGGCACCTTCGTCTTGACGAGCCCCTCGAGCGCGGTGCCGATCGGGACGCGAACTTGCGATGCCGGCAAGAATCCGCGAATGCCGCCGACGTCGACGAGCAAACCGCCCTTGACCGCAGCGGTGACCGTACCCGTCATCTGCTCCCCGCCGGTATGCGCGGCGACTACGCGCTCCCACGCCTGCTGCGCGCGCAGCCGGCGCGGATCGACCGGCGGCGGGGACACGGGTTCGGTCGTCGCAGGATCACCCGCCACCGGTTCGCTCGCCGCAGCTTCGGTAGCGACCGGTTCGCTCGCGACCGTGTCGCTTGCGGGAGCTTCGGTCGCCACAGGTTCGCTCGCCGCCGGTTCGCTCGCGCTCGGCTCGGGTTCGTTCGCGAGCGTCTCACTTGCGATGGGTTCGCTCGGCTCTGGTTCGCTCGTCGCGCGTTCGCTCGCGGCGGCCTCGCCGAAGGCGGATCGGTGCGCAGCGCTATCGTGAGACGCGGACGACGGCGGCACTACAGCTTCGGGCGCCTCAGCCGGCGCTGCAGCCGCATCGGTCGGTCCGGGCCCGGAGACGACGGGCTCCGCCGGCGCAGCTGCGAGCGGCCCGGGTTCGTTCGTCGCGCTCGCATCGGCGAGGACGTCATGAGCCGGCGCTTCGACCGCAGGAGGCTGGGCGGCCGATTCGACGGTCGGCTCGGGGACGTCGCGATGATCCATGGTGCTCCGGAGCCGTTTCGCGCGCGCACCGGGACAACCCCGCGCCGCGGCGGACGACGGCTCATGCGCGCCGGCGATTTTGCGGTAGGAGAGCGACATGGCCAAGCGCCGACCCGTTCGAGAGCAGAGCTTCGGCGCCGGAATCGTCGCCGGGGCGTCGGACAACGATCCCACCACGGTCGCGACGCTGGCGGTGATCGGTTCGACGACCGTGTACGAACTGTGCTCATCCTCACGCTCGCCGCCGACCTCGAAGGCGGCGGTGCCGCGCTCGGGATCTTGACCCGTACCGACTATCGCTGGTGGGTGTTCCCGCTGGGTGCAGCGACGGTGCTCGTGCTGGTGTACGGCAACTATCGCCCGATCGAACGCGCGCTGCGCTACATCGCGTTGCCGCTCGGTAGCCGCACTGACGGTCAGCTCAGACGCACCGGCGTGTAGCCCTCGCGCGTAGGAACCTTCTCGCCACCGATGATCGCGGCTGCTTTCGCGCTGTCGGGGTTGCTGCACGGCCCGGCCGCGAACTCTCCGCCGACGGCCGAGACGATCCGAAAATACTCGTTGGGGTCGCGGCGCTTGGCGCGCGGCAGCATCTCGGCGCAGTACGTCTCCTGCACGGCCTGGTGATCGCAAGCACGATAGACCCCCGGCTGCGCCTTCGCCGCGTCGTAGCGGTGATTCTCGAAGGCTCGCACCAACGTGTCGGTGTCGGTCGTCCCGCTCGCTTCGATGCGCTCGACGATGTTCGCCACGGCCATGTAGCCCAAGTACTGGCGCCAGTTCGGCGGGAAGCCCTGGGCGACGGCGGCCAAACGACGGTGCAGCGACGCCGCGCCACCGCCCGCATCGGGCCCCCACACGTAACCCCAGAGCGAACCGGCCAGTTCTTCCGCCGGGAAACCCGCCGCCAACTCGTTCTCGCCGGTGACGCCGGCTGCGAGCATTCGTTTCTGCAAACCGAATTGCACGAACGCGGTCGCGGCGTTCTGCGTGTCGGTGCCGCCGTTGAGCAGCAGAAATGCGTCGGCGTCGGTCGCGCGCGCCTTCACCATGTACGGCGAGAAGTCGCTCGTTCCGAGCGGGTGCAGATCCATCCCGGCGACGCTGCCGCCGTGCGCGTCGAGGATCACCTTCAGGCGGTCGCGCGCATCGGTGCCGAACGCGTAGTCGGCGACCAGGAAGTACCAGCGCTTCGCGCGTTGGACCAGTTCCGCACCGAGCGCGTTCGACAGCATCGCGAGCGAGCAGGTCTGGCGAAAACACACGCGGTTCGCCTTCGCACCCGTCATCGCCGTATCGTGCGTTCCGACCGCGACGTACAACACACCAGCGTTCTGCGCGTACGCCGAAACCGCGTTGCCCACGGCTGACGACGCGCCGCCGAGCAACACGTCGACACGCTCGTTCTCGACCAGCCGCCGCGCCTCGGTCGTTCCGACCACGGGCTTCGTCGCGTCGTCGGCGACGACCAGCTCGTACCGTGCCCGCCCGCGCCGGTTCGCATCCGCGAGCGCCAACCGCGCACCGTTGAGCTGCGGGATCCCGCCGACCGCGAACGGGCCCGAGAGCGAGTCGATGTAGCCGAGCCGAATGGTCCCGGCCGCGCGCGTCGCGCTGGGGAGCGCGGCGGCAGCGCCGACGGCAAGTGACCCGCCCACGAACGCGCGGCGAGTCGTCGCTGGAAAGTCCATCGTCCGCTATCCGCGCTCGCGAGATGCCTCCCCTCTCGGCACGCGGAGGGCCGTACCGCGCATCGCCGAAGCGTGCGCGAATATGCGTATGGTATCGGCGTTCGTCGTGCTGGCATTGGTGCTGACATGCGCCAAATCGGCCTCGGCACTGCCCGGCGACACGTTCGCCGCGGAAAAGGCGCGCCTGGCAAAGATATCGACGCTCCGTCCGCTCGCGCCGGTCGAGGGACTCGCGGGCCGCTGGTCGACGCGCCCGCTTACCGGCGGCGACGAGACGCAGGGCGAAGACGGTTGGTCCGTCACCGTCGTAACCGCCAACAACGTCGTAGCCCGTGAATCGCTCGACGTCAAAGCCTTCGGCAAGCCCTACACGATCGCCAAGGACGGCGCCACGACCTTCGCCTCCGTCTTCGGCGCGCCGGTCGTACAAGATTTCGCGGCATCGAAGGTCGTTGCGACGCAGCACGACGATCCGCAGATCACGCAAACCTTCCGGCGCGGAACGAAGTTCGCATATCGCAGCGTCGACGACCAGCGCAACGGCCTGCACACGCTCGAGTTCTTCTCGCTAGCCGCCTTACCGCAGCAACTCCAACAGTACGCCGCCACGCCCGCCGCCAAGAGCAGTACAACGAACGCCGGCGGAAACGGTAACGCCGCCATCTTCGTCGTGCAGCAGGACGGCACGCTCGCGCCGGTCGCCGTGCGCAACGGCACGACGTTCATGCCGCCCGGCAGCAACGACGGCCAGTCCTCGACGAAGCTGCAGAACGCCGCGAACGCATCGCTCGCGAACGGCGGCAACAAAGTCAACCTGATCTATGGCGATCGCACCGTCGCGACCGGCGTCCCCGTCACCGTCATCGATGGCCGCGCCAACGTCCCCGTCCCCGCGTCGATGCACCTCGGCGGCTACGTCAGCGCGCTCGCGTCGCCGACCCTCAACGGCACCGCCGAAACGCCGCGCCGCGCGCCGACCGCCGCCGAGCGCGCCGGCGTGCTGACCGCCGCGGCGACGAAGCTCGGCACCGCGCCCTCACAACTGACCGTCCGCAACCTCACGGCAATAAGCCTCGGGCACGGCACCGCCTTCGCCGGCACCGTGAACTGGAAAGGCACCGGCTCGCCGCGCATCGACCACCGCGTCTTCTTCATCGCCGAAACCATCAACGCAAAACGCACGATGACACTCTGGAACGTGCAGAAGATCACCGTCACCGAACCCGGCCTCGAAGACCCCGCCGAATACCTCGTCGACGCCCTCGACCTCGGTGCGGGGAAAATCGGCCTCGTCACCCACGTCATCGGCTACGACGCGGACTCCTACGCGATCTACACCCGCACCGGCACAACCTGGAAATCCGCCTACGCCGGCGGCGGAGTAGCCCTCTAGCGCCTCAGTCTGCGCCGCCGGTGGCAGTCGCCCTTCGCGGAGCTCAGGGCGACGCGGACGCTTTGCCTCGCACCAAGCCTCAGTCGATCTCACGCCCGCAGAGTTCGCCCTTCGACAAGCTCAGGGTGACAAGCGCGCTTTTTTCGCACGCCATCGTGAGTTGATCATTGAACAGGAAGCGAGCCAGGGGTGAGCGGCGCTACAGTGATTCGGCAGGGCCTTTTTCGCGAGCGAAGCGCAGGATGTGCGAGAGCGAGCGGAAACGGAGCGGCCCCCGCACACGAAGTGCGGGGGCCGCGTCCCAGCCGAATCACTGTAGCGCCGCTCGCCCTCGCCACGATCTCTCGCAGCGACACGAGCGCCAGGCCTAAACCTTCTCGATCTGGTAGAACTCCAGCTCGACCGGCGTTTCGCGGCCGAAGATCGAGATGAGCGCGCGGACTTTTTCTTTTTCGGGCTGGATGTCGTCGACGATCCCGGTGAAGTCGAAGAACGGTCCTGAGGTGACCTTGATCCGGTCGCCCTTGGCGAAGTCGATCTTGAGCTTGGGCGTTTCGATGCCCATCTGCTTGAGGATCGTCTTGACTTCTTTGTCCTGCAACGGAACGGGCTTCTCACCCGAACCCGGCGACCCGACGAACCCGGTGACGCCCGACGTGTTGCGCACGACGTACCATGAACCGTCGTCCATGTCCATCTCGACGAGCACGTAGCCCGGGAAGACTTTCTTGGGCGTGATCTTGCGCTTGCCGTCCTTGAACTCTACTTCGTCTTCCATCGGGACGAGCACGCGGAAGATCTTGTCCTGCATGTTCATCGAGTGGATGCGGCGCTCGAGGTTGGCCTTGACCTTGTTCTCGTAGCCAGAGTACGTGTGGATCACGTACCACTTCTTGCGATCGTCCTGCTTCTTGGCGGGCGGAGCGGCGGCCGGCGATTGGCCGTCGAGCTCGGTCACCGCGGTAGCGGCGTCTTGTTCCATCAGCGCGTCCCTCCGGTCAGCCAGCTGAAGAGCAAGCCGAACAGCAGGTCGCACACGTAGGTGAACACGCCGACGCCGACGACCAGGGCGATCGTGAGCAGGGTCGCGGCGATCCACTCTTCGCGTGACGGCCACGTGACGCGGCGCATCTCGGCGACGACGCCGCGAACGAAGTCCTGCGTACGCTGCGCGTTCGCCGCGCGCTGCGCGGGCGTCACGGGCCGCTTCGCCGGGGTGTTTGCCATGGGACGACTCCCGCCCGCACGCGCTGGCGCGCCTGGGCGACTTGGGTTGGACTTCATACTATCTTGTACCGCAAAAGTTTGGCAGGGCGGACAGGACTCGAACCTGCAACCGACGGTTTTGGAGACCGCAACTCTACCAATTGAGCTACCGCCCTACAGTCTTCAGCCTTTCGGCTGAACACGCCCGGTCGAGCCTACTTGGTTTCCCGGTGGGGTTTGTGGCAGCGGCACCAACGGCAATACTTGCTCAGCTCGAGCCGGTCGCTGGTTTTCTGCCGATTCTTGAACGTGTTGTAGTTGCGCCGCTTGCACTCGGTGCAAGCCATCGTGACCATCACACGGTTCTCTTTTTTCGCCATCTTCGAACTTCTCGAGGGGGAGCCGGGACGCCGGAAAACATGAAGAAAACGGACGCGGGGTCCGTTCCGAGCTGAAAGTGTAGCACAGCCCCGCGCCGGTGTAAACCGCGGCCTTCGGCCGATCCGCCATAACCGAGAGCTTGGTTGCTAAGTCGTGAGACACCGGCCAGGGGACGCTAGGTTGCATTGAGCGCGAGCCGGGCGATGACGTAAGGGACGTCGCCTTGGCGAAACCACCGTTCTCAGCCGGCGAGCAGGGACGATTCGACGACCCGATTGCGGCCGCCGTTCTTGGCGCGGTAGAGCGCGCGATCCGCCCGTTCGACGACTTCATTCGGGCCATCCGAGCTGCGCGCGTAGGCGACGCCGATCGACATCGTGACCGGCTTACCGTCGGCGTACGCTAACCCGCCCGACTCGATCGCCGCACGCAGCCGCTCGGCCACTTGGAGCGCCCGCTCGCGGGAGGCGTCGCGCAGCAGCACCAGAAACTCCTCGCCGCCGAAGCGCCCCGCCACGTCGACGCCGCGAATGCTGTCGCCCAGGATGCGGCCGATCTCGGCCAAGCAGCGGTCGCCCGTCGAATGCCCGAGCAGGTCGTTGATCGACTTGAAGTGATCGATGTCGAGCAGCAGGACCGCGTAGCGGCCGCCGTGCCGGACGTGCGCCATCGCTTCCTGCAGCGCACGGGTGACGCCGCGCCGGTTCGGCAGCCCGGTGAGGACGTCGATCGACGCCGCCGTACGCGTCGCCGCGATCGCGCCGTATTGTCCGAGCAGCGGACCCAACTCGTGCGCGGCGCGCTCGAAGTCGCGCGCGGCGACAAGCGGCTGCGTGCCCGGCGAACGGAAGACGAGCAGCGCGCCGCGCAGCCGTCCGTCCTCGTCACGCGCGGCGTACGCGCTAACGCTGCCGTCCTCGTCGCTATCGCCCTGGAACGCGGTGTCCTCGCCGGTGACCTGCAGCTCGAGCAGCGCGCGGCGGCCGAGCCGCTCGACCTCTAGCTCGGCGAACGGCGGGCCGAAACGCACGACCCGCGACCAGCGGTCGGCACCGCCTCGGCCGAACGCGGCGATCTCGACCGATTCGCGCGTGATGCGTGGGTCGATGCTTTCGAGCAGCGATTGTACCTGCGGCATCGGGTCGTTCGCGCCGAGCATCGCGTCGACCGCGGCGCGCGACAACGAAAGACGATGCAGCCGCGCGTTCACCCGCGCGAACCGCACCAGCACGACCGCCAGCAAGACCAGCGGAAGCAACGTCGCGACGCCCATCGGCCCGCCGTCGTGCACGGCGATGCGGGCGGCGACGTAGGCCCAGGCGCATTCGGCGACGACGACCGCCATGGAACCGGCATCGGCGAGATGGCGGCGCCAGATGCGTAGCAGCGAGCGGCTTTGGCGGAGCGCGGACAGCGGGTCGATCCAGAGCAGGTCGACGAGCAGCATGAAGCCGGTCGCGATCCCGACGAAAGCGCCGGCCGTCCAAAGCGTGACCGGTCCGGCGACCGCCGCGTGCAGCGGCGGCAGGAGCGAGCTCGCCGCCCACCAGGCCGGGACCCGCAATGACGCGGTGAGGACGCGCTCGGTCAGCGCGCGCCGCCGCGGCCCCGACGGACGCACGAGGTACGCGAGAACGTTGCACGCGGCGGCCCAGATCCAGCCGTCCTGCACCAAGACGCAGATCAGCAGCGGCGCGAGCAAGCCGACCCGGTAGCTCTCCGGCGTCGGCCGTTCGCTGCGCTCGAAGTGCGCCGTCGGCGCGCGCAAGACGCCGAGCACGATCGCGATGCCGAGCGCCCCCACCAAGAACGGCGTGTCGTGCTGCAGGGCCTTCCAGGCCGGACCGGCCCAGGCGACGGCCAGCGCCGTCGCCACAAGCAGCGAAGCCGCGCGGACGATGCCATACACGCGTCGTGCGATCACGTTGCTCTCATTCGACGAAAGGGATGCGCGCCCGGGCGGACTTGAACCACCAACCTCGGCCTTAGGAGTGCCTCGCTCTATCCAGTTGAGCTACGGGCGCACGGATCGGAACGTTCCCGCATCGAAGGGGTGGCTCATGCAGACGAAGCTGGTGGCTGGCGTCGCCGCGGCCGAGCACATCCCGCCGATGAGCACCGCGCCCGACGGCTTCTCGATCGAGAACGATCTGCCGTCGGGTTTTGCCGCGTTCTATCGCCCGCTGCACGAAGCGTTCACTGCGCGCCAGCAGGCCGCGGTCGCGGCGCGGCGTCACGTCCTCGAAGCCTCGCGACAAGGACAAAGACCGCACTATCTCCCGCCGTCCGAGGCGCAAGGCGATTGGCGGATCGAGATCCCGGCGTGGGTGCAGGACCAGCGGAACCAGATGACCGGGCCGGCCGACGACCACGAGCTGTGCGTCAAGCTGCTCAATTCGGGAACCCCTGCGGTCATGGTCGATCTCGAGGACTCGATGGCCAACGAGTTCGCGCGCACGCTGCAAGGGATCGACAACACGGTCGCCATGTACTACGGCGAGCTCACCTACGTCGACCAGAAACGCGGCGGTAACGTCGTTGCGATCAAGCCGTCTTCGACGGTGCTGTGGACTCGCGTTCGCGGTCTGCACCTCTCGCAAGCGGGGATCTACCCGGAACCCACCTCGGCGGCGCTGTTCGACCTTGCGCTGCTCGCGTACAAGCTCGACTTCTCACGCCTGCAGCACCCGCTCGCGATCTACATCTCGAAGTCGGAGTCGGCCGACGAAGCGCTCTGGTGGCGCGACGTCTTCGCGGCCGTCGCCCGCGCCAAAGGGCTCGAGCCTCATGCGATCAAGGCGATGGCGCTGGTCGAAGCGTTTCCGTTCGCGTATCAGATCGAAGAGTTCGCTTACAACCTGCGCGACCATCTGCTCGGCCTGAACCTGGGACGCTGGGACTACATGGCCTCGCTGATCGACTTCAACTTCGAAGATCCGCAGTGGGTGCTGCCCGATCGAAACACGATTCCGCACGACGTCGGCTTCTTCCAGAACCTGCGCGAGCGCATCCCCGAGGTGAGCCACCGGCACGGGCTGCTCGCGATCGGCGGCATGACGGCGCTGTTCCCCGATCGCAGCAATCCCGAGCTCAACGCGCGCGCGCTCAAGGTGCTCGAAGAGGACAAGCGCAACGAGTCGCGCTCGCTGTTCGACGGCGCATGGACCGGTCATCCGGACCAGAACGCGATCGCGGTCGCGCAGTTCCCGGCACCCAATCAGGGCTTCGCGCGCAAACCCGAAGCGAACGCGACACCCGATCTGCTGCCGTCGATCGCCGGTGTCGGCGAAAAGACCGAAGCCGGCACGCGCGCGGCGGTTCGCACGGTGATCCGCTATCGCCACGGTTACTTGAGCGGGTTGGGTGCCTCGCTGCTCGACGGCTACATGGAAGACTTGGCGACGGATCGGATCTATCGGCTGATGATCGCGCAGCGCATCCGCCACGGGATGCACGCTGCCGCGGACGTTACGCGCTTCTTCGACGAGGAGCTCGCGAAGCTGCTCGGCGAGCCGGCTGCGCAGGGGCCCGGCGAAGCCGAGAGGTTTCGCGAGGCGCGCAGCCAGAGCGAGGCGATGATCGTTCGCGGCTACAACGACCCGGTCTGAGCCGAGGCCTGGCACCATTTCCGATCTGCCGGGCGCCACCGATCTCGAGGTAAGCGATCGCTATCGTGCGATGCAGCGCCGCACCATGCTCGACCAGTTGGGGGTCGCGTTCGCCGAGTCGCTCGACTTCGACCGCACCGCACGCGCCGTCGTCTCGGCGATGTGCGAGGACTTCGCCGACTTCGCGTTCGTCGACGTGCTCGGTATCGAAGGACGCCTCGAGCGGGCGGCGGTCGAAACGGGCCGGCTCCACGCCGATTCGCGAACATTACGTTCGTTTGCGCCGCCGCCTGAAGCGCTCCATCCGATCAACGTCGTGCTCGAAAGCGGCGAACCGATCATCGTCGCGGTCTGCGACGATGCGTGGTTGGCCGCGACGACCTGGAGCGACGAACACCTCGCATTCGTACGGACGCTGCCGCTCTCTTCGATCGTTCACGTTCCGATGGTCGCGGCCGGCGAACGGGTGGGCGTCCTGACTTTCGGCGCGGTGCTCGGCACCGGACGCAGCTTCTCGCAGGCCGACCTCGCCGATGTCCGGGAGCTCGCCGGCCGAGCGGCGGTCGCGATGGCAAACGCGCGCCTCTATCGTGACCTCGCCGCCAGCGAGGCGCGCTACCGGAACATCATCGACACCGCGCAAGAGGGCGTCTGGATCATCGGCGAGGACGCGAGCACACGCTATGTCAACGCTCGGATGAGCCAGATGCTCGGTTATACGCCCGACGAGATGTACGGTCGCCCGATGTTCGAGTTTCTCGTGCACGGCCAACAGGGCGACGTGCTCGCGGCGCTGGCCAAGCACCGCGCCGGAAGCGGTAACCGGCGTGAGTCGCAGTTGCGGCACCGCGACGGTCACGTCGTTTTCGCGATGGTGGCATCGAATCCGATCCTCGGTGCCGACGGCGCCTACACCGGATCGCTGGGGATGTTCACCGACATCACGGAACGCAAAGCGATCGAGACGCAAGTGCTTCAGTTGGCGCGCATGCGCGAGATCGTCGCGCGGGCCAGCGAGGTGCTCAGCGGCTCGCTCAACCTCGACACGCTACTGGGACGCTTCGCCGATCTGCTCGTCGCCGAGCTCGGCGAGGAAGCGATCGTCGCGCTGCGGCCCGACCGCTCCGTGACGCGACGGCGCGCCTCGGTCGCCGCCGAAGCACCGTCGCTGCTCGCGCCCCTGCGCCACCGTGACGTCGAGATCGGCAGCGTGACGGTGCGCGCGTCCACACCGTTCGGTCCGAGCGACGCGGCGCTGCTGGCCGATCTCGCCGCGCGCGCCGCCGTTGCGATCGAGAACGCGCAGCTCTACGAACGCGAACACCACGTCGCGATGACGCTGCAGCGGGCGATGCTGCCGGCCGTCCTCCCCAAGGTGCCGGGGATCGAGTTCGACGCCGTCTACTATCCGGGCCTGACCGAAGCGGAGATCGGCGGTGACTGGTACGATGCGTTCGCGCTGCCCGAAGGACGGGTCGTGATTTCGATCGGCGACGTAACCGGCCGCGGTCTGACCGCCGCGGTGATCATGGGGCGGATGCGGCAGGCGATCGAGACGCTGGCCACCTACGAGTCCGATCCCCGACGATTGCTCGACGCGGCCGATAAGGTGCTGCGCCGCGCGCATCCCGATGCGATCGTCACCGCGCTGGTCGGCGTGTTCGAACCGGCGACGCGCACGCTCGCGTACGCGACGGCCGGCCACCCGACGCCCATCGTTCGCGCGCCCGACGGCAGCATACGCCAGTTGCAGGGTCGCGGTTTGCCGCTCGGATTGCGCGACGGGGGAGAGCCGCCGACGATCAGCATCGAGCTGCCGGCCGGATCGCTGACGGTGTTCTACACCGACGGTCTGGTCGAGGCGACCCGCGACATCACCGAAGGTGAACGCCGCGTCTTCGCGGTGTTGCGCAGCGCGGCTATGGATGACGGTTCGCCCGCGGCCGCGCTCGTCTCGCACGTGCTGGGCGACCACGGCGTCCACGACGACGTCGCGGTGTTGACCCTGCGTGTGCTCGGCGATCCGGCGGCGCGGGCGTGGACGATGCGCTGGCAGTTCGATCCGCGCGACTGGCGACGTGCATACGACGTGCGCGAGACGATCGTCGAAGCGCTCGAGCTGCACGGCCGCGGCGTCGACATCCCGGCCGCCGAGCTCGTTTTCGGCGAGCTGATCGGCAACGCCGTTCGCCACGCGCCCGGTTCGATCGACGTCGAGCTCACCATCGACGACCCGGCGCAGCCGGTGCTGCACGTCATCGACGACGGCCCGGGGTACGCGTCTGAGACACGGTTGCCGGCGGACGATTCGGAATCCGGTCGCGGCCTGTACCTGGTCGCTCGGCTGACCCGAGAGTTCACCGTCTCCAAGGCGCCGCAGCGCGGGGCGCACGCGCGCGCGGTGCTGCTCACCCGCGGCTGAGCCGGCTAGACGATCGTTCCCGCGACCTCGCCCAAGCCGATTCGAGCGCTACCGCGCACGGCGCGTCCGCGCAAGATCACCGTGTCACCGTCCTCGAGGAAGCCGCGCGTCTCGCCCTCGGGCAGCGACAGAGGGTTCGCGCCGCGCGCAGTCAGCTCGATGAACGAGCCCTGCGTTCCCTGCGGCGTCCCGGAGATCGTGCCGGTCCCGAACAGGTCGCCCGGCCGGATACGCGCGCCGTTCGAGGTCACGTGCGCCAGCTGTTGCGCGACGGTCCAGTACATCGCGCGAAAGTTCGTGCGCGAAACGCTCACCGGCGCCAGCGCGCGCTCGCGCATGCGCGGCGTCTGCAACAGCATCTCGAGCTCGACGTCGTACGCCCACGGTTCGTTCGCGCGCAAGTACGGCAACGGCTCGGGCTCACGCGCCGGCTCGGAAACCCGGAACGGCTCGAGCGCGTCGAGGGTCACGATCCAGGGCGAGATCGATGTGGCGAACGATTTGGCCAGGAACGGCCCGAGCGGCTGGTATTCCCACGCCTGGATGTCGCGCGCGCTCCAGTCGTTGACGAGCACGTAACCGAACACGTGCTCGCGAACAGCGTCGGCCGGGATCGGCTCGCCGAGCGCGTTACCGGGCCCGGCGAACCAGCCCATCTCCAACTCGACATCGAGCATCGCGGACGGCGCGAACTCCGGCGCGTTCGCGCCCGGCGGCAGCCGCTGCCCGTGCGGACGGCGAATCGGCGTGCCGCTCGGCACGACCGTCGCGGACCGTCCGTGATAGCCGATCGGAACGTGCCGATAGTTCGGCAGCAACGGCTCGGCGTTGGGGCGCAGGATCCGACCGAGATTCGTCGCGTGCTCGATCGACGAGTAGAAGTCGACGTAATCGCCGACGACGACCGGGAGGTGCATCGTGAGCGCGTCGCGCGCCAGCATACAGGCCGTCACGCCGCTGCGCTCGTCGCTGCTCGCGGACGAGCCGAGCAAATATTGCAGCCGCGCGCGAACCGCGCGCCATGCGCCGAGGCCGTCGGCGAGGAAATCGTTGAGCGTCGTCGCGCCGCGCAGGGATTCGGCGTCGAGCAGCTTGCGCCCGACCAGCGCGTCGAGATCGATGGCCTGGTCGCCATACGCGACCGCCGGTCGCCGACGATCGTCGCTCGCCGCGGAGACGATGCCGAACGGAAGGTTGTCCGGCCCGTAGTCGCGCGGGTCGATCACGACAACATGCCGAGCTCACGCAGGTCGTTCACCGGCTCGTCGAAGCTGCAACTGCCCAGCGAGACGCAGCGCTCGCGCGCCGCCGCGACCTGCTCGGCCTCGAGCCGCGCGTCGCGCCAGCCGATATGCGCGGGATCGACGACGAACGCACGCGGATCGGTTTCGGCGAGCACTTCGGGTACGGCCGCGCTCTCGATCGCACCGCCGTGCAGCGCGACCCCGGCGATGAAGACGTTGAGGAATCCATGCGCCTGCTGCGCGCGAACCGGATGGTGCAAACCCGCGGTCGCTTTCCACGGGACGTCATGGGAATGCGCGGCGGCGATGAAGGCGGCCAAGTCTTCGATCGACGGCGTGGCTGCCGGTGCCGCTCCGCCGCAGCGGACCTTCGCCCCGAGCGTCAGGTTCGGGGGCGCCGCGCCGCGCGCGGCGGCCAGCGTCGCCAGCCAGGTAGCGGGCGGGACTTGCCAGCCCGCATCGTAGGTCGACTCGTACCAGAAGGCGACATCGCCGGTCGGGTAACGCTCGGCGATGTCGGCGACGATTCGCTGCATGGCGGCAGCGTCGAGGGTTAACCGGGGCAGCCGCGCCTCGAACGACGAGACGGTGACGCCGTCGAGGTGCCGAATGCGCTCGACCCGCTCGAGGTCGGCGCGTACCGTGTCGCCGCGCGCGCCCAGCGCAGCGGCGTCGAGCACGACGGCGAGGTCGATCGCGTCGCGGCCGTTGCGGGTCGCGGCGAACTCGTCGAGCCGCGAGGCCGGGACGACGAAGCGGCCGCCGATCCACCAGTAGGCGCTTTCCTTGTGGCGGGCGTGGGCGCGGAGCGCCGGACGCATAGCCAGCGAGGCCGGCGGGAAGAGCGCCGCGTCGTCGATGAGGCGGTCGAGGAGTGCGCGCTTTGCGCTGTCGGTGGAGACGGCAATGGCCATGACCCTCCCGACTACTCAGGAAAGCGACGAGACCCTCCGGATGACCGGGGGGCTCGCGTTACCTGGAGCTGGCGGTGAGGATTGAACTCACGCTCTCCGCATTACCAATGCGGTGCTTTACCACTAAGCTACGCCAGCTCGTACTTCGAAGCCCACCGAATCGTCTTGACCATGTTGTTCCGCGGCGGGGCAAGGCGAAAGTGGGATCGTGTGCGCGTCAGTTCGGCCTCCGGGACGAGATAGACCTTCCCGTTATCGGCGCAATAGACGGCTAGGAGGTCGATCTGTCCAGTGTACGGGCGGGAAGATAGCACCGTTCGGCGGTGCCCGTGCGAACTGCAGCAGTTGAAGACGACGACTTCGCCGCGGATCCGACCGCTCTTCACCTGGACCCGCAGCATACGTGTGCCGTCGTCGGCCACAAGATCGTAGCGTTGGTTCTCGCCGAGCGGTTTCGACACGGCGTATCCCGCTTCGGTGAGCGCTACCGCAACGCGCAGTTCGGAGATATCGCCCTTCAGTTTCGTGTTTCGTTTCGGAGCGGCCGTGAGGGTTGGCGACTCGACGCGGTCGATCCTGACGGGAAGATCGAGAAAAAGAAAAGAGCCACCGGCGACCCGGTACTTCAATGCCATTGCGAGGTGCATGAGCTAATTCTCTCGCGCGTCTGTGTCACCACTATGGCATTCAGACCTTATGCGACGCAGTTTTCGTAACGCGCCAAAGGAGACTCTGCAGGGCGACGCGGTGTCAGCTCGTGTTCGGTCACGAAATCGGCTCGCGCGTTCTTCGCTCGCCACAGCAGGTCACTTGCCTCAACCCGCGTGATCCACCCGTCGCGATACCACCGGATGATCGGCCGGGCAATCGCAATCGGCGTCGTGCCGCGCAGCCCATCGCACTTCTTGTGCGCGAGCTTGCGGTTCAGGAGTCGATCTGAACCGCCGAGCGAGCTCGGCACGACGTGATCCGCCGACCGCTCCATCGGCTCCGTCTCTTCCCCGCAAAGATGACAGGCGGTGCCGTCGCGGTCGATGATCGCAAGGTAGAGCTTCTCGGCGCGCCGTGCCGCGACTAGGCCGAAGCGCGAGTAGCCAGCTGGGTTCATCATGCCGCCGTCTTCCGCAACGCAGCCGCTACGCCAGCTCGAATTCCCGAGCCCAGCGGATCCGACGTCTTTGATTGTTCGCGGGTTCCGCCAGCCGAAGATGGGCTCGAGTGGCCACAAACTCCTTCTCCGGCAGGATATAGACCTTCCCGTTCTGCGGGCAAAAGACCGCGATGACATCGGCTTGCCCGAAGTACGGGCGAGCAAAGACACCACCACGATGGGAGTGTGAGCTCGAGCAGCTATAGCGAATGACGTCGCCGCACAGTTTGCCCGTCTTGACCTGCACTCTCAGAATCCGCTCGCCGTCGTCTGCCAGCAGATCGTACCGATTATTCTCCCCGAACGGGATCGAGATTTTGTAGCCCGCTTTGATGAGCGCCAGCAGGACAGCGGCTTCGGACCGATCACCGACCGCCTTCGTGCTGCGCTTAGGCGCCTCAACCTGTTGCTGGGCCTCGCGGTCGATCGCAATCGGCGGGTCTTGAAACAGAAACGACACGCCGTCGAACTCGCGTGACATCGTGGTGTAGTGCATGTTGGGATTGTCGCGAACCAGTGTGTCACCAGTGCGGCACTCGGAAAACGACTAGGGGCGTGCGTTTCGGCCGGCTGCGATATAAGCGGCGAGTTGCGTCCGCGAGTTCAAGCCGAGCTTCGCATAGATCGCGGTCAGGCTCTTCTCGATGCTCTTCTCGCTCAGCGCGAGCGCCGCGGCGGTGGCACGATTTCCCATTCCGGCCGCGACGAGCTCTGCGATCGCGTGTTCGCGCTCGCTGAGCACTTGCCCGGGGACCGGCGCGCTCGCGTACGCGTCACGCGCGAGACGGCGGACCTCGCCTTCGGCGCCACAACGGCGATACAACGTCAGCGCCCCGTCGAGCTGATCGCCCACTTCGCGTGCGCGCGCCTCGAACAGCGGCCAGCCCAGCGCGGCGAATCCCTCTGCGGCACGCAGCGCATGCGCGCGACGTGCCGTGCTGTCGCTGCCTGCCGACACGGCATCGAGCAAGCCGAGGAGGGCGCGGTTCACCCGGTCCTCCGGCGCTTCGGCCCCCGCAACGACGAGGGGTCGCAGCGCGCCCGCAAGGTGCGGCGCATACTGCGCGACGATCGCGATCGATTCGCTCAACCCGAACGGGTTGCGCATGGCGGCGACCGCGCGCTCGAGCAACGGCATCGCTTCGCGCGGCCGCCCGAGGAGAATCAGCGCTTTGGCGCACGCGCAGGCCGCCTCGATCATCCCGAACGGATTGCCGCGGGCTTTGGCAGTTTCGACCAGCTCGAGGTCCAGCAGATCCTCGAGCGCCTCGCGATCTCCTAGCGCCGCCGCCACGCCCAACCCGGCCAGCATCCGCTCCAACCGAGGAAGCCGCTCGCGTGTCGGACGCGTTTGCTCGACCAGCGTGCCCGCGAGCGCGACGTTACCGGCGCGCAACTCGATCTGCGCCATGACGGCGCGCGCATAGTCGACGTCTAGCCGGCTCGCCTGCGCGCGCTCGAGGCTGACCGCTTGCTGAACGCGCGCCGTTTCGAGCTCGCCCAAGTTGAGGGCCTGCACCGCAATGCTGCCGGGCAGCCAGCGCCGCATGTAGTCGCTCGACTCGATGGCGTCACAGATCGCGAGCGCCTGCGTGAAACAGGTGCGCCACGTCGACACCTCCGCGCGCTGAGCGTGCACCGAGCTGCGCACGCCGTAATACTCGAGCGCCACATCGGTGCTGCGATCGAGAGCGTTCTCGTCGACGGGTTCCAGGTAACGCCACGCGGCGTCGGGCCGGCGGACCGCTGCTTCCATCGCGGCCAAACGGATCGAGACACCCGCGCGCACGTGCACGGCGTTGGGCGGCACCAGCGTGAGCGTCTCCTCGCCGTACGCGCGTGCGGCGTCGGTACGACCGTCATTGGCGAGCGAACCGAGGACGAAATTTCGCTGCTGCACCGCGCGCTCGAGGTTTCCTGCCCGCAAGAACGCCGCCGCGGCGGCATCGCGAACCGCGACGACGCGGTCGATCGCGTCGGCGCGCAAGAGCGCGTGGCCGGCCTTCGCCAACGCTCCCCCGACGGCTGCGTCGTCGCCGTCGCGCCCGCGTGCTGTACGCTCGTACCAGCTCGCGGCCTCTTCGTATGCGTGGACGCCCATGGCTTCGTCGCCGGCGCGCTCGCAGTGCGGCGCTGCCGCGGCGAGCTCCCCCGCCGCCCAAAAATTGTGGGCGATGATCTCCGCGAACGCCGTCGCATCCGGCCGCGCGGCGAGCACGTGGGCGATGCGCAGGTGCAGCGGTCGCGTCTGCGCCGGGAGCAGCTCGCCGTAGACGGCGTCGCGCGTCAGAGCGTGACGGAATTGAAAGCCGTGCGGTATCTCCTCGCGGACGTCGACCAGCTGTAGCTCGCAGAGCCGTTGCAGCGGCGCGATCAGCGCTTCGAGCGATATGCCGGAGATCTCGGCGACGAGGTCGGCGCGGAAACGGCGCCCGAACAACGATGCCGGCGCGAGCACGCTGCGCTCGCGCGCCGTGCACCGGTTGAGGCGCTCTCGTACGACCGCCTGTAGCGTGAGCGGAAGCGAATGCGCCGATTGCACCGTGCCGGAACGCTCGCGATCGACGACGTGACGCAGCAGCTCCTCGGTGAACAGCGGGTTGCCGCCCGATCGCCGCAGCACGTCGCGCAGCATCTCCGGTGCGAGCTCGGTATCGCCGGCGAGAGCGCCGCGCAGCAGACGTTCGCTCTCGTCGTCGCCGAGCGGGCCGAGGCGCAAGAGCGAAACGCCGTCGCGGCGGAGGAGCCGGCCGAGCGGGACGAACAGCGAGTGCGTCGCGATGATCTCGTCGTCACGATAGGTGCCGATTAGCAGCACGCGGCGCGCGACGGCACGTTCGGCCAGCACGTCGAGGATCCCGAGCAGCTCGCCGTCGGCCCAGTGGAGATCGTCGAGCGTGAGCACCGCCGTCCCGCCCTCCGCGACGCGGTCGAACGCCGACACCACCGCGGCCAGCTGCTCGTCGCGCGACGGGGTGCGTTCGTCGAACGGACTCGTTCCGTCCGGCGCGCGCAGCAGGTGGCCGAGCGCGCGCAGCGGCCGTTGGCCGAACTCGCGGCACGCCGCCCCCGCGATGCGGTGCCGCCCGGGCGCGAGGTGGTCGCAAAACTCGCGCACGAGGCGCGACTTTCCGATCCCCGCCTCACCCGCGATCAGGACCAAGCCGCCCCGGCCTTCGGCGGCCGACCGGCGCCGGGCACGCAAATGCTCCAGCTCGACGATGCGGCCTACGAACTCACGACAGACGACGCGTTCCGAAACCATCTCGGCCTGCCCATGCGGTTCGTGCGCCCGCGGTCACGGCCCTCGGCGCGTCCGCGGTACCCGGCCGTGGGACTCAGTACGGAAACAGCGACCAGCTCGTAGAGCTCGGCGTCTTGTCGCCCTGCGTCGGGGTCGTCTGCTCGGTGCCGCGCGCCCCTAAGAACGACGCGCCGCGGAACGACGCCTCGACGTGCAGCACTTCCGTCGCCGGAACGCGCTGGGCCGGTCCGGCCTCATCGCCGCCTCCGCCGCCGCGGCGCCCGCCGCCCATCCCGCCGCCGCCCGGGAATCCGCCGCCCCGCCCGCCGCCGCGCGAAAATCCGCCGCCTTGTGCCGACTGCTGTTGCTGCTGCGCGATGGTGATCGTTCCCGTCCCGTCGGCGGAGATCGTCCGCTCGGCGTCGTGCTGCGCGGCATGCGCGGACAAGCTCAGGGTCGCCGGAACGACCGCGTCACCGGCCTCGACCCCGAGCGGCCACGACGCGCCGGCCGCCGGCGTCGCCAGCAGCGCCGAGAGCGCGCGGAGCCCGGGCGGGATCGGCCCCGAAGCCGCGCGGTTGAGCGCATCGCTCGGCGCGACGGGTACCGCGTGCAGCGTTCCGTCGGCACCCACTGCCAGGACGGCCGCGGTCGCGGCACCGGATTCAGGTGCCACCGCCACGACCACACGGCTGTTCGCGAGCCGCGTGATGACGATGACGCCGTGCACGTATTGCGAGCCGCGCGGCCCGTTGGCATCGACTTGGTAACCGAACACCGAGCTTGCACCCTGGCGGGACGGCACGAGCATCAGCGCCGGCGCCGCGGGGGACGGCGTGGGAGCGGCGGTCGCCGCCGTCATGCAAGCCAAGACGGTGCCGGCGACGAGCAGGAGCGATCGATACGTCATATCCGCTCGATCGTCGCACGCATCCCTGAGAGAAAAACGCGAACGCCGCGAACGCTCGGTGTGAAACCCCTCCCGCCGGGGGTACCAGTCAGCATGCGCGAGGAAACCCCCGCCGGCGGCGTGCGCTCATGGCCGCTGGTCCGGCAGTTCACGGGGCGCGACAAGCACGCGCTCGGAGCGGCGGCGCTCTCCGCAACGACGGCAGCGCTCGAGCCGCGCACTGCCACCGCCGACCGTGTCGTCAAGTCGATCTGCCCGTACTGCGCGGTCGGCTGCGGGCAAAAGATCTACGTCAAGGATGAACAGGTCGTGCAGGTCGAGGGCGACCCCGATTCGCCGATCTCGCGCGGCCGGCTGTGCCCGAAAGGTTCCGCGACGCGCGGCCTCAGCACCAGCCCGTCGCGTCTTTCGAAGGTGCGCTACCGGCGCCCGTACGGAACCGCATGGGAAGAGCTCGACCTCGAGACGGCGATGGAGATGATCGCGGACCGCGTCGTCGCGACGCGCGAAGCGACCTGGGAAGCGACGAGCAACGACGGCAAACCGCTCAACCGCACGATGGGGATCGCGAGTCTCGGCGGCGCGACGCTCGACAACGAAGAGAACTACCTCATGAAGAAGCTGTACACGGCGCTCGGGGTAGTTCAAGTCGAAAACCAAGCGCGGCTTTGACATAGCTCGACGGTGCCCGGTCTGGGCACCACCCTCGGCCGCGGCGGCGCGACGACGTTCCAACAAGACCTGCAGCACTCCGACTGCATCTTGATCATGGGCTCGAACATGGCGGAGAACCACCCGGTCGGGTTCCAGTGGGTGATGGAGGCTCGCGAGCGCGGCGCCGAGGTGATCCACGTCGATCCGCGGTTCACGCGCACCAGCGCGGTCGCGACCCGGCACGTGAAGATTCGGCCCGGCAGCGACATCGCGTTCTTGGGCGGCATCGTCAACTACATCATCACGCACGAACGCTGGTTCCACGATTACGTGGTCAACTACACGAACGCGCCAGTGATCATCGATCCGCGCTTTCGCGACACCGACGACCTCGACGGCGTCTTCTCCGGCTTCGACGCGAAACAAGAAGCGTACGACCTCGCGTCGTGGCAGTACGAAGACCTCGACATGACGGGCTCGGCCGGCCGCCGCATGGGCTCCACGGTGAGCGGTGGCAAGCTGGTGACGCACGAGCTCTCGCCGAGCGAGAAGGCCGCCGTGGATCGCCCGCTCGAGCACGGCGAGCCGCCGCACGTCGATTTCACGCTGCAGCATCCGCGCTGCGTGTTCCAGCTACTCAAGAGGCACTACGCGCGCTACACGCCCGAGATGGTCGAACAGATCTGCGGATCGCCGAAAGAGCACTTCCTCGCGGTGGCCGAGGCGCTGTGCGCGAACTCGGGGCGCGAGCGCACGAGCGCGATCGCGTACGCCGTCGGCTGGACGCATCACACCGAGGGCGCGCAGTTCATTCGCACCGCTGCGATGATCCAGTTGCTGCTCGGAAACATCGGCCGGCCCGGCGGCGGCATCCTCGCGCTGCGCGGTCACGCCTCGATCCAGGGTTCGACCGACATCCCGACGCTCTACGAGCTGCTGCCGGGGTACATCCCGATGCCGGAAGAGGGGATGACCGACCTCGCCACTTTTCTGTACGAGACTACGGCCAAGGGCGGCTTCTGGGGCCACATGGACGCCTACATGATCAGCTTGCTCAAAGCGTGGTATGGCGAGCACGCAACCGCGGAGAACGACTGGTGCTTCGGTCACCTGCCACGCATCAACGGCGATCACTCGATCTATCCGGCGATGATGGGAATGTTCGAGGGAAGCGTCAAGGGCTTCTTCTGCGTCGGTGAAAACCCGGCCGTCGGTTCGGCGAACGCCTCGCTGCACCGCCGCGCGATGGCGAATCTCGACTGGCTGGTGGTGCGCGATTTCTTCGAGATCGAAAGCGCCGCATTCTGGTACGATTCGGTGGAGATCGAGACCGGCGTGCTGCGCACCGCGAACATCAAGACCGAGATCTTCTTGCTCCCCGCCGCCGACCATATGCAAAAGGACGGCTCGTTCACCAACACGCAGCGGCTCTTGCAGTGGCATCACAAGGCGGTCGAACCCAAGGGCGACGCGCGCTCCGAGCTGTGGTTCTACTATCATCTGGGCAAGCGCATCCGCGAGAAGCTGCGCGCGTCGAGCGATCCGAAGAATCGCGCGATCAACGAGTTGACGTGGAACTATCCCGAGCTCGGCGCGCTTGAGGAGCCCGACGCGCACGCGGTGCTGCGCGAGATCAACGGCTGGGGCCCCGACGGGAAGGCGCTCGACGCGTACACCAAGCTGAAGCCCGACGGTTCGACGGCCTGCGGCTGCTGGATCTACTGCGGCGTCTTCAAGGACGAGCAGAACCAGGCCGCGCGGCGCAAACCGGGGCACGAACAGAGCTGGGTCGCACCGGATTGGGGCTGGGCGTGGCCCGCAAACCGGCGCCAGCTCTACAACCGCGCGTCAGCCGATCCGGACGGCAATCCTTGGAGCGAACGCAAGCGCTACGTGTGGTGGGACGCCGAGCGCAAAGAGTGGACCGGCCACGACGTTCCCGACTTCGTCAAGGACAAGCCGCCCGACTACGTGCCGCCCGACGGCGCGAAAGCGGAGAAGGCGCTCGACGGCCGTTCGCCGTTCATCATGCAGGGCGACGGCAAAGGCTGGCTCTTCGTGCCCGACGGGCTCGTCGACGGACCGCTGCCAACGCACTACGAACCCGAGGAGTCGCCGGTCGACAACGCGCTGTACGCGCAGCAGTCGAATCCCGTTCGTGAACGGTGGCCGAGCGCGATCAACCCGTACCATCCGTCCGGCAGCGCGACGGGCGCAGACGTGTTCCCGTACGTCATGACGTCGTACCGGCTCGCCGAGCACCACACGGGCGGCGGGATGTCGCGCACGCTGCCGCACCTAGCCGAGCTCCAGCCGGAAATGTTCTGCGAAGTCTCACCGGCGCTCGCCGCGGAGCGTGAGCTCGTTCACGGCACGTGGGCGACGATCGTCTCCGCTCGCAGCGCCATCGAAGCACGCGTGCTGGTGACCGACCGCGTGCCCGATTACGAGATCCAGGGCCGACCGGTCCGCGTCGTCGGGCTGCCGTTCCACTTCGGCCGGCGCGGCATCGCGGTCGGCGACTCGGCGAACGACTTGTGGTCGATCAGCGCCGATCCCAACGTGCACATCCAGGAGACCAAAGCCGCAACCTGTGACATCATCGCCGGACGGCGCCCGCGCGGTCCGGCGCTCAGCGCGCTGGTGAACGACTACCGGCGCCGCGCCGGACTGCCCGCGGAGGAGTGACGGTGTCCGGACTCTACGACGAAACCGCCGCCGAGCGCGAGATGGCGACTCACACGCAGCAAGAGTCGCGCAAGGGCTTTTTCACCGACACCACGCTGTGCATCGGTTGCAAAGCCTGCGAGGTGGCGTGCAAGGAGTGGAACCAGCTGCCTGCCGACGGCTACGCCTTCACCGGCAACTCGTACGACAACACCGGCGAGTTGAACGGGTCGACCTGGCGACACGTCGCGTTCGTCGAGCAGCTCCGCAGCGGCGCGCTAGCCGCACCGGCGGCGCCACCGCCGCAATCGCCAGCGCAATCACAATCGCAGTCGCAATCGCAGGGCGCGCCGACCGGCGGCCACCAAGTCGTGCATCCGGATGCGGGCCGATGGCTGATGGAGTCCGACGTCTGCAAACATTGCACGCATGCGGCCTGCCTCGACGTCTGTCCCACCGGAGCGCTCGTGCGCACCGAGTTCGGCACGGTCGTCGTCCAGCAGGACGTCTGCAACGGCTGCGGCTACTGCGTCCCGGCCTGCCCGTTCGGCGTCATCGACAAACGAGACTACGATGGCCACGCGGGCAAATGCACGCTGTGCTACGATCGCCTGCAGGACGGCGAAACACCGGCTTGCGCGAAGGCGTGCCCGACCGAGTCGATCCAGTACGGCGACGTCGAGGAGCTGCGAACGCGCGCCGATGCGCGGCTGGCGAAGCTGCAGCGCGAGGGTCAGTACACGGACGCGAGCCTGTACCTGCGCGACACCGGCGACGGGATCGGCGGCGCGGGCGCGTTCTTTCTATTGCTCGACAAGCCCGAAGTCTACGGTCTTCCTCCCGACCCGTTCGACACGACGCGCGACCTCGGCCGTTTGTGGCGGCACGCCGGATACGCCGCGCTCGCGCTCGTCGGCGTGACCGCGCTCGCCGCGCTCGGCACACGACGATGAACGTGTCGAACGAAACGCTTCCCACTGCCGCCGACACGGGTGCCGTGCCAAAGAGCGCATCGTACTACGGGCGGCCGATCGTCAAGCCGCACGTTTGGAAGCCGTACATCGCGTGGTACTTCTGGATCGGCGGCGCCGCCGGTGCCGCGTCGGTGGAATGCGTCTGCGCCCGGATGCGCGGCGCCGACGCCTTGGCCACCGTGGAGAAGCGCGCGGCACTCGCCGGCGTGCTCGTCGCGCCGGTGCTGCTGATCGCCGATCTCGGCGTTCCGTCGCGCTTCATCAACATGCTGCGCGTCTTCAAGCTGACCTCGCCGATGAACCTCGGCTCCTGGATACTCACCGCGTTCGGCGGCGCGATCGGGGCCTCGACGTTCGCCGAGCTGCTCGGGTGGAAGCGCACGTCGCGCGCGCTCGAGGTCGTCGCCGCGGGCCTGGGCCCGGCGCTGACCGTGTATACCGCCGTGCTGGTCGCCGACACGGCGACGCCGGTGTGGCACGAAGCCGGTGACACGCTTCCGTTCGTGTTCGCGGCCAGCGGCGTGGCGAGCGCCGGTGCCGTCGGTGTCGCGTTCGCGCCATCCCAACAAAACGGCTCTGCGCGCCGGCTGATGATCGGCGGCGCCATCGGTCTGCTTGCGGCAGGCGCCGCCATGGAGAAACGACTTGGGCCGCTGCTCGGCGAACCCTATCGAACGGGGACGGGCGGAAGCTTTCGCGCGACGTCCGGCGCGCTCAGTGCAGCCGGCATCGTCGTCGGACTGCTCGGCCATAAAAATCGCACCGCGTCGCGTCTGGCCGCCACGTGCGTGGCCGCTGCCTGCGTCCTCGAGCGCTTCGCGGTCAGCGCCGCCGGCAAACAATCCGCGCAAGACCCCAAGTACACCATAGAGCCGCAACGCGCGCGCCTGAACGCGCGCCGGGATCTCGATCTCGAATCGTCAGGCTGAGGGACCATTTCGGTTTCCTTCGCGGCGAAAGCAGCATGGCAAACGCATTTGGTTACCTGACCGTCCTGATCTCCATCGTGCTGGGATTGGGGATCGCGCATCTGCTGGGTCATGCCGCTCTTCGGTACGCTGCAACAGCTGCTGGTTGAGGGCCACATTCACAAGGACTTCGATACTGCGGCGAAAGGCGTCGGGATTCTGCTGACGATCGGCGCGATATATTTTGGCTCGGAAAAAGCGCAGAAGCGATTCGCGGTCATCGGCATCGTCTTCATCGTCGTGTACGTTTGCGGGTTCTTCTTCCAGTTGCCGCTGCCTGACTAGCGGCTCGCCGAGGCCCAGACGGCGCGCCATCCGTCCTTGTCAGCGTAGTAATGCGTCATGATCTTCATTAGCTCGGAACTTGAAGGTTGTATCGTAATGTGCAACCGAGACAGGCGCCGGCGAGCGGTCCCAGGTCCGGAGGCTGCGAACTCGAAAAAGTCCGATCCTCTTGGAATCTGCCACGCAGCTTCGCATCTACTTGTTCGGGCAGCCGCGCTTCGAAGTCGGCGCGGCCCCGTTCCGGTTCGTGACGCGTCCGAAAGGATTGCCGTTACTAGCGTACCTGCTCATGCATCGCGATCGCGCGGTCTCACGCGACACGCTGGCGTTCCTCCTCTGGGAGGACGAGACGGAGCAAGCCGCGCGGGCGAATCTGCGACGGCACTTGCATCACGTGCAGCAAGCGCTGCCTCCGTCACCCGAGCCGTGGCTACTCGTCGATGCGGAGACAGTTCGCTGGAATTCCGAAACCGCGTGCTGGCTCGACGTCGCCGAGTTTGAGCAGCAGGTTGCGACGCCGCGCGGGCGCGCGCGAGCGGCCGAACTGTATGCGGGCGACCTTCTCTCGAATCTCTACGATGAATGGCTATTTGAGCCGCGCGAGCGGTTGCGCGAACGGTATCTCGCGGCCCTGAGCGAACTCGTCATCGACGGCCGGGCGGCACGGCGATTGACAGATGCGGCAGCCTACGCCCAACGCATCCTTGCGATCGATCCCTGGCGCGAGGATGCGCTGCGCCAACTGATCGCGATACGCTACGAAAGCGGCGACCGATCCGGCGCTCTCGTGGCGTTCGATCGGTTCCGACAGCGCCTCCGCGACGAACTGAATGTCGATCCAATGCCGGATACGATCGCGATTCGCGACGCGATCGCTCGTAACGAACCACTCACTCTGGGGGGCGGCGAACCCGATCCGGGCGTGCCCCTTCAATCGGGGCCGGCTGCGCTTGCGTTTGCTGGTCGTGCGCGCGAACTCGAACGGCTGGGCGCGCTGTGGAGCACGTCCGCTCGCGGCCGCGGAACGATCGTCTTTCTCTCCGGCGAAGCGGGCGTCGGAAAGACCCGGCTTTCGACCGAGTTCGCCTTGCGCGCGCAAGCGCAAGGCGCGCGCATCTTGTGGGGCGGGACCGCACAGCCGGAAAGCGCGCCCTACCAAGCCCTCTCCGAAGCCTTGCGTGACGTCGCCGGACTGATCGCCGCACTCGAAATCAACCCCTTGTGGCTTGCCGCTGCAAGCCAGCTCCTTCCCGAGTTGGCGGACCGCCGGCCCGATCTCCCGGCGCTCCACCCTCTCGATCCGGAGCACGAGCAGACGCGTCTCTTCGAAGCGCTCGCCGCATGCCTGAGCAGCCTTGCCAAAGCGCGGCCGCTGGTCCTCGTCCTCGAGGATCTCCACTGGGCCGGCCGGGCAACGATCGCCGCGATCGAGTTTATCGCGCGGCGCCTGCGCGGCCGCGCGGTCCTCACCCTGGCAACGCATCGTGACGACGAGCTGCCCATGCCGTTACGGACCCTGCGCCGCCGCCTCCAGCAAGACGACCTTGCACGGCACGTCGGCGTCAGCCGGCTCAAGCCCGACGCCGTGTACGAAATCGTCGCGCTCACCGCGGGGATCGGCGATGGCGGAACCGAGCTCGCCAGTAGACTCTACGATGCCAGTGAAGGTAACCCACTGTTTCTTAGCGAGTTGATCCGCGGTATCCAGGAGACGGGCAGTCAGCCCCTCGCGTTGACGCTGCAAACGGTCGTATGCGCGCGCATCGCGCGGTTGGACGCTCGATCTCGTTTCCTGCTCGATGCGGCAAGCGTCGTGGGCTCGAGTTTCGATACCGACGTCGCCCGTGAGATCATCGGTTGGGATGAGCGCGAGCTTCTCGAGGCGATAGACGAGCTTCTCGCGCGGCATTTGATCCGTGAGGCGGGGAACCGTGCGGGCTTCGACTACGCGTTCACCCACCAGCTCATCCAGACCACGGTCTACGACCAGCTCGAGCAGCGGCAGCGCGAACGCTGGCACCGCCGGACGGCGAAGGTTCTCGAGCGAATTCACGCCGACGCCCTGGAACCGTTCGCGAGCGCTATCGCCCGCCATTTCGAGAGCGGTGACGATACACGGCGCGCACTGCCCTATTTTCTGGCCGCAGCGCGCTTTGCCGAATCACTCCACGCCGACGACGAGGCGCTCGATCTCATTGCGCGTTGTCTCGAACACGACCCCGAGAAAGAGTTATGCGTGGAACTTCTCTTCCTTCGCGAGATGATCCACCGCCGCCGGGGTGATCGGCTCGCGCAGCGCGACGATCTCGAGCGGCTCGCGCACTTGACGCGAGACGCGCCGGATGAGTCGGCCCTGGAGATTCTCCATCGAAAGACCTTGCTCGCGCGATCGCTCGGGGAGCGCGATGAGGAGCTTGCGTTCACGGTGGAACTCGCCCGCGTCGCGGACATGCGCGGCTCAGTGCGCTGGCGGGCGCGAGCTTTGGCCGCGCATGCCCAGTATCTCGCGCTGGTGAACCGCTTCGAGGAAGCGGAGGGCAAGGCGCTCGAGGCGCTTTCGCTCCAGGCGGACTCGGGCGCCATCGAAGACCAGGTGGCCGTGCTTTGCCTGCTGGGCTCCGTGTTGACGAACCGCGGGATGCTCGGAACCGCTCGAGAATATTTGGAGCGAGCGCGGGCGTTGGCCAAGGAACAAACAAGCCCGACGCTCGTAGCCGGCGCGTTGCTCGCAGCCGCCGGCGGTGCGCTGATGCGGCACGAGTTCGACCAATGTCTGGACCTCGCCGGGATGGCCCGCGACATCTATGGATCGTTCGGCGACCGCGAAGGAGAAGCCGACGCGATCGCTCGCATGGCCACTGCCTCGGCTCGGCTCGGAAGCAATGACGATGCGCGCCGAATGAATCTCGAGGCTGCATCGATCTTCGAATCAATCGGGAAACGCCAAGGTGTAGCCGTCGCACTCGTCAACGCGGGCCTCATCTCATGCCGGCTTGCCCTGTTCGGCGAGGCCCGTGCGCATTTCGAGCGGGCGGAGCACCTGTTCGATGCTATCGACGATGTGCGCGGTCAGGCCGTGTGTGCCATCAACAGGAGCTGGCTGAGGCTCAACATGGGTCGTCCGCAAGAGGCGAAAGTTGCCGCATTGAACGCCCTCGAGCTCGCGCGGCGCATGAAAACGCCCGCCTATGAGGCGGAAGCGTTGGCGAACCTGGGCGGAGCCGAGCGCGATCTTGGCGAGGTCGACTCCGCCATCGCGCACATGCTGGAAGGTTTGGAGCGCCAAGCGGGCCTTGGCCGTCCAAGCGATCGCGTCGCCGATCAAGCCGATCTCGCGTTAGCCTATTTTTATGCGAACGACATCGGATCTGCAGGCCGCCTTGTCGACGAATTTCTCCCGACTGCGTCTTCAGCAATCGAAAGTTCCCCATGTCCCCAGAACTTCTACTGGGTCGCGGCTCGCATTTATCGTGCAATGCACCGCGACGCCGAGTGGCCGGATCTCCTTGAGCACGCGAACGCGCTCGTCCAATCACGAGCTGCCGGTCTTCCCAGTGAAGAAGACCAGCACGAGTTTCTAGCAATCCCCGTGAACCAAGCGATCCTAGCTGCCGCGTGCGAGAACCGCTGGCCCGAGCGGTAACGCCTGATCTCAAGAAAGCGGATCGGCCTGGCGGGTGTGGGACGAAGGCGCGACGCCCCGGCAATATGCTCCGGAGATGAGCGACACGGAACGGGTCGAGGCGCTTTATGTGATACGGCTGTGGCGCGAGGCCGGCGGCGAGAGCAGCGAGGGCTGGCGCGGCTACGTCGAGCACGTCGTCAGCAAACAGCGGCTCTACTTCTCCGACCTCACGGACGTCATCGAGTTCATTCGCCTTCGTTGCGAAAACTGACGACGCTGCCTTCAAAACGTCAGCGATCGGTGGCCGGCGGTACGCGCCCCCAGGCGGCGGGACGCTGCCGGGACGGCGGGAGCTTACGCTGAGTTCGCTGCGAGCCGATTCGGCCCGCCGGCGAAGTGTTTACCGGGCGGGACGCTACGCGGACGGCTGAAGTCCATCCTTGCATTATGGCATGGTTCGTGGAAAGCGGAGCGTGATCATGAAAACGACGATCGTGTCAATCGCAGTGCCCACGATCTGCGCGTGCGTTCTTCTGGGATGTGGGACCAAACAGGACACCGGAAGCAAAACGGATACTGATGCGACGATCTCTGCGCCGGCGGCTGCGGCAAGGTCTGACAAGGCCACACTCTCCGGTCGGCCGTGCGGACTGCTCAGCGAGAAGAATATCTCCGCCTTGTTGCATCAACCGCTGCAGATCTCACCCAGCGAAAACCCGCTCTCGCCGACCGTATGCGAGTGGACGACCCCCGGGCAAGCGGATTCGCCGCAAGCGATGGACGTGCTCATCGAGGTCCGGAAGCAAGGTGATCCGCAATTCGCGTTTTATAACGGGCGGCTTATGAATCCGTCGACCATCCCCAGCAATCAGCCGCCCGTTGTGATCGGTGATCTCGGGGACCGGGCCGTCTTGGTTCCCGACGCACACGCTTCCACGTTATTCGTACGCCGGCACGCGACGATCGTGCGGATCGTCATCTCGGATCGGTCCATGAAGCGGCCTCCGACGACGCGCGCGCAGGTCCTGGCAATCGGTAAGGAAGTCGTTTCCCATCTCTAGGTCCTGCATCGCGCGCGGCCGCACGCAGCTCGCGGTCCCCCTCACTGCGACGAAGTACACCTTCGCGGTGATGTATCCCATGACTGCGCGGGACGCTGCTGGGGCGGCGGGACTTTAGGTCCTTGGTCATGGCCGACGAACAACGCGAAGAGCAGCTCTTCGTGGTCCGCCTCTGGCATGAGGGTAGCGAACGCCGCGCCGCGGACTGGCGCGGATATGTGGAGCACGTAACCTCCAAACAACGCATGTATTTTCCCGACCTAGCCGACCTCAACGATTTCCTGCATTTCCGACTTGGCGGCGGCGACCGCTCCACTGCGCCGGACGGTAAGCGCCCGTAGGCCTCGCGCGACGGGCGCCGTTTCCACACCTTCCTACACGAGAACAATGCAATGAAACCGACGCCTCGTCTGCAACAGAGGATGACCATGCTGCGTAGCTTCTTGATCGGTCTCGCGGCGTCGCTTGCGCTGAGCGGTGCTCATCCGGCGCAGGCCGCAACGCCGGATCCCTGTTCGCTCGTGACGCCGGATCAATTGGCAGCCGCCGGAGCGAGCGGCACGTCGAAGCGCTCGATGCACGGCGTCTTTGCGGCGGAGTGCTTTATCACGCACGACGGCAGCATGGCCGGTGCGATCACGCTCGTAACCGGCGAAACGCTGCGGGACGGCCTCAAGCGTTTTGGGCACGCGCACGTCGCCTCGCGCATGGCCCTAACGTGCGACGACGCATGTCAGAAAGCGTACGATGACGCCTCGCCCAGCGAACTCTACGGCGTTGCCAAAGTAAGAGGGACGCCCTGCAGCCAGACCTTCGAGCACTCGGCCTGCACGAGCTATGCGGGCTTCCTGTGGTTGCTCAAAGGCCCCACGCTGGTTCAGATCAAGTACGACCCTCCCTCGGTCGCCTACGCTCTCGCCAAAGACGCCGTTGCCAATCTGCCTTGAAGCCATAAACGGTAGTTCCCGACTTTAGAACATCCCGACTCGGGCGTAATCCAATACAGCGCAAAGGATGACGGCCTTTTTGCGGTTGGAAGAAATGCCTGGGTGTCGTGCATTACGAGGCGCTCTTCGAAATGTAGGTGACGTTCAGCCGGATCGAACGCAGCATCATCTGGCAGGTTGCGACGTCGGCGTGATGCAGTGAGTTGGCCGACGGCGAGCCGATCTCGTCGGCGGTCGATTCGAAGAGCAGCCCGGCGCCGTCGGACTGCTTGACCATGCTCGTCAAGTCGAGGCTCAGCGGGGAGGCGCCGCTCAAGGTTGTTATCGCGGAGCCGCCGGGATCGAGCCAGACGTTGGCCGTCCAGCCGTTACTCGAAGGGAACGCGTACGCGAAACCGCCGGGAGGATAGCCGCTCGATTCGGTGGCCGGATTGGTCGGCGTCAATTGCGTAGCGAGCTGCGAAACGGAGACGGTGCACAAGGCCGAGCTCTGGTCGATCGTCCCGGTCAGTATGGCCGATTGCACGGTAGCGACATTACTGGGCAGCGTGAAGACGATGCCCAGGCGCAGGGCCTGCGCGAAGAACTCCGGGCACGCCAGCGGCTCGGTCCCGGCATGCCAGGCCGCCTCCGACATCACCATCCCCCAATCGGTCGTGCCCGCCGCGACGTTCATCTTGCGCCAAACCCCCGTGCCCTCGGCGAACGTCGGCCATGAGCCGCTCGAGCAGTAGTTCAGATTCGTATGCTCTTTATGATAGCCGTAGAACTCCATCTGCGTCGACGGTGCGAGCGCGACCGAAACGAAGACCGAACTCGACGCGTTCACCGGTTTCACGCAAACCTGAGAGCTCGGAAGGCTCTCGCGGGTGCCGGAATAGGCCGTGACGCTGAAACATCCGCTCGTTCCGACTTGACTCGGATCGAGCAGCGCGACGCGAACCTGCGAGTGCTGCGCGATCGTCGCGGCCAAATGGAGCGCTCCGGGCCGGATCGTCGGCACCAACTTGTTTCTTTCGTAAACTCGAAAGCCGTCGATCGCGCCGCCCTTCCAATCCCACGCTAAGACGTACCAATGATTCTGCATCGCCGCGGCGCAGCCGATCCCCGCAAGCCCGCCGCCCGCGGAGTTCCGGCAGTCGGCCAGCGACTGAGTCGCGTGCAGGTTGGTCGGAGCGGACAGCGGGAGGGTGCCTGCGGCGCGCGGTCCGGCGTTTACGGGGAGTGGCCCCGTACCAACGGCGTGCGGCTCGGCACTTGCGGCGAGTAGAAAGAACGGCATGGTCGTCAATGTGACCGCGATCCACGCCGACCCAGGCGCACATCTCTGAAAAATGCGTGCGCAGAGACGGGACAGGGCGAGCGGGCTAAGGAGCGTTTTCATGATTTCCATTCCAGCCTTCACTGACGCTTTGACGGCGCCATCATTGGGTTGGCATGTTCTGGAGCGCTGCTTTCGCGACCGACGTCGCTACCTTGAGGCTCTCCGCGTCTGTCGGCTGCCCGGTGACGTTCACTTGAATAAGCAGCTCGCTCTTGACGACCGAGAGCGTGCGGTTCTTCCAGCCCGCTCGATCTCCGAGGCCCGCCACGATTTGCGCGTCGGCGAGCGCCCGCGTCACGACCGGGTTACTCGGCATCGGGACGCCGGGAATGTTCTGGATGGCTGACAAGATGGCGCCGAACCGCGCCAAGCCGTGGGCTTGTTTTACCTGATCGATCGTCTGCACGGTCAGGGCGACTTGCTGACCAGGGACACCCGCTTTGTTTCCAATCGCCCAAATGCATTCGTTCTTCGTCGGACTCGCAGGCTTGAAGACTTGATCGGTCGCCACGCCGGCCGCCGACGCGACGTCCTGTTGGGATACCATCGCGCAGGGATCATAGGAATGTCCGCCGCCGGGCGACGGCGCGGCCGGCGCCACGGCGGGCACCGGCGTCGGCGAAGGGTCGGCTAAGGCGGGCGTCAGCATGAGCGCCCACAATGCGACCAGCAATTTCGACGCGCGTTTCATGATGCGGCAAACGTATCAGCGAGCCGTCCCACGGTCGTCCCGCGCCTGCTCTCGGAACGCTCGCGCTACGGTGCGGAGGCACTCGAAGGAAAGGGCCGTTCCATGTTCTTCCGATCAGCCGTTCTGCTCGCCGGATCGTGTCCCGCGGAGTGGTGTATGAACGACTCTCGGCGGGTTGGGCGTCTCAGCCGGTAACGACCGCTGAGAGCGTTGGATCTGATTGTCGCTGACGACCCCGAGTCCTTCGAGCTGCATGTAGCGGCGCTGCAGTTGCCATTCGTCGTTCTGTTCGAGCAGCAAGGCGCCGACAAGCCGCACGATCGCGGGGTCGTTGGGAAAGATGCCGACGACATCGGTGCGTCGCTTGATCTCGGCGTTCACGCGCTCGAGCGGGTTGGTCGACGCAAGTTGTTTGCGGTGTGCTTTCGGGAAGTCCATGAACGGCACGTCGGACTCCGCTTCGTCGAGGAACTTCGCGAGCTTAGGAAACTTTACGCGAAGTTGTAGGCTGCCGCCCTCGCGCGGGCGTTAGGGATGCCTTGTGGGGAACGGAGCGGGCGCCGACCTCACTGAATGCATCGGCCCCGCCGGCCTAACTCCGAGAAGGAAGACGACCGGTGCCGGGGGCGAGACGGACGAGACGGACAAGCCGGACGAGCCGATGCTGCGGCGCATGGACCGGTTGCCGAGCGTCACGGTTCCAGGACCATCTCCATACGGAGCGAGGCCGATGACCTTGTATTTGGTCGTGTTCCAACCGCCGTTGAGAGCAGCCGTGAGTTTGATCGGCAGACCGGTCGGCAATCCGCTGACCGCGAACGCACATTGCTGCCACGCCCCACTTTGGGTCACGGCTCCGCGGCCGGTCCCGGGAGTCCCGGCCGGCGACATCGGCGAACCCGCGGACGGGGGACCGGCCTGGACTGACGCGCTCGCGGAGAGCGCGGCGCAGCCGCCCGTCGGCGCACCGTAGCCGTACGTCCACTCGACGATCACAGGGGCGCTCGCCATCCCGTGGGTCGGGACGTTGATCGGCTTCTGTGCCAGCAGAGCCATCGCGGTGTTTCCGCCGCTACTCGTCATGCTCCCGAGGAACTGAGAGAAACCTTGAGTCGAAACCTGCCCGAGGTTCAATTGGCCGAGCGCGGTGTTGACGGAACTCGTGAGGTTGATGCTCTGGGAGTCGAGCGCGTTTTGCCCCATCGCTTGAAAGTTCGGTCCGCCGAAGAAGGCGACGACCGATGCGAGGTCTTGAATGAGGTCGGCCGGCAGATTGTGGCTGTCGAGGTGAGCGCCCGAGATGCTCCCGATCACCGATGTCACCGCGAGCGGTGCGGTCTGCGTCGGGACCGGAATCGTGGCAGTTAGCGTGCTGTTGAAGAGCACCGAGAAGCGCGGGTCCCCGTACGAACCGAAGACGGTCGGCGTCGTCGTCGTCAATTCGAGGTAGTTCCCCGTGATCGTGTAGACGATGACAAACGCGCCCCCGCTGAAACTCACGTCGAGCGAAGACGGCGGCGTCCCGGGGTTGCAGACGAAGTTCTCCGGATGGGCCGTGAAGCCCTTACCCATTCCGTTGGCGGAGGTCAGCTTCGCTTTGATCGCGCTGCACACGGCGGCCTTGTTGCTGTTGAAAGCGCCGTTCATCGCCGACAAGGCCAGACCGGCATAGTTGGTGACGGTACTGACCGGATTGCTGGCGGGCTGGGTGTAGTTCCAAGCCGACTTCGTCACCTGGATGGTGCCACCCGACGGCGAGGCGATGACCGGCGAAAAGAGTCCCGCGGCTTCGGCCGCGAGCACGAACGCCACAGCGACGGCGCCGAAACGGAGCGAATGCAGCATATCAGCCCTCCTGAAGGGCGAAGCTGTGCGCGATCATAGTCGTAGCGAGATGTCGTTGAGCAAGCCGAGCTCTTTCGTTAGCGCGCTGCTGGCTCCGGTGCTGCCTGGCGAGGCGGCGCCGATGTAGGCCAAGATGGCGACGACTTCATCTCCGTGTTTCGCCCAAACGACGCTCGCGCGACCGGGATTAGTGAAGAAGCAACTCAACCGCGCGTTGCGGCAGGGGGACGACCCAGGTGTCTGGGAGTCGTAGAGTTCTCCGGGGGAGCCGTCCTTCACCGCCTGCACGACCTTTTTGCATTGCGTCGCGTTGTGGCAAGCGCCGATCGTCCCCAGCGCCAGACCCACGTGTCGTATCGTCTGTGGCGTGAAGAGCGTCACTTGCACGATCCATGCGATCTGTGGCTGTTCGACTTTGCTGATGACGCTGCTGAATGTACAAAGGCTGTCGGAGCCGGGAGTCGTGAGGTTCTCCATCGGCCCCCCAACGATGGCGGCGACACCCTGTGCGGAAATGAGATCGCAGGCCGCCGCCGGTTTCGCGACGGCCGGACGCGCCCCGGCAATCAGCTCCCCGGCGATCGTAACCGCGACCAGCAACGCGAGACCCCTCATCGACCGACGCATATCGTTCCTCCTCGGGCGCCGACATCGTATCGTGCGCGCGTCCCAGGGGCGTCCCATGGCCTCGCGGCGTCCCATGGCCTCGCGTGGGACACTCCAGGGGTAGGGCACGGCTCGGCGCCGCGTAAAAGCCTAGTGAGTCTATGCGTCGCGCGTCGGCTCGGACGTCAACCGCCGCATCCGCCCTCTTCCTCTTCAGCTTTTTTCGCCGTTGCAATTTCGTCCGCCATCGTCTTCCCCTCGGCAGCGCTGCTGTCTTGGGTTACGGTAACCATCACCGCCACAGCAATTCTACACGCAATTATTCGCCATTTTGGAACGGGTTTTATCGCCACTTCCTCGGTGACTGCCGTGTCCTCCGCCCCCTCCGGATGGCGCCCGACCGCGTTTTCGTCGCGGAGCGTGCCGCTTGCCGGATCGACGATCCAGAACGCATAGGGCGGCCCGCCGGCTTGCGCAACCTCGGGAACCGGTTCCAGCAGCGAGGCACCCCGTGCAAGGTAGTCCGACATCCGCGCTCGAGCTTCGTCGGGAATCGCGGTCGATGCTTGAACCGCGCCACCCGGACGAAGCGCAACCATGCGCGTCCCGAGCGTCGTCGCGACGTCGAACGCGCCGAGCGCGTCGTTCGCCGCGCCGACGCCGCTCACGGGGACGTCTCCGTTGAGCAATTCGCGCTCGGCCAGAACGGCGGACGCGGCCCACACCGGACGCGCTTCGTCGGTTGTGAGCGGAATCGCGTCGTCGCTCGCGATGTCGCTCATGAGGCTTCCGTCGTTTGCCATCGCGATCA
>PMOS01000034.1:0-86564 GCA_003161435.1 Vulcanimicrobiota bacterium
TGGAAGCGCGGCGGCGGCGCGATCTGGAGCGGGATCGCGATCGATCCGGCGACCAGCACGCTCTACGTCGATGCCGGCAACCCGCAGCCCGACTTCCTCGGGACGATTCGCAAGGGCTCGAACCTCTACACCAACTCGATGATCGCGCTCGACATCAGCGGTGCCAAGCCGAAGATGAAGTGGTATCACCAGTTCATCCCGCACGACACGCACGACTGGGATCCGGCGATGCCGCCGGTCCTGTTCTCCGGAACGGTGAACGGTGCGTCGCGCAGCCTCGTCGCCGCGGGCGACAAGGGCGGCAACTTCTGGGTGCTCGACGCCGGAACGGGCGCGCTTGTCTATCACGTCGCGGTGAGCACGCAAAAGGGCCAGAACACCGAGCCGAACCGGGCCGGCGACATTGCGTGTCCGAACACCAACGGCGGCGTTGAGTTCAACGGCGGCAGCTACATGCCCGAAACCAATGCGTTCTACGTCCCCAGCGTCGATCAGTGCGGGCTGTGGAAGTCGCAGGGAACATCGACCTACGTCGCCGGCCAGTTCTACCTGGGCGGTGCCTTTCCGTCGCTCTACGGCCCCAGCACCGGCTACATGAGCGCGATCGACATCGGAACCGGTAAGTTCATGTGGCGCAAACATCTCGCGTTTCCGCAGATCGGCGGCGCGCTCTCGATGTCGTCCGGTGTCGTTTTCACCGGCGGCGTCAACGGCGACTTCACCGCGTACGATGCGAAGACCGGGAACGTGCTGTGGCACTACGCGACCGGGATGACGATCCAAGCTCCGGCCCATTCGTACATGGTCGGGGGCAAACGGTACGTCGTCGTTGCGGCCGGGCCGGCGGGCGTCAACTTCGCCGATCCACGCTTCAACAAGGGTGCACCGACGCTCGAGGGCAGCTACAAGCACGCAACCTCGGCGCTGATCACCGCGTTCGCGCTCCCATAACTCCCACCTGAGGTTCTTGATGCGCACGATCGCGTTGTCTCTCGTCGTCGCCCTCGCCGCCGGCGGTTTCGCCCCGGCGCGGGCGGCGTCCGACGACCATACCGGTGCGCTCGCCGCATTGGCGGACGTACGGGCGGCGGTTGCCGAGATCGTGCACATCGAGGACGGCTATGCTGTCGGCCACGGCGCCTATCTGCGCGCCGCGCACCGTGCGATGAACGCGCTGGTGGGCCGCCGTGACGACGGCTACGCGAAATCATTCGGCGATCCGGGCGACGGCGTCGGCACGCTCGGCCACCTGGACCAAATCCTCGACAAAGTCGGAACGTCGCCGTGGACCCCGGCCATCCAAGGCGCAAAAGCCAACGTGCTCGCCGCAGCGGAAAACCTGCAGAGCGCGTTCGGCGAAAAAGAGATGGAAGAGTATCAGGCCGATCTGACGCGCACGCTGGCCAGCCTCGCGCTCGTCGTCGGCCGCCCGTCGGAAACGGGCGTGCTCGGCGGACTCAGCGGCGCGCTCGCAAACACCGGCCTCGCGATTCCGTCGGGCGCCGTCACGCTTTCGGGCTGCGACGCCGGCCTGGACGCCGCGCGCCGCGTACCCGTCTACGGCGTGGCGAGCGGGCGGCTCACGTACGTCGCGCTGCCGCGCAGCGAAGCGGCGGTCGCGATTCCGGCCGGGTTGAACATCGACAAGGTGCAGGTTCAGAGCGACGTCGTCGTCCTGTTCACCCTCGCGGCGCGCGAACGCGCAGCCCTATGCGGACACGGCTCCCGGATGCAGCGAGCGCGCTCGATCGCAGTGAGCGTCTCGGCCGTGCCGTACACCGCCGCGCAAGCGCACGCCGGCGTAACGGTCTATCGCCAGTCCTGCCAGCAGTGTCATGGCGCCGATCTGCAGGGCACCGCCGGGCCGTCCGTCGCGGGCAAAGACTTCCTCACGACGGCGACCAACAACAAGTGGTCGCTGTCCGACATGCGCACGACGGTCTTCCAGAACATGCCGTTCAGCAACCCCGGCTCGCTGTCGCCGGCACAATACGCCAACGTCATGGCGTTCCTGCTGGCGTCGAACTGTCTCCCCTCGAGCGCAAAGCCGTTCCCAACCGCGAGCTCGCCATCGCTGGCGACCATAAAATTCGCAACCCTCCACGCATCCAAACCGACCAACGCAAAAGTCGGTACCTGCACGGTGAAGTAGCCGTCGAGCGCGGAGACTACGAGCCCTTCGTAAGGCGGCGCTGGTAGATGCTCAGCTGGACGAACGCTGCCGTGAGCAGCGGAGCGGGCACGCCGTGCGCCCGCGCGCGGTCGAGGAGGTCGCCCAGGATCTGATCGACCTCGACGCTGCGGCCTTGCTGCAGATCGCGATACATCGACGACGCGAGCCCTGAGCCGTGCGCCGTCAGCGCGCCCGTCGTCCGCGTCAGAAACTCATCGCTCGGCGAATACCCCGACGCTGAAGCAACGGCGGTGCACTCCGCCAGCATCCCCAGCGCGAGATCGGCGCCGCCCGGCACCGCCTCGACCTCGCCGATCGTCCCGCGCATCGAACACGTGATCGCGCCGAGACTCGCGAGCATCACCCACTTCTCCCACATCGCCTGCATGATCCGAGTCGACGACCGCGCCTCGAACCCGGCGCCTTGCAGCAACGCGTCGAGCGCGTGAATCCGTGCTGACGAGGTGCCGTCGCGCTCACCGTAGGTCAGCTGCTGTATCTCGGCGAGCTGCACGATGCGGGCCGCGTCGTCGAGGTTGGTCGCGACGACGCACACCCCGCCGAGGACGGCCGCATCTCCAAAGCGAGCGGCCAGCTCATCGATGTGCCGCATCCCGTTGAGGAACGGAAGGATCATCGTTCCGCTGCCGACAGCCGGCGCGAGATCGTCCATCGCGCTTTCGAGCGCATAGGCTTTGACGGCAAGCAGCACGACGTCGTAGGCGGACGACACGTCGTCGGGCGTCACGAGCTGCGGCGTCAGCGTCACGTCGCCGTGCGGGCTCACGATCTGCAGCCCGCGCGCCCGCAGTTGCTCGGCGCGCTTCGGTCGCACGAGAAAGGTCACATCCCGCCCGGCCTGCGCCAATCGGCCGCCAAAATACCCGCCGGTCGCGCCGGCACCGACAACGAGGATACGCATCGCCTCGCTCAACCGACGCCGCGCATTGGGAGATGCGCAGCGGTATCTCTCCGAGGGGGTCCGTAGCCCCGAGCGGAATCGGGGCGCGTGGATTTGCGCTTGCTCTCGGAAACGTTCGCTATCGCGCGGCTCGCCGCCGATGCACCGGTACCGGCCTGGGTCGGCGGACAAGAGTTTCTGGCGGTCGTCCGAACCCGCAACGAGCTCTCGATCGTGTGCCGCGAAGACACGGTCCCCGCCACCCTCACCGAAGTGCAGCGCGGCTTCCGCTGCCTAGCCGTCGTCGGCACGCTGGACTTCACGCAAACCGGCATCATCGCCCAGCTCACCCAACCGCTCGCGAACGCGGGCCTCTCGATCTTCGGCATCTCGACCTACGACACCGACCACATCCTCGTACGCGCCGACGATCTCGAAGCCGCACGCACCGCCCTGCAAACCGCCGGCCACACGATTCGCTAACGCCCGCAGATTCGTTCGTAACCGCGACGTCGCGACACCCATCATGCCGGGTGCGGATGGGCGACGATACGTTGGCAGGGCGTTTCGCAGCGAGCGGAGCCCGGAGGGCGAGAGCGAGCGAAGAACCGAGCGAACGAAGGCGCAGGATGCGCCGCAGAGAGCGTCCCAGCCAACGCATCGTCGCCCGTCCGCACCCACGCCACCAAGAGCCAAGCCGCGCGTCAGAGCAACGACTAGACATCCTCGTCAAGCGGATGCGCCCGATGATAAGCCCCGTGACAAAAGAGCAGCGTAGGTTTGTGCTCGTAGTGATACCGCTCGACTCTGCCAAGGAAGATCTCGTGATCGCCACCATAGTAGCGATCGACGATACGGCACTCGAAGTGCGCCGCCGCGCCGTCGATGAGCGGGACACCGTACTCGCCGAGCGCATAGGCGACGCCCGCAAACTTGTCGCGCGCGCCGCGCGCGAAACGCACCGAGAGGTCGCGGTGCTCCGAGCCCAGGACGTTCACGCCGAAATGCGTAGCGGCACGGAATGCCGGTAGACTCGGCGCGGCGCAGGCAAGGCTCCACAGCACCAGCGGCGGATCGAGCGAAACCGAGCTGAACGAGTTTCCGGTGAGGCCGTAGAGGCGACCGGTGTCGTCACGCGTAGTGATGATGGCGACCCCGGTCGCAAAGGTACCCAGTGCGTTGCGGAGGTCGCGCTCGTCGAAGCCCGCGGTATCGGCGTGCTCGTGTGTCGTCTTGAGGTCCCCCCGAGAGGGTTATTTATCTATCGATAAAACACGCCCGACGGGTGTATGTCAAGGGACCAGGCTCGGCCGCGAGGGGGCTTACATGCCGATCTGCATTGACTGCCATGCGCATTTTCTTCCCGACGACTTCGTCGAGGCGCTCCGCGCGCGCGGGCTCGCCGACGTGCGCAAGGAAGCGGGCGCGCTGTACCTCGACCAGGCTGTGTGTGGCTACGCGGCGCCGCAGACCCGGTTGCCGTATTTCCCGCTCCTGTACGACGTCGATCAGCGCGTGGCGCTGGCGGAGCAGCAGGGGATCGACCGGCAGATTCTCTGCTTGCCGCCGTTCTACTTCGCGTATCGCGCCTATCCCGAGCTCGCGACGGAGATCTGCCGGGCCGGTAACGACGCGCTCGCGGGGGTCGTCGCCCGCGCACCGGGCCGCTTTGCCGCGTTCGCGACGGTTCCGCTGCAATCGCCGGCCGCGGCCGTTGTCGAACTGCGGCGTGCGGTCGAAGGGCTGGGCCATTGGGGCGTCGAGATCGGTTCGAGCATCGACGGCGCGCCGCTCGACGATCCGGCGCTCGATGCGTTCTGGGCAGCGTGCTGCGAGCTCGACGTCCCGGTCTTCATGCACCCGCATCACGAGCTGGGCGGCGAGCGCGCGAGCGCGTACTACTTGGGCAATCTGTTCGGCAACCCGTCCGAGACGGGGCTGATCGCCGCGCGTTTGATCTTCGCCGGCGTCTTCGAGCGCTTTCCGCGGCTGAACATGATCCTGGCGCACGGCGGCGGGACGCTCGCGTACATCGCCGGCCGGCTCGACCACGGCTACCGTGTCCGGTCGGAAACCAAGACGCTCCCCAAGCCGCCGAGCGCGTACCTGACGCGACTGTATTTCGACACGATCACGCACGACGACGCGCTGCTGGCATATCTGGTCGGGCGCGTCGGCGCCGGCCACGTCGTCGTCGGCACGGACCGGCCATTCGACATGGGGATCGACGACCCGCGCGGGACGGTCGCCGCGATCCCCGGCATCGACGACGCCGAGCGCGCGGCGATCCTGGGCGGCAACGCGCGCTCGTTTCTCAGCCGCTCGGCGGGACTCGGCGTTTCGTAGCGCGCGCCGGCGGCGGGAGCGCGCGCTGCATGACGGCCGGGACGCCGTCGAGGAACGACGTCGCCAGGTTCTGGACGACCTCGTCGACGTTCTCGGGGATCTCGAGCCCGTAGATCCACTTGCGAATCCCGATGTAGAAGATGCTTGCATGGAGCGCCCAGACCAGCTCGAACTCCATCTCGCTCAGCGGGACTTCGGCCGGCGACGGCATCCCGTGCTCGCGCCGCAGCTCGCGCAGCACGCGCGTGTAGATGCGATCGCGTACGAGCGTCAGGTAGCGGCTGTTGAGGTTCATTCCGCGCAGCCCCGAGAACATGAAGATCCGGATCCACTCGTAGCTCAGGACCGCCTTCGCATAGTCGCGATAGAAGGCGACGATCCGCTCGCGCGCCGGCCGCGCGTGGTTGTCGAGCAGCTCTTCCCAGCGCGGGTCCCAGCGGTTGAGGTAGACCTCGCGATACACGCGATCGATCAGTGCCTCTTTGTTGGGAAAGTAGCGATACAGCAGCGGTTGGGTGATCCCCAAGCGCTTGGCGAGCTCGCGGGTCTGCCCGCCGAAGCCGACCTCGCAAAAGAACGAGACGGCACCGCGCGCGATGAGGCGTTCGCGCTCGTCGGCGGAGAGTCGGGTGCGTGGAGGGTGACGGCGCCGGTTCGCGGCGGCGCGGGGCTGCGCGGCCATCCCGTGGTGATATTGCGATAAGTAACCGGCGTCCTGTCCCCGCGCGTTCGAACGGCGAAGGCAAGGAAAACGCGTCGGCCGCGTGAACACCCGCCCGTAACCGGCGCCGTCGAGTCGGTCGATGCGGGTTATCGACCGATAGATAGGCGCGTGGCGGAGGATCGGCGATGCGGCTTGGCTACTTCACGATGCCCCTTCACCCTCCAGCGCGGAACTACACCGAGGTGCTCAAGGAAGATCGCGCGTCGATCGTCCTGGCCGACCGGCTCGGGTTCGTGGAAGCCTTCGTCGGCGAACACGCCACCGATCTCGCCGAGCCCGTCACCTCGTGCCTGAGCTTTATCGCGTCGCTGATCGACAGCACCGAGAAGATCGTGCTGGGCAGCGGGACGGTCAACTTGCCGAGCTCCCATCCCGTTGCGGTCGCGTCGCAGGTTGCGATGATCGACCACCTGCTCGAAGGTCGCTTCCTGTTCGGAATCAGTCCGGGCGGGCTCATGTCGGACGCGGAGGCGTTCGGCAACCTCGACCGCGACCGGACGGCGATGTTCGTCGAAGCGATCGACCAAGTGCTGGCGCTGTGGGCCGGCGAGGCGCCGTACGAGCTGCAGGGCGGCTACTGGCAGATATCGACCCGCCGCACGATGAACCTCGACACCGGGCAGGGCAGCATCGTCAAACCCTACCAGCGCCCGCACCCGCCGATCGTGGTGACGGCGGTCGCACCGTTCTCCGCCGGGGTCACCGCCGCGGCCGCGCGCGGCTGGACGCCGATCTCGGCGAACTTTCTCCAGCCGATTTGGGTCGCGTCGCACTGGCCGAAATACCAGGAGGGCTGCGCGCTCGCCGGCCGGCCTGCGGACCCGCGCGACTGGCGGGTCGCCAAGAGCATTTTCGTCGCCGACGACGAGGCGACGGCGCAGCGCTACGCCAAAGGCCACGACGGTCCGTATGCGTACTACTTCCAGTCGCTGATGACGAAGCTCATCGGCAACGGCCGCCCCGACCTGTTCAAAGCCGATCGCGCGATGCCCGACTCGGCGATCACGCTGGACTACGTGCTGGACTCGCTGGTGATCTGCGGGACCGTCGACTCGGTCGTCGAGCAGCTGCTCGCCTTCCGCGACCGGATCGGTGACTTCGGAACCCTGTTGTACGCCGGCCACGACTGGGCGGACGCGGCCCTGGCGCGCCGGTCGATGGAGCTGATGGCGACCGAGGTGATGCCGCGCGTCAACGCGGCGCTGGGCGGAGCGCACGCCGCGGCACACCGCCCGTCGGTGGCCTAGGATGTCGCAGCGCGTCGGGGTGATCGGCCTGGGGATCATGGGATCGGCCTACGCGGGTCACCTCGTCGACGGCGGCGTTGCGACCAGCGGGTTCGACGTCGATGCCGGCGCGCTGCAGCGTTTCGTCGTGCACGGCGGCCGCGCCGGGGCCGATCCGCGCGAGGTTGCCGGGACCTGCGACGTCGTCATCACCGCGCTGCCGAGCGTGGCCGCCGTCGACGCGGTGTTCTTCGGTGACGACGGCTTGGCGTCGGGCGCGCACGATGAGCTCGTCGTCGTCGAGGCGAGCACGCTGCCGCTGGACGTCAAGGAGCGCGTTAGGGCGCGCATGGCCCAGAAGGGCGTGGCGGTGCTCGACGCGCCGGTCAGCGGAACCGGCTCGCAGGCGAAGGTCAAGGACCTCGCGATCTACGCCAGCGGCGAGCGCGCCGCGTACGAGCGCGTCGAAACCGTCTTATTGCAACTCGCGCGGTCGGTCCGGTACGTCGGCGAGTTCGGGGTCGGTTCGAAGCTGAAATACATCGCGAACCTGTTGGTGACGATTCATAACATGTCGACCGCGGAAGCGGTCGTGCTCGCGCAGAAGGCCGGCATCGATCCGGCGATGATGATCGACATCGTCGGCGACGGCGCGGGCACGTCGCGGATGCTGCAGGTGCGCGGTCCGATGATGGCCGCCGGAACCTACGACGAGCCGGGAATGAAGCTCGACGTCTACCAGAAGGACATCGAAATCATCGCCGGCTTCGCGAACCAGGTCGGTGCGCCGACGCCGCTGTTCGCGCAGAGCGCGGTTTTCTACACCGCGGCGCTCGCGCAGGGACGCGGCAAGCAAGACACCGCGGCGATCGCCTCCGTGCTCAAGACGATGGCCGGACTGGCAGCCGATCCCTGATGGATCTGCGTTTCTTCGCTCAGAACGCGCTCGGCGGGCTCGCCTACGGCAGCCTGCTGTTTCTGATCGCGTCCGGACTGACGCTGGTTTTCGGGCTCATGCGGATCATCAACCTCGCGCAAACGGCGTTCTACCTGCTCGGCGCGTACGTCGGCTTGACGCTGGTCGCGCACGGCTTCGATTTTTGGCTGTCGAGCGTCGCGGGCGGCGTGGTGACGATGGTGCTGGGGCTCGCGGTCTACAGCGCGTTCCTGCATCGCTACCATGCCGACCCGCTCACGTCGCTGCTGCTGACGCTCGGCTTCGCCCTGATCCTCGACGACGGCATCCTCGCGCTCTGGGGCGGCGACCCGCGGTCCGTGTCGCCGCCGCCGATGCTGCGCGGTTCGATCCAGATCGGCACGCTGGTATTCCCGGAGTATTGGCTGGCCGTCATCGCGATCAGCTTCACCGTCGCCGCGATCATGTTCGTCTCGCTGCGCCGCACGATGCTCGGCGTGATCATCCGCGCCAGCGTCGACGACGAAGAGATGGCGCGCGGGCTGGGCGTCGACGTCAACCGCGCGTTCTACGTCGTGTTCGCGGCCGGCGCGCTGATCGCCGGGATCGGCGGCCTGCTGGGCGGACCGATCACCAGCGCGTACCCCGGTTTGGACGGCGAGCTGACGCCGCTCGCCTTCGCGGTCGTGATCGTCGGCGGGATGGGCAGCCTCACCGGAGCGCTGGTCGGCAGCATTCTGATCGGGCTGGTCAACGCGTTCGGCAAAGCGATGTTCCCAGAGCTGTCGTACTTCACGATCTTCGTGCCGGTCGCGCTGATAATGGCGTTTCGCCCGCAGGGCTTGTTCGGGCGGAAGCAGTGACGCTGCAGCGGCGCTGGCTGATCGCCGCGGGCGCGGGGTTCATCGTCGCGCTGGTGCTGCCGCGTGTCGGCGTGCCGACGTTCTACATCTCGCTGCTCACGCAGGCTTGGATCTACGCCATCGTCGCGATGAGCCTCGACCTGCTCGTCGGCTTCACCGGCTTGGTGAACTTCAGCCAGGCGGCGTTGTTCGGCGTCGGTGCGTACGCCGTCGCCATCGCGGCGACGCGGTACCATGTCGTGGACTTCTTCCCGGTCGTGTGCATCGGGATCATCGCCGCGGTCGTCACCGCCGCGATCTTCGGGTTGGTCGCGCTGCGCAGCGAAGGCGTCGGGTTCATCATCATCACGATCGCGCTCAACGAGATCGTCTGGGGGCTGGCCTACCAGTGGGTCTCGGTCAGCGGAGGCGACAACGGGATCACCGGGATCGTGCGCCCGCCGGTCGGCCCGTTCGACGTCTCGGCCAACACCGGCTACTACTACGTGTGCCTGGCGTTCTTCGTCATCTCGCTGATCCTGCTGTCGATCATCGTGCGCTCGCCGTTCGGCCTGGTGCTCAAGGGCGTCCGAGAGACGCCGCGCCGCATGCGCGCGCTGGGCTACAACGTGTGGCTCTACCGCTATTTCGCGATGATGATCTCGGCCGGCTTCGCGGGGCTCGCGGGCGTGCTGTTCGCCTGGTACAACCAATTCGTCGGGCCGACGTCGCTGTCGCTCGACCAGTCGACGCAGATCCTGATCATGGTGATCTTGGGCGGGATCGGGACGCTCTACGGTCAGCTGTTCGGCGCGCTGGTCGTCGTGTTCTTGAGCAACGAGCTCAGCGCGGTCACCCAGCGCTGGGAGATGGTGCTGGGCGTCGTCTACTTCGTCGTGGTGATGTACGCTCCGGGCGGACTGGTGGTCCTCGTGCCTCGGCTGTGGGCACGGCTGCGCGGGCTGCGGCCGGCGGTGGAACGCACGTGAGCGGCGCGGCCAGCTGTCTCGCGCTCGACGGCGTCTCCAAGCGCTTCGGCAGCCTCAGCGTGCTGGAAGAAGTTTCGTTCGTCATCGGGCAGGGCGAGCGGTGCGGAATTATCGGGCCCAACGGCGCCGGGAAGTCGACGCTGTTCAACATCATCGCGGGCGAGCTGCCGCTCACGCGCGGCGCGGTGCGATTCTTCGGCGGCAACATCACGCGCATGCCGGCGCACGCCCGGGCGCGCGCGGGTTTGGCGCGGACGTTCCAGACGACGACGCTGTTTCCGAAGCTCAGCGTGATCGAGAACATCGTGCTCGCGCTGCAGGCGCACAGCGCCGAACGATTCCACCTGCTCGCCCCGCGCAGCCGCTACCATTCGCGCGATCGTGAGGCGCGCGCGTTGCTCGATCGCGTCGGCTTGGCGAGCCGGTCGAACGAGCTCGTCGACGCGCTGGGTTACGGCGAGAAGCGGCAGGTCGAGATCCTGCTGGCGATCGCGCAGAAACCGAAGCTGCTGCTGCTCGACGAACCCACCGCGGGGCTCGCCCCCGGCGACGCGTCGCTGGTCACCGAGATGCTCAAGCGCGAGCGGGGCGACATCACGATCGTGCTGATCGAGCACGACATGGGTGTGGTGTTCGACGTGGTCGAGCGGCTGATCGTGCTGCACCACGGGCGCGTCGTCGCCGACGGGACCGTCGAGGCGATCCGGGGAGACGATAACGTGCAAGAGATCTACCTGGGCGGCAAGCTATGACGCTACTCGACGTCGACGACATCCACACGTACTACGAGCACAGCCACATCTTGCAAGGCGTCTCGCTGCGTGCCGAAGGTGGTCAAGTCACCGCGCTGCTGGGGCGCAACGGCGTCGGCAAGACGACCTTGATCCGCTCGGTGATCGGGTTCACGCCGCCGCGCTCGGGCAGCATCCGCTTCGCCGGCGAGCCGATCGAACGTCTTGCGTCGCATGCGATCGCGCGACGCGGCGTCGGGCTGGTTCCGCAGGGCCGCCGCATCTTTCCGTCGCTGACCGTCGAGGAGAACTTGCGCATCGGCGGGCTGCCGGGGCGATCGGGACGGTGGTCGCTCGACACCGTGTACGAGCTGTTTCCGCGGTTGCGCGAGCGCACCGGCAACTACGGCGGCGAGCTCAGCGGCGGGGAACAGCAGATGCTCGCCATCGGCCGCGCCCTGATGTCGAACCCCGTCCTGCTCCTACTCGATGAACCGTCGGAGGGGTTGGCGCCGCTCATCGTTCGCGAGCTGGAGCGCACGATGAGCCGGCTCAAGGAGACGGGGCTGGCCATCGTGCTCGTCGAGCAGAACCTTCCGCTGGCGCTGGCCGTCGCCGACACCGCCTACATCATCAGCAAAGGTCGCGTGGTGTTCCACGGCGACCCTGACATCATTCGCACCGACGACGAGGTCCGTACCAACCACCTGGGCATTTAAGAACCGGAGGGATCATCAGATGAGGATGTCCACCAGAGCGAAGACCGCCGTGCTCGCCGTAGTGATCGTGCTCGTGTCGGCCGGTGTGCCGTCGCCGACTCGCTCGGCCGATCCGGGACCGATCAAGGTCGCGCTCCTCGCGCCGACGTCCGGTTCGGCCGCCGCCGCCGGCCACGACATGGTCGCGGGTTGGCAGCTGTTCTGGAAGGAGCACGGTGGAAAGGTCGCCGGACGCACGGTCGAGACAGTGGTCTACGACACCGCTTCGAACCCGACGCACGCGCTGGATCAAGCGCGGCACGCGGTCGAGGCGGACGGCGCGCAGATGATCGTCGGCCCGTATCTCGCCAACGAAGGACTCGCCGTCGCGCCGTACGCGGTGCAGCACCGCATCCCGCTGTTCCTGCCGACGGTTTCGGCCGACGATCTCTCGCAGCGCCAGGCCAGCGCGTTCGTGATCAAGGTCGCCGGCTGGAGCTCGAGCCTGCCGACGCACGTCGCCGGCGTGTGGGCGTACGAGCAAGGATACCGCAAGGTCGTCACGCTGGCGAACAGCTACGCCTTCGGCTACGAGAACGCCGGCGGCTTCGCGCAGACGTTCGCCCAGAAGGGCGGCAAGATCACCGATCAGATCTGGGCGCCGCTCGGCACGGCGGACTACACGCCGTACATCTCGCGCATCCAGGCCGCCGCGCCCGATGCGCTGTTCGTCGAGATGGTCGGCGCCGACGCCGTACACTTCCTGCAGCAGTGGAGCTCGCTCGGCCTCAAGAGCAAGATCCCGCTGATCGCGAACGAGACGACGACCGATCAGTCGAACATCCGCTCGATCTCGCCCGAGATCGTCGAGGGGATCACCAGCTTCGGGCACTTCGCCGAGGGCCGCGACACGCCGGCGACGCGCGCGTTCATCGACAAGTACGGCAAGGCGGAGGGAGTGCTGCCGTCCTATATGGCGACCTCGTTCTACACGGCCGCGCAATGGATCGCCCAGGCCATCGAGAACGTGCACGGCAACACCGGCGACGTCGGGACGCTGCTGCAGGCCGTGCGCCAGATCAAGCTGGCCGATTCGCCGTTCGGCCCGATGACGCTCGATCAGTACGGCTGCCCGCTGGAGAACGTCTACGTTCGCAGGGTGACCGCGACGACCGGCGACGCCGCAAAGTACGCCAAGACCTGGAACGTCGTGACGAAGACCTATCCGCATGTCTCGCAATTCTGGACTTGGAAGCCGTCGGATTACCTCAAGCAGCCGGTGTACTCACCGAGCTATCAAGGCTACACGAAATGACACACGTGACGAGGTTCGGATGGCTCGCCGCCGCGGGCTTTGCGCTGGCAAGCCTGGGTGCCGACACGCACGTCGCCGGCGCTCAAGCCAAGACGTTCAAGATCGGTTTTCTGTACCCGGTGACCGGCGTGTTCGCCGCGCCGGGCAAGTACATGCAAGAAGGACTGGAGCTCTACCTCAAGGAGCACAACGGGATGCTCGGCGGTGAGAAGGCCGAGGTCGACGTCGCCGACGATCAGGGCAATCCGTCGGTCGGGCTCACGCAGCTTCGCAAGCTCGTCGAGCAAGACCACGTCGACGTCGTCTTCGGTCCGCTCTCGGCCGCGGTCGGTTCGGCGATCGTTCCGTACATCGAGCAGCACAAGGTTGCGGCCCTGTACCCGATCGTCTCGTCCGACGACATCACGCAGCGCACGCCCAGCGAGTACATCGTGCGCACGGAGTGGACGAGCAGTCAGCCGACCCACGTGCTGGGCGACTACGCGTACAAGACGCTCAAGTACCGCAAGGTCGCCACGGTCGCATACGACTTCAACTTCGGCTGGGAGAGCCTGGGCGGCTTCATCGACACCTTCCAGCGCGACGGCGGCAAAGTCACCAAAGAGGTCTGGACGCCGCTGATCACGTCGGACTACTCACCGTACCTCTCGGCGCTCCCGCGCGACGTCGACGCGGTGGTGTGCAGTTTCTCGGGTTCGGCCGCGGTCAACTTCATCAAGCAGTACCGGGTCTTCGGCTTGAAGATGCCGCTGCTGTGTCAGGGCAACACCACCGACGAGAGCACGCTCGACGCCGAAGGACCCGAGTCGGTCGGGATCGTGACCGCGCTGCAATACAGCGCCGCGCTCAAGTCGCCGGCGAACGAAAAGTTCGTGGCGTCGTACGCGAAAGCGTACGGTCACGACCCGTCGTACTACGCCGAAGGCACGTACGTCGGCGCCGAGTACCTCGATCGCGGTCTCGCCGCCGTGCACGGTAACACCGCCGACGCGCTCGCGTTCGTCAAGGCGATGCGCGCGGTGCGCATCACCGATGCGCCACGCGGCCCGGTCCATTTCGATGACCGCGGCAACCCGGTTGAGAACATCTACATCCGGCGGGTCGAGCAGCAAGGCGGGAAGTTGCAGAACGCGGTGGTCCAGACGTTTCCCAACGTGTCGCAGTTCTGGACGTACGATCCGGCGGAGTACCTCAAGCAACCCGTCTACGATCGCACGCACCCCGCCTGCAACGCCTGCGGCGGCTGACGAGAGAACGGGATCGCTAGCGCCCGCGGGCCTAGCGATCCCCTCGACGGACGACGGGCTCAGATACCGTCTTGAAAGTCAAGCTCGAGAAGGGTCGAAGTCGGTCTTGTCCAGGAGCAGCGTGTAGGCCAGGACCAGCATCTTCCGCATGACAGCCACGATGATGACTTTCGATGGTTTGCCGCGTGCCTTGAGGCGCTCGGCGAAGGCTTTCATTGTCGGGTTGCACTGAATCGCTACGATGGCAGGCATATACATCGCGCCGCGCAACTCGGCGTTTCCGGTCTTGCAGATCCTCGGTTTACCGTGTAATGACGTCCCGGACTGCCGTTCGCTGGGGCTCAAGCCCGCGTATGCCCCGACCGCTTTCTTATCGCGCAAACGATCGACAGGAAGGTGAGCAACGATCGTCGCCGCGCTGAGCGTTCCTATGCCCGGGATGCTCTGTACCTGAGCGACGCTCTCTCGAAGCCCAGGATACTGCTTCATGAAGGACCGCAGCTCTCGATCAACCGCCGCGATCGCTTTCGCGATCGCCCTCAGCTGCACAGCGTGAATTCTACGAAGCGCAGCATTGCTGTCGATCCCGGCGATCGCCAGGTTTTGCGCTGTCTGCTGTTTGACGAGCTGTCTGCGATACGTTAAGAATGCTCGCAATTTGAGAATTTCCGGTGCCGGCGGCTTCCATACGTCGGGTTTCTGGCTTCGGCAGAAATCCGCCAGCATCTCGGCGTCAACCGCGTCGGTCTTCGTACGCCGTAGCTGACTGCGAGCGTAGTGCGCCGTACGACTTGGGTTGACGACGCTTACACGTAGGCCGGCCGAAGATAAACTGTTTGCAAGCCCGCGCCAATATGGCCCGGTAGCCTCCATGCACGCGTGAACATCATCAGCACCTTCGGCTTTGAGCCATTTCAGAACGCGCCGATAGCCGATCAATTTGTTGTCGAACTTCGAAGCTCTGCGAATTTCGCCATCGATCAAACAGCAGTGAAAACTCGCTTTGGAAATGTCCACGCCCAGTATTGCCATGAAGGAAGACCCTCTTTAGGCGGCGTAGCGGATCGCACCAAGCTCATACATTCGGGCTCGCCCTTGAGCGGCCCACGATACCGTTCGGTTACCGCTACAGAATGTGGTGCGAGCGCCAATCTGAGCTGCGGGCTCTTGGCCCAAGCGTGACAACAGCGCTCGACACCGTGTAGGGGGATGATATCAAAATCATCCCCCTACTTCATCATATAAGCGTGACATCAGGCTATCGCGACGTCTGACTTGCCGGCTAGCACGGGCTCGAAGGAATCGTATTTCGGCTCAGGCAAAGTCGCGAACCCCGCACGCCGTTTTGGGAGGGTTTGAAAATGGCTCAAGTTCCGGTCTCCGATCACACGATCGGCGGCGTCATCCACGTCCAGGTTCTCCGCGACACCGCGATCACCGACCCACAATCGGCGTTCTCCGCCGCGATCAACGCGCCCGGCATCACGAAGTCGCTGCCGCTGAACAATGCGTCGTCGCTCGACTTCCCGCTTCATTCCGGTGCGCTCAACGGAACGATTCACGTCGAGGTCGACAACTTCATGGTCTTGCCGGCCGGCGCGACGGCCCAAACCGCGACCGCAATCAGCTGTTTGATCGTGTTCAAGCTGGTCGAGTTCGTCCACATCACGATCGGCAGCGTCCCGGTGACCGCCGCCCTGAAGTGAGCGCATCCGTCACGGAAGACCTACTCGGGATTCCGCACCTACGGGATCTGTGGTCGCGCACGCTCGCGAAGCGTCGTAGTGCCTCGGCTCCGACGGCGGAAACCAGCGATGCTACGGACGGCGTGGAATCGCGGTTCGATCATGACAAGCTCGTGATCCACGGGCTCGGTCTGAGCTTGCGTGAGACGCTGACGTTCTTGTACGGACGAGCGCCGACGTTCGCCGAGTTCGAGACGTGGATCATCGCGACCAACGGCGGATCGGTCGATCCGCGCGTGGTCGCGCGCATCAACGCGGCACTGTCCGGCGTGCCGGTCGATCCGATCGACGACGGCGTGCCGGTCCTGACGACCGACGAGCTGGCGTTTTTCGAGGAGCACGGCTATGTCGTTCTGCGCGACGCGGTCAGCGCGGGGGCGGCGCGCGCGGCCGAGGATGCGATTTGGGCGCATCTTCAGATGGACCGCGACGACGCGGGAACCTGGTATCGTGGATCGCACGGCTATAGTATCTGGGTCCCACTGATCCATCATCCCGCGCTCGACGCCAACCGCGCGTCGCCCCGCATCGCCTCCGCGTTCGCGCAGTTGTGGAAGCGGCGCGATCTGTGGCCGACGGTCGACCAAACCGGTTTCAACCCGCCGGAGCGGCCCGACTGGCGGTTTCCGGGACCGAACCTGCACTGGGACGTGAGCCTCGTGCCGCCGGTCCCGTTCGGTTTGCAAGGGATACTCTATCTCGTCGACACCGCGGCCGACCAAGGCGCGTTCACCTGCGTCCCGGGTTTTCACCGCCGAATCGAATCGTGGCTACGCGAATTGCCGCCCGACGCCGATCCTCGGCGAGAGGATCTCGACGTGTTCGTGCCCGTCTCGGTGGCGGCTCGCGCCGGTGACATGATCATCTGGCATCAAGCCCTTCCACACGGCGCAAGTCCCAATCGCGCGAAACGACCGCGCATCGTTCAGTACATCACGCTGAACCCGACCGCCGTGGAACACAACCCGATCTGGCGGTGAGCGTACCGGCGCGCGGTACGGTGCGGAGTCTACGCGGGCGCGCTGTCGTAGCGCGAGTATGCGACGCGGGACGTTCCGTCCTCGTCGAACTGCCGGCAGGCGTCGATCGGTTTTGCGTAGACGTGCAAGGTGACGGCCCGGCCGTCGCACGCGCCGACACGATGGACGGAAAGGTGGCCGCTGCGCATGTCGATCTCGCCGGCACGGAGCGTGCGCGTGCTCGTGCGCGTCAGATTACACGCGCTGTCCGCTGAATCGTCAGGCCACGCGATCCTGTAGTTCTCGCAGGTGATCGCGCCGTTCTGCAGGACGAACGCGCAGTCTGAATCAGCATGGTCGTGGATCGCCGAGCGCGCGTCCTTGTCCCAGCAGAGGGCGATCAGCTCGAATCCGGCGTCGCGAACGACGAGGTTGCGGGTATAGCGGCCGGACGACCAGGTGAGATACGGAGCGAGAGTGCGCTCGTCTACCCGAACGCCACGCAGCGTCGCGGCGACGCGCACCGGCTGCAGGATGTCGCCCAGCTCGCGAAGCGCAGCGACGAGATCGTCGACCCCGTGGAGGGTCGTCAAACCGCTAACCTCACGAACGAGAGGATGCTGCCTGACACGAGGACGGTCCTCCGACAGGAGCCGTGCGCTCGGGTCCGGGAGTTATCCGGTGGAGGGCACCTGCTTGGTTCACGAACTCGCGCGCACGGTCCGCGCGCCGCGCGGCAGCACGCTTCGCGCCCGCAGCTGGCAGACCGAAGCGGCGCTGCGGATGCTGATGAACAACCTCGACCCCGAGGTCGCCGAACGGCCGGACGATTTGGTAGTCTATGGCGGGATCGGCAAGGCGGCTCGCGACTGGCCGTCGTTCGACCGTATCGTCGCCGAGCTCGAGCGGCTCGGTGACGATGAGACGCTCGCGATTCAGTCGGGGAAACCGGTCGGCGTGTTCAAGTCGCACCCCGACGCGCCGCGGGTGGTGATCGCGAACTCCAACCTGGTCCCGCGCTGGGCCACCTGGGAGCACTTTCACGAGCTCGACCGCAAAGGGTTGATGATGTTCGGCCAGATGACGGCCGGCTCGTGGATCTACATCGGCTCGCAAGGGATCGTGCAAGGAACGTACGAGACGTTCGCAGAGCTGGGCCGCCGCCATTACGGCGGCGATCTCTCCGGGCGTTGGATACTGACCGCGGGTCTCGGCGGGATGGGCGGTGCGCAACCGCTCGCGGCGACAATGGCCGGCGCGTCGATGCTGGCGATCGAGTGCGATCCCGAACGCATCGAGAAGCGCCTGCAGACGCGCTACCTCGACCGTCGCGCCGATTCGCTCGACGAAGCGCTGGCACTGATCGAAGAAGCGAAGCGCACGTCGCGAGCGATATCGGTCGCGGTTCTCGGCAACGCCGCCGAGGTCGTTCCCGAGCTCCTGCGGCGCGGCGTGCGCCCGGACGCGGTGACCGATCAAACGTCGGCGCACGATCCGGTGAACGGTTACCTGCCCGCCGGCTGGACGCTCGCGCAATGGCGTGACGCGCGCGAGCGCGATCCGCAGAGCGTTGCCGAAGCGGCGAAGCGTTCGATGGTCGACCACGTCGCCGCGATGGTCGCGTATCATCGGCTGGGAATCCCAACCTTCGACTACGGCAACAATATCCGTCAGATGGCCGCCGACACCGGGCTCGCCGACGCGTTCGCGTTCCCGGGGTTCGTTCCGGCGTACATCCGGCCGTTGTTCTGCCGCGGCGTCGGGCCGTTCCGCTGGGTCGCGTTATCGGGCGATCCCGATGACATCGCGAAAACCGACGCGAAGGTGAAAGAACTGCTTCCCGACGATGCCAACCTGCACCGCTGGCTCGACATGGCGCGCGAACGCATCGCGTTCCAAGGATTGCCCGCTCGCATCTGCTGGATCGGCTTGGGCGATCGCGATCGCGTCGGCCTCGCGTTCAACGAGATGGTCGCGAGCGGTGAGCTCAAGGCGCCGATCGTGATCGGGCGCGATCATCTCGACAGCGGTAGCGTCGCATCGCCCAACCGCGAAACCGAGGGAATGAAGGACGGTTCCGACGCCGTGAGCGACTGGCCGTTGCTCAACGCGATGCTCAACGTCGCCGGCGGTGCGAGCTGGGTTTCGTTCCATCACGGCGGCGGCGTCGGGATCGGCTTCTCGCAGCACGCTGGGATGGTGATCGTCGCCGACGGTAGCGAGGCGGCGGCGCGGCGCATCGCGCGCGTGTTGTGGAACGATCCGGCCAGCGGCGTCGCGCGCCACGCGGACGCGGGTTACGAGGATGCCGTCGCGTGCGCGCGCGAGCACGGGTTGCGCTTGCCGATGAACCTCGAGCCCGGCCAAGGATGAGCGCGCCTGCGCTGAAGCCGCCGACGATCGACCTGCGAGCCGGCGAACTGCGTGCAGCCGACGTGCGCGCGCTGCTGCGCGACGACGCGAGGCTGGCACTCGACCCCGCCGCGCGGGACGCCGTCGACCGAGCCGCCGCCGTGGTCGCAGCGATCGCGGCGCATGACACGAGCGTGTACGGCGTCAACACGGGGTTCGGGAAGCTGGCGCAAACGCGCATCCCGCGCGACAAGCTCGCCGATCTGCAGCGCAATCTCGTCGTGTCCCACGCGTGCGGCGTCGGCCCGCCGCTTTCGCGCGACGTCGTGCGGCTCGTGCTGGCGCTCAAGGTGAACTCGCTCGCGCGCGGCTATTCCGGGGTGCGCTGGAGCGTCATCGAGACGCTGCTGGCGTGCTTAGAGCACGACGTGCTCCCGGTGATCCCCGGCCAGGGTTCGGTCGGGGCATCGGGCGATCTCGCGCCGCTCGCGCATATGTCGGCCGCGCTGATCGGCGTCGGCGACGCCACGGCCGGCGGCCGGCGCCTCCCCGCGGCGCAGGCGCTCGACTCCGCGGGGATCGCGCTGCTGGAGCTGCGCGCGAAAGAAGGGCTCGCGCTGCTGAACGGGACGCAGGTCTCGACCGCGCTCGCGCTGCGCGGCCTGATCGGCGCGGAGGACGTGCTGGCGGCGTCGCTGGTCGCCGGCGCGCTGACGATCGAAGCGGCGCTCGGCAGCGTCACGCCGTTCGACGCCCGGATCCACGCGGTTCGCGGTCACGCCTCGCAGAGTGACGTCGCAACCGCGGTGCGCGGGCTCATCGAGGGCAGCGCGATCAACGAGTCGCACCGCGATTGCGGGCGCGTCCAAGATCCGTACAGCCTGCGCTGCATCCCTCAGGTGTTGGGCGCGTGTCTGCGCACGCTGCGCGACGCGGCGGCGGTGCTGGTCGACGAAGCGAACGCCGTCTCCGACAACCCGCTCGTCTTCCCCGATACCGGCGAGGTGATCTCGGGCGGAAACTTTCACGCTGAGCCGGTGGCGTTGGTCGCCGACGCGCTCGCCGTCGCTATCGCCGAGATCGGCAACATCAGCGAACGCCGCTGCGCGCTACTGGTCGATCCCACGTTCAGCCAGTTGCCGGCATTCCTCGCCACCGAGCCGGGACTGGAGTCCGGATACATGATCGCGCAGGTCACCGCCGCGGCGCTGGCCTCCGAGAACAAGGGCCTCGCGCATCCCGCCAGCGTCGACTCCATCCCGACCTCGGCCGGACAAGAAGATCATGTCAGCATGGCGACCCACGGGGCCCGCCGCCTCGACGACATGCTGCGCAACGCGGCCAACATCGTCGCGATCGAGTTGCTCTCGGCGGCGCGCGGAATCGCGTTCCGCCGCCCGCTGCATACCTCCGAGCAACTCGAACGCGTGCTCGCCGAGGTCGTACCCGACGGCACCGGAACCGGCGACCGGTATTTGTCGCCCGAGATCGAGCGCGTCGCGGCGCTCGTGCGCGCCGGGTACTTCACGCCGCTCGTGGCGGAACTGTTCCCGACGACGATGGTCGGAGCGAAAGCGTGAGCACGATCTACGAGCTCGTGCGGGGCGACGGACCGCTGCTGATCAGCGCGCCGCACGTCGGAACGTATCTGCCCGACGACCTTGCCGCGCGCTTGACGCCGCCCGGTCGCGCGCTGGTCGACACCGATTGGTACGCCGACCGTCTCTACCCGTTCGCGGCCGACCTCGGTGCGACGGTGCTGCGCGCGGGCTGGTCGCGGTACGCGATCGATCTCAACCGCGATCCGGCCGGCGCGTCGCTCTACCCGGGCGCGCGCACGACCGGGCTGGTCGCGACGGAGACGTTCGAGGGCGAACCGCTCTACGCGCCCGGCGACGAACCGAGCGACGACGAGATTCGCGTGCGGCGCGCGCTCTGCTTCGACCCCTATCACGACGCGCTCGCCGACGAGCTCGAGCGGATCAGGGCGGCGCACGGCTACGCGCTCTTGATCGACGCGCACTCGATCTGGGGCCGGCTGCCGCTGCTCTTCGACGGCGAGCTCCCGGAGATCAACCTCGGCACCAACTCGGGCCGGTCGTGCGATCCCGACTTGATCGCCGCAGCGGTCGGCGCCGTCGCAGCGTCGCCGTTCTCTCACGTCCTCGACGGGCGCTTCAAGGGCGGTTACATCACACGGCGGTACGGGGCGCCGGAGAAATCGATTCACGTGTTGCAGATCGAGATCAACCAGCGAGCCTACCTCGCCGACGGTTCGCGCACGGCGTGGGACGACGCGAAAGCGGAGCGCCTCTCGCACGCGTTGCGCGCCGTCTGTGAAGCCTTGCTCTTCCTCGTCGCCAAACGCTAAGGAGCCGCTAACCCTGTTCGATCGGACGCTGCGCTAGAACCGGCGGATAGCCGAGGTAGTCCGAGCCGTTGACGACGACGCCCGCGCACCGGGTCGTGCCGAGCCAGTAGCACAATTCGGCGGGCGACGCCACATCCCATAGCGCGAGGTCGCAGCGCATGCCCGTGCGGAGGACGCCGCGATCCTGGAGGCCGAGCGCGCGCGCGGCGTTGCGGGTCACTCCGGCTAACGCCTCTTCGGGCGTGAGGCCGAACAGGACGCAGGCCATGTTCAGCACGGTCGGCAGGGTCGTCACCGGCGACGTTCCGGGGTTGCAATCGGTCGCGAGTGCGATCGGCACGCCGTGCGCGCGCAGTGCGTCGATCGGAGGCTTCACGGTTTCGCGCAGATAGTAGAACGCGCCGGGGAGCAGGACCGCGACGGTTCCCGCTCCGGCGAGCGCGGCGACGCCGGAGTCGCCGGCGCGCTCGAGATGGTCGGCCGAGAGGGCGCCGAACTGCGCCGCGAGCGCGGCGGCGCCGGTGTCGGCGATCTGGTCGGCATGCACCTTCACCGCCAGACCGAGCCGCCAGGCCGCGTCGAGCACGCGCGCCGACTCGGCCGGTGAGAACGCGATCTCGTCGCAGAACACGTCGACTGCGTCGGCGAGATTCTCGCCGACGATGCGCGGCAACATCTCGTCGCACACCAGGGCGAGATACGCGTCGCGCCGGCCGGCATACTCCGGCGGCACGACGTGCGCGCCGAGGTACGTCGAGCGCACCGTGATTCCGAGCTCGCGCCCCAGCCGTCGCGCGACCCGCAACAGGCGCAACTCGGTTTCGACGTCGAGCCCGTAACCGGACTTGACCTCGATCGTCGTCGAGCCGCTTGCGATCATCGCGCGCATCCGCCCCGCCGCATCGCGGTACAACGTCTCCTCGTCAGCGGCGCGGGTCATCGCGACGGTGTGCGCGATCCCGCTGCCACCGCTCGCCGCGGCGACGTAGCTCTGGCCTGCGACGCGGCGCTCGAAATCCGCGACGCGGTCGCCGGCGAAGACGAGGTGCGTGTGCGGGTCGATCAAGCCCGGCGTGACCCAGCGCCCCCCGACGTCGACCGCGCGGCCGGCCAGCCGTTCGGGCGCGTCCGGCAGATCGCAGCGCCGTCCGATCCACGCGATCGCCCCGTCGCGCGCGGCGATCGCGCCGTCCTGGATCGCACCGTACGGCGCGCCGCCCGCCGTCATCGTCGCGAGCTGCGCGCCGTACCAGATCGTGTCGTAGCGGGACATCGACGGTGGGTTCCCCGGCCGGAGTCGCCACGTCCCCCCGCCGGGACCGAGCCTCAATCGGCTGCCTCCTGGTCGGTATGCGCTCGGGTGCGCAGGTACCCGGCCGACACACCCATGCACACGACGCCCAGCACGACGAACGAGACGATGCGCCAGGTGAGGTCGACGTTACCCAGGTCGATCGCGAACACTTTGAGGATCGTGACCGCGAGCAGCACCAGTCCCTGTCGCTGCGCCAGGTGGCTATGGCGTGACAATCCGAAGCCGACCAGTGCCGTCGCGTATGCTGCCCACGCGAGCGACAGTCCGACCTGTGCCTGACTCGGCACCGCGGCGCTCCAAGCCGGGCCGCCGAGCGCGTCGAGCAGCACGCGGGAGATCCCCACGAGGGCGAGCAGGTTCAGAGCGACTCCGGCGATGTCGATACCGACGCCGATCTCCGGCTCGTCGCGCAGCAGCGTCGTGAAGCTCTTGCGCGCCAAGCCGATCGCGGCGACGACGATCGCATAGGCGAGCGCGAGCGAGCTGAAGGCCGAGTTCAGGGGCGGCGTTGCGATGGTTTCGCCGATGAGCCAGACCGTCACGGCAGCGAGCAGCAGCGCGCCGGCAGTTGCGATCGCCCGAAGGTTGTGCCGCCAGCCTACCACCGTCAGGAGCGCGCCTTCGCATGCAACGCTGTCCAGCAGCACGTAGCCGTGCAAAAGCGCGGGCAGCGCGAGGGTCACGGTCGTGATGCCGAGATAACCGTATAGCACCGTGAACGATCGTGGCGCTCCCAGGTACCGCGCCGCGACGAGCGAGGTCGCCGACAGCACGAGCAGCGCAATCCCGAGGCTCGTATGATCGTTCCGGAATATCCAGGCCAGCATGCCCACGTACACGACGGCATCGAGGCCCAAGAAGAGAAGGCGCGCCGAGCGGTACACGGGGTCGCGGGCGGCCCCGGCGGTGAACCCGATCGCGAACAGCGCGAAGATCGCCGTCGTGACGCCGTACGCCGCGGCCGTCGTCCACTGGCCGGCCGGCACGAACTGCGGCAGATAGAGTACCGATCCGACGAACGCCGTGGCCAGGACTAGCCGAAAGCGAGCGCGAGCGCCCAGCGCCACGAACGCCGCCCCGAGGACGAGAATGTACGCGGCCAAGATCGCACGGTGCGGCTCGGCGCTGTTGAGCAGCACCGGCGTGATGAAACCGCCGACGAGGCCGAGCAGTGCGACGCGCTCTGAGCGCCGCGTCGCGGCGAGCAGGACGAGGATCGCGGTGACCGCGATCATCGCGGCGAACGCCGCTGAGCGCGAGACGTGCAGTTGCGGAAAGACGGCGACCGAAGCCCAGAGCGAGAGGTACAGGATCCCCGCGCCGACGCCGGCGAGCCCCTCGGCGATCGGCGTGCCCCGCGCGCGCAGCGCGCGTGCGCCGGCGCCGACCAGCGCGACCCCGCAGACGAGCCCGAGCAGAATTCGTTCGCCCGGCCCGATCCAGCCGCGCGTGAACGCCAGGTTCAAGAAGAACGCCGTGCCGAGCAGGACGAGAAAAGCGCCGATGAGCTGAAGCCCGCGCCCCGCGAAGAACGTTTCGATCGAGAATGCAGCGAGCTTGGAGTCGAGGCCGCCGCCCGGCGGCGGTGCCGGCTGCACGACGGGCGCCTCCGCCGGCTGCGCGACCGGTACGGCTGCAGCGAAGATCGCGCGCAGGGTTGAGAACTCGCGCTCGAATCGCCGTAAGCTTTGGTCGAGCGCAATTAACGTCGTGGTGTCCATGAACGCAGCGTAGCCGCCCGAGCGGCCACGCGCGTCCGTAGTTCTACCGAGAAGCGGGACGCAGCGTTTGCAGCGCCAGGAAACCGAGCGCGGCGGCGACCGCGACGAGCGCGCTCGTCAGCAGCCACGGATAGCGTTCGCCGATCGGACGCGGATCGCGGTAACCCGCGTTGGCGACGGTCGGACCGAGTGTCGCGTCCGCGGCATGCCAGCGCTCGTGCGAGAGCCGTGAGGCGAGATCGTACGACGGCGCAGCGGCGCTAGGATTCCCCGCGAGCAGCCGGTCCGAATCGCCGGGCGCAAAGACGATCGCGTGGGGCCGCGCGAGCAGCGTTGGACGTAAGCCGGACACCGGCGCATCGTTTTCGTTGCGCACGGTCACGCGCACGTACCGCGCCGTCACCTCCGCGAGCGAGAAGGTCGTCTGCGAACCGCCCTCGGGATAGTGTGAGACCCAGCCGGAGCTGACCGTCCCCCAGGTGTGGCCGTCTTGGCTCAAATCGATCGTGACCGACCGCTGGTAGAAAGCCCCGCCATCCGTGAACGTCACTGCCTTCGTACGCGTTGGAACGGGAAGCGCGAAGGTCCAGCTTTGTTCGTGGTTCGCGGGGTCGTCGCGCTCTGTCGGCTGGACCGGGACGCGCACGAGGGCTGGCTGAAGCGGCGTCGTCGAACCGGCGCGCGCGCCGCTCAACGGGAACGCGATGTCTGGCTTCGGTACGCGAATGCGCAGCCAGCGCGATCGTGTCGGCGGGAAGGTCAGCGTCGTGTTCCCGCGGCCGGCATCTTGCGCGACGCGGTAGATGATCGCATCGGTGCGCACGACGCGCCACGTTCGCCGGTCGTCGCTCGCGTCGATGGCGACGGGCTCGAGGAACGTCGACTCACGCGCCGCGTCGACCTCGACGGTTACTGCGTCCACGACCGTACCGGAGGTGCCGAGGTCGACTACGCCTTGCGTACCGCGGCGCGGAACGAAGCCGACGTCGATCAGCGGTACGGCGCGATCTTCTGCGCGCTGGAGCTCGGGATCGAGCGCGTACGGGACCTCCCGGCCGTCCGCACCGACGACACGCAGGCTGGGGAAGTCACCGTTCTCTCCGGCTGCGACCGAGAGCGGGATTTGGGCTCGAACGTAGGGAGCGTTCGCGGCGCGCGCTGTGAGAACAGGCGTGATCTGCGTCCAGGCGCTCCACGCCGGTCCCGCATCGATCGTCGTCATGCGGCGGGCTCGCGGGAGCTGCGAGCCCGCACCCGCATATACCAAGCGGAGATCCCCATGCACACGATGCCCAGGACGACGAACGAGACGATGCGCCACGCGACGTCGACGTTGCTCAGATCGGTCGTGAACACTTTGAGGATCGTGATCGCGAGCAGCACGAGTCCTTGCCGCTGCAAGAGCGCACTGCGGCGCGACAAGCCGAGGCCGAACAGCGCCGTGGCGTAGACCGTCCAGGCGAGCGAGATGGCGACTTGCACGGAGCTCGGCACGGCGACGTTCCACGCCGGCCCGCCGAACGCGTCGAGCAGGATCCGTGAGATCCCCGCCAGTGCGACGACGTTCGCCGCGACGTTGACGACCGCACTCCAACCGGCGATCGTCGCGCCGTTGCCCGGCAGCTCCTTGAGCTGCGCGCGAGCGAAAGCGAGCGCCGCTACCGTAACCGCGAACGAAAGCGCGAGCGACGTGAACGCTGAGTTGGCCGGTTCTTCGATCGTCGCGAGGACGAGCAGCCAGAGCCCCACGCCTCCGAGCAGCACGTTGCCGGCGACCGCGACGAGCACGTCGTTGCGCCGCGCGCCCAGCACCGCAAGGATGGCGCCTTCGAGAGCGAATGCGTCGACCAGGGCGCTGCGCTGGAGCAGCGCCGGCAGCGCGAGGGTCGCCGCGGACAAGCCGAGGTAGCTGTACGTCCGCGCCAGTGCCGCGGGCGCCCGCACGTAGCGCGCCGCGACCAGCGACACGGCGGAAAGGACGAGCAGCGCGACGCCCAGCGTCGTCTGATGATCCGCGAAGATCCATACCAACATCGCGACGTAGGCGAATGCGTCGAGCGTGAGCAGGGCAAGCCGCCACGAACGCGCGGCGCCGTCGCGGACGGTCCCGACCGTGAACGCGATCGCAAACAGCAGGCAGATCGCCGTCGACACGCCGTAGGCATCCGCCGCCGACCATCCCTCGCCCAAAGGCCCGAAGTTCGGCAGGTACAGCATGGACGCGATGAACACGGTCCCTTCGACCGCCCGGAAGCGCGCGACGATGGCGAGAGTGGCGAACGCCAGCCCGAGGATCAACACGTAGCCAGCGAGGAGCGCATAATCCGGTGGCCAGTTGCTCAGTAGCACCGGCGTGACGAAACCGCCGACGAGACCGAGCAATGCGACGCGCTCGGAACGGCGCGTCGCGGCGATCGCGACCAGCACGCTGGTCACCGCGACCATCGTGATGAACGTCGCCGACCGCTGCACGTGGAGCTGCGGAAAGACGGCGACGGCCGCCCACGACGAGAGGTACAGGATTCCGGCGCCCAGGCCGATGAGGCCCTCGGCGATCGGCGTCCCTTTCGCGCGCAGCCGGCGGGCGCCGACCGCGACCAGCGCGACACCGCAAATCAAGCCGAGCAAGATGCGCTCGGCGGGCCCGACCCAGCCGCGCGTGAACGCCAGATCCAAGAAGAACGCAACGCCCAGCAGGACGAGAACGAGGCCGACCAGTTGCAGGCCCCGGCCGGCGAAGAACACCTCGAACGAGAACGCCGGGCGATCCGGCTTCGGCGGGACGGCCCAGATCGACGGGGCGGCTGGGGCTACGGCGACGACCGTCGCTGCCGCGAACCCGGACGCCGGCGCAGCGGGCGCCGTCGTCGAAGCCGGTGCAGCCGCGGACAGGTCGGCGCGCAAGCTTGCGGATTCGCGTTCGAGCCGAAGCAGACGCGCGTCGAGCGCGGCGTAGAGTTCGGGTTCCATGCTCGGAGTCTAGCGCTTGCGGCGGCCGTGCGCCTCCGTAGTTCTACCGATTCCGAGGCGGAACGGCTTTCGCTCGGGCGAAGCGGCCCAAGGTGCGGATCTTTGCGCCATTGGCGTTTCTGCCGGGCGGCTGGGCTCCGGACGTTGCCTTCGAGGTCGCACCCGACGGGCTGCTGCTCGAGGTGCGGCCCGGCGCGCCTGCCGGCGAGGCCGAGATCCTCGACGGCCCGGTCGTGCCGGGGATGCCGAACCTGCACTCGCACGCGTTTCAACGCGCGATGGCTGGGAGCGCCGAGCGGCGGGGCGCGAGCGGCGACGACTTCTGGACGTGGCGCGAGGCGATGTACGCGCTGGCGGCGCAACTCGATCCGGCGACGCTGTTCGTGCTCGCGCGCGATGTCTATCGCGCGATGCTCTCCGCCGGCTACACGGCGGTTGCCGAGTTTCACTATCTCCATCGCGATCCCGGCGGCGCATGGTACGCCGACAAAGCGGCGATGTCGCGCGCGCTCATCGCCGCGGCGAAGGAGGCCGGGATCGCGATCTGCCTGCTGCCGGCGCTCTACGCGCACGCCGACGCGGACGGTTCGCCTTTGCGCGCGCAGCAGCGCCGTTTCGCGACCGGTGTCGACGACGTGCTGGAGATCGCGCAGACGCTCCGCACGGCGTACGCGCACGATCCGGACGTCGTCGTCGGCGTGTGCGCGCACTCGCTGCGCGCGGTGACACCCGACGAGTTGCGCGCGCTGATCGACGGATCGCCGCGTGACGTCCCCGTCCATCTGCACGCGGCCGAACAGCTGCGCGAGGTCGAGGGGGTCCGCGCGGCGCTGGGCGCACGCCCGGTCGCGTGGCTGCTGGCCGAGCACGCCGTCGACGCTCGCTGGTGCCTCGTGCACGCCACCCACCTCGACGACGGCGAGCGCGATGCGCTCGCGCGCAGCGGTGCGATCGCAGGTCTGTGCCCGACGACGGAGGCGAACCTGGGCGACGGGCTCTTTTCGCTGGGACCGTATCTGGCGGCCGGCGGCGCGCTGGGGATCGGATCGGACAGCAACATCTCGGTTGCGCCGGTCGAGGAATTGCGCTGGCTCGAGTACGGCCAGCGGCTCGTCGCGCGCCGGCGCGTCGTCGCGGCAACCGGCCCGGGAGCATCGGCCGGCGAGACGCTCTATGCGCGGGCCGCCCGCGGCGGGGCGCAGGCCTGCGGCGTCCGCGCCGGAGAGCTCGTCCCGGGGGCGCGCGCCGACTTGATCGTGCTCGACGAGCGCGCCGCGCCGCTCGCGGGCGCGCCGCCCGGCGAGCTGCTCGACCGCTACGTGTTCGCGAGCGATCGGGCCGCCCCGCGGCACGTCATGGTGCGCGGACGGTGGCGCGTTCGCGACGGGTGTGTCGCGCGATGACGCGGGGATCGCCCCGAGACTTTTCGCGCGCCCTGTTCGGCGCGGCTGCGCTGGTGCTGCTCGCGATGGTCGCGCTGCCGGTCGGCTGGCTCGTCGCGACGAGCTTGAGCGGTCCGCACGGGCCGACGCTCGAGAACTACGTGACGCTGTTCACCGACCCGACACTGGTGCAGCCGTTCATCATCACGCTGGAGAGCTCGGCCGCGGTCGCGATCCTTTGCGTGCTCGTCGCGGTTCCGATGGGCTGGTGCGTCGCGCGGACGAACATGCCGCTGCGCCGGCTCGTGCGCGTGCTGGTGATGGCCTCGCTGGTGACGCCGCCGTTCCTGGGCGCGATCGCTTGGGAACTCCTCGCCGCCCCGAATACGGGCTTTCTCAACCAGCTCGCGCGCGTCGCGTTCCACCTGGACCGGGCCGTCCACCCGTTCAACATCTACACGGTCGCCGGCTTGACCTTCGTGAACTTTCTCTACACCTTTCCGTACGCGTTCACGTTCGTGGCCAACGCGCTCGAGCGCGTCCCGGCCGACCTCGAGGACGCGTCGGCGATCCTGGGCGCACGTTCGGCGCAGACGCTTTGGCGCATCACGCTGCCGCTGATCCTGCCGGCGATCCTGGCCGGTGGGCTGATCGCATTTCTGCAATCGATGACCGTCTTCGGGTCGGCTGCGATCCTCACGCTGCCGGCCGGCTTCCACACGATGACGACGCGCATCTGGAGCCTGTTCCAGTTCCCGCCCAAGCCGGCGCTGGCCGCCGCGGCATCGATGCCGATCCTGTTGCTCACGCTGTTGCTGCTGCGCGCGCAACAGCTTATTCTGGGGCGCAAGGGCTACGTCGTCGTCGGCGGTAAGGGCGCGCGCCGCGCGATCGTCGCACTGGGCAAGTGGAAATGGCTCGCGCTGGGATTCTGCGCGCTCGTGCTGTTGAACGCGATCGTCCTACCGTACGGCGCGTTGCTCGACGCCGCGTTCGTGAAGGTGGCGCCGGCGGTCCCGACGCCGGCGAACCTCACCTGGTCGCATCTGCACTTCGTCTTCTTCGAGCTCGACGCGACGCCGGTCGCGCTGTGGAACACGATGATCCTCGCCCTCGGCGCCGCGACGATCGGTACCGCGCTGGCGCTGGTCGTCGGCTACCTCGTCGCGCGGCGAGCGGTTCGCGGCTGGCAGCTGCTCGGTTTTCTGGCGACCGCGCCGCTGGCGATTCCGAGCATCGTGCTCGGCGTCGGATTGTTCCTGGCCTACACGCGCCCGCCGCTGCTGCTGTTCGGGACGCTGTGGATCATGCTGATCGCGTTCGTGACGATCGAGTTTCCGGCCGCCTATCAACAGCTCGTCTCGGTGACGTCGTCGATCCATCCGGAGCTCGAGGAAGCGGGACGTTTGCTGGGCGCGACGCGGTTGCGCGTGCTGCGCGAGATCACCTCACCGTTGATGCGCAGCGGGCTCGTGGCGACGTGGTGCTTCGTGTTCATCGGCGCGATCCGCGAGATATCGGCCGCGATCTTGCTGTTCACCGCGCCGACGCGCACGATCGCAGTCGTCATCTACGATCTCAACGAGTCCGGTGACACCGGCAGCATCGCCGTGCTCGGGCTGCTGCTGATGGTCGTGACCTTCACCGTGCTGGCCGTCGCGAATCGCGTTCCGATCGCCGTCACCGCCGTCGAGGAGTTTCGCGAGTGAGCGATGCGCTGCAACTGGGTGTCCTGCTCGGCGACGACATCGGCCTGGAGGTGGTTCCCGAAGCGGTCAAAGTCGTCGATGCGGCCGCGCGCGCCGGCGGTTTGCCGATCGACTGGCACGATATTCCGATCGGCCGCCGCGCGCTCGACCAACTCGGCACGACGTTGCCCGACGGCACGCTCGACGCGCTCGAGCGACTCGACGGCTGGATCCTCGGGCCGATCGGCCATCGCGAGTATCCCAAGCTGCCGGGTGCGGTGAACCCGCACCCGATCCTGCGCAAACACTTCGACCTGTTCGCGAACATCCGGCCGACGCGGTCGTACCGCTCGCTCCCGAGCCTGCACCAAGGCGTCGACCTCGTGATCGTGCGCGAGAACAACGAGGGTTTTCAACCCGACCGCAACGTCGTCGCGGGCTCGGGCGAGTTCCGTCCGACGCACGACGTGACGATCTCGGTGCGGGTGATCACGCGCGCCGGTTCGTCGAAGATCGCGCGCGCCGCATTCGAGCTGGCGCGGACGCGCCGCAAGCAGTTGGCGGCGATCCACAAGGATACGGTGTTCAAGCTGGGCTGCGGGATGTTCGCCGAAGAGTGCCGCGCCGTCGCCGCGGAGTTCCCCGACGTCGCCTACGAGGAAGTCATCGTCGACACGTTCGCGATGCGATTGGTCATGCGGCCGCAGGCCTACGACGTCGTGGTGACGACCAACATGTTCGGTGACATTCTCAGCGATGAAGCGGCTGGCCTGGTCGGCGGCCTCGGCATGGCGCCGGGGCTGTCGGCCGGACATCGCCATGCGATGGCACAGGCGACGCACGGCTCGGCGCCCGACATTGCCGGTCGCAACGTCGCCAACCCCTACGCGATGATCGTCTCGGCGCAGATGCTGCTCGACTGGATCGGCCGCACGAAGGACGTGCCGCGGGCGCGCGCCGCGGCGCGTGCCGTCGGGCTGGCGGTCGACGAGACGATCGAAGGCCGCATCGCGCTCACACCGGATCTCGGCGGCACCGCGACGACGACCCAGATGGGCGACGCGATCGCCGCGCGCGCCGCCGTGCACGCGGCGTCCTGACGCGATGGCGACGCTCGAGCTGCACGGCCTCGTCAAACGCTTCGGCGGCGTAACCGTCGTCGACGGGATCGATCTCACCATCCCCGACGGCGCGTTCGTCTGCCTGCTCGGTCCTTCGGGCTGCGGAAAGACGACGCTGCTGCGCCTCATCGCCGGTTTCGTCGCGCCCGACGCGGGCGAGATCGCCGTCGGTGGGAAACGAGTTTCCGCGCCGGGCAGCGTCGTCCCGCCCGAGCGCCGCGGGATGTCGATGATCTTCCAGAGCTACGCGCTGTGGCCGCACATGACCGTCGAGCAGAACGTCGGTTACGGCCTGCGGGTGCGCAATCTTCCCGCCGATGAAGTTCGGCGCCGCGTCGCGACGATCTGCGCGGCGACGCAGTTGGAGCCGCTGATGAAGCGGTATCCGAGCGAGTTGTCCGGCGGGCAGCAGCAACGCGTGGCCCTCGCGCGCGCGCTGGTCGTCGAACCGCAGACGTTGCTGTTGGACGAGCCGCTCTCGAACCTCGACGCGAACCTGCGCGAGGAGATGCGCTTCGAGATCCGGCGGCTGCACGACGAGTTCCGGTACACGACGGTTTACGTCACGCACGACCAGAGCGAAGCGATGGCGACCGCCGACCTGATCGTGGTGCTCAACGCCGGTCGCATCGAGCAGGCCGGCACCGCCGAGGACATCTATCGGCGTCCGAGCTCGGCGTTCGTCGCGCGCTTCGTCGGCGGCGCGAACGTGCTGCCGGGTCGCCTCGCCGGGCTGGCGACGCCGTTCTCGATCCGGCTCGAGGACATCGAGCTCGTCGCCGCACCGGGCGCCGGCGCCGCCGGCGCGGTGCGCGGGACCGTCGTGCGCCGGGTGTTCCTGGGGAGTTCGCGGGACTATGTCGTCGAAGCCGACGGTGAGTTGGTGCGAGTCACGACGCCGCCGCACGTCGACGTCCAGCCCGGCGAGCCGGTCTGGCTTGGCTTTCCGCCCGAACGCTGTCACCCCATCGAATCTGTCCCCGCCGGAGGTAGTTAACGTGATCGAACGTTTAGCCCGATTCGCCGCAAGCACCGCCGTCGTCGCCTTGGTCTGCGGCGCGCTCGCGCCGGCGCGCGTCTCATCCGCGTCGTTCGCGACCGTCGACGTGGCCAAGGCAAAAGCCGAAGGGCTGGTCGTCTTCTATACCTCGGTCGACGTGAGCGTCGCCGAGCGCCTCGCCCGGGACTTCCAAGCCAAGTACGGGATCAAAGTGCAGGTCGAGCGCACCGGCAGCGAGCGGGTGTTCCAACGGATCGGGCAGGAGTACGGCAGCAACTTGCACGTGGTCGACGTCGTGAACACGTCCGATTCCGCGAACTTCTTGGTGTGGAAGAGCAGCGGCTGGCTCGCGTCGGTCCCGCTCGAAGACATTGCGCGCTATTGGCCGCCTGAGTTTCGCGACCGCGACGCCACGTTCGCCACGTGGCGTGCGACGCTCTCGCCGATCGCGTACAACGCTTCGCTGGTGAAGCCGGCCGACGCGCCCAAGACCTGGGCCGACCTGCTCGCGCCGCAATGGAAGTCCAAGCTGGTCAAGGCCCACCCGGCGTACAGCGGCAGCGAGATGACCGCCGACTACGAGCTGATGAAGGCGTTCGGGTGGGGGTATCTGCAGAAGCTCGGTGCGCAGAGCGTGATGCAGGTGCAGTCGTCGACCGAGCCGCCCAAGGTCCTCAGCCGCGGCGAACAGGCGGTCATGGCGGGCGGCAACGAGTACGTCGTCTTCCAGTTGCAGGCGCAGGGCAGCCCGCTCGCGCTCGTCTACCCGCGCGAAGGCACGCCGTTCGAGACGTCGCCGGCCGCGGTCATGAAGGACGCGCCGCACCCGAACGCCGCGCGCCTGTTCTATCAGTACATGTTCAGCAAGGATACGCAGCAGATGCTGGTCGACTTCGGCGGCCTGCGCTCGGTGCGCGTGGGGTTGAAGGAACCGGCGAACCGCGTCCCGATCACGCGCATTCGATTGTTCCACGACGATCCGGCCGGCGTGCTCAAGACGAGCGACGAGATGAAGACCAAGTATGCGCAGTACTTCGGCACCTGACGCGTGACCGGCGTCGCCGGCGCGTTCGCCGTGCGCATGGGCACGCTCGCACGGGCGCCGTTGCCGGCACCCGTAGCGCACGAGGCGAAGCGCGCGCTGGTCAACGTGCTGGCGCTGGCGATCGGTGCAGCGCGTCATCCCGGCGTCGATGCGATCGTCGCGGCGGCGCGCGAGTTGGGCGGTCCGGCCGGCGTGGCGATCCCCGGTCGCGTCGATCGCGCCGACGCGCACTTCGCGGCGCTGGCCGCCGGGTTCGCGGCGCACGTCGACGATTTCGACGACACGCATCTGGCGACGGTGATCCATCCCGGCGCCGCCTGCATGGCGGTGCTCGTCGCATTGGCGCCCGAAACCGCGCCGAGCGGCGCCGCGGCGTTGCGCGCCTTCGCGGTCGGCTGCGAAGCGCAGCTGCGGATCGGCGTCGCGATCTCGCCCGAGCACTACGACCGCGGCTGGCACATCACCGGCACCTGCGGCGTTATCGGGGCGGCGGTTACGGCGGCGCTGCTGTTCGGCTTCGACGATGCGGCGCTCGCCCGGGCAGTGCGACTGTCGACGACAATGACGCTCGGCCAACGCGACGCGTTCGGCACGATGACGAAAGCCTTTCACCCCGGTAAGGCGGCGGCCAACGGGATCCTCGCGGCGCGGCTCGCCGCCCAGGGTGCCGCCGCGCCGCTCGACGTCGTCGAGGATTCGCGCGGGTTCGCCGCCGCGTTGTCGACGCGCTTCGATCCGCGGCAGATGGCGGGCGACTCGGACACGCGCTGGGAACTCTCGGAGAACACGTACAAGCCGTATCCGTGCGGGATTGTAGCGCATCCGTCGATCGATGCGGCACTGCAGCTCGGAGCACGAGTGCGCGTCGCCGACGTCCTCGAGCTGCGCGCGCACTGTCATCCGCTCGTCCCCGAGCTGATGGGCAACCCAGACCCGACCGACGGGCTCGAGGCGCGCTTCAGTGCGATCCACGGGGTCGCCGCGGCGCTGTGTGACGGCGTCGTCGGATTGCCGCAATACGAAACGGAGCGCGTTCGGCGCGACGACGTGCGCGCGCTGCGGGCGAAGACGGTGCTCGTCCCGGGCGTCGGCATCGCGCGCGACGCGGCGCGTTTGGAGGCGCGTTTGCGCGACGGTACGATCGTGGAAGAGCCGGTCGAGCACGCTCGCGGGAGCGCAGCGCGTCCGTTGACCGACGACGAGCTGCTCACCAAAGTGCGGTCGTTGGTCGATCCGGTTCTCGGTGACGGCGCGGCTGCAAGTCTTGCCGGTACGGTGTTCGCGATCGACGGAGCCGGCGCGTGCGATGCGTTGCTGGGCGCTACCGTTCCCGGAGCGGTCGCGCGTGCCTAGCGACGCGTCGTCCCGCGGCGCATCGGAGTTCTTGGCGGCGTTCGCTGCTGCGACGCAGAGCGGAAGTGCGTTCGACGAAGCGCTGCGGACGGCGGCCGCGCGTTTGTCCGCCGCGCGCATGGTGCTCGAGGCGCCGACGGCGACGTCCGAACGCGCGACGCGCGCCCTCGCCTCGAACGGCGGCGGGCTGCGACGCGCGTTCGTCGCTGCCACCGTGCTGGCGGGAACGCCGGCGACGCGATCCGATGCGGCGACGATCGCGGCAACGCTCGCCGCGGGCGAGGCGGCGAGCGACGGCGATACGGCGATCGTCGAGGCGATCGCGATCGGCCGCGAGGTTGCGGCGCGGGTGCGCGTCGCCGTCGCGTTGGACGAACCGTGGGATGCGGAGGCGATCGCCGATCGCATCGGCGCGGCGATCGCCGCTGCGCGCATCGCGCGGCTTGACGCGAACCAGATTCGTCATGCGCTGGGACTCGCCGCGACGCAAGCCGCCGGGCTCGGCGTCGCGCAAGGGACGGCGGCCGGCGAGCTCACCTACGGGAAGGCGGCGTTCGATGCGGTCGAAGGTGCGGCGCTCGCGCGAGCAGGCTTCACGAGCGCGCCGGCATCACTCGAAGGCCGGCGCGGCCTCGCAGCGCTGATGGCTCACGGATTCGACGAAGCGGCGTTGCGCGAAGGCCTCGGTCAGCAGTGGATTTCGGCGCTGTAGACGTGCGATGAGCTCAGCCGAGCCCGAGCGCGATACCGCCGCGCCCCTCCGCGCCCACGTCGCGTTGCTCGGGCGGCTCGTCGGAGACGCACTCCGTTCGCATGCACGACCGACGACCTTCGCCTCGGTCGAGCGACTGCGAGCCCTGGCGCGCGAGCGCCGGGCATCGGCGCGCGCGGAACTGGATGCGGAGATCGATGCTGTCCTCGACGGTTTGACGATCGACGACGCGGTCGACGTCATCCGCGCATTTGGGCTGTACTTCCAGATGGTCAATCTGGCTGAGCAGCTCCATCGCGAGCGTCGCCGCCGCGAACGTACCTTGCGCGGTGAGCCGCCCTTGCGCGGAGCGCTCGAAACGTTGCCGGCCTGCGCGGCCGCCGCATTGAACGAGGTCGAGATCACGCTGGTGTTCACGGCGCATCCGACCGAGGTTCTGCGCCGCACGACGAGCGAGAAGCTGGCGGCCGTCGCCGGCATCCTGCGCGATCTCGACGAGCGCATGCTGACCGCCGAGGAGCGCGAGGCGCGTGAAGCGGAGCTACGCGCGCAGATCCTGCTCTTGTGGCAGAGCAACGAGCTCTATCGCAGCGCACCCACCGTCCACGACGAGGTTCGCAACCTGGTTGCGCGCTTTCGCGAGTCGTTGTTCGACGAGGCATGTCTGCTCTTCGAGCGGCTCGAGCGCCGCTTCGGCGAGCCGGTTCCGACGGTCTTGCATTTCGGGAGCTGGATCGGCGGGGACCGGGACGGCAACCCCAACGTCGCGCCCGACGCGGTGCTCGCGGCGCACGAGCAGGCGCGCCGCTTCGTGCTCGAGCGCTATCAGCAGGCCGTCGATGAGCTACAGGTCCGTTTCTCGCAGGATGCCGTGCGCGGCGGGGTGTCGGACGAGCTGGTCGAGTCGGTCGAGCGAGATTCCGTCGCATTGCCCGACGTTCGCTACACGGGCGGCCCCCGCCAAGAAGCCGAGCCGTACCGGCGCAAGCTCGCGTTCATCCACCGGCGGCTGCGCCTCACCCTAGCCGACCAAGACGGGGGATACGCCGACGCCGGCGAGTTTCGCGGGGATCTCGCCGTGATCGAACGCAGCGTGCGCAAGCAAAGTGGTGATGACGTCGACCGGCCGCTGCACCGGTTGCTGCGCGCCGTCGACATCTTCGGTTTTCGGTTGTGCGAGCTGGAATGGCGGCAGCACCGCGACCGCGTCTGGTCGGCGCTCGACGAGATCGCCGCAACGATCGAGCCGGAGCTCCCTGCGCTCTCTGCACGCGACGACGATGAACGCGAGGCGTGGCTCGCTCGCGAACTGATCTCGGCCCGTCCGCTGATCCCGTGGCAAGTCACGTTGTCTCCGGAGACGTTCGACATCGTCGCTTCGTTGGCCGCCGCTGCGGAACTGCGCCGGCGCCGGGGCGCAGAGGCGCTGCAAACGCTCATCCTCGCCGGCACGGAATCTTCGCTCGACGTGCTCGCGCTGCACGTCCTCGCGCGCGCAGCGGGCGCGCTCGACGCCGGCCCGGTTCAGATCGTTCCGCTGCTCGAAAGCCTGACTGCCTTGGCGAACGCCGCGTCGATCGCAACGGCGTTGCTGTCGAGCGAACCGTTCCGCGCGCACGTCGCTGCGTGCGGCGACGTATGGGAGGTGATGCTCGGCTACTCCGATACGACCAAGGTGATGGGCGTCGTCGCGAGCATGTGGGGAGTTCACCGCGCGCAACTCGCGCTCAGCGATGTCGCGGAACGGTTCGGCGTCCGATTGCGCTACTTCCACGGACGCGGCGGATCGGTCGGTCGTGGGGCCGCCGACGCACGTGAGGCGGTCGATGCACAGCCGGCGCGCGGCCGCAGCGGGCGCTTCAAAGTCACCGAGCAGGGCGAGGTGATCGGCGCGCGCTACGGCCTGACGTCGCTCGCGCGGCGCAACCTCGAGCTGGCGCTCACGTCGGCGGTCGCGGCGACGGCGGCCCCGCAGATCGACGTCCCCGAGCGCTGGACCGTCGTGCTCGACCGGCTCGCGGCGACGGCGCAGTCGGCGTACCGTGTGCTCGTCTCGGACGCGGAGTTCTTGCGGTTCTTCGCGGTGTGCACGCCGGTCGACGAGATCGGCGACATGCAGATCAGCTCGCGCCCGGGCCGTCGCGGCGCGCGCCGCTCGATCGACGATCTTCGCGCGATACCGTGGGCCTTCGCCTGGACCCAGACGCGCGCCATGTTGCCCGGCTGGTTCGGCTTCGGCTCGGCCGTTCGCTCGGAGCCTGCTGCACTCGAGACACTGCGCGAAATGGCCGCCGGTTTTCCGTTCTTCGCCACGCTGCTGCGCAGCATCGAGCGCGCGCTGGCCGTCGCCGATCTGGCAATCTTCCAGCGCTACGTCGACGGTCTCGCCGGCGACGCAGCCGACACCGGCCGCTACGTCGACGTGATTCGCCGCGAGTACGAGGCATCGGTCGGCGCGATCCTCCAGATCCTCGAGCACGACCGGCTGCTCGCCGACGACGCGACGCTCGCGCGCAGCATCGCCTTGCGCAATCCGTACGTCGATCCGATCTCGCTCCTGCAAGTGCGCCTGCTGCGCGCCTACCGCGAACACCCGGACCCGGTGCTCCGCGACACGATCCGCCTCTCGATCAACGGCATCGCCGCCGGCCTCCGCGTCACCGGCTAAGCCATGCAATCGCCACGAGACCAGGCGACTCTATAGTAGTTGCCGGAGTTCGTCGGCGGTCATCTCGACCGTTCGCAGAATGCTCGCAAGCGTGCCCCGTTTTACAGGGCGGTGCAACGGCACCGATACGTGCGTAGAGCCTCGCGTCATCTTGACGTGTGAGCCGACCTGTGAATGCTTCACCCAGCCCGCACGTTGAAAAGCACGTACGAGATCGGCCCCATTCAAGACGGGAAGTTTCTGGCTCATTCTCCTCGGGGTTCGTACTAAGCTGCGGGCGGAACGACCGTGACGCGCTCAAGACGGACGTTTTCCGTGTCGCTCGGCGGAATCGGAAGGCCCTTGTCGGCGAGGTATCCGAGTTCCAGCTCGATCACCTCACGCGCATTGTTCAGCGCATCATCGACATCTTCGCCTTGCGTGTGCGCGGTAGGGAACGCCGGAATGATAACGTTGAAGCCGCCGTCATCTTCGTCAGGTTCCAAAATGACCCGGTAGGAGAGCCCGTCCATAGCGCAGACGTTCGCTACCGAAGCACGAATCCCCGGCCCTAGCGCCTCGCTTGAGGCGAGGCGTCTGGACCTTTCGGAGTTCTGCGCGTCTTTCGACGACCTTCGGAAGCTCGGGGACCGCCGGGGCGATGTCGTACAACATCGCCGACTCCTCGTGCGTCATAAGAAACCGGAATTTCCGGCCTGGCGCGGCCATCGGGTTGTCGCGCAGCATTTCCGTAGCCTGCGCGTGGAGCGTCTCCACTTTCGGCTACGGTTCGTCGCCCTGGCTCACCGGCGGCGCGAGAGCGGCCGCCAGTTCGGCGCGTATCGCGCGCGTGAACGTTCCGACGAATATGCGCTTCGGGTCGACGGCATCGCCCTTCACTAGATGCTGAACGCGACGCTTCAGACCGAAGGTCTTGCCGGAGCCCGGCCCCGCTACGACCTGCACATATCGTTTACGGCTTCGGATTAGGTCCTTGCGCGGCTCGCCCTCCACGCCATCGAGCCATGGTTCCCGTGATGCGTCCCCGCCCGCGTTTTCCGCCATCGAACTCCCTTACTGCACTGCGTCGCCCGCGGACGCTCGTTTCGACGACCTGGCCCATCGCGCATCCGAGCTTTGGGAAGTTGCCGTTCCGCAGACCTGCCGGTGTTCGCGCGGTGTGTCTACCGCTTTCCGAAGCGATGATCAGTTTGGCGTCGCGGTGATCAGAATAAAGGGCACGCGAGCGTCGACCTACACGCGAAACGTACCAGAGTCGAGGCGATAAGCGCGATCGCTACTCACCTTCGTATGGCCAACCTCACGACGGCCCCGCCTCTGGGCCGGCCACGAAGGTATCTGTTCGCCGGTTCGGTATGCCGCCGGGCAAATGTTTGCGATACGGAGAGGGCGAGCGCCGCGATTTTCCATCGTCGCCGTGCGCATCGCGCTGTTCTCGTGGTTTGGCATATCTCAGGCGCAGGCGCAGGCGCAAGCGCCGCCGCCGATCGGTCATTGGGCGACATCGCCGCCCGCCGAAGAACTCTATGTGTATCAGAACGGGGGCGACGTCTTCTACCGGAAGTAGATGTTCGGGAACGGGAGGCCGACGTAGTTTTCGGCGAGACTCTGTGAGGCGGCGCGCGAGTTGACGACGTACTCGAGCTCGGCGAGTTGGAGGCGGCGGCCGAAGGCGTCGTCGCGATCGTTGCGGTGCAGCATGGACGTCATCCACCATGAGAACCGCTCGGCTTTCCAGACTCGGCCGAGGCACCTCGTGGAATAGGCGTCCAATTCGGCGGAGCCGCGACCGGCGTACCACGCGGCGAGCGCCCCAGACAACACGGCGACGTCCGCGATGGCCAGATTCATGCCCTTCGCGCCGGTCGGCGGAACGATGTGCGCGGCGTCGCCGGCGAGGAACAGGCGTCCGTATTGCATCGGCTCGACGACGAAGCTGCGCATCGGCGTCACGCCCTTTTGCGTGATCGGCCCGATGACCAACTGTGGCGCTGCTTCACCTTCGAGCCGCCGTTGCAGCTCGTCCCAGATGCGCTCGTCGGGCCAGCCGCCGAGGTCCTCGTCGGGCGCGCACTGCAGGTACATGCGCTGCACGGTCGGCGAACGCTGGCTGAAGAGCGCGAAGCCGCGGTCGTGGTTGGAGTAGATCAGCTCCTCGCAGACCGGCGGCGAATCCGATAGGATGCCGAGCCACGCGAACGGATAGACACGTTCATAGACCGCGAGCAGCTCCGGCGGTATCGCGCCGCGCGTTACACCGTGAAAGCCGTCGCAGCCTGCGATGAAGTCGCACGCGAGCACTCGATCCGCGCCGCTGGCATCGCGGTAGTGGATCGACGGCCGGTCACTCTCGATCCCTTCGACACGCACATCACTCACCTCGAAGCGCGGCGACTCGCCGGCCCGAACGTGCTCGGCGATGAGGTCCTTGACGACCTCGTGCTGCCCGTAGACCATGATGTTCTTCCCGGTCAGGTCCGGAAAGTCGATGCGGTGGCTGCGCCCGCCGAAGCGCAGGTAGACGCCGTGATGGACCAGGCCTTCGCGCCGCATGCGGTCACCGACACCGAGCGCGTCGAGCAGATCGACGGTCCCGTGCTCGAGCACGCCCGCGCGAATCCGTTGCTCGCAGTAAGCACGGCTGCGCGCCTCCAGGATCACCGACGCGATCCCGGCCCGGCGCAGGAGCAACGCCAAGACCAAGCCGGCGGGCCCCGCGCCGACGATCCCGACTCGCGTTCGTTCGATGTTCTCTGGCAAAGCCTACGCCGATTCGGGAGGGGCAGGCTCGTTTCCCCGGCAGCGGGGAACGGTTTGGCACCGCTCAGGGCCGGTTTTCGGCCTTTCGTGCAGGCAGCGTGGACGCGCCGCCTCTCGGCCCGCTATCGTGGCGCAATGATACGTCCTATCATGGTCGCCGTCGGCGGGGATTCCGGTACTGGAAAAGCGACGCTCTGCGCGGGACTGCGCGAGATCTTCGGCGAGGAACGCTGCACCGAGGTCCGCCTCGACGGGTACTTTGGCCTCAATCGTGCGCAGCGCCATGCGGTCGGGATCACCGCGCTCGATCCGCGCGCTCACGACTTCGCCGCGATGGACGAGGATCTCAGCCGGCTCGCGCACGGTGCGACGATCACCAAACCCGTCTACGATCATCGCCTCGGCGCAATCGCGTCGCTCGAGACGATCGAGCCGCGCGAGATCGTGCTCGTGCAAGGGTTGTTTCCGCTGTACACCAGCGTGCTGCGCGCGTTGTTCGACGTCTCCGTGTGGCTCGAGCCCGATCCCGAGCTAAAGCTGGCCTGGACGATCCATCGCGACATCACCGAGCGTGGCTATCGCGAGGAGCAAGTGCGGGCGGAGCTGGAGCGTCGCCGAGGCGACTACGAAACCTTCATCGTGCCGCAAGCCGCCTACGCCGATATCCGCGCGTCCTTCGGACGCCATACGGTCACCTTCGACAAGAACGGCCGGCTCGCGCCGCTCGACTATCGCGACTTCGCGAGCGAGTCGACCCGCATTCGCCTGGTCGACGACGGCCCGGGGCCCTATCCGCGTTCGATCATCGAGGTCGATGCGAACATCGACGCGGCAACCGCGCGCACGATCGCGGACGCGATCTGGAACAGCATCGGACAGCGCCACGCGTCGGCGCGCCCCGATCGCCTCGGGGCACATTCAAGCCCCGACGGCGTCGCGGTTTCGCGCGCCTTGGCGCTCACCCAACTCCTGGTCGCACGACGGATCGCGCTGGTCGCCGATCACCTTTCGGAGACGATTGCGGTCTAGCAGGGTGCTAAATCGGCGGTGTGCGCCGATGCCAATCGGTGAGCTGCTGGTAGACGCAACCGAGGTCGAAGGCGGCTGACGCGTCGCCGCCGGCGGCGATGAGTTGCATGCCCAGCGGCATCCCCGCCGGACCGAACCCGATCGGCACCGCCGCAACGGGAAGACCGAAACCGCTCGCCGGCGTGACGAGCGGGATCGTCTCGTCGCGAAACGACGGAGCGGCGGGTGCGAGCGGCGCCTCACGTCCGACGCTCGGCGCGAGCGCGACGTCGTACCCCTGCGTCGCCGTCTCCCAGCCCGTTCGAGATTTTGCCAGCATCGTCCGCGCAGCGGTTTCCGCTTCTTGGGTGACGGTCAACGCGTAGGTGACGCGCGCTCGCACATCCTCGCCGTACTCGGCGCGATGCTCGGGAAAGAAGGGGGCGTGCGTGCGCGCCGCGGCACGTTGTTGGATCGCGGCGACGGCACCGACCAGCGCGTCGTCCCACCACGTGACGTCGTCGACGACGACGCCGGCGGCGCGAAGCGCGCTCACGGCTGCGTCGAGCGCGGCGTTGACCGCGGGTTCGACGCGATCCCACTTGCCGCCGCGCAGCCGGCACGCGCGTCGCACCGTCCCGGCGGCCACGGTCGTTCCGGCCAGAACGTCGTACGCGCGGCGAACCGTTTCGAGGTCGCGCGCGAACGGTCCGACCGTGTCGAGTCCGATCGCCAACGGGAAGATGTCGTCGATCGGCAACGCGCCCGTCGCCGGGCGCAGCCCGGAGATCCCGTTGAGCGCAGCCGGGATGCGGATCGAGCCCAGCGTATCGGTTCCCAGCGCAATGTCGGCGAGGCCGGCCGCGACGGCCGCTCCCGATCCACCGCTCGATCCACCGACGATGCGAGCCGGATCCCACGGGTTGGCCGTGCGGCCGAAATGGGGATTGTCGGTCGTGATCCCCCAGGCGAACTCGTGCGTGTTGGTCTTCCCGATCACCAGCACGCCGGCGCGGCGCAACGCTGCGACCACCGGCGCGTCATGCTGCGGATCGCGCCGGAAGAACGACGAGCCGGCGCGCGTCGGCAGCCCGGCGACGTCGATGAGGTCCTTCACCCCGAGGGTCAGACCGTGCAGCGCTCCGCGCTCGCCGGCCGGGATGGCGTCCAGCCGATCCGCCTCGCGCAACACCGCCTCTTCGTCGACCGCGACGTAGCAGTGCAGCTGCGCATCGAGCGTGCAGATCCGTTCGAGCAACGCGCGTGCACGGTCGCCGACCGTGGTTTCGACCATCCGGTTCATGCCGTTCCTCCCAATCCGTGCGGTGACGTGTTCAACTGCGGCGTGCGTCGCGGCCGCTGGCGATCGAGCGGCGCAGTGCGACGACCGCCGCACCGAGGTGCGAGCTCATCGCCGCTTCGGCGGCGGCCGGGTCTTTCGCGGCGATCGCGTCGACCAGCTCTTCGTGCTCCATGATCGAGCGATCGGCTCGGCCGGGCTGCAGGATCGAGCGGTACTGGAAGGAGACGCTCTGCGACTTGAGCATCGCGAGCAAGGTCGCCGCGGTGCGGTGTTGCGACATGCGCACGATGACGCCGTGCAGCTCGCGGTTCTTGTCGGCGTAGGCCAGCAAGTCGTCTTCCTTGCGCAACCGGCGAAGCTGCGTCATGATGGCGCGCAGCGCGGCGATATCCGCCGCGTTCGCGTTGAGCGCCGCGTGCCGCGCCGCGACGCTCTCGAGAGCGCAGCGGGCCTCGACGATCTCGATAGCATCGCTTTCGGAGACGAGCCGTACCCGAGCGCCACGATTGGGTTCGCGGATCACCAGACCTTCCTGTTCGAGGCGAGCCAACACCACGCGCACGCTGCCGCGGCTCGTCCCCAACAGTTCGACGAGGTCTTTCTCGATCAGACGTTCGTTGGGTTGAAACCGCCCGGACGTGATCGCGTCGCGCAACTGGTTCGTCGAGTCCAGATCGGCGCGTGAGGTCGTCGGACCAGCCGGCGCGGCGACGCCGTTCCGCGTAGCCGGTCGCTTCGGGCGTGGCGAGCGGCGCCGCACCGGCGTCGCGCCTTTCGCGCTCATCGGCATGCGCAGAACCACTCCCGGATCGTCGATCGCGCCACCACGTGCAGCGTCTGTCCTTCCCCGCCGTCTTCGGCCGTCCTCGCGATGCGAGCTCACCTTGACGTGTTAGACATCATTGTTCTACAATCCGGTCCACACGCATTCTTTTCTTATGGGCGGCCCGCTGGATGCACCGGTGCTCCTGACCTCCCGACCACCGGGGCGAGCGCGACCGCGCGAGGTCGACGTCGTCATCTGCGGCGGCGGTAACGCGGCGTTGTGCGCCGCCATCACCGCGCGCCGAGCCGGCGCGAGCGTGGTGCTGCTCGAACGGGCGCCGCAGTACATGCGCGGCGGCAACACGCGCCACACGCGCGACATCCGCATCGCGCACGCCGCACCCAATGCCGCGGCGACCGGCGCCTATCCCGAGGACGAGCTGTTCGCCGACCTGCTGCGGGTGACCGGCGGCGAGACGAACGAGCCTTTGGCACGCTTGACGATCCGCGAATCGACCGGCTTGGCGGACTGGATGGCCGAGCAGGGCGTGCGTTGGCAGAAGCCGCTGACGGGGACGCTGCACCTGTCGCGCACGAACGGATTCTTCTTGGGCGGCGGGAAGCAACTCGTCAACACCTACTACGACAGCGCGTTGCGCTTGGGCGTGCAGGTCGAGTACGACGCGACGGTGCGGTCCCTCGAGCTCGACGGGCGCTGCGTCACGCGCGTCGTGTTCGAAACGGGCGCCGGCGAGCAGCGCCTGGCGTGCGGCGCCGTCGTGGTCGCCGCCGGAGGCTTCGAAGCGGACGTCGACTGGCTGCGAGAATACTGGGGTGACACGGCGTCGGGTTTCATGATCCGCGGCACGCCGTACAATACCGGGCTGGCGCTCAAAGCGATGTACGACGCGGGAGCGAAGCCCGCCGGTGATCCGCGCGGACTGCATTGCGTCGCGGTCGACGCGCGCGCTCCGCGCTTCGACGGCGGTATCGTCACGCGAATCGACGCGATCCCGTTCGGGATCGCCGTCAACGCCGCCGCCCGGCGCTTCTACGACGAGGGCGAGGATCTCTGGCCCAAGCGGTATGCGATCTGGGGGAAGCTCATCGCCGAGCAAGATAGACAGCTCGCCTATGCGATCTTCGATGCGAAGACGGCCGGCCGGTTCATCCCGTCGGCGTTCCGCCCCGAGCGTGCCGGTTCGGTGGCCGAGCTCGCGGTGCTGCTGGGGCTGGATCCGCCGGCGCTGGTCGCCACGGTCGCCGAGTTCAATGCAGCCGTCCGCCCCGATTGCGACGTGCGGTTGGGCGCGCTCGACGGCTGCGGCACGGCCGGTTTGATCCCGCCGAAGTCGAACTGGGCGCAGCGCATCGACACGGCACCGTTCTACGGTTATCCGCTGCGTCCGGGGGTCACGTTCACCTACCTCGGCGTCGAGGTCGACGCGCAAGCGCACGTGCTCGCCCAGAGCGGCGACCGGTTCGAGAACCTGTTCGCGGCGGGCGAGTGCATGGCCGGCAACATTCTCTCGCGTGGCTATCTCGCCGGGTTCGGTTTGACCATCGGCACGGTCTTCGGGCGCATCGCCGGAGTCGGAGCGGCACAGTATGCTCGAGCTTGACCTTACCGCCGAGCTCGACCGGCAGCTCTCGGTCTGTAACGCGTGCCGCTACTGCGAAGGATTCTGCGCGATGTTCGGCGCCGCGCAGCTGCGCACCGCGATCGGCAGCAACGACGTCGCCTACCTGGCGAACCTCTGTCACGACTGCCGCATGTGCTTCGACGCGTGCATGTTCACCCCGCCGCACGCCTTTGCGGTCAACATCCCAGCGGCGATGAGCGCGGCGCGGGTGGAAACGTACGCGCGCTACGCGAAGCCGGCCGTCTTGCGGCGGCTGCTGGCGACACCGCGCAACGCCGCGCTCGCGGCAGTCGCTGCCGGGATCGTCGTGGTCGCGCTCGCGATCGCGCTCTGGGCCGGCGTCGCCGCGCTGTGGACGCCGCAACTGGGCGCCGGCGCGTTCTACCGCGTTCTTCCGTATCTCGCGATGGTCGTTCCGGCACTGGCCGTGACGGTATTCGGAGCCGCCTGCGTCGTGCTCGGGGTCCGGCACTACGCGCGCGACATCGGGGGCGGCGTCCGCTTCGTCACCGCGCCGGCGCTCTGGACGGCGCTCGGCGAAGCCGTCACGCTGGTGTACCTCAAAGGCGGCGGCGCCGGGTGCTACGACGAGGGCCGCGGCTCGGGCCGGCGCCGCTTCTATCATGGCCTCGTGTTCTGGGGTGTGCTGGCCGACTTCGCGGCGACGTGCAGCGCCGCGGTGCTGCAAGACTTCGTGCACCAGCTTCCGCCGTATCCGTTGTTGAGCGTCCCCGTCGTGCTCGGCACGGGCGGCGGGATCGCGCTCGCGATCGGCGCGGCGGGGCTGACGCTGGTGAAGCGCCGCAGCGATGCGCGGCCGGCGGAGCCGCGCATGATCGCGCTCGACAATGCGTTCTTGGGCTTGCTCGAAGTCGTCGCGCTCACCGGCCTCGCGCTGCTCGCATTTCGTTCCACCGCGGCGATGGGATCGCTGCTGGCCGTCCACCTCGGGGCCGTCGCCGGCCTCTTCGTCACCGCCCCTTACAGCAAGTTCGTCCACTTCGTCTACCGGCTCGTCGCGCTCGTCAAGAACGCGTCCGAGCGAACGGGAGGTTCTTCATGATCACGGGCTTTCGCCGAAACACCGCGCTGATCGCGCTGCTCGCCCTCACGCTGGCGCAGACAACGCCGGTGCGGGCTGCCGACACGATCAAGATCGGGTTCTCGGTCAGCGAAACCGGTGCGCTCGCCGCGCCGTCGATCTTCGATCGCCAGGGCTACGAGCTCGCCGCCGACGAGGTCAACGCTCACGGCGGCCTGTTCGGGAAGAAGATCGAGCTGGTGCATTACGATGACCAGAGCACGCCGTCGACGGCGGTCGCCCTGTATCAGAAGCTGATCACCGACGACAAGGTCGACCTCGTGATGGGACCCTACAGCTCGCAGATCAACTCGGCGGTGACGCCGATCGTCGATCGCGCGAAGCTCGTGATGCCGTCGATGGACGCCAACCCGACCGCCTTCGACGGAAGCCACCCGTTCGTGTTCCAGGCGATCGCCCAAACGCCCCAATACATGGCGCCGATGATCGACTTTGCGGCGCGCCGCGGCGTCAAGACCGTCGCGCTGCTGTACCAGAACTCACCGTTTCCGACGGCGCTCGCGAGCGGGATCAAGGACGAGGCGCAAAAGCACGGGATGAAGATCGTGTTCGAGGAGGCATATCCGCCGGCCACGACCGACTTCGGCCCGCTGCTGCTCAAAGTCGCGGCGACGAATCCCGACTTGCTGATCGGCGGGACATTCCTGGCGGACGCCGAGGGGATCGTCCGCGCCGCGAAGTCCCAGAATCTTCACGCGAAGATGTACGCCTTCAGCGTTGGCCCGGTCGAGCCGGAGTTCTCGCGAGCGCTCGGACCGGCCGCCGAGAACATCTTCGGAAACACGCTCTGGTTTCCGAGCTTGAGCACGAAGGGCAACGCGGAGTTCGTCAAGGCGTTTCGGGCAAAGTTCAATCGCGATCCCGACTATCACGCCGCGCTCTCGTACGCCGCGCTGAAGCTGATGACGACCGCGGCGGCCGCGGTCGGCAGCCTGGACCAAGAGAAGATTCGCACCTGGCTCCACGGCCGAACGATCGACACGGTGCTGGGCCCGTTCAAGTTGAGTCCGACCGGATTGCAGACCGGTTTCTCGTCGTACGTCATCCAATGGCAGAAGGAGAAGCAGCTGCTCGTCTGGCCGCCGCAAAGCGCGACGGGCACACCGGTCTTCCCGCATCCTGGCTGGCAGTAGCGTCACAGCGGTGCTGGTCACGATTCTGACGCTGGCGTTGACGGGTGTCCTGTGGGGCGGCGTCTATCTCTTGATGGCGTCGGGGCTCAACCTCATCTACGGCGTGATGAAGATCGTGAATTTGGCGCACGGTGACTTCATCGTCGTCGGCGGGTTGTTGACGCTCACCCTGTTCGAGCTGCACGTCAACCCGCTGGCGGCATTGCCCGCCGCCGCGCTGGTCATGTTCGCGGTCGGCGCGCTGATCCAGCGCGGCATCTTGGAGCGGCTCGTCACGGCCGGGCCGGCCGGCGAGCTGCGCACCCTGCTCGCGACGTTCGGGATGTCGTACGTCGTCTCGAACGTCGGGCTGCTGCTCTGGGGCGCGCAAGTGCAGTCGGTTCCGTTCCTCGAGGGGTCGGTCGACGCGTTTGGAATCCGGCTGCCCGAAAATCTCCTGGTCTGCTCGGCGGTCGCCTTCGCGTTCGCGATCGCCGTGCACATCTGGCTCACCCGGACGATGAGCGGGAAAGCCGTGCGCGCGACCTCGCAGAGCGCGGTAGGCGCGGCCGCGTGCGGCCTGAGCATCCGGCGCATTCGCGTGCTCACCTTCGGCTTGGGCTGCGCGATGGCCGGCGCCGCCGGCTCGTTGACGATCACGCTGATCCCCTTCCAGAACTCGAGCGGCGGGCCGCTCACCGTGCAGGCGTTCACCGTCATCGCGCTGGGCGGCTTGGGTAACTACGTCGGCGCGTTCCTCGCCGCCGTGATCCTCGGCGTGGCCGAAGTCACGACGTCGTTCGTGTTCGGCTCGAACGCCGCCGCGGCGGTCGTCTACATCTTGTTCATCCTGATCCTCGTCTTTCGTCCGCAGGGACTGCTCGGCAGGTCGGCGCGCGTATGAGACTGCGGGTCGAGTGGATCGCGCTCGCGGTGTGCGCCTCGTTGTCCGCGCTCGTCGCGCTGGGCGGCAACGGCTATCAGCAGCAGATCGTGTTCTCGACCGCCCTTTTCGTCGTGCTCGCCTACGGCTGGAACGTGATCAGCGGCCTCACCGGCTATCTCTCGTTCGGTCAGATCGCGTTCTTCGGTCTGGGCGCGTACGTGGCCGTCGGCGCGATTCTCGTCTTGAAGTTGCCGTGGTACGCCGCCGCGGTGGTCGCGCCGCTGGCTGCGGTCTGCGTGGCGATCCCGCTGGGATCGGTGATGCTGCGGCTCCAAGGGGTGTTCTTCACGCTGGGGATGTTCGGCCTCGGCCGAATCGGCGACATCGTCGCCAGCAGCGTGAGCGGCGGCGCGATGGGAACGTCGATCCCGGAGGTTGCCACGCCGCGCGAGTCCGCCTCGGTGATGATCGTCTTGGCGCTGGGCGCGATCGTCTTCACCCATCTGCTGATCAACTCGAAACTCGGCCTGCGCTTCATGGCGATTCGAGACGACGAACCGGCGGCGCGCGCCGCCGGCGTGCCGACGGGCCGCATCAAGGTGACGGCGTTCGCGATCAGCGCCGCGTTGGCCGCGCTGTGCGGCGTGATGTACGTGTGGAACGTCGGCTATCTCGATCCGACCAGCGCCTTCAGCGGCACGACCGAGCTGCAGGTCGTCCTGATGGTGCTGGTCGGCGGGATCGGCTCGATGTGGGGCCCGTTGTTCGGTGCCGTGCTGATCGCGCTGCTCGGCCAGGTGTTATGGGCGCGGTTTCCACTCGAAGAGCAAGTGATACTCGGTTCGATCACTGTGCTGATGGCCGTCGCGATGCCGGGCGGCATCTCGGCGATCTTGCAGGCGCGGGGCAAGCTCACGCGCCGCGCCGTGTGGAGTCCGCCGCCCGACGCGCGCAGCATCGACGTGCCGACGCGCATACGAACCGTCGCCGACGGTGATCCGGTGCTGGTCTGCGAGGCGCTGGTGAAGCGCTTCGGCGGCGTGGCCGCCGTCGACGGCGTCGACCTGCGCATCGCGCGCGGCGAAGTCGTCGGCATCATCGGTCCCAACGGCGCGGGGAAGAGCACGCTGTTCGATCTCATCACCGGCTTCGCCGCGCCGAGCGCCGGGCGCGTGCTGTTCGCGAACGTCCCGATCGGCCGTCAGACGCCCGACGCGATCGCGCGCCGCGGCATCGCGCGCACGTTTCAAACCAGCCGGCTGTTCGCCACGCTCAGCGTTTGGGAGACGGTCCTGCTCGCCGCCTCGAGCGTGAACGCGGCGCGCGGCGCGGCGATCGCCGAAGCCCGGCGGATCCTGGCGCAGGTGGGATTGCTCGACGTTTGGTCGCGGCTTCCCGAAGCGTTGCCGCCCGGGAAGCAGCGGCTGCTCGAGATCGCGCGTGCGCTCGCGTTGCGCCCCGACGTGTTGCTGCTCGACGAAGCGATGGCCGGCATGACGGCCGACGAGATCGCGCAGGTGCACGCCGCGCTGCGCTTCGCCGTAGGCAACGGTTGCGCGGTCGTTGCGATCGAACACGTGCTTCCCGCGATCGCGACGATCGCCGACCGTGTCTACGTGCTCGACTTCGGTACGGTGATCGCGGAGGGTCCGCCGCAGCGCGTCTTCAGCGACCCGATCGTGCTCGATGCATACATCGGTGTCGGTACCAGCGTCCTCGACGAGGTGGCGGCGGGTGCCCGCTGATCTGCTGCACCTCGAAGCCGTGTGCGCCGGCTACGGGAAGGTCCCCGTCCTCCACGACGTCACGGTCTCGATCCCGCGCGGCGACGCCGTCGCTGCGATCGGAGCCAACGGCGTCGGAAAGACGACGCTCCTGCGCGTCATCATGGGCCAGATCCCGATCACCGCGGGTGACGTCCTATTCGACGACGTTTCGATCCGCGAGCTGCCGACGTCGAGACGCGCACGGCTCGGCATCGGATACGCGCCCGAAGGCCGCGCGCTCTTCCCGATGATGACGGTCCGGGAGAACCTCGAGATCGGCGCCTATCACGCGACGGCCGCTCGCCGTGCGGCGCGCGCCGGCTGGCTGTTCGAGGTCTTTCCCAAGCTCGCACCGTTGCGCGGCCGCCTGTGCGCGCTGCTGTCCGGTGGAGAGCAGCAGATGGTCGCGATCGCGCGCGCATTGATGAACGAACCGAAGCTGTTGCTGCTCGACGAACCGTCGACCGGCCTTGCCCCGCGCGTCGTCGGTGAGCTGTACGAGGCGCTGACCCACTTGCACGCCGACGGGTTGACCGTGTTCGTCGTCGAGCAGAACGCCCGGGCGGCGTTACGCTTCGCCCGCACGGTCCACGTCGTCGAGGACGGGAGGATCGCCCGCTCCGGGCTCGCCTCCGAGATGCTCGATGAGCGCATGCTCGCAGAAGCATACCTCGGCCACGTCCCCGAACCTCCGGTGAACGCTCCGTGAAGGAACCGAGAACAGCATGATCCAGACGCGCAAAAAGCCGACCGAAACCGGGGCGGCGTACATCACGGATTTCCTGATCAACCAGCAGGTGCCGTACGTGTTCGGCCTCTGCGGCCACGGTATCTTGGGGTTGCTCGACGGGCTGTTCGATCGCAGCGACGAGATCAAGACGATCTCCGTGCACCACGAGTCGGTCGCCGCGTTCATGGCCGACGGCTACTTTCGCATCGCGCAGCGGCCGGTGGCGACGTACACGTCGTGCGGACCGGGCTCGACCAACCTGGTGGTTGCGATCGCAGCGGCGATGGCGGACTCGTCGGCGATGCTGAACATTACCGGCAACGTGCCGACGACGCAGTGGAACCGCGGCCCGTTTCAAGAGAGCGGGAAGTACTTCCAAGGCGATTTCGTCAACGTGCTGCGGCCCTACGTCAAGCGCAGCTATCAGCCCACGCGCGCGGAGATGCTCCCGCTCGCGCTGCGCCAGGCGTTCGACCTTATGAGCAACGGCCGCCCCGGTCCCGTTCACCTCGACGTGCCGCTCAACGTCTTCGCCGAGCCGGTCGACGACGACGCGGCCGCGCGCGAAGCGTGGTCCGCGCAAACATGGCACCGGCCGGCCGGTGATCCGGGGGCGATCGACGATGCGCTGCGGATGCTCGCCGCCGCCGAGCGGCCGGTCATCGTCGCCGGTCACGGCGTCGAGCTGTCGTGCGCCGAGGCCGCGTTGCGCGCGCTGGCGGAGAAGCTGCGCATCCCCGTCGCCACCACGCCGTTCGGCAAAGGGACGTTCGACGCAAGCCACCCGCTGAGTCTCGGAGCGACGGGCCGCAACGGATCGTTGCCGGCGAACGGCGCGTGCCGCAACGCCGACGTCGTGCTCGCGCTCGGCACGCGCTTCGACGATCGCGCCACCAGCGCGTGGTTGCCGGGCTTCACCTACGCGATCCCGCCGACGAAGCTGATCCACGTCGATATCGACCCGACCGAGATCGGCAAGAACTTCGAGCCCGCGATCGCGATCCTCGGCGACGCGAAGCTCGTCCTCGAGCAGCTGCTGCAGCGCGCGAGCGATGGGCCGCCGCGTGCGGCGTGGCACACGCGAATCGCCGCTTGGCGCAAGCGTTGGGATGATGCGACGGCTCCGCAGCGCGGCTCCGACGCGGTGCCGATCCGGCCCGAGCGCGTGGTCGCCGACCTGCGCCGCGTGGTGCCGCCCGACGGGATCGTGTTCTCCGACGTCGGCGTCCACCACAACTGGCTCATCTCGGAGTACGACGCGCACCGCCCGCGGACGCTCGTGCAGACGTGGGGCTTTGCGTCGATGGGGTTCGGCGTCGCGGGGCCGTTGGGCGCAAAGCTGGCCGCGCCGCACAGCCCGGTCGTCGCGGTCTGCGGTGACGGCGGCTTCGTGATGAACGCCAGCGCGGTGCTGACGGCCGTCGAGTACGACATTCCCGTCGTCTGGGTGGTGTGGAACAACTTCGGCTACTGCGCGATCCGCGATCAGCAGCTGGGGTACTTCGGCGGCGACCGCGAGCTCGCCACCAGTTTCACCGACTCGAGCGGTGCGCTGTACAGCGCCGACTACGCGATGATGGCGCGCTCGATGGGCGCGCTGGGAGCGACGGTCGAGCGGCCGCAGGATTTCGCGCCGCAGCTCGAAGCGGCGATCGCGTCGGGCAGGCCGGCCGTGCTCGACGTGCGCATCGACCGCGAGGTCCGGCCGCTCGCAACCGGGAGCTGGGATCTGCCCCCGCGACCGCATCCGATGCCGAACTTCGGCTGGGGAGACGAATGATGTCGACGAATCAGCCGGCCGACCGTGTGGTGCGGATCGAAGAGGTGCCCTGGATCGAAGCGCCCGGCCATCATGGCGCGCTCTCGAAGCTGTTGATCAACCCGGACAACTGCGCGACGAAGTTCTACGACTTCCGCATCTCGTCGTACGAACCCAAAGGACATGTCGAAGTGCACGCGCACGAGCGCGCCGAGCACGTCTACTACATCCTGGGCGGTAAGGGCATCATGACGCTGGGCGACCGCACCTTCGTCGTCGAGCCGCACACGGCGATCTTCATCCCGCCGGGTCTCCGCCATGCGATCGACAACACCGGCCTCGAAAACCTCGTCTTCATCGTCGTCAACGTGCCGGCCGACGAGCTGCCGCGCGTCGACACGCGCGTTTGACCGACACCCACGCCCAGAAAGGCTGTCCCGTGATTCGTCATATGTTCTTCGGCAAAGTCAAGGAAGGCGTCCCCGACGCCGAGATCGACCGCCTGGTGACCGCGTGGAACGCGATGGGATCGAAGGTCGATTCGCTGCGCTCGATCACCGCCGGCCGCAACGCGTGTGCCACCGACCAGCGCTACACCGTCGTACTCGTCGCCGACTTCGACGACTGGGCCGGCTACGAGACGTACGCCGACCACCCCGAACACGAGCAGATCAAACGCGACATCTCCAGCAAGATCATCGACGCCGACAACAAGAGCACGATCCAGCTGGAATTGTAGTCGGCAGAAAAAGGTTGAGCGCCGCTCTATCGAGCAGCGCTCTTCCCTAAAATCGAAATGTCACCCTGAGCCCGTCGAAGGGCGAACCGATCTTGCGACGCTGCGGCATCCTTTTTCTCGATCGCCCTTCGACGAGCTCAGGATGACGGTGTGCGCTTGCAGGTTTCGGTCTGCGCGATGTTTGCTAGGTTGGTTCCGACCGTTGTCGTCATGGTAAACGACGCGTCGTCGTCGGCCTCGTAGCGGGTCAGTGCGGTGTCGCTTCCGGCAGCATCCCAGGTCCAGGTGTCGTCGACCCAGGGGAAGGCCCAGCCGATGAGCCGGCCGTTGCGGCGGATCCGCCAGACGTGGTACTGATCCGGCGTGAGTGAGGTCGTCGCCGAGCCGTCGTTCTCGGTGAGGCCGGCCGCGTTCGCCGTGAACGTCAGCGTGCGCGCGTTGCCGCTCGCCGTCGTGCAGCGCCAGGTGCCGAGAAAATAGGTGAGCGGATCGGCGTGCTGCTCCGGCAGTTGCGCCGGAGGCGAATAGTCGACGACGTATGTGTACGTCCCGCCGACCCGAACGCAGTTCCGAACCGCGGGCGCGAACTTGCTCGCGCGCGCGGCCGCGAGCGCGGAGGGCTCGAGAAAGCGGCTCGACGCCCCCGCCACCCGGGCGGCGCGGACGTGACCGTCGGCTGCGAGGAAGACGGTGACAACGACCCGGCCGCCGACCCCGAAGTGGACGACTTGCCGAGGGATCTCCGGGACGGCCGCGTGCAACGTCCGTGCCCCAACGTTCGGATGCGCGCACGGGGACACCGCCGCGGCACGCGTCGCCGGCGCCTGTTGGGCGTGTGCCGCCGGCATCGCAACGGCGCAGAGGATGAGCGCCGCCAGCGTCGATGGAATGACGCGGCGCATTACAGGTAACCATCACCCATTTCGGCGGCGAAGCGGGCGGGCTCGCCCTCCCACGCGATGCGCGCGTGCTCGAGGAGATAGACGCGGTCGGCGTGCGGCAACGCGAACGTGACGTTCTGCTCGCCCAGCAACACGGTGATCGGGGTCGTGGCTCGCAGCCGTTCGAGCGCCTTGGACAGCTGCTCGAGGATGACCGGTGCGAGCCCGAGCGTCGGTTCGTCGAGGATCAGCAGCTTCGGCTGCATCATCAGGGCGCGAGCGATTGCGAGCATCTGCTGTTCGCCGCCCGAGAGCGTTTTCGCGATCTGGCGCTGGCGCGCATCGAGGATCGGGAACAGCTCGAAGAGCCAGGCGAGCTGACGCGCGCGGGCGTCGGCCGGCAGATGCTGGCCGCCAAGATCGAGGTTCTCTCGGACCGACATGTCGCCGAAGAGCTCGCGCGTCTCGGGGCATTGGACGACACCGCTGCGCGCGATCGCCCCCGGCGTCATCCCGCGCAGCGCGCGTTCGCCGAACCGGATCGTCCCCGTCGACGGCACGAGCCCCGAGATCGCATTGAACAGCGTCGTCTTACCGGCGCCGTTCAACCCGACGATCGACACGAACTCGCCCTCGTGCACGTCGATCGAAACCCCGTCGAGCGCCTGGGCCTTGTCGTAGAAGACGCTCACCGCGTCGACGCTGAGCAGGACGGGCTTCGCGCTCGGCGCTTCTCCGCGCCGTTCGACCGCCTCGATCTTGCCGCCGAGATAGACGCGTCGAACGGTTTCGTCGCGCATCACCTCTTCGGCGGTCCCGTCGGCGACGTACTCGCCGAGATACATGGCCAGGACGCGGTCGACCAGCGCCGCGACGCTCTTGACGTTGTGGTCGACCAGCAGCACCGCGCGACCTTGATCGCGCAGCGCGCGGATCAGATCGGAGAACGCGCCCATCTCGCCGCCGGTGAGGCCGGCGAACGGCTCGTCGATCAGCACCACCTTCGGATCTCGCGCGATCGCTTTGCCCATCTCCATCCGCCGCAGATCGGCGAAGGGAAGCGTCGACGGATGCCGGTGCATCACCGCGCCCAGTCCGACCAAGTCGGCGATCTCGCGTGCGCGCTCGTCGACGCCGGGCGCCGCGACGAGCCGCAGCAGCGAGTCCGGGAGCAACGCGAGCTTGATGTTCTCGAGCACCGTCTGGCGGTGCAGTGGACGGGAATGCTGGAACACGATTCCGACGCCCGACCGCGCGATGCGATACGGCGGCCAGCCGGCGACGTCGACGCCGTCGAGCCGCACGACGCCCGCGTCGGGCCGTTCGATCCCCATGATCAGCTTCATCACGGTCGACTTGCCGGAGCCGTTCGGTCCGATCAACCCGAGAATCTCGCCCGGCCGGATGTCGAACCCGATGTCGTTGACCGCGACCAAACCGCCGAAGCGTTTGACCAGGCCGCGTACCTCGAGGCGAGCAGCGACGCCGTTCACTCGCGTTCGCCCGCCCGCAGGAGCTGCCCGAGCAGACCGTCGGGGAAGAAGAGGATCACCGCCAACGCGACCGCCGAGACGACGAAGGTATTCATCTGCCCGAGCGGGCGCAACAGCTCGCTCGCGCAGATCAAGAAGATTGCGCCTAACGCTCCGCCCAGAATGGTGCGTCGCCCGCCGAGCACGGCTGCGATGATGATCTGCACGCCGATCGCGATATCGATCACGGTGCCGACCGAAGCCGTGCCCATGTACAGGATGAGCAACGCGCCGGCGAGTCCTGAGAAGATCGCGCTGATTGAGAACGCCGCCAACTTGTGCTTGGTGACGTTGAATCCGAGCGCCGCCGCCTCGACCGCATCCTGTCCGCTCGCCTGCAGGATCAACCCGATCGCCGAACGCGACAGGCCGAACAGGATCACCGCGCTCAGGACCATGAACGTCAGCGCATACCAATAGTTCACGCGCGGATCGATCGAGAGGACGTTCGGCACCGTCATCCCGATCTCGCCGCCGGTGATCCCCGCGAAGATGACGATGGCGTTCTGCAGCAGCAGCACCGCGACCAGCGTCACCAGACCGAAGTACGGTCCGCGCAGCCGAAGCGCCGGCATCGCGAGCAGCAATCCGCCGATCAGCGCCGCCAGCGCTCCTGCGACGACGCACAGCGGGATCGGCAAGTTGAATTGATTGTTGAGAATCGCGGCCGTGTAGGCGCCCAAGCCGATCAGAAACGTCGGGCCGAAATTGACCTCGCCCGCGAAGCCGAACAACAGATCCCACGACATCGAGAAGACGCCGAAATAGTAGGCGACGGTCAGCACGCCGAGCATGTAGGCGGACAGCCAGAGCGGCAAAAATGCCGCCACGAAAACGATCAGCGTGCCGATCAACACCAGGCGCGAGCGAAGGAGACGAATCACGATCGCGGAGCGGTCATCGCCGGCCGAGCAGACCCTGCGGGCGCAGGTAGACCACCAGCACCAGCAGCAACAGCGCGGGGATCGGCCGCAAGGTGGGGTTCAACAGGTACGCGGTGATCGTCTCGAGATAGCCGACGACAAAGGCCGCCAACAGCGAGCCCGAGACGCTGCCGAGCCCGCCGAGCACGACGATGGAGAACGCGCTCGCGGTGAGCTGGCCCGCGTTGGCGGTGCCGACGCCCAGGAACGATGCAAGCAGCACGCCGGCGATCCCGGCCAGCGTGCCGTAGATGCTCCAGACCAGAAAGTAGATGCGCGAGAGGTCGAAGCCCAGCAGCGTCAAGCCGCGCGGGTTGATCGACGCGGCGAGCATCGATTTGCCGACCCGCGTTCGGTTGATCAGCAGCCACAGCAGGCCGATCACCACCCAGCACACGACGGCGATCATGATCTCGTTCTTCGGCGTGCGGACGCCGAAGATGTCGACGACCCCGCGGATCAGCGGCCGCATCGTCACCGGGTTGTCGCTGAACAAGGCCGCCATGCCGACCTGGATCATGATTCCCCAGAGCAGCGTGCCGGTGAGCACGAAAATCTCCGTCTCCTCGCGCGGGATCTTGCGCGAGCGCTGGATCGGGCGCACGACGACGAAGTAGGTCAGGTAGGCGGTGAGCAGGCCCGCCAAGATGCCGACGAGCGTGCCGCCGTACACCCCCAATCCGAGGTCGCCGGCCGCCCACCAACCGATCAGCGCCGCGACCAGCATGATCCCGCCGTGCGAAAGATTCAGCACGCCCGAGACGCCGAAGATCAGCGTGAAGCCGACCGCCGCGAGCGCGTAGAGCGCGCTGATGGCGAACCCGTCGATCAGGATCTGAAGTGCGGTCATCCGTTCTCCCGATGCATGCCGGATCGCGGCCCGGGTATGCCCCGGGTCGCGATCCGTTCAGTGCTCGTCGATCGGCGTGGTCAGTGCGGTGACTTGATCGCCGCGGGGAAGGTGATCTTTCCGTTGGCCTTGTCGCGCGGCCAAATCGTGACCTGCTTGCCGTTCTGCCACTGGATGTCGACGCCCGTGACCAGACCCGGCCCGTACTTGATCGCGTGCGTGTACTGGTCGCTCTGGCCATAGAACTGGACCTTGCCGATCGTGCCGACGTAGTCGGTCTTTTCCATCTCGGCAACGATCTTGTCCGGATCGGTCGAGCCGGCGCGCTTGATCGCGTCGGCGATGATGTGCACGTCGTCGTACGTCGTGTAGCCGTCGTACGCCGGCGACGAGCCGAAGCGCTTGATATAGGCGTCGGTGAACGGGATCGTTCCCGGCGTGATCGCGACGCCCGGCGCGGCGGCCGACGCGGTGATGACGCCCTCGGCGTCGCCGTTGGTGTCTTTCCAGAACGTGCTCGTCGTCGCTTGCGAGCTCTGCCCGGCCATCGCGATCGGAACGCGCTGGTCGTGCCACTGCACCGTCGGCTGCACGCCGACGTGGCTGATCCCGGTGGTGATCACGTCGGGATGCTCGCCTTCGATCTTGTTGAAGATCGGCGTGAAGTCGGTCGTATCCGGGTTGAAGCGGATGTGGTCGAGCACCTTGAGCCCGGCCTTGGGCAGGCAGTCGAGGTATTGCGCGTCGAGCGGCGTCGTCCAAGCGGCGTCCTCGCTCATCACGACGGTCGTCTTCGCGTGGAAGTCCTTGACGATCGTGTCATGCTCGAAGTCGCAGATCGATTGCGCGATGAATGCCGAGGTCAGCCAACCGTGGAACGTGTACTTGTATTGCGCGTAGTCGTCGTGGACGTGCTTGGAGATATCGGTGCTGGCCGCGCCGGGCGTGATGAACGGCATGTGCATGCGCCCCGACCACGGCTCGATCGCCAGCGCGACCTCGCTGATGTAGCTGCCGATCACCGCCGAGACCTTGTCCTCGGTGACCGCGCGTTGGAACGCGCGAACGGCGTCGGACGACGAGGAGTGATCGTCGTAGGTGATGACCATGACCTGACGCCCGTTCACGCCGCCGTGGGCGTTGATGTCGTCGGCGGCCATCTGCGCGGCCTTGGTGATCGAGGCGCCGGCGACGGACGACTCCTCGCCGATGACCCCGATCTTGATCGGCTCCGCGGCCGGTATCGCGGCAGCGGACGTGAGGCTGAGCGCCGCGGCCAACGCCACGGCGCGCGGAACGAGCCAGCGCGCTAGGCGGGCGGGTGTTTGCTTCGAATCGATCACGTAGTCTGTCCTCCCTCGTCTGGTCGCGCAAGCTGCGCCTATGATTTCACGAATACAACAGGAAGCTACGGGTTCTGCTTAGGCGGGACGTATACGCCCGGTGCGGCGCCGATCCCCTGCGGTGCGGCCTCGCACGGCTACGGCCGCACCAGCGAGGCCGTAAAGCTCCGGAGGGCCTCCAACGCCGCGGGAGCGGTCACGGCGTCGTTATGGTGCATTCCCGGCAGCTCGACGAAGCGTTTCTCCTGTGCGGCGCCGGCGGCAAAGACAGCACGCCCGAGTGCGATCGGAACATCCTCGTCGGCGGCGCCGTGGAGCACCAGCAGCGGCGCGTGCGACCGCGCCACGAAACCGGCTTCGTCGAACGCTTCGATCGCGTCCGGGGCGAGCGTGATGGCGGCCGCAACTTGCGGCGGCACTCCGTTCAAGCGGGCGAACACCGGAAACTCGTCGCGCGCGGACGGGAACGGCGCGGCGAGAATGAGGCCCGCGAGCGGGCGTTGAGCCGCGGCGTAGGTGGCCATGGCAGTGCCGAGCGAAAAGCCGTACGCGACGACCGGAGTCGACTTGCTCTGACCGGCAACGGCATCGATGATGCGCACGGCATCGTTTTGGAAGGCCGCGACGCCGGGCGTCCCCGCGCTGAATCCATAGCCGCGATAATCGAACACGACGACGGTCGGCCCTTGCGCGGCGAGCGCGCGGTAGAGCGCGTCGCTCCGGTCGAGCGTCATGCCGTTGCCGTTGAAGAACACGACCGTGGGATCGTGGAGGTTGCTCCCGGCGTACTTCCAGCCGCGCAGCGTAACGCCGCCGGCGTCGAGCGTCATGGTCGCGCGTCCGGCGGCGTTCGTCCATTCGGCGAGCGGTGCGGTGGGGACCGGATCGGGGATCACGATGTCGGCATGAAAGACCGGCCCGGCCTGCGCCGCAGCCCCAGACGTTGCAGCCAGAACGAGCAGCAGCGTCAAGAGCGGTGTGCGCATACGAATGCAGTTCGAGCACCGCGTACGGCCGTCCCCGCGAGCGCTGGGCTACGCTGTTCGGCGTATGCGGCGCGCGCTCGCGGCCAAGGCGGCGAGCACCGCGAGGCCGGCCAGCACGAGCACGGTGACGACGAAGCCTGATTCCGAGCTCGCGCTCGGGGCGCGCAACTGCACCAAGGTGTAGATCGTGCCGCACAACGCGACGCCGAGCGAAGTGCCCAAGCCGCGCGTCAGATTGATGACGCCGCCGGCCGAACCCGAGCGCTGCAGCGGCGCGGCGCCCATGATGGCCGCGTTGTTCGCCGGCGTGAAGCCGCCGAGTCCGGCGCCGACGAGCGCGAGCGCGATCACGCGCAGCGCGAGCTCGTCACGGCCGGCGACCAGCAGCAGCAACCCGGCGACCGCGACGGCCATCCCGGCGGTGGTCAGGCGCCGCAGTCCCAAGCGGTCGGCGAGGTAGCCGGCCAGCGGCGCCGTCAGGCCGAGCGCGACCGGCAGCGCCGTGAGCTGCAGTCCGGCGCCGCCGGGGCCGACGTCGAGCGCACGCGCGAGGAAGAACGGGACGATGAACAGGGTTCCGAACATGGTCGCGTACGAGAGCAGCGCGGCGACCAACCCCAATGAGAACGCGGGATCGGCCAGCAACACGAAGTCGACGATCGGGTATCGCGCTCGGCGTTCCCAGATCGCGAAGGCGCCGCCGAACGCGAACGCTCCGAGGCTCAGCAACACGACGATCGTGGGATTTCCGGCGATCTCCCCGGCGAAGCTGAGCGCGCCCAACGTGCACGCGATCGCCGGCAAGAAGAGCGCCGTGCCGACGCGGTCGAACGGCTCGGCCGTCTGCAGATCGCGGCTGCGCGGCAACAGCAGCCAGCCCAGTGCGAGGGCGACGATCCCGATCGGTACGTTGATCCAGAAGATCGTGCGCCAATCGCCGACCTGCAGCAACGCACCGCCGACGCTGGGGCCCAACGCCAATCCGATTGCCTGCGCGGCCGCTTGCACGCCGAGCGCGCGGCCGAGCTGCGCGCGGGGGACCGCGTGCGCGATGAGCGCGACGCTGTTCGCCTGCAGCATCGCGGCGCCGACCGCCTGACACACCCGCGCGCCGTCGAGTGCGAGGAGCGCCGGCGCGAGCGCGCACAGCGCCGAGCCGATCACGAACAGCGCAAACCCGAGCAGGTAGAGCATCTTACGCCCGGCCATGTCGGCCAGGCGTCCGATCGGTGCGACGAACGCCACCAGGACGATGAGGTACGCCAGAGCGACCCATTCCACGCCGGCCAGCGTGGTGCCGAACGCGCGCTGGAGCGTCGGCAGCGCGACGGTGACGATGCTGGCATCGAGCTGGCCCATGAACGCGCCGATACACACGGTCGCAACCACGAACCACGCCGCGTGCGGACTATCGCGAATCTTCGACGGCCTGGGCGCTTCCGTGCGCAAGAGCCAAGACTTCACCGAGCGAAGGGCTTTCTTTCAGTCTGAAATAATCCTTCGGTTCTCGTGCGCTGTTCGTTGAAATTCGTCGCCGACCGGCGGATCGGTCCCGTCCCGCCCGCGCTGTTCGGGCACCTGCTGGCGCGGCGCATGGGCGTCGCCGAAGAAGGTCTTCACGATCCGTCACACCCGCGAGCGGATGCGTTCGGAATCCGCCAGGACATCGAGCCGCTGATTCGCGATCTGCGGCCGGCCCTGTTTCGCTGGCCCGGCGGATGCACCGGGACGAGCTATCACTGGCTCGACGGCGTCGGGCCGGTCGCGGAGCGGCCGCGCACGATCGACGTGCACTTCGGAACCGAGATCGGTTACGGTTTCGGAACGAACGAGTTCATCGCGTGGTGCCGGCGCGTCGGCGCGGAGCCGCTGATCAACTGGAACATGGGAACCGGTACGTTCGACGAGGCGCTGGCGTGGTTGGAGTACTGCAATCGCGACGGCCGCACGCGGTGGGCCGAGCTGCGGCGAAATCACGGGATCGAGCGGCCGCACAACGTTCGCTATTGGCAGCTCGGCAACGAGAGCTACGGTTGGTGGGAGCTGGGCCAGACGTCGGCCGCCGGCTACGCCGAAACCGCGCGCGAGTGGGCCAAAGCTGCGCGGCACATCGATCCCTCGATCGGGATCGTCGCGCTGGCCGGTCGTCTCGAAGAGCCGCTCGCCTGGGCGTCGACCGTCATACCGGCGCTCGCGCCGTACGTCGACTACGTCACCTTTCACGCGTTCTGGCAGAAGAGCGGGCCCGGCGATCCGTGGTACCGCGTCGTGGCGGGACCCCATCGCGCCGAATGGTACGTGCGCGCGCTCGCCGGTCTGATCGCGATCGCCCAACGCGAGGTCGAACGCGCGCGTCCGCTCTCCGTCGCGATCACCGAGTGGAACACGTCGGACTTCGGCGTGCACATGGCCGACACACCGACGCGCTCGGCCTACCAACCGTACTACACGTTGCAGGATGCGCTCGCCAACGCGAGCTTCCTGAACATGCTGCTGCGCGAGTCGCGCCACGTCACGCTCACCACCAGCGCGCAGATCCTCAACGTGCGGGGGCATATCATGGCCAACGACGAGGGCGTGTGGCCCGAGACGATCTACTGGCCGTACCACATGCTGGTCAACCATCGCGGTGCGGACGTGCTCGATGCGTGGATCGAGTCCGACGCCTTCTCCGTCCCGGAGATGCGTCTGACCGGGTTGCCGTATCTCGACGCCGCGGTCACGATCGATCCGGACGGCCGGGTCGCGTGCTCGCTGGTGAACCGTCATCGCGACGAACCGATGACGGTTCGCATCGCGACGCCCGGCGCCGGCTTTCGTGCCGAGGCGACGCTCCATCTGCTCGCGCACGACGATCCGCTCGCGCGCAACGGTCCGCACGACCCCGATCGGGTGTGTCCGGTGACGTCGGCGCTGCAGGTCGACGGTACGTCGCCGGAGGTCGAGCTGCCGCCGCATTCGTACGCGCTGCTCGAGTTGCAGCTTGCCTGACCCCTCGCCGCGCGCGGGCTCACGCAGCCGGAACACCTCGGCGGTGTTGCGCGCCGTGTTGGCGCACGGACCGATCCCGCGCAGCCATATCGCACGGCTGACGGGGCTGAGTCAAGCCAGCGTCACGCGTTTGACCACCGAGCTGTTGGCGCGCGGGTTCTTGGCTGTCGCGCCGTCGACCGCAACCGCCGACGTCGGGCGGCCGCTGGTACCGATCGACTTCGACGTTCGATCGTGGGTCGCGCTCGGGATGCACCTGGGACGCGATCGAACCACGATCGCCGTCGCGGATCTGCGCGGGACGCTGCTGGCGACCGACGAGCTCGGCCACGAAGCGCGCGAGCCGGCCGCGGTCGTGCGCCAAGCCGTCACGTGGCTGCGCCGGTTAGCGGCCCGGCACGCGGGTGGCGCGCAAGCGCTCGGGGTCGGCGTCTCGGTCGGCGGATGGGTCGACCCCGACGACGGGATCGTCATCGAAAACGATGCGCTCGGTTGGCGCAACGTGCCGCTGCGCAGTCGGCTCGAGCGATCGCTGGGGCTGCCGGTACTGGTCGAAAGCAACGTGCGCGCGATGGCGCTGGCCGAGCTCTGGTTCGGCGTCGCCACCAAGGTGCGCAGCTTGGTGTACGTGTTCATCGGCAACGTGGTCGGCGCCGCAATCGTCGTCGGACGAACGATACACCGCGGGCCGCTCGCGGCGGCCGGTGGGATCGCGCACATGCGCCTGGCGAGCAGCAACGCGCGCTGCTCGTGCGGTCGCATCGGCTGCTTTCAGGCGCTCACCACCGACATGCATCTGGCCGAACGTGCGGTCGAGCGCGGCCTCATCGCGCAACCTTCGATCGACGCTCTCATCGAGGTTGCGCGCGGCGGGAGCCGCCCCGCGCGGGCGTTGCTCGAGGCGCGCGCGCGGTCGATCGGTGAAGGCCTGGCCGTCATCATCGGTCTGGTGAATCCCGACCTCGTCGTGCTCGCCGGCAGCGGTGTGACCGCGGCGCCCGAGTATCTCGCGACGATTCGCGCGGAGGCGCGCAGCCGGTGCGTGCTTCCGATCGACGCGGAGCGCACGATCCTGCCGTCCGGTTTGGGAGCCGACGTCCTGGCAAGCTCGTCGATCGCCTTGGTCCTCGACGCGTTCTACCGGCAAGAGCTGCCGGACGTGACGGTACGGAGCACGCGCCGGTGAACGATCGCATCGGACGCTGCGAGTGGTGGAATATTGAAGTCTCCGCCCGCACGCGCTGGTGGTGTCTGCGCCTGGTGGCCGAGAGCGGCGAGTGCGGCTACGGCGAGTGTTCGGACGGCGGAGCCGCCGCCGACGTCGAGCCGGCGCTGCGCGCGGTCCGCTCGCTGGTCACCGGCCGCAATGCGGTTGACGATCGCGCTGCGTTGCTGCGCGCACTTGCGGATCGTTCTGCCGGCGCGCGCTCGACCTCGCAGCGGCACCTCGCAGCGACGATCGCCGGCGCGGTGGAGTGCGCGCTCGACGATCTGGCTGCGCGGCGCGCCGGCATCCCGCTGTGGCGGCTCTTCGACGAATCGGTCCGAACGAACGGGATCGAGCTGTACGCCAACGTCAATCGCGGGCTGCGCGATCGTTCCCCTGCGGGCTTCGCGCGCGCCGCGGCGCAGGCGGTCGCGGACGGATTTCGCAGCGTGAAGTGCGCGCCGTTCGACGATCTGCCGGGTGACGGCGAAGCCGCCGCCGCGGCCGGTGTCGCGCGGCTCTCCGCGGTGCGCGAGGCGATCGGTTCGCGCTCGGAGCTGCTCGTCGACGTCCATCAACGCTTGACGATGCCGGCCGTGCTCTCGATCCTGCCGGCGCTCGAATCGCTCGAGGTCGGTTGGCTCGAAGACGCCGTCGCGTTCGATCGGATCGACGATCTGCGTCGCCTCAAAGCGGCGACGCCCATCCCGCTGGCCGGCGGCGAGCAGGCGCTGAGCCTCGAAGAGATCGTGCCGGCGTGCGACGCCGGCCTGCTCGACGTCGTGATGCCCGACGTGAAGCACGCCGGGCTCGCCGGCGCGCTCGCCGTCGCGCGCTACGCCGCAGGCCGCGGTTTGCGCGTTTCGCTGCACAATCCGACCGGACCGATCGCGACCGCCGCGAGCCTGCATGTGGCCGCCGTGCTGGCAGATTTCACGCGGCTCGAGTTCATGTACGGCGAGCTCCCCGATCGCGGCTCGCTCGTCACACCCACCGAACGCCCGCGCGGCGGGAGGCTCGGCGTCCCCTTGGGTCCAGGGCTCGGCGCCGCACTCGATCTCGCCGGAACATCGTTCACCATGCTGGCCGCGGCGCGCGGTTGAAGAGAGGACTACGGAGATGGCGTCTGTGGCTCACCACGGCCCGACCCGGGCGGAGATGCTCGCGATACTCGGCGGGGCCGCGCTGGCCGGGCTCGGCGCGCCGGCGTCGGCGGCACCCAAGCGCGGCGGCGTCGTGCAGATCGCCCAAGTGCCGGACGTCATCCCGAGCGGGCTGTTCGGACAGAACTTTCCCAACGGCGCGATCGGCGGTCTGATCTACAACACGCTCACCGCCTACGATCACCGCACGCTCGCACCGCGGCCGCAGCTGGCGAAATCGTGGGACGTATCGCGCGACGGAACGACGGTCACGATGCAGCTTCGCAGCGACGTGAAGTTCCACAGCGGGCGGCCGTTCACGTCCGACGACGTCGTCTTCTGCATCAAGAACATGCAAGACCCGGCCCGCGGCTCGCAGCTGCGCTCGACGGCGTCGGTCGTCACCGACCTGTCGACCGCCGGCCCCGGCGAGGTCAAGCTGCGGCTCGCGCATCCGGTATCGAACTTGTTCGACCTGTTCGAGCTGATGTTCATCGTCGATCGCGAGTCGCTCCCCGACATGCTGGCCGGGAAGAGCCTGATCGGCACGGGCGCGTTCACCTGGAAGCAATGGAACCCCGGCGACTCGGTGACGCTGGCCCGTAACGCGGCGTACTGGAAACCGAATCGCCCGTATCTCGACGGCGTCGAGCTGCGCATCATCCCGCAGACGCAAGCGCTGCTCGCTGCCTTGCAGGCGCAGCAGATCCAGCTCGCGCTCGGTCTGGCCCCGAAAGACGTCGTCAGCCTGCACGGCAACAAAGCGTTCGAGACGGTGGTCGGCGACACGCACGACGCCGCGTTCTACGTCGGCAGCAACGTCAACGTGAAACCGCTCGACCGGCGCGAGGTGCGCCAGGCGGTTTCGTTCGCGATCGACCGCGAGCGGATTCTCAAGGACGTCTTTGGCGGTTTGGGCGCGGCCCAATCGGTCCCGTGGCCGCAGTCGTCGCCCGCTTACGACGCCGGCGACGCGCGCCGCTACCACTTCGATCCCGACCGCGCCAAGCAGCTCTTGAAGGCGTCGGGCAACGAGAAGTTCGAGACGAGCCTGGCGATCAACAGCGGGCTGGCGCCCGCTTCGGCGATCGCGCAGATCGTCGAGTTCAACTTGCAGCAGGTCGGGATCACCACGACGACCGTCTCGTTCGACGCGGCGCAGTTCATCAAGCGCCTCGCCGGCGGCGACCTGCCGGGGCTGTGGGTAAACGTCCACGGTTTCGGCCAGATGCATCCTGCGACGCTGGTCGTGAGCGCGTTTCCGTTCAACGCGGCCAAGAACGCGTCGAACTTCCGCGATCCGCGCTACTCCGCAGCCGTGAACGAAGCGTGGACGGCGACGAACGACCGCGCTGAACGCGCCGCGTACCGCAAGGTGACCGGCGTCCTGTTGGAGGAGCAGTTCGTGGCCGATTGCGTGCTCACGTCCGGCACCTATGCCGGCGTCCCCGCGTTTCGGGATTTCAGCTACAACATGTACGACTACTTGAACTTCGACGACGCCACGCTGGGCTGACGGCGTGGTGCTCTATGCGTTGCGCCGAATCCCGTCCGCGCTCGTCGTGCTGTTTCTCGCGTCGGTCGCGATCTTCGCCGTGCTGCACCTGGCGCCGGGAAATCCGGCGGTCGTGCTGGCGGGACCCGACGCCGATGCGGTGACGATCGCCGCGATCACGCACCAGCTCGGTTTGGATCGCCCGCTCCCGGTGCAGTATGCGATTTGGCTGCGCGGCATCCTGACCGGTCAGCTCGGCCAGTCGTACGTGCTGGGCGCACCGATCGCGAGCTTGATCGGGCGCGGTCTGGGCAACACCGCGCAGTTGACCGGCGCGGCGGTGCTGCTCGCCGTCGGGCTGGGTTTCGCCGCCGGCACGATCGGCGCGACGACGCGCTCGCGGGTGGTTCGCGCAGCCGTCGTCACGTTCACCACCATCAGTTTCGCCGTGCCGACGTTCATCAGCGGCGTCCTCCTGGTCCTGGTCTTCGCGGTGTGGCTGCGCGTGCTGCCGCCGGGCGGGCACGCCTCGCTCGTGACGGATCCGCTCGGCGGCTTGCGCTTCTTGATCTTGCCCGCCGTTTGTCTGGCATTGCCGGCTTCGGCAGTCATCGCGCGCTTTTTGCAAACCTCGTTGAGCGCCGTGCTCGAGGACGAGTACATCCGCACGGCGCGTGCCAAAGGACTCCCGGCGGCCCGCACGCTGCTGCGCCACGCGCTGCCCAATGCGCTCCCGCCGGTGGTGACGGTGCTCGGCATCCAGATCGGCCAACTGCTCGGCGGCGCCGTGATCGTCGAAGCGATCTTCGCCTGGCCGGGGCTGGGTCAGCTGATCCTCCAGAGCTTCGTGAGCCGCGATTATCTCGTGGTCCAGGATCTCGTCCTGCTCGCGGTGACCGTCTTCATCGTCTTTCAAACGCTCACCGATATCGCGCACGCGGCGCTCGATCCGCGAATCCGGCTCGGTTCCTAGTGTCCAACCTTCGGCCGGCCGAGTGCGCCGGTTTCGTGCTGGTCGCGCTGATCGTGGTGGCCGGCGCCGCGGCGCCGCTGCTCACCCGATATGCGCCGGATTTCCAGATCAGCGGCGGGACGTTGCTGTCCGCCGGCGTCGCCCACCCGTTCGGTACCGACGATCTGGGCCGCGATCTCTTCAGCCGCGTGCTCTACGGGATCCGCGTCGACATCGTCGTCAGCGCCGCCGGCGTTCCGCTCGCGCTGGTCCTCGGCACGGCGCTGGGGTTGTGCGGACCGCTCTGGGGTCCGGCCGACGTCGTGATCCAGCGGACGTTCGACGTCATCCTCGCCTTTCCGATCTTGATCTTGGGGATCGCGATTGCGGTGATCACCAGTCCGGGGCTGATCGCGATCGTGACGACGGTCGCGCTGGCGAACGTGCCGATCTTCGGACGGCTGGCGCGCGCCGCGGTCATCGCGCAGCGCGAACGCGACTACGTCGCCGCGGCGCAGGCGATCGGCGCCGGCCCGCTCCGCATCCTCGTGCGGCATATCTTGCCCAACAGCGTCGACGCGTTGATCGTGCAGGCCGCGCTTTCGCTCGCCACGGCGGTGTTCGTCGAAGGCGGGATGAGCTTCGTCGGCGTCGGGATCCGCGTACCGGCGCCCTCGCTGGGCAATATCCTCAACGAGTCGCTGCCCTATCTGGCTTCGAACCCGAACTTCGCACTGGGCCCGGTGATCGTGTTCACCGCGCTGGTGCTGGGCCTGAACCTCATTGCCGACGGACTGAACGCGAGGCTTTCGCACCGATGAACGTGACCGACAAGACGGCGATCGTCACCGGCGCCGCCGGCGGGATCGGCGCGGCGATCGCGGCCGAGCTCGCCGCGCAGGGAGTCGCCGTCATCGGCGTCGACATCGATCCCGCCGTCGGCGCACTCGCGACACGCTGCACCGAGCCGCGACGCGTGCGCACGGTCCACGGCGACATCCGCGACGATGCGACGGTCGACGCGATCTTCGCCACGGCGCCGTCGCTCGACGCGCCGGTGTCGATCCTGGTCAACTGCGCGTTCTGGGAGGAGCGTGCGCCGCTGCTCGAAGTGACGACGGCCGGTTGGGCTGCAACCCTGGAGGTTTCGCTGACGGCGGCGATGCGCTTGTCGACGGCGTTCGCGCGACGCTTCAACGGCCGCAACGGCGCGATCGTCAACGTCGCATCCGTGCACGCATTCGGCGCGGTCCCCGCTTTCGGTGCGTACGAAGCGGCGAAAGCCGGACTCGTCGCGCTGACGCGCTCGCTCGCGGTCGAGCTCGGACCACGCGGGATTCGGTGCAACGCCGTTGCCCCGGGATTCATTCGCGTCGCGCGCAACCGCGCGATATGGGACGACGAAGCGGCGCTGAGCCGGCTCATGCAGGCGTATCCGCTCGGGCGGCCCGGGACGCCCGAAGAGGTCGCGCGCTGCGTCGCCTTTCTCGCTTCCGACGGCGCATCGTATGTCAACGGCGCCTGTCTAGCAGTCGACGGCGGCATGTCGGCCTGTCTGCCGGAGGCGCCGCTGCGCTGATCAGAGGTGGACGGAGAGCCCCGCGAACACGCCTTGACCGACGTAATGGCTGAAGCCGCCATAGTAGCGCGCGACGACGTCGACGTGCGGCGCGAGCGCGGCGCCGGCGAACGCGTCGTACAATGCGCCGGGGCGCAGCGGTGCGTTGAGCTGCCCGACGCCGATCCCCGCGCCGGCGAAGACGTGCGTGACAGGGACGTGTACGACGCCCTCGGCGGTCAAGGCATAGCGCCCACCGCCGCTGGTGAGCGGCGCGGCGAAGCTGACCTGCGGGTGGACGCCGGGGATCCCGCTGATCCCGATCCCGTGCAGCGAGACGATCGCGGCACCGGACGACGTCCCGTCGCTGAGGTGCATGTAGCCGCCGGCGACATCGAGCGGGCCGGAGGGGTCCGCGTACGCGAGCGCGGGCAGCGCGGCGATCGCCGCGGCGGCGAAAATCGAGAGGAGCGTACGTTTCACGCCTGCGATGCTACCTGGTCGCCGCGGCCGCGTCATCTCTCTGATTTGGGGCGTCGCCGAGCAACGCTGGCATCACGATGCGCGAAGGCCGGCGTCCCGGAAGCTCGTGCTTCGGAACGCCGGCCGTCGGCGCTAGGCTAGGTGCGATCAGTGCCCGTGGCCGCCGCCGCGCGACGCCGAAGAGGACGTACGCCCGGAACTGCGTGCCGCGCCGGTCGGACCGCGCGAGCCGCCCGAGTAACCGCGCGAGCCGCCCGAGTAACCGCGCGTCGTCGCGCCCGAGTAACCGCGCGTCGTTGCGCCCGAGTAACCGCGCGTCGTTGCGCCCGAGTAACCGCGCGTCGTCGCGCCCGAGTAACCGCGCGTCGTTCCGGCCGGTGCGCTGAAGCCGGCTCGCGAGGTTGAAAACGAGCGCCAGGCGCCTTGCGGTGCGCGGCCGGCCGGTTCGATCGCCCGGCTGCCGCCCAGCGGAGCGCGAACGCCGACGAAGCCGCCGCTCGGTACGAAACCGCGACCGTTGTACGCGAACGGGCGGCCGTAGAAGGGACGGTGCTCGAAGCCGAAGCCGCCGTTGCCGAAGAAGAGCGACAGCCCGAACGACGGCCCATAGCCGTAAGCGAAGCCGGGGTACCACCAGCCGGGCCCGATGTAGACCGGCACCGGTAACGGGCCGTCATAATTGTACGGCGTGTCGATCTCGTTCGCATCGAACTCGCCGCCGTTGCTCACACCGAGGATTGTGACGCTCATCCCGGCTTCGAGCGTGAGCCCCGTCGGGTTGATGATCGTCCCTTGGTGGAGCTCGACGTTGTCGACGAAACCGCGGTCGTCGCGAACGCTGATGTTGAACGTCCCGTTGACCGACGCGATGCGCCCCTGAATCGATTCGTCGCGACCCGGTTGCGCGTATGAGGGAATATCTTGCGCCGAAACGATCGTTGGGAGAACGAGCCCCACGATCGCGAGCGCTGCAGCCGCCATCTGCGGCGCGAAGGTCTTGGTACTGATCATCGTAATCTTTCTATTCCCCGTTCGGGCAATGACTCCATACCGGTAAACGAGCGGCCGGGCCTCCGAGTGCTGGGGAATTTGCCAGAAAAGGTTTCTTCTCCGTACTCTAACGCGTTTTTCACGACGGCCCCGGCTTTCTATCCGACCGAGCCGTCGCGTCCGTAGGGGGGACGAAAGTCTCAGGGTTGGTCGGGCCCGGCGAAAACCTTGGCCGGCTTCCCGTGGTCGATGGAGTCGATGACCGAGCGCGCGTTCGAAACGAGCCGGCACCGCACGGTCTACCTGGAATGCGGGCCGCCGGACGGGCCGCTCATGATCTTCGTCCACGGCTGGCCCGCGCTCGCGATGTCGTGGCGGTCGCAACTGGTGCATTTCGCCGCCTTGGGCTACCGCTGCCTCGCACCCGACATGCGAGGCTACGGAGGATCGAGCGCGCCGCCGCAGCGTGAGGACTACGCGCTCGAGGAGATCGTCGCCGACATGCTCGAGCTCGTGCGCGACCTCGGCGCCGAAGGTGCGATCTGGGTCGGGCACGATTGGGGGAGCCCCGTCGTGTGGGAGCTCGCGCGGCAGCACCCGGAGCTGTGCCGCGGCGTCGTCAGCATGTGCGTTCCGTATATGGCCGACGGCTTTACGCCGTCGGCGCTGATCCCGCTCGTCGACCGGAACATCTACCCGGAGGCGGAGTTTCCGGTCGGCCAATGGGACTACATCCTGTTCTATGCGAGCGAGTTCGAAACGGCGCGCGCGACGTTCGAGTTCGACGTGCGCGCCACGGTCAAGGCGCTGTTTCGCAGCGGAAGCGCCAAGCACCACGGCCGGCCTGCGCCGACGGCGCGCATCAGTCGCGACGGTGGCTGGTTCGGCGGCGCGGGCCGCGCGCCGGACCTACCGCGCGATCCCGCGATGCTCTCCCAGGGCGATCTCGACCGGTACGTCGCCGCGTTCGAGCGATCGGGATTCTTCGGGCCCGACGCCTGGTACGTGAACCAAGAGCGCAACGCCCGGTACGCCCTGGCCTCCGGCCGGCGGACGCTGCGCTTGCCGGTTCTCTTCCTGCATGCGGCGTATGATTCGATCTGCGAAACGGTCGACTCGCGCATGGCAGAGCCGATGCGACGCGATTGCACCGACCTCACCGAGCACGTTCTCGAAGCGGGTCACTGGGTCGCGCAGGAGCAGCCCGCGCGCGTCAACGCCACGATCGAAGCGTGGCTGTCCGACCGCGGCTTGCGGTAGCCGGCGATGGATGTCGTCACCGCCGACCGGATCCAGTTCGCATTCACGATCATGTTCCACTATCTCTTCCCGATCGGAACGATGGGGTTGGCGCCGTTCGTCGCCTGGTACACCTGGCGCGGCGGGCGCGGAGACGAGCAAAGCGCGGCGAGCGCCGCGTTCTGGACGAAGATCTTCGCCGTCAACTTCGCCGCAGGTGTCGTGACGGGGATTCCGATGGAGTTTCAGTTCGGGACGAACTGGGCTGCGTTCTCAGCCAAGGCCGGGCCGGTCATCGGTCAGCCGCTCGCCATGGAGGGCATCTACGCGTTCTTCCTCGAGTCAGTGTTTCTCGGTGTGTTGTTGTACGGCCGCGGACGCGTGTCGCGAGCCTTGGTGACGCTGTCGGCGATCCTCGTTTGTGTCGGATCGTGGCTGTCGGGCTATTTCATCGTCGTAACCGACGCGTGGATGCAGCATCCCGTCGGCTATGCGATCGCGGCAGACGGGCGGATCGAGATGACGAGCCTGGCGGCGGTGCTGTTTTCGCCGTTCGCGTTGTGGCAGTTCGCGCACGTCCTGTGCGGCGCGCTCGTCGCCGGCGGTTTCATCGTGGCCGGCGTCGGCGCATACTATCTTCTCGCCGGCCGGGATTCGACGTTCGGGCGGGAATTCGTTCGCACCGGGGTCATCGTTGCGGCGCTCAGCTCGGCGTTGACGATCTTTCCGACCGGCGATCAGAACGGACGTGACGTCACCGCGGATCAGCCGGTGAAGCTGGCGGCGATGGAAGGGCTGTTCGCGTCGACGCGCGGCGCACCGCTCGCGATCATCGGTATGCCGAACGTCGAAAGCAAAACGCTGATCGACCCGGTCTTCGTCCCGGACGCGCTGAGTTTTCTCGCGTACGGCAACCTGCGCGCCGAGGTCGCGGGCCTCAACGCGTACGCCACGGAGCTGTGGCCGCCGGTCGAGCTGACCTACTACGCGTATCACATCATGGTCGGGCTCGGCACGATCTTCATCGGCGTCGCCGGCATCAGCCTGGTCTTGCTCGTCGCGCGCCGGCTCGAGCGGACGCGCGCCGCGCTGTGGGCGCTCATGCTGCTCATGCCGTTTCCGTACATCGCGAGCGAGGCGGGTTGGGTCGTCACCGAGGTGGGCCGCCAGCCCTGGATCGTCTACGGTCTCGTCCGCACGTCGGCCGGCATCTCGGCGAACGTCGCGGCGGGCGAGACGATCTTCACGATCGTCGGGTTCATGGGCATGTACTTCTTGCTCGGCTTTCTGTTTTTGCATCTCACCCTGCGCCAGATCGGCGCCGGACCGCAGAAGAGCGCGATGTGATCCTCGTCGGGTACGTCGTGCTCGGACTCATGCTGGCGGTCTACGTCGCGCTCGACGGGTACGATCTCGGCGTCGCGGTCGTTTCGCCGGCCGTCGCGCGCAACGACGCGGACCGGGCCGTCGCGATGGAGAGCATCGGGCCGTTCTGGAACGGCAACGAGGTCTGGCTGATCGCGGCCGGCGGCACGCTGTTCGCGCTTTTTCCGCAGGCCTACGCGTCGTCGTTCAGCGGTTTCTATCTCCCGCTGATCATCGTGCTGTGGCTGTTGATGTTCCGCGGGATCGCGATGGAGCTGCGCGACCACTTCCCGAGCGCGGTCTGGCATGGCTTCTGGGACGCCGCGTTCACCGGCTCGAGCGGATTGTTGGTGGTCCTCTACGGCGTTGCGCTCGGCAACCTCTTGCGCGGCGTCCCGCTCGCGCACGGGTACTTCGTCGGGACGTTCGCTTTTCTGCTCAATCCGTACGCCGTCGCCGTCGGTCTCTTCGCATTGCTCGTGCTCGCACAGCACGGCTTGACGTTTCTTGCCTGGCGGGCCGACGCGACGGTCGCCGAGCGCGCCGCGCTGTTGGTTCCGCGGATCTGGTGGCCTACGGCGGTCGCCTATCTCGGCATCACGGCGGCGACGCTTGCCGTGCACGGGGCGAGCATCGGGATGTCGAGCATCCTGCCCGTCGTCTCGCTCGCCGCGCTCGTGATGCTGCTGCGGTTCGCCGCCGGACGCCACGCGCGAGCCGCATTCGCTTCGTCGAGCGTCTTCGTCCTGAGCCTGCTCGGCACGGCCGCCGTCACGCTTTATCCCTACATCGTGCCGGCGTATCCGGCGGGCAGCGGCGGGCTCAGCATCTATGACGAGAAACCCTCACCGGCCGTGCTCGGCACGTTTCTGGTGGTTGCGATCGTCGGGCTGGCGGCCGTGATCGTCTACCAGACGATCGCCGCGCGCTCGATGACGCGGCAAGACGAAAACGTCAACCCCTGAGCCGACGCTCCGCTAGGTCGAGCGAGTTCAGAACTCGGCGCAAGACGGCGTTGTCGATCTCGCCGCGCGCGCGCAGGTTGATCAGCGCTTGGCGTTGCGCGTCGATCACCTCGCGCTCGGCCTGCCAATGCCGCTGCGCTTCCTCGGCCGTCGCGGCTTGGTCGGCCTTTTGCCTGACCAGCTTCTCGTGTTCGTAGCGCCGGCGCAGATCGGCCGCGTGCCGAGCATCGATGCGGCCCTCGCGTTCCAACGCGTCGACCTTTTCTAAGGCCGCCTTGGCGACGCCGATCATCGCGCGGCGTACGTCTTCGGCCTCCTCGTCCTCGCCGTCGGAGATGTGCAGCGCGGAGATCACCACGGGTAGACTGAGCCCGCCCCCGACCAGCGTGACGAGGATGACGGTGAAGGTCAAGAAGATGATGAGTTCGCGGTGCGGGAACGCGGCGCCGCTCGCCGTGCTCAGTGGAAGCGCGAGCGCAGCGGCGAGCGAGACGGCGCCGCGCAAGCCCGACCACGACGCGATCAAGGCGTGCTTCCAGTCGCCGTCCGGGTGTTCCGACGATCCGCCGATCCACGGCAGGTACTCGGTTCCCATCACCCACGCGAAGCGCACGACGATGACGACGACGTTGACGGCGATCGTGTACCACAGGATGCTCTGCCACGAGTTTTCACGCAAGACCACCGCGGCGATCGCGTGCAGTTGCAGGCCGACGAGCAGAAACAGCAGCGCGTTGGCGACGAAGACGAAGGTTTCCCAGAAGCCGATGAGCTGCAGGCGCGACGACGCGGTCAGCACCTCGGGGGTGAACCGGTTGACGTAGACTCCGGCGGTGACGACGGAGAGCACGCCGGATATGCCGAACCGCTGCGCGGGCGCGTAGGCGAGAAACGGCACCAAGAGCGAGATCACGCCTTGCAACTGCGTGTCGGTGACGCGCCGCCAGCCTTCGACGGCGACACGTCCGACGACCAAGCCGAGGACGAACGCGCCGATCGCCGCGACGACCAAGAACAGCACGATGTGCCAAAACCGGATGACGCCCGTCACCGCTGCCGTGATGGCCGCGGCGTAGAGCACCAGCGACAGCGCGTCGTTGACGAGGCTTTCGCCCTCGACGATCGCGATCAGGTGGCGCGGCATCTTGAGCCGCTCCAGCACCGGCGCCGATGCGAGCTCGTCGGTCGGCGCGACGATCGCGCCCAGCACGAACGCGACCGCCCACGGTAGTCCCGGGACGACCGCGTGCATGACGATTGCGACCGCGACCGTGGTGGCGAAGACGAGGCCGACCGCCAGCATCGCGATCTGCCCCGGATTGGCGAGCATCACGTCGGTCGGCGCCGTCACCGCTTCCCAGTAGAGCAGCGGCGGAAGGAAGATCAGCAGCACCAGGTTGGGATCGAGACGCACGGCGGGCAAGCCGGGGACGAATCCCAAGAGCAGACCGCCTAGCACCAGCACGATCGGATACGAGACGTGGGCACGCCGCGCCAGCGCGACGAGCGGAATCGTGACGACCAGCAGACCGATCAGGAGCTCGACTTGCGACTCGGTCATGCGTTACCGGCCGGACCCCGGTCCCGTCTCAGCGCGCGGCGGCGTGCGGCGTCGGGAGCGGCTCCGCGTCGTCGAGCGCGCGTTGCAACACGGCGCGAGCGGCGGCGAGCTTCGCGGCGTGGGTCCCCGTCGTGAAGCCTTGCGCCTCGACGTATGCTGCGAGCGCCTCGAGATCGAGGTTGCCCGGCGCCTCGGGTGCGAACGGGCAGCCGCCGATCCCCGACAGCACGCCTTCGAAGCGCCGCACGCCATGCCGCAGCCCGGCCTCGACGTTGCGCAACGCGCTTCCGCGCAGGTCGTGGAAGTGCAACGAGAGCGCGATGCTCGAAACGTTGGTTACCGCCTCGATGGTGGCGCCGACCGCCTCCGGCGTCGCCTTGCCGATCGTATCGGCGAGGCCGACCGTCGTGCAGCCGCCGGCTTCGAACCGGGCGACCATCTCGAGCACCGTGCCGAGCTCGATCGTCTCGTCGGCCCACGGTGAAACGAAGCTGCAGGAGATCGCCGCACGGAGGCTGATGCCGGCGGCGCGCGCGCGCGCCGCGATCGTCTCGAAGTAGGCCAGTGTCTCCGAGATCGTTCGGTTGTTGTTGGATGCGTTGTGGCGCGGGCTCGCGGAAGCGACGAACACGAGGTCGTAACTTCCCGGTTCGAATCCGGCGGCGGTGAAGGCCGTCCGCGCGCGCTCGAAGCCGCGCTCGTTGAGAATGAGCGCCGAGTAGCGAACGGTTCGCGGCAGCAGCGGGATCAGCGCGTCGGCGTCGGCCAGCTGCGGAACCCACGCCGGGTGGACGAACGACGTCGCCTCGATCTCGGCGATCCCCGCCGCCGCGACGGACGCGATGATCTCGACCTTGCGTGCGGTGGCCACGACGCGCGGCTCATCCTGCAACCCGTCGCGGGTCGTCACGTCGATCAACGTCACGGGTTCCGCGGTTGTGGCCATTCGAGCGGCAGTTTTGCACGCTGCGGAGCGTGGCCTGCCCAGCAGGGCTAGGTCGTCGCGGCGGGCGCCTCGGTGGCGGGCCGGCGCGTGCGAACGAAGACGTACGCGAACACGAGCACCAGCGCCATGACGAGCGCCGCGCTGACCGCGAGATCTCCGACCGGGGAATGCCAGCCGGCGAGCTGCGCGGCTTCGTAACCCGCGACCGCGAGCGCGAGTCCCGTCACCGAACCGATCCATACGCGCATCAGCGCAGGCAGACTTCGCGCACGGAACGAGATCAGCCGATGGACCAGCAGCGAGTCGAGCGTGTCGGTGCAGATCATTCCGATCGAGAACATCGCACCGACGAGGATCGCCCCGTAGACACCCGCGCCGCTGCCGAACGCGACGGCGTAGGTCGCGATCTGGCTCGACGTCTCGAAGCCGAAGCCGAACAACAAACCGATCGGGATCGCCAGCAGCGCGTTCGTGCCCTCGCGCAGCGCACGCGGGAGCAGCCGCAGCTTGGCGCCGACGATCCGGTCCCCGCCGGCGCGCAGCTGCCGCAGGTTTGCCACGGCGATCGCGATCAGCACGACGATCGAGATGCACGTCCCGGCGGCTTCGATCGCGGTGCTGTGCGCAGCGAACCGCGCGCCGAGCAGCCCGACCAGCGCCGAGATCGCCAGCACCATCACCGTGTGTCCGCCGGCGAACATCGTCCCGACGAAGCGGCTGAGCAGCGGCGTGCGCGGGTAGGCGCTGCGCGTCACGTTGTCGATCGCGGCCAAATGGTCCGGATCGGCGCCGTGCCGCAGCCCGAGGGCGAACACCGTAAACGCGCTCGCAACGATCATACGCGAGGTACTTTCGCCGAGCCGCGACGGGTTGCATCTGCTTGCGCCGCAGCCGCTCTTCGATGAAAAGCCGAGCCTCGCCACCGGTCGTCCTTGGCCGGGCGAAGGGCGACCGCACGGCGATCCTTCGAGAACCTCAGGACCTAGTGCCGTTTTGGACGGAGAGCTCCCAGCGGTAGCCGTCGGGGTCGTGGAACCACAGTGCGAGGTGCGGCGAGCCGGGGGACTCGGGGCCGATCTCGTCGCCGGGATCTTCGAGCTTGACGCCGTGCTCGCGCAACGTCTCGAGCGCAGCACGCAACTCGTCCATGTCGTCGAGGTGGAACGACATGTGTCCGAGCGCGCTCGGCGCGGGCCGGCCGCGGTGGAAGACGATGGTGATCGCATCGTTGCTCACCCCGACACCGTCTTCGAAGCGGAAGATCTCGTGCAGATCGAAGCGCTCGCCCCACCAGCGCGCGCTCGCGTCCGGATCGTGGACGCTGAGCCCGAAGTGTCCGACGTGCCCTAACCGTACTCGCATAGGTACGGTATTCCCATTCGGCCGGTGTTGCCGTCAGTCTTCGTCACGCGTCGGCGAGAACGAAATCCCGTTCGAGGATCCAGTGTGTCGCCGCGCCCTCACCGGCCGGCCGATACTCCTCGACCAGCGAGGACTTCGCTCCGAAGACCGCATCGCGGAACAGAAAGGGATCGCCGGCGGAGTAGATCGAGGTCGCGAGCGGGCGGTATCCGGCCGCTCCCACCTTGAGGTGCAGGTGCGCGGGGCGCATCGTCCCGCGGCGCGTTGCGCGCAGCATCTCGCCGGCCGGCCCGTCGGTCGGGATCGAGTAGCTGACCGGCTTGACCGCGACAAAGCTGAACGCGCCTTCGGCGTTTGTGCGCAACTGGCCACGATAGTCGGGCTCGACGCGGTTCGCGTACTGCGTGTCGTACAGCCCCTCGCCGTCGGTCTCCCACGTCTCGACCAGTGCGCCGGCGATCGGCTCACCGCGCACGTCGAGCACGCGACCGCGCACGAGCACCGACTCGCCCTTGCCGCTGCGCGCGATCGTTCCGCCCTGCTCGATCTCCGGCGCGTCGTCGGTGTAGAACGGGCCGAGCGCGGACGACTCGGTCGCATTGGGTGGAACCTCGGCATGCGCGACGTCGTCGACGGTCATCGAGACGCCGAGCACGTCGGAGAGCAGGATGAACTCTTGGCGGATCGCGTCGCACTTCTGCCCGGTCCGCGTCAAGAAGTCGATCCCGGTCATCCACTCGTCGGGCGTCAGCCGAACCTCGCGCACGAACGCGTGCAGATGCTTCACGAGCGCGCTCACGATCTCGAGCAGCCGAGGATCGCCGCACTGTTCGAGGCTGCGCAGGGTCTGCGCGGTGACGTCGGTCGGAATTCGGGGCAGCGCGTCGGGCATCAGGACGGGTTCGAGGAATGCGGGCCGCAGACCCACAACGTCGCCTTCAGCGTACAGCGCCGTTGCTGCCGGTCGCGATCGGCCAAGCGCGCAGCTGTCGCAACCGGCGCCCCGTTGTAGACGCAGCCGTTCTTGGGTACCCGGCTGGCCATATGACGACGATCTCGGAGCAGCTGGTCGGCGCAGCGCTCGCGACGCCGAACCTCGATGAAGCGGCGGACGCGCTCGCGGGCGCGGTCAACGGTGCGTACGCCGCGGTCGGTCCTCCGGGCCCACGCCTCAAAGATCTGCTGAGCGGCACGTGGCTGGGACACCCGCTGCATCCCGCTTTGACCGACGTGCCGGTCGGCGCATGGACGGTCGCGCTGGCGCTCGACGTGCTGGGCGAGCGGCGCGGCGCGAAGATCGCGATCGGCATCGGACTGCTGGGTGCCGCCGGCGCCGCCGCCTCCGGCTTGACCGACTGGGTCGTCACGTTCGGCAAGCGACGGCAGTTGGGCGTCGCGCACGCCGCGGTCAACGGCACCGCAACGCTGCTGTACGCGTCGTCGTATCTGCTGCGCGGTCGCGCCGACACGTTGGCGATCGGTCTATCGACGATCGGGTACGGCCTCGTTTCGCTCGGCGCGCTCTACGGTGGAGTGCTTTCGCTCGACTGGCAGATCGGCGTCAACCACGCGCACAACACCGATGCGCCGGACGACGAAGTGGACGTCGGGGCTCTGTCGGATATTCCGGACGGCGGGATGAAACGTGTCGACGCGAAGGGCTATCCGGTGCTGCTCGTGCGGCGCGGCGGCGACGTCTACGCGATAGCGGCGCTCTGCGCGCACGCCGGTGGGCCGCTCGATGAGGGAACGCTGGACGGCGACGTCGTGCGGTGCCCGTGGCACGGTTCGCAGTTCTGCGTTCGCGACGGAAGCATCGTCAACGGTCCCTCTGCGTTCCCCCAACCGGCGTTCAACGTCCGCATCTCCGGCGAGCGCGTACTGCTCGCCGGACCGGCTACATCTTCTGGCCCGTAAGGACGCCGGTGCCCGGGGTCGACGTCGACACGATCGTACCGCGAACGACGCCGTCGGCGCCCCACGTTCCTCGCAACGTGGCGACACCGCCCTGTCCTCTGGTGGCCGGGTTGGTCGAAATGGCGTGCCATTGCAACGTGATCGCTCGGCCGTTCACCAATCCGTTTGCCGATCCGATCGCGTTCGGGCCTTTGCAACTGCCGGCCAGTGCGTTACCGGTCTGGCGCAGCACGCAGACGGGAGCCGTTACGTAGGTCCCACCGTTCTGAACGAACGTACCGGTGAAGGTCCACGTCCCGGCAAAGCTCGCAGCCTCGGCTACGATCGGCGACGCGACGAACAGCGCCAACGCCGCGACAGCGGTAGAACGAAATGTCGTCAGAGTGCGCATGTAAAGTCGCCTCACGTTCTTCTATCTCGAAGAGGGAGCTCGCCTGGGCCGACGCGCTGGTGAGGACCGCCGGTCGAGCTTGTTGGAACGATCATACCCCGCCCCGGCGATACGGGGAATGGGGGGACTCCCTACTTCTGGGCGAGGGGCCGTGCACAAAAAGGGCTAGCCAGGAAGGGCGGCCCTTCGTTTTGCCCTTCGCCGTGGGGGTAAAGCCGCCCGACAAAGGACGGTACTGCACGTTACAATGAGTGCGAACTACCACGTCGTTCGCTTCGAGGGGGTCCTCGACATCAGCCGATATCCCGAGTTCCGCAAGATCTTCGAGGAGTTGCCGCTCGCGACGCCCGTGCTCGTGGACCTCACCGCCATTGAAGCGGCTGACTCGATTTTTCTGTCTGAGATGATGCTTGCCCGCAGACGGCAGACCGCCCCATTTGCAATCTTGATCGCGCCGCTGGGTCGTATCGCCCGCGTCTTCGGAATCACGGGGCTGGACCGGCGAGAATACGTGTTCTCTGACCTGACGGAGGCCGTCGCTTCGCTGAACTTGGATCCTGAAACCAAGGACCCCGCGCCCGATTAGCTGCGATCGCCTACCGCTTGTTCGCGCGTCGTCAGTTGTGCCGGATGTATATCTCGACCATGATCGCGAGGACACGGCGGGGCAGCCGCGTGATTTTGCGCTCGGGGTTCAGCCGCCGCTCCTGGCTCCGCAAGTCCCAAAGCTGTTCGACCAAGATGAATTGCTCTATGCCGCCCACCTCTGCGGCGAGCCTATACCAATCGGAAGAGGGCTGTCGGTACGTTACCCTGTCGGGGGGCTGGGCGAGCGAACTTTTTGTGCAGCCCCGGCGCGTTTTCGGCAGGCGAGCCGATAGGTGCAAAGCCCGCAAATGGTATAGTGTTAGGCGTGCCTCATAACCGACTTCGCTGTGGCTCAACCCTGGTCATGACGTTGCTCGCCTTGCTGCTCAGCGCCATTCCGATGGTCGCTCGCGCCGACGCGGACGCGGTCCCGCCGGGCGTCGACCCGACCACGGTCGGGCTGCAGCCGATCGCCGGCGCGATTCCGAAGGCGACGCCGTTCCCGGGCGAGTCGCCCCTCACGCGGCGTGAGGACGGCACGTTCGCCGCGGTGGCGCAGCGAGCCGCCGGGACGGCGACCTTCAACATCGTCGCGCGTGAGGCGCCGTGGACGCTGCAGCCGGGCCTGACGGTCATGGCCAAGACCTACAACGGCGTCGTCCCCGGCCCGACCTTGGTCGTGCGCCAGGGGGAGCGCGTCGTGATCGAGTTCCGCAACGCGATGACGATTCCTGACACGGTGCACCTGCACGGGATCCACGGCGGCCCGGTTTCGATGGACGGCGTCGCCGGGATCTCGCAGCCGATGGTGGAGCCGGGCGGACACTTCCGCTATGTTTTCACCGCGCGCCAATCCGGAACGTTCATCTACCACTCCCACGACAACGAGGAGACGGTGAACAGCGGGCTGTACGGCGCGATCGTCGTGCTGCCGGCGCATCCGCGNNCAGCGCGACGACGTCGAGATGCTCTCGTCGTGGTCGATCCAGAGCACGGCCGAGAACCACTTCACCATCAACGGTAAGGAATATCCGGCGACGACGCCGATCGAGGTGCGCCGCGGCGACCGCGTCCGGTTGCGCTGGATCAACATGTCGTCGGAGAATTACCACACGATGCACACGCACGGGCACGACATGCTCGTGATCGCGCGCGACGCGCAGCCGGTCGCCGTGCGTGACGTGCAAGACACGATCATGCTCGGGCCGGGGCAGCGTGTCGACGCGCTGCTGGTCGCGAACGCGCAACCCGGCAACTGGCTCGTGCATTGTCACGTACTCGACCACACCGAGGACACCGACGGGATGCCCGACGGGTTGATCACCACGATCCACTACGCCGGTACTCCGGAGCTCTTGGGCGCGATGAACATGGCGATGCGCATGCACATGCCGGACTCGTCCAACGGCAACCCGCGCGGGCCGCTCTCGTTCATCACCACCGCGCTACTCGGTGCGTTCTCCGGTCTGACCATCTTTCTCGGGCTGCCGATCGCGCGCGCGCGGCGGTTGTCGCCCGACGTCATCGCGGCGCTGAACGCGCTGGCGATCGGCATCCTCGTCTACTTGATCGTCGAGATCGCCGGCAACGCGACGGAGCCGCTCGTTCGCGCGCTCGCGAGCTGGCAACGCGGAACGAGCGGACACGGCGTGCCGTCGCCGGTACCGCTCGCAATGCTGCTCGCCTACGTCGCGGGCTTGTTGGTCGGACTCGTCGGGCTCGGCTCGCTTGCCGGCCGTTTCGTGCGCTCGGGAACGTCGAGCGGCACCGAGAAGCCGATCGTGCTCGCCGCAATGATCGCGATCGGGATCGGTGCGCACAACTTCGCCGAAGGGCTCGCGATCGGCGCGTCGGCCGCGTCGGGCGCGACCGCATTGGCGGTCGGCTTGATCCTCGGTTTCGCGTTGCACAACGCGACCGAGGGCTTCGGCATCGCCGCGCCGCTGGCGGGCCGCGGCGTCGCCGCGACGTGGGGACAGATCGGTCTGGCGGGGCTCGTCGCCGGCGGACCGACGTTCATCGGCACGATGCTCGGTTACCGCTTCAGCTCGCCGACGCTCTCCGCGTTCTTCTTGATGACCGCCGTCGGCGCGCTCGTGTTCGTCGTCGGTGAGCTGTGGAGCGTCTTGCGCCGCTCCGGTCTCACCGTCATGTCGACGTCGATGCTGGCCGCGGGCTTCGTGATCGCGCTCGGCACCGAGGTCATCGCCGAGATCGCCGGTTAGCGGCTAGAAATTCGTGCCGCCGTTGTACGGCGGTCCGTTCGCCGCAGAGTCGTAGAGTTTGCCGGTCGTCGCGAGCATATATGCCTCATCGCTCGCAAGCAGGTAGCCCTGCGCGATGAGAGCCTTCACTTGGCGGTCGTACTGTGCGAGATAGTTCGCTCGGTTCCCGTACGTGGTCGTCAGCTGCGCCGCGCTGAACACCTTGAACACGCCGGAGTTGCCGCACGTGTCCGAGATGTTGTCGGTCAGCGCCGGCGGTACGGAGACTGCCTGCGCGCCGTTCGGATAGACGACCGTCGGCGAGCCGATCGGGAACGCTTCATCCGGCGTGCGCACGCCGCCCTGCGGCCAGTTGTTCGCATCGAGCTTTGGAACCAACAGCGTCGCGCCGATTGCGTCGTTGAACGTGTTCAGCGTGCTGCTGTTGACGACCACGCTCCTCACGTTCGGCGCGGGGCCCAGCACGAAGTACGTGCTCGGGGGCAGCGGTGACGTGCTGGTGGCGCCGAGCTGCTTCTCGAGATCGAAGAGAATCGCGCGGAAATACGGTTGGTAGCCGATCGGGTTGGTCGCGATCGAGATCCCCGCATCGCACGCCCCACCCTGCGAAACCGCGGGATTCGGCGCGAACATCCCGGCGCCCGAGGCCGGCGCGGGCACGGCGGCCGTCGCGTGCGGTCCCGGCCAATCATAGCGCCGCAGCCTCGGACTCGTCAGCGGGACGTCGGTCAAGCTCGCGTACACGCGGTAGAAGTCGGTGTAGTTCGCGACGTCGATGTAGAGCGGGTCGCTCGCCGGCCGGGTCAGCAGCCGGCTCGGCGTCAGCGGCGCGGCGCCGGCATGCGGCAACGGGTCGAGGTACGCGCCCATCGGCGCACCGGATTTCGCTCCGAGCTCGTTGATCGCGAGCCAGTTCCCGGTGCCGTCGATCGCGATCATTCCTTGGAAGACCGCGCCGCCGGTACTCGGATCGGCGTTGAATCCCTCGGCGAGGAATGTGTCGACGAGCCACGCGCTTTGGCTGATGCCGGTGAAGATGCGCATCGCGAAGGTCGGCGGCGCGTACGCCGCACCCGTCACCGCGGGCGCGGGCGTCGATCCCGCGAGCATCCGGCCGAAGTCGCGCTCGATCACCAAGCCGATCCCTTGCGCGTTCGCCGGCACGGAGGCGTTGTCGCCGCCGACGGTCGCCGAGCTTTGCCACTGGATGCGCGCGTACGCCGTCGCGTTGTTCTGCAAGAAGCCGTTACCCATCCCCGTCGCCCACATTTGCGCGTCAGGCGCGACGCCACCGGTCGAGGCGGGACTCTGGTTCAGACTGTTGAGTGAGAGCGGCAAGCTGCGATTTTCAGCCTCGACGACAACGACGCTGTCCGGTGGCGAGCCCGCGGCCGGCGCGATGATCTCGTACTGGCTCGCATAAGCAACGTTGCCGGTCGCGTCTCTCGGCTGCATCGAGAGGCCGACGACGTGGCCGGCTTCCTTCGGATCGATGAATCCGGAGATGACGCCGTACGTCTTCGCGTACGGCACGCCGTTGAACGTGCCGACCGGCAGTTGGCCGAGCACCGTCAGCGCGGTGACCTTCGACGAGAAGGCCGCGGAAGCGCGGTAGTGCGGCGCGGCCGCCGTCGGGCTGGACGAGAGGATTGCGAGCAAGATCGCGGTTACGCCGGCGGCGACCGGCTTGGGATCGGCGGTCTTCATGGCGGTCCTTCCGGCGAAATGCACGTACACCATCGCCCCGTTTGGCCATCGCACTGCCACGTTCCGTGGTCCAAAGGGCGAAATGAGCCGCCCCAACCGGCGGAAACGACCGTGCGCATGCGCCTGACGGACGTCGATCGTGACAAGCTGCTGCTAAGCTATGCGGCGGAGCTCGCGCAGCGCCGCCGCGAGCGCGGCTTGAGGCTGAACTACCCCGAAACCGTGGCGCTGCTTTGTTCGTTCGTTCTCGAAGGCGCCCGCGACGGCAGCTCGGTCGCCGACTTGATGGATCGCGGGCGCACGCTGCTCTCCCGCGCCGACGTCATGGACGGCGTCCCCGAGATGCTGCCCGAGGTCCAGATCGAGGCCACCTTTCCGGACGGCAGCAAGCTCGTGACGATTCACGACCCGATCGCGTGAAGCCGGGCGAGGTGCTTCCCGCCGCCGGGACGATCGAGTTGCGTCCGGGACGTCCGCGCGCGCGCGTCACCGTCGCCAATAGCGGCGACCGTCCGGTGCAGGTCGGATCCCACGCCCACTTCTACGAAGTGAACGACGCGTTGATCTTCGACCGTCCGGCCGCATACGGCATGTGCCTCGACATACCGGCCGGCACGGCGATTCGGTTCGAGCCGGGGATCGAGCGGCCCGTCGACTTGGTCGCGACCGGCGGAGAGCGACGGATCGACGGCCTGCGCCGCCGCCCCGCGCCGCCGGCGTGAAGCTCGACCGCGCCGCCTATGCGCGGCTCTACGGCCCGACGACCGGCGACCGGTTGCGCCTCGCCGATACCAATCTGATCGTCGAGATCGAACGCGACTACGCGGCGTACGGCGACGAGATCACGTTCGGCGGCGGCAAGGTGATCCGCGACGGGATGGG
>PMOS01000034.1:86587-132404 GCA_003161435.1 Vulcanimicrobiota bacterium
GCCGGCAACCCGTGGCTGCAAGACGGCGTCGGCGAGGCCATGATCGTCGGCGCTTCGACCGAAGTGATCGCCGGCGAAGGGTTCATCGTCACGGCCGGCGCGATCGACGCGCACGTGCACTTCATCTGTCCGCAGCAGATCGACGCATCGTTGTCGAGCGGCGTGACGACGATCATCGGCGGCGGCACCGGTCCCGCGTCGGGGACGAAGGCGACGACGTGCACGCCCGGCGCGTGGCACATTGCGCGGATGCTCGAAGCGTTCGACTCGCTGCCGGTGAACGTCGGCCTGCTCGGAAAAGGCAACGCTTCGGGCGAGGAAGCCCTGCGCGAGCAGGTCGCCGCGGGCGCGTGCGCGCTGAAGCTGCACGAGGACTGGGGCTCGACACCCGCCGCGATCGACACCGCGCTGCGGGTCGCCGACGAAACCGACGTGCAGGTCGCGATCCACACCGACACGCTCAACGAGATGGGCTTCGTCGAGGAAACCTTGCGCGCCATCGCCGGCCGAACGATCCACACGTATCACACCGAGGGCGCGGGCGGCGGCCACGCGCCGGACATCATTCGCGTCGCCGGCGAAGCGTACGTGCTGCCGTCGTCGACCAACCCGACGCGGCCGTACACGGTCAACACCCTCGCCGAGCACCTCGACATGCTGATGGTGTGCCATCATCTCGATCCGCTGATCCCCGAGGACGTGGCCTTCGCGGACTCGCGGATCCGCGGCGAGACGATCGCCGCCGAGGATATCCTGCACGACCTCGGTGCGCTCAGCATGATCAGCTCCGATTCGCAAGCGATGGGGCGCGTCGGCGAGGTCGTCATGCGCACCTGGCAAACGGCGCACAAGATGCGCGAGCAGCGCGGGCCGCTCCCCGGTGAGCGCGACGGCTGCGACAACGAGCGCGTGAAGCGCTACGTCGCGAAGTACACGATCAACCCGGCGATCGCCCACGGCATGGCGCACGAGATCGGTTCGGTCACCCCCGGCAAGCTCGCCGACTTGGTCGTATGGCATCCCGCGTTCTTCGGCTTTCGGCCCGAACTCGTCATCAAGGGCGGCGCGATCGCCTGGGCCGCGATGGGAGATCCCGGCGCGTCGATCCCGACCCCGCAGCCGGTTCGGATGCGCCCGATGTGGGGTGCGTTCGGCGCCGCTCCGCAAGGTATCGCGCTCACCTTCGTGTCGCAGCTCGCGCTCGAGCACGGCGTCGCCGAACGCTCTCGGAGCGCGCGCCGCTTCGTCGCCGTGCGCGGCTGCCGAACGATCGGCAAGCGCGACATGGTGCGTAACGACGCTACCCCGCGGATCACGGTCGACCCGCGCACGTACGACGTGCACGCTGACGGCGAGCTGTTGACCTGCGAGCCCGCAACGACGTTACCCCTCGCCCAGCGGTACGCGCTGTTTTGAGCCTCTCGGTGCTCGCCGAGCCGCTGGGGAACCTCGCCGACTTTCCGATCGGTGAGCGACGGCTGGAACGCGTTATCGTCCGCAGCGACGAGCTGGCGAAGCGGATCGTTCGCTTGGCGACGAGCGCCGGCGACATCGGCTTGCGCTTCGACGGCGAAAGCCGGTTGCGCGACGGCGACGTCGTGTTCGCCGACACGCATCTCGTCGTCGCCGCGGCGGTGATCCCGGACGACGTGCTCGTCATGTGTCCGGGCTCGATCGCCGCCGCGATCGATCTCGCCCACGCGCTCGGCAACCGGCACCTGCCCGTGCTGCGCGAGGGCGACGTCATCGTCGTGCGTTTCGACCCGCTGCTCGAAGCGCTCGCCGAGCAACACGGCGTCCCGGTCACGCGCGAAGCGCGCATCGTGACCCGCCCGTTTCTTCACGCGCACGCGCCGCACCAGCATGACTGACCTCTGCGGCTTGCTGCAACTCGCCGACGGCGCATTTCCGGCAGGGTCGTTCGGCCACTCGTTCGGTTTGGAAACCGCGATCGCCGCCGGACGTGTGTGCGACGGTTCGACGCTCGAGGCGTGGATCGCGTCGTACGTCGTCGACGGCTGCGCGACGCTGGACGGAGGTGCAATCGCCCTCGCCTTGCACGAGCGCGTACCCGTGCGCGCGCTCGACGCGCGCGTTGCGGCGGCGCAGCCCAACGAAGAGATTCGGCGCGCCAACCGGCACCTGGCGCGGGCCACGCTCGACACCTACGACGCGATCGGGATCGGCGGTCCGGATATTGCGGCGTATGCCGGCGACGTCGCCGCCGGCATCTCGGCCGGGACGCACGCATTGGCGGCCGGGCTGGGTTTCCGGGCGATCGGCGCGAGCGTGCCCGAAGCGCTCGAAGCGTACGCGGCGATGTTGGTCGGGGGGTGCGTCTCGGTCGCGGCGCGCGGCGTCCCGCTCGGACAGCGCGTCGCCGCGCGAACCCGCCGGCGGTTGGCTCAGGCCGTCCACGCCTTCGTCGACCGCGCGCTGGCGGTGCGTGACCTCGACGAGCTGCGCTCGTCGGCGATCGCGTGCGAGATCGACGGTCTGCGCCACCGCACGTTACCCGCGCGGCTGTTCGCGTCGTGAGCGCCGTGCGGGTCGGGATCGGCGGACCAGTCGGCGCGGGCAAGACCGCGCTGGTCGAGCGACTGGCCCGTGCGCTGTGGCCGCGCGTCGCGATGGCCGTGGTGACGAACGACATCTACACGCAAGAGGACGCGCAGATCTTGGTGCGCAGCGGTTGTCTTCCCGCCGAGCGCATCGTCGGCGTCGAGACGGGCGGCTGCCCGCACACCGCGATCCGCGAGGACGCCTCGATGAACCTGCAGGCGATCGCCGACCTCGAGCACCGCTTTCCCGGACTCGAGCTCGTGCTGATCGAGAGCGGCGGTGACAACTTGGCCGCGACCTTCAGCCCCGAGCTCGCCGACGTGACCGTCTACGTGATCGATGTCGCCGGCGGTGACAAGATCCCGGCCAAGGGCGGCCCGGGGATCACGCGCGCGGACCTGCTGGTGATCAACAAAGTCGATCTGGCGCCGTTGGTCGGGGCCGACCTCGAACGGATGCGCCGCGACGCGACGGCGGCTCGACGTGACCGGCCCATCGTGTTCACCGATCTTCGTTCCGGCGTGAACGCAGACGATGTGGTTCGCTTCGTCGAGCGCGCCGCGCTGTTGGACGGCGTCCGATAGCCGCCGGCGGAACGCTCGAGCTGCGGGCATCGCGTGACGGCGCGCGCACCGTGCTGCGGCGGGTGCGCTACGACGGCGTGATGCGCTGCAGCCGCGCCTTCGACCATGGCGGGACGGCGTTGGTGGTGACCTCGCAGCTCGGTCCCGGCGTCGTGCGCGGCGACCGCCTCGAGCTGCGCGGAACGCTCGACGAGAACGCGCGTCTGATCGTCACCGCACAGGCCGCGACGCGCATCCTGGGCGGCGCGCAGCTTGCCTCGAGCTACGCGCGCTGGGACGTCGAGCCCCACGCGCAGCTGCAGTTGATCGGCGAGCCGCTCGTCGCGAGTGAGGGCGGCCGGTACGAAGCGACTCAACGGGTCGCGCTCGCGCGTGGTGCGCGCGTCCTGATCAGCGACGCCGCTCGTGCGCCGGCCGACTGCGAGGTTCGGTTGCGGACCATCATCGAGATCGAGGGCGTCGAGTCGCTGTACGACGCGGTCGACGTCCAATGCACGGCGCCGGCCGCATTCGGAACGCTCGCGCTCTTCGGCCTGAACGGTGCCGAGGTCGCGCGCACGACCGCGCTGCTCGACGAGCTGTGCGCCGATGTTCCCGACGCGCAGGCCGGCGTTGGTGCGTATCCGCGCGGCGTCCTCGTGCGCGTGCTGGCCGATTCGCTCTGGCCCGTGTGCGCGGCGTTGGCGCATCTGCGCGACGCGCTCGGCGTCGTCCTCTTGGACCGCTGGCCCGACGACGACGAATCGGAGATGATCCATTTGTCGAATGACGGGCGGTCGTCGCCCCGATACGATGCTTTGAAATCTTGACGCGGCCGTCTACGGCGGCGCGCGGCACCATTCGAGGGACGACGTTGATCTTCGACCTCCGTCGCCGCGCCTTTGCCGCGGTGCTGGCTTTGTGTTTCGTCGCCGCCGCCGGCGCGCCGGGTTCGGCGGAGTCCGGAACCGCGGTCGTCGCGCAAGCCGATGCGCAGCACGGCGTGCTGACGGGAACGGTGAAGACCGGCGGCGGCACGCCACTGGCGGGAGCGAGCGTGAGCGCCGTGGGTCCGACGAAGGCCCTCGCGACAACGGGTGCGGACGGCGCGTTCACGCTCACCCTCGGTCCCGGGGTCTACCAGATCGCCGTCGCGCACGGGGGATTTCAGGCGACCTCGCTCAACGACGTTGTCGTCGTCGCAGGTACATCCCAGCCCCTGAACGTGACGCTGTCCGAAGAGAGCCTCTCGTCATTGCGGACGATCGGCCGCGTGACGACGAGCGCGCGTGGAAGCGGCAGCAGCATCAACACCGGCACCGCGACCTCGAATTACGTGAACGCGCAAGCGTTTACGAACCTCGCGAACCCCGAGATGAACACGGTGCTCGAGCGAATTCCCGACGTCACCGTCGAGCACATGGGCAGCCAGCAAGACACATCGATCATCGTCGGCGGCCTGCAGCCGTACGAGACGCAGGTCCTCATCGACGGGCATCCGATCGCGCTGGGCCAATACGGTGTGTGGCTGAACCATTTGTTCCCCACGTACCTGATCGGCGGCCTGGAGACGCAGTCCGGTCCGGGCAACACGACGCCGTTCGCGAACATTGCGGTCGGCGGCACGGCCAACATCCTCACCCCGGGCTTCACGACGCGTCCCACCTCCGAGCTCATCACCGGCGTCGACAGCTACTCTTCGCAATTCTCGAACTTGCTGGCGACCGGCTCCGCGGGCCGCCTGCAGTACGTCGTCGCGGCCGGCACCGGCGGCAGCAACGGACCGTACTTCAAGAAGCCGGGCTGCGCTGTCGCGGAAGACTACGCGACGATCGCGAACTCGACGACCTCGTCGGGAATCGTGCAGTTCTGCGGCGACATGAGTGGATCGCTCTACACGCGCGGCGAGCTCCTCAAGCTCCGCTACAACTTCACGCCGAGCACGTCGTTCGAGTTCGGCTACGTCGGATCGTTCGGGGGCTATTCACCTCAGGGCGCCGCGTGGGGCAACGCCTTGGGCCCGACGGTGATCGAGAGCTGCATGGTCGGCGCTCCCTTGCAGTGCACGAACCCGGCCAACATGAACCTCGTCGGCAAGACGATCACCGGATACAGCTGGTATCCCGGCACCGAGATCACCAATACGCAGCAGATCTTCACCGCCGAGTTCCGCACGTCGATCGGCAACAACACGCTGCTGGTGCGGCCCTACATCGGCTCGATCCAGCCGGAGTCCTACGATGGAACGAATGAGGGCTACTACCCGTCGTTCTGGTCTCCTCCCGGAACGACGCCGAGCCTCGGGCCCGGCGTGCCGATCCCGCCCGGCGGGCTTCCGGCGCCCAACACGTTCGAGTCGACTACGTGCCCGCCGGGAACGATCTACAGCTACTCGCAGATCAACAGCCCGCAGAACACGATCGTCTCGGTCAACGGTCAGGAAGAATGCTTCCAATATCCCTACACGTTCTACGAGCAGGATAAGCTGTACGGCACGACGTTCTCGCTGATCCACCCGTTCGGCGACAACTCGCTCACCTTTACGTACGACTTCCACGGCCAGAGCACGTTCGCGTACGCAAACACGCCGAGCAACGTTACGGTGCCGCTCTCCAGCAACCGCTATTCCACGTTCTCACTCACCGGCGACATCCACGCGGCGCGCAATCTCGCCCTCGACTTCGGCTTGTACAACGTGAACTGGAGCGTCACCGGACAACAGGCGGAGGTCGACGCGAACGGCAACCCCGTGCTGGATGCCAATGGGAACCCGATCATCCGAGGTCTGTTCCGCAAGGTCTCACGCTTCGATCCGCATCTCGCTCTGGTGTTTCGGCCCGATCGCAACGATTCGTTTCGTGCGGCATGGGGAACCTCGGAAACCTTTCCGTTCGTGGGTGACGTGAGCGGCACTGCGGCGTATCAGCCGTACGCGCAATCGGCGCCACTCTATACGCTGGGAATCTTCACCGAGAAGTCGCCGAACCTGCAGCCGGAGTATAGCTCAGCGTTCTCGGTCGGAGCCGACCATCGCTTCCGCAGCGGCGCGGTGCTCAGCGCCGACCTGCAGTACACGATCGTGCACGACGTGTTCCAGCAGCTCACGCTGGCGGAAAACACGACCTTCCAGGGGAACACCGGCGTACTGGGCATCTTCACGCCGATCAACGTTGCCCGGCTCAACTCGCAGGTCGCGACGGTCAAGTACACCTACGCACCGATCTTTGGATTGGGCTATTCGCTCTCGGTCGGCGCCGACCGTTCCATCCTCAGCGGCATCCCGGCCGCCGCGTACAACGGTAGCGCGGGCTTCCCGGTCAACAACGTGCAGATGTGCGGCAACGGCTTGTTCACGCCCGGCCTGGCGACGTGCATCCCATACCTGAAGGCCTACGGGCACATCGACTACACCTGGAGGAACGGAGATTACGCCGGACTCGGCATCGACTACGAAGGCAAGAACAACGCGTACTATCAGCCACCCTTCGCGCAGGTCGACTTGGTGCTGCATCATCCGATCAACAAGATGCTCGAGCTCCAAGTCTCGGTGCAGAACCTGCTCAACACGAACGCGTTCAGCGACCTCCCCGCGCCCAATGCCGGCGTCCCGATCGTGGCCGAGACGTCCAGCGGCCTGACGACCTACTCGTCCACCCTCCTGACGGCGCCCCCGCGGACGTTCCGCCTGCAGCTGCGCGCGCACATGGGCCGCTAGAGGCAGGGGCCTCGCCGCCTGGCGAAGGGGGCGAGGTGGTGGATCGGGGCGAGTGGCCGGCGTTGCCGCTGACCGCGTGGCGCGAGACGCGCGACACGCTGCACATGTACACGCAGATCGTGGGAAAGATCCGGCTTGCCCTCGCGCCGTTGGAGCGCGAGTGGGCGAACGTGCCGCTGTACCTGAGCCCGCGCGGCTTCACGACCAGCGCGATGCCCTACGGCGAGCAGCTGCTGCAGATCGACTTCGACTTTTTCCGGCACGCGATCGACATTACATCGAGCGATGGGCGCGCCCGTTCGATCGCGCTTCTGCCGGCGCGTTGCGTCGCCGACATCTATGCGGAGATCATGGCGGCGCTGGTCGCGCTCGACGCGCATGTCAAGATTTGGCCGATGGCCGTCGAGGTCGCCAATCCCACGCGCTGCGACGAAGACCGGGTGCACGCATCGTACGACCCGGAGTACGTGCAGCGGTTCTGTCAGGCATTGGCGCGCATCGGTTCGGTGTTCATCGAGTATCGCGCGCCGTACCGCCGCCGGCACACGCTCGTGCAGTTCTTTTGGGGGTCGTTCGATCTGGCCTACGGGCGGTTCTCGGGGCGCGACGCGGACCCGCCGCCGAACGTCGATACGATGATGCGCATCGCGATGGATGCGCAGGAGATCGCCGCCGGCTTCTGGCCCGGCGACGATCGTTTCCCGGAGCCGGCCTTCTATTGTTACGCGTATCCGAAGCCGGCGGGGATCGAGGAGGCGACGATCCGCCCCGCTGCGGCGGGTTGGCACGCGGGCTTGGGTGAGTTCGTGCTGCGGTACGACGACGTTCGCACGGCACCGTCGCCGCGCGCCGCGCTGCTCGATTTCCTCACCAGCACCTACGATGCGGCATCGAAGCTTGCCGGCTGGGATCCTTGAGCGTGCGAGGCGCGACGTTTCCGGCCGTGTTCATGCGTGGCGGCACCAGCAAGGGGATCTTTTTCCGCGCCGGGGTGCTGCCCGACGACCCCGCATTGCGCGACCCGATCCTGCTGGCGGTGCTCGGCAGTCCGGATCCCTACAATCGCCAGATCGACGGCCTCGGCGGCGCGAGCTCGAGCACGAGCAAAGCGGTTATCGTCGGTCCGTCGCAGCGTGCCGATGCGGACGTCGACTATCTGTTCGCGCAAGTCGGCGTCGATCGCGCGGTCGTCGATTACTCCGGGAATTGCGGTAACCTGTCCGGCGCCGTCGGACCGTTCGCGATCTCGCAGGGCTTCGTGGAACCCGTTGAGGGAATCACCGTCGTGCGCATCTGGCAGGTGAACACGAGCCGGCTCATCATCGCGCACGTCCCCGTGCACGACGGCGAGCCGCTCGAAGAGGGTGAGTTTTGGCTCGACGGCGTGCCGTCACCCGGCGCCGAGATCGAGGTCGACTTCGTCGATCCGGGCGGCTCGCTGACGGGCGCGCTGCTGCCGACCGGCAATGCCGTCGACGAGCTCGACGTCGCGGGTGTCGGACGCATCCGCGCGACGCTGCTCGACGCGGCGACGGCGATGGTGTTCGTCACGGCGGCCGATCTGGGTCTCACCGGCGTCGAGTTGCGCGGGGACATCGACGGCGACGTCGCCCTGTCGGCAAGAGTCGAAGCGATCCGCGCGCACGCGGCGGTCGCGATGGGTCTCGCTGCGACCGTCGGCGAGGCGACGGCGCGCCGGCCGGCGACGCCGAAGATCGCGTTCGTTTCGCCGACGCGCGCGCACGTCGCGTCGGGCGGTGCGGCGATCGAAGCGGACGATGTCGACTTCGTCGCCCGGGTGTTTTCGATGGGGACACTGCACCATGCGTACGTCGCGACCGGAGCCGTCGCCACCGCCGTCGCGGCAGTTCTTCCCGGTACCGTCGTCAACGAGGTGTCGCCGTTCGGCGTCGACCGTGCCGCGAGCGTGCGTTTCGCGCACGCGTCGGGCGTGGTCCGCATCGGCGCTGCCGTCGAGGAACGTGACGGCGCGTGGCATGCGCGCAACGTCCGGGTGAGCCGTACCGCCCGGCGCATCATGGCGGGCGAGGTATACGTGCCGAGCTCGGCGCTTGGCGGTTCGCTCGCGACGACCAGGACTTCGACCTAGCCGAGCGAACGGCGTCGCGTCGAGCAGACCGCTCTGGAGGCGACAATGCACCTTTCACGCCGGCGCTTTCTTGCGTCCGGAGCCGCAGCCGGCGCGTTCGCCTCGGTCGGCATCCTGCGCTGGCCGGGCGAGGCGGCGCAATTCACCTTCAAGCTGGCGAACGACCAGACGCCGACGCACCCGATGAACGTCGCGACGGTCGACGCGATCAAGCGCATCCAAGACGGCTCCGGCGGTCAGCTCGAGATCAAGCTGTTTCCGAGCAGCGTGCTCGGCGGCGATCCGCAGATGATCGCGCAGCTGCGGTCCGGCGCGCTCGAGCTGCTGCAGATCGGGAACAACATCATGGGATCGGTCATCCCGTCGGCCGCGCTGCTCAGCATGCCGTTCGCGTTCAAGAACCCGCAGCAGTATCAAGCCGCCGCGAACGGACCGCTAGGCGCGTACATCGGCACCGCCGGCGCGGCGATCGGCGTGCGCAAGTTCGAGACCGCCTTTTACGGCGGCTTCTTCGAGGTGCAGAACCGCGTCCGGCCGATCAACGTGCCGAGCGATCTCAAGGGGCTCAAAATCCGCGTGCCGCCCGGGCCGATCGACGTCGGCACCTTCAAGGCGTTCGACGCCGCGCCGACCGTCATCACGTTGGGGGAAGTCTACGTCTCGCTGCAAACGCACTTGATCGACGGGATCGAAGTGCCGCTGCCAACCGTGCGCAACTTCAAGTTTTACGAACAAGTGAAGTACTGCTCGCTGACCCATCACAGCGGCCTGAGCTACCTGCTGTTCGCCAACGGCGACGCGTGGCAGCGCTTGCCGAAGAACCTGCAAGAGATCGTCGATCGCGAGCTCAACGCGGCGGCCGCCGGGGCGTCGAAGTCGATGGCAAGCCAGGAAGCAAGCGTCGAGACGGAGCTCACCGCGGATGGAATGGCCTTCAACCGGCCCGCGCTCGAGCCGTTCAGCCAAGTGATCCGCGCTTCCGGACTGTACAAGCAGCTTCGCGAGCAATACGACCCCAAGGGCTGGGACATGTTGGAGAAGACGACCGGCAAGCTCGTGTAGCCGGCTCCGCGGCAACCGAGCGCTCGCGGCTTTCGCGCTGTGACTTCCGGCGCGTTACTTTGGGGTTACCGAGCGCGGCTACGCTGCGGCGGTGAGGAATTGGTCGAAGGGTCCCCGAGATGTTTAGTCCCCGGGGGTTGGGCGAGGCCGTCTTCAACCGGTTCTATGTCGTTCTGATGTTCGTGGTCATCAGCGCGATCGGCGCCTGCGCGGTATACGCGATGGTGACGAGCCAGCGGAGCGGGGACCGTGCGACGAGCAGTTACCGTCGCTCGGACGACGCGCGCTTGATGGCGCTGACCCTCGGCGGGGAACAGATCGAGTTGCTGTCCCGCTTTGGGGGAGCCGGGCCGACCGACGTGCGCCGCATCGTCAAAGCCGACGCGGCGTTCGACGTTGCTCTGGCAAACTTCGAACGCAGCTTGAACGGCAGCGCACTCGGCTCCGTCGCCCTGATACCCCGCCACGACGCGTACCGGCGTGGAATTCGCGCGGCCGTCGACGCGCTTGCGCGAGGCGACCGGCATCGAGCGGAGCTGATCGAAAGGCGCGTCGTGCGGCCCAACTTCGATGCGATTCGGCGCACGCTCGATGCCGTCTCCGTCACGTTGCTCGCCGCGAGCGCCGGCGAGGAAGCCCGCGACCGCAGCGTTACGACGCGGCTCGCGAGACTCATCGCCGGCGTTACGGTCTTCGCGCTCTTGCTGATGAGTTGGTTCGCCGTGCTCTTGGCGCGCTACAAGCGGTCGGCGGTCAAAGCCGTCGAGGAAAAGGTCGCCGTGCTGCAGCAAGCGGCGCTGACCGACAGCCTCACGCATTTGGGGAACCATCGCGCGTTCTCCGACGACTTTACGCGCGAGATCGCCCGAGCCAAGCGAAACCACCACGCTCTGGCGCTGGCGCTCATCGACGTCGACGATTTCAAGGCGGTCAACGACAGCCGCGGACACGGCCATGGCGACGACGTCCTGGTCGCCGTCGGCGCGCTGCTGCAGTCGGTGCGCCAGGAAGACCGCGCATATCGCGTCGGCGGCGACGAGTTCGCCCTGCTCTTGGTCGAAACCGATCAGGCAGCGGCGAAGGTCGTCTTGGCACGCCTGCGTCACGAAGCGCAAGCCAAGCTTTCCGGTGCGACGCTGAGCATCGGCTACGTCAACCTAACGGACGCGCAGCTCGACCAAGAACCCTACGAGCTCGCCGACACGGCGCTCTACGAGGCGAAGCGCGGCGGCCGCAACACGATCGTGTGCTTCGACGATATCGGCGACGGCGTCAACGTCTTTTCTCCGCGCAAGGCCGAACTCGTCCGGCACATGATCGCCGACCAACTGCTCAGCGTCGCGTTCCAGCCCATCTGGGACATCGACAGCACGCGTCCGCTGGCGTTCGAAGCGCTGGCCAGACCGTCTCCGGAGCTCGACTTGTCGGGCCCGCAAGAAGCCTTCGACATCGCCGAACGCATCCGCCAAGTGTACGAGCTCGACTGCCTGTGCATCTCCAAGGCCCTGGATTCGGTTTCGAACCTTCCGAGCGGCGCGACGATCTTCCTGAACGTCGCGCCGGTGTCGCTGGCGCACGTTCGGTTCGACCCGGATGCGTTCGTCGCCCAGTTGCGAGCAGCGGGCATCGATCCGCGTAACGTCGTGATCGAGCTGACCGAACGGCGCATCGACGATCAGGCTGCGATCATCCAACGCGCGCATGCTCTGCAAGCGCTGGGCGTGCGAATGGCTCTCGACGATACCGGAAGCGGCCACGCGGGACTCGAGATCCTCAGCAAGCTGCGGCTGGACTTCGTGAAGATCGATCGCTCCCTGCTGGTCAAAGCGATCGACGACAAAGGCGCTCGCGGCGTCCTCGCCGGCATCATCGCCATCGCCCGCGAAACCGGCAGTTATCTGATCGCCGAGGGCGTCGAGAGCCGCGCGCTGCTGGACTTTGCGTGCAACGCGCACGACCCCGGGAACTCCGCTGCGCCGGGTATCCGCGGCGTGCAAGGATATCTGCTCGGCCGGCCCGAGCTGGGACAGGTGGACCTGCGCGCGCTCGAAGGACACAGCACGTACCTCGCCGCGCGCAGCATCGATCACGGAGCCAAAGCGGTCGTGATCGCAGCCTGACGGCCGTAGGCGACCGTCAACCGTCGACGCCCGATCTACGGCGGAAAGTTCCAGCTCGCGTTTCTGGAGATCTACACGCCGGCCCGTCTGGAACGTCGGAAGCTGGACGTTGTCGAAATAGGGGAGTCCGAGGGGCGCGCCGCCCGCGCGCCCAATTCGCCGACATGCGGTCGTTCACGGTGTTGTGCCTCGCGGCGTTCCTCTCCACGGCGCACGACGTCGCCGCGCAGCCGGTTGCAGGTGGCCGGGCACCCTCGCCTGCCCCCGTCACGATCTCGACCTGCAGCGGCGGGCTCTCGAGCTTCGAGTTGGTTGAGATCGCGACGTACGACGTCACGTTTCGCAATGCGGGACCGGTTGCGGCCGATGAGATCCGGCTGAGCGCGCTGTACGGCCGCCGCGGAAAGCGCGCCACGTTCGATGTGAAAGGCCTGTTCCCGCCGGGCGCCGACGTGAGCCGCCACCTGCGGCACACCGTCAGCGGCGGGCTCTACTCGTTCCGGTCGGACAAGAACGATTGCGTCGTCGACTACGTCCACTTCACCGACGGGAGCAGCTGGAGCCCTCCGCGACAGCAGCCCTGAGCGGTTCGTTCGATGGACTTTGACGAAGAGTTCGACGTCGTCGTTCTCGGGGCCGGCGCCGGCGGAATGACCGCCGCGCTCGTCGCAGCACAGGCCGGCATGCGAACGCTGCTGGTCGAGAAGACGACGCAGGTCGGCGGAACGACGGCGCGCTCGGGCGGGGCGGCGTGGATCCCGGGCAATCATCAGCAGGACGCGCTCGAGCGAACGGGCGACGCGCAAGCGGCGCGGCAGTATCTCGACGGGCTCGTCGGCGACCGCGGCGGTCGGGCGCTGCGCGACGCGTTCATCGAGCACGCGCCCGAGATGCTGCGTTTCCTCGAAGAGCGAACGGGCGTCCGGTTCGCGATCGCTCCGGATGAGCCCGACTATCGCCAGGAAGTGGCGGGAGCCTCGCTCGGCGGTCGCGCGCTGCGCCCGGAGGAGTTCGACGGCAGCGCGCTGTGCGCGGACTTCGAGCGCGTCGCGCCGCCGCTGCCCGAGCTCATGGTGTTCGGCAAGATCATGGTCACGCGCGCCGAGGTCGCACGGCTCATCGACTTCGGATCATCCACCGCCGCGTTCGGCCTCGCGGTGCGGCTCTTCGCTCGCTATCTGCGCGACCGCCTGCACTTCAGCCGGGGCACCCGACTCGTGCTCGGCAACGCGCTGGTGGCGCGCGCATTACAGAGCCTGCGCGCGGCCGGCGTGCCGATCTGGTTCGACGCGCGCACCGATCACCTCGTGCTCGAGGGCGGCCGTGTCACCGGCCTGGTGATTGCGCGCGCCGGCGTGCGCCGCCGGGTTCGGGCAGTTCGCGGGATCGTGCTGGCGGGCGGCGGGTTTCCGGCGAGCGCCGCGTTGCGACGGCGGTTTCTGCCGCCGCCGATCCCGGTCTACACGGCGGCGCACGAGGGCGCCACCGGCGATACGTTGCTGCTCGCCGAAGAGATCGGCGCAGCGATCGTAACGGGTCGCGACAACGCGTTTTGGTTTCCGTCGTCGGTCGCGGAACGGCGCGATGGAACGACCGCCGTGTTTCCGCACATCGTGCTCGATCGCGCGAAGCCCGGGCTCATCGCCGTCAACTCCGCCGGACGTCGCTTCGTCGATGAAGCCGCCTCGTATCACGAGTTCGTGCGCGCGATGTACCGTTCGAACGCCGAGATCCCGAGCATTCCCGCGATGCTCGTGTGCGACAAGCGCTTCCTGTGGAAGTACGGGCTCGGGCTGGTTCATCCGCACACGCGGCGGCTCGGGCGGTTTCTCGAGCACAGCTATCTGCGCCGGGCCGACACGCTCGAGGATCTCGCGCAGCGCATCGACGTCGCAGCCGACGGACTGCGCGAAACGGTGACGCGCTTCAACGCGTTCGCGCGCTCGGGGATCGACGAAGACTTCCACAAAGGCGAGAACGCGTTCGATCGCAAGCACGGCGACGCAGCGCACGTGCCGAACCCGTGCCTGGGACCGATTCTCACGCCGCCGTTCTACGCCGTCGCCGTGTATCCGACGCCGCTCGCCACCAGCGCGGGCCTGCGCGTGAATCCGAACGCACAGGTCCGCGACCGCGCCGGCCGGCCGATCCCGGGCCTGTACGCGTGCGGCGGCGACATGGAGTCGCCGATGGGCGGCGAGTATCCCGGACCTGGTGCCCAGATCGGCGCGGCGATGACGTTCGGCTATCTTGCTGCCCTGCACGCCGCCGGTTTCGTGCCGCCGGCCGACAAGCATGCAGCCGGTCCATTACGCGAGGACGTCGCCGGGAGTGGCGCCGGGACGGTAACGTAACGACGCGATACTGGTGCGTTACCTCACTCGAACGGGAATGGCATCGTGCCGTACGCGCCCAAACGCCGTTCGCATTTCTCATGATCGATGTCGACCACTTCAAAGCCTATAACGATCATTACGGGCACCGGGCCGGCGATCGAGCGCTCAAGACCATCGCCGCCTGCATCGCCGCCAGCGTCACCCGCGCCGAGGATCTGGCCGTCCGATACGGCGGTGAAGAGTTCGCCGTGCTGCTCCCCGCGACCGACGAGTCCGGCGCCTACCGTGTCGCTGAGACGATTCGCCGCGCGGTGGCGGCACTCGCCATCACGCATATTTGCGGACCGGGTTTCGTGACGGTCAGTGTGGGGGCTGCTGGGACGCGACCGGACCGCCGCAGCAATTCCGGAATGATCGTCGACGCTGCGGATGCCGCGCTGTACGAAGCCAAACGCAATGGCCGCAACCGTAGCCAGATCGCAGCCGAGCCCGTCCCTGCCTAGAGCGAGCACACACTAGGAGCCGGCAACAGCGCAACGAAGCGTGAGGCGATGAGACGCGTCAACACGTTGGAAAAGGCGAGCGCGCAGTTCTTTTATTCTGCGATAGCGGAGCGTCTGTTCACGAACACGTGGTACTCGCTGGTCACCAAGCTCGACAAGAACGGCGAAGAAACATTCATGAACTACGGGTTCGCCGAGCTCGAGGGCACCAAGCTCGAGCTGGCCCCGCGGTTCGAGGTCCACCGGTGCGCGGTTCAGCTCTACCACCACGTCCTGTCGCACGCTGCAGTCCGCGGAAAGGACGTGCTGGAGATCGGCTGCGGCCGCGGCGGCGGCGCGTCATACGCCGCCGCCAACCTGCACCCGCGCCGTTACGTCGGTCTCGACATCAACAAGACGGCGATCGCCTTCGACCGGCGATTCTACGGCGAGCAGAAGAACCTCGAGTTCATCGCCGGTGACGCCCACGCGCTGCCGTTCGGCGGCGACGCCTTCGACGTCGCCGTCAACGTCGAGTCGTCGCATCACTATCGCGACCTGAGCGCGTTCCTGGGCGAAGTGCATCGCGTGCTCAAGCCGGGCGGGACCTTCTTGATGGCCTGCTTTCCGCGCAAGAACGAACTCTCGCTGCTGCGGGAGCCGCTCGGCCGGTCACGCTTTACCTGCGTCCTCGAGGAGGACATCACGCCCAACGTCTTGCGGGCGCTCGAGATCGACAGCGCCCGGCGCGAAGATGCGATAGGCCGATTGTGCCCGGCGCCGCTGCGGACGTTTGGGCGCGAGTTCGCCGGCGTCCGCGGTTCAGAGCTCTACGAGTCTTTCGCTTCAGGGAAACGGCGCTATTTGAACTTCGTCCTTCAGAAGAAGACGTGAAGCCTCGCACTCACTTCCCGTAGAACTCGAGCTCCCAGTTCCGCTGGTTCTTCGCCGCGTCGCGAATGAACGGCGCACGCGCAACGAACCTCAACAGCGCCCAGTTCACGACGTTTGCCGGAAACCGCAGCGGGCGCACGAAGTCGGCGAACAGCACGACGCGCACGCGGTCGCTTCGGTTCCAGGCTTCGTGCTCGTACGAGTCGTCGAAGATGAGCGCCGTGCCCTCTTCCCAGTGACAGACCCGCGGTCCGATGCGAATCGCGACGTTGTCGCTGGTGTCGGGCACGACCAGGCCGAGATGGAGCCGGAGCAGGCCGTTGTACGGGCCGCGATGCGGTTCGAGGTGTTTGCCGGGCTCGAATATCGAGAACATCGCCGTCGACAGGCCGGGAACCGCCTGCAGGATGCGCCAGGTCTGCGGGCACTGGCGGGTGTTGCGCGGTAGCTCGATGCCGACACCGACCAGCAGGAACGACTTCCAGCCTCGGTCCCGCGTTACGAGCGCGACGTCGGACAAGATATCCTGAAAGCCCGGCAGCTCATCCTTGCGAGTTAAAATACGATCGAGCTCGACGCGGATCGTCCGCCATTCGCGCTCGAGCTCCGGCACCCACGGGAAGGCGGCCGTATCGAGCACGGCATCATTGGAAACCTTCGAACACCTGCGATTGAGACGCTCGACGAAGGGGAGGATGCGCACGAGAAGACGCGCCGACAGCGTCAGCTTGCTCTTTCCTTGAGAAAGCCAACGATGCTGGTCGGGCGGAAGTGCTGCGTCGAGGTTGTCGATGGTGATTTTACGCTCCGATCGCGTTCAATGTTCGGCGCGCCCGGGTGCAGCCCCGGCTCACGCCCTGATGGCGGTGAAGGTCCCGGTCGTCCTGAAGCCGGTGAACGTCCAGGTCCCGCGAATCACGCCGTCCGGCCCCAGCGCTCCGTGAAACGTGGCGACGCCGCTCATCCCGATGGAATTCGTCGCTGCGACGTGCCATTGAAACAGGATCCGCGCCCCATTGAGCTCACCCGAGGCCGTCCCGACGCCGTTCGGGCCGCGGCACGTGCCGCTCAAGGCATCGCCGGACTGGCGCAGCGTGCACACCGGACTGACCTTGGCGATCGTGGGCCCGGTGTTCATCGTCCCGCTGACGCTCCACGTCCCGGAGAAGTTGGCGGCTCCGGCCGGTTGCGCCGGCACGGTGAAAAGCGCGAATCCGGTCAGCGCGGATGCGAAACACGCCTTTGCGATAAGGTTCACGGCATTGATCTCCTCAGTCGAGCTCGCTGCGCTCCTGCTCGCCGCCGGTAAATCCCCGGCGCCCGGCGCAGCGATCTCGTTCGAAGCGTACGCGAGGGGATCGGCCGGAGCAATGGGGGGAATCCCTACCTTTGCCTGCCGGCTATCAGCGTGTGCTCAGCCGCAGGCCCGTAAAGCGATGACGAGCAGGAGCAGAACCATGAACAGCTGCGCCGTGCGCGTGGCCGCTCGTCGGACCTTCGTCGCGCTCGTCTCGTCGAGAGGCCGTTCACTCCAGGATGACGACGCCTCGCCGTAGAGGCCGCCCGACTTCGTCCAAACCGTCCCCGCGTCGGTTACGGTCATGCCGGCGGCGGATGCGATCGCGTCCGCGATCTCGTCGAGCGGGAGCTGACTGGCGGGCCCGCTCGTGTTGCTGAAGATCCCGATCCGTTCGCCAGCGGTCGTCACCACCGACAACGACTCGCGAAGATTGATCATGCCAAACGAACGAACCGCCTCTTGCCGCCGCTCGACCGATCGGATCTGCGCGAGCGGCAGCGCGATCGTGCGAAAGTGCGGCACGAGCAACGTGTGATGTGACGGCACGGTCGCATGGAGCGTCGTCGCGTCGATGCCGATGCGCGTCCTGACGATGGCGATGAGCCCGAAGGTCATGAAGAGACCGAAGCCGACCATGACGATGGCGGTCGCGCCGATCATCGCGTTGGCGACGGGGTCGTCGTTTACGCCGGCCATGAACGGTAGGCTGACGAGCAAGACGGCGACACCGTACATGAACACGGTGACGAAGCCGATCATCACCCGGGTGCTGGTGCCGAACCGCCAGGTTCGATCCGTCGCCGGCATCAACATGACGCACCTTCATTCCCCGCCGCGCTCGGCGGACTCCTCGGTCGCGAGCAACCCGAAAGGCCCCTTCTACGGCCGCCGCGTAGTCCTGAATGTGCGAAACTCAGTCGTATCGGCTACGGGCGTGACCGCGGTTCTCGCCCTTCTGGTCACGCTTACGGTCGCGGCGCTGCCGCTTCGCGGCGGCGCTGCGCTCGCGGTGAACTACCATCTTGCGCGAACCTTTGCGTTGCCCGGCGACGGCGGCTGGGATTACCTTTCATACGATCCGGTGGGCAAGCGGCTTTTCGTGTCGCGCGGAACACGGGTCATGGTCATCGATCCGGCGCTCGGTACCGTGCTCACCGAAATCCCGGACACGCCCGGCGTGCATGGGATCGCGCTCGCGCAAGACCTGGGCAAAGGCTACACCAGCAACGGCCGTGACAACAGCGTGTCGGTGTTCGACCTCGCGACGCTCAAGACGACCGGGAAAGTCACGATCGACGCCAAGAATCCCGACGCTATCGTCTACGACCCGGCCTCCAAACGCGTGTTCACCGGTAACGGAGGCAGCGGCAACATTACCGCGATCGACGCGACGACCAACACGGTCGTCGGCAACGTCGCTCTGCCGGGTCGGCCGGAGTTCGGCGCCGCCGGCAACGGCATGGTCTATTTCAACATCGAGGACAAGAACGAAGTCGTGGCGATCGACGCCCGCAAGAACACGCTGGTGAACACCTGGCCGCTGGGCTCATGCGACGGACCATCGGGTTTGTCCATCGATGCGGCGCACCACCGCCTGTTCTCGGGTTGCCACAACAAGGTGATGATGGTGGTGAATAGCGACAACGGCGCCATCGTCGCGACGCTTCCGATCGGACAGGGCACCGACGCAACAGCCTTCGATCCCGGCTCGCAACTCGCGTTCAGCTCGAACGGCGACGGCACGCTGACGGTTGCCCGCGAAGATGCGCCGGGAGCGGTTGCCGTCGTGCAAAACGCGACCACGCGAGCCGGAGCGCGCACGCTGGCGGTCGACACGAACACGCACGACGTCTATCTCGTTACGGCGCAGTTCACGCTCGGAACGCCCCCGCCCGGCCAAACCCGTCCCTCGCGCACGATGGTGCCCGGCTCGTTCACGCTGCTCGTGATGAGCAACCACCCCTAATCTTTGAATGCCTCATTACGAAGGCGAGTCGCCGCCCGGGAACCGCTCCGGAGGCAGATGAGTAGGGTTCCCCCCCATACCGCGGGGCATGCGCGCGTCCTATCGTGAAGTCGGAATTCTCACCAGACCTTCGGGAGAAATCATGAACTTGTCCCTCAAGCTTCGTTACGCGAGCGCGCTCGCCGGATTCGCCCTTGCCGTATCCATTCCAGGTGTCGCTTCGGCCGCAAATTTCGCCGGGGTGTGGTCCTTCAGCGGCGCGATGGGCAACCCGGCGGTCGAAACCATCGCGCCGGTATGCGTCTTCCGGCAGTCCGGAAACACGCTCACCGGCTCTTGCAAAGGGCCGGCCGGCATCGGGTCGGTGACGGGCGGCGGAGTGAACGGCGTGCGAATGACGTTTCGGTGGAACCGAATCGCGACGTCCGCTGCCCAGCGCAACGGCGTCATCACCTTCTTCGGAGTCGCGAGCGCGAGCGGCATCAGAGGAACCTGGACGGATTCGTACCGCCCGGGCGGCGTCGGAGTCTTCGTCGGGCGGAGGCCGTAGGAAAGCCGTCCAACCCTCGCACCTCAACGGGGCTCGCAGCGATGCGGGCCTTCGTTCTGTCGATTCGGAGGCGACCCAATGCACGCGGAAGATCGGACGTGGACGTACGGACCGGCGGCGCGGATCGTGGTCGGGTTTCTCGTCGTGGTCATTTTCGGCGTCGCTGGTTTGTTGTTCGTCCTGCCGGTGATATTGGGCGGCGTCGACCGCGGCGGCCTCACGATCATCGACGTCACCGGCATCGTCATCGCGGGATTCGGCGTCTTCATGGCGTTTGGGCTGAGCGCGTTCGCGCGGACGCGCATCAGCCTCGTAACCGGCCTCGGCGGGGTGTCGCTCGAAGCGACGGTACCCGTTGGCCACAACGGGTTCCTGATGCCGCGCTTCCGCACGACACGGCTGCCGGCACGCGAGATCGGATCGGTCGAACGCCGGGTGGAGGTCTTTCGGACGTTCGGGCTGACGAGCATGCGGGAGTCGCTTTCGGTCGTGACGGACGGCGGCGAACGGATCGGCCTTTTCAGCAACGCGAACGGTTCGCTCAACCGTCTGCCGCTCGCGGAGATCGCCGCTGCGATCGCGGCGGCCGCCGGCGTTGCCGTCACCGACGATGGTACCGTCCTGACGAAAGCGCGCGGTCTCTACGGCGAGGCGTCGTCGACGTGGAACGAGCGCCCACTCGACGCGCCAAGTGCGAGCAAGGCGCGCCGAGCGGCGACGCGAACGCTCCAGATTCTCGTCGGCCTCATGATGCTCGGCTTCGTCCTGCGGGCGTGTACCAGCTGACGGCTAGAATCGCGTCGTGAACGATAGTGTCACGATCCGCGGTTGGAGGCCGAGCAGCTCGGCGCTCGTACCGAACCCCGTGGTGAGTGACTGCGTGATGGCGTTGGTGTACGGCGCCGCGTAGTGGTTCTCGGGATTCGGCAGCTGCTCGCCGAAATAGCCGTAGATCTGGCTCGCTTGGTTGAAAAGATTGTACGCGCTGAGCGTGACCGTGAGACGCCGTCCAAGCGCTCTCGACACGAAACCGTTGACGAAGGTATAGGCTGGGCGATTGAGCGTGTTGCCGACCCCGACGTAATAGCCTTGCAGCTGCGCTTCGAACCCGCGCCGATTGCTGTAATCGACAGAGATGGATCCCTTGTGTACTGGGATACCGTTGATTTGGCCGCCGTCGAGAAGGAACGGGTTGTTCACGAGCACGTCGACGGGTTCTCCGAACTGCTGGGACGACTGGATGTCGTAGCTGTAGTCGACCGCGACCTGCGGGGCAACGCGGACCCGACCGGTCAGCTCGATGCCCCGGAACAGCGCAGACGACGCGTTGAAGACGCCCGACAGGCCCAAGTGCGGAACGACCGTCGCAGCCGTGTAGTTGGTTCCGCACGCACTGTTGATCTTCGTCGCGAAGCCGGCCAGCGAACCGGCGATGGTCGGATTCGCAAGGGCGAAGGGCGTGATCGGAAAGACACCGGAAAATAACTGGCCTTTCACGCTGGACACATAGCCCACCACGTTGACGGACGTATCTGCCCAAAAGCGATGACCGTAGGCAGCCTCGACGTCGGTCGATCGCTCTGGATCGAGGCTCCCGCTGCCTCCGGTTGCGACCGAGTTGAGCAGATTCGACGCGCACGTCGAATTGAGGCTCGAGGGGTTGTTGAAGCCGCTGAGCGCGTTCGCGAACGCCACGTTCGCCCCGGGGTCGCCGTCGGCCTGACCGCCCGTCAAGCGAAAGACGTCTCGCGGCGTCGTCTTGAAGACGAACGAGATGCGTGGATCGAACGACGTGCGCTGCGTGACGCTGCTCCGGCGGTCCCACGCGTTGAGATAGATCGCGAGCTTCGTGTTCGGCGTGTAGTTCTCGCGCAGGAAAAAGCTGTAGTCGCCTTCACCGAGATTGGGCTGCGGAATGAGCGAGATCACGTTTGCCGTCGCGTTGTAGGCGACGTTATTTCCCGTTTCCTGTTGGTGCTCGACGAAATAACCGAAGCCGAAATCGTTGTTCGCGCTCACGATGTCGTCGGTTATCAAGAACCCGTGCGTCAGGTAGTTATCGGTATACGTTCCGCCGCCGACGTCAAAGGTGCCCGTCGGGTCGAGTCCCGCTGCCGCCGAGGAGTACTTGTGGAAGTTGTAATAGTCGCTGTAGGCGTCGATCGCAATCGCCTGGTTGCCGAGCTGCGTCGTAAACTGCGCGTTGAAGTCCTGAAGTGTCGTACCGCGATTACGGTCCTCTCCGCCGCCAAACGGTCCGTACGACTGTTGCGCCCATTGTTGGGCCGTATAACACGCGCTCGGATTCGCGTTCGTAACGACGAGGTAGCCGCCGGGACAAGTCTGGGGCAACGTCTGGACTTGCGCGAGACGCGTGGCGTACGGAATGTAGTCGTTGTCCCCGTTTCCGGTGCTGTCGCTGTGATGATTTCCCGCGTACGCGGTGAACGTCAACGCCGACGTCGGAGTCAGGCTGTAGCGCAGCTTGACTAAGTCGTTCAATTCCTTATAGTCGCCGCTCACCGAGTAGGTGTTGAGTGCCGTGTTGCAACTCGTAAGGTCGTTCGATGCCGTGCACGCTCCGCCGTTGGGGAGATTCAAGTTGTTATTCGGCCGCGATCCCTGGAAGACCAGGCCCGGCGCGAAGTCTCCGGAGGTACCAACGACGGAATGGCCGATCGCGAATCCGAGCCGGCCCACCGTTCCGGTCGCTTTGAAAATCGTCCCGAGGGTGCCGTCGCTGCCGACTTCTTGCGTGAGCACGGCGTGCGGCTGCGTCGTGGGCGAGAGCGTCTGGAAGTCGATCGTTCCCCCGATGACATCGACGCCGTAGAGGCCCGACGCGCCCGATCCCAGCGTCACTTGAATGTTGCCGAGCAGCGAAAACGGGGAGTTCGCGTAGTTGTAGTAGTCCTGGTTGAGCACGCCGATCGGACCGATCGGATGGCCGTCGATCAGGGCCCGCACTTCGCCGGCGCCCATGCCGCGAATATCGACCGAGGTGTCGTCGCCGACCGTATGCGGGCCTCCCGAGAGGTTCACGCCCGGAACCTGGCCGATCGCGTCGCCCGCTTTGAGGAAGCCTTGGTCCTGGATTTGATTCGGATCGAGGTCGTGCTGAATCGTGGATGACGCTGCCAACGTGTTGCCGTGAAGGGCCGCCGCCCTCGTCGAGCCGATCACGCGTAGGTCGGTAGTGCCGGCCGTCGACGCCCGCAAGAGGGGAGTGCGAATGTTTGCGGTGGAGCCGCCTACCACAACGATGTCGTCGACGCGCGCCGACGCGTACCCGGTAGCATTGATCACGACGCTGTAATCACCGGGAGACTTGCCGGCGAACGTATATTGGCCGTCGCCATTGGAGCTCGTCCTATCGATGATGGTGGTGCCTTGATAGAGGATTACGGCAGCGCCAGTAATGCCCAAGCCGTTGTCCTGCGTCACGATCGTGCCCGTGATGTTTGCAGTTGGGGCTTGAGCGAGAGCTACGACGGGTGAAGCCGCCGTGGTCGCAGCAAGAAACAGCGCGACAAGCGCAGGAAGAGCTTTTCGTAGGATTTGCATCGGTCCTTACGATGTTGTCGTCGCAACCTTAAGGCTTCTCGAAGCAGAGATTAAGTCGACATCAAGACTGGATGCCGGTACGTTCGGGCACTCAGCGCCGTTTGAGTTCGTCGAGCTCTTCGAGTGTGCGTGGCCAGTCCGCTTTGAGCAGTCGCGACAAGCTGCGATCGGCCAGGAGCCGGCCGCCGGTTTGACAACGCGCGCAATAGTTCGTCTCGTTGTCGGCGAAGCGAATGCGCTGCACCGGCTCACCGCACTGCGGACACGGTTGGCCGAAGCGGCCGTGAACCGCCATGTCGTCGCGAAACGCGGTCACGCGTTCGGGGAATTTCCCCTTCGTCTCCTCGCGCAGCCGATCGATCCAGGTTTGCAGCGTCGAGCGCGTCGCGCCGAACAGCCGCTCCCAGTCGTTGGGCGCGAGGCTCCGGGTGAGTGCGACCGGTGAGAGCCGGGCGGCGTGAAGGATCTCGTCGGAATAGGCGTTGCCGATGCCGCTCACGATGCGCGGATCGGTGAGCGCGCGTTTGAGCGTGCGGTTCTCGACGGTCAGCGCGTGGCGGAACGCGTCGAGGTCGCAGGCGAACACGTCGATGCCGCCGGGGTCGACGGCGTGAAGCGCATCCTCGCCGCGAACGATGTGCAGCGACGCGCGGCGTTTCGTGCCGGCTTCGGTGAGGACCAATGAACCGTTGGGGAAATCGAAGGCCGCGAGCTGATTGCGGCCCGCGAGCTTCGCCCCCGCCGGCCGCCAGTGAAGGCGGCCGGCGATCATCAGGTGGAGCACGAGCCACAGGCCGCCATCGACGCCGATCGCGATGCGCTTGCCGACGCGCCGGATCTCGCGCACGACGCGGCCTTCAACGCTTGCGACCGGTGGGTCTGCGGTGCGCAGCAGGAACACGTTCGCCAGGCGCACGTGCTCGAGCGGTTGCCCGACGATGCGCGGCTCGAGCGCGCTGATGTAAGCGGCAACATCCGGAAGCTCCGGCATAGGATCGGCTTCTCCGCCGTCGTCGACGGCGAATCCTTACGCGACGACCGGGCCTGCGGTGGCCCACGGGGCGTCCGGAAGTCCGCACGTGGCGACACCTCGATTTCGCCTGGTCGATCGCGAGCCGTTATTACGTCATGCAGCGCGGCACCGTCGTGCGAACCGGCGCCACCGCTGACGAACAGCCCGACGAGGTGGCGCCGCTGCTCAGCGTCTGAGGGTCTTGCAGTGCGCGACGATCGTGAAGGGGATCACGGCGATGCACCGGGTACGTGTGGGAAGATGAAGCTTGGGATCATCGGGGCGGGGGCCGTAGGTGCGGCCGTGGCGATGGCGGTCTGCGGACGAGGTCATGCCTGCCAGATCACGCTGGTCGATAAGAACGCCGCGCGGGCGAAGGGCGTAGCAACGGATTTGCGCTACGGCGTTCCGGTTTCGCCGCTGGTCGACGTGGAGGCGGGCGACTACGAGGCGCTCGTGGGCGCGGAACTGGTGATCGTCACCGCCGGGATCAACGAGCAGGCCGGCGGTGCGACCGACCGCAGCGATCCGCTCGGCCGCCTACGGCTGCTCGACGCCAACGTCAAGGTGTTCGAAGACGTCATCCCGCGCGTCGTGGCGGTTGCGCCCGACGCTCCCATCCTGGTCGTGACCAATCCGCCCGAGCCGCTGGTGGACGTGGCGCGCGCGCTGGCAGGGCACGAACGCGTGCTGAGCACGAGCACGTTCTTGGACACGCTGCGGTTTCGCGTGCATCTGGGTGAGCGCTTCGGCGTCAGCCCGGCGAGCGTCAACGCCCAGGTCATCGGCGAACACGGCACCGCCAGCGTCTTTCTATGGTCGACGGCCGGCATCGGCGGCGTCCGCGTTCTCGACGCGGTGCGCGACCGCGGGATCCCCATCGACGACTTTCGCCGCTCGGTTGAAGAAGACGTGCGTTTTGCGAACATCACGATCATCGAGGGAATCGGCGCGAGCCAGTACGGCATCGGAATCGTCACCGCCCGTTTGGCGGAGATCATCGTGCGCGACGAACGCGCGATCGTCCCGGTCGGCTCGTACCAAGCGCGCTACGGCGTGACCCTGTCGCTGCCGACCGTGGTCGGAAGCAGCGGCGCGGTCGAGGTGCTTTGGCCCGCGCTCTCCGATGACGAACAGCGGGCGCTCGACGCGACCGCCGCGCGGCTGAAAGACGTCGTCAAACACTATCTGCCCGGGGGTGAGCAAGCCATCGGCGCCGGCTAGGCGAAACGTGCGCCCCGTCGCTTCCTGTGATCTGGCTGGGTGAAAGCTGCGAATTTCGCAGGAACTCTTGACGAAAGCGAAATAGCCTGTGGCACGCCTCGCTGACCGTGCTCGAGCTTGGTGGTAGCGGCGTTGTGCAGCCCCTTTCGGGCGTCGGAGGTTCTGAGGACCTTGGCATTCACTCGTTTTACGCGAGGAGTATCTCGCGTGACTGCGTCGGCATTGCTGCTGACGCTTTCGCTTGCCGCGTGCGGCGGGCGAACGTCGTCGCTTCCCGCGACGTCCCAGGGCAACGGCGCGAACACGGAATCCGCCGCGCGCGCGATGGGCGGCACCGTCGCTCCGATGGTTTCGGTTCCCCAGATGTTCGGCGCGCTCGCCTACGTCGATTCCGGGAGGCGCGCTGCGAGTGCCCCGGTCAACATCTCGCTCACGCTGCGCTACAATAACCAAGCCGCGCTCGATCAGTTCGTTGCGGTTGTGAGCGACCCGCACTCGAGCTCGTACGGCCACGTCCTCACCGCAGCTCAATTCAACAGCACCTATGCGCCGACGGTGGAACAAGAGGCGAGCGTCGTGAAGGGCCTGCAGAGCGCAGGGTTCACGATCACCCAGCGCTTCTCCAACCGCACCATCATCGACGCGACGGCTCCGAGCTCGACGGTCGAGCGCTTTTTCTCGACCGAGATGCACACCGTTCAACAGGGAAAATACGGCGCGCGTTTTGCCAACCTCAAGCCGGCGACGGTGCCGGCCGCCCTCGCATCGTACGTGCGCGACGCGTCGCTGAACAACTTGGTCGTGGTCCGGACGAAGGTCGATGAAGAAGCGTCGGCGACGACCGACAGCCAACGCGTTCGCACGCCGGTGGCGTATAAGATCCCGACCGCAACGCAAAAGCGACTTGTCCGCTCGAACGCGACGAACATTATTTCGGATCCCGGCTTTGAGTCAGGCGGGTTCGCGTACTGGTCGCAGTGCGGAAATGTGAACGCCAAGATCAACAGGACGAAGCCCCATACCGGATCGTACTCGGAAGTGAGCGGTACGGCGACGACGGAGCCCAGAGGCGACGCCGGCGTCTGCCAGCAGATCACGGTCCCGACCAACGGGCAGCTCTCGTTCTACCTGTGGCAGGAAACCAACGAGACGAGCACCACGTACTCGTACCAGGAAGCCGACCTGCTCGACTCGAGCGGCTTCGTGCTGGACAACCTCTACCGGACGGTCGGAAACGGCCAGGCGTGGATCCAGGGCAACTACAATCTTTCCGCCTACGCGGGCCAAACCGTGTACCTCTACTTCGGCGTCCACGGCGACGGCACGAGGGGCGAGCACAACATGCAGTACGTCGACGACGTGTCGTTGACGAGCGGCACCGCGTCGCCGACCCCGAAACCGACGGCGACCCCGGTCCCGACGGCGACTCCCAAGCCGACCGCGACGCCGACGCCGACCGCCAAGCCGACGGCCACACCGGTCCCGACTGCGACGCCGATCCCGACCGCTACGCCGACGCCGACGGCCAAGCCGACGGCGACGCCGATCCCAACCCCAACGCCGGTGCCGACCGCGACACCGGGCAGCGGCTGCAACGGCGCAACTGCCGACAACGGACCGCTCACCAACTCGAGCGGAACGCTCGCGACCGGCGTCGCCAAGCCGTTCGACTACCCGGTTCAACACGGATGCAACGGAGCCGGCTACACAGCAGCCGTCATCATCGACGACGCGGTGAGCACGAGCTACCTCCATAGCTACCTGACGGCAGCGGGGGTCACGCAAACCGGAACCGTGACCAACGAAGCCGTTGACGGCGGCGGCACGGGCGACGACGCCGAAACCGACCTCGACGTCCAAACGATCTCGGGGCTGGCACCGGGCGCCAACATTATCGTCTACGACATGGGTTCGTTGACGGATCAAGCCATCGAAGACGCCTACAACAAGGTGCTCAGCGACGGCAAGGCCAGCGCCGTGAACTCGTCGTTCGGCGGCTGTGAATCGAGCGACACGCCGTTCGAAGACTCGACGAACTCGATCGCCGAGCAAGGCGCCGCCGAAGGCGTCACCTTTGCTGCGTCGTCCGGGGACTCCGGGAGCAACGAGTGCGGCAGCAACAACAACGCCAAGGGCGTAAGCGCGCCGGCCGGTGATCCCTACTTCACGTCGGTCGGCGGCGTCAACTTCACCTACAACGGCTCCGGCGTGCTGCAGACGGTCACGATGGGCAGCGCCAGCGGCTATTCGGGCGGCGGCGGCGTGTCGACGGTCGTCGCACTTCCGACGTGGCAGACCGGCATCACCGGCGTCATCACCTCGGGCCGGAATCAACCCGACATCTCGCTGCCGTTCGATCCGGTCGCGGTCTACACCGGCGGAGCCTTTGCCGAATATCTCGGTACGTCATGGTCTTCACCGGCAGCGGTCGCGCTCTTCATCGAGGCCGACGAGCTGCACGGTACCAAGATCGGCTGGATGAACCCAACGCTGTACAACCTGTTCAAGTCCACCGGTTACAGCAGCGACTACACGCCGTGCACTTCCGGCACCAACGGAGCGTACTCGTGCAGCGCCACGCAGTACAATCAAGCGGCGGGTATCGGCGCACCGAAGGGCTGGGCGTTGGCCAACGCTCTCTAACAGAAGAGAGGTCGGGTGGCGCTACGGCGCTCCCCGGCCTCTCTTTTCATGTGGAAGACAACGATCTGGACGACGATTAGCGCGCTCGGCTGGCGTTCATCGCGCCGCGTGTGCCGGGATCTTCGGCAGCAATTCGCTCAGGCCGAAGTTCGCGAGCAACTCGCGCTGAATCGGCGCGACGGCATCGTTGATCGCGGCGACGCCCGGATTGCTCGGGACCGGCGTGCGCAGCGGGCGCGTTCCGGACGGCTGTTCGGCCAGCGCAAGGATCGCGTCGGCGACCTCTCGCGGGTCGCGCCCTGCTGTAGCTGCCGATAGTGCGCCGAACACCTTGTCCGCCAACGGCAACACGTCGCGGTAAGCATCCAATCGTTCGGCGTCGTCCGGACCGGTGCGTGAGTTCGAGATGTTCGTTGCGTACGCGCCGGGCTCAACGATCGCCACGTCTACGCCGAACGGCGCGAGCTCGTACGACGATGTTTCCGCGAGTGCTTCGAGCGCCCACTTCGAGGACGAGTACACGCCGCCGAAGGGTAGGGCGAAGCGGCCGACGCCCGAACTCACATAGACGACGAGGCCGCTACGGCGATCGCGCATACCGGGCAGAAATGCGCGACTGACGCGCATCGGTCCGAACACGTTGACGTCGAACTGCCGCGCAATGGTCTCGGGCGTGAAAGCTTCCACGACGCCGAAGTACGCAGCCCCGGCGTTGTTCACGAGAACGTCGATCGGCCCGGCCGCCAGAATCTCGGCGGCGGCGCGATCGACGGATGCCTGATCCGTGACCTCGAGGTCGATGACGCGAACGCCCTGCCGCTCCAGTTCGGCAGCCGCCTGGGCGTGGCGGCCGTGCGGGTCGCGAGCGGTCGCGAACACGCGCCACCCGGCGGCGGCAAAGCGCTCGGCCGTGACGCGGCCGAACCCGGAGCTGGCCCCGGTGACGACGAGGGTCTGTTGGGGATTTGACATGCGCCTAGTGTAAGGATTAGACTTCCGAAAAGGAAGTACTTACTAAAAAGTTAGCTTGGAGACCCCCGTGGCCCGTCGTCCCGTTACCGGAGATTGTTTTCGCGCCGCCTGTCCCGCCCGCGACGTGCTCAATCATGTGAGCAACCGCTGGGGCGGCCTCGTGCTGGGCGCACTGCTCGATCGCGACTTGCGCTACTCCGAGATACGCGTCCGCGTCGGCGGCATCTCGGAGAAAATGCTCGCGCAAACGCTGGACGTGTTGGAACGCGACGGTCTGATCGTGCGCACCAGCCGGCCGGTCGTGCCGCCGCACGTCGAGTACGCCCTAACGGCGAACGGACGTGCGTTGGCCGAACGTCTGGTCGAGCTATTTTCCTGGATCGGGGCAAACGTGCAAGCATTCGTCCGCGCCCAACAGCGGTACGATTCGCGCTTGGAATCGGCTCGAGCATGATCGGCTAGGCCCAGTGTCCACCGCGACGTCAATGGACGGCAATGCCGGCGGGGACGTTGACTCCCGTGATCGTCGCGAGCGGCGCCTCGTTGAGCGTCCCGCTCGGATTCGCCGCGTAGATGGTGATGGTCGCGCCGCTGGCGTTCGCGACGTAGATTTTTCCACTCGCATCAACCGCGACGCCGGTCGGCCCGTTGAGCCCGGTGTTGCTGCCGGCGATCGTCGCGAGCGGGGCTTCGTTGAGCGTCCCGCTCGGATTCGCCGCGTAGACGGTGATGCTTGGGGTGTTGTTGTTTGCGACGTAGATCTTCCCGTTCGCATCGACGGCGACGTCCCAGGGGACGTTCAGCCCCGTGTTGCTGCCGGCGATCGTCGCGAGCGGGGCTTCATTGAGCGTTCCGCTCGGACTCGCCGCGTAGACGGTGACGGTACCGGCGTTCGCGAATTGATCGCCGCCCGGAGCATAGATCCGTCCGCTCGCGTCAATCGCGAGGCCGCGTGGAGTGCTCAGCCCGGTGTTGCTGCCGGCTATCGTCGCGAAGGGGGTTTCGTTGAGCGTCCCGCTCGGATTTGCGGCGTAGGCCGTAATGGTGCCGAACGTCTCGTTTGCCGCGTAGATCTTGCCCGTCGCGTCAAGGGCAATGCCGAGGTTGCCGTTGAGACCCGTATTGCTGCCGGCGATCGTCGCGAGCGGCGCTTCGTTGAGCGTCCCGCGCGGATTCGCCGCAAAGACGCTGACGGCGTCGGGGCTAGGGTTCGTAACGTAGATTTTCCCGCTCGCGTCAACAGCGATGCCGCTGATGCCCAGGAGCTGGCTATTGCTTCCGCTGATCGTCCCGAGCGGCGCTTCAGCGACGGTCCCGCTCACATTCCCGGCGTAGACGGCGATGCTCCCGCCCGCGTTCGCGACGTAGATGGAGGGCGCAACCGACGCAGATGGGGTGGCCGATGGCGTGGGTGACGGCGACGGTGTCGACGATGGACTGGGCGACGGCGAAGGCGTTGCCGACGGCCTAACGGTCGGCGTGGCGGACGGACTGGCGGATGGGCTGCCCGACGGACTGGGTGACGACGAAGGCCCCGTCGACGGCTTACTTGACGGGCTGGCGGACGGGCTCGCCGTCGGAACCGGCGTGCTCGAGGGCACCGCTGTCGGGACGCCCGTGGCGACGGCCGTGCCGCCGCTACCGCTGCAACCGCCAAGGAGTCCGGCGAGCACGATAGCCGAAGCGAGATTGCGAACGGAACCACGTCGTGCCAACGCGGTGCTCAAGGTCGACATCAGGATTTGTGGTGCATCTTGGGAAGTGCGCCGCACGAGATCGCGTGCGTGCCGGCCGTGTTGAAGACGGCCACCACGTAGGGCCCGGGCTCGATCGTGGTGGGTTTCAAGGTCGTCTTGGAGCGGCCGCCCATTACCGGCGTAAGCCGGTATTCGGGTGTCGGCCCCAGCGTCGCGCACGTCGCGCGGTAAATGCCGGCGGGGTAGAGGTTCTCCGGGATGAACATCCCGTCGAGCACGATCGTAACGTCGACGACCGGCGGGTCCATCGAGACGTGCGAGATCGTCGCGGTCCCCGCTAGCTTCGAACCTGGCTGCGGCTCGAGATTCACGACGATAGCCGGCGGAGGAGAGGCCGCGAACGCGACGCCGGCGACAGCCAGCGTGGCCGCGAAGGCCAGGGCGGAGATACGGATCACCGGGAACCTCCTCGATGGGCGCGTTCGCTTGCTTTCGCTCGGCCGCGTCCGATGCCTGGCGCAGGAAAAGAAACGCGCGCCCGTGAGGTTCACGGACGCGCGTTCTCCGACTCGCCGATCGAAGGGTTAGTGGCGGCGTCCGCCGTTGTCTTGGCTGCCTCGCGGAGCCGAAGCTGCCGCCCGTACGGCCGGCGCGGCGTAGCTGCGCGTCTGCTGCGGTGCCGAGTAGGAGCGCGTCTGCTGCGGCGGAGCGTAGGAGCGCGTCTGCTGCGGCGGAGCGTAGCTGCGCGTCTGTTGCGGTGCTGCAACGTAGCTGCGCGTCTGCTGCGGTGGGGCGTAGCTGCGCGTCTGCTGCGGCGGGGCGTAGCTGCGCGTCTGCTGCGGTGCTGCAACGTAGCTGCGCGTCTGCTGCGGCGGCGCGTAGGTGCGCGTCTGCGGTGAGGAATACGCGGTGTGCGGGGCACCCGTGTTGATCGCCGGTCTGGCGTAGCGCGACGCGGTTACCGGCGCGGCGACGTTACGCTGCGAGCCGCGAGCGTTGCCGGCGTTCCCGATGAAGCCGTGCGGACGATTCTCCCAACCTGACGGAGGCGCCATCTCGTGCCGGACCTCGCCGCCGAAGGCGAACGACCGTTGTTCGAAGCGCCGGCTGCTGAAGTCGAAGAAGAGGCTGAACGACGGGCCCCAACCATAGGCGTATCCCGGATACCAGTTGCCCGCGCCATAATAGACGGCGACCGGCGGCGGACCCTCATATTGATAGGGCGTGTCGATCTCCATCGCGTCGAAGTTCGAGCCGTCGGGGTAGCCGTCGATGGTGACGTTCATCCCCGGTTCGAGGGTGAGCCCCGTCGGATTGATGATCGTCCCTTGATGCAGCGCGATGCTGTCGGTGTAACCGTTCGTGTCGGTGACGCTGATGTTCCAGGTGTCGTTGATTGCCGAAACCGTCCCCTGGATCTGCTGATTCGTATCGCCGCTGGCGTACGACGGAACGCCTTGCGCCGATGCGATCGCGGGGGTGATGAATGCGGCGGCTGCAATGGCCGCGCCGAGCAGCCGCGGAGTGAGGATATTCTTGATGTTTAGCATGAGGAGCCCCGCCTTTCGCCAGAGCGTGGACTCATAGTCCCACTTGTCAATGTGAGGACGTTGGGACCAATCAACCTTTCATCTTACCTGGCGCGCGAGCGCTTGCTGACTACGGGGCGCCGTCAGGACGCGCGGCTCGTGCCGTACATTGTCGCGCCGTCGAGAGCTAGCCGTCGCAGTGATGCAGGCGGTCGCAGGCGGTCGCTACCATAGCGGTCGGCGAGCGCGTCACAACGGACAACGAAAGCCGCTACACCTATCCCGTCGATGTACGAGAGCGCAGCTTCGAGCGCTTGCGCCGCGACGTGCGGCCCAGCTCTTCGACCAATCGTCCGACCATCGCATAGCCCGGCGTTTCGCAATAGCACCAACGTCATGCTCAACGAGCGGGCGCCAGCTTTTCGCGGAGAAGGCCTCTTCAGCCGCCCGCGCTTCGCCAAATGTATGGTGACGAGGCCACCCGCAAGGACGTACGGTTAGCGGACGATGCTCAAGAGACGTTCGTTCCTGGCCACGTCGGCCGCCGTCGTCGCCGCGACGACTACAGGCCTGCCGGCGCTCGCGCAAACCGCGCCCAAGATTCTGGTCGGTTATTGGCCGGTCGCCGCGGCTTTGCCGTTCTTCGTCATGGAGCACAACGGCTATTTCAAAGACGCCGGGGTCGACGTCGAGCTGGTCAAGTTCTCGGATCAAGTGAAGGTAACCGAAGCGCTGCTCGCGGGCCGCATCCAGGCGACCGCGACGGGGACGGGATCCACGCAGCTCGCCCTGGCCGAGACCGCCCAGCCCGATTTCTTCAAGATCCTCGCCGCGAACCTGAGCAGCGAGAAATCGGTGCTCGACGAGATCATCGTTGCCAAGGGGGCGCCGTACAAGAAGCTGTCCGACCTCAAGGGAAAGAAGATCGCGACCGGCGTCGGACCGCAAGCTGTGATCGAAGCAAAGACGATTTTCGCCCGTGCCGGCGTCGACACGACACCGATAGAGTTGTCACCGGGCGAGCACGTCGCGGCCATCGCATCGGGGCAGATCGATGCGGCCTACACGTACGAGCCGAACGGCACCGTCGGCCGCCTCAAAGGCGTCACGGAGGTGCTGGAAGCCGGCGTACGCTCGAAGTACCTGCTGGGAGACGCCAACGCGCCGTGGTACGGAGGCGCGGCCGTCATCACCACCGACTTCATCAAAGCGCAGCCCGTCGCGTTCAAGAAGTACGTCGTCGCGATGCGGCGCGGCTTCGACGAAGTCCGCAAGAACATCAACGGCGCCCGCGCCGTCTTTCCCTCGTATACGACGTTCGACGTGAAGCTCGCCGAGGCGATTCCACCGATCTCGTACACGATCTACGACGAGTTCCAACCGTCGGACATCCGCTACTTCCAGGCGAACTACGACCTGTTCTTCGCCCAGAAGATCTTCACGCGCAAGCTGAACGTCGCTGCGATGCTCTACCGCGCATGATCGCCGGGCTCGAGCCTACCGTCGCGCTCGAGGAACCGTTCATTCGCGTCCGCGGGCTCGACAAATCCTTCGGCGGCCGCACCGTCTTCGCCGGCTTCGATCTGGACTTGCCGCGCGGAAAGTTGACCACGATCTTCGGCCCGAACGGCTGCGGGAAGTCGACCTTGATCAACATGCTCAGCGGCTTGCTGCGGTTCGATGCCGGTGACGTCGAGATCGGCGGACGCGATGTGCGCTCGGCCCGCATCGGCTACGTCTTTCAAAACTATCGTGAGTCGCTCTTCCCGTGGATGCGCGCGCGGGAGAACGTCGAGTACCCGCTGCGCGTGCGCGGCGTCCCGCGCGCAAAGCGGCGCGAGCGGATCGACGAGCTGCTCGCGTCCTTCGAGATCACCCTCGACCTCAGCCGGCACACCTACGAACTGTCCGGCGGCCAACAGCAGCTCGTCGCGATTCTGCGGGCGCTCGTCGCCGACCCCGAGGTGCTGTTTCTCGACGAGCCCTTCTCGGCACTCGACTACGAGATGACATTGTACGTCCGCGACAAGCTGCAGACGGTGTTCCTCGAAACCGGCCTCACCACCGTGCTCGTCTCGCACGACCTCGAGGAGGCCGTCTATCTCGCAGACCGGATCCTGCTGTTGAGCAAGCCGCCGACGCGCGTCGTCGAACTGATCGCCTACGACACCCTGCGGCCCCGCACGACCGAGATCATGGCTGACGCGCGTTTCGTCGCCACCAAGCAGCACGCGCTGGATCTGTTCCGCGCCGAAATGCAGCGATGAACGTCGCGACGCGCCCGGCCGAACGGGCACCCGCACTTGCCGCGACGCGCCTGCGGTTGCCAGTCGGCGTTCTGCTCCCGGTCATCGGGCCGCTGGCGTTCCTCGCACTGTGGCAGGCCGTCTGCAGCGCGCACGTCGTGCGCGAGGTCCTGCTGCCGACGCCCTTCGCGACCCTCGCCTACATGGTCGACGCGCTGGTGCACGGGACGATGGCCTCAGACGCGTTCGTGACCGTTACGCGAACGCTTCTGGCCTTCGCCTTCGGGGCGATCGTCGGCGTGCCGCTCGGCGTCGCGCTGGGAAGCAATGCGCGCGTTTACCGGAGCGTCGAGTTCCTCATCGACTTCTTTCGGTCGACGCCGGCGAGTGCCCTGATCCCGCTGTTCATCCTGTTCTTCGGCATCTCCGACGCCAACAAGATCGCGATCGCGGGGTTCTCCGTACTGCTGATCGTGACGTTCAACAGCGCCTACGGCGTGATGAACGCGCGTAAGACGCGCATCCTCGCCGCCAAGGTGATGGGCGCCTCATCGGTGCAAGTGTTCCGTGACGTGCTCTTGTACGAGAGCCTACCGCAAACGTTCGTGGGTTTGCGCAACGGCATCAGCACGGCGCTGGTGATTGTCGTGGTCGCCGAAATGTTCATCGGCAGTGATCAGGGCCTAGGGCACCGCATCATCGAGGGCGAGCAAGTGCTCCAGGTGACAGACATGTACGCCTCCATCATCGTCGCGGGTATCATCGGCTATCTGCTCAACGTGGTGTTCATGCTCATCGACACGCGCTTGATCCACTGGAGCGGGAAGTAAATAGCGCGAGCTCTGTCCGTGGTACGATGGTCTTGCCGAGTTGAAACATCGGTATGCCGACATCGGTAGAGCCCTTAAAGGGCGAACGAAATGACGCATTCCAGGGCCAGAACTACCGGCGCTGTCTACTTGTTCTATTTTCTCGTTGCCATATTTGCCGAGTCTTTGGTTGGCCGTGTGCCGGGTACGTTTAGCGATACCGCTAACCTTATCGCGAATGCGGTCTATGTCGTCGTCAGTCTGCTCCTCTACCAGATGCTCGAGCCGGTGAACCGGAACGTCGCCTTACTCGCTGTGGTCATCAGCATTATCGGGTGCATCGTTCAGTCTCTGAGCCTGTTTCATCTCACGTCACCCCAAGGCGCACTGCCGATTTTCGGATGCTTCAACCTCGCCATCGGCTACCTCATCTTCAGGTCGACATTCCTTCCACACGTTCTAGGCGTCCTGATGGCATTGTCCGGTTTGGCCTGGCTAACGGTTCTGTCGCCGGAGCTTTTGAAACACATAGTCGTGTACGTCGAGATCATCGGCGTCGCGGCGGAGGCCTCGCTGATGCTGTGGCTCCTGGTGATGGGCGTGAACGTGCAACGATGGAACGAGCAGGCAGGAACGACGGAGAGATGAACGCCGCGGCTCGACAAGCCCGCGGAGAGGAGGATGCGCTTTGGCTTCGGATAAAACGGGCGCCGGCTCGGTGCGGGTCCTCGTCGCTTCAACCCGGAAGAACCGCTGGCATGCGAGGGCCGCCCTCGTCGCGAGAGCGGCCCTCTGGAATCGTCTCGAGCGGAGGATCGACATGTACGTGAAGCAGATCGCGCGCGCCATTGCCGTCGTCGCCCTGGCGCTTGTGCCGATTGCGGCCGCAGGCGCCGACGCCCCTTCCGCAGCGACGCCGATGAGAATCGAACGCCTGACACCGGTGAAACTCACCACCATGCCGGGTTCCACGCTGCTCGTACTGCAGAACGGACGCAAGGTCTCACTCCAAACCTTGCGCGTCGAGCACGTCGCCAGGCTGGCGCGCTTCGCCAAGGCGAGGATGCTGGGGCTGCAAATCCGTGGCAAGTTGAGCGGCCCGTCCGGCGCCGGCTATGTCATGGTTCCGATGAAGCTCGATCCGCACGGTGCGGCCGATTATCAAGCATTCTGCGGGACCGTCGTTGCCAGCGGCTGCCTGTATTTTCCGGGGCCCGCGGGATACTTTTCGCGTCTTCCCGGCCAAGACCAGAATCTGCTCTTCGACTACGATCCGCTCATCACGGATCCGGGTGTGTGCAAGTCGCAAGGCGGCATCATCCTAACGAGCAACTCGCCGGCGGGGTGTGCCTACGGATATCCGTACACCTACACGTCGCAGTTCAACCCGGGTCCGGTGCGTCCCGGACAGCAAATCGGATCGTTCATCAGGACGACGCAGACATGCACGCTCCCGGTGACGGTGAACGTCGATCACAAGGGCGCGATCGTCATGCAGGGTAATTTCGGCGCGTCGAACTTCAACGTGGTCACACCCGCGATGCTGACGTGCGTGGTCCGCGTCTCCGTACCGCCCCTGTCGTAGCGTCCGGTGGCGATGAACGCAGCCCAACTTCTTGTGCGGTACCGTTTCTTTGGGTTCGTGATGTCGGCGTGCCTGTGCGGCGCGCTTCTGAGCAGCTGCGCAGACGCCGGCTCGAGCGCGACTCGCGCTGCGACAGCGGTTCCGTCGGCGGACAGGCTGGATCGATGCACGCGCCGGCCGGCGTGCGTCGCACGGCCAGCGCACCTCCGTGCAGCGGCATCGGCTCGAATTCGTTCGTAGGTGGCGGCCAGTCAAACGTAGCGGCCGGGTCGTACGCTGCCGTGCTGGGAGGCAGCGGAAACGAAGTCTGCGACGGCTATTCCGGAATCGCCGGCGGCCTCGACAATATCGTTTCGGCTACGGGAAACTCGGCGACGCTATCGTTCATCGGCGGTGGCAATACGAATACGGTTTCGGCAAGCGCCGCATTCGTCGGCTCAGGAGCGTCGAACACCGTCACCGGAGGCAATGGTGCGGTGGTCGCCGGCAACGGCAACGAGAACGACGGGGGCTACGCGATGCTCGGGGCGGGCGTGAGCAACACGATCACGTCGGGCGGATACGACGGCGTACTGGGGGGCGGTTTTGAAAACACGCTTTCGGCATACTACGGTGTCGTTGCCGGCGGGCTCCACAACAACGTCTCGGGCGAGGGTGGGTACATCGCCGCCGGCGGCGACAACACGGTATCGGGCGAAGGCGCGGTCATCGACGGCGGCTTCAACAGCACGGCCGCCGGGAACTTCGCGACGATCCCGGGTGGCTACGGTTTGGAGCGACGGCTCGGACGGCGACGCGATCCTCACGTCGTCGCGCGCATATCAGTTCCTTGCGCGCGCTTCGGGCGGATTCACGCTGTGGACGAACGCGGCCAGCACCGTCGGCGCGACGCTGGCGCCAGGCTCGGGCACGTGGGCTTCGGCGAGCGATCGCAACATGAAGACGAACATCGCCGGAATCGACGATGGCGCGGTACTCGAGAAGGTCGCCGGATTGCCGATCAGCCGCTGGAGCTACAGGACCGAACACGGCGTACGGCATGTCGGACCGATGGCGCAAGACTTCTATGCCGCGTTCGGCGTCGGTGAGGACGACAAGCACATCACCTCGATCGACGAAGACGGCGTTGCGCTCGCGGCGATCAAGGCGCTGCATGCGCGCGTTCGATCGTTGGACGCGGAGAACGCCCAACTTCGCGCCCGCCTTGCGTCGGTAACGAGCTCACAAGTGTCGATGCAGAGCGCGCTTCAGCGTCTGACGGCAAAGGTCGAAGCGCTGGCGCACTAGGGACGGCGCGACGAGCGTCGACACGCAGCCCGTCGACGTCGGCGTCAGGTTCGCGGTCTGCGTCGTCGTGGTCGGTCCCGTCAGCGCGATCGTGATGCTCTGCGTGGCCGGCGAGAGATAGGCGGGGCGCCTGTTTGCGCTCGACGGCCGCGGCGGAAGAAGATGCCCCGACGCCTCCGGTCGCTAGCGCGTGCGCAAGCGCATTCTTCGTGCGCGCAAAGCCTCGATTCGACTGCGTCTTTCCGATTGGATCGTGATGGTATGGCTGCCCGTGATGGTGATAGTACCGGTCGCGGTCGCGGCCGCGCTGTTGGTGAACGAGAAGCTCCCGCTGCCGGTCGTCGCCGTCAGGTTGTTGATCGTGAGGCTCGTGATCGAGCCTTCGTCGAGGAACGTTTCCGCCTCGGTGCCCGGCTCGTTCGGTTCGCCGTCGCCGACGGCGTTCGCGGTCGGCGTCGGCCCGGCGGCGGGAGCTGCCCGACGCGAGCGGGACTGTCCTGCGACACCCCCGGGCGGCTGTTCGAGGATCAGGAAGAAGCAGCCGTTCGTAGCCGCGGCCGTGTACGTCCCTCCGCCCAAGACGTTTCCGCCGTACGACGTGACCGAATACTCGCCGAAGTATTCCGTCACCATGACCGGCGTCGGCGAGGGTCCGGGCGTCGGGGAGACCGTCGGTACGGCGGTGGGTGCCGGCGTCGGGGTTACGGTCGGCATCGGCGTCGGTGACGCGGGCGAATAGGCGATGGCTTCCCAGTTGCCGCTCTGCTCCGTGTACGTATTACCGCTCACGATACCGCTCGTGTCGATGCTGGTGAACGTTCCGGCCATTACCGCGGGGGCCGTGCACGACGTGTTCCCGGAGCTCGTCGGTGACGACGTCGGAGTCGGGGTGGCCCTCGGGCTTGGAGTTGCGGTGGGCGTCGCGGTCGGACTTGCGGTGGGCGATGCGGTCGGTGAGGCGGTCGCGACGGGGCTCCCCGAAGCCTTCGGGGTTGCCGTCGCAGTGGGGGTCGCGACGGGGCTCCCCGAGGCTTTCGGGCTTCCCGTCGGCGAGGGGGTCGCCGTCGGACTCGCCGTCGGGCTCGCCGTAGGCGCCGCGGTTCGAACGACCGTAGCGGAACCGCCGCTGCCGGAACACGCGCTGAGAGACGCCGCTGACGCCAATGCCAGCCAGAGAAGATGGCGCAGGCTTACACGCATCGTTCGATCCTCTGCGAAGTCATCTGCAACGCAAGGCGTCCGTAAAACCACGCCCGGCGGTCGATACGTGCCCCTCGGCTCCGGCCAGTCGAAATGCCAAACAGGAAGCGACGCTGAGCGGAGCCGTGACTGTATAATAGCGCACATTGAGGACCGGCGCTATAGCTTGGTCGAGCAAGCGCCGTAGCTCTAGCGCCTCGCGCGATCGAGCCGCCTCATCCGCAGGCGTACGACGGCCGTCAGTCGATGTCGAAGCCGAAGTCGAGGATGCGCGCGCTATGCGTCAGCGCACCCGACGATATCAGGTCGACGCCCGTCTCCGCGACGCCGCGTACCGTGTCCGCGTCGATTCGTCCGGATGCCTCGAGGAGCGCGCGCCCACCCGTTCGGACGACCGCCTCGCGCAGCCCGTCGAGGGTGAAGTTGTCGAGGAGAATGATGTCGGCACGCGCGGCGAGGGCCTCGTCCAACTGCGCGAGCGTGTCCACCTCGATCTCGATCTTCACGAGGTGACCCGCGTGTCGACGCGCCGACTCGATCGCCGCGGTGATGCCGCCGGCGACGGCGACGTGATTGTCTTTGATGAGGATCGCGTCGTCGAGCCCGAAGCGATGGTTGGAGCCTCCGCCGTCGCGGACGGCGGCCTTTTCGAGGGCTCGCATTCCCGGCGTGGTCTTGCGCGTGTCGACGATCGTCGCGTGCGTTCCGGCGACGGCCTGGACTAAGCGCGATGTCGCGGTGGCGACGCCGCTCAGGCGGCAGAGCAGATTGAGGGCAGTCCGCTCACCCGTGAGCAACGCCCGCAGCGGTCCACTGACCGTCGCGACGACGGTTCCTTGCGCGACGCGCTCGCCATCCGCGATTGCGACCGCAACGACGACCCGCGGATCCAATATCGCAAAGACGCGTTCGACGACGAAGATACCCGACACGACGCCCGGCTCGCGCGCGACGATGCGCCCCGTTCCCTTTGCGTCGGCCGGAACGATCGCGTCGGTCGTGAGATCTCCCGCGCGCCCAAGGTCCTCGCGCAGTGCGGCGCGCACGAGGTCGTCGACCAGCAGCGCGATCACGACGTCTTCGCCAGCATCGGTGGGCCGGCGACGATCGTGCGATGGGCGAACGCGACGTCGGCGGCGGGATGGTCGCTGCGCTGATGCGCGCCGCGACTCTCCTTGCGAGCGAGCGCGGACCGCGCGACCGCCGAGGCGAGGTACGCGGCGTCGGCGACCAGCTCGCTCGGCGCTTGGCATGCCAGCTCGTCGAAAACGTCCAGCGCGCGCTGCATGCCGCGAGCGTCGCGGACAACTCCCAGGCCGTCGCTCATCGCCGTGCGCAGACGCCGCACGTCCGCGCGCTCGTCCCCGCTTCCGGCTGAAATCCGCGGTGGAACGGCGCCGAGAACGCGCGCGGCGGTGAACGCCGCCGTACCGGTGAGTGCGCGACCCACGCGCGCGCCGAAGACGAGTCCTTCGACCAGCGAGTTGCTCGCCAGCCGGTTTGCGCCGTGCAGACCGGTCGCCGCGACCTCGCCGCACGCCCACAGTCCCGGCAGCGACGTACGACCGTCGATGTCCGTCGCGATGCCGCCGATGGTGTAGTGTGCGGCGGGCGTGATCGGGATCGGCATCGTGCGCGCATCGATTCCGGCGCTTAGCGCGGTCGCGTGGATCCCGGGGAAACGCTGCGCGAACGTGGCACCCAGCGCGCGGGCGTCCAGGAACGCGAGACGTCCCTCGCGCTCGACATCAGCGACGGCGCGAGCGACGACATCGCGCGGCGCGAGATCGCCGCGCGCGTCGATGCCGCGCATGATCGGCGTGCCGCGCTCGTCAACGAGCACCGCCCCCTCTCCGCGCACGGCTTCGCTCACCAGCGGCAGCGGATCGGCGGCCAAGCGCATCGCGGTCGGGTGGAACTGCACGAACTCGAGGTCGGCGAGCGCCGCGCCGGCCCTCGCCGCCATGGCGATCCCGCTACCGCGCGAGCCGAGCGGGGTCGTCGTGCGCGCGTACAAGCCGCCGAAGCCGCCGGTCGCGAGCACCACGGCGTCGGCGATAACCACGACCGGTTCGCCGCCGGCTCCAACCAACACGGCGCCGCGGACGCCGCCGTCCGTTCCGGTGAGCAGACGCGATGCGCGCACGCCTTCCAGCAGCGTGATCTGCGGGCGCGCCCGGACCGCGTCGAGTAGCGCGCCGACGATCGCGGCGCCGGTCGCGTCGGCGACGTGCGCGATCCGCCGCCGCGCATGCGCGCCCTCGAGGCCGAGCGAGAGCGCGCCGTCGTCGTCACGGGCGAATGGGACGCCGAGCGCGACGAGCGCCGCGATCGAGAGCGGTGCCTCCGAGGTCAGCACATCGACCGCCGCGTCGTCGGCGATGCCGCCGCCGGCGGCGCGCGTATCCGCGGCGTGCTGCGCCGGTGAGTCCTCACGCGCCAGCGCCGCCGCGACGCCGCCCTGTGCCCACGCGGAAGCGAGGTCGCGCCCGAGCGGCGCTTCGCTCGCAATCACGACGGGACGATCGTCGAGGGCCAGCGCGGCGGAAAGGCCGGCGACTCCCGCGCCGATGACGAGAACGCTGGTCCTCATGCGACCGCAAGCATCCTGTCGACCGCCACGAGCGCGCGGGCGCGCACGTCCTCGTCGATCAGAATCTCGTCCTGCAGCGTCTCGAGCGCGCGCAGAATCTTCGGCAACGTGTTCCGCTTCATGTGGGGGCACAAGTTGCACGGCCGCACGAATGCGACGTTCGGAAACTGCGCGGCCACGTTGTCGCTCATCGAGCACTCGGTCAGCATCACGACCCGCTGCGGCGCCCGGTCACGCACGAAGTCGATCATCGCCGAGGTCGAGCCGGCGAAGTCCGCCGCAGCGATCACGTCGGGCGGGCACTCGGGGTGCGCGATCACCAGCAGCCCGTCCTCGCCTTCCCGGAGCCGCTCGATATCGACGGCCCGGAAGCGCTCGTGAACTTCACAGTGTCCGTGCCACGAGATGATCTCGACCGCGGTCTGTGAAGCGACGTAGTGCGCGAGGAACTCGTCGGGGATCATGATGACACGCGGTACGCCGAGCGACTCCACGACCTTGACGGCGTTGGACGACGTGCAGCACACGTCGGATTCAGCCTTGACCGCCGCGCTCGTGTTCACGTAGGTCACGATGGGAACGCCGGGATGGCGTACGCGTAATGCTCGCACATCCGCCGCCGAGATCGACTCCGCGAGCGAGCACCCGGCGAGCGCATCGGGGACGATTACCGTGCGGTCCGGGTTGAGGATCTTCGCCGTCTCGCCCATGAAGTGGACGCCGCAGACCAGGATCACGTCGGCTTCGGCGCGCTGCGCTTCGCGGGCGAGCTGGAGCGAGTCGCCGACGATGTCGGCCACGCCGTGGAAGATCTCCGGCTTCTGGTAGTTGTGCGCGAGGATCACGGCGTTGCGCTCGCGCTTGAGCGTGTTGATCGCGTCGATGTAAGGCGCGAAGAGCGGCCATTCTGCCGCGGCGAGCACATCCTTGGCGCGGTCGTAGATGGGCCGGGTCCGCTCGGCGATCGCCGCTGTGAAGGGAAGGGTCTCGATCATTGGGTCCTCGGTCGCCCACGCACTGTTGGTGGGATGACCGACTTATTCTAACTTTGAGAAGAAGCTCCTTCTAGCGAATCGCGATCCCGGTGTCCGGTCGTTCGGTCGTCGCCTCGGGGCGAAACCGGACCAGAGCCGCCGGGCGCCCGGTCGTCTGGCGCCAGGCGCCGGTCGGCTCGATCAACCCGGCGTCCTCGACGAGCCTTCGGAAATTGGGCGTGTGCAGGCGGCGCCCGGCGAGCGCCTCGACGGTTTTCTGAAGCTGGGCCATGGTGAAGTCCGGCGGCAACAGCTCGAAGACGAGCGGCCGCCACCGGAGCGCCCCGCGAACGCGACCCAGCGCCGTCGCCACGATGCGCCGATGGTCGAAGGCCATGCGTTCGCCCAGGTGCACGCCGCCTGGAATCGGCGATTCCGCGACGAGGCCAATCTCCCACAGCAGCTCGTAGCGCTCGAGGACGAGCGTATCGTTCCAGACGGTGCCGCGTAGGCCGACCGTTCGTCGCGCCCGGCGTTCGCGCCGCCGGCGCTCGTCCGCGTCGGGTGCTGCGGCGATCCACGCGTCAACCGCCGGATGGATGACCTCGTCCACGATCGCCGGCCGGCCGTCACGCCAGTCCTCCCACGGAAAATAGTGGTACCAGGCGCGCCAGCCGACGCTCGCGACCCGTGGTTCACTCTCACGGACGAAAGCGAGGTACGCAACGGAAAGCACCCGGCGGCGCGCGTCACGTCCGCGGTCCCCGAACGTGTACAGCTGCTCGATGTGGCCGAGTTCGAGCCCAGCCTGCTCGGTGACCCATCGGCGCAGCCCCGCATCGAGCGTGGCATCGGTTTCCGGATCGAACGGACCGGCGGGTAGCGCGTCGTCCGAAGCAGGGTCGCCCCCGGGGCGGACCAGCACCCGCGGCTCGTCATCGGAGACGGCTGCCACAACGGCATCAAGAGCGACGGCAATATCGATCGGCACGCGAGTCCCGTCTTCGCGGTCGATGGCAGAAGATGCTCGCGAGCATGCGGCTTCAGTGCACCGCTAGTCTGCGATCGTCGTCATGTGCGGCTGATGGTGCTCGTCAACGCCATGGTGCCTAAACCGGGCGAGACGGTCGCCGAATGGTGGTTGAATACCGGGTACGGCCGAGCGCCGAATTGGATTTCGAGCGGGATTGCTTTTCAGCGCCGCGTCGTCCGCGAGCGGCTCGGGATCGCATTGGACGAAATGCCCGGCGGCCATCTCTTAGCTCTCAGCCGGCCAATTGAACTTGCCGGGCTCGAGGTCTGGATCGCGCCCGCGAGACCCGCCGAATTCCTCACGCGACGCTCGACGTATGTGTGGACCGCTTTTCGAGGTGTCACCGCCGCATAGTACGAAGTGCGAGCGCTCCACAGCTCCACTTTATGAGGAAACCACGTTGCTGCGTATTGCTTCGAGCCTCGTTCTAGGCGCGTCGTTTCTGGCTGCCCCGCTTCTCGCTAGCGCGGATCCCGACAACGGGTTCGTTGTCGCCAACAAAGGCACGGCGCCCGTGTTTTTCTACTACGGTTGCAAAGGCCAAGCCCTTACGAAGACGAAGACCCTCCCGCCCGGGAACTCGGACGAGTACTGGAAAGACAATGGCTGCAAGGTCTACACGATTCAGATCATGACGTCACAAGGCGCGGGCGGCAAGACGACGTTCAGCTATGTCGCGTACGCCGGCAAGTACTACAAGATCGTTTGGGACAAGACCCGCAACGCCTGGAACTTCATGATGTCGAAAGAGGGCGAATAGCGGAACGCCGATTACTCAGCGGGGCCGGCAAACAAGATGAGGTTGCCGTCGGAGTCAGTAACAATGAAGGTCCTAGCTCCCCCACGGCTCCTTTTTCAGTGTTTGATGAAACCGCACTCCGGCCGATCGAAAATCGATGAAGAGTTGTTTGATCTGGTCGGCGGTGCTGACGGTGATCGAAGCGGAGAGCAGATGTTCGCGCTCCCGTATGTCGCCGACGAAGACCGGCTCACAAACCATTCGAAGGTTAAGTCGCGCATTGTCCCGACGAACCTGTCCGTAGAACGGCGGATCACCATACACGAAGGCAATTGCGAAACCGAGCTTGGATGTAAAGAACGCGCACGATGTCTTTACGTCGGCTACGTAGAGTTGAGCTTCGGTAGAACTCAGGACTGGGTGGTTCAGGGTTGCTGTTGTCTGGGGCGTCATTGCATGGGCTCCTCCTTTGAGCTGGATTCCGCATACGGCCGAGCAATTCGACGCCGGATTCTTGGTTTCCAGCCTCCTGGTCCCGACGGTTCCCTGGGAGATTTTCGGGACGGTTCAGCGTCACGACGGCGACGTCGTCCTGCGCCTCAAGCAAAAGACCACGGTATTCGTTCGTTCCGACCATCGTCGATGCTCCCTTGAACGTCGGTTCGAGGTTCGCGCCCGGTTCCCGTCGGCGGCCGCCTGTGCATTTCACCACAGCACGCGAACTCTTCGCCAAACTACGACACTCGACCAGCGCGAACTCGCAATTTCGGCGGCTTACCGCCAATCGCGCGAAGCTGCTCATCATCGACGAAATCGGATACGAGCCGCTTGACCACCTCGCGGTAACACACTTCTTTCGGCTCGTGTGCGAGCGGTACGAGCGCGGCTCTATCATCCTCACATCAAACAAACGCTTCTCGGAGTGGGGCGAACTCATCGGCGACGAGACGTTGGCGGCGGCAATCCTCGATCGGCTGCTTCACCATGCGACGACCTTCTCGATCAATGGACCGAGCTATCGCCTTAAGGATGGCCTGATTTATTCGGCGG
>PMOS01000022.1 GCA_003161435.1 Vulcanimicrobiota bacterium
GACGCGGAAGGGCGGGGAGTCGCCGAGGCCGTCGCAGTCGGAGACGCAGATGCCGCTGCGGTCGGAGTCGTCGTGGGAGCAGCGGTGGAGGTCCCGCTGGGCGTCGGAGCGACCGTATTCGCCGTCCCGCCCGAACCGCTGCAGCCCGCGATCGCAACGAACGAGGCCAGCAGCACGACGCCGGCCGCGACGGACGACCGAGCGGTGAGGATGCGATGGCGAACGTTCAAGGGCGTCTCCTGTGAAGGGGCGTGCCGCACCATCCTAAGGCAGAACGGCCCTGGTGCCCTATGGGGGGACACCCTACTCTTTGAGATGGCGTGCACGTCGCATCGTCAACACAAACGCAGACGTATTCCCAACCTGCTCCCAGTTTGCGTTTGATGTGATCGCCGTGAATGCGCGGATCGTGCGCGGTTCGCGCGTGCTCATGGTGATAGGCTCCAGCGGTAGGCGTCCCAGGTCGGCGTGAAGGCGTTCGGGTGGAAACCGTGCAGCACCGCGCGGTAACCGTACGAATACGACGCGTCGAACAGATACACGATCGGGACCGCCGCGGCGACGCGCCGCTCGATCTGCGAGTACAGTTGCTTGCGCGCATCCCGAGTCGGTGCGGCGAGCGCGCGGCGTTCGAGCGCATCGACGACGCGGTCGCACCAGCGCATCGAGTTCGCGTTGCCGTCGCAGGCGAACAAGAAGGAGTCGTCGGGATCGGCGCCCATCTGCCACGGCACGTAGGCGAGGTCGAACGTCCCGCTGGCCAGCGTTCCGCCCTGCGCGCGCGGCAAGAACAGTTGGACGTTCGAAAGCGACTTGATCGCGACGCGCACGCCGCGTGCGGCGAGCTCACTCTGGACGACCGCCGCCACCCGCACGCCGGTCTGCGACTCGGGGAACTGCACGTAGGTGAACGCCATCAGAACCCCGTTCTTCGCGCGCACTCCGTCGGGGCCGCGCTTCCAACCCGCCGCGTCGAACAGACGGTCCGCCGCGACGGGATCGTAGGCGGGCTCACGCACCGCGGGATCGCGCGCCCACGAACCGAGCGGCTGCGCGGTGTCGACGACCGGATACCGGCCGAACGTGATCTTGCGCGAGATACCGGCGCGGTCGATCGAGGCGGCGAGCGCGCGGCGGACTCGCACGTCGTCGAGCGGCGGATGCGCCGTGTTGACCGCGATGCCGACCGCCAGCGCGACCGGGACGGTGCGAAATGCGAGCCCGGCGGTCGTGCCGAGCGATTCACGCTGTGAGGGCGAAACCAGGTTCCAGTCGAGCTCGCCGCTGCGCAACAAGGTGAAGTTCGTGCCGGGATCGGGGACGATGCGCACGTCGAGCCGCCGGATGCGCGGCGCGCCGCGCCAATAGGTCGGATTCGGAGCGTACACCAGCCGGTCGCCGCGCGACCACGACACGAAACGGTACGGTCCGTCGCCGACCGGATGCGAGCCGAACGCGCTCGTCGCGAGGTTGCGCTCGCGTTCGAGCAGGTGTGCGGGCAAGACGTACTGCGGCGCGGTGCCGTAGCTGAACAATGTCGCCACCGCGGGCGCCCACGGTGCTGCGAGGGTGACGCGCACGGTTCGGGCGTCGAGCGCCTCGGCTTTGACGACGCGATCGTAGCCGGCGCGCGAGCGCACCGGGTTGCGATCGTCGAGGATGGTGTGGAGCGTCCAGATCACGTCGTGCGCGCTGACCGGGACGCCGTCTTGCCAGCGTACACCCGGACGCAGGTGATACGTGATGACGCGGCCATCGCGCGACAGGCCGCCGTTGGCGACCGTCGGGATGCGTTCCAGCAGCACCGGCACGGAGACGCCGTGCTCGTCGACGTCAATGAACGGTTCGAAGGCGAGTCGCGCGACCTGTTGCTCGACGCTGTTCGCGTCGACGTGCGCGAACAGCGGATCGAGCGACTGCGGGTCGGAGGCGAGCGCGAAACGCACGGTCGCACCGGCTGCAGCCGGCGAGACGCTCGTCCCCGAGCGCGCACAACCTTGGCACGCGCAACTCGCGGCGAACGCCAGCGCTAACGCGAAGGATCGAAGCGATTGGTCGAAACGCACCGGCCCCCCGTGTGTACGTTCACACGCCGGTGAAAACCCGCGGACCTCGCTAGGCGATCTCGGCGCCTTCCAGCCGCTCGCCGACGGCCGGTCCCCACGGATGGCTGCGGGCATGCTCGATCGCGGCGTCGAGGGCCACGTCCTGACTGCGGGGACAGGAGCACGCCAACCGGCCGTCTCCGGCGCACCCCTCGGGAGCGTGCCGGTCGAGCCCGTGCCCGCAGGGGCAGAACACCAGATACTTCATCGAACGTCCTCCACTTTTACCCGATCGAAAGGGTGCGAGCGATCGCCGAGGGCGGCGTCAGACCCGAATAATACTGCGCCAAAAAGCACATGTCGGTACGCTTTCGTACTCAGATTTCGGCCCCCCTAGATCCTTGAGTCGGTGCTCAAGTAGACCAGCCATCCATTCGAGGGTCCAGGCTTTTTGCCGAAGAATAGATGGCGATATGCTCGGTTCACCCAAATCGATTGAGGCTAGCAACGGCACAGCCCCAACCGGCCACCCGGAACTCGACCGGATCGATCTCCGCTTGCTCGAAGCGCTCCAGCGGAACGCGCGGTCGACCTATGCCGAGCTCGGCACGCTGGTGAACCTCAAGCCGCCGGCGATTCACGACCGCGTGAAGCGCTTGGAAACCAAAGGCTTCGTGCGGCGCTATGCGGCGCAACTCGACGCGCACCGCGTCGGCTACGAGCTCACCGCCTTCGTGAGCGCATTCTGCGCGCCGGATCTGGACTACGACGGGTTCACGACGGCGATGGAAGCCTTCCCCGAGATCATCGAGATCCACAGCGTCGCCGGCGACGAGACGTACCTGCTCAAAGTCGTCACCCGCTCGACCGCGCACCTCGACGACTTCCTCACCCGCGTCAAGCGCGTCGCCGGCGTCGCACGGACGCGCACGACCATCGTGCTCTCGACGCCGTTCGAGCGTGGCGGGCTGCCGGTCGAAGCGCTGCTATGACGCACCTGCTCGACGACGCGCACCTGGCCGTTCCGCTCGGCACCGGGTGCCGGCTCGGATCGCATCGCGTGGTCGAACCGAAGGGCGCGCTGCCGCAGGCCGCGTGGCGGATCGACAACACGCCGCGCGCGTACGCGAACGAGATCCTGTGCGAAGTCGAGTCGCTCAACGTCGATTCGGCATCGTTCAAGCAGATCAGCGAGCAGTGCGCCGGCGATCCGGTACGCATCGGCGCGCACATCCTCGCCACGGTCGACGCGCGCGGAAAGCAGCACAACCCGCACACGGGGAGCGGCGGCATGTTCGTCGGCCGCGTGCTCGAGATCGGGCCGGCCCTCGCCGCGCGCGACGATATTGCGGTCGGCGACCGCATCGCGTCGCTCGTCTCGCTCACCCTCACCCCGTTACATCTCGATTCGGTCGCCGGTATCGACCTCGTCACCGGCCAGGTCCACGTGCGCGGCAAGGCGATCCTGTTCGAGAGCGGGATCTACGCGCGCTTGCCGGACGACCTTCCGAGCGACGTCGCGCTGGCGGTGCTCGACGTCGCCGGCGCGCCCGCGCAAGTTCGGCGGCTGGCCCGCGAAGGGCAGACCGTCTGCATCATCGGGGCCGACGGCAAGTCCGGATTGCTCGCCTGCGCCCAGGCACGCGATCGCGTCGGCCCGAGCGGTCGCGTGATCGGGATCGTGCCCGCCGCCGACACGGAGGGCGCGCAGCTGCTGCTCGCCCACGATTACGTCGATCAGCTGGCGGTCGCTGATGCGCGCGATGCGCTCGCCCTGCTCCAAGTGCTGCCCGCCGCGCTGCCGGAGCTCGCCGATCTCGTGGTCAACTGCGTCAACGTCGCAGGTACCGAGCTGTCGTCGATCCTGTGCTGCAAGGACGACGGCACGGTCTACTTCTTCTCGATGGCAACCTCGTTCACCGCGGCGGCGTTGGGAGCCGAAGGCATCGGTAAGGACGTCAACATGATGGTCGGCAACGGCTATGCCAAGGGCCACGCGTCGGTCGCGCTGCAAACCTTGCGCGACCATCCGGCGATCAAGGAATACTTTGTGTCCCGATACTCTCGCGTGGGAAGTTCGTAGGAGCACCGTGCAGCATCACGTCAAGCCCCCGGTCGATCCCGCGGAGCTCGAGCACCGGAACCTTCGCCACGGCGAGTTCTGGCGCGCCGTCCCCGCGTACGAACACGTCGACGAGCCGACGTTCCTCGACCACATCTGGCAGGCGCGCCACTCGGTCAAAACGCCCGAAGAGCTGTTCGAGACGATCGGCGAGATCGTCGATCCAACGTTCCTCGAAGATGCCAAGGAAGGATTCCGGCGCGCGCCGATGGCGGTCCGCGTCTCGCCATACATGATCGCGTCGATCGACTGGACGCAGCCCTACGAGGATCCGATCCGCCGCCAGTTCATTCCGGTCGCGTCGAAGCTGCTTCCCGACCATCCACGGTTGACGCTGGACTCGCTGCACGAGCAGGACGACGCGCCGGTGCAGGGCCTCACGCACCGCTACGTCGACAAAGTGCTGTTCCTGCCGCTGCAGACGTGCCCGGTGTACTGTCGCTTCTGCACGCGTTCGTACGCGATCGGTCCCGACACCGAGTCGGTCGACAAGGCGGCGCTCGCGAAGACGCCGGACCAGTGGAAACAGGCGTTCGCGTACATCGCGTCGCGCCCCGAGATCGAGGACGTCGTCATCTCGGGCGGTGACGTCTATCAGATGGCGCCCAAGAACATCACGCTGATCGGTGAGTCGCTGCTCGCGATCCCGCACATACGGCGCATGCGCTTCGCGACCAAAGGGCCGGCCGTGATGCCGATGAAGATTCTGACCGACGCGGCGTGGGTCGACGCGTTGACCGGCGTCGTCGACAAGGGCCGCGCCATGAGCAAGGACGTGGTGCTGCACACGCACTTCAACTCGCCCAACGAGATCACCGAGATCACCCGCCAGGCGATGAACCTGTTGTTCGGGCGCGGAATCACGGTGCGCAATCAGAGCGTGCTGATCCGCGGTGTCAACGACGACCCGCACACGATGACGCTGCTCACCAAGCGGCTGTCGTGGGTGAACGTGCACCCGTACTACGTCTACATGCACGACCTCGTCAAAGGCGTCGAGGAGCTGCGCACGTCGATCCAGACTTCGGTCGACCTCGAAAAGTTCGTTCGCGGAACGACCGCGGGATTCAACACGCCGCTGTTCATCTGCGACGCGCCCGGCGGCGGCGGCAAGCGCGACGTCCACTCGTATGATTACTACGACCGCGCGAACGGCATCGCCGTCTACAGTGCGCCCAGCGTCAAGCCGGGACAATCGTTCCTGTACTTCGACCCGATCGACACGCTCGCGCCCGACGCACAGGCCCGCTGGGCCGTCCCAGCCCTCCAAGAGGAGATGATTCGCGAAGCCGTAGCCCGCGCCGGCGGAAAAGTCGCCGCCCTGGCGTAGAGCGCGGCGACGCGCAGGCACCGCCGACGCGAGGTCGTAGTGACTCTTGATGCTCATCAATACCGTGAAGTACACGTTTCCCGAAGACCGGGTTGACGAGGTCGAGGGCACGCTGCGCGAGCTGCGCGCGGCGTCGTTGCGCGAAGAAGGGTGCCTGCAGTTCGACGTTTGCCGTGGAGCGGCTGACGCCGCCGGGACGTTCGTGCTCTACGAGAAGTGGCGCGATCAGGCGGCGCTCGACGCGCACTACGAAACCGAGATCTTCGTGCGCCTGGGCGTCAACGGTATCCGGCCGCTCGCGACCAGCCGGGTTGCCGTCAAGGGTACGCCGGTCGAATAAGCGCGTGCGGGTCTGCGTCTATTGCGGATCGTCGACCGGCGACGATCCGAAGTTCGCCGCGACCGCGCATGCTTTCGGCGCCGCGCTCGCGCGCACGGGGATCGGCGTCGTCTACGGCGGCGGACGGGTGGGCCTGATGGGGACCCTCGCCGACGCCGCGCTCGAAGCGGGGGGCGAGGTGATCGGCGTGATCCCGCAGTTCCTCGAAGACCGGGAGATCGCGCACCGCGGCGTCGAGCTGCGCATCGTCGAGTCGATGCACGAGCGCAAGCAGCTCATGGCCGAGCTGTCCGACGCGTTCGTCGCGCTGCCCGGCGGCTTCGGAACGTTCGAAGAGTTCTTCGAGATCGTCACTTGGGTCCAGCTCGGGCTGATCGGCGCGCGCTGCATCTTGGCGAACGTCGACGGTTACTACGACCCGTTGCTCGCATTGATCGACCGCGCGGTCACGAACGGCTTCATCACGCCGTCGAACCGCGCGATCGTCGAATCGTACCCGACCGTGGACGAGGTCGTCGCGCGCCTCACCCGCTAGAGCTCGGCCTACTTGAGGCGATCGAAGAGTGCGAACGCACGATCCTCGGAGAGCTGCGCGACGGCGGGGTCGTACGCCGCCACGCCGGGGATCGCGAAGTTGTGCGTCGCGCCGGGATACGAGAAGACCTCGGCATCCGGCCGTCCGCGCAGCGCGGCGGTGACGGCTTCGACTTCGCTGGGCGGCGTGAGCGGATCTTCGGCACCGAAATGCAGCGAGATCGGCGCATGGACGTTCGGCGCGTCGGCCAGGCTGTTGCCGATCTGCACCGGGTGAAACGCGGCGGCGGCATCGACGTCGAGCCGGGCCGCGGCGAGAAAAGCGTAGCGTCCGCCGAAGCAGAACCCGACCACGCCGATCTTTCCGGTGCACTGCGGCAGCGCGCGCAGGGCTGCGATCTCGGCGCGGACGTCGTCGACGATCTGATCGACGTCGACGCGTTGCGCGCGCGCAAGCGCACGAGCGCGGCCTTCATCGGTCCGCTCCATCATCTCGGGCTCGGCGTCGCGGTGGAATTGATTCGGGGCCGCGACCACGAAACCGCGCGCCGCGTACCTTTCGGCAAGCTCGCGAATCACCGGCTCGATCCCGAAGACCGGCGGCAGCAACAGGATCCCGGGCGCGCGTCCTGCGGGAGGCAGCGCAACGTACGTCTCGCTCATGGCCCAAGCCGTTCGAGCGCCGACCGTCCGCAAACCTGTCCGTTCGCGCCGCAGAGCGACGAAGCTATCGCTGCCCACGTGTGCGCGCCCGTCGAGAGGGCACGATGGAAGCGCCATGAGACGCTTTTCGCCCGTCGCCGTTACCGCATTCGCGCTCGTTCTCGCCGCCGCGGTCGGCACGCAAGCCCGGATGCCGCCAGGCCCGCCGGGTGTACCGACGCCTGCGCCGGTCATGACCCCGCCGGGTCCGCCGATTCCGGCGATGACGCCCGTGCCGAACCCGAGCACCAGCCCCAGCTCGTCGCCGTCTCCGTAGTGCGCGACGGCGTGCCTGCCGGCGCTGCCGGCACGATCGCACTCGGTGAACTGACGGTCAACCGGCTCGGCTTCGGTGCGATGCGCCTGGTCGGCCCCGGCGTGTGGGGCGCTCCGCGCGATCGCCCCGCTGCTCTCGCGGTGCTGCGGCGTGCGGTCGAACTCGGCGTGACCCTGATCGACACCGCCGACTCGTACGGGCCGCACGTCGACGAAGAACTCATTGCCGAGGCGCTGCATCCGTATCCCGGCGGGCTGGTGATCGCGACAAAAGCCGGCTTTGCGCGCACCGGTCCAGGCCGCTGGGTTCCCGACGGACGACCGGCCCATCTGCGCGCCGCGGTCGAGGGCAGCTTGCGGCGGCTGCGACTCGAACGCATCGATCTGCTGCAATTCCACACGCCCGATCCGAAGGTGCCGTACGAAGAGTCGTTCGGCGCGCTCGCAGAACTGCAGCGCGCAGGTAAGATCCGGTACCTCGGCGTCTCCAACGTCGACGTCGATCAACTCGCGTGCGCGCAACGCATCACGACGATCGTCTCGGTGCAGAACCGGCTGGCCGCCGACGGCTCCGACGACGCCGAGGAGGAGGATGTCCTGAAGACATGCGAGCGCGAGCGCATCGCCTTTCTCCCGTGGGCACCACTAGGCGGCGGGACGCTGCGGTCCGCCGCGTTCGATCGCGTCGCTCGCGCGCACGACGCGACGCCGAGCCAGGTCGCGCTCGCCTATCTGCTACGGCGCTCGTCGGCGATCGTTCCGATCCCCGGCACGTCGTCGCTCGCGCACTTGGAAGAGAACGTCGCCGCCGCAGCCCTCGCGCCGTCCCTGACCGACGACGAGCTGGCGCAGATTTCGTCAGTCTGAGCGCGTCGCAGGAGCGCTATGAAGGGCCGTTGTTGACGTGTTCGGCGTAGGTTCGGGGGTTGAAGTACCAATCGGGTAGCGTCGTCGGGAACGTGATGTCGCGGAATTGGTAATCGACTTCCTTGCCGTCGCCGTCGTAGCCACCGCCGACGATGCCGTGAAGGTCGGTCACGACCGGGACGCCGCGGACGATGCCCATCGTGATCGTGAAGGTGACCGGGTACACCGGGCCTTTTTCGATGAACAGCTTGTCGGTCGCGATCAGCTTGTGCAGCTCGAGCGTCTTGCGGTCGACGTAGATCTCGCGCAAGCGGTTGCGGTCGATGTCCCGGATCGGCGTGATCGACAGGTGCAACTCGTCGTCTTCGACGGCGACCTTGTCGACGTGGTAGTCCCCTTCCACGAACGTGCGGACCCCGCCGATGATTGGGATCGGCGTGTCGCGCGGTTCGGGCGTGGGCACTTCGGAGACCGGATGCGGACGCGCAGGCGCGGGCTCGAACACGTCGGCGGTCGGCGGACCGGGGTCGCGCGCCTCGTTGAACGCCGGCCGATCGAATTTCAGCTCGCCGCGTGCTTCGTCGCGGAAGACCATCCGAGAGAGCGCCGCGCGATCCAGGTTGCGCACCCAATAGTGCACTGTATAGCTCTCGGCGTAGTCCGGATACCCGTTGGTCGCTTTCTGGGCGCGCACCAGCGTGTAGGTGACGAACGCCGGCGGCGGGCGGTGCGATCGAAACTGCGCGCGGATCAGCCCGAGATAGCGTTGCGGCGACGGTGTCGGCTCGACCGACGCAGCGGGCGTCGGTGCCGCGCGCCCAGCGGCCGGCGCCGGACTTACGAGCATCGCCACGAGCATCACGAAGGGCAGCATGAGCGCCAGTACGCCGCAGCCGAACGCTCGGCCCGCTGACTCCGACCGGCGAGGCGAATGCGCGGGTGACGCCGCGCGGCGCATGGTACTGTGCGAACGCATGGGCCCGCTCACCGGTGTCAACGTCGTCGAGTTCACAGGCCTCGCGGCGGCGCCGTTCTGCGCGATGATGCTCGCCGACATGGGCGCCGAGGTCGTGCGGATCGAGCGGCCTGGGTCCGAGAATGCCGCCGGCCTGCGGGTCGACGTCCTCGCGCGCGACCGGCGCACGGTGTCGCTCGACTTGAAAGATCCGGCCGCCGTCGCGACCGCGCTCGAGTTGGTCGACGGCGCGGACGCGCTCGTCGAAGGGTTTCGGCCCGGCGTCATGGAGCGGCTCGGACTCGGACCCGACGTCTGCTCGGCACGCAATCCGCGGCTCGTGTACGGCCGCCTGACCGGTTACGGGCAGCACGGTCCGCTCTCCGCGGCGGTGGGACACGACATCAACTACATCGCGCTCTCGGGCGCGCTGCACGCGATCGGCACGGAACGCGACGGGCCGTTGCCGCCGCTCAACCTCGTCGGTGACTTCGGCGGCGGCGGGATGCTGCTCGCCTTCGGCATCGTGTGCGCGCTGTTCGAGGCGCGCAACTCCGGTCGCGGGCAGGTCGTCGACGCGGCGATGACCGACGGTGCCGCACTGCTGATGAGTTTCACGTACGCGCTCGCCGACAGCGGGCGCTGGACGAACCGTCTCGGCGCGAACCTGCTCGACGGCGGCGCACCGCACTACAGCGTGTATCGCTGCGCCGACGGGAAGTGGATCGCCGTCGGCGCGCTCGAGCCGCAGTTCTACGCGGCATTCCTCGATGGGCTCGGCATCGACGATCCTGTCTTCCGCCCCGTCGCGCCGCAAGCGTCATGGCCCGCGTTGCGCGAGCGCATCACCGCCGTCATCGCGACGCGAACGCGCGACGAATGGTGCGCGGCATTCGAGGGAAGCGATGCCTGCGTCAGCCCCGTCCTCGATCTCGACGAAGCACCACGCCATCCGCACAACGTCGCGCGCGGAACGTTCGTGCATCGCGACGGCATGCTGCAGCCCGCACCGGCGCCACGCTTCAGAAGATCCTCCGAAGCGTAATCGCCGCCGGGCGACGAACATCGTAGCAGCAATGGAATTGGCACGGTTTACCGCGCTCGAGCGGCACTACGGGGCAAAAGACGTGTTCGCCGGAATCTCCGGCGTCATTCGTGACGGCGATCGGATCGGCTTGGTCGGTCCGAACGGCGCCGGGAAGTCGTCGCTGGTGCGCTTGCTGGTCGGACTCGACGAGCCCGACGGCGGCACGATCGTGCGCGCGCGGGATCGCCCGCTCGCGTACCTCGCGCAGGACGCGGCGGACAGCGGTCCGCAGACCTTGCGCGCCGCGTTTGACGACGCGCTGGCGAGCGGGCGCGCGCAGGAATGGGAGATGCGCGCGACGCTCAACCGCTTCGACTTCGCCGAAGTCGACCTCGAGCGGCCGCTGAGCCAGTTCTCGGGCGGCCAGCGCACGCGCGCGCTGCTGGCGCGCACGCTGCTCGAGCAGCCGGACTGGCTCGTCCTCGACGAGCCGACTAACCACCTCGACCTCGACACCGTTCGCTGGTTCGAGAATTTCGTCAGGCGTGACCCGCGCGCGTTTCTGATCGTCTCGCACGACCGGTATTTTCTCGAAACCGTCGCGACGGAGATCTGGGAGCTCGATCACGGCGAGCTGCAGACCTACGACGTCCAGCCCGGCCGTGCATACACGATGTACGTCGAGGAGCGCACGGCTCGGCGCGAACAGCAGCGCCGTGACTACGAAACGGCGACGACCGAACGCAAGCGCCAGCGCGCGGTGATCGACGAGCTGCGCACGCACGGTTCGCACAACTACAGTGCGGTCTGGAGCCGCGAGAAGGCGTTCGCGCGCGTCGACGCCGTCGACGCGCCGCGCGCCGAACGTAGGAAGATCGCGGTTGCGCTCACCGCCGCGCGGCGCGCAACCGGCGGTCCTGCGATCGAGGTGAAGGGCATTACGAAGGCCTACGATCATCCGCTCTTCAGCGACGTCACGGCGACGTTCACGCGCGGACGCCGGGTTGCGATCGTCGGCCCGAACGGGTCGGGGAAATCGACGTTTCTGCGCATCCTGGGCGGCGAGCTCGCGCCGGATCGCGGCAGCATTCGCTACGGGACGGGGCTGCGCACCGCGAGCTACGCGCAGAGCTCGGTTGACGATCTACCCGCCGGCGCCACCGCCGCCGAGGCGGTGATGCGGATGGGTGTGACCGGCGAAGAGGCGCGCGGTTTGCTGGGCCGGCTGAACCTCGGCGGCGACGCCGGCGACAAGCCGGTCGAAGCGTTCTCCGGCGGCGAGCGTCGGCGCATCATGCTCGCGCGGTTGATGGCGCAGCGCGCCGACTGTCTGTTCCTCGACGAGCCGACGAACGATCTCGACATCGCCAGCCGCGAAGCGCTCGAGGACGTCTTGGCCGACTACGGCGGCGCGCTGTTCGTCGTCTCGCACGACCGTTATCTCCTCAAGCGGCTCGGCGAACGGGTCGTCGCGATTCGCGACGGGCAAGCCGAAGTGATCGACGCGGACTACGAGATGTACGAACGCCGCCTGCACGAACCCCCGCCGGCGCCGAAGGAACGGGCCGCGCGGCAGGCGACCGCCGAGCAGAAGACCGCGCCCGGCCGGCGGGTGGCGCACGAAACGAAGCTCGACACCGGTCGCCGCAAGCGCGCGGTCGCCGACGCCGAGAACCGCGTTGCGCAACTCGACGCCGAGCGGACCGTGCTCGAAGCGCAGTTCACCGCGTCGGAACTCTACGATGATCCGCAGCGCGTCGTCGAGCTGCAGCATGCGCTCGAACGCAATCGCGCCGAGTCCGCAGCCGCGATGGAGGGCTGGGAGCGCGCCGCCGCCGCGCTGGAGTAGCAGATCCTCATGGCGAAGGCTCACCGGGTATCGCGACGACGTAAAGGCTAGAACGAGGAACGTCAACTCGTCCTCGCGGACATCAGCGAGGTGATCCATGCGTCCGTCGCCGACCCTACCGCCCTGTCGGCCGGCGAGTTGGCTCGGGCGATCGCCGGCGGCGCAATCACCGCGCGAGCGGTTCTCGAGGCGCACATCGCGCGCATCGAGACGGTGAACCCGTCGCTCAACGCCGTCGTCCAGACGCGCTTCGACGCTGCGCGCACCGAGGCCGACGAGGCCGATCGGTCGCAGCGCCACGATCGTTTGCGCGGGCCGCTGCACGGCGTTCCGGTCACGATCAAGGAACAGTTCGCCGTCGCCGGGATGAGCTCCACGCTCGGCGTCGCGCCGGCCGAACGGGACGAACGCGACGGTCCGCTCGTCGCCCGCTTGCGCGCCGCGGGTGCCATCGTGCTGGGCAAGACGAACGTTCCTCAACTGCTGCTCTACAACGAGACGGACAACCCGGTCTACGGCCGCACGAACAACCCGTTCGACGCGGCGCGCTCGTCGGGCGGCAGCAGCGGCGGTGAGGCCGCGATCATTGCGGCCCACGGTTCGCCGCTGGGGCTCGGCAGCGACATCGGCGGCAGCCTGCGCACGCCGAGCCATGCGTGCGGGATCGCGGCGCTCAAGCCGACCAGCAACCGCCTCACCAACGAGGACGCGCGCGCGAGCGGGTTCGGGTTCGGTCAGACGGCGATCGTTTCGCAACCCGGTCCGATGGCGCGCACGGTCGCCGACCTCACCCTCGCGATGCGCGTGCTGGCCGCGCCCGGTCAAGAGCGAGCCGATCCGCAGATCGCGCCCGCCGCCTGGCGTGAGCCCGGCGCCGTCGACGTCGCCTCGCTGCGCATCGCGCACTACGAAGACGACGGTTTCTTCCCGGCCGCCGCATCGGTACGGCGCGCCGTGCGCGAAGCGGTCGACGCGCTGCGCGGATGCGGCGCGCAGGTCGAGCCGTTCGCGCCGCCCGACGTCGCGGGCGCGATGCGGATGTTCTTGGGGATCCTCTCCGCCGACGGCGTTGCCGGTGCAAGACGCCGGCTCGGCACGCATCGCCGCGATGCGCGCATCACGGGATTGCTGCAGATCGCGGGCCTACCACCTTCGCTGCGCCCGCTCGCCGTGTCGCTCGCGAAACTGCTCGGACAGCGGCGGCTCTCGGAGCAGATCGCGAGCATTCGGCCGATCGGCACCGACGACTACTTCTCGCTGGTCGAAGCGCAGGCGGCGTATCGACGCGACTTCATTGCAGCGCTCGACCGCGGCGGCTTCGACGCGATCGTCTGCCCGCCGCACGCGCTCCCTGCGCTGACGCACGGCAGCGCGTACTATCTCACTACCGCGGCGAGCTATTCGATGCTCTACAACTTGCTCGGGATGCCGGCCGGCGTCGTCCCGGTGACGCAGGTCCGCGACGACGAGCAGAATCCGTCGCGCGCGGGCCGCGACATCGTCGAACGAACCGCGCGCGACGTCGTGCGCGGCAGCGCCGGCTTGCCGGTCGGCGTTCAGGTCGTCGCCCGCCACTGGCGCGAGGACGTCGCGCTGGCGGTGATGGGCGCCATCGAGGCACAGCGCTCGGACTGACCATCGGCGAGCAGTCCGGCCGCGCGGGGCTCAGAGCACGTCGACGTGATATCCGAAGCGCAGCGCGCCATGCCGGCGACCACGCACGTAGATGGGCACGACCAGATCGTTGACGATGTCGTTGAGGTCGCGCGCGAACACCTGCAGCAGCCACGGGCGCTCGCCGGCGGGTCGCTCGAGATCGCAGCCCGCGGCCACGAACGCGCCGTATTGCGCGCGCGGCGGGACCAGGTCCGCAGCGGCACCCAGCCCGGTGCGGGTCAGCCTCAGGCTGTGCGCATCGTCGAGGAAACGCTTGACGCGATTGGCGGCCCGGTCGCGATCGGCCACACCGGTCCACGCGCCGATGAACCGCCTCGGATACGCGTACATGAAGCCGTTGAGGTCGGTTGCCGAGACGACGAACGGTCGCGCGAACTCGGCGCGGCGAAACCCGTCGTCGAGCACCTCGATGATACGCTCGTCGACGAGCGTATCCCAAGGCGTGCGAAACTTCGGCGGGTCGAAGCCTTCGTGCGGCACGCGGCTCACGTCGAACAGACGGCCGAGCTCGCGGATGCGCTCTCCGCACACCTCGTCGTACTCGAAGGAGAAGAAGGTCGACGACGGCGCGCGGCCGGCGCCGATCGCCTCCTCGAACACGCCTTCGACGCGCATCGCAAGGTCGTCGACGAAACGCCGGACTTCGGCCGTCTGCGTCGCGATGCCGCGGCGCGCGGCGATGCGATGCGCACGCTCGCCGAACCGGTAGAGCTCGCGCCGCCGCTCCTCGGCGCTCGACCCCGCGTCGCCGAGCGCGCCCACGCTGCGCACCGTGTCGTCGTGGACGCGGTCGAGCGCGCGCACTTGACCTTCGGCGGCGGACGAAACCTCGAATGCGCAGCGCAGCATCTCGTCCAGCGCGTACCGCAGCGCCGCGACCGCGGCGCGAGCCTGCAGCGCCGCGTCGGCGATTGCGGCGGCGCTTCCGCCGACGTGGCCGATCACGACGCGCAACGCCGTACTCTCGCGCGAAACCTCGGCGACCACCCCGGATACCGCCGACGTCACGCCGTGCGTCTCGCCGGCGAGGCGGCGAATCTCCCCCGCGATGACGGCGAAGCCGCGGCCGGATGCGCCGGCGCGTGAGGCTTCGATCGCCGCGTTGAGCGAGAGCAGATCGGTGTCGGCCGACACCGCGTCGATCAAGCCGACGATCTCGTTCGTGCGCCCGACCGCGCTGCTCATGTCGACTACGCGGCGGTCGGCCTCGCCGATCCCCGCTTCGACGCGGGCGATCGCCGCCAGGCCGCGGTCGAGCGCCAAGACCGCGTCGTCGTAGCGTTCCTTGAGCGAGGTCGCCAGGTTGCGCATCGACGCGGCGACGGCGCTCGCCGAACGCGCCCCTTCGACCGACTCGCCCACCGCGTTGCGGATCTGGCTGAGCTCACGCCGCAGCGCCGACAGCGCGGTGTCGATCGAGCGCCAGGCGACGCCGTTGCGCGCGACCGAGACGGCAACCTCGATCAAATCCCCGAGGATCGCGCGCTGATCGGCGTCGACCGCGGCGATCAACGCGCGCAATGCATCGTCGTCGGGCAGTTCGGGTGTGGGCGCACCGTCGAGCGCGCGTTCGCCGATCGTCCAACGCTGTAGCCGCGCCGCGGCGCGGCCGAGCAACTCTTCGAGCCGCAGCTCGCCGGCTTCGGTCGTCGCGCGCCGAGCCGAAGCCGCATGGTGCGAAATCTCCTCGACCGCGTCGGCGACCGCGCGCAGCGACACGCTCTGCTGCCCGGAGAGCGATCCGATCGACGAGATCGTGCCCTCGAGCTCGCCGATCGCGCCGTGCGCGTCCTGCAGCGTGCGCGCGCTGGCGCTCACGTCGGCTTGGGTCCCCGCCGTCACCTCGATCGACGCGGCGACCGCGCGGGCGACCTTCTCGGCCGCGCCCCCCAGTCCGGACGCGATGCGACCGACCTCGGCCGCAGCCTCGTCGGTCGAGCGCGACAGCCGGCCGACCTCGCCCGCGACGATGTCGAAGCGCGAAGCGCCGGCACCAATGTGCGCTGCTTCGATCGCCGCGTTGACCGCGAGCATCTGGGCCCGTTGCGCGAGCTTCGCCAGCCCCTGCACGGTCGCACCGAGCACGCCCACCGAGCGCGCCATGCCGTCCATCGGTTCGCGTCCGCCGGCCAGGCCGCGGTGCAGCACGTCGAGCGCGTCGCGGACGCTCGTGAGCGCGACGCCGACCTCGCCGCCGGCCTGCACCGCGTCGGTCACTTCGCGCTGCAGCGTCTGGGCGGCGACCGCCATCTGGTTTGCTTCGGCGCTCACCTCGCCGACCGCGCCGGCCGTGTCGCGCACGAGCTCGTCCTGACGCGCCGCCGCGGCGATCACCCCTTGCAGCTCCTCGCCGTTGCGGCGCGCGGCGTCGAGCGTGTCGCGGATCAGGATCGCGTAGTCGTCGAACTCGGCCGCGAACGCGGCGAAGAGCGCCTGGACCGCGCGGCCGCGTTCGCCGCTGTGGGGCGGCGGCGGCAACGTGAGATCACGCCGCTCACGAACGGCGTGCAGCCACCCTGCGAGGGCGTCGGCGACCGCTGACCCGTCTTCGGTCGCGCTTTCGGCTTGACTGAACGCCACGTGAGCTCCGCGGGCCGCAGGGCGGACACGACCCAACCGGCGTCCAAACCGGCGCCGGCCTTCCCTCCATGATCGGCCACCGATACGCGGGGCTTAACCCGCGCCAGAACGCGACGGCATGGCAGCGTCGATCGAAGTGGGTCAGTGGACGAAGAACAGGCCGACGATGCCGACGACGTAGAGCGCGAGCACCACGAGCGAATCAATCCCCGCGCCGAGCACCATCTGCTTTGACCGCAGGATCACGCCGATGCAGTACACCGCGGTCAGCAGCGCGCCGAGCGCGGCGAGGTAGAGATCGGGGCCCTGAGCGTCTGGGAGCAGGGCCTGATTGCTGATCAGCGTGCCGAACAAGAACAGCACGGGCAGGAACGCGTTCCCGGCGATGATGTCGCTCATGGCGAGCTCGTAGCGTCCCGCGCGGACCGCATACAGGCCGGTCGTCACCTCCGGTAACGCCGTCGTCGCCGCGAGCAACGTCGCCCCGAACAGGACACCCTGGATGTGAAAGCGCGTCGCCGCCACGTCGCTCGCGAGCGCGAGCACGACGCCGGCGCCCAACGTGACGAGCGCGGCGACCGCGAACAGGACGAGCACTTGCGAGAGCGGGCGCCGCTGCGGCGCGACGAAGGTCGACTCCTCGGCGATCGCTTCGCGCGCGATGGCCCAGCCGCGGTGATCCTCGTGCCGCTGGATCAGCCACAGGCTTGCGATCCAGGTGAGCAAGATGGCGATCTCGGCGGGCGTCGTGCGGGCGAAAATCAAGTCGCGCGGCGAGAGCGCGCCGAGGATGCAGAACATCAGGATCGCGATCAGTATCAGCCCTTCCAGCGCGATCGTCAACGACGGGACGAGCGAAGACAACGGGACTTTCGAACGCAGTCCTGGTCCATCGAGCAGCACGAGGACGACCGTCTGAATCGCGATCCCGCCCAAGATGTTGCCGACGGCGAGCGAGAGGTTATGGGTGTACGCCCCGCCGGCGATGATCGCCACCTCGGGCAAGTTCGTCGCGACCGCCAAGAACACGGCGCCGCCCATCCCCTCGCCCCAGCCGAAGTGCGCGTCGATCGCATCGGTCGTCGCCGCCAGGATACCGCCGGCCCACCAGATCAGGCCGCCGGCGGCGAGGAAAAGGGCGATGATGACCGGGGTCGAGAGCGAGGCCACCTTCCCGCTTTCCGCGTGCGGGCCGAACCGAATCAGCCTGGCTGTAACAGCATGTCGTGGAAGGCTTGCCAATCGTCGAGGTTGTTGACGTCGACTGCGTTCGTGTAGGTGAGGTCGGTGATCCCCAAGCGCTCGCGGCGTTCGGCGAGCATCTCTTCCTTCATGTCGACCGTCGCGACGCGCGCGTTGACGGTCGCGATCGCCTCCGCGTTCAGGGTCGCGGCGTGTTTGCGCACCCAAGCTTCGAGCGCCAGGTAATTGGGCTTTTCCGTCTCGATGTAGGCGACGAACGCTTCGCTGTCGATGCCGAGCGTCGTGGTGAGAAACTCGTCGAAGCCGCCGACGCCGTGGCGGTACCCTTCGGGCAGACGGCCCGACGCGAACAGCAAGATCTTCAACCACAGGCGCGGCAGGTGCGCGACGCCCAGCGGACCCTTGACGGAGGAACTCAAGACCGGAGCGATTGGTGCGGGCATGGTCAGACGTCGGCTCCTTGCCAGATGGCGATGACTTGCGGCGCGGCCTCGCGGGCGCGCGCGTCGAGTTGTTCTGCGGTCAACGTGCTCAGCGGATGCGTGACGACCACCGGTCGCAGCGCGTCCATGCCGAGCGCGGCGCGTTGAACTGCGGATTCATGTTCGAAGACCGTGGTCACGATGACCGCTGCGGGCAGGCCGGACTCTTCCAGCCGGACGGCGTCGTACGTACAGCACGACGTGCAGGATCCTCAATCACCGATGCCGATCAGCGCAACGTCGTTCTCGGCGGCGATGCGCGCGATCAGCTCCGCCTCGGCGACGACCGAGAAGCTCTCCTTCTTGTAGCGCGTGACCGACGCGAACGGCGTCTGCGCGCCGAGCAGTGCCGCGGTGCGTTCCAAAACTTTCCAGCCGTTCCACTTCGTGTTGTCGAGCACGCCGACGCGCAAGCCGGCGAGTTCCGCGACGCGCGGTGCGAGGTCGCGGTGTTCGGCGTGCACGACGCCGCGCGGATCGTAGATGCGTCCTTCGACGAGCTCAGGATGACGCAGCGGCGTCACAGCGCGCACGTTCCGTCGGCGCAGACTGCACCTATCGGCAACCCGTCGCCGTCGATCCGGCGCAGCACCGGGCTCGTCATGCGCCCCCAGCCGGGGATGAACGCGGAGAAACGGCCGGCCGCTCCGCCCGCGACGAACAGATGGATGTCGTTGGGCGTGGGGACGATCGGGATGCGCGCGCCGTGCTCGCGCTTGTACCAGGCCGGTAGAGCTTTGTTGTACACCTTGCCTCCGCCGGCATAGCGGTCGTTGAAGCTGATCTGATCCCACGTGTTGGTCGTGTTCATCCACAGGTAGCTGCGCACGTCGAGCCGGGAGAATCCCGACGCCGCGATCGTCGCCGCGTGCTCGGGCCCGATCACCACCGCGCACGAGCCGCTCGCCACCGCGTTGTTGTGCGCGATCGTGCTCATCGCCGAGACAATGCTGTCGAGCACGCCTTGCGCGTCGTTCGCGACATGGTTGACCACGCTGTGCGGCGGCTCGGCCGCGATGACGAACACCGCGCTGTCGTCGGGCGCGAGCCCGTGCTCGACGTGGTACGGCGCCCACGGGCTGAGCTCTTCGTTCTCCGCGATGCAGTACGTGTATTTGCCGGGGTGCCCCAGCGTGCTCTTGTCGAGATCGCCCGGCGTTCCGCCGCCGACGGTGAGCAAGATCAGCCGGATCGCGCGCCCGATCGTCGCGTTGGCGCGGTTCCCCGACCCAAAGACGTTGTGGCCGGCGTTCATTCCGATCGCGTTGCGGATCGGACCGTTGACGACCAGCAGCGGCGCCGCCATGTGCGTGGTCGCCTGCACCCCGTTGAGGTTCCATTCCTTGCTGCAGAGCGCCAGCATCGCGGCCCGCACGACCGGCGCGTACTCCGGCTTGCAGCCGGCCATCACCATGTTGATCGCGAGCACTTCGCGGGTGAGCGTCGCGCGACGTGGCGGGATCACCGCCTCAGGGTAGTCGGGATCGCCGCCGAGCGCTTCGACGATCGCGTCGATCTTCGGCTGCGTCGGCGGCACGACAGGCAACCCGTCGCTCCACGCCTGCTCGAAGTAGTACTCGATCGGATCGTCGACCGGCGCCGCCGTCTCCGACTCAGGCGCCAAGGTGGATTGCATCCTTGGAGATACGTCGCGTGGCCGCCGATTCCGGCCGTGGCTGCCTAGCTACTAACCGCGGATCACGAACAGGCGGCGCAATTTCCCATACGCGCGGGTCAGAGTTCCGACAGCTTCTGAGGGAATTGCCACTAGGATCACGCGGAGCGCCGTCGATGTGGCGGGAAGATAGCCACGTGACTATTCACGACCGCCTCGTATTCCTCGGCTCCGACGACCGCGAAGCCAACGACGCAGCAGCGCTACTGGCCAGCGTCCTCCCTCTTGGCCGACCCGTGGTACTGACCGACGAAGTCGTCGCCGCAGCTCGGGCCGGTGACGCGGCGCTGGTGGCGACCCTGCTCGCAGAGACTGTCGACCCTCAGCCCGACGAGCTCGCTGCATTGGCCGATACCGGCGAAGACGATGACGTTCGGCTCGCGACGCTGGACGAGGTCCGCACGGAGCTCGGTATTTCGTAGCTGGGGATTCCGATTCACCGTGGACGCGCGAGAAGCCCGCGGAGCTTAGCTCCACGGGCCTCTACGCGACTAGATATGCGCTGACTAGAAGGCGCCGGTTCCTTCGGGGGTTCCGTTTCCGGTTGGGCCGTCGTAACCGGTTTCGCCGTGGCAGAGGTATGCCGGCGAGCACGATCCGTTCGATCCGGTCGTCACGTCGTTGAGCGCCGCAGTGTTGCTGTAGGCGAGCGCCGCCGGCGTGCCCGACGTGTTGCCCGACAGCGCGTAGATCGCCGCGATCGCCGGCGCACCGACGCTGGTGCCGCCGAACTCGAGCCAGCCTGAGTAGCCCTGGTACGCATAGCTGTCGTAGACGTAGACGCCGGTGCTCGGGTTGCCGACGTATGCCACGTCACCGACGGTGCGCTTCGTGCAGCCCGTATCGTGCTGCCACGACGGCTTCGCCTCGTACCTGCTGCAGCCGCTGCCCGTGCCGCTCCAGACCGACTCGGTCCAACCGCGCGAGTTGCTCGCGGTGTTGAGCGTCGTTCCGCCGACCGCGGTGACGGTGCCGTATGACGCCGGCACCTCGACGCCGTAGCCCGCGTCGCCGTTCGAAACCGTGATCGCGATGTTGGGATGCGTGTACGCCGAGATCCCGCCCGGATCGCTCGACGACTCGCTCGCACCGTAGCTGTTCGAGATCGCGATCGCGCCGAGCTTGGCCGCCTCGTTCACGCCGGCCGCGAGGTTCGCAGTGGTCGGCGAGTTGGCTTCGACGACGAGGATGTTGCACTTCGGGCAGTTCGCCGACACCATGTCGACGTCGAGCGAGATCTCCTGGCTCCAGGATGCATTGTTCGCCGGGAGCGACGTGCCGCCGCTTTGATTGACGATGCGCAAACAACCGCTGGCCGTCGTGCACGCCGGCAGCCCGAACTGCGAACGATACGTCGCCAGATCCGCGGCGAGCTTCGGATCGTTGTAGGCATCGACGATCGCGACGGTCTTGCCGGAACCGTTGGATGCGGCCGCTGCCGTCGTGCCGTATGCGGATTGCAGATCCGACGGCTCCCACGGGCCGCTCGTGCTCGTCGCCTGCGTGGAGCGCTTGTCCATCGGCGAGAGACCGTGCCCTAGCGCCTGCTGGCCCAGCGCGGTCAGGAAGTACGCGAAGCAGCGCGCTTCGCCCGGCGCCGCGGCGGCGCATGACGCTTGATAGTATCCGAGCGCGAGCCGCTCCTGAAATTCGGTCTGGACCGGCGCTGACGACGCAGGCTCTACATTGTTTGCGACGGGGATAGCCGTCTGGGTCATGCCGCCGCCGCTGCAGCCTGCAAGAAAAAGCGCGCTCGTGATGAGTGCGCCCGCTAGATTTCGGTTCACTCCGGTAACCTCAATGCTTTCGCGGGAAAAACGCAGAGCGTGCGACCGTATGTGACGCACGTCCACGGAAGTGGAATGGCCACGCTGTATCGCTGCGACGTTCGTCGACTCCTGGCGAACGATTCGCGAAGTGCGCGATATCCGACGTTCTCGCCGGACGGGCAGTAAGTTACGTTTCTACCGCAACTGCCGGTTTGGGGCGGGGCGGCTCGTAGCTCGCGAAGCGCTCGTCCTGCGGAAACCGCGAAACGATCCCGCGTTTGAACTGCGCCAGCAATGTGTCGAGCAGCGCCTCACCGAGCGGGACCAAGATGGTCTCGTACAGATCGCGCGGTCGCAGCTCCGGCGGGCGCGCAACCTCGCTCGTCCCGGCGACTTCGCCGGTGTCGATCCCCGCGTCGATCCAGAACCACGAGACACCGCAGGTCGGATCGCCCATCTTGACCGTCCAGTAGACGGCGTCGCGCCCGCGATGTCGGGGCAGCGGGCTGGCATGGAAGCAGAGGGCGCCGATACGCGGGATCTCGCGCTCGGCGGCCTTCACGATGCGCGTGTAGTTCGCCAGCAGCAGGACGTCGCAGTCGTGCACCTCGACGACGACGTCGATCTCCTGGCGGCGGCAGGCTCGAAGGGCCGCCTCGTAGATCGGCCCAGAACCCCAAACGGCGACTTTCACGGTCCGGCCGGTGGTTCGCGGCGGCGGCTCCGCCGCCTGTCACCCGGCTGCGCTGCCAGGAGCCTGAATCGCTGGCCCCAGCGAGGAGGGCGGGCTCTTGTCCTGAAGCGTACCAACCTTAGCTCGCCCGGACCCGAGCGGGCTGATCCGGAGGATTTGTCTTGCGTAAATCCAGCTTTTTTACGAGCCGCATGTTCCTCGTGACCGTTCCGATGGTCGCCGGATTGCTGTTCGCCGGCGCGGTCTCTGCCGCCGGCCCGGGATATTATACGCGCGCCCAGGCCGCCGGCGGCGCAACCGTATACGCCGCAAAATGCTCGCAGTGCCACGGCGTGAACCTCGAAGGCGGCGCCGGTCCCGCACTGCTCGCCGCAACCCTGAAGAAGTACGGCACCGGCTCATCACTCTACGATTTCATCAGCCGTCAGATGCCGGCCGACAAGCCCGGCTCGCTCAGCCAGGGCGACTACCTCGCCGTGACGGCGTACATCCTGTCGCGCAACGGCTATCCGGCCGGCGACGTCGCGCTCACCAGCTCCAACCTCGCCAACGTCAAGCTCGGCGCCGGCAACACCGCTGCCAAGCCGAAGATCTCGAACAACAATGAGATCATTCGCGCGACACCGTCGAAGAACAAGGTGTACGGGAGCCTCCCGGCCGGCGCCGACGTCAACGTCACCGACGCGATGATGGCCGCGGGCGACGGTGCGAACTGGCTACTCGCCGGGCGCACCTACGACAACGCGCGCTATTCGCCGCTCAACCAGGTCACGACGGCCAACATCGACGGACTGCAGCTCGTCGGGATCGCGCAGACCGGCATGACCGCAAGCTTCGAGACGACCCCGATCGTCGTCAACGGCGTCATGTACATCACCACGCCGACCGTCGACAACAAGATGAAGACGATGGCGCTCGACGCGACCAACGGTCGCGTGATTTGGGACAACACCTACAGCCTGGGTACGTTCCAGATCTGCTGCGGACCGGTCAACCGCGGCGCAGCGGTCGCGTACGGCATGGTATACGTGCTCACGCTCGACGACAAGCTGCTCGCCCTCGACGCGAGAACCGGCGCGCAGAAGTGGCAAGACACCGTGGCAGACCCGAAGGTCGGGTATTCCGAGACGATGCAGCCGATCGCCTACAACGGCATGGTCATCGTCGGCAGCGCAGGCGGCGAGTGGCCGATCCGCGGCTTCGTCGCGGCGTACAACGCGCAGACCGGCAAGCAGGTGTGGCGCTTCAACACGACCGATCCCAGCACGTACGCCGGCAGCTCATACCTGCGCGGCGGCGCGATGGTGTGGACGACGCCCGCCGTCGACACGAAACTCGGGCTCCTGATCTTCTCGACCGGCAACCCGAACCCCGACCTCGAGGGGAAGGTGCGCATCGGCGACAACCACTGGAGCGATTCGATCGTCGCGATCGACATCAAGACCGGGAAGTTCAAGTGGGGCTATCAAGAGGTCAAGCACGACGTCTGGGACTACGACGCCGTCAGCCCGCCGGAGCTCTTCGACGTGACCGTGGACGGTCAGACCATACCGGCCGCCGGCGAAGCCGGCAAAGTCGGGTGGTTCTACATTGTCGACCGCCGGAACGGCAAGCTGATCCGCCGGTCGACCAACTACGTCGCGATGACGAAGAACATGTTCAGCCAGCCGACCGCGAAGGGCGTCGTGATGCTACCCGGCGCGAACGGCGGCGCGGAATGGTCGCCGCCGGCGTACTCGCCGGACACGCACTACGCGTACGTGCTCGGCATGGATCAGCTGATGAACTTCCAGACCCATGACGACGCGTATCAGCCGGGCCGCATCCGGCTGGGCAGCGCGTTCAGCAACATCGCGCCGCACGGCGTCCAGGACGGGCGGTTCGTCGCGATCGACACCGAGACGGGCAAGATCGCGTTCACCGTGATGACCCCGCAACCACTCATCGGCGGACCGCTGGTGACCGCCGGCAACCTCGCGTTCTACGGCGAGGGCGACGGCTGGTTCGACGCGGTCGACGCGAAGACCGGAAAGCGCGTCTGGCGCTACAACCTCGGCGCGGGCGTCAATGCACCGCCGGTCACCTATCAGGTCGGTGGCCAGCAGTACATCGCCGTCGCCGCAGGCGGTAACTTCCAACTCGGCTTCCCGTACGGCGACACCGTCGCGATCTTCAAGCTCGGAACAACCGCCGCGACGAAATAGGCTCGCCCGCGAGCTGACGACGTCACGAAGCGTGCAACGTCACGCAAGCAAGAGGGCCGGCGATGTTCGCCGGCCCTCTTTTCCTTGGATATTCACCATGACCGAGATATTCGCGGTTCACGCGCTTTGCGTGCGGATCAGATCGTGGATGAGGCGTCGCGCTTGCAGTGCGCCGCGATCGACGTTGATGCTGACCTCGGGGACGCGGCCGTCGGGATAATCCGCTTCGAGCGCTTCGAGTGCGACGACGTCTTCAGCGACGATCGCATCCTGGATCTGTCCCATCGTCTGCGTGACCCGGTCCTGATCGGTCGCGAAGTCGCGGCTGAGCGCCCAAAAGTCGTGGGTCGAGCGCTTCGTCTCGGGCGTGATCGCGTACATGATCTTCACGTTGCAGCCCGGACCGGGATCACCGGCCGCCGCGATCCGCACGCTGAGCACGTAGAACGCGGGGACCGAGAACGCGATGTCCTGACTGCGATCGATCGTGCCGTCGATCCCGGTCGCCTTTGCGTAGAACGGCGGGCACTGCGCGTTGCGCATCTGACGCGAAACCTTCACGGTCAAGCCGTCGACTTCGGTCGCGATCGGCGTCTGGGCGACGTCGGGCGTGCCGATCGTTGCGCGATGGATGTACGTCTCGTGCGAAAGATCGAGCAAGTTGTCGATCAACATTCCGTAGCGGCAGCCGACCGTCGCGCTGTTGGTGAACGTCGTCCAGGCCGGATCGCACGCCCAGCGGTGATCGGGGATGTCCGATGCGTCGGCTTTGCCCGGATCGCCCATCCAGATCCACACGAACGGGCCGCTCTCGACGACCGGGTAGGAACGCACGCACGCCGCGCGCGGAACGTTGGCTTGTCCCGGCACCGAAACGCACGCGCCGGACGGTTCGAACGTGAAGCCGTGGTAGCCGCAAACGAGCGCGTCGCCACGCACCTCGCCGCGCGAGAGCGGGTAGCTGCGATGCGGGCAGCGGTCGTAGAGCGCTGCGATGCCGCCGTCCTGGATGCGATACAGCGCGACCGGCTGGTCGAGGATGACGCGGCGCACCGGCGTGCGGCTGATCTCATGGCCGAGCGCCGCGACGTACCAGTGATCGGGCAGGAAGTCGTCGGGGATACCGGTCCGCGAGCCGGTACGGGCTGCCGCGACGATCCCGGTCGCGGCTTCGCGCAAAGCGGTTTCTGGCTGCATCGTTCCCTCCGCGTAAGCATGGGTCGAGTCGGGAAGTATTGACAGTATACGGATAATCAGTATGCTGTCAAATAATGTCATTAGAGCGCATGCTCGCTTTTGCGGGCCATCAGATTCGGCGTAGTCACCAGATCGCCGTGGCACTGTTCGCCGAAGAGGTCGGCCCGTTCGAGATCACCCCGGTGCAGTACGCGGCGCTGACCGCCATCGCCGAAAAGCCGGAGTCCGACGCCACCCGGCTCGCCGCCGTCGTCGCCCTCGACCGGTCGACCGTCGGCAACGTGCTCGAGCGCCTCGAAGGACGCGGCCTGATCGAGCGCGAGCACCGCATCCACGACAAGCGCACCAAGCGGCTGCGCCTCACCCCCGCGGGTCGCGCCCTGCTCGACGAGATCGCACCGTCGATCGCCCGCTCGCAAGCACGCTTCATCGAGGTGCTGTCGGCGGACGAGCAGCGGCAACTGCACGGGCTGTTGGAGAAGCTGATCAGCCTGCACGAGGCCGACGAGGAGCGCCTAGAGGCGTAACGCCGAAGGGCGACGACCTGGTGATCGTCGAGGTGCGCCGCACGTGGCGCTCGACGAACACCGATCGCGGCGACACCTACCTCGCACGCCACTGGTACGAAACCGTCTTGCACGACGGCCGCGTCGCGGTGATCTACTTCGACCGCAAAGCCCGCGCCGGACAACCACGCTGGTGGCTCTACATGCTCAAGGACCCGGCAAAACGGATACCGCATACACAATGGACGTGACGGGAACATGGTTGAGCGCCGGGCCGACGATCGTGCGTGCCATCCTTACGGCGGTGCTCTTCGTACCGCTCTGCGCGCAGGCGACAGCGATCGAGCCGCGCTTCGAAACTGCGTGGACGGACTTGAGTTCCGCGCTTTGGATGTTGACGCATACCGATGCCGTGCGTGCGAAGGATCCAAGCTATAAGCAGGCGGTCCGAGCGCTCTATGCAGCACTCGGAGCAATGGACGACGGTATCACCGATTCGACGCATCGTCCGACCCCGCCCAAAGCAGCCGGAGACGGTCACGCACGCCTGCATGCGGCGGTAAACTTTCTCGTTGCGGCCGATCGCCTTCTCGGGCCGGCTTCTCAAGATCGGAATGCCGATCCATTGCGCGCCCGCGCCTTGATTCGCACGCGCGAAGCAATCACGGCGACGAGGGCTCTCGTTGCCGAGTGCCGCTGCTGACGGAAGGGGCAGCGCCGAGCCGGACAGCGAAGCGTCTCCGTCTCCCTGAACCCGCGAAAGGACCCGCGATGACCTCGGTGCTCGAACGCTCCACGCTCATGAAGACGCTCGCATACGTCGGCGGCAGCTGGATCGGCGCCGACTCCGGGGCGACCTTCCCCGTCTACGATCCCGCGACCGGCGATCGCATCGCCGACGTTCCGCGCATGGGCACCGCCGAAACGCGCCGCGCGATCGAAGCGGCGAACGCCGCCTTGCCCGGCTGGCGCGCCACGACGGCCAAGGAGCGCGCGAAGATCCTACGCCGCTGGTACGACCTCATCGTCGAGCACACCGACGAGCTCGCGCACATCATGACGCTCGAACAGGGTAAGCCGCTGGCCGAGGCGCGCGGCGAGATCGCGATGGGCGCGGCCTACGTCGAGTGGAACGCCGAAGAAGCGAAGCGCGCGTACGGCGACACGATTCCGACGCTCGGCAACGACCGCCGCATGATCACCATAAAGCAGCCGATCGGCGTGTGCGTCGGGATCACGCCCTGGAACTTCCCGCACGCGATGGTGACGCGCAAGGCGTCACCGGCGCTCGCCGCCGGCTGCACGTTCGTGCTCAAGCCGGCCGAGCAGACGCCGCTCTCCGCACTCGCGGTCGCGGCGCTGGCCGAACAAGCCGGGATCCCGCCGGGCGTGTTCAACGTCGTAACCGGCGACGCCGACGACGCGCCGATCATCGGCGCCGAGATGACGTCGAACCCGATCGTGCGCAAGCTGGGCTTCACCGGTTCGACCGCGGTCGGCAAGCTGCTGATGGAACAGTGCTCGCGCACCGTCAAGAAAGTCTCGCTCGAGCTGGGCGGCAACGCGCCGTTCATCGTGTTCGACGACGCCGACCTCGACGCGGCCGTCTCGGGCGCGATGGGCGCGAAGTTCCGCAACGCCGGTCAAGTGTGCGTGAGCCCGAACCGCTTGTACGTGCAGGCCGGCGTACACGACGCGTTTGTGGAGAAGCTGACGGCGCGCGTGCAGAAGCTGCGCGCCGGCAACGGCTTCGAGGAAGGGATCACGCTGGGCCCGCTGATCGAGGAGCAAGGCTTCTCGAAGGTCGTCGAGCACGTCGAGGACGCACGCAAGTGCGGAGCGACGGTCGTCCACGGCGGCAAACCGCACGAGCTCGGGCGCACCTTCTACGAGCCGACGATCCTGACCAACGTCACGCCCGCGATGCGGCTGAGCAACGAGGAGACGTTCGGTCCGGTCGCCGCGATCGCGTCGTTCGAGANNCGTACTTCTACAGCCGCGACATCGGACGCGTGTGGCGCGTCGCCGAAGCGATCGAGACCGGCATGGTCGGCATCAACACGCCGCTCATCGCCAACGAGTCGATCCCGTTCGGCGGCATCAAAGAATCCGGCATCGGCCGCGAGGGCTCGAAGTACGGCATCGACGAGTGGCTCGAGATCAAGTACCTATGCTTCGGCGGTCTCGACAAGTAGGAGCGCAATCGGGGCGCGCTCGCGGCGAATCACCACGAACGCGAATACTGCGCTCGCTGCCAAACAGACGAGCACCGCGACGAATGAGGCTTCGGGTCCGAAGCTGCCACCGGTGAGCGCGGCCGGGCCATGCAGTTCGCCGCGTACGAGGCCCTGCGACATCGTGTGGCCGGAGACTGCTGTGCCGAAGATCGCCCCCTCGGCGAAGTTCCAGCCCGCGTGCAATCCGATCGGCAGCCACAGGCGGTCCGTCGTCGCGTAGCTGAGCGCGAGCAAGACGCCGGCCTCGAGCGCGATCGCGAGCGTGCTGACCACCGACGCACCTGGGTTGAACGCGTGCAGCGCCCCGAACACGACAGCCGACACCGCGACCGCGATCCAGGTGCCGCCGACGTCGCGGATCGTCCGGAACAAGAACCCGCGGAACAACACCTCCTCGACGACGGCGCCGCCGAGCATGGTGGCGAATCCCGCGGCGACGCCGGACCAACCGCCGAAACCGCGAATCGCGTATGCGCCGGTGCCGGCCAGAAGAGCCATCGTCACGGCGAACAACAGCAAGCCGATCGCGACGCCCAGCGCGCCCTGCGGTAGCGCGGCGGACAGCGCCAGCTCGTTAGGGCGTCGGCGCTCGACGAGCCGAACCCAGCCGACGTAGAAACCCAGGCCGAGGGCGCCAATGACCAGTACGCCCGCGACGTTCGGGACGTGCGCGAGATGCATCGGAAGCTGAACCAGCTGCAAGAAGACGACGAAGGTAACCATCCCGAGCAGCATCAGCCCGAGGCGAACGAAACGCGTCTTGGTCGTCACGGCCAAGCACGCCCTGTTCCGAGCGTGCGCCGGCCGGGGTCACGAGTCAAAAAATCGAAGTCGCAACCCGACTCGGCGCCCAGGATGTGCTCGGCGTAGAGCTTCGCGTAGCCGCGTGACGGGACCGGCGGTTGCGCGAAGCCGCGCAGCCGCTCGGCGATCTCGGCGCCGGTCAGCACGACATCGAGGCGTTTTTCGCGCAAGCTCAGGCGGATGCGATCGCCGCTGCGGACCGCGGCGAGTGGTCCGCCGATCGCGGCCTCGGGCGAGATGTGCAGCACGACCGCGCCGTAAGCGGTCCCGCTCATCCGCGCGTCGCTGATGCGCAGCATGTCGCGCACGCCGCGCGCGAGCAGCTTCTTGGGGATCGGCAAATATCCGGCCTCGGGCATCCCCGCGCCGATCGGTCCCGCGTTCTGCAACACCAGCACGTCGTCGGGCTCGACATCGAGCCCGGGGTCGTCGATGCGCGCGGCCAAGTCGGCGAGATCGGCGAAGACGACCGCACGTCCTTCGTGTTCCATCAGCCGCTCGTCGGCCGCGGCCGCCTTGAGGATCGCGCCGTTCGGCGCGAGGTTGCCGAACAGCGCGACGAGCGCGTCGCGCTCGACCAGCGGTTCGGTCGCGCTGCGGATCACGTCGCGGCCGACGTACGCCGGGACGCGCTCGAGCCGCTCACCGAGCGTCTCGCCGGCGACCGATACCGTGTCGCGATGCAGCAGCGGCGCGAGCTCGCGCAGCAGCGCGCCGACGCCGCCCGCGGCGTGGAAGTGCTCCATGTAGGCGCTACCGACCGGCTTGAGGTTCACCAGCACCGGCGTGGTCGCGCTGATCGCGTTGAAATACTCGAGCGTCAGCGGGATGCCCAGGCGCCCGGCGATCGCGGTCAGATGAATGACGCCGTTGGTCGATCCGCCGATCGCGAACAGCACCCGCAGCGCGTTCTCGACGCTCTCGCGCGTCACGATTCGATCCGGGGTGAGCCCGTCGTGCGCGAGCGCGACGGCCCGCGCGCCGGTCGCTTCGGCGATGCGCAGTCGTTCGGCGTGCACGGCGGGCGGCGTCGCCGCGCCCGGCAGGCTCATCCCGAGCGCCTCGGTGACGCAGGCCATCGTGCTGGCCGTCCCCATCACGGCGCACGTCCCGGCGGTCGTCGCGAGGTTTGACTCGAGCGCGCGGATGCGTTCGTCAGACAGCTCGCCCGCGCGGTAGCGCGCCCACCACGCGCGGCAATCGGTGCACGCGCCGAGCCGTTCGCCTTCGAAACTGCCGGTCATCATCGGTCCGACGACGAGCGAGATCGCCGGCTTACCCGCCGACAACGCGCCCATCAGCTGCGCGGGCAACGTCTTGTCGCAGCCGCCGATCAGTACGACCGCATCCATCGGCTGCGCGCGGATCATCTCCTCGACGTCCATCGCCATGAGGTTGCGGAACACCAGGCTCGTCGGCGTGAGAAACGGCTCGCCGAGCGAGATCGTCGGAAACTCGAGCGGCAGCCCGCCCGCGGCGAGAACGCCGCGCGACACGGCGGTCACCAACTCGGGCGTCGTGCGGTGACAGTTGTTGAACCCGCCGCCGGCCGTCGCGATCCCGACGATCGGCCGCTCGAGCATCGCATCCGAAAATCCCATCGACTGGGCGAACGCGCGCCGCAAATACAACGAGAACGCGCGATCCCCGTAATTGGTCAACCCACGCGACAACCCGACGTCCGCCATCAACCGCCGCTTCGCTCGCTGTCATCCTGAGCCTGTCGAAGGACGACTACCCCGGGTCGTGTTTCGCCTCCGCTCACCATGACGGGGCGACTTTTCGGCGAGACGACTGTGCCGACGCTTGGGCTCGCGCCCGGACGAGCCGCTTGTCATAGGCGAAATCATCCAAGCTCATGACGACGCGAACGAAATTCCGATGCGCGGGATTGATCAGCACGTTGCGCTCGGGCGTTGCGATAGGGATGTGAACGGACGGTACGACCAGCGCGAGCGAAGTGCCGCTGCGAATCCATTCGTCGCCGACTACGGCATCATTGTCGGGTGCCGGCACGAGATCCCAACCGGATGGCAACTCGACGCCGATCTGTTCGAGCGTGCGGATCGAACTGTCCGGAATAGTCGCGGTCAGATAGAAGAGAGACGGCGGTGTATCCGCGTCGAAGTCGTCGACATTCACGTGCGCGAGAAACTCCGCCATTGCCAGGGAGAGCGTCGTCGACGTATACGCCATGCGGGTGCCGACGCTCGACCATCGACCGCCGAACAAGAACGAACCCTCTCCGTCGAGAGGGTTCGTCGCGTACAGTCGATAGCCGATACGATACACGTCCATCAGCTGTAACCGCCGAGCAACGCCCTCCCGAGCACCGCTTCGACTTGCCTTGCGCCGACATCGGTCTGCAATAAGCCGATCGGCACGGCGCCGCCCAGCGCCGCGTTCGGCTTGAGCAGCCACCGGCCGGCGGCGGCCGTCGACCCGAGCGCCGCTTTGCCCAGCGCTATGACCGTCCCGAGCCGGACCGCGCGCTCGGAATCAACGAAACCCAAGCGACCGGATCGCTTGCGGCGGCTGAGCGTCGTCCGCGAGATGCCGATCCCCTCGACGACCGTCTTTTCGGACTGGCCGAGCGACTCGACGGCGTGGCGAAAAGCCGGAACCGGCATACCTTCGTGGATGACCCGATCGAAGTCGAAGAACGACGTCAGCGAGCCCGGGCCAAGACCCTCCCGGCCGCCGAAGACCTCAATGACCTCTTCCAGGGGCGCACGCTGTACCATTTGGAGCCCCATTATAGCCCATTTGGTACAACCGCGGCAAGCCAACCCTCGGGATGCGCCTGCCGTGACCGTGCGGAAGAGGGGGCGGCGATGAATCGTTGGGTGCAGATTGGGCTTGGGATCGTGTGCATGTTCATGATCGCCAACCTGCAGTTCGGCTGGACGGTGTTCGTCGATCCGCTCAACCGCGCCATGGGCTGGTCGCTCGCGGCGATCCAGGTTTCGTTCACCATCTTCGTGCTGGTCGAGACGTGGCTGGTGCCCTTCGAGGCGGCGCTCGTCGACCGCTTCGGGCCGCGCATCATGGTCATCTGCGGCGGGATCATCGCCGGGCTAGGCTGGGTCTGCGACGGCACGATCCACACGCTACCGGGCTTGTACGCGGGTGGCGTGCTGGCCGGGATCGGCGCCGGGATGATCTACGGCACCTGCGTTCCCAACGCGGTGAAATGGTTCTCGCGCAATCGCGGCCTCGCCGTCGGATTGACGGTCGCGGGCTTCGGCGCCGGCGCCGCGCTGACGGTGACCCCATTGGTGATGATGATCGAACGCTCGGGCCCGTTTCACACCTTCACCTTCTTCGGGATCGCGCAGGGCGCGGTCATCGTGCTGTGCGGTTTGTTTCTGGTGAGCCCGCCGCGCACGACGACGCACGACATGCTCGTCGGCGTCCGTTGTCTCCAAGGGATCGGCGACTCGACACCTGCGCAAACGCTGCGCTCACCGGTGTTCTGGGTGATGTACGCGACGTTCACGCTCGTCGCCGCGGGCGGTCTCATGGCGGTCGCGCAGTTGGCGCCGATCGCCAAGGCGTTCCACATCGCGAAAGCGCCGGTGCACGTCCTGTTCTGGACCGCGCCCGCACTGCTACTGACGCTTCAGCTCAACAACATCGTCGGCGGGATCGCGCGCCCGCTGCTGGGCTGGATCTCCGACCACGCCGGCCGCGAGAAGACGCTTGCCGTCGCGTTCGCCGTCGAAGGCGTGGGCGTGTGGGCCTTCAGCCGCTACGGCCACACGCCGGTCTCGTTCATCCTGCTCGCGGCACTCGTCTTCTTCGCCTGGGGCGAGATCTACAGCATCTTCCCATCGCTGATGCGCGACCACTTCGGTCAGCGCTACGCGGCGACGAACTACGGCGCGCTCTACACGGCCAAGGGCGTCGCGTCGCTGCTCGTCCCGATCTCGGCGGTCATTACGGCCGCGACCGGCAGCTGGAGCGCCGCGCTGTACCTCGCTGCCGCGATGAATATCGTCGCAGCGATCTTGGCGATCGGCGTGTTATGGCCGATGCGCGTGCGCGAGATCGCGCGCTCGCGGGTACGAGATCCCGACCTGTCCATCGCAATCGAAAGCGCACTTCCGTCGTAAGCACCCTCGAGGAGACCCTACGTGGCCGTCACGTCCCCGGGCATCGTTGCAGCATCCGACATCCCGTCGTCCATCCCGAACAGCATGCGCGCCGCGGTGCTGGTCGCGCCGAGCGAGTTTCGCATCATGGAGAAGCCCGTTCCCGAACCAGGACCGGGCGAAGTGCTGGTCAAGATCGCGATGTGCGGAACGTGCGGCACCGACCTGAAGATCCAGGTGCACCCGTTCCCCGGTCAGCCGCCGTTCGGAACGTTCACGCCGGGGCACGAATGGACCGGGACCGTGGTCGCGCTGGGCGATGCGGTCGACGAGTTCAAGGTCGGCGATCGCGTCGCGATCGAAGCGCACAGCGGCTGCGGGCGCTGCGAGAACTGCGTGCTCGGCATGTACACGGCGTGCCTGAACTACGGCAACGTGCACAAGGGGCATCGTACCAGCGGTTTCACCGCCGACGGCGGGTTCGCCGAGTACGCGATCCATCACGCCAAAGCGCTCTACAAGATGCCGGCCAACGTGTCGTGGGAAGACGCAGTGCTCGTCACCACCGCCGGCACCGGCTTGTACGGAATCGACGCGACCGGCGGCTTCATCGCGGGTCAATCGGTCGTGATCATCGGCCCCGGTCCGGTCGGGTTGATGACGGTGCAGCTGGCGAAGGCGCTCGGCGCCGCGCAGGTGATCCTGGTCGGGACGCGCGCGAGCCGGCTCGAGTTCGGGACGCGGCTGGGCGCCGACGCGGTCGTCAGCTCGCGCGACGAGGATCCGGTGGCGGCCGTGCGGCGGCTCACCGACGGGCTCGGCGCCGATCTGGTGATCGAAGCATCCGGCGCGCTGGACACGCCGCAGCAGTGCGTCGAGATGGTGAAGCTGGGCGGAAAGATCCTGTTCCTCGCGTTCTACAAGGAGCCGGTCACCTTCGACCTGAGCCGCGCGATCCGTTCGGACGTGACGCTGTACACGACGCGCGGCGAAGGCGGCGGGAACGTCGGGCGCGCGCTCTCGCTGGCGGCGCAGGGGAAGATTCGCGGCGCCGAGCTGGTGACGCATCGCTTCCAGCTCGACGACATCATGGAAGGCTTCCGCGTCGTGCGCGAGCGCGACGGCGATCCGATCAAAGCCGTCTTCATCCCGTAACGCAGATGACACCCGAACCGACGACGCAGCCGCCGACCGTGACGCTGGTGCACGCCGTGTTGCCGGCGCTCGCGCCGATGCAGGCCGCGCTCGCGCAGGCGATCCCCGGCGTCCACATCCGGCATCTGCTCGACGAGGGGCTCAGCACCGAAGCCGAGCGTTACGGCGGCGTCACGCGCGCGTGCACCGAACGGATGCTGACGATCCTGGGCTTGGCGGTCGAAGCGCGCACCGATGCGGTGCTGCTGACGTGCACGGCGTACTCGACGATGGTACCGGAAGCGCGCACGCGCTTTCCCGGAACACCGTTGTACGCCGTCGATCAGGTGATGGTCGAACGGGCCGTCGCGCGGGCGACGCGGATCGGTGTGCTGGCGACGTTCGCCGCGGGTTTGCAGCAGCAGCAAGAGATGCTCGAGCGCGAAGCGGCGCTGCACGGGAAGCCGATCGAGATCGTACCGAGCTTGCACCCCGACGCGATGGCGGCGCTCCGCCGCGGCGATACGGCGGAGCACGATCGAATCGTGCTGGCGGCGCTGCCGGCGCTGATCGAGACGGCCGAGATCGTGCTGCTCGCGCAGGTGAGCATGGCCCGCGTCGCCGATCGCGTCCCGGCCGAGTACCGCGACCGCGTGCTGAGCAGCCCGCAGCTGGCCGCCGAGGCACTGCGTGACGCGCTCGGCATGGGCGTGCGCGCCGGCGCCTAAGGACTCTGCATGAAGCTCGCCTACATGATGACCACGCCGGAAGCCGGTCCGATGCCGCTGTGCTGGCACGGCGATGCGGCGCACGTCATGCGCCGCGTCGGCGAGATCGGTTACGAAGGGATCGAGCTGCAGGTCCGCGATCCCGACGCCTTCGACCACGCCGCGATCGCCAAGCTGGCGGCCGATTCAGGGCTGGCGATCACCGCGGTCAGCACGGGGACGATCGGCGCGGCCGACAACCTCTACCTCACCTCGCCCGAACCCGAGACGCGGCGCCGCGCGATCGACCGCTTCAAGGCCGTCGTGCGGCTGGGCGCCGAGTACGGCGTCGACGCGAGCATCGGGCGCTTCCGCGGAAGCACCAAGTTCGCGCCGGACCGGGCGACCGCGTACGCCTGGCTGCGCGAGGCGCTCGACGAGGCGCTGCCGCTGGCGGAGTCGCTCGGCATACGCATCGTGCTCGAACCTCAAACGCGGTACATCGGCGACATGCTCAACACGATAGGCGAGACGATCGACTTCATCCGCACGTTCGACACGACGTCGCTCACGTACGAGGCCGACTTTCACCATCAGGCGCTCGAAGAACGCAGCCTCATCGCGTCGCTCGTCGAGGGACAGCGGAGCGGTTTGATGAGCTACGTGCAGATCAGCGACTCGAACCGTTCGGCGCCGGGCTCGGGAAGTTTCAACTGGGTCGATATCCTCTCGACGCTGCACGCGGCCGGCTACGACGGGTGGCTCGCGATGGAGTTCGCGCAGCACGGTGACAGCGACCGCGCCGCGCAGCAGGCGTACACGGTGGTGAAGGGCGCGCTGACGAACTGCGGGCTATGAGCGCGAACGAGCTGCTCGTCGGCGTGATCGCCGACGACTTCACCGGCGCGAGCGACATCGCGAATACGCTCGTGCGCCAAGGGATGCGCACCGTGCTGACCATCGGCGAGCCGCACGCGGACCGCGATTACGGTTCGCCCGACGCGTTGGTGGTCGCCCTCAAGACGCGCTCGATCGAGCCGGCGAGCGCAGCCGCGCAGTCGGTCGCGGCGCTCGACGCGCTGCGGTCGCGCGGCGCGCGCTGGGTCATCTTCAAGTATTGCTCGACCTTCGACTCGACGCCCGCCGGCAACATCGGGCCGGTCGCCGACGCATTGCTCGAACGCCTGGGCGCGCCGTTCACCATCCATTGTCCGGCGTTTCCGGCGAACGGACGGCGATTGTTCGGCGGGTACTTGTTCGTCGGCGACGTCCTGCTGTCGGAGTCCGGGATGCGCGATCACCCGATCACGCCGATGCGCGACGCCAACCTGGTCCGCGTGCTGCAGGCGCAGACACCGCATCGCGTCGGCCGGATCGACTTTGACGTCGTACGGAACGGTCGCGTTGCGGTGGCGTCGGCGATGCGCGCGTCGGTCGACGCGGGGGTGCGGCACGCGATCGCCGATGCGGTATCCGACAACGACTTGCTCGCGCTCGGAGCAGGTGCGGTCGACGCGGAGCTGCCGCTGATCTGCGGCGGTTCGGGGATCGCGCTCGGGCTGCCGGCGATCGCGCGCGAACAGGGTCTGCTCGATGCGAACGCGAGTGCCGATGCGCTGCCCGACACGCCCGGAGCGGCAGCGATACTGGCCGGATCGTGCTCGACGGCGACGCGCGCGCAGATCGCGTTCGCGCACGACGCGCTGCCGGTGTTCGATTTGAGCGCCGGATCGTTCGACGAGCCGCGCGAGCGCGTCGCCGAAGCGCTCGCCTGGGCCGACGGAGCGCTGGGCGATCGGCCGATCTTGATCGTCGCTTCGGACTCACCCGAGCGGGTGAGCGAGAACCAGCGGCGGTACGGCGCCGCCGACGCGGCCACGCGCGTCGAGGGCGTGCTGGCGGCGATCGCACGCGGCCTGCGCGAACGCGGCGTGCGACGGTTCGTCGTCGCCGGCGGCGAGACGTCCGGCGCGGTGGTCGAGGGGCTCTCAGTCGACGCGCTGCAGATCGGGCCGCAGATCGATCCGGGCGTTCCGTGGACGGCGACGCTCGACGATCCGCCGCTCGCGCTCGCGCTCAAGTCGGGCAACTTCGGCGGCGACGACTTCTTCATCCGCGCCTTTGCGAGCCACTCGTGAAAGGCCGACACCGTGCCGCGGTGCGCGAGCTGTGCAAGGCGGGCCGAACGCTGAGCGCTCACGGGCTCACGCCGGGAACCTCGGGCAACATCTCCGTGCGCGTGGAGCGCGGGTACGCGATGAGCCCGACGAACGCGTTCCTCGGTAGCCTAGAGCCCGAGGACGTTTCGCTGCTCGACGAGAGCGGCGAACAAATCGGCGGCCTCGAGCCGACCAAGGAGCGCGCGCTTCATCTAGCGTTCTACGAGCAGCAGCCTGAAGTGCGCGCGGTCGTGCACGTGCACTCGACCTACGCTGTCGCGCTGTCGTGCCTCGAGCACGACGACCCGGACAACGTGCTGCGACCGCTGACCCCGTACGCGATCATGCGCGTCGGCCGCCTCGCGCTCGCCCCGTACGCACGTCCAGGCTCGCCCGAACTCGTCGCAGCCGTAGCATCGCGCGCAGCCAACCACCGCGCAGTGCTGCTCGCCAATCACGGCCCGATCTTCGCCGCCGAAACGCTCGCGCAAGCGATCGCCGCAATCGAAGAAATCGAACAAGCCGCCAAGCTCCAACTCCTACTCGAAGGTCGCCCCATCCGCACCCTCACCCCCAACGAGATCGCCAACCTGTCACCCTGATCCTGTCGACCGCCGCAGTCGTTGCTTCAGCGAGCAGCATCCGCATCGAGCGCGGCGGCGAGCGCTTCGAAGTCCGTGAACGGCCGGTACGGCACGTTCACATCGTCGAGGTACTGCGCAAGGGTGTCGCGCGCGAATACGTGCTCGGCTGCGAGCGCGGCGCATCGATCGGAGTACCCGTCGCCGACGTAGACGAAGGCGCCTTTCGGCAACGAACCGCGCTTGCAAGGTTCACCGCAGACGTCGCACTCCGAGTCCGACACCCAGCGGATCCGCCACCCGTCACGCGTCGCATCGGCGTGGTTCGCGCGAACGCGCGCCGTCACGCCTTCGCGCGCAAGAACGGGCCCGATCGTCTCGTGAGAGCTCGAAGACAGGATCAGCGGATCGAACCGCTCGACAAACGCCGCGAAGCCCGGCCGCACGCGAGCGTGCTCGACCAGAAACGCCACGACATCGTCGAGCGGCACGGTCAGCATCGCGAACTCACGCTCCATCACTTCTCGATGCGTGATCGTCCCCGCCGCAAGCCCAGCATCCAACTCCGCCTCGAGCGGCTCGAGCACCGTCGCCAAAACGAAGTGCCGCAACGTGAGCATCAGCGTGTCCCGCTCGGTAACCGTCCCATCCCAATCTACGACGACTTGCACACCGACAAGTGACACACCCCACGGCCGAAATCCTCGATCCCGACGTCATCGTGAACGACTCACAATAGGATGACTGTGGCGGTCGGGCTTCGCCTGCGCTCAGCATGACTTCCGCAGAACGGAAGGGCGCGCTTGGCGATCGTCATTGCGCGATGGTTCGCCCTTCGACAAGCTCAGGATGACATGGGGAAGGGGGCGACGAACGGCCGCGATATGAGACGATGCCGTCTATTCGCGGCGGTCTTTCTGCCGTTGCTCGTGACGGCGTAGTCGCGGCCCGGCGCGATTGCTGGATTCGTGCGGATCGTCTTCGCGCGGCAGGCCGCACTGCTCGGTATGACGCTGCTCGCGGGGTGTGGCGGAGGCGGCGGAGGATCCGCGAGCTCGGCGACGCCCCGAACCGTCGCGACTCCGGCGCCGAGCACCCATGCCGATTGGACGATGTTCGGGTACGACGCGACGCGCAGCGGAAAGAACCCCAACGAAACGACGCTGGGGCGCAGCAATGTCGGCTCGCTCCACCTGCATTGGACCTTTCAAACGGGCGGCGCGATCGTCGCGCAGCCGGTCGTCGCGGCGAACGTGCCGCTATCGAGCGGCGCCGCCGACGTCGTGTACATCGCCGACGAGGCCGGTAACGTGTACGCGCTCAACGCCGCGAACGGCGCGACGATCTGGACGCAAAACTTCGGCACGTCGCAGAACTCCTGCGGCGACCTTCCCCAATGGGGGAACACGTCGACGCCGGTGATCGACCGCGCGCTCAACGCGCTCTACCTCGTCGACGGGCGCGGCTCGGCGCACGCCCTCAACCTCGCGACGGGCGCGTCGATCGCGAATTGGCCCGCCGCCGTGCCGGTGGTGCACGATGCCTCGGTGGAGTACGTGTACAGCGGCTTGGCGCTCGCGGCGGCAGGCACGTTGTATGCGGCCGCCGCGGGATACTGCGATAACGGCACGTATTTCGGTTCGATCGCGGCGCTGAACGCGACCACCGGAACGCAAACGGCGACCTGGCTCCCGCAGACCACGCCCAACTACGGTAACGGCATCTGGGGTGCGGGCGGTGTCGCCGCCGATCCACGACCGGGCGTTACCGACGTGTACGTCGCAACGGGAAACGCGTTCCCTGAAAGCGCGCTCTACAGCGACAGCGTGGTCCGGTTGACGTCCGCGCTCGTTCCCGTCGCGACAAACTCGCAGTTCGCCGCGAGCGTTCCCAACGACGACGACTTCGGCACGAATCCGGTGACGTTCGCCGCACTGGGCTGTCCGCCGCAGCTCGCCGCGGAACAGAAGAACGGATTGCTCGATCTCTACGACCTCGACGCGATCGCGGCCGGACCCGTCCAGCGCGTCTCGATCGGCGCGCCGACGATCATCGGCACGAACGTCGACTCCGCGTCGTACGACGCGGCCACGAACATGCTGTACATTGCGAACGCGACGGCGAACGCACCGTACGGTGAAGGGCTTTTGGCGTTCTCGTTCCTCAACTGCGCGCTGGTGCTCGCCTGGCAGCATGGCGGAACGTCGGCGTCACCCTTGTCGCAGCCGGTGATCGCAAACGGCGTCGTGTACTACGCCACCGGCAGCACGAAGACGATCGCGGCGTTCGATGCGGTGACCGGCACGCCGCTGTGGACGTCGGCGCCGTTCGGCGCCCCGTCGTACACGGCGCCCACCGTCGTCAACGCGAGTCTCTATGCCGTGTCGTTCGACAAGCACGTCTACGCGTACGGCCTCTGAATGCAAGCACGAAGCCGCATTCTTTGGCCCGACGACGATGAGCGCGACGCAGATCCGGCTCCGGCGCGGCATCAACTCTACGAGCGTCTCCTCGGCGCGTCGTTCGCGCGTCTGCCCGCGCAGCTGCGGCGCTTTCACGCGCGACCGGGCGGCACCGCGGAGTTCGCGATGGAGGTCACCTACGAGCCGGGCGTCTTGCGTTCCGCGCTCTCGGCGCTGCTGCGCCTGCCGGCACCGTGTGCGCGCGCGCCCGGACGGCTCGTCGTGACCGTGCGCGACGACCGTGAGGTGTGGGAACGGATCTTTCCCGACACGAAGCTGCGAACGGTGCACTGGATCGACGGGGACCGTCTCGTCGAGGAGACGGGGCCGCTCCAATTCGTCTTCGACGTCGATGCGAACGAGCGCGGCCTGCGCTTCTCGTCGATCGCGTGTCGCTTCTTCGGCTGTACGTTGCCGCAATGGCTGGTGCCGCGCATCGAAGCCGCCGCGCGCGCCGACGAGCGCGGCTGGAACTTGCTCGTCTCGATCGCCGTCCCGGTGCTGGGGCGGCTCGCGACCTACGGCGGCCCGGTGACGCCGCTCCCATGACCGCCGCGCTGTGCGTGTTGTTCGTCCTCGCGCTCATGGGTGCGTTCGACACGATCGTGTACCACGAGCTCGTCGCGCGGCTGCCGGCGACGCCGACCGCGTGGCGCGAGCTGCGCCTGCACGCCTGGCGTGACTTCGTCTACTGCGTCCTGTTTGCATCGCTCGCGTGGCTCGAACCGCACGGCTGGCTCGTGCTGCCGCTCGTGGTATTACTGGCGACCGAGATCACGATAACCCTGTCGGATTTTATCGTCGAGGACGGCACGCGCAAGTTGCCGTCCGGTGAACGCTCGATGCACGCGATCATGGGGATCACCTACGGGATCTTCGTCGCCCTGCTCTTCCCGCAGGCACTCGGCTGGGTGCAACAGCCGACCGGCTTCGCGAGCGCATCGTACGGCTGGCTGTCATGGGCGCTCACGCTCTTCGCGCTCGGCGTGGTGAGCTCGGGCGTCCGCGACTTCGTCGCAGCGAACGCGCTGCACCGTACGGCGCGCTAACCGTCGGCTTCAGGCTGTTCGGTGAGCCGATCGAGGAGCGGTGCGCTCGACGGATGGAGCTCGCTGAGGATCTCGCGCGCGACGGCGGTCGGGCTCGTTCCCGACGGCCGGCTGCCGCCGCAGTAGACCTGATTGGTCAGCACCGAAACCCCGACCGTGATATCGGGGAGCAGACAGATCGCGCAGCTCTGACCACCTAACCCGCACGCGCCGTTCTTGGTGAGCATCCTGCGGCCGTCGAGCTCGACGATCTGCCAGCCGAGACCCATCTTCATCTCGGGCGCCTTAGGCTTCCCACATTTCGGGAATTCACCGTGGTAATCTTGGGTCGCCGAGATGGCGCGCTGGATAACGGGGTTGGGAGCGGGGTCGAGCTGGTTCAGCTGTGCTTTGATGAAGGTGAGCATGTCGTGACCGCTCGACTTGAGGTCGGCCGCGATCCCGCTCGCCGGCTCGGTCTGATCCTTGTCGCGGACGTAGCCCTTCGCCGGCATCCAGTCGTCCTGGACGATCGCGCCGGTGTGCGGCATGCGGAGCAGATCCGGCTTCATCCCGGTGAAGTACCGCTCGAGGATGGCGTTGTACTTGCCCTTTTCGGGTTCGCCGTACATCTGCGTCACCGCGTAGCCGAGCGTGACGAAACCGAGGCTCGAATAGAGCCAGCACTCCCCGATCGGGTTCACCGGCGCGAACGTCGTCCAGTAGTTGATGAGTGCGGCCGACGGGTCGAGATCGTGGAAGAGATTGTAGCTCGCCTTCCCCGTGCTCTTGTCCTCGTCGGGCATCCCCGACGTGTGCGTCGCGAGCTGCAGCAGCGTGATCTGCTGAAACGCGCTCGTTCCGGTGAAGTTGTACTGCGCTTGAAGATAGTCGGCGACGGGCTCGTTCAAGCCGAGGTAGTTCAATGCGAACGGGAAGGCAAGCATCATGCTCGTGAAGAGCTTCGTCTCGGAGCCCAGCTCGAACACCGTCTGATCGTTCGTTCCGATCAGCGGCTTCACGACCGCCAGGCCGAACGGCGACACGAGCTCGATCGGCGCCGCCGGGTTGCTCGCGTCGAAGTACGAAACGCACATCGCCGGGACGGTCGTGGCAAGCTGATTCTTGTGCCACGCGGCTTCAATGACCGTCGCGGGATCCGGATTCGGCATCGCTTCACTCCCATACCTAGGCTCAGCATCTTCCGAGAATACGGCGCTATAGCTTATGACGTCACACCGGCCGCCAATCGTCCGGTGTGACGCCATTTCACGCAGCTACCAGATCTGGCAGCTTTCCGTGCGGACCATCTTGTCGCCGGCGACGCAGTGGAACGCTGCGCGGAACTCGGGCATGTTCGATAGCGTACCGATCACGCGCAGCCGCGGGTTCGGGTGCGGATCGGTGAGCGCGGCCTGGCGGATCGAGGCCTCGGTCTGCGAGCCGCGCACGGCAAGACGAATGCATGCACCTCCGTAGCATTGCGGAGATACGTGTCGAATTACTGCCAACCAAGCCGACGTGCGACGGGGGCCGGTCGACGCCGCTCCCGCCGTGCGACGGGACGCGGCCCGGCGTCCTAAGGACCTCTTATCGTTTGACGATATTATCGCTATATGATAATATGGGCGGGTGGACTTCGCCGACCGCGCGACTGCCGATCTCTACAACGGCGTCGATTCGAAGGGCGCACGGCGCATCATACCAAGAGATCTTCAGCAAAAGGCGCTTGACAAGCTGACTCTTCTGGATGCCGCCGTCAGTCTCGATCAATTACGCGTCCCACCAGGAAACCGTCTCGAACAACTCCGAGGCGACCGGGCCGGACAACACTCGATTCGGATCAACGATCAGTATCGAATCTGCTTCCGTTGGACCACCGCCGGCCCGTGCGAGGTTGAAATTGTCGCCTATCACTAGGAGCTTGAGATGAATCGCCCGTTGAACATCCCTACGCATCGCCGCCCCATCCCCCCCGGGGAGATCCTTCTGCGCGAATTTCTCGAGCCATTGCAGATCACGCAAGTGGCCTTCGCTAAGCGGATCGGCGTCACGGCGGCGCGATTGTCGGAGATCATCCACGGGAAGCGCCCCGTTACGATGGACACTGCGCTGCGCCTCGAACGGGCGCTCGGAATGAAGGCGGAATCATGGTTGCGTATGCAACTCACCGTTGACATGTTCGATGCGCTGCACGGCCCGGCTGCGCGAGGAGTAGCCAGCATCAAGCCAATCGTTCCCGCAGTGGGACGTCGGGTGGTCAGCAGACCGCGCGCGGCGACTCGATAGCGTTTTAGGCGCGCAGTTACTGCCTTGTAGCCGGTACCTTCCCGTGGGTGCCGGGCGGCGGGTTCGCGCGCATCCAGGCGATCGTGGCGGCGATGCCGGCGGATAGGGGCGTCGGTGGGAAAGCGCCGATGCGTTGGTGCAGCTTCGTGCCGTCGAGCACCATGCCGCTGTCGTAGAGATAGTACATCTCGGCGATCTCGCGCATCATCGGGTTGAAGATGCCCATCGCTTGCAGCAGCAGCTTGGGCGCGTGACGCATCTTGAGGCCGGGGAGCGCTTCGGATGCGATCTTGACGACGCTCGCCGCGGTGGTCGGCGTGCCGGGAATGTTCCAGCCCTCGCCGTATGCGTCGTCGTGCTCCGCGAGCGCGATGAGCGGCGCGGCCACGTCGGGGACGTAGAGGAACTCACGCGCTGCGTTCGGCACGCCGACGAAGGTCGCGGTCTTGCCCGCCACCGCGTCGCGCAAGAACACGTTGACGAAGCTGTTCTCGGCGTCGGGGCCGTAGAAGTCGGGAAGGTGGGCGATCGTCGTCGACATCCCGTCGGCGCCATGCGCGGCTTCGACGAGTTGCTCTTGTTCCAACCGCCAACGGCCCTTGCGCGTGTTCGGAACGCGCGGTTGCGTCTCCGCAACGGGATGGGACAACGGCAGACCATAGGCATAGACCGGCGCGATGTGCACGAATCGCTTGACGCCCGCGCTTTGCGCCGCCGCAAGTGCGTTGCGCGTCATGATCGGATGCTGCTCGAAATGCGTGTACGGCGCACCCGCCAGATAGAAGATCGTGTCGATCCCCGCCACGGCGTCGTCGAGCCCCTCACCGGTCAGGAAGTCGGCCGGCCGGGCCTCCACGTTCGGAAACTCGCGCTCGAGCTTCTTTTGGTCACGGCCGACGACGCGCGTCGGGATGCCGGCAGCTCCGAGTGCAGGGACGAAGGCGTGGCCGACCGCACCGGCGGCGCCTAGCAGGGCAGTGTTGCCGAGATCCATCCCATCCGACTATCGACGCGGTCGCCGCCATCCCTGGGTGGTCAATGCTGCGCACGTGAAGAACGAGCGGCACGGGGGGACGGCCGTGTCCATGAAGATCGAGAGATACCGGGCTGCGTGCGTAACAGCAGTGATGATGTCGGTGCTGCCCCTTCCCGCGGGCGCGGCCGACACGCCGGTGAACCCGACCTGGAGTCGTACGCTGCCGGCGATCTCGACCGAACAGTCCGTGACGATCTTGCAGCCGTTGCCGGCCGGCGGCGTGCTCGTCCGTGACGGCTCGGGCGCGATTGCCATCGATGCGGTCGGACGGACATTGTGGTCGATGCCGAACGTCGACGACGCGATCCTCAGCGGCAGCAACGTCGTGTTCTGGCGATCGAACGTGGTGTTTGCCGTGCGCAGCCGCGACGCGGGCGTCGTGTGGAAGCGTCCGTGCAATACGCCTCCGTATGTCGTAGCTGCCGGAGATCGTCTCGTCACGCTTTGCGGAACCCTGAGCACCGTGCTGCGCGCTCGAGACGGAAGCGTGCTAGCTACCCGAACGCCGTCGCTCGGGACGGGCTCGCCGCGGCTGCAAGGCGCGCGTGGGCTCAACGCCGACTACGTGTTAGCCTCGAACTTCTTCGAGGGCGCGTACATGGGGAACGCGTACTTCGTCGTCGACGCGCACACCGGAGCGTTCCTCTGGTCGCAGACCGACTTCGAAGTGCTCGACGTTACGGCGACCACCGTTTCGATCAGCCAAGTCCCGAGCATGATGCCGTGGGCTGCGAGCGGAGTCGTCCAGACGCGACGCCTCACCGACGGCGGAGTCGTCGGTTCGAAAACGTTCGCGATCCCGCAGAAGGACGATCCGCAAGGCAAAGGCACGGTCAGCGTCTCGAGCGCAGCCACGTACGTCACGCCGATGTCCGGCACGTCCTATCGCTTCGCCGGCGGCGATCCAGCGAAGCCGCAGCCCATTCGGGCCGGATGGACCTTCGACGTGGTCACCCTCGGCAGCGCGGCGTTTCTCATCGCCGCCGGCCCGGAGGGGAAACCGGGGACGCTCTACCTCGACCGTCGCTCGGCCGCGGGTGCGTTCGTACCTCGCTCACTCGGACAATACCAGGGATCGCTCGCGCAGCGCGGCTTCGCGAACCAATCGCTGCAGGTCGTCGACGGCGAGCGGATCGACGACCGCGTAGCGATCGCCGACGGTCCGGTCGTGCGGCTCTACGACGAATCGGGCAACGTCGAGCTCAGCGCGAAGGTCGGCTGCGACCAACCGCAACTCGCGGGCACGGACGACATGCTGTTCGCACTGTGCACTCCCGGGCAGAAGCCGACAACCGTTCTGGCGTTCCGGAGGCGACAATGACCCTCGATCGCGCGCGGGCCGGCGCGAGCGGCGCGCTCCCGCGACTAGCGTGGCTCGTCGGCGTCGTCGCGCTGTCCGCGCCCTTGGCTCTCGCGCTGATCCCGCTGGATCCGGCCGGTACCGGACTCGACCAATCATGGCGCATCGGCTTAACGACGGCGACGCTCGACCACCTGGTGTTCGGTCGCGACATCATCTTCACGTACGGCCCGCTCGGTTACGTGCTCGAGGGCGCCCCGGTTCCGGCGTTGGCTGCAATGGCAGTCTACACGCGATTGTTGCTGCTCCTGGTCGCGGTCTGCGGCGCGTGGAGCGCCTGCTCGGGACGTTCGCCGCTGCTGATGCGGCTCGCGTTCCTCGGCGCGCTGCTCGCGACGGCTGCGACGCTCGGTATCGACTATGTCGCGTTCGCCGGCGTCCTTGCGTTGCTCGCGCGAGCGGCGCGGTATCCGCGGCTGCAACCGTTCGTCTTCGCGGTCGCCGCAGCGGTCGGGACGTTCGGGCTGCTCGCGAAGCAGACGCTCGGGCTCGACGTGTTGGGATGCGCCGGCGCCTACCTCGTCGTGCAGTTGATCGTCGGGCCGCGTCGTCGTAGGCGTGCGGCGCTCGCATCCCTGGCAATCGTCGCGGTAGTAACAGTCGCCGGCATGCTGTGGGCGTTCGGCGGCTCGATGACCGCGACCGCAACGTATCTGCTGAACTCCGCCGAGATCGTCGGCGGCTTCTCGAGCGCGATGGCGTTACCTGGTTCGAAGCTGCTCGCGCTCGGCGCGTTCGCGATCGGCGTAACCGTCGCGACGAGTGCGATCTTGCTGGCGCGCGAAGGGAAGGCACCGTTTGCCGCTGCTGCCATCGTCGCCGTCTTTCTCGCATGGAAACACGGCTTCGCGCGCGAGGATCTCGGGCACACGCTCTATTTCTTCGCCGTCGCGGCGTTGGTGGCGCCGCTGGCGGCAATCGTCGCACGCCGGCAGAGCACGAGCGTCGTCGCCGCGTTCGCAACAATGCTCGCATATGCGGGTGGCGTTTGGATGCTCGCCGCTACGCATTCGAATGTGCTCGCCACCTTCACGTTCGCGCGCATCGCTGCAGGCGCATCCTACGTCTTCGACCCGGCGGCCGCCGCGCGGGGCGGCGAGGCCATTACCCGTTCGCCACTCGAGGGCGACCGGCTTGCGCCCGACGCTCGCGCGCGCATTGGGAACTCGAGCGTCGAGGTGATTCCGTCTGAGACGGCGATCGTCGCAGCGAACCAGCTGCGTTGGGATCCGGCCCCCGTCTTCCAGAGCTACAGCGCGTACACGCCGCGCCTCGACGCGTTGAACCATGCGGCGCTGGCGACCCGCGGCGCGGATGTCGAACTGCTGCGCTACGAGGACATCGACGGGCGCTATCCGTTCAGCGCCGAGCCCGCGACATTCGCCGAGCTGGTGTGCCGCTATCGGGCGGCGCGCTGGACGACCGAAACCCCCGCGAGCGGAGCGTTCCTGGTGCTGGTGCGCGTGCCCACGGCGCCGTGTTCGGCGCAGCCGCTGGGCGAGCTCGCGGCGACGCTGAACAGCGCAATCGCCGTGCCACGCCCGCCGCACGCCGCCGACGTCGTGCGCGCGGCTTTCGACCTGCGCCCCAGCCTGCTAGGATCGATCGCGAGCGCGCTGTGGCGTGCACCGGCCGTCTGGATCGAGGCGACGTATCGCGACGGCACGGTCGGGCGCTGGCGTTTCGTCGCTCCCACTGCGGCAGACGGGGTGATCGTTTCGCCCATGCCGCGCAACCAAGACGAAGCCCGTCGTTTGTTCGCCGGTGCATCGCTACCGGCTACCTCTCCCGTCTCGGTCCGCGTGATCGCGCCCGAACCGTTCTACCGCTTGCGCTCGGTGTCGTTCAGCGCGCTGCGCCGTACGCGATGACGCCGCGCGGAAAGGCGATCGCGCTGGCGGCGTGTGTGGTCGCGTTGGGGATAGCGTTGCCGTCCCTTTGCGCGGTAGCAGCCGACGCACCGGCGAAAGCCGCGTGGAGCCGAACGCTTGCGGCGCCGTCGAGCGAACAACCGGTCGCGCCGATCTTGCAGCCGCTGCCCGGTGGGTCGTTGCTCGTACGCAACGGCGCGGGCGCGATCGCAATCGATGCGCGCGGGCGCACGCTGTGGTCGATGCCGAACGTCGACGATGCGATTCTCGACGGCGACACGATCGTCTTTTGGCGACCGGACGTGATCTTTGCGGTGCGCAGCCGCGACGCCGGGGTGCTGTGGAAACGCCCGTGCGAGGCGCCGCCGTACCTGGTCGCCGCCGGCGCTCGCCTGGTCACGATGTGCGGCGGGCTCAGCACCGTGCTGCGCGCGCGAGACGGGAGCGTGCTCGCGTCACGAATGCCGAGCCTTACGACAGGCCCCGCCCACTTCCAGGGCGCGCGCCGCCTCAACGACGACTACGTTCTGGTCACGAACTTCTTCGACGGCGCGTGGATGGGAAACGCGTACTACGTCGTCGACGCGCACACCGGCGCGTTTCTGTGGGCGCAGACGGACTGCGATATCGTCGACGTGACGCCGACAACCGTGTCGATCAGCCCGGTCCCGAGCATGCTCCCATGGGGCGGCACAGGACTGATCCGCCGGCGGCGGCTCGCCGACGGCGTGGTCGTCAGCTCGCGAACGTATGCCCTCCCGCATCGCGAAGATACCGAAGGGCGGGGTCGACTCGCGCTCTCGAGCGCCGCGGCGTACGTCGCGCCGATGTACGGTTCGATCTTCCGCTTTGCACTCGGCGATACGCACCGGCCGCAGCGCGTCCTCGACGGGACAGGGTTCGGCGTGGTCACGCTCGCCGGCGCGGCGTTCATCCTCGGCGATGCTCGGGATCGAGACGGCACGCTCTACATCGACCGCGCTTCGGGCCGGGAAGCCTTCACCACGCGGCCGCTCGGCTCGTATGCCGGAACGGTTTCGATGAGGTCGCCGCAGAGCAAGGTCCTCATCGGCGCCGGCGCGGTGCGCCTCGGAACCCGCGTCGCGGTCGCCGATCGTCAGGTGGTCCGGCTCTACGACGAGTTCGGCGCCGTCGAGATCAGCGCGGACAGCCAATGTTACAACCCGCAGATCGCCGCGTCGAGCGACGTGCTGTTCACGCTCTGCACGCAGGGGCAGATGCCCGTGATCTTGTCGGCGTTCCGGAGGCACTAGGGGTTCGGCGCGCTCAGATGTCCCAGGTCCACGCGTTCCACCACGGGGCCGCGACAGGCGATGGGTCGTAGCCGCGCAGATCGTCGTTCATGACGGCGGGGCGGCGCTGCTCGAAGAGCGGGATGTACGGCACGTCGGCGTGGATGCGTTGACCGGCCTCGCGATAGAAGGACGATCGCAGCAGAAGGTCGTCGGTGTCGAGCCCGTTGCGCTCGAGCACGTCGAGCCCGGGGTCGCAGAACCGGAACTCGTTCATCCCCTTGGGCGTGAACTCGTCGCAGGTGAGCGTGTTCGAGCGGTCCGGATCGTACGGCAGCGTGTTCGCGTAGATCGCGAGGTCGTAGCGGCCGGTCACGATCGGGCCGTTGTACGCGTAGACACCCTTGTAGGGATACATCTTGATGGTGACCGTGATCCCGACGTCGTGCAGCATGCGCTGCAACTGCACGGCGTACAACGGGCCGCTTCCCTTCGACGCAACGACCATCAGGAGCTCGAGCGGGACGCCGCCCTTCGCGCGCGTCCCGTCCGCGCGAGGACGCCAGCCCGCGGCGTCGAGCAACGCACGCGCGCGCGCCGGGTTGTAGGTGTACGGCGCATTGTCGGCATAGCCCGTCAGGCCCGGCGCGATCACATCGCTGGCGATTTGCGCGCTGTCGTAGCTGAGCTTGTGGATGAGCGCGCGATAGTCGATCGCCGAGGTGATCGCGCGCCGCACCGCCACGTCGCGAAGGATCGGCCGCGCATCGTCGAGCGCGAGCAGCAACTGCGAGTCCCAGGGATCGAGCCGCGCCCGCAACCCCGCCGTGTGACGGAAGCGATCCCAGGCGAGCTGCGACGTCGAAACCGGCATGTCAACGGCGTGCGTCTGCAGCTGGGTCATCAGCGTGTTCTCGTCGGGGACGATCGTGAGCACGACGCGGTCGAGCTTCGGGCGTCCCTTGAAGTAGCGGTCGTTGCGCTCGAGAACGATCCGGGTTCCGCGGTCCCAGCTCACGAAGCGGAACGGCCCGCTGCCGACCGGATGCGCGTTGTACGGCGCGTTGTCGATCGACTGAACGCCGGCGAGCAGGTGCGCGGGGACGATCGGCTTCGCGCCTTCCTGCAGCGTGGTGAAGAACTCCGTGACGAACGGCGGATAGCGCCGGCGCAGGTGAACGACGACGGTACGGTCGTCGGGCGTGGCGATCGACGTGACCTCTTCATAGCCCTCCCGATGCAGGACGTTGTTGTGCGGGCTCATGATCGCGCGCCACGAGAACGCGACATCGCGCGAGGTCAGCGGCACGCCGTCGTGCCACAGCACGCCGCGGCGCAAGTGATAGGTGTAGGTGCGCCCCGCGTTCGAGATCCCGTTGTTCGCCATCGACGGTATCTCGGTCGCCAGGTCGCCGACCATCTCACCGCTAGGGTTCGCGATGACGAGGTACGAGAAGATCAGCGACGAGAGATCGTAGCTGAGGTCCATCGTCGACAGTAGCGGGTTGAGGCTGTCGGGATCCGCGACGTCGGCGAGCCGCAGCACGTGCGGCTGCGTCCACGAATGGCGCTCGCCGGCCGGCGGCGCGCTCACCCGGGTGCAGCCGGTGGGCACGAACGCGGCGAGCGCAACGGCCAGCACCGCGAGGGCACGCGCCGCGGCGGCTTTACCGCCCACCTTGAGAGCACACTCCGAAGAACGTATACGTGCCGTTGCGATAGAGCCGATAGCACGTCCCGGCGACGTGTGGTTCCGGTTCGGGTTTGGTCGCGTGCGGCGGGGCGCCGTAGGATTTGTCCTGGAGCAGCCAGTTCGTTTGCAAGATCATCGGCTTGCCGTCGGACGTCCGCACGAAGTACTGCGCGAAACCCTGCACGCTGCCGCCGCCGACCGCGTCGAGCTCGCGCTGGAAATGCAGCGTGCGCATCGGCTTCGCGAAATGCTGCTCGGCGGAGATCGGCTTCGCACCGGCGCTCACGGCATCGACCGGATACAAGGGAACGCGAACCGCCGTACCGCCCCGCGCGAGCACGTAGATGTCCTCGATCGTCAAATTCCGGCCGCCTTCGGCGCTCACCGTGACGCGAAAGAGCGGGTTCGGTTCGCCCGAAACGGTGGAAAAAGCCGTCGCCGGATAGTCGGGACTCTGAAACGAGTCGGCCGCCTGCGGGTGCGTGACGAGCACCGCTTGTTGATGACCGTGCTCGGTATACGAGATCCGCACCGTCGCGGGCTCGGCCCCTGGCGCCGAGATGATGCGCGCGGCGGCCGCCGCGCCGAGGGCCTTCGCTTCGATATACGGCTGCGACGACGCGGCGAGGAGCGCGCTCAGCGACGCGAACGCGATCGCCATCAGCGGGATCGCACCGACCGCGCGCATCAGCGGACCAAGCCCCGCAGCAGCTTGCCTTCGGTGCTCATGTAGTAGGTGCTGGGGTCGAACCGCGGCGTCGTCGCGAACATGAGGTACAGGTACTTGAAGTTCTCGGCGAACGCGTACGCCGGGGTGTAGTCGCCCAGCGTCATGGGCCGTGTCGTGACGTCTTTGACGACGGTGTAGCCGTTCGCCACCCGGCAGTGATCGCGCATGGCGGTGAAGTACGACCAGGCGGTGTCGCGATACTTCTGGTCCTGGGTGAGGAACCACAGATCGCAAGACGCGTTGACGTACTCGGGACGCAGCTGGTTGCCGCGATCCTCGGTCACCTCGAGCGTGCGGTAGTCGAACCCTTCGGGGATGATCCCGTACCGGCGAAGCACGGTGGTGAACGCGTCGTAATAGTCTGAACCCACCTGGCGATCACCGCCCTTCGCGACCAGCTCGGCATAGAAGGCGGCAAGCTCTGACTGCGTGTGCCCGATCTTCTCGCCGGTGCGGTAGTCGACGGTCGCGAACCACAGCTCCCCGTTGGCACGGTCGACCGAGTGGGCGAGAATCGCATCGGTCAGCATGCGGTACCAATTGTGGCACTGCTGCAGCCCGAGCATCTGCCACCCGCCCCACAGGTACTCGTAGAACGAATCGGCCGGGTCGTTGGGCGCGACGTCCTCGGGCGACGTGAACTCTCCGGTTTCGATGTCAAAGTACGTCGCCAGCAGGTTGAGCGGCGAGCGCTTCGCGATCACGGCCTCATACGCACGCAGCGAGGCGTTGAGGTATCTCGGATCGCCGGTGAGCCGCGAGATATCGCCGAACTCGAGAATGTTGCTGCCTATTTCCGCGAGGTTCATCTTCGGCTCGCGCACCGCGCCGGTGCGCAGGTTGACGAATCGATACGGCGCCCCGGTGGGCGACTTCGTGAAGCACGGCAACAGCCGGTCTGCCAAATCGTGCGCGATCTCCAGGAGACGCTTCTCACCGGTCGCATAGTAGCCGGCCAACAATCCACCCACCATGCGGATGTTCGTCTCGAACATCTGCACCTCGCCGTCGACGTCGAAGCTCAGGTTGTCGACGATCCATCGCGTGCAGCGCGCGAGATCGTCGTCGAGCCCCATCACGTACAGCGTGTCGAGCGCCTCGACGATCGACAGCCCAAACGAGTGCCCCGGAATGAAGAAATCGTGCGCCGTCCCGCTGACCGGCCGCACCTCATCGCGCCCCCACGCCACGAGCTTGTAGCCGTTCCAAGCATGGAGGAACTCGGACCGAACCATCTCCGCGGCCCGGTCCGGCCGGGGCGTCATCTCAGCCGCCACGCCCACCGCAGGCGCAAGCACCGCAGCCGAAACGCCGGCCAGAAACGGAAGACGCCGCATCTCCATCGCCCACCCGCTTCTGCAGCACGCGCGCCCACTCCATTCTGCTGCGCGATAGACACTTCTGGCTAGGTCTGGTAAATTGATCGTGCTGAGGAGCGTCAATACTGGACGCGACCTTTTTCAGGGGTGGGATTGTGTTGGGGTAATGCGTCCGTTTGCGATCCTCGTGTCGATATTTCTCTGCATGGTGCCGGGCACCGGTTCGGGGGAGACCGCCGTTCCGAGTCCTTCACTCGAACCTACGTCCTCGGTTGCGCCGGAGCCCGCGGTGCAGCCGCAAGACGTCTCGCTGCTGACGCCGATCTTCCTCATTCAACGGAAGCATTATCGGTCTGGTGAGACCATCATGGTCCGGCTCGGCTTCCGCAACGCGTCTCGCCACGTCATCGAAATTCGAACCGGCAGTCCACCCTGGGGCTCGAGTACGATGGCCATCACCGGACCCGACGGAAAACCGATCCCCCGCGGCCTTCTCGAAATTGGCGGTGACTCCGGGAGAAGTGGCACGTACGCCATCCCGCCGGGCGGCGTTCAATTCCTCAATTGGGGCGGCGAGTGGTATCCGCTCGACCACTGGAGCTTTCACCTGACGGAGCCCGGAACATACCGAATAACCGTTAAAGGTCTGGCAGCCAGCGACGCGAGCATCAACGACGACCGGGAAGGCAGCACGGTCACGACGCTGACGATCGTTCCATGACTTCGCCTTTCAAAACACCCGGCGGACCTTGTTTACTGGAGCGGCTTCGTGAGCGTCATCGCGAGTAGCTTTTTGGAGCTGGGACCGGTCATGCAGTACACGACGTGCGTGCTATGCGTCGGGGCGAAACAGGGGTCGTAGATGTTGTTGCCTTGCATGCAGCGCCAGGCGGCGGAACTGGAGCTGATGTTCGAGCTGGTCCAGCAGTAGCCGCTGATCCGACCCGCGATCGAATACCCAGGGAGTGGCTTGCCGGAAGCAGTGGTGACCGCGTTCGGGGTCGCCGCGGCGATGCCCGACACGGCAAGAGCGAAACCTAGAGTTGCGAGCAGCGTCTTTAGCATGGCTACCGTTACGCCGCAGTCCCGGCCGAACCCGCCTGCGCGCCCACGAGTCTCGCGCGCTTTGGTCGTGCGCGACTCCTGCGCCTGACGAAAGCAGACGGCCACCGGGTTAGGGTGGCCGTCTCCTTTCAAGGTCCTACGCAGCGGCCATCATTGCGTACGCCAGCGCCGGAACCCGCCGTAGCCTTTGCTCGTAGACGCCGTGCCACGTCCACTCGCGAGGCGGCTGAGCGGATTCGTCTTGTGCGTTCCGTCGAAGAGCACGATCTCGGTCGAACCCACCGGCTCGATCTCGGTGGCGGTGGTGCCACCCGCCGGGATGCTGAAAATCCCATCGGCACCCGTCGCTGCGCACGATGACTGAAGCTGGGTCGCGAACGTCGAAAGGAACGCTGTACCGTCGGCCGCGACGGTGATGGGGAATCCCGAAACCGCCGAGTTTACGGTGCGCAGCAGCGTGCCGGACGGAGAATACACGGTGACGGAGTGCAAGCTATCGCCTTGGCACGTCGTGCTGGTGAGGACGGCGCTATTATCGTTGACGACGTAGATGTTGCCCGAGGCGTCGACGTCGACGCCTTGTGGACCGGCCCATTCGCATCGCGCGGCGTCGCAATGAAGCGCTCCGGCCCGTTGCGCGGGTAGATGTAGAGCCCGGCGTTCGGATCCGGCTGTTGGAACGTGTACTCCGTGACGTACAGCGTCCCGTCCTGACCGATGGCCGCATAGTTCGGCGAGAAGTTGTTGTACTGCGCCGCGGGGACGATCGTTTCGGGGATCACGCTCGACGGGGCTGCCGCGCCCGGCGGGAAGATGTCGAACTGCGGTACGCCGGCCGACGAGATGTCCGGCAGCTACAGCGTCCCGTCGTGGGTCATGGCGAAGGCCGGGGGCAAGCGCAAGATGTGCTTTTCGTCGATGCTATATGCGGTCACGCGGAGCGTCGCCTTGCCTCGGTCTCGCGGCAGCGAGGCGCCCTCAATCGAACTCCGCGGCCAATCGGGCTTGGCCTTGCCCCGGGACCTTGACGAGCACGTGTTCCGCGTGCAACCATTGCCGTCACGTCTACCGGTTGGTGTTGGGCGTAACAGAAGGGTGTAACAAAATTAAAGCGCAACTTTTTCGTGCTGCTGTCAGTAGTCACGATGCCGATCACGTTTGCCTCGTGCGCGGCGGGCGGCTCACAAGCGGTGCCTAGTCAATCTCGTCAGGTATCGTCCTGCAATGTCTACGACTCCGCTAATCGGGCCACCGAGTCTACGCGCAAAACAAACGTTGTTTACAAGACGAATTGCTACACGTCAGCACTCCCTGCGTACGCGTGACCATTCGTACATCGAGCGCCGTAATGTCGGCAGTGCTGTGCGCGCTGTCGACATTACCCGTCCCTGCGTCGGCACGGATCGGTGGCATCGCACAGCGCGGTGATAATTGCACGCCGATAAATTTATTCGCGGTTGGCTTCCCAGCGCCGGGCGGAACGCTGCCTGCCGCGACCGTCGTGGATCAAAAGGTACTCCTTGACCGCGGATGGCGCACCATCGGCTTTATCCTCACGTCGCGGGATGGCACGGTGAATTTTGCGCCATTCAACATAGCAACTAGCCACGAGGACGGGTCATATAACGTCCCGACGGTATTTCCGGTGGAGTCGCTACGGCCCGACGCAATCCTGGCGTGGTATCCGCGAATTCGGGCGACTGCGCTCGCGAACGGTTTCGCGTCTCCCGGCGACTTCGTAGCGCAGCTTCAAATCGTGACCGTGGCGCCTTGCTATACGGCTTCACTTCCCTGACGTCTTTTCTTCGGTGCCCTTCGCGGCATGCGACGCGCAACTCCGTCATGCAGCATCCTCATGGTCTTCGATGATGTGCGGGACGTCAGTCTCGATCAGCCACGCCTTGTGCATCTCGGCGCCGATGGTCCGCTCGCTTTCGGCGTGCGCCTCCCAGCGCGCAAGCCGGCGGAAATGGTTTAGCAGGCCCGCCGAGAGAACGGCGTCCTCGCAGATCGGTTCACGATCCATCGCTACGGCGTAGGTGCAAACCATTCGCTCGCGTTCGGTGAGCAAGTCTGCGAGGTAGGCGACCGGCGCGAAGCGCTACCCGCAAACCAGCGGAACAGTTGACTATGTTATCAGGATATGATAACCTGACTCTTGGGACGGATCTCTGCGCGACCACAGTCTGGACACACTCGTCGAGCTCGATGGGGACACGTATTTCGTTGACCCCGAAGGGCACTATCGTGTCAACTTCCGGATCAAGCGCGTTCCGGTTTCCCCGACCAAGCCGCAGGCATAGACTACTCGTTGACGTTACACGATTCGAACAATCGCCGTATCGCTGGATTCGACAACGCGCATCCCGTACGCGGCGGCCTCTGGAAGAATCCCTTTGACCACTTCCACAGGAACAGAACGGTGAAAGCGTACGCATACAGCGATGCAGCCGCGCTCTTGGAAGCGTTCTGGAAGCTCGTCGATGACACGCTGGCTGCGCGAGGAGTAAGAACATGAGTACGTTGCGAGTTGGTATTGCGACCTACGAACAGATGAAGGCACGAACAATGGCTATTGCTCGTGGCCAAGTGAAGCGATCCTCGGATGAGCCACGGGTCTGGTTCACCTCGATAGAATCATTTGCCAAGGTGTTGTCCCGCAGCAACCAAGATTTGCTGCGGTTGATTCGCGATCGCAATCCCCATTCGCTCGATGAGCTCGCGGAGATGTCTCATCGTAAGAAATCGAATTTGTCCCGCACTCTTCGGACCATGGAGTCATACGGGATAATCGAGCTACAGCAAGGTGAGAGGCGAAGGCTTGTTCCCAGAGTCCTTTACGATCAGATCAGGTTGGACGTAACGCTCGGTGAGGCTACCTGAACACCCTGAATAGGAGCCGACGCTAGTGTGAGTCGAGGACTTTTGCGACGGCCCGGGGCGAAACGCCGGCGTCCCGTACGGGCTCGCCGGCGCCTCGATGCTACGGGTAGCTGCCCGCTTCGAACCAGCGCTTGACGGGAGTCGCGTTCGCCATCGCGGCGTGACCGGCGGCGTTGGGGTGGATCGAATCGCTGAAGTACAGCGGGTTGTAGGTTTGCGGCACGTTGGGATCGGCGAGGACCGTCGCCCAATCGACCGTGTCGTCGCAGGTTCCGCTGTTGAGGATCCACTGGTTGAGCTGCGACCGCTCCGCACTGGTGATCTCCGCGAGGTCGGAGATCGACTCGGGCGCCCAGGTCGAGCAAAAGACGCGGATGTGGTGCGCGTGCGATTCCGAAACCGCGAGCTTGTAGTTGCTCTCGACTTGCGCCAGCGTCTGGCCGTTCTGCGGGTCCATGTCGTTGACGTCGTAGATGATCACGCCGGTCACGCCGGTCTGCGTGAGGACATCGCGGGCGAATCGCCCTGGAAGCGCGACGTAGAGGCTGTCGCCGCCGAGCCCCTCGTTGACCAGGCCCTTGCGCTTGCCGGCCCGGATGTCGGCGTTGATGTCGGCGCCCAGCAGGTCGAGAACGTGGTCGTACTCGTCCTGCTGCGATTCGTAGCCCTGGAACGTCGAGCTGCCCAGGCCGACGACCGCGCCGTTCGCTTCGGTCGTCTGGACGTCGATCGCGGCGAGCGCGTAGGTCGAGCCCTGCTGCAGATCTTCTTGCTGGCCGGTGCCGAACGTGGCGTCGAACGTCGAGCCGCTCATGTTCGTGGTGAACGACGCGCCGCTTTCGTCGCGCGTCTCGTCACCCGCGCCGCTGGCGGTCGCGTACGACGAGTTCCACGTCGCGTTCGACGCCGTGGCCGCGGTTGTCGCTGACAGGTACATGCTCACCGCGACGATCTGTTGCGGCTTCACGGTGAACGCGATCGTATCGCTGTAGACGTATGGCGTGTTCGGCGGCAGCGTGATGCCGGGCTTTCCGTGGTTGAAGGTGATCTGACGTGAGCTGCCCGTTACGAGCGCTGCACCGGGGTTGGTCTTCTGCAGCCCGACGTACGCCGAGCACACGACGAGCGGGTTCGCCGTGTCGGGATTGATCAGTCGAATGCGCAGTGCCGTACCGCCGAGCGACACTTGCGCCATGTCGCGAACGCTGCCGTTGGTCGGCGCCTTCGCGGAACCGCCGACCGTCGCGCCCCACGCGGCGATCATGCGACCCGCGCCGAGCGAGCCGCCCGCCGGCACGGGTGCCGGAGTGGCGCCGGCAAGACAGGAGGCGGGCGTCCGGCTCGTGCTCGCGGTCGTCGTCGTCGTCCGCTCCGCCGTGGTGGGCACCTGCTGCTGCGCTGCGGCCGGCTGCTGGGCCGTCGACGGAAGGTAGGTCGACGGCGCGCTCATCGCCCCGCCGCCGGCGCACCCCGAAGCCGCGAGGGCAGCGACGATGCAAAACAGCCACGAAAGGGCCTCGCGGGTGATCGATTCTTGCGTGTCTTGCATGGGGACCTCATGGAGCGGCGACCGGCAACACCCCGCATAGACCTTGTACAGCTCGCGGCGAGAGCGCCGAATACCCAAAATCAGGTACTGGCCCCGTCGCCTCTGGTCCAAGGCGGCCTCGCTAGCGGATCGGGATCACAGATTCGATCGTTTCGCGGCCGCCGACGATCTCAGCTGGGACTGAGCCGCTTTCCTAACGCACGACGATGTGGATACTGTTCGAGCGCAGTCCAATTCCGGCCGGCGTGTTCGGATAACGCATCCCATAGATCGTATAGGAACCGGGCGACAAAACGTAGCCCCAAGAACTCAGCGCAACAGTTGAGGGAAGCGATTCGCCGGGACCGAGAGTAAATGCTCGGCTGTCGAGGATACCGGGGTGGAGGCGATCGTGATTCAGCGCGATGTTCGCTTGACCGTCATTCACGACGATCTTCACGTCCACGACCGGTTGACGATGAGTGATGAAGGTGACTTCGCGCGAGGAAACGTTCTTTAGGGTTATCGTCAGTTTGGGATCGTCTCCTACGCGATACTCCTGATGATCCGACTGAAGCGAAAACGTCGTTCCTGGGAAACTCTCACCGGTCTGAAGAGGCTCGCGAAGAACCTGTTGCGCGTTGGCGCCCCCCGCGGCTATGCAAATCAGCGCTGCAGCGAGTGCGCTACTTCTGAGCTTACTGAACCAGGTGCTCACGGTAGGCATCTTACACCTTTACAACGGGGTCGGCGAGGGGCAAGGTTCCACCGGTGGACCAGGGGGATAAACTCCCGACCAGTGAGGCAACGAAACATTCTCACCTTGGTCGTATGCGTTGTAGCCGTTGTTTCTCTTAGGTCATGATACGCCGTCTTCGCATCGCGCCAGGTCATATGGCCATCGTCGCATCGGCCGTGATCCTCGGCAATTCCGAACTACCATCAGTACCGGTCTCCGCGGACCCGACGGCAGCGCCGACCGCGGGCGCGACCACAAACCTTCCGCGACAATGGCAAGGGTATGGTCTTTTCCGCGCGGCCGACCCCGAACGACGGCTCCGTCATCTGCACGGTTCTGTCCGCGACGTTCACCGACGGAACGACGTACACATCGCCTCTCGCGCCGACGCCTGTGCAAAGTCCCTAGTATTAGGCCAGCACGTTGCGGTCGATGAGGTCCTGGGCGGGGAAGGCAGCTTTGAGGATGCCGTACTTCGCGGCGAGGTCGATCAGCGGCTGGATCTGCGCGGGGTCGAGGCGCTCGGCGTAGACGCTGCGCACCATCGCGTGCAAGGTCGCGGGCTCGATCTTCGTCGCTCCGGCGAGCACGTCGGCGCTCGCCGCGCCGTTCTTGTTCGCCCACGCGCCGCTCTCGCGCAGCACTGCCGCGACCTTCTTCACGAGCGCCGGGTTTGCGGCGGCCCACTTCTGCGACGTGAACCAGCCGGCGATCAGGAAGTCCGGTGAGATCGCGTCGTACGGCTGGCCGATGATGCGCGCGCTGGCCTTCGCCTCGGTGACCGACGGCTCGGCGAGGAGCGCCGCGTCGACGCGGTGCGATGAGAGCGCGATCGGCATGTCGGTGAACGGCATCTCGGTGAAGCTCACGGTCTTGGAGTCGCCGCCGTTCTTGTCCATCCAGGCCTGCACTGCGAGCTGGGTGATGTTCTTGAGGCCGTTGACCGCTATCGTCTTACCGTTGAGCGCGCGCGCGTCGTGAGCCGGCGAGTCCTTGGGCACCATCAGCACCGAGGTCGGCGCCTTCGACAGATACAGACCAGCCGGTGCGATCAGCGTGATCGGGATGCCCTTCTCGTGCGCGGTCGCCAGCGAGAGGATGTTCGAGAAGCCGACCTCGATCGACCCGCCGACCACGGCGGCGGTGATCGCCGCGCCGTTGGGGATCGACTGCACGTGCGCGTCGAGCCCGGCCTTGGTGAACATGTGCTCGGCGTCGGCGAAGTAGGCTTGCGCGCCGGTGTCGATCGGGATCGTCGCGAAACGCACGGTGTCCGCGGCGCGTGCGCGCAGCGGGAGCGCCGCGGCGACGGCGGTTGCGCCCAGGACCTCCAGGGCGGTCGAACGGTTCATGGAGCGGGAGTCCTTTCGGGATGCTGGCCGATCAGGCGGTGGATCTCGTTGCGGAGCGCGAGGAACGCGGCGTCGCTGCGCGTGCGCTCCTGCTCGCGTGGCTGCGACAAGGGGACGGCGATCTCCCGGACGATCACCGACGGCGGCGGGCTGAGCACGAACACCCGGTCCGACAGGTAGACCGCTTCGTCGATGTCGTGGGTGACGAGCAGCATCGTGATGCCGAACTCGGCGCGCAGGCGCAGGGTGAGGTCTTCGAGATCGGCGCGCGTGAGCGCGTCGACCGAGGCGAACGGCTCGTCGAGCAGCAGAATCTCGGGCCGGAACGCGACGGCCCGCGCGATCGCGACGCGCTGCTGCATCCCGCCCGAGAGCTGCCACGGATAGTGCCCCGCGAACGCCGTGAGTCCGACCGCATCGATCGCCTCGAGCACGAGCGACGCTTTCTCGCCGGCGCCCAGGCGCTTCTTGCGCAGCGGAAAGGCCACGTTCGCGGTGACGGTCAGCCACGGAAACAGCGAGCGCGCATAATCCTGGAACACCAGCACCATCTCCGGCGGCGGCGCGGTGACGAGCTTGTCGTCGAGCAGCACGCGGCCCGACGTCGGCGCGAGCAGCCCGCAGATCGTCTTGAGCAGGGTCGTCTTGCCCGCGCCCGACGGGCCGACGATCGAGACGAACTCGCCGCGGCACACGTCGAGCGAGATGCGCTCGATCGCCAGCGTCCCCGCGCCGTAGCGCTTCTGCAGATCGACGACTTCGAGCACGCGATCGCGGCGCGCCGCAACGGCGCCGTTGGTCATCTGGTCACCGCGGTCGAACCGAGATGCCAAGCCAGCACGCGGCGCTCGAGCAGCGTGAAGAGCGCGTTCAGGCCGTAGCCTAGGATCGCGAGCAGCACGATCCCGGCGTACATCTCGGGGATCGAGAACGTGCGCTGCGCGGAGAGGATCGCGTAACCCAGGCCGTTGCTGCCGCCGACCATCTCCGAGATCACGATCATGATGAAGGCCAGCGCGAGCCCGACGCGCAGCCCCGCGAAGATCTGCGGCAACGCCGACGGGAACGTCACCGCGACGATCGTCTCCAAACGCGAGAAGCCGAAGTTGCGCGCCGTGTCGAGCCGCTCGCTGCTCACGCTGCGCGCGCCGTCGACGCTGTTGACCAAGATCGGCCAGACCGCGCCGAACACGATCACCGCGACCTTCATCGAGTCGCCGATCCCCAGCAGCAGGATGCCGACCGGGATCACGGCAGTCGGCGGCAGCGCGCGCAGCACTTGCAGCACCGGGTCGAGCGTGCGGTACAGCGCGTCCGAGACGCCGATCGCGACGCCGAGCGCGACGCCGACGATCGTGGCGATGACGAAGCCCGCCAGCAGCCGCCAGATGCTCGGCACCGCCTCCTGACCGAACTGCGGCGAGAACCATTCGTGCACGAACGTGACGGCGATCTGCGAGGGCGGCGGCACGTACACGTTGCCGCCGGCGCGCGCAGCGAGTTCCCAGGCCGCCAGCAGCACGACGATCGTCGCGAGGCCGAGCAGCCGGCGCCCGCGCATCAGCCGGCCTCCGCACTGCGGCGCACCGACGGCGACCAGAACACGACCCGGTCTTCGAGCCGCGCGAAGCCGGCGTTGATCAGCCAGCCGGTCAGCCCCGACAGCACGATCGCGGCGTACATCGGCGCGATGCGGCTGGACTGCTCGGCCTGCGCGATGTAGTGGCCGATCCCGCTGTCGCCGGCGACGAGCTCGACGGTGACCGTCACCGCGAGCGCAAGCGACGCGCTCACCCGGATGCCGGTCGCGATTCCCGGCAGCGCGGCCGGCAGCACGACGCGCGCGAGCGTGTCGATGCCCGAGGTTCCGAAGTTGCGCGCGGTGTCGAGCGTGACCGGATCGACGGACCGCACGCCGTACAGCGTGTTCACCAGCATCGGCCAGAACGCCGCGTACACGATCATCACGATGCGCATCTCCGCGCCCAACCCGAAGAACAGGATCGCCAGCGGGATCATCGAGACCGACGGCACCGGACGCAGCAGGTCGACCAGCGTCGAGAATGCGTCGTACACGAGGGGGATCGTGCCCATCAGCAGCCCGGCGACGATCGCCAGCGCGACCGCGATCGCGAACGCGACCGCCCAGGTCCCGAGCGTCGTGGCGAGCTGCAACGTCAGCGAACCGTCGCCAAGCTCGCGCACGAGCGCAATCGCGACCGCCGACGGCGCGGGGATGTCGGGCGGCAGCACGCCGGTGCGCGACAGTACCTCCACCACCGCGAAGAGCACGACGACGAACCCGAGCGGCGGCGCCCAGCGCGCGACGGCGGCGCTCATCCCACGACCGGCGCTCGCATCGCCGGCGACGCGACCAGCTCGACCGCGCTGAGGATCGCGCCGGGATCGGCGACGCCGCGCCCGGCGATGTCGAACGCGCTGCCGTGCCCGACGCTCGCGAACAGCATCCCCGCACCGATCGAGAGCGCGACCGAGCCACGCGGCGCGAGCAGCTTCACCGGGACGTGGCCTTGGTCGTGATACATCGCGACGTAGGCGTCTCGATCGCGCCGCGCGAGCAGCGTGTCCGCACCGGTCGGCCCGTCGGCGTCGATACCGGCGGCGCGCAGACGCTGCGCGGCGGGAACGGTAATGCGGTCGTCGTCGTCGCCGAACAGCCCGCCCTCGCCGCCGTGCGGGTTGATCGCGAACACGCCGATCCGCGGCTGGTCGATGCCGAGCGCGCGCAGCGCCACGACGGCCGCGAGCCCGGCGGCTTCGACGAGATCAGGCGAGAGCCGGTCGAGCGCGTCACGCAGCCGCTCGTGCAACGTCGCGTGCACGATGCGCAACCCACCGCCGACGAGCATCAGGAACACCCGGTCGGCCGGAACCCCGAGCAGCCGCGCGAGCAGGCTCGGATAGCCGCTGAACGGGATGCCGGCCGCGTTGACCGCGGTCTCGGAATGCGGGCACGCCACGATCGCCGACGCGACCCCGCGCCGCACCAGCTCGAGCGCCGCTTTGACGTACGCCACCGTCGCCGCGCCGGCCGCCGCGCTCACGCTGCCGGGCACGAACGCTTTCGCGGCCAGCGCGCTCACCGGCGCGATCGTGATCGCGTGAGCGGCCGGAGCGCCCGTCGTCGCCGTCAACTCGTGCAGCGGCAGTTGCGGCGCGTGCCGTTCGGCGTAGTAGCGGATCACCGCCGGGTCGCCGACGACGATCGGCGGCACGGCCCAAGCGTCGGCCAGGACCGCGGCAACCTTGACCGCGATCTCCGGCCCGATCCCGTTGGGATCGCCGATCGTGAGCGCGACTGCGCGAGCGGCGGCCATTAGAGCGGCAGCGCCAGCAGCGTATCGATGCGCGAGCTGTCGCAAACGACGACGCGCTCGGCCAACACGGGGCCGTCCGCGCCGAAGCGCACGACGTCGACGTAGCGCCCGCTGGCGAACAGGTCGGTCGTTCCGTCGCGCATGATGCGCACCACGAGAAACGACGTCTCCGCCCGTGCGACGCCGTCGCCGTCCTCGACGATGAACGGCGACCCTAGGATGTGCCGGTAGGCATGCCGTTCGTAGATGTTCGCTTCGGCGAGCGCCGAGACGCGGTCGACGAGCATCGCGCGCGAGTCGGCGTAGATGATCCCCGCCTCCAGGCTGTCCTTGTAGTTCTCCGCAGTGGTGACTTTGTAGAGGCAGTCCTCGGCGAAGAACGACGGCCAGTCGGCCAGCGCGCCGTCGTCGATGCAGCGCGCGTAGCGCGCGTTGAGCGCCGCGATCTGCGCGAAGGCGTCGTTCACAAGCCCATCGCGGTGCGATAGGCCTTCCAGAACCCGCGCACCGAGGCTTCGGTCGTGCGCGACTCCTGCGACTCGGTGCTCGCGCCGCCCATCTCGAGCACGGCGCGCTCATCAGCCGCGCCCGCGATGCCGCGCTGCACGAAGCCTCCGACGCAGCCGTCTTCCATCGAGACGTAACCGGCCGGTCCGACGAGGTTCGACTGCTTGTGCCGGATCGCGCGCTGCTCAGGCGTGTCCTCAGCGAACCCCAGATACGTCCAGTTCAAGTCGGTCCGGTCGACCTCGCGCGGCAGGATCTGCCGCACCGCGATGACGTTCTGGATCTGCTGCAGCACGAAGCCGGGAAACACCGAGAGTATCTGCAAGGTCACGCCGTCGGGGAACTCCTCGAAGCCTTGCAGCAAGGTCGGATCGGCGAGCCGGTACGATTCTTTCTCGGAGCGCAGCTTCTCGCTTTTGTACTCGGCGGTGTTCTCGACGCTGCGGTCGATCGCGGAGAAACTGACGTGGTGGCCGCCGCTCTTGTCGATGATGAGCCCGCCGCGCATCCCGAGGCGATTGAGCCCGAATGTGGTGAAGAACGTGTGCAGGATGCTCGCGTGGTACGAGTCCTTCACGTTCTCGACGTAGAGCTTCCAGTTGTTCGGCAAGCTCTGCGTGAAGCGCCCGAGCACGACCGGCGTGCGCCCGGCGAGCACGCGCTCGATGCACGCAACGATCTCCTCACCGAGATACTCGCGCAGCGGCGGCGCTTCGGGCGCGAGCGTGGCGAACACGAGCCCGCCGACCGTCTCGACGCGCAGCTTGCGCGGCCCGTGGTCGGCCATGCAGAACGACGCCGGCATCCCGCCCTCGCCGCGAACGCCGTTCTTGAACGCGACCCCGGTGAGGTTGCCCTTGAGGTCGTAGCTCCAGGCGTGGTACACGCAGCTGAACGACTTCGCGCTGCCGCTGTTGTCGAGCGCGATCAGCGCGCCGCGATGAGCGCAGCGGTTCTCGAACGCGTTGATCTCACCCGCCCGATCGCGCACGACGATCACCGGCAGCTTGCCGACGAACGTCGTGCGGTAATCGCCGGCGTTCGGCAGCTCGGCTTCTAGGCAGAGGTAGCTCCAGGACGGGCCTTCGAACACGCGCTGCTGCTCGGCGGCGTGCACGTCGGCGGCCTCGAACACCCAATACGGAACGCGCGTGAGCCCTTCGCTCGGCCACGCCCGGTTGAGCGGGGCGGTGCCGTCGGGTAGGCCGGGGTTCGCGACCGTCGTCGTCATCGTATCAGAGCCCCTGGAAGGTGGTGCATCCGCCGGACGGTATTCGAATGGCGGCGAGCGCGGCTCCTGGCAAGCGCGCTCGCCGCCGGTCGTTTCCTGGAGCGCGCACCCACCTAGCGCGCCTCCGTGCGGGTCCCGAAGCGCGTCCGAACTAGAAGCCGACGATCTCCCGGATGGTATTGCCGTTCGTATCGCTGACGAAGAGCGCGCCGCTGCTTGCGTCATACGCGATACCGCTCGGTGCATTGAATGACGCCGCTGCGAGCGTTCCGTCCGTTTCGGCCGCAGTCCCAGTGCCCGCGAAAACGGTGACCTGACCGCCCATCGTCGCGGCGATAATGCGGTTGTCGCGCGGATCGGTGAGGTAAAACGTCGAGTCGGCAGGATCGAAGGTCATCGACTGGGTCGGCTGCAGCAGTGGCGAGGAGGCGATCGTGGTTGTCCCCGCAGCGGAAATGCGTTGAAGCGCGCCGGCGCCCTGGTCCACGACGTATACGGGCCCATCCGCGGACGGAGCGACGACGCCTTGTGCCCCGGGGCCGACGGCCTGCGAGGAAACCGACCCTGCGGGCACGACCGTGAAGAGGTCGCCGGCGCGGTTGGCGGTGACGTACACGTTCCCGCTCGCGTCAGTAGTAATCTGGCCGAGCACCGTGGGAGGAATCGCTTGCGAAGTCGGGACCTGGGCGTACGCTGAAGATGCGCCGCCTCCAGTCACGCGAAGGAGCGCCGACGTTGCGGTGTTCGTGACGATGACGCTCGCATTGGCTTGGTCGAATGTCAACGAACCGGGTGAGGACAATCCACCGGCAAGCGTCGTCACGGCACCTTGGCGGGTCACGGCGCGAATGTCTGTTGCTCCCGGTTCCAACACGTAGAGCACGCCGCCGACGACGTCGATGGCGATACTCGTCGGTCCGGCAAACGTCGCGCTTCGCCCGGATCCGTTCGTGTTGCCTGCGGAACCGTTACCCGCGACGGTCTGCACCGTCGCGGGGATGACCGTGCCGGGCGTACCGGTTGCAATCGGTGTCGGCTGCGCGGACGGAGAAGCCGCACCCCCGCCGCCGCACGCGGCGAGAATCAGCATGAAGGTCATCGCGACCGTTCGTAACTTCATCGTGAACTACCGGCGCAGCGTGCGACGAATAGAGCCATTGCCGAGGCAACGCAAACGGGCCGAACGATTTTCATTACACACCCTTCCGCCGAAAGAGCGGACGCCATCGACACTCGAACGATCCGAGGTACGGTCGCGCTCGCGCTACTTCAGGATACTGCGGCAAGTCCTCCGTTGACAATACCTCGATCTACCGGCCCGATTCAAACAACACGAGTGACCCGCGCGCCGCGGCGATGTCCGACCCTGCGAAAGCGAAACCAAGCGTTGTGGACCTGACCCGCTTGGTGGACACCCGAATAAGTCTGGCGAAGAACCAGGCTCAGGAGTTTTACATGGCGATCAAGCGACAACGTCACACGCGTGAATACAAGATCGAAGCGGTGCGGCTGGCTCCTCGTTGAGCGAATACCACGTCCATTGATCGCGCCAAATACTTGCGCCGATTACCGAGGACGGCTAGCCGTGATCTAGGGGACACGGTGTCGGAATAACCGGATGGGTGCCAGGGTTCGGGTGAAGATCGATTGCCACAGCCTCGTCGCCGGTGTCATCACCGTTTGTCTTTACTCGTGAGCGGTCGTCCGGATAGCTGTCAACTCGCTGGACACTGCTCGATTGGATCGGCACCCACTTCCATAGTCCGAGATTTTTATCGAAGTGTCCGACGCGCGATTTGCTCCATTGGATCAAAGGCGTGATGTCGCCCGCGACATGTCCGAAGTACGCGCCGTCTTGATCCCATCCCGGCTGCTTCGCCTGCCAGCCGCGCCCCGTGGTATTCCGTTCAAACCAGCATGGTGGTTGGCCGATCGTAACCATGCGCTTCACGAGCGGGCCGTTCTGAGGGTAGGATTTCTTGGGATCCCAGCCGTCGCTCCAACGTGGTGCCATCGTGACGGTCTCAACGGCAGGTTCCATGGTGGCGGTACCGTTGCCGGGAACGACGACGAGCCCGGAACCGCTCAACCTGAGGAGTCCGTCCGTATCCGACTGAAATGTCAACGTGACAACTTGTCCGCAGGCGAACAAATAATTCGGAGAAGGCTCCGCCCATGGCTTGCCTTGATAGTTCATTATCAAATGATACACATCGACCCGTGGGTCGCCGCTTACGTTTGAGCCCTTCTGCAGGCCGGCATCTACTGCGAATCCAGTGGTGCTGGCGCCCCATCCACCGAGATAGATGTAGCCCATTTCGCCAGGATTGAAGTGACCAGCCGCGCACGGCACTTTGACCGCGGCCTGAATGGCGGTATCTGGATGAACGGAATAAAGCGCGCGATATGGTCCGCTGCCGTGGTACGCCGAAGGATCGGCGAGAATAACGCGGTCGTGCTGCTCATCGTACGTCTCGGGCGGTTTATCAATGAGCAATGGTATCGCACCTCGCTCGACGCCTTGGATCGGGGCGATGGTCGTGGACGACCCGCCCGTGGCGAGGAGGACGATCATTCCAACGGTCGCTACGCAAATTGTAAACATTGCGATCTGTATCCTCCGCATGATCGTGCCGACGGAAGCCTCACGATGGACGGTGCGCCGCATTCGACGCCGAAGGCGTCTACCCACGCGCCACTACGGATGTCGAGTTGCACGACGGCTCCGGAAGCACAGTCTGTCGGCAGCATCACGGAGCTCGCCAGGGCACCCCGAACGATGCTTGTCGTCTGAGAAGCAGCGCGGTCTATTGTGGCATCGTTGTTCGCATTCAAGCTGACCTTGCTGCACATTAGTTGAACTGAGCCGGTCAGAATGCTTCCGGAATAGGTAGCAGCGGAAGCCTTAACACCCGTCAGAATGCTGTCGTCCGCGCATTGCAGCCGCCAATGCTCGATCTGTTGGTATGACTGTCCAACTGGACCCCGTTCCGACAGCGGCTTGAAGCGCGCGGGACCCGGTCCGTTGGTGTCGAGATCGGCGCAGACCAAACCGAGTTGAACCAGGAACGCGCTCACAGTCCCGAATAATCCGACCGCCGTTTCGCCTGCACCGCAACGTAGCGTGCTGTAGCCGCCGCCGTGGCCGCCGACCAGTGACACTCCCGGCGGCGGTCCGGGCGGCGCAGGCGTTGGTGCGGCGGGCGGCCCGGCAAGGTAGTACAGCGGCAAGGGCGTGTTGGAAACCCAAGGAAGCTGCGCGCCTTCCGTCGCGTCGAAGACCATCCTTCCGGCTTGATTGAGCATGTCGCTGACACTGAGCCCACGCGCGCCTAGGCTCGCCGAAAGTGCGGCTGCATAGGGGCTGTGATCACCGACGCCGTCGGACGCCACCTCGTCAGGAGACGTCGCAAACGCGATCACCGTGCCGACCGGTGCCGACATAAGGTGGAGCCCGGAACCTCCACGGGAGATGCTAAGAAACGGGCTGTTGCGACACGCGTCAAGGAGCACGATGTTGAGCTTTGCCTTATCGTCGCGCATCAAAGAGAGGAGAAGCTGAGCATTCTCCGTCTGTATCCGAGCGTCGGTCGGACTCGTCGGATTAGCGTCGACAGGGAGGAGATAGTTGTCACCGTCGAGCTGCAGACCACCATGTCCCGCGTAGTAGAAGAGGGCGACATCTGCACTGTCGAGCTCTGCACTGAACTTTTCGATGGCGTCGTCGAACTGCTGCTTGTCGAGGTTCAGCATCGGGCCACCGTTGACCAGCGTGAATCCGAGTTTAGTGAGCGTCGAGGCGATCAGGGTCGCGTCGTTTACCGGATTCCGCAGCCCCCCGACGTGAACATATTGCGCGTTTCCTACGACGAGGGCGATTCTCTTGGGCTGTGCGGGCACGCCACGCACAGTTCCGATCAACAACAAGGCGATGGTGAGAACGGCACTGACAGATGCGCGGCGCATACTTCCCCCGGCTCGGCGCGTACGCTGCAGGGTCGCAGGCTTTCGTCCCGGAGAGCAAGCTAACCTTTCGGTGCAGGACGGTAGGGGTGGGGTTCGCCTCCTTTTCTAGGAATCGCGCTGTAAGATCGTGGGAGAAGGCTCACAGTCTGCGACAGTTTGCCGGACTCGGCGTCACGTTCGCTGCGTTCGCCGCAGCGGGAGCGACGACAACCGCAGAAGGAACCGCCAAGAACGGCTGGTGTCGGAGCATCCCGCGTCGGACGTTGTTACTGGAGCGGGCTTGATGAGCATCATCGCGAGGAGCTTTTTGAAGCTGGGACCGGTTATGCGGTATACGACATGCGTGCTCCGCGTCGGACGAAACACGGATCGTAGATTTTTATTGAACGCCGCGGTGTGGGGACACTGGTGGGTTACGTCTTGAGGACCCCGGCCTGATCGCGGAAAGGCACCGTCCAGACAGGAAGCAGGCGTGCGGTCGCACTCGACGACGCGGTCGTCGTCGTCCGGTCCGTTGAGGTTGGCGCCTGCTACTGCTGGGCCGTCGAAGGAAGATAGGTCGACGGCGCACTCATCGCCCCGCCGTCGGCGCATCCCGAAACCGCGCGTAATAAGAAGCTTGTCGTCGTATCATCTCGCCGTGCAACGAATTGGTCGGATGACGCAAACCTTCATTTGGCCCGCCTGCTAGAGCCCGTGTGACAGAAGCCCTGCGAAGAACCCGGTCAGGCCGCTGATAACCCAGCCGACGTTCATCCCGATCGTACGGTTCCAGTTGACGCCCCCGGAGGTTCGGACGACTCCGTCGTAGTCTTCGAGCCCCGCATCGTGGACGGCAACGCCTCCTTGACCGACGTTGATCTCCGCATTGACCTTGCTGTACCATGCCGTTTTCGAAGCCGCTCCCGTGACGGATACCGGTACCGCTGCCACGTTCATCTTCGTCCGTGGGTAGACGGTGGCACGCGGTCCGCTTGCAAAATGCAATTCTCTGAGAACCACCGATGAGTTGCTCGAGACCGGAATTGTCACGGAACCGAAGACGTCGGCATAAACGCAGTTTGCTCCGACGCCGAGCGTGGTGTTCAGTGTCGAGTCGCCCGTCGTGGTCGAACTAACGTTTCCGACAGCGGCTATACCCTGGATCGACATGGTGACTTGCCCAGTGAGTGCTGCCTTGCAAAGCAGCGGGATGTTGTTGTCGACGATGTACTGGTCTTCGACCCAGTCGTCCTGATCGTTGTCGTAGCTTAAGTCGAGGGATGTCATGGTTATCGAGCGGGCCCCGATCTTCGTAGTGATTGAGGCGGCGCTACCGTTGCCACCAAAGGATATTCGAGCGGAGTCGAGCCTCGGCGTAGGTATGAAAGTCGTCGCGCCCGTCGCGACAGCCTTTGGCGATGCCGCCGCGACGCTACCGCCGAACTCGAACACGAATTGTGCGTTGACTAAATCGGCGGTGCCCGTTGTCGTACCAGGTGTAACATGAACGCCCGCACAAATAGCGTATCGTCCATCACCCAGTATGCGGAAGACTTGGCTCGGGTCGCTCAGGTCGGCGCTGCTCACGGTGCTCGCGCCGACCGTCGCAGACGGCAATCCCCCCGAACGCGTTCCTGAGATGATCGCCGGGCAGACGCCGACGATCGTCCTGCCGAATAGCGAGCCGCTGAGGCTGACGCTCGGGGGCGGGGTGACCGTTACAACGCCTCCGTTGAACGGAATCGTCAGGCCGATGCCGCTCATCGTTACGTGGAGGTTGATATTAGGATCGCTGGCAACACTGCTCGGATACGTGAGTGCCGCATCCGTCGTCACGACGAGTCCGACGGGCGCCGGTGTCGATGCCGGAACGGGGACGGCTTTCGCCGGGGCGCGCGTCGTGACGGAAGGCATCGGAGATGGCTGCGCAATTGCCAGGCCCGCTGGGGTGCAGGCGCCGGTGATCGTCGTGAGAGTTGCTTTTAGGTTGGAAAGCGTGAAAGGGCCGGCGGCGACGGCGGCCGTCGGCTGAACCTGGCCGCAAACGGCACCGTCAGCAATGCTGAACCCCAAGATTGTCACACCACCGGCGCCAAGCATACCGTTTCGCAGCGTCGCTCGCTCCGTGGTCACAAGGATATTGTGCTTCTGGTCGACGGCAAGCTTCAGTCCGATGGTGTCGAGCTCGTAGCCGTTCGGCATCTTGAGAACCAGATCTTGAGCTGTGGTTGAGATGCCGCTATCGTCCAGAGCCGCAGTAACGGATCCGCCCAATGCTGTCAGCGTGACGGCGACGCTGCCAGTGCATGCCTTGAATCCGAGCTTCGCATCAGCGACATCGTAGCCGCAACTTAGGTTTTGTAGGGTTGCAGTGTAACCCGGACCTTTTATTACCGCGCTAAGTCCGGCTTGCAGAGACATCCCAGTGCTCGTAAACTGTAGCGTAATACTGTCTGAAGACAGCGATCCGTGTGGCGTTGCGAGCGTGCCGCTGAGCGTCAAATTCGGCCGAGTACCAGCTGCGATACCAAAGGTTAGGTTCTGAAGCTGCAAGCCCGACTGGAATAGGTTTAAAGTGGCATCCGTCATGGTCAATTGCGCGGCGGTTGCGCCGGATGTATCGTCGGACGCGAATGTACCGGACACGTCGATTGGGCTTTTGCTCAAATAACCGTTCGTGATCTGCGCGTTGAGCGTGGCACTTTGCACATTGCCGTTCGCGCACGTAGAAGACAAACCATAGATGGAAAACGCTGTGTTGTCGGCCAGTGTCACCACCCACGGTTTCGATTTCGAAATGGTGTTTGAATACTGTGAAAGCAAGTCGCACGCCGAGACGCTGAAAGCGCCCCCTGGCGACCAGGTCGTGCTCATGACGGAGACCGCACCGGCCATAAGCTGAATTTTAGGGTCTGCGGTTATTTTGAACGCTTGACCACCGTTTAGCGGCAAAGCGACGCTGGCCGATACGTCGATATGGTAAGCATTGGCATCCGGCGATGAATCGTACGCGACAGTCGCCGTGCTGAGATCTGGCGAGACCGTGGCGCTCAAAGTCCCGAGAACGCCTTTTTGCTGCGAAATGGTGATCGCGATATTACCGTTCGCCCCGTCTTCTAAGGTTGCTATGCCCCCGCCGACGCGCAAAACAGCTACGGGCGCCGATTTGCAACCAGAGCCTTCGACGTTTACGATTTGCACGGCAGCAGACGTGTCGGTCGTTCCGAATGAAACGACCGTGGCTTTGTTCGCGATGCTCACAGCCCCGGAAACTGGCTCGCCCTGCCCGTTTGCAAAGGTGGCCGTCACCTCGGTGACTTGTTGTCCGCCGTAATCCTCAGGAACGACGATAATATTACCGAGCGAAGGTACGGGCAGAGGCTGCGCTGAGCTTTGGGCGGCTTCGCCTGGCAGCGTCGTCGCTGTGATTTGCGCCGACGTCACCCCACCGCACGTCGGCAAAGCCGCAGCGGTCAGTGCAGCCGCCGAGGAAGCGGCTTGCGCTGCTTGTAGCGAGCCGCACGACAAGAGCGCAATGGTAACACCGACGAGGGCGAAGCGGGCTGAACAAACGGTTAGCATCGCGATGTGCCGTAGGAGCCACGCACATGCCTGACCGCAATCGTTCTCATATTTACCCCCAACGTACGACTGTCGTCACTCGCGTTCTCCGATAGCATAGTGCTTCCTCCGTAGCCCTGGCCGAGCGTCGTTCGAAGCGCACATTTCGCAATGGCTTCGGCGGCATGGCTTCTGCGGTTCGGAGCGGATCGGAATGGTAACTGTCCGTTTGCCTGCGCACGCGTTGTGCGTGGAGCGCGGGGGCGGCGGGGTATCCGGCGTCGAGGGGTACCGCACGCGCCTCACGGGGCTCGATCTCGCCGAATCGGAAGCGCTCTCGCTCGCCGGATGGTCGACCGTGGCCGATGCGCTCGGGGTCGGTTCGGCTGCCGCCGGCGCGGAGCGGAAGCTGCTCGCCGCGATTCCGCCGTCCGCCGCGACCAAAGCGCGGCGCACGCGAGAGCGCATTCACTTCGATCTCGCTCGCTGGTACGATGCGACCGCAACCCCACAGCAACTTCCGCAACTCGCACGAGCGGTCTGGGATCAGCGGAGGATCCGCATCGACTACACGAGTTGGACCGCTCGCAGGAAGCGCGAGGTCGACCCCCTCGGGCTCGTGCTGAAAAATGCGACCTGGTATCTCGTCGGCCGCCACCTCGGAAAAATCCGCACGTATCGCGTCTCCGAGATTGCGAGCCTCGAGATACTCGAAGGCACGTTTACGGTGCCGGACGATTTCGATCTGCCGGCTTACTGGGATGCATCGAAAGCGCGATTCGAGGATAGCCTCACTCGCAGCAGCGCAACGCTTCGATTATCGGAGCGAGCCGAACCTTTGCTGGCGAACCTCGGTGCACGAGCCGCGCGGCTGGTGCGGGATCCGCTCAATCCGAGCGTCGTGACCGTGCCAATCGAATCGACCGACAAAGCCGCGCGCGAGTTCCTGGCGTTCGGCGACGCGATCGAAGTGCTCGGGCCACCGGGGCTGCGCACGCGCATTGCAGACCTCGCGACCGCTACAGCAGCGCTCTACTGCTAGCCGGCTTTTCGTCCATGGCCGTGTCCGCTCCGGGTGATCTCGGCCAAGTGCTCGATGCTCACCGCCCACGTGGTCCCCGCGCGGCAGCGAGGCCGAGTTCCCGACCTGCGCGCGAGCCCGGCGTCTAAAACTCGTTCGCCATGCCCGTCCTGGACCCGCTGGAACGGGCTTTTCAGTTGGAACCGAAACCGCGACGTGCAGGAACTCTAGCTTTACAATACTGATTTGAGCGAATGGCCGCGAAGAAATCTACGCATACGAAACACCAGAAGCCCATGCGTACCGCGACATTGTCTACCACATTCACTCATACCGCACTGAAGCCGATTCAATTTGGCGACGAAACTTCCATCCTCGAATATGACTTGATCCTCTTCGACCCAGTTAGGTCGCACGTCAACTACGAGCATCAATACCTGGATGGTACGTACAAAGGTAAGCCACTTCTAAGCAACGATGGCTCCTTTAAATTCTTAGAAGACTTCCGACGGCGTGCGATCGAAATTCGCGAGTTTCTGGAACTCGGTCGTATCATGATTTGCCCTACACCGGAGCCGCAAAATGTCTGGGTTTGGACCGGCCGCTATGAACATTCAGGCACCGGCCGGAATCGGCAGACAACCCGAATCGTCGAAGAGGTTGACCTCCTCGCTATATTTCCGGTGGCCATTAAAACGATAGCAGCTGCAGGCGATAGCATATCATTCGGCGGGAACAACACCGCCTTCAAAGTCTTTCTTGCGGACAATACAGGCTCGCTAAGCTATCGCGCTTACTTCAAAGACGAAGTTGGCGAACCGGTGTTGTTTCTGGATAAGACTTCACGGTCAGTGGCACTAGATATCAGCGTCGGGAAAGGTCACCTGGTTTTTGTTCCTTTCGTGAAGGCATCTCAGGAATTCGTCGACAACGCGGCCTGGCAGGGGGCAGTTAGTGCATTTATCGTATCTATCCAGAGCCTAGCCGCGACAATCACGGATCAGTCGGAAGAGGCTGAGCTCCCGGATTGGACCAATGGCTACGCGGCGGATCGCGAACGTCAATGCTTGGCGAGCCTCATTCGGGACGAAGCTAAGGCAGCAGCATTACAAAGAGATGTCGATGCCAAGAAAGCTCGCCTGGAGGAGTTCCGCAGGCCAAAGCGCCTGTTCACGACAACCGGACTGGCTCTCGAGCGGATCGTTGCAGAGGTATTTCGGAATTGGGGTATTGTCGTAAGGGAGCCAACTGGAAATCGTACCGATCTCATTATCGAACATCATAAACGCCATGCCGTCATCGAAATCAAGGGGGTCACCGGCTCGGCGGCGGAGAGCCATGCGGCGCAGTTGGAAAAATGGGTCAGCGAATATATCACCGAGCACGAAACGATTCCAAAAGCGATCTTGATTGTGAACGCATATCGAGACAAACCTATTGATGAGCGCCCAGATATAGTGTTTCCGACACAAATGCTGGCATATGCTAGCAAGCGAGAGCAGTGTCTCGTAAGTGGCTTTCAATTGTGGGCGCTCAATGAATGGTGTGCCGGAGATCAAGAGCGGATCGCAAATGTCCTCGATCTGTTGTTTTCAACAATCGGGATTTTAGTAACTCCTAAAGACGTCGCTGACATGCTCGCGGTAAATGCTACGACGAGCGCATCTGTCCGTACTCTGGGCTAACAAACCACTTGAGGCCGTAGGCCTTGATGTGGCGAGCGTTTGCGCCTCTGAGACGGCGAGCTTGCAGTTGCTCTCGATTTGCGCCATGGTCTGGCCGTTCAGTGGTTCATGCCGTTGACGTCGTAGATGATCACGCCGGTCACACCGGCTTGTGCAAAGCCGTCGCGCGCGGGCAGCGCGACGTAGAGGCTGTCCCCGCCGAGTCCCTCGTTGACGAGGCCCATGCGCTTGTGGGGGCGGATGTCGGCGCCCAGGGGGTCGAGGACGTGGTCGTACTCGTCATGCTGCGATTCGTAACCCGGCAATGTTGAGCTGCGCAGGTTCGACGACCACGCCGGTGGCTTCGGTCGTCTGAACGTCGGTCGCGGCAAGCGCGCGGGTCGAGCCCTGCTGCGGTAGCGCGATCAAAAGAAAAGCCCCACCTCACGTCGTCCGAGGCGGGGCTTTAGGTGGTGCGCACTTGCCTATGCGCTATAGCGACGCCACGGGATCTGACTGGGGTGGACGTGTTCCAAGAACTGGACGATGTCGCGCCGGCCATACGTCTCGCTGCCGTCCTCAGCCATCAGGACGATCGGCATGCCCGGGAAGTACCGGACCAGCCCTCGTTGCACGTTGTCGCGATCGCTCGACCGGATCACGTGCCGCTTGACCATCGCGATGGCGAAGGTCACGCCTTGTTCGCGAATGACCGCTCCGTCGAACGTCATCCGGGGTTCATCTTGCGGAAGTCGCTGAGCGATTCCGCCCCCGTTTGGTCGAGCAGAGTTTCCAGCTTCATGTCACTGCGGCGCCCGGCGGCGAAGTCGGGGCCGTAGGTGTCGCGCAGCGTGCCGATTTGGGTGTTGCCGTTCTTGCGGCGGATTTCGCCGTCGCCGTCCCGGTGGCGGCCGTCGAGGCCTGGTTGCTTTGGCATCTGATTCTCCTGAAAGTGAGCCGAACTCGCAAGGTGCAAGCTCGACTAAAACCTAGCGGTCACTAGGCGATGTTGGGATTATATCTGGGATTTACCATGGTGTCAACACGTTAACAATGTGTGGTTTTTTGTGGTTTCGCTTGACTTGGAAGTCCCGTTATGTCTCTATCTAGAGCCAGGCTGAATGTGCCAGGGCTCTTGCGCCGGGGGTTTGCTACCTCGGCGCGTCACGAGGAGGACGCTTGAGTGCAACAAAAATCGGAAGCCGCGCCGCGGGAGCCCAAAATGCGAAAGTAGGCCGCGCGCCGGAAGCGACGGACCTTGCTAAGCTCGAGCGTGCCCGTGCCGAGCGCGCTCATCGAGCTGCGGTGCAGCCGTTCCCCAAGGTCGTCGACGATCTCGTCAAGCTCGTTGGAGCTCCGCTGGTCGCCTACATCACCGGCGTAAGCGAGACGCGGGCGGTCCGTCAGTGGATCGCCGGCGATCGCGTTCCGCACCCATCGACGCGAGCGAAGCTCCAGGTCTCACTTCACGTTGCTCGGTATCTGGCGGAAGAAGGCGAAAACGGTGCAATCGAAGCGTGGTTCCAGGGGCTGAACCCATCGCTACGCGATCGGGCGCCGGCGGAGTTGATCCGCAACGCCGAAGGAGTAGAATTCCCGTCGCTCGCTCGTCAAATCCTAGCAGCTGCGAAGGAATTCGCGAACAGCTAGAGCCCGATGGACTCGTGGTGGTGCAACCGCCATCACGAGTCTTTCGCGTAGGGAAGTCTCCCGATGCGTGGCTGCGGAAGCCACCATCGCGTGGGTCTGATCCGACGTTGAACCGTTACGATGATCCGCTGGGCATCTACCACACCGTCTATGCCGCGTCAACGCCGTACGGCGCGTACATGGAAACGCTCGCTTCGCTGCGCCCGGCGCCCACCATCGATCTGGCAACGAGCGTCCTGGCCAACGAACCCGGCCTACGGGGCACGCCACCGCCCGGGTTGGTTACGAATTGGATCGAGCGGCGCCATATCGGCAAAGCTCAACTCAACGGGGTGTTCGTGGATATCGGGGCCAGCGAGTCGATCGCGTTATTGCGGCGTCGCCTGGCCGACCGGTTCGCGGCGCTCGGTGTCGTCGAATTCGACCTTTCCGCACTGACGACGGCTCGCCGAGAGGTCACGATGGAGATTTCGCGGTTCATCTTTGAGCTGGAGTACCGCGAACAGCGCCGTTTCGACGGGATTTGCTACCCGTCGCGATTGGGGCGGAACATTCTATGTTGGGCGATCTTCGAGGACGACCATCCGGCGTGCATCACTAAGAAGCAGTCGCAGCCAGTAAATGCAACCGACCCCGAGCTTGTCGAGGTGCTCGGCCATCTGCGGATCTCGCTCGGACCAATCTCTGCAGCCAGCTGACGCTATGCGTTCCGTCGACCTCATACGCGATCTATCTCTTCCTTCGCGAGATTGACAACTCTATGCCGGTGCCTTGCCGGTGCTTCCGAGGGGGCGCACTCGTTTTATGCGCCAGTTTCATAATTTGCCACTAGAAGTGGCGCGGTCGGTGAATCAAAGCGCTGGCGACCGTGCGGCGAATTCTTCTGTCTTTTACTCTATGGAACTCGCGCTTCACCCAGCCAAGAACTAGGGCATGAGGTGCAAGACGTTATCGTAGGTGCGGGCGCTTGAACGTCTACACGACTAAGTTGCGACCTCGTGGCCGTGGTCGACCGGTCGAGGAGGCCTCTTCAAAGTTGTAGGTTATTGGCGCTCAGCACGACGGATGATGTCGGATAGGGGCACGCCGATCGCATGCGCGATTTGCAACATGGTAACGAATGACGGGTTGCCACGACCCGTCTCGATCATGCGAACGAAGCGCAGTGACACCGACGCCCGGTCGGCAACATCTTCCTGCGTGAGCCCAGCACTGCGGCGCAATTCAGATACTACATCTCCCAGGTGCCGTCGCTCAGTTTCCGCAGCAGCTCTACCCCGCATCCAACTAATCGTCTACCAAACGGCCATGAATGAACAGGCAGTTTATTGCCTCCTAGCGAAGCGTCCGTGCTATGAAGATCGATGATTCGCTAGCGCGACGAATTCGGCGTCTCCGCGTGAATCGCCACATGACGGTCGCGATCCTCGCTGCCCAATGCGACGTGTCCGTGCGTGATATCCGGGACCTGGAGGCCGGCCGGGTCACTGATCCAGACCTCACACTCGGGATGCGCCTCGCACAAATCCTGTGCGTCGATCCAGAATATCTTGCGCTCGGCCAAGACGCTGCCCGGATCCTTCGCGAATTGTCCTCGCACGTGCCGAACCGACGCAAACATATTCGATTGATAACACTCAAAGCAGTGCGCCGCAATCGCGTAGCACGAACGACATTGAGTTCGGGCCAGGTCTAAACAATTCTAACTCCTCACCGTAAGCTCCGGTACACTCCGATATGTAGACCTTCGGACTAAGTCCCGACGGCGATCTACACCTCACTTCTCGGAACGGTGGAACACGTCCGAGGCCGAGGGTCGTCGACGGCTCGAACGGCGAGAAAAGCGCCGGAGGTAAGAGGCGGAATCAAGGACAACAATTACAACAGCTCGGCGCGCACGCGCTGGCGTTGGTGGTGTATGGCTTCGACGAACCCGACCGGCGTTCCGATTACAATCCCTCAAGATGTGCTCGACGTGCTGCGTCGAATCTTCAGTGACGGTAACGCGGAAGTGGCGAGCATGCTCAGCCGTCAGCCGATGAGTCGCGAGGATCATCTCGATCAGGCGCTCATCACCTATCTCGACCGACAGTCACCGGAGGTCGCGCCGCACTCCGGGTGGATCGTCGATTGCGAGACCCACTTTCTCGGTAGCGGGCATCACTTCGGCGTGTGGGAGATCGCGGACATTGGCGTTCTCGTCATTTTGCGCCACGGCAACACGGTCATCTGGAGCAAGGTCGCGATCCTTCAATCGAAGCGGCTCTTCCCGATTGGCAATAAACACGATGAAGATGAGGAACGTGCGCGTTGGAGGTGGGGCTTCGGCCGGCTCCGCGAGGCGTACGATGTAGCAGCGACGCGGCGGACCTACGAGTTCACAGAAGACTCCCGATACGCATCGCTCGACCTCAATGCGGACCAGGCGCGGCGCATCGACGCGTACCAGGGCGAGATGACTATACCGGTTCACTACCTTTTGTATAACCCGGTAGTGATTCCGTGGTCGCGCGCGGTTCCGGTCGCTGGCCCGACAGTGCTACCGAACAATGATGTCGGTTGCAGGATCGTCCGCGCTCGCCAGATGCTTGCACTTCACGACTCGGTCGCCGTGCCACGATACGCGGACGTGCGTGGTATTGCACACCCACACGAACACAGCCCGTTCTGCGCCGGTTGGCGGCTCGAGGACTTCGTCGTTACCTTGCTACTTGGTTGCCACGAAGGCAAAGTGCTGGATGCTTCGCTCGACAACGCGATGGAGCTATTGTTCTACCGTCGGACTGGCCCAATCTCGGCCGCCTTCGCGGTGAACATTCAAGTCGCCGAATAAGGTATCCAAAACAGCATGAACGCCAACGATCCCGAAGACCAGACGCGGCAGTTCCTGTCTAGCATTCACCGTGACAACGCCGCCGCACCGATCGTCGGCTCTGACGCGATGGGCGCTTTCTTAGGATCGTCGCTCGACGCGCTGTTGGGCGAGGCGCTTCCGCTCGTGGTTGACGCGAACATTTTCCGCAACGACATCGGTTATGTCTGCCGTACCGGACGGCGGACAACCTTGGTCACAGCGACCAATGCGCGCATCTTTCGCCTTTATTGCGCGCAACATGTGTACGATGAAGTCGAGGAGCACGCGGCCGAGTGGGCGACGGACATGGGACTCGATACGGACGCGTATCTTTCCGCTTGGCGCGAGAACTACGTGCCATTAGTGCGTCGCGTGTACACCGACGGCATGGATTCGTTGCTTTCGCCGGCGGAGCGTCGGCGTGTCGATCGCCTGCGCTTAATGCTGGACGTCGACGACGTCCCATCCGCGGTGCTCGCGCTCGCGACAGGGGCCTTCTTCGTCTCGGAGGACGGAGCACCTCATGAGGCAGTTTACGGGCGAACGCTCAGCGCCGCGGAGCGGCGCGCTTGGCTCCCGATCCTTCATGCGGGCGGAGATTCTGCGGAGCTGACGCGCCTCGTCGCGTTCACGGCGGCCGTTCCGGCCTTCGCTGTCATAGGAAGCGCTTACGTCGCGCGACGTCTGTGGACGTTCTCGCCTCCATTGCTTCTGGGTCTCGTGGCGCTCGCGGCGGTACTGGCGACGCGTGTTCCGTACGATCGCTATCGCGCCAGCGGAGAGGCCATCCTCACGGCAATATCCGTATTGAGCGCGCATGTGTACCAGCCGCATTACGAGGCGCTCGAGCGCTTCAGATCCGCGCTACCGCCGTTCCCGCCCTGGGAGGATCTTGTCGCGGATCTATCGCGCGATGCGGCGCTAGCGCGGGCATGCCTTTATCGCCTGGCACGTTCCCGTCGGGTCTCCACTGAAAGCCGGGGAACTCGCAGACGAACTGCCTGCCCTCGGCATCGGCCAGGCGCCTCAGCGCGTTGGGAAGGTTCTTCGCCAGTACGAATGCTTCTTCGAGCCGTATCGTGGCATCTGGCAACTGGGCTCGCCCATGTGCAATGTTCGGTGAGAATGGCCGACAAGCGCGGGACCACCGACGGCCTGCGTCCGTACCGTCATACTCGTACGCCGTGGCGTATTCGCGACGCAACTGTGACCATCGACCTTGCGTCGCCATCGAGAGGTTCTTCGCCGTTGTCTTACGCGACTTGCCGACCGACGGAGCCCACAGACCCGTCTTGCAACGAAGCAGGCCACGGCCGATGTGACGTTCACCTGTTCTAGACGGGCTCCCACGGCGTTGGCGTTCCGGTTGACGTCGCGTGATAATGCAACGAACGACTTCTCTCGCTACCGGCCGTTCTCAGTTGTAGACGGAAAGGGGTCTTTACGTTGAACACGACGGCTAACTTCATTGCAAAGGTGCTTGCTGTTACTTTATGGATCGCGGCTTGCACCACCATTGCATTGGAAGCCGCGATCGAGGACACCCTTCGCCCTAAGTGTCCTGGTTTGTTGCAGGGAAGCTACATTAGTCTCGGTCCGTTGGAGCAAGCCGGTCTCACGCCCAATGCGAGGCGAAGAACCTTTGACATAGAGAGCATAGCGTGGTTAGCAATCGACCATGCGCCGAGCTGCAGATGCAAAGCGGCACCGCAGCCCGTGATCAACGAATCAGCGGCACTCGATTGTGGCGCAAAAGGCGGCGCGCCGCAGCAACCCCTTGCGGCTGAGGACGCGCGGCTTTCAATTTGGATGGCAACCATCCCGGGCCTAAACACACGCGAGACGTCACTTACCATTTGGTTGACAGTACTTACAATTTGGTTGGGATCAAAGCAAAAAGCCCGACGTTCCGTGGCGGCGTTGCTCCGCTCGGTCTTTTTCTCGGTCCTGGTGTTTCCACTGTCGTTCGCATTCGCCTACGTCGCTGCAATTACGGCCGTCTTAATGCTTGTCGGCTATTGGGAGGTTGCGATGCTCAAGACAACCGTGCTCTGGTTCTTCGGGACGGCTCTCGGAACCCTATTCAACAGGAGAGCTGGGAGCCCCGACTTTCTCCGTAAGCTCATATCGCATAACGTCGCACTCGCAGCCTTCATCGAATTCATTGTCAATCTATATACCTTCCCTCTCTTGCTCGAGCTCGTCTTCGTTCCCCTTGTTACGCTCTTAGCTTGCCTACAAGCTCTTGGCAGGACGAGCCGCGAGTTCGTCGGCAAGCCAAAGTACGACTTGCTTCGAAATACATTGAGTGGTTGTCTCTCAGTCATCGGGCTTCTAATTCTTGCGTATACGATCACCGAAACGATTCAGCACTGGCGGGATCTGGTTCAGCCCGAGCAAGTCAAAGAGTTTTTCTTGCCACTGGTCCTCGTTGTCACATTTATCCCTTACCTTTATCTCTGGCAATACATTGCCGCGCTTCAAACAACACTTCACATGACGAAGTACGGACTAGGCGCTGACAACCAGAAGTTATTCCAATTTGCTCGAGCCCGAATTATCGCTGCAATAGGCCTCGACATACAGAGCGCGGAGCTCTTCGAAAGGGAATTCAGATACCGTCTTTGGGGCGCAACGACCGAAGAAGAGGTCGTAGCGGTTCTCGACGCGTTTCGAGGCGAACAGAAGAAGCACCGCATTGGATGGGCCAAAGGAAGGACTGGTCATGAAGGGTCCTTCCCGCCGGACGGTGGCAGCGAAAATCCCTAGCAGTGGCTCGGTGGCTCCCGTGTCAAGGCAGCGACCGAGGCGGTGCAATTTTATGCCGCGAACAATGTCTTTACGGGGCCGCTTAGGTATGCGTTTGAGCGCCTGCAGCAAACGTTGGGTTGCTGTGACGCCGCATATTGTAGATAGGGCCAGTTAAATTGGCGCTGGTCGCTGGACTTCGTTCACGATTCCTTGAGCTTGGGGCCCGCGTATCCGGACGTTAAACGTGGTCGATGACCTCTCAGCGACTCTCGCGGATCGCATAATTGCCAAAGAATCTCTGGAAAAGATGGAGCAGTTTTTCATCACCAACAGTCGTCGGCATTACACGATCCTCGGATTCGATTTTATGGTGAACGAGGATCTTTCGAATGCGGTCAGCCGCCGTATTCGCCATGAATACCAACTCAGTTCCCTTATATTCCTTGCTCATGGAAACGGCGCGGGAGATTTG
>PMOS01000015.1 GCA_003161435.1 Vulcanimicrobiota bacterium
CCGAGCTGATGCACGAGGTTCGCGGCTTTGCGCACGATCATCGTTGCGAGCCGCTGCGGCATGGTGACCAGCACGATGCCGTCGACGGCGAGCGACTGCAGGACGGTCAGCGGCGCGTCCGAGGTCCCCGGCGGCAAGTCGATTAGCAGGTAGTCGAGGTCCGACCACAACGCCTGCTCGTAGAACTGGCGGATAACGCCCGACAGGATCGGGCCGCGCCAGATCATTGCGGTGTCTTCCTTGTCGGTGAGCAAGTTCGAGCTGACGATCTCGATCGCCGAGCGCGAAACGGCGGGCACCATCAACGGCTTGGGTTGCTGGCCGGCGGGCGTCGAGGGATCGGGCTCGAGCCCGAGCGGTTGGCGCAAGCCGAACAGCCGCGGGATCGACGGGCCGGTGATGTCGGCGTCGAGGATGCCGACCTTTTGATGCGCGCGCCGGAGCCCGACCGCAAGCAGCGCAGTCGTCAGCGACTTGCCGACGCCGCCTTTGCCCGACATGATCGGCACGACGTACTTGAATTTCGCGCGGCGGTTGAACTCGCCCGGCGCGCGCCGTAGCGGCGTCTTGTCCTCGTTCATGATCGTCGGCACGCGGCCGGACAAACGTGCCTGGGCCAGCGCCGCGATGATCGGCTCAACGCGCAGGCCGTGCGCCTTCACGCCTTGCGCGATCGTCTCGTACTTGTTGACGCCGCAACCAGAGCAGTGGAGTCCGAACTGGCTGAGGACCTCTTCGGCGATCGGCAGATCGGCGACGAGCTCGCGGATGTTGGTGTCGGGGCTGATCTCGAGCTGGGCGGCCATGAAGCGGGGCTGTAACCTTTGCGGCGGAACGAGGGGGCGTGCGCGAATCAGCAACCTTCGGGGACGAGCGGCGCCGTCCCGTTGACACGCTGATCGTAGGCGGCGGCCCCGCGGGCCTGGCTGCGGCGCGCTTCCTCGCCGACGAAGGTCGCAGTGCGACCGTCCTGGAGAAGCGGCCGATCCTGGGCGGCAAGCTGTCGTCGTGGCGCGACCGCGACGGCGACATCCTCGAAACCGGGCTGCACGCGATCTTCGGCGGCTACACCAGCTTGCTGCAGTTGCTGCGCGAGGTGGGAATCGCTCACCACCTCCTGTGGCAGCCGCACGCGCTGACCTGGGCCATGCCGGCCGATTTCTCGCCGCGCTGGAACGGCGCGCCGGTGTACGAGGAGTTCCGCTTCGCCGATGCGCCCGCACCGTTCAACGGGATCGGCGCGGTGCTCGGCGCGCGCTACGTGTTCAGCGCCTGGGAGAAGGTGCTGTTTGCGAAGGGCACGCTCCCCGTGCTGCTGCGCCACCACCGCTACGCCGACGCGCAGGACGACATCACATATGCCGACTGGCATCGCCGGCGCGGGATGTCCGAGCACATGCTCCACACGTTCTTTGGCCCGATGGCGCTGGCGCTGAACTTTACGTCGGTCGACGATATCTCAGCCGAAGCGATGCTGCGCGTGATGGCGTACTTCGCCTCGAGCCGCGACGCCAGCCGCGCAGGCTTCTTCGACGGCCCGCCGGGCCCTCGGTTCGTCGAGCCGCTCGCGGCGCACGTGCGCGAACGCGGCGTGCGCATTGAGACGAACGCCGCCGTCGGCGAGCTGCTGTACAGCGGCGACCGCTGCACCGGCGCCCGCACTCGCGACGGCCGCGTCTTCACCGCCGACAGCGTGATCCTAGCGACGCCGGTGCACGACGCCAAGAAGATCCTGCCCGCCGAGATGCAGCGCGATCCGCTGATCGAAGGCGTCGCCAAGCTCTCGAGCTCGCCAGTGATCAACGCCCACCTGTGGTTCGACCGCCCGATCTCGCGGTTCACGAACCTCATGTTCTCACCCGGAACGCTGCTCGGCGTGCACGCAGATCTCGGATTGGGCTCGCCAGGCTACGAATGGTCCGGCAAGTCGTTCATCGAGGCGTGCGTCGCACCCGCTGACGAGCTGATCGCTCGAGATGACGAGACGGTGATCGCCGCAGTGATGGAGGATCTCCGCAAGCTCTACCCACTCGCCGAGCGGAAGCACCTCGTCAAAGCAAAGCTCGTGCGCATTCCCAAGAGCGTCTACCGCGCCAGCCCCGGCGCCGAACGCCTACGCCCAGGCTCGCGCACGCCGGTCCGCAATCTCTTCCTCGCCGGGTGCTACATCGATACAAAGTTCCCCGCCAGCGTCGAAGGCGCCGTGCGCAGCGCGCGGCTGGCCGTCGATGCCGTACTGGCCGCGCCGAGCTCATGACTTGCCCCGTCTGCGGCGAGATCACGAGCGACGAGGGACTGCGGCAGAGCGCTTAAGGGAAGTCCGCGAGGAGCGGCACGCGCTGCGGACGTATTACGTTGCAGGCGACGCCCAGCTTGAGTAGGAGGCACGCATGGCCAACCCATTCCTCGGCGAGATTCGGATGTTCGGGTTCAACTTTGCGCCCCAAGGGTGGGCGTTCTGCAACGGGCAGCTGCTTTCGATCAGCCAGAACGACGCGCTCTTCGCCCTCCTCGGCACGACCTATGGTGGGAACGGAGTCTCGACCTTCGGGTTGCCGAACTTCCAGAGCCGTGTCCCCATCCATCAAGGGCAGGGATCGGGGCTTTCACCGTACGTGATCGGCGCCTTCGGCGGCGTTGAGAACGTGACGCTCACCGTGGCGCAAACCGCCGCGCACACGCATCTGGTGTATGCCGACGGCGACGTCCCCAGCAACAATTCGCCGAGTCCAAGCGGAAATGCCTTAGCGACATTCGCCACCGGAGGTGACATCTACGCGACCGCTGCGGGGCTGAAGAAAGCGGTTACCATGAACCCCCTGATGATCGCCGCGGCCGGTGGGGGGCAGCCGCACCCCAACATCCAGCCGTTCCTCGTCGTGAACTTCTGCATCGCCCTCCAGGGCATCTTCCCGAGCCGCAACTGACATGACGTCACCGACGCGCGCCGCCTTCTTGGCTGCGAGCGCCGCTGCGCTGGCCGCCTGCGCGAAGAACTCCGGTGCGGGCATCCTGCCCGGCCTCTCGCCGTCGGCGAGCGGGCGCGCACCCAGCGCGACCGCCGCGGAGCCGATACCGCAACGCGTGCTGATGTCGCCGATCATCGGCGAGGCGCGGCGTTACGACGGCGTGATCGCACCGGCCGGATGGATCAAAGCTGAGGGCCAGCGTCTCCCGGTCGGCAATTACAGCCGGCTCGTCGCGATCCTCGGTAGGGGCGGATCGCGCGACGCGGCAACGTTCGTGCTGCCTGCCACCAAACCGGCCTGGATCATTGCTGTCGCAGGGACAGATCCCGGCAACCTGCGCGCCGTTGCGGCGCTGCACCGCGGCGCCGGATCGAAGCTCGGCGTCTCCGTCGAGGGCGCGGAGGTGTATGAAGCGCCGCCACGGCTCGCACCGCCTGCGCCGCCGCTCCCGGCGGTCGAGCAATGGTATCCCGGCACGATGCCGAGTGCCGATCAGATCGACGCGGCGCGACGCACGGGAACCGAGATCACGTTCCCGCCGCCGGTGCAGCAATACCACGGCGCCCCGCACGCGATCTCGCTGTAGCAGCTTTCGCGCTACAACGGGAAACCGCTGATGGTGTCGGATGTCGTGTGGTTCGATCGCCCGATCTCGCAGTTCACCAACCTCATGTTCTCGCCCGGAACGCTGCTCGGCGTGCATGCCGATCTTGGCATGGGTTCTCCCGGCTACGAGTGGTCCGACAAATCGTTCATCGCGGCGTGCGTCGCCCCGGCCGACGAGCTGATCGCACAAGATGACGACACAGTAATCGCAGCAGTGATGGACGACCTGCGCAAGCTCCATCCGCTCGCGGAGCGCCAGCACCTCGTCAAAGCAAAGCTCGTGCGCGTTCCCAAGAGCGTCTACCGCGCCAGCCCCAGCGCCGAACGCTTACGCCCGAACTCACGCACTCCGGTGCGCAATCTCCTCCTTGCCGGCTGCTATGTTGACACGAAGTTTCCGGCGAGCGTAGAAGGCGCCGTCCGCAGCGCACGCCTAGCCGTCGACTCCGTCCTAGCCGAAGCGCGGACCAGCATGGGTTCCGCTGTGACATCGTCGCGATTACCGTAGACGACCGGTATCCGTAGGTTGCTCATCGCCGCCGCCGCTCCGCTTGCCGCTAAGCGACGTCATGCGGCGCAATCGCGAGGATCGTGACCTCGAGAAATTCGTCGTCGACATCGAAGACGGCGCGCCACGTCGCACCGCGGTAAAGACTTCGGCGGCGCGCGTGCCGGCGAGCTGGCCCGTCTTGGGCGGAAACTGCTTCGGGTTCGTCTCGAGCTCGTCGATCAGCTCGTCGAGCGTCGGTACGAAGTCGGCATTTTCAAGTCCCCACCGCACGACGTCTTCCGCAACGACAGGCCGGTAGCTAACCTCGTACGTGCGGACGCTTTTTTGTGGCCCGGACTTTGGATTTGTGGTTTGCTGCTTCTTCGATCGTAGCGTGGAGAGCACGCGCGTTGACGCGGTCGGTTCGCGGGAGCGCGCGGCGGCGAGCGATCTCGTCGTCGTCGACAACGCCGGTGAAGCCGAGAACGAAGAGTTTCTCGACAGGAATCGTGAGAGCTTTCGCGAGCTCGTCGAGCACGTCGACGGTCGCATTCGTTGCGCCGCGCTCGATGTCAGAGACAGTTTGTCGGGTGACGCCGGCGGCGTGGGCGAGTTGGGTTTGGGTGAGCCGCGCTTGCGCGCGCGCGATGATGAGGTTCGCACCGATTTTCTCGCGTGTTGATGGCGGCGTTAGCGACGACACTACAGCCATGGAGGTTACTTTCGGGTACCGGATCGGCGCCGCGGGCTTGCGGCGCAACGGTTCTATACTACTGGGGCGACAACCCGAATGTCAAGTATACCCGACATCGAGAACATCCCTGGGCGCCTAATCCGTTGGGACTTCCCCGAGGACCGCGGACGCGACTAGCGGCTGCGGACGATCAGTAAGCCGCCGAGGAAGAGTAGCGCCACGATGCCGAGACCCGCGGCGGCCGGTGCGACGACGAGGCCGAGGACGAGTCCGCTGAGGGCTAGGCCGATCCAGAACGGGGCGGGGGAGTAGGTGACGAAGGTGCCGACGTGCTCGCCGGCGGCTTCGCGCATCGTCGCGTCAGGGCGGTCGGCGTACAGATCGGCGTCGCGCTCTGCGAAGAACATGTAGATCGCGACCGTCGACAATGCCGCCGTCATGAAGCCGAGCATCATCGTTCCCGCCGGTTCGTGGGCGACGATCCAATATGCGATCGCGAGCACCCCGGTGAAGAGCGCCGAAGAAATGAACAGCCCGCGCGCGGTCGTCACGGAGCGCCCGCGACTTTCACGACGACCGCCTGCGAGCGCGGATGCTTCAGATCCCAAAGCGGGCGCGCCGAGCGGATCGGCGGGAGCGACTCGAAGTTGTGCTCGGGCGGCGGCGAGGTGGTTGCCCATTCGAGCGTGTTCGCGTCCCAGGGGTCATTGCCGGCCGGGACGCGGCGGCGTGCCGAGACGATGATGTTCGCCACGAACAGCAGCGCGGCGATCAGCATCAAATACGAGCCGACCGTCGCGGTCAAGTTTAGCGCCGGAAGCGCGCCGGCGTCGGCGTAGGTATACGCGCGGCGCGGCATGCCGAACAGCCCCATGAAGAACATGGGCATGAACGTTACGTTGAACCCAACGAACGTAAGCCAGAAGCCAATCTTGCCGAGCCTCTCGTCGAGCATCCAGCCGAACACTTTCGGCCACCAGTAGTAAACCGCCGCGAGCAGCGCGAACAGGCTGCCGCCGGCGATCGTGTAGTGGAAGTGGGCGACCACGAAATACGAGTCTTGCGCCTGAAAGTCGACCGGCGGCGACGCGACCATCACGCCGGTGACGCCGCCGAGCAAGAAGTTCATGAGGAACCCGATCGCATACAGCATCGGCGTCGTGTAGCGAATCGCGCCACCCCACATCGTACAAATCCAGTTGAAGAACTTGATCCCGGTCGGCACCGCGATCAGGAACGAGACGAAGCTGAAGAACGGGTTGTTGACCGCCCCGGTGGTGAACATGTGGTGCGCCCAGACGCCCATCGAGAGGCCGGCGATCGCGAACGCCGCCAGGACCATCCCGGTGTAGCCGAACATCGGGCGGCCCGAGAACGTCGAGATCACCTCGCTGATCACGCCGAAGTACGGCAGGATCAGCACGTAGACTTCGGGGTGACCGAAGAACCAGAACAGGTGCTGGTACAGGATCGCGCTCCCGCCGTACGCGGGATCGAAGACGTGGCCGCCCAGTCGCCGGTCGACGAACAGCATCAGCAGCGTCGCGGTCAGCGACGGGAACGCCATGAAGATCAGCAGCGCGGTCGCGATCATCTCCCAGGTGAAGATCGGGAGCCGCCACATCGTCATCCCCGGTGCACGGAAGATGAACGCAGTGGTCACGAAGTTGAGCGCGGTGATGATCGAGGCGACCGACACCATCGCCAGGCCGACGATCCAGAAATCCTGACCCAGCCCGCTGGAGATCGAGATCTCCGAGAGCGGAACGTACGAGGTCCAACCGGCCGCCGCAGCCCCTTCGTTCGTCGCGGCGCCGCCGAATACGATCAGCCCACCGAATAAGAACATCCAGTACGACGTAGCGTTCAGCCGCGGGAACGCCATATCGGGCGCGCCGATCTGCAGCGGGATCAGATAGTTCGCCAGCCCTAGCGCGAACGGCGCGATGACCAAGAAGATCATCGCCGTGCCGTGCAGCGTGAAGATCTGGTTGTAGGTGTGCGCGTCGATCAGCGTCTCGCCGGGGCGCGCGAGCTGCGTGCGGATCGCCATCGCGAGTAGCCCCGCGACCAGCATGAACAGCATCGTCGTCCCCATGTAGAGGATGCCGATCCGCTTGTGGTCGGTGGTCGTGATCCAGGATAGGATGTCGTGACGCTCGGGCGCTGTGACCCGTGGCAGGGCGGCGGCGCTCATTGCGTGGCCTCGTAGGCGAGCCAGTGCTGGTACTCGCTCGGCGAGACGATCCGCACACGGAACGCCATCGTCGCGTGACCGAGGCCGCAGAACTCGCCGCAGCGTCCGAGGAACGTTCCCGGCTTGGACGGCGTGAGGTCGAACGAGCTCACGCGGCCTGGGATCGCGTCGCGCTTGAAGAGCATGTCCGGGATCCAGAACGAATGGATGACGTCGCTCGAGCTCACCGTGATCTCCGTCGTTTGGCCGAGCGGCAGGACCATCTCGGGCGGCGCGTTGAGGTTGCCGTTGATCGTCGGGCCGTGCAGGTAGCGGAAGGTCCAGCCCCAGCGGTATGCGTTGACGGCGATCTGCACCGGCGCGTTGGGCGCAAGACGCTCGACGTCGTTCTCGATGTGATAGGTCACGCCGAACAGCACGATCACCAGCACCAGCGGCGCGACCGTCCAGGCGATCTCGAGCGGTCCGTTGGTGTCGCGCTGCGAGCGCGGCTGCGCGTTGCGCGCGGTGCGGCGAAAACGGAGCGCGGCGAACGCGATCAGTCCCCAGACCAACAGCGCGACCGCGAGCGCCGCATAGGTGAAGATCTTCCAGTCGTCCGCAAGAGCCTGCGACTGCGTCGTGCCGAGCGCAGGCCAAGTCGGAGGATACACGCGGCTATGCTACCCGGTTTGCGGCACCCCAACCCCCGGGTAGGCTGACACCATGCGATCCGTCGCGATCCGAGCTCACCCGCTCGTGTTTGGCACCATCGTTTTCCTTGCGTCGGAATCGATGGTTTTCGCGGCGCTGCTCGCGGCGTACTACGACCTGCGCGGCGGGACGGTCGCCTGGCCGCCGCCCGGAACCCAGCTCGATGCGACCGGAATGGCCGTCGGTACGGTCCTGCTCGGACTGGGGAGCGTCACGATGGCGGTCGCGCAGATTGCGGCGACGCGCGGCAACCGCGTCGTCGCGCGGGCCATGTTGGTGCTCACGATCGTCGCCGCTTGCGGCTTTCTCGGTTTGGAGTGGAGCGACTGGAGCAGCGCGAATTTCCGCATCGACGACTCCGCGTACGGGACGATCTACTACGTGCTGACCGGGACGCACTTCGCGCACGTCCTGGCCGGCGTCGTCCTGCTCGCGGCGGTCACGATCTTCCTACGGAGCCCGGCATTCACGCGGGAGCATCACGCCGGCGTCGAGGCGGTCGCGTACTACTGGCACTTCGTTTTCGTCGTCTGGCTCGCGCTCTACGCGACGATCTTCTTGGTGCGATGAGGATCGCGTTCTTTCTCGTCCTTACGATCGTCGGCGCGCTCGGCGCGACCGCCGCCGCGGCGGTCGGCGCGCCGCCGGCGTTGCTCGGCGTGGCTCTCGTAGTCGCGTTCCTGGGCCTGGCGTGCGCCGCGGGCGCGGCGGCCGTCGCCCTCCACGCACCCGACGACCTGCGCGAGCCGCGTGAACCGCACGGTCCGACGGCTCCGACGCCGCTCCCCGACGACGGGATCAGCCGGCCGGCGTTCGGGCGGCTATGGCTGGCGGCGCTCGGCGCGTTCGGTGTGCTGGGCTTGGTGCCGCTGATCTCGCTCGCGCGCAAACCGGGCCGGCGCGTCATCACTGGGTGGCGCTCCGGCGTGCGGCTCGTCGACGAGAACAATCGGCCGATCGCGCGCGATCGCCTGGTCGACGGCTCGATCGAAACCGTCTTCCCCCAGGGTGGTGTCGGGCTCGCCGAAGGCTCCGCGGTGTTGATCCGCGTCGATGCCGAGCTGCTGCGCGTCGCCGGCGAGGGCGGCGCGGCCGACGGCTACGTCGCGTTCTCGAAGATCTGCACGCACGCGGGCTGTCCGGTCGCGATCTACCGGCACGCGTCGCACGAGCTGTACTGCCCGTGCCACCAATCGCGCTTCGACGTGCTGCACGGCGCGCGCAACATCTCGGGGCCGGCGCCGCGGCCGCTGCCGCAGCTCGCGCTCGACGTCGATGCCCAGGGCTATCTGGTCGCGCGCGGCGACTTCGGCGCGCCGGTCGGCCCCGACGACTGGGATCGTTTCTCGTGATCGTGCCGCGCGTCGTGCGCTGGCTCGACGACCGGCTGGGTACCAACGCCGGCGCGCGGTATCTGCTGGCGAAGATCTATCCCGACCACTGGTCGTTCTATCTCGGCGAGTTCGCGCTGTATTTCTTCGTCACGCTGGTCGGAACGGGGATCTGGCTGACGTTCGCCTTCGATCCGAGCCCGCAGGGCGCATACGCCTCGGTGCTCACGCTGGCCGATCGCGCGCACCCGATCGGTTACATGATGCGCCAGATCCATCATTGGTCGGCGGTCTGCTTCGTCGCGGCGATTTTGGTCCACATGGGCCGTATCTTTTTCACCGGCGCGTTCCGGCGGCCGCGCGAGATCAACTGGATGATCGGCTTCTCGATGCTCGCGCTCGCGTCGTTCACCGGCTTCACGGGCTACTCGCTTCCGAACGACCTGCTATCCGGAACGGGGATACGCATCTCGCAGAGCATCGCGCTCTCGATCCCCTTTGTCGGCACCTGGGCGGCATCGATCTTCAACGGCGGCGACTCATATCCGGGGCCGCTGCTGTTCCCGCACCTCTACACGCTGCACGTCTACTATCTGCCGGTCACGCTGGGCGCGCTGATCGGGCTGCACCTCACGCTGCTCATCTACCAGAAGCACACGCAGTTCGAGCGCGATCCCAAGCACGTGGTTGGGCGGCGCTTTTGGCCGGACTACGCGCTGCGCACGATTGCGGTGTTCGGCGCGACGCTGGCCGCGCTGGCGCTGCTCGCGACGCTGATCGAGATCAACCCGATCGAGAATTTCGGACCGTATCAGCCGTGGCTGGCCGCGAACGGATCGGTCCCCGATTGGTACACCGCCTTCCTCGAAGGCGCGCTGCGGCTCGGGCCGGCGACCGAGTTCCATATCTTCGGGCACCCGATCCCGCCGGTGTTCTGGCCGGGGCTCGTGCTGCCGACGCTGACGATGGGGCTGTTGCTGTTATGGCCGTTCATCGAGAAACGCCTCACCGGTGACGGTGCTGCGCACGATGTGCTCGACGTCCCGACGCAAGTGCCGTTGCGGGTCGCGGTCGGCGCCGCGCTGATCTTCGAGGGGATTCTGCTCACGCTCGCGGCGGCCGACGACCAGACCGCCATGACGCTGCATCTGCGGCTCGAATCGCTGGTGTGGTGGTACCGTATCCTGTTCGCCGTCGGACCGCTCGTCGTCGGCTGGATCGCCTGGCGCGTCGCGGCCGAAATGCGCGCGCGCATCGTCGAGAGCGCGGTCTACCCGTCCGACGTCACGACGCTGGTGCGCACCGAGGAGGGCGGCTTCGAGGAAGAGGAGCCGCAGCCGGCATGACGCTCGCCGTCGCGCTCGCCGCGAGCGCCGCGCTCTACGCTTGGGGCTGGCTGCGCGTCGCACGCGCCGGGCGCCCGTTTCCGCGCTTCGCTCCGCTCCTGTTCGCGGCGGGGCTCGCCGTCGTCGCCGCAGCCTTGATCGGGCCGCTCGACGATCTCTCCGACGCGTCGCTGAGCTGGCACATGGTGCAGCACCTCGCGCTGATCACGCTTGCCGCGCCGTTGCTGCTGATGGGAGCGCCGGTGCGGCTCGCGCTCGCCGCGCTCCCGGCCCGCGGTGCGACGGTTCTCGCACGCGTGCTCAACAGCGCGCCCATGCGCGTCGTCGACAATCCGCTGTTCGGCCTCGCGCTGCTGACCGTCGTGCTGTACGGCACGCACTTCTCGCCGCTCTATGAACGCTCGCTCGAGAACGAGACGGTACATGCTTGGATGCACGTGCTCTACCTCGTGACCGCGCTCGTCTACTGGAACCCGATCTTCGCGATCGCCCCCGCGCCGCACGCGCCCTCGCATCCCGCGCGTCTCCTCGCATTGTTTCTGAGCCTGCCGATGAGCGCGTTCTTGGGCTTCGGCTTCTACGTCACCAACCGCGTGCTGTACGCGCACTACGCGGCGCGTCCGGGGGCGCTCGACGATCAAATGAACGCCGGCGCGGTGATGTGGCTGAGCGCCGGCACGCCGGTGCTGCTCGCGCTGTTGTGGTGCGTCGCAGATTGGGGCGCGCGCGAGCGGCGGGTCGGCGCGGCGCTCGACGCGACGGCCGACGGCGTGGAGCACCACTGAGATGTTGGCGCTCGCGCTCCCGCTGCTGCTTGTCGCCGGCGCGCTCGCGCCATCGCCGCCCGACGGCGCGGCGCTGTACACGACACACTGCGCGTCGTGTCATGCGCCGCAGAAGTGGGGGACTGGCGACGGGCCGTCGCTGCGCGGCGTCGGGATGGCGTCCCTCGACTTCTACCTGATGACGGGCCGCATGCCGGCGGCCGAGCCCTGGATCGAGATCGCGCACCGCGACGAACGAGCGGGGCAAGGGCTGCCGCTCGACGAGATTCGCGCGCTCGAGACGTATCTCGCGCCGACGGTCGCGGGCGGCCCGCCGATCCCGCAAGTCATCGCGAACGGCGATCTCGTGCACGGCCGCGCGCTGTTCTCGCAGAACTGCCAGCAGTGTCACGGGCTCGCGGGTGAGGGTGGCGACCTGGGGTTGCTCGACTGGGCGCCGTCCCTCGAGCGCACGTCGATCGCGCAGGTCGCCGAAGCGATTCGTGTCGGGCCGGAGCAGATGCCGATCTTCGGCCCGCGACAGCTTTCGGATGCCGACCTCGACGACGTCGCGTCGTACGTCGTGCACCTGCAGACCTCGCAGCAGCCGGATTTCGCCCCGTTCCGTTCGAGCGGTCCGGTCCCCGAAGGTGCCGTCGCGTATCTCGCGATCATCGCGTTGGTCGCATTCGTCTTCACGTTCTGGCGCGTCGACACGCCGGCGATTCGACGTGAGGAAGCCGTACGCCGGGACGAAGGAGAAAAACGCGGATGAGGCTCGCCGGTTGGTCGCGCGTCGCAGCGGTGTTGGGGGTCGTCGCGGCGGCCGCGCTGCTCGGCGCCGGCGCGGGATCGCCGACGGCGCCGGCGGGCGGTTACACGCGCGCCCAAGCGTCGGACGGTCAGTATGTTTACGTGCAGTACTGCTTGCGCTGTCACGGTGCGAACCTGCAAGGCGCCGACGGTCCGCCGCTCCAGGGGCCGCAGTTCGCACGGTCACTGGTCACCGGAAAGATGACGACGCCGGCGTTCTACGGGTTCATCCACGATGGGATGCCGATGAACGCACCGGGCAGTCTGGCCGACAAGCAGTACCTCAGCGTGCTGGCGTTCATCTTGCAGAAGAACGCCTATGCGCCGGGCCCCGCACCATTGACGACGCGCACGTTGGCCCACGTGCGCCTGCTGCCGTATCCGAACCTCGCCCCGGCTCCGTCGCCCGGCACGACGCCGGCGCCGGAGGTGTCGGCGACCGTCCCGCCCGCCGCGCGAGTCGCGCTCGACGATAGCGCGCTGCGCGGTGCTCAGAACGACGCGAATGACTGGCCGCTGCCTGGACGCACGTACGCCAACTGGCGGTACTCGCCGCTCGCGCAGATCGATACGAGCAACGTCGCGAAGCTCGTGCCGGTGAAGCTCGTGCACACCGGAATGTACGCCAGCTTCGAGACGACCCCGCTGGTCGTCGACGGCGTGATGTACGTAACGACCCCGGTAGTCGACCATCACATGCGGATCATGGCGCTAAACGCCGCGACCGGCGACACGCTGTGGTCGACGACCTACGCGCTCGGGTCGTTCAAGCTCTGCTGCGGTCCGAACAACCGCGGCGCGTCGCTGGGGTACGGCAACCTCTACGTCACCACGCTCGACGCCAAGCTGGTCGCCTTCGACGCGCGCACCGGCAAGGAGCGCTGGGAGACGCGCGTCGCGGACCCGAGCGTCGGCTACTCGGAGAGCATGGCGCCGCAGGTCTACGACGGTGAGGTGATCGTCGGCAGCGCGGGCGGCGAGTGGGCACTGCGTGGTTTCGTCGCCGCGTACGACGCGAACACCGGCAAGCAGCGCTGGCGCTGGTACTCGACCGATCCCAAGACGTTCGCCGGAAACTCGTGGAAGACGGGCGGCGGCACGGTTTGGACGACACCTGCGATCGACGCCGCGCGCCATCTCGTGATCTTCGGCACGGGCAATCCGAATCCGGATCTCGACGGCTCGACGCGCGCCGGCGACAACCTCTACACCGACTCGATCGTCGCGCTCGATACGCGCAGCGGAAAGATGCGCTGGTACTACCAAGAGGTCAAGCACGACCTGTGGGATTACGACGCGACCAGCAACGTCGTGCTGTTCGACGTCCATCGCGGCGGGCAGACGATCCCGGCGGCCGGCGAGGCCGGCAAAGTCGGCTGGTTCTTCATCGTCGATCGCCGCACCGGCGCGCTGCTGCGCAAGTCCGAGCCGTTCGTCACGCAGAACGCGAACATGTTCAAGGCGAACAGCGTCCTGCCCGGCGCGAACGGCGGCTCGGAGTGGTCGCCGCCCGCCTACTCGCCGCAAACTCGGCGCGTCTATATCCTTGGGATGGACCAGCTGATGGATTTCAAGCGCCAGAACGGTGCGCCGCACCCGGGCTTCATCAACACCGGCAGCGTGTTCACCAACAAGCAGAAGCCGAAGATCCAAAGCGGCTCCTTCACCGCGATCGACACGGACACCGGAAAGATCGCCTGGCAGTACAAGGCGCCCGCGCCAATGATCGGCGGCGCGCTGGCGACCGGCGGCGGCCTCGTCTTCGTCGGCGAAGGCAGCGGCGCGTTCGACGCATTCGACGCGCGCACCGGCCGCAAACTCTGGACGCACCGCTTCGTCGGCGGCGCGAACGCCCCGGCCGTCAGTTACCAGGTCAACGGCACCCAATACATCGCGGTTGCCGCCGGAGGCAACTTCCAGCTCGACTACGCCCGCAGCGACGTCATCGGAATCTTCAAGCTCAAGCCCTAGTCCGGTCATCCTGAGCTGCCCGCTGTCACCCTGAAGCTGGCTCGAT
>PMOS01000037.1 GCA_003161435.1 Vulcanimicrobiota bacterium
GACTCCGCCGGCGCAAACGACGCGCGTGCCGACGCGCTCAAGCGATCCTCCGCGCCGCGCGCCGGAAGAACGCGCGCACCTCGCCGCTGCGGTCGATCCCGCGCACGTCCGCGACCGCGTCACCTTCGTCGAGCTCGACCCGCGCGGCGCGCAGCGCCGCCTCACGCGCGCCGAGTTGCTCGAGCGCGCCCATCGTCGCGCACACGTCGGCCGGGCCGAGCTCGGTCCCAAGCGCGTACACCGCCGCGACGGTGTCGCGCGCCGCCGACGGCGCGCCCGCCAGCGCCCAGACCACCGGGAACGTCCACTTGCGCTTGGTGAGATCGGCGCCGCACGGCTTGCCCGTCGCCGCCGAGTCGCCCCAGATCCCCAGCACGTCGTCCTCGATCTGAAACGCGGTACCGTAGGCCTGACCCAGCCGCGCGTAGGCACGCGCCCGGTCGGGCTCGGCCGCCGCCGCCAGCGCACCCAGCTCGCATGCCGCGCCGAACAAGGCGGCGGTCTTGGCGCCGATCATTGCGCGGTAGTCCTCCATCGTCACCCGCGGTTCGGTTTCGAACGCAATGTCCCGCCCCTGGCCGTTGCACATCGCCAGGTGCGCGTCCAGCAGCACCCGGTTCATCAACACCTTGCGCTCCGGCGGCGCGCCGCCGCTGTCGAGCAGCGCGAGGTACGCGACCGAGCACAGCGCGTCGCCCGCGTTGAGCGCGTGCGCCAGGCCGAACCGCGACCAGAGCGTCTCGCGCCCGCGTCGCAGGCGGTCGCCGTCCTCGATGTCGTCGTGGATCAGCGAGAACTCGTGGACGATCTCGACCGCGCAGGCAGCGTCGATCGCGTCGTCGAGATCGCCGCCTTCTTCGCGCGCGACCTCGAGGACCAACCGCGGGCGCAACCGTTTCCCGCGGCGCGTGACCTCGCCGAAGCCGAAGTGGTAACGAATCTGCGCGCTGGTGGCCGAGCCGTCGTCGAATCGGGCGACTGCCCGCTCGAGCGCGGCTTCGAGACTATCGTGCGTCGCCGGCGAGCGCATCCATCCGGTCCGCGACCCGATCGACCAGCCAGCCGGGCGTTGAGGCGCCCGACATCAATCCGGCGGTTGCGACGCCCGCGAACCACGCGGCCTCGAGCTCGTCCGGACCCTCGATGTGATAGGCTCGGGCGCCGTTCATCGCGGCCAGTTCGGCCAGGTGCTTCGTGTTGGCCGACGTCTTGCCGCCGACGACTACCATCACCTCGACCTCGTGCGCCAGGCCCTCGACCTCGCTCTGCCGGTTCTTGGTGTCGGTGCAGATCGTGTTGACGGCGCGGACCTCGTAGTACTTCTCGCTCAGCCGCTTGACGATGTCGGTGAAGCCCGGTCCGTTCCAGGTCGACTGCACGACCACGCCGACCCGGCTCGCCCGCGGCAGGCCGGCGACGTCATCGGGCTTGGTGATGCACCAGGCGCCCGGGACGTGGGAGAGCGTGCCTTTGACTTCCGGGTGCTCGGGATCGCCGACGACCACGATCTTGTAGCCCTCGTCGCGCAGCTTCTCGGCTTGAACGTGGATCTTCGTGACCATCGGACAGGTCGCGTCGATGATCGTGAGACCGCGCTCCTTGGCCTTGTCGAGGACCTCGACCGGCAACCCGTGCGCCCGGACGAACATCGTCCCGGTGCGGACCTCTTCGACGGTCGCCGCGTTCTTGAGGCCCTTGGCCTCGAGCGAGGCGACCATCTGCGGATTGTGGACGACGTGGCCGAGCGTGGTGACCTCGGCGCCCAAGCGCTCGACCGCCTCCTCAGCTTTCTTGACCGTGATGGCTACCCCGAAGCAGAAGCCCTGGGTCTTGGCCCGCTTGATGATCAACGAATGCTCTCCTCGAGTGCGCGAATCCGCTGCATGATCTCTGCCGCTCCCTTCTCCAGATCGTCGTCATCCGACTTCCGGTTCCGCACGATGAACAGCGGTTTGCCGAAAACGACGGTCACCCGGCCGAACGGCCTGAGCTTGCGGGTGCCCACGATGGCAGCGGGCACCACCGGGGCGCCGGACGCCGCCGCGAGGAACGCGGCCCCGGCCTTCTCCTGGTTCGTACCGGTCACGTTGCGACCACCCTCGGGGAAGATGCCTACGCAGCGGCCTTCCTTCAACAAGCGCAACGAGGCGCGCAGGGCGGCGGTTCCGCCGGCGTCCCGGTCGACCTTGAACGCATTGAGGTGGGAGATCATCGTCCCCAGCACCGGCATCGCGAAGAGCTCCTTCTTCGCCATGTACGAGACCGGCCGCGGTACGGCGACCCCGAGCAGCGGCGGATCGAGGTTCGAGATGTGGTTGGCCGCGATGACGACGCCGCCGTGCATCGGAACGTTCTCCGCGCCGACGACCCGGTAGCGAAACGCGACGTGCGCGAACGCGGCGACCGCGGCCTTCGCCAGGTCGTAGAACGTCACGCGCGGGCGGCGTCCATTGCAGCCCGCATCGCGACGACGACCTCGGCCGGCTGCAAGTCGGTCGAGTCGATCGTGATCGCGTCGTCCGCCACGCGCAGCGGTGAAACCGCGCGCGTCGAGTCGAGCCGATCGCGCTCCGCGATCTGTGCGCGCACTTCTTCGAACGGGACGTCGAGACCGCGCGCGGCGAACTCCGCCCGCCGGCGCCGCGCGCGCTCGTCGACCGACGCCGTGAGAAAGAACTTGTGCCGCGCGTCGGGGAGCACGACGGTGCCGATGTCGCGCCCCGCCATCACCACCGGACCTTGCGCCGCGATAGCGCGCTGGCGCTCGACCAGCTCGGCTCGGATCGCAGGCAACGCGGCGACCGTGGAAACCGCGGCAGCGACGTCCGGATCGAAGAGCCGTTCGCCGGTATCGCGGTGGTCGATCACGACCCGATATCCCGCCGTGCGTTCGGCGTCGGCGACGATCGAGATATGATGCTGCGCCAGCATTGCGACCAAACTGCGTTCGTTGTCGAGGTCGACGCCGTTTCGGAGCGCGAGATAGGCGACGGCACGGTACATCGCACCGGTATCGAGATAGAGAAAGTTTAGCGCTGAGGCCAACTGCTTCGCGACCGTCGTCTTCCCGGCTGCGGTCCAGCCATCAATTGCGACACTGCTATTCCGCACCATGGACAGCTCTGCTCTTTCCGCTTGTCCACCATGTTCCTTCGGCGCGGCGCCGACGCCAGCACAGTGGGCAACCGCAGCCGTTGAAGCGGTAATATGCGGTGTCAGGCTTTGCATCATTCGCATCGATCGATGCCCTTGCGGACATCTGGTTTCGATGTGACCGGAATTCCGATAGTCCGCTTTCGACGTGAGCAGTTGCCACCCGAACGATTCGATCGTATCCTTCACCTGTTCGTATGGCAGTCGATGTAATTCGCTGAGACGGTCAAACTTACACCGAGCGCACGCTTCGATAAGGCACCGCCGATCGACAGGCGCTGTGAGCCATGACGAAAACAAACGATCGTCGCATACCGCTGGCCCGTAACGAGGAGCTGATCGACGAGATAGCCGCCACGCGACCGCACGTATTCAGCGAGCCGTTGTCTTGTGGTCGCGCGCGAGCGGCCCGATACGAATCGACCTGTCGTTTCGCGCGGGATTGAATAACCGCAATCCGTGGATCCTTTCGCGAGCCGACATCCCTTCGAGGACACCGCCGTTGTCGTCTCGCGTGACGAGTCGAATGCTACCTCCAACATATCCCGATCATTGCTGTGAACTGTGCCAGGCGCGTGGCACCTTGATGCGCAACACTGACGGTATGGCGAAGGCCAAGTCGGTCTACTATTGCACGGCGTGCGGGTTCGAGTCGGCGCGCTGGCTCGGCCGTTGTCCCACCTGCGAGGCGTGGAACACGTTCGAGGACGCGCCGGTCGTCAAGCCGGTGAAGGCGGCGCACGGTCGGCCCGTCGCGCCGCTGCGCGTCTCGGGGCCGATGCCGCTGGCTACGATCGAGGACGCCCGCATCGCGCGGCGGCGCACCGGTATGCCCGAGTTCGACGCGCTACTCGGCGGCGGCATCGTGCCGGGCAGCCTCGTGCTGCTCGGCGGTCCGCCCGGGGCCGGCAAGTCGACGCTGATGCTGCAGCTCGCGACGACGCTCGCGCGCACCGGCGCGCGCTGCGTCTACGTCTGCGGCGAGGAGTCGGCGGCGCAGACGAAGCTGCGCGCGCAGCGCGTCGGCGCGAGCGAGACGCTGTTGGTCTTCCCCGAGACGAACCTGCGCGCGGTGCTCGACGTGCTCGAACGTGACGTCCCTGACGTGCTGGTCGTCGACTCGATCCAAACGATGTGGCTGCCCGACGTCGAGTCGTTCGCCGGCAGCGTGTCGCAGATTCGCGACACGACCCAAGTGTTGATGGAGTTCGCCAAGCGGACCGGGTGCGCGACGTTTCTCGTCGGCCACGTCACTAAGGACGGTGCGATCGCGGGACCGCGGCTGCTCGAGCATCTGGTCGACACGGTGCTCTACTTCGAAGGCGATCAGTCCGGCGAATACCGCATCGTGCGCGCCTACAAGAACCGCTTCGGCGGGACCGACGAGATCTGCGTCTTCGCGATGGACGATCGCGGGCTGCACGAGATCGCCGATCCTTCGGCGCTGTTCTTGCACGAGCGCGGTCCGCGGCCCAGCGGCACGTGCGTCGTTCCGACGCTGGTCGGAATGCGCCCCGTGCTGGTCGAGATCCAAGCGTTGGTCGGTGAGGCCGCGTACGGCACGCCGCGGCGGCTCGCGGCCAACGTCGACGCCGCGCGGATGGCGATGATCATCGCGATCCTCGAACGCCGGGCCGGCTTGAATCTGGGCGGTCACGACGTCTACTGCTCGGTCGCCGGCGGACTGCGCGTCGCCGAAACCGGCGCCGACTTGGGGATCGCGCTCGCGATCGCCTCGGCGTTTCGCGACGCTCCGCTAGCGGCGGGTATTGTCGCCTTCGGCGAGCTCGGGCTCTCGGGCGAGGTGCGCGGCGTCTCGCAGCCGGCGCGACGCGCCGCCGAGGCGACGAAGCTCGGCTTCACCCGCATCGTCTCACCCGACGGCGCGCGCGACCTGGCCGCCGCCCTGCGCCTCGCCTTCGACTAGACGAACGCCGGCGAGCGTGCTCGGGGGAAGCGCGCTACGTCGCCGAAAGACCGGCGCGAATGACCGAGCTCATCCCGCGTGACGTTCTGTTCGGGTATCCGGAGAAGGCCGCCCCTGCACTCTCGCCCGACGGCACGCGCATCGCGTACCTGGCGCCGCACGCCGGTACCCTCGCGCTGTGGACGCGCACCGTCGGCAACACCGACGACCGCGTCGTCGCGTCGGACCCGGCCCGGCCCATCCGCACCGCCTATTGGTCGCCCGACGGTGCGCGCGTTCTCTACTTGCAGGACGCGGCCGGCGACGAGAACTTTCACCTCTTCTCCGCCGACCCGGACGGCAGCAGCGAGCCGGTCGACCTCACGCCCTATCCAGATGCGCGCGTCCAACTGCAAGCCAACGATCCGCAGCATCCCGATCGCCTGCTCATCACGATGAACCTGCGCGACGCGCGTCTGTTCGACGTCTACTGCCTCGACCCGCGCAGCGGCGAGGCGGTGCTCGACACGGTGAATCCGGGCGACATTGCAGGGTTCGCCGAGGATGCGGACTTGGTCGTTCGCGCGGGCGTCGTGCAACATCCGGACGCCTCGGCCGAGCTGCGCGTGCGCGACTCCGGCGACGCGCCGTGGCGCACGCTCGCGCGTTACGACGCCGACGACGGCCTGCCGGAACCCGTCGCGTTTTCGCCCGACGGCGCGACGCTCTACGTGGTGACCAGCGTCGACGCGAACGCGGCGCGGTTGGTCGGCTACGATCTCGCCGGCGGCGCGCGCAGCGAGGTCATGGCCGATCCCGAGTACGACGTGCAGCATGTCCTCGTCTCGCCGAGGTCCAAGCGGCTCGTCGCCACCGCGGTCGTGCGCGAACGCATCGAATGGCTGCCGCTCGATCCCGCCTATGAGGCCGACTTCGCAGCGCTGCGCTCGCAGGTCCCGGGTGATTTCACCATCACCTCGGTCGACCGTGACGATCGCACCTGGCTCGTCGTGTCGGTGGTCGACGCCGGCTCGCCGTCGGCGTGGTCGTACGACCGTTCCGCGCGCCGCGCGAGCAAGCTGTTCGCGACGCGGCCCGCGCTCGAGCGCTACACGCTCGCGCCGATGACGCCGATCTCGTACGCTGCCCGCGACGGGTTGACGATTCACGGCTACCTCTCCGCGCCGGCGGGAAGCGAGCCGCGCAACCTGCCGGCCGTGCTGCTCGTCCACGGCGGCCCGTGGGCGCGTGATCTCTGGGGCTACAACCCCTACGCGCAGTGGCTCGCCAACCGCGGCTATGCGGTGCTGCAACCGAATTTTCGCGGCTCGACCGGCTACGGGAAGGCGCATCTCAACGCCGGCGACCGCCAGTGGGCCGGCGCGATGCACCACGACCTGCTCGACGCCAAAGCCTGGCTCGTCGCGCAGGGAATCGCCGACGCGGCGCGCGTTGCGATCATGGGCGGATCGTACGGTGGATACGCCGTTCTCGCCGCGCTCGCGTTCGCGCCCGACGCGTTCGCCTGCGGCATCGACACCGTCGGACCATCGAACCTCAACACCTTGCTCGCCTCGATCCCGCCGTACTGGGAGGTCATGCGCGGAACGTTCACGCGGCGAATGGGCGAGGACGAGGCGTTCCTCACCGCGCAGTCGCCGCTCTTCCGGGCCGATGCGATCCGCGCGCCGCTGCTGATCGGTCAGGGCGCGAACGATCCGCGGGTGAAGATCGCCGAGTCCGACCAGATCGTGGCGGCGATGCGACGCAACGGGCAGCCCGTCACCTACGTCGTGTTCGACGACGAGGGACACGGCTTCGCGCGACCCGAGAACAACCAACGCTTCAACGCTGCCGTCGAGGCGTTCTTGCACGATCATCTCGGCGGCCGATTCGAACCGCCGGGGGCCGGCGATTCGATCGAGGCGTACCTCCGATAGCGCACGAGTTCGAGATCGTTCCAAACGTCAGCGAAGGACGCGATCCGGCGGTGATCGACGCCTGCGTCGCCGCGATCGAAAGCGCCGGCGCGCGAGTCGTCCACCGCACGAGCGATCCGAATCATCATCGCAGCGTGATCACTGCGGTCGGCAGCGGGTCGCAGAGCGTCGCGGCCGCGGTCGCGCTGGCGCGGGTGACGCACGATCGCATCGACCTGCGAGTCCATCGCGGTGCGCACCCGCGGATCGGCGCGCTCGACGTGTTGCCGTTCGTCCCGCTCGGCGCCGCGACGCTCGACGACGCGGTCACGCTCGCGCACCGCGCCGCCGCGCGGATCTGGCGCGAGCTCGCGATCCCGTCGTATCTGTACGGGGCGGCAGCGAGCGCACCGCATCGCCGGCACCTGGCCGCCGTGCGGCGCGGCGAGTTCGAAGGGCTCGCCGACCGCGCGACCCGCGAACGTGAGTGGAAGTTCGACTTCGGCGACGCCGCGCACGTCTCGGCCGGGGCGATCGCAATCGGTGCGCGACCGTTCCTGATCGCCTTCAACGTCGAGCTGGGGAGCGCCGATCTCGCGCTGGCGAAGCGCATCGCGCGCAGCTTGCGCGCATCGAGCGGCGGTCTGCGCACGCTCAAGTGTCTGGGCCTGCGGCTGGATGCCGACCGCGTGCAGGTCTCGTGCAACGTCACCGCCGTCGATGCGATCCCGCTCTACCGGATCACCGAGCTGGTGCGCCGGGCCGCAGCGCGCGCCGGCGTCGCGGTTGCGCGCAGCGAATTGATCGGGCTCGCACCGTTCGCCGCCCTCGATCGCACTGCACGGGCTTATCGCGGAGCGAAACTCGCGCAGCCTGAGGCGTAGCAAGCGCGAGAGCAGGTCAGCGCTTCCCAGCCGACTCTCAGCAACGGTCGATAAATCCCGGACATTCCCGCTGGTTGGAACCGCGGGCCGTTGTGCGTAGTATTGCAGGCGTATGTCGTTTCGTCGCCCGGCGGCCGCGCTGGCACTCGTCCTTCTGCTCTGCTCGCCCTTCCGGGGCGCCACCGCACAGTCGCCTTCCAGCGCCGCGCCCGCGCCTCAGGCGCGAACGCTTGCCAACGGCCTCAAGGTCGTGGTGATCGAGGACCACGCCGCCCCGGTCGCTCAAGTGCACATGTGGTACCGTTTCGGCGCGCTCGACGAGACGCCGGGAAAGACCGGCTTGGCGCACGCGCTCGAGCACATGATGTTCCGCGGCACGCACGATCTATCGAGCGCCGGCTTGGACGACATGGTGTCGCGGCTGGGCGGTGAGGTGAATGCGGAAACCGAGAACGAGCTGACCCACTTCTACTTCGTGGTGCCGTCCGATCGCGTCGACACGATCGTACACCTCGAAGCCGACCGGATGCGCGGGCTCAAGCTCGATCCGGCCGACTGGAACCTCGAACGTGGCGCCGTGCTCACCGAATATGCCGAGAAGCACAGCAACCCGGTGAGCTCGTTCGTCTACGACGTCAACCAGCGCGTCTATCCGAACTCCCGGCTCGGTGCGACGTCGCTCGGCGAGAAGGCCGACATCGAGCACGCGACGGTCGCCGACCTGCGCAAGTACTACAACGAGTGGTACCGGCCCAACAACGCGACGCTGGTCGTGACCGGCGACGTCGTCCCGAACGAAGTGTTCGCCGAGGCCGAGCGCTGGTTCGGCCCGATCCCGAGCGCCACGCTGCCGGCGCGGCGGCACTACGTGCTCGCGCCGGCGAAGGGCGCATCGTACACCGACCGCTCGAATTATCCGTATACGATGCTCGACGAAGCGTATGCCGCGCCCGGCGACGCCAAGCCCTACGAGCACGATCAAGTGCGCAACGACGTGGCGCTCGGCGCGCTGTTCAATCCGCGCGGACCGTTCCGCCGCGCGCTCGTCGAAAGCGGCCTGACGTTGGGTTACGACCCCGAACCGCTGGAAGATCGCCGCGCGTCGGTCATCCACGTGATGCTCGTCGTTGCACCCGGGCACACGCCCGCGCAAGTGCGCGCCGTCTACGAGAAGACGATGGCCGCCGCGCTGGCCAAAGGACTCGATCCCGATCTGTTCGACGCCTCCAAGCGCTCCGAGCTCGCGTCGATGACGTATGCGCGCGATTCGATCGTGGGGCTCGGCGACGCGGTCGGGGCGAACATGGTGTTCCCCGGTGACACCGACCCGTCGCAGTTCGACGCCCTGTATGGCGCGATCACGCGCGACGAAGCGACGGCCGTCGCGCGCCGCGTGTACGCGAAGGCCAGCGTCGTGGCCGTGCTCGAGCCGGGCCAATCGAACCCTGCCACGGCCAGACCACCCGAGAACGTGACCTCGTCGGTCAGCGACAACTTCGGCGCCCGCGTCTCCAACGGACCGGTCGTGCAGCCGGACTGGATGAAGGCCGCGCTTGCCAAACCGCTGACGCTGCGCAGCGAAGTCGATCCGGTCGTGACGACGCTGCCCAACGGGCTACATTTGCTCGTGCAGCGCATCTCGACCAATCCGACCGTGTTCGTCGACGGGATCGTGCGCACGTCGCCCAGCTTCGACCCGCGCGGCAAGGAGGGGCTCGGTGCGGTCACTTCGACGCTGATGGATTGGGGTAGCGCGAAGTACGACTACGACGCGCAGCGCAAACTCGGTGACGACCTCGCCGCCGATCTCTCGTTCGGGACGTCGTTCTCGGCGCACGGTCGTGCGAGCGACTTCCCCAAGCTGCTCGACGCGCTCGCCGACGACGTGCGCCATCCGCTACTCCCCGCCGACAAGTTCGATCTGGTGCGTTCGCAGCTCGCCGCGCTGACCGGCCGCCGCGCGCTGCAGGCCGGCTTCGAGGCGCAGCGCCTGTTCGACGACGCCCTCTATCCGGCCGGCGACCCCGTGCTGCACGTCGCGAGCGAGCGTTCGATCGACGCCGTCACGCTCGACGACGTCAAAGCCTACGACGCGCAGTACGTGCGGCCGGATCTCACCACGCTCGTCGTCGTCGGCGACGTCGACCCGGCACAGGTCGCGCAGCAAGTCACGGCGGCGTTCGGCGACTGGGCGGCCAGCGGAGCGCGACCCGACCCGCACCTGCCGCCGATTCCGTTGCCCGAACCGCAGACGCGAATCGTGACGACGGCCGGACAGGATACGACCGTCGAGCTCGGTTCAACAGCGCTCGCCCGCACGTCGCCGGACTACGATTCGCTGAGTTTGGCCAACGCGATCTACGGCGGAAACGGTTCGCTCGATTCGCGGCTGTTCCGCGAGGTTCGCGAGCGGCGCGGCCTCGTGTACGGCGCGTCGAGCGAGCTGAGCGCGGACCGCGACCGCGGCACGTTCACCGTCTCGTTCAGCGCCGTGCCCTCGAAGATCGACGCCGCCGAGGTCGTCGTGCGCGCCGAGCTCAAGCGCATGCAAACGGACGACGTCGGCGCCGACGAGCTGGCGCGCGCGAAGACGCGCATCGTCGCGACGCAGCTCAACGCCGAGCAGGCCACCTCGACGATCGCCGGCGACCTGCTGCAGATCGGCTTGGACGACCTTGCGCCGTCGTACTACGCAACGCTCGCGCAGCGATATGCGACGATCACCGCCGCCGACGTCCGCCGCGCCGCCATGACCTACTTCCACCCCGACAACCTCGTCGAGGTCCGCATCGGTCCCCCGACCTAAACTGACAACGTCAGGCTGAGCTGCGGCGAAGCACGACTGCCGCAGTCACCTTTCGCCCGAGCTCAAGGTGACGCGAACTTCGCGCACGACGTGATGCGGCGAGCGCAAGGGTCGGTCGTTCGTGCTTCGACGAGCTCAGGATAGACTTGCGACGCTACAACATGACATTGCGACGCTACAACGCAACGATCCGGCGCAAACCTTCTTCGAACTGGTCGATCGGGGCGACCCAGCTCAGGCGGAGCCAGCCTTCGAGCGAGTCGCCGAAGATCCGGCCCGGGATTGCGACCACGTTGCGCTGCTCGACGAGTTCGAGCGCCGCGGCGAGCGAGTCGTCGCTGCGCGGTAGCCGCACGCAGACGTAGAACGCGCCGTCGATCGGGACGTACTCCAAACCACTCGCCTCGAGCCTCGCGACAACGTGCGCGCGCTGTGCGCCATACCAGGCTGATTGCTCGGTGAGCGCGCCCGGCTCGCCGAAGATCTCGTACGCGACGCGTTGACCGAAGGTGCTCGCGGTCGACGTCACCCAGGCGTGGGTCTTGACCAGCACCTCGATCGCGCCGGCCGGTGCGAGCAGCCAGCCGATGCGCATCCCGGTCAGCGCGTTCGACTTCGAGAGCGAGTTCGCCACGACCGTATACGGGTAGTAGCGCGCGATGTAACCCGGGTCGTCGACATAGGTGAGCTCGCGATAGATCTCGTCCTGCAGCACCCACACCGGTGGGCCGCCGCGCGCGAGCAACGCGGCCGCCAGCCGCCGCGCGTCCGCATCGTGCAGGACGCGGCCGGTGGGATTCGACGGCGACGCGATGACGAGCACGCGCGTCGCGGCGCCGAGCGCGTCGACGATCGCGTCGACGTCATACCGGAAAGCGTCGTCGGCACGCATCTGAACGCGCCGGCACGCGATCCCTTCGAGCTGCGCCATCTTTGCGTAGGCCGGAAACGCGGGGTCGACGACGAGCAACTCATCGGAAGCGGGGTCGAGCAACGTCTTGATCGCGACGTACACCGCCTCTTGCGAGCCGGTCGTCACGCAGACGTTGGACGCGTGCGACATCCCAGGATACGCGTAGTGCGCTGCGATGCGCTCGCGCAGCCCGATGTCGCCGGCATTGACGGTGTAGCGCAGACCCTGCTCGGCCGACCATTGCGCCGCTGCGTCGATGAACCGGCGCTGCGGCAGCAACGTCGGTTCTCCCAGACCGAGATCGATCGCGCCAGGCCGTTTCTTCGAAGCGATCGCGCGAATCACCGACGGCTCGATCTCCGCTACCCTAGGATTCAAACGGCGACCTCGTAGTCGCGGAGCGCGGCGTTGAGCGACGTCTTCTGATCGGTCGACTCGCTGCGCTCGCCGATGATCAGCGCGCACGGCGTGCCGAACTCGCCGGCCGGGAAGCGTTTGGGCAGCGTACCGGGGATGACGACCGCCCGGGCCGGGATCGCCCCTTTGGTGATGACCGGTTCGCTGCCGCGCACGTCGACGATCGGCGTCGAGGCGGTCAGGATCACCCCGGCACCGAGGACGGCCTGGTGTCCGACCCGCACGCCTTCGACCACGATGCAGCGCGAGCCGACGAAGGCGCCGTCTTCGACGATGACGGGCATCGCTTGCGGCGGCTCGAGTACGCCGCCGATCCCCACCCCGCCGCTCAGGTGCACGTCCTTGCCGATCTGCGCGCACGAGCCGACGGTCGCCCACGTGTCGACCATCGTGCGGTCGTCGACGTAAGCGCCGATGTTCACGAAGCCCGGCATAAGAATCGCTCCCTTGCCCAAGTACGAGCCAAAGCGAGCGATCCCGCCCGGGACGCAGCGAGCGCCGAGCATCTTCCAATTGCGTTTCGTGGGTAACTTGTCGTAGTACGAAGGGAGACGATAGCGTAACGTGAGCGCATCGAGCGAGCCCGCGGTCTTGGCGAACCGCTCCTCGACGATCCGCGCATTATCGAACCTTAAGAATGAGAGCAGGATCGCGCGCTTCACCCACGGGTGCACGACCCAATCATCGCCGTCGGGCTCGCACACGCGTAGCGCGCCCGTGTCGAGCGCGTCGAGAATCTCCTCGACCAGCCGGCCAGGCTTCTTCTTGATCCCGTCGGGCTTGGAGGCGAGACGCTCTTCCAACTCGACGAACCGTGCTTCCAGACTGCTTTGATCCATTTCTTCGGGAGCGTTCCCGTGCCGCAAACCGCGCTCCCGTCGGCGGGTAATGGAGGGGGCCGGACCGGTCGGCGGATAACGCGCCTTTCCCCAGCCATCAGGAGACGACGTGAATACCGCAGCGGACGAGCTTCGCATCAACGCAATCCGGTTTCTGGCCGTCGATGCGGTCCAGCAGGCGAATTCCGGGCACCCCGGGCTTCCGCTTGGCGCGGCCGCCGCGGCCTACGCGCTGTGGACGCGCCACTTGCGTTTCAACCCGGCCGACCCGCACTGGTTCAACCGCGACCGGTTCGTGCTCTCGGCCGGCCACGGCTCGGCGCTGCTCTACGCGCTGCTCCACCTGACCGGCTACGACCTCACCCTCGACGACCTTCGCGCGTTCCGGCAGCTGGGTAGCCGGACGCCGGGCCATCCCGAGTACCACCATACGGCCGGCGTCGAGGTGACCACCGGACCGCTCGGCCAAGGGTTCGGCAACGGGGTCGGCCTCGCCATCGCCGAGGCGCACCTGGCCGCCGCCTACAACCGCGAGCAGACGATCGTCGACCATCACACCTACGTCCTCGCCGGGGACGGCGACCTGATGGAAGGCGTCGCATCCGAAGCGGCTTCGCTGGCCGGTCACTTCGCGCTCGGTAAGCTCATCGTGCTCTACGACGACAACAAGGTTTCGCTGGCGGCCGCGACCGACGTCACCTTCACCGAGAGCGTGCGCGAGCGCTTCGAGGCGTACGGCTGGCAAACGATCGAGGTCGCGCCCGAGCAGGCCAACGACGTCGACACGATCGACCGCGCGATTTCGCAAGCGAAGGGCGACACGCTGCGTCCCACGCTCATCGCAATTCGCACGACGATCGGATACGGTTCGCCCGAAGCCGGCACGTTCAAGACGCACGGCGAGCCGCTCGGCAAGAATATGGAAGCGACGCGTAAGGCGTTGCATTGGGATTACCCACCGTTCACGATCCCGGATGAGCCGGCCGCGTTCTTCAAGGAAGTCGGTGGCCGCGGCGCCGACCTGCAAGCGGAATGGAACGAGCGCTACGGCGCGTGGAAAGGCGACCACGCGGACTTGGCGGCGCAGTTCGAGCGCGCGCGCGACGGCAAGCTTCCGGCCGAGCTGCCGTGGCCCGAGTTCAACGAAGAGAACGGTTCGATCGCAACCCGCGACGCGGGCGGGACGGTGATGAACGCGATCGCCGCGGCATTACCGGAACTCGTCGGCGGCTCGGCCGACCTCGATCCCTCGACGAAGACGTACCTCAAAGGGCAAGGCGACTTCCAGCCCGGCTCGTACGGCGGCCGCAACATCCACTACGGCGTGCGCGAGCACGCGATGGCGGCAGCCTCGAACGGGATCGCGCTGCACGGCGGCCTGCTGCCGTTCGCGGCGACGTTCTTCAACTTCGTCGACTACCTCAAGCCGGCGCTGCGCCTGGCCGCGCTCAACAAGATCCGCGAAGTCTTCGTCTTCACCCACGATTCGGTATTTCTGGGAGAGGATGGTCCGACGCACCAGCCGATCGAGCAGCTGGCGATGATCCGCGCGACGCCCAACGTGATCGACCTGCGGCCGGCGGACGCGCTCGAAACGCTCGAAGCGTGGAAGTTTGCCGTGCAGCCTGAGATCGGTCCGTCGGTGATCGTGCTCTCGCGCCAGAAGCTGCCGTTCCTGGGCGCCCGCAACGCCGACGTGGCGCGCGGCGCTTACATCCTGCGCGAACCCGACGGAACGATCGATCTGATCCTCATCGCGAGCGGCTCCGAGGTCAGCCTCGCGGTCGACGGCGCGAAGCTCCTCGCGCAACGCGGGACCAAAGCGCGCGTCGTCTCGATGCCGTCGTGGAAGCTCTTCGACGCCCAGGACGAAGCGTATCGTCACACGATCCTGCCGCCCGACATACGCGCTCGCATGTCGATCGAAGCCGGCGCGACCATCGGCTGGTCGAAGTACGTCGGCGACCGCGGCATCGCGTACGGCCTCGATCACTTCGGTACGTCGGCCCCCGCCGGAGCGATCGCCAAAGAGTACGGTTTCACCCCCGAGCACGTGGCGGACGTCGCCGCCGGCCTCCTCGCGAACGTCTGAGAAAGAGCAACATGGGAGATCAACTTCGTCAGCTGGCCGCCGTCGGGCAGAGCATCTGGCTCGACAACATTCGCCGCAGCATGTTCGCCGGGGGCGAGCTGCAACGGCTCATCGACCTCGGCCTGCGCGGGATGACGTCGAATCCGACGATCTTCGAGAAGGCGATCGGGAGCGGTTCCGACTACGACGAGCAACTCCGCACGCTCATCGACGAGACGGACCCGATCGCGATCTTCGAAGCGCTCGCGATTCGCGACATTCGCAGCGCCTGCGACCTGTTCGCGCCGGTATGGGAAGCGACCAAAGGGCTCGACGGATACGTCTCGCTCGAAGTTCCGCCCACGCTGGCCCATGACACGCAGGGGACGATCGCGGCCGCCCAGCGACTGTGGACCGCCGTCGACCGGCCCAACGTGATGATCAAGATCCCGGGCACCGCCGAGGGTGTGCCGGCGATCAAGGCGTCGATCGCGGCCGGGATCAACATCAACGTCACCCTGCTGTTCTCGGTCGACCGGTACGAAGCGGCGGCGAACGCGTACATCGAGGGTCTGCAAGAGCGCCAGTCGCGCGGCGAAGCGATCGACCGCATCGCGTCGGTCGCGTCGGTGTTCGTCTCGCGTATCGACAACGCGATCGACAAAGTGCTGCAGGCCAAGATCGACAAGGGCGATCGTCAGGTCGAATCGCTGCTCGGCAAAGCCGCCATCGCGAGCACGAAGCTGACCTATCAGCGGTTTCTGCGCACCTTCGGGGCCGAGCGTTTCGCCCCGCTCAAGGCGGCCGGCGCGCATGTGCAGCGCCCGCTATGGGCGTCGACCTCGACCAAGAACCCTGCCTATCCGGACCTGATGTACGTCGAGAACCTAGTCGGCCACGACACGGTCAACACGGTGCCGCCGAACACGCTCGACGCGCTGCTCGATCACGGCACGATCCGTGCCGACACGGTGCTCGAGGACATCGAGGGTGCGCACGCCGTCATCGAGGCGCTCGGGCAGGCCCAGATCTCGATCTACGACGTCACCGAGATGCTGGTCGCCGACGGCGTGACGTCGTTCGCCGACTCGTACAACGCCATGCTCGACGCGATCAAAGGCAAGGTCGAGAAGCTGCGCAGCGGCGCGCCGCCGCGGGTCGCACTCGCGCTGGGTGACGGAGCCGGCGCTGCGGAGGACGCGCTCGCGCACCTCGCGGCCGAGAACTTCCTGGTCAAGCTGTGGTCGCACGACGCTTCGCCGTGGTCGGCGGCGCCCGAACACGTCGAGATCATCAAGCACGCGTTGGGCTGGATCGAGATCGCGCAGCAGACGCACGCGCAGACCGGCGAGCTGCGCGAGTTCGCCCAAGTCTGCGCGAAGCGCTTCGACCACGTCGTGGTGCTCGGCATGGGCGGCAGCTCGCTGGCCCCCGACATCCTGCGCGCGACGTTCGGCAAGACGGCGGGGTATCCGGCGCTGCACGTGCTCGACTCGACCGATCCGCAGCAGATCAAGGCGCTCGACGACAGCCTGGACATCTCGCGCTCGCTCTTCATCGTCGCCTCGAAGTCCGGGACGACGACCGAGCCCGACGCGTTCTTCCGCTACTTCTACCAGCGCGCGCAGCAGACCGTCGGCGCCGCGAACGCCGCCGACCACTTCATCGCGATCACCGATCCCGGCACGAAGCTCGAGCAGGAAGCGAAAGAAACCGGCTTTCTGCGCACGTTCGTCAACGATGCCAACATCGGCGGGCGGTACTCGGCGCTGTCCTACTTCGGCATGGTGCCGGCGGCACTCGCCGGCTACGACGTCGCGACGATCCTGGACCGCGCGATCAACGCGATGCTCGCCAACGCGCGCACGGTCGCACCGCAAGACGCGCCGGGCGTGCGGTTCGGCGCGGCGATCGGCGCGCTGGCCAAGACCGGGCGCGACAAGCTGACGATCGTCACGCATCCGGCGATCGAGGCGTTCGGTGCGTGGGCCGAGCAGCTGATCGCCGAATCGACCGGCAAGTCGGGGACGGGGATCGTTCCGATCGAGGGCGAGCCACCCGGCGATCCGACGGCCTACGGCAGCGATCGCGTCTTCGTGTACGTCGGCGCGACCTTGCCGAACGCGCCGTCGACGACCGAATCGTGGCTGAGCAGCCTCGCGGCGGCCGGGCATCCGGTGATTCGCTTGGCGATGAGCGACACGCTCGATATCGGCGAGCAGTTCTACCTGTGGGAGATCGCGACCGCCGCGGCCGGCGCGGTGCTGGGCATCGACGCGTTCGACCAGCCCAACGTGCAAGAATCCAAGGACAATACGAAGCGGCTGCTGGCCGAGTTCGTCTCGCAAGGATCGTTCTCCGAACCCGAGCCGCGCGTGCGCACCGACGACGCGCTGGTGCTTCCGCTGAGCGGTTCGCGCGGGGCCGCGCTCGGAACCGACCTCAACAGCGCCGTTGCAGCGATCGCCGAGCAGATCAAAGCGGGCGACTATGTAGCGTTCAACGCCTACGTCCCGATGGACGACGACGATCGCGCCGCGTTGCTGCGGATTCGCACGACGGTGCGCGACGCGCTCAAGGTCGCGACGACGGTCGGCTTCGGTCCGCGCTTCCTCCACTCGACGGGTCAGCTGCACAAGGGCGGCCCCAACGAGGGCGTCTTCTTCCAGATCACCTACGACCCGCCGTTCGATCTGGCGATCCCCGGGATGGTCGGCTTCAAGACGCTGCAGCGCTCGCAAGCGCTGGGCGATTTCGAATCGCTCGACAAACGGGATCGGCGCGGCGCGCGCGTCCACTTCCGGGGCGACGTGAAGGACGGGCTCGCCGCGCTCGCGTCCGCCCTCGAAACCGCCGTTACGGCACTGCGGTAAGGAGCATCGTGCAACTCGGGATGATCGGACTCGGGCGCATGGGCGCCAACATGACGACGCGCCTCATGCGCGGCGGACATACCGTGGTCGTGTACGACCGCGATCCGGCCGCGGTGCAGCGCTCCGCCGCCGACGGTGCGGCCGGCGCCGCGTCGCTGCAAGAGCTCGTCACCAAGCTGCAGCCGCCGCGCTCGGTGTGGATCATGGTCCCGGCCGGCGACCCGACCGATTCGACGATCGGCGCGCTGCTCGGACTGCTCGAACCCGGCGACGCGATCATCGACGGCGGGAACTCGCGCTGGACCGACTCCAAGCAACGCTATCTGCGCTGCAAGGACAAGCAGGTATCGTTCATCGACGCCGGGACGTCGGGCGGCGTGTGGGGACTCGACAACGGATATTGCCTGATGGTCGGCGGCGACGACGATGCGGTCACGCGCGCCGAGCCCATCTTCCGCACCCTCGCGCCCGAAGGCGGATACGCGCACGTCGGGCCGAGCGGCGCCGGGCACTTCTCGAAGATGGTGCACAACGGGATCGAGTACGGAATGCTCGCCGCGTACGGTGAGGGGTTCGAGATCCTCGAGAAATCCGAGTACAAATACGACCTGCACGAGCTTGCGTCGATCTGGCGCTACGGGTCGGTCGTTCGTTCGTGGCTACTCGAGCTGCTCGAGCTCGCGCTCAAGAGCGATCCCGACCTCGCCAGGGTCAAGGGCTGGGTCGACGATTCCGGCGAGGGCCGCTGGACCGTCCAAGCGGCGATCGACGAGAACGTTCCGGCGCCGGTCATTACGCTCTCACTGCTGTCGCGCTTCGTCTCACGCCAAGAGGAGTCGTTCAGCGCGAAGGTGATCGCCGCGCTGCGCAACGAGTTCGGCGGACACGCGATAAAATCCGAATGACGACCAGCGCAACGCAAACCGGCGACGGCGTCGCAGCGAACCCGCTCCGCAAAGGCTTGGCGGTCAACCGCATCGCCGACCCATGCAACGTCGTCTTCTTCGGGGCCAGCGGCGACCTGATGAAGCGCATGCTGCTGCCGGCGATGTGGAACCTTCGCCTGGGCGACATCTTGCCGGCTAACTACGGAATCGTGGGCTTCTCGCGGTCGGAGTTCACCGACGACGCATTCCGCGCCCTGATGAAAGAGTCGGTCGATCAGTTCTCGCGGACCGGCCCCGCCAAAGAGCCGCTCTGGAGCGACTTCGCCAAGCACGTCTCGTACGTGTCGGGCGACTTCGACGACGTCAACTGCTTCCACAAATTACGCGAAGCGCTCGAGAAGAACGACCGCGAGCTGGGGACGGGCGGAAACCGGCTGTTCTACCTGAGCACGCCGCCGTCGGTGTTCACCTCGATCATCGACCAGCTCGACAAGGCCGGCCTGGGGCCGCGTGACGACAAGACCGGCTGGTCGCGGATCATCATTGAGAAGCCGTTCGGGACCGATCTGGACTCGGCGCGCGCGCTGCAGGCCGAAGTCTCGAAGGTCTTCGAAGAAAAGCACGTCTACCGGATCGACCACTACCTGGGCAAAGAGCCGGTCCAGGACATCATGGCGCTGCGCTTCGCCAACGTCATCTTCGAACCGATCTGGAACCGGCGCTACATCGACTCGGTGCAGATCACCGCGGCCGAGACGGTCGGCGTCGAACGGCGCGGCGGCTACTACGACAACGCGGGCGCGCTGCGCGACATGATCCAGAACCACGTGATGAACCTGCTCGCGCTGGTCGCGATGGAACCGCCCGTCGCGGCGGACGCCGACTCGATCCGCGACGAGAAGTTCAAGGTGTTGCGCGCCATCCGGCCGATCGATCGCACCCGCGTGACGTTGGACACGGCTCGCGGACAGTACGACGAAGGTGCGATCGCCGGCAAGCCGGTGCCGGGCTATCGCCAAGAGCCGGACGTACGACCCGACTCGAACACCGAGACGTACGCGGCGGTGAAGATTCTGATCGACAACTGGCGCTGGGCCGACGTGCCGTTCTACCTGCGGTCGGGGAAGCGGCTCGCTCACAAGACGTCGGAGATCGCGATCCGGTTCAAGTCGCTGCCGCATCGGCTGTTCGGTGAAGCCGGCGACGCGCTCGACAACAACGTGCTGGTGATGAAGATCCAGCCCGAAGAGGGGATCTCGCTGCGCTTCAACGCGAAGGTCCCCGGACCGCGGATGCACATTCGCTCGGTGTCGATGGATTTCAACTACGGCACCGGCTTCGGCGTCGTATCGGCGCCGGCATACGAACGCCTGATCGGCGACGCGATGCGCGGGGACGCGACCCTGTTCACCCGCTGGGACGCGGTCGAAACGGCCTGGGAGATCGTGATGCCGGTTCTCGACCGCTGGCTCGACACGCCCGACGAGAGCTTCCCGAACTACAGCGCGGGCGGCCAAGGGCCGCCATCGGCGGATCGGCTGCTCGCAATGGACGGGCGTGAATGGCGGCGGATATGAGTCTCGAGTCGTCGACCGTCTCGACGTCGCTCGACGCGATTCGAGCCGAGCTGGCGCGGACGAAGCTCTCGACCTCGACGCTCAACCTGGTCGTGTGGATCGACGACCCGGCGCGCCGCGACTGGATCCTCGAACGGGCCGGGATGCTCGGCGAGAAATACCCATCGTTCACGCTCATCCTCGACCATACCGGCGTGCGAAGCGGCGACGCGACCGTCACCACCGCCGCGCGGGACGCTGAGTCGACCCTCAGCGTACGCGGCGAGCGCGTCGACATCGACGTCTCCGGCGCGAGCGCCGAGACGGTCGTCGGCTACGTGGCGGGACTCTGCGGCCCCGGCGTTCCGACCATCCTGTGGTGGAGCGGGATGCGCGAGGAGAGCCGGCCGACGTTCGAAGCACTGCTGCCGTTGGCCGACACGCTGCTGTTCGATTCGTCCGGCGGCTCGCGCGACGAGGAGGCGATGCGCAAGCTGCTCGCGTTTCACGCGGCGCACCCCGAGGTCGAGCTGCGCGACATGGCCTGGATGCGGCTGCGTCCGTGGCGGGACATGATCGCGAACTTCTTCGACGATCCCGCGTTGCTCGGCGAGCTGTTCAGCATCCGCCGGCTGCACATCGCCAGCGGTTCGGACTCCGAAGCGTTCTATCTGGCGAGTTGGCTGGCCAGTCGGCTGGACTGGAGCGCGACCGGCCGCAATGCGTTCACCGACCGCAACGGAACGCAGGTGACGTTCTCGCGCGACCGGGTCGGCGACATCCGGCGCGTGCAGAGCGTCTGCCTGGACAGCGACACGTCCTGGTATCATGGAGAGGTCACCGACGACCCCGGCGTGGTGCGCATTTGGGTCGAAGGCGAGCACGCGCGCGAGCCGCGGCTGTTCCCGCTGCAGGCGATCGACAACGCGTCGCTGCTCGAGCGCGCCGTGCTCGAGACGGGTGCCGACGACCTGTTCGAAACCGCGCTGCGCAGCGCCGGAACGTTGCTGGGATAGCGCTCGGCGTCATGCCCCCCGCCATCAACCCGACGGTGCTCGAGGATCCGGCCGCACTCGCGCGCGCGGCGGCGGATCACGTGGTCGAGGTACTCGTCGCGGCACTTGCGCAGCACGACGTCGCGCACATCGCGCTCGCCGGTGGCTCGACGCCGCGGGCCGTGAACGCGCTGCTTACCGCCGCGCCGCGCCGCAGCGCCGTCGACTGGTCGCGCGTCGTCTTCTGGTTCGGTGACGAGCGCTGCGTTCCGCCGGACGACGACGAGTCGAACTACAAGATGAACCGCCTCACGCTGCTCGATCCGCTCGGCATCCCGGCGACCCGCGTGCACCGCATGCGCGGCGAGGACGACCCGAGCGCCGCCGCCGCCGACTACGACGCGGTCCTGCAGCGCGAGCTCGGCGACACGTCGCGAGGCCGATTGGCCATTCAGCCGCGGCTGGACTTGATCCAACTCGGCATGGGACCAGACGGACACACGGCTTCGCTCTTTCCCGGCACGACCGGATCGATCGATCCGCTGCGGCACTGCATCGCACACTACGTGCCGAAGTTCGATCGCTGGCGGATCACGCTCACGCCGCGCACGATCAACGCCGCGTACGCGGTGATGATCACCGCCGGCGGCGCCGAAAAATCCGACGCGCTCCGCGCCGTGCTCGAAGGCCCGCACGAACCCGACATCTACCCGGCCCAGCTCATCCACCCCACCAGCGGCAACCTGCGCTGGCTCGTCGACGCCGCCGCAGCCTCGAAGTTGTAACCGTTCGAGGCGACCACATCGCGAGCCAAAACACCTGTCACCCTGAGCCCGTCGAAGGATGGCGACGGCGCACCTGCTAGATGCGCGTCGGTTCGATCATACGACGGTTTCCTCCATCTCCTGGACGAACGTCATGCTTGGATCCGTTGCTTCAGGCGAGCCGTGCTCGTCACTGTGGGACGGTGCGGCGCGCAACACGGGGAGCGCCGCGGCGCACAAGCACACGGCCGCGACGTACCAATTCAAGCCCGGTACCGCGTGCGCGAAACCGATCGCGAACGCCGTCGTGAACAACACGGGGCCGAAGAGCGCGGACAGCCCACGGATCGAGCCGATCGCACCCTGTAGCTCGCCCTGTTCGCGCGGCGAGACGCGGCGCGACATCATCGCCTGCGCCGCGGCCGGCGCGAGTCCCCACAGGCAGAGCGGGACGATCCCAACGCAGAACCACCAGCCGTTCCCCGCCAGACCGAAGATCAACAGGCCCAGCACGCCGAAGCCGATGCCGGCCAAGAGCGCGTTGCGTTCGCCGTAGCGCTTCACGCAGCGGCCGATCACCCCGATCTGCGCGGCCGACGAGCAAATCCCGATGAACGCCAACGAAACGCCGGTCGCACCCGGTCCCCAGCCGTAGCGCGCCGTGACGTAGAGCACCCACGTCGACTGCATCGCGATCCCCGCCAGATTACTGGCGAAGGTGAGCACGCCCAACGACATGAGCTCGCGGTGACGCTGCAGCAGCCGCAGCGCGCCGACGGGGTTCGCCTTCGACCACAAGAAACGCATCGCGCGGTGCTCGGGTGCAAGCGACTCGGGCACGACGAGCGCGCCGTAGATGCCGTTGAGCAAGCTGAGGCCGCCGGCGACCCAGAACGGCAGGCGCGGATCGACTTGCCCGCACAAGCCGCCGATCGCGGGCCCGAGCACGAAGCCCAAGCCGAAGGCGGCGCCGATCATACCGAACGCGCCCGCGCGCTTCTCGGCCGGCGTCACGTCGGCGATGTACGCGCTCGCCGCAGTAGCGTTGGCCGAGGTGATCCCCGAGACGACCCGACCCAGGAGCAGCCAGATGAGGTTCGGCGCGAGCGCCATCACCGCATAGTCGACCGCCATCCCGAGATTCGAGAGCACGATAATCGGGCGGCGCCCATAGCGGTCGGACAGCACGCCCATGACGGGCGCCCAGACGAACTGCATCAGCGCGAACACCGTTCCGAAAACGCCGACGACGCCCGCCGCGGCGACGATGTTCTCGTGCATGAAGCCTTCGACCAGCGGCACGAACACCGGCGCGATCACCCCCAGCGCGATCATGTCGAGCGCGACGGTGACGAAGACGAAGACGACTGCCGCCTTGCGCGGCGCGCGATCAGGTGCGTTTTCCACGGGAGAGTTCCTTCGGTGCTGGGATGCCGTCGAGAGCGGCGATCCAAATGTCGACCGCGCGATCGATCCGCCGCCGGTCTCGAGTCGTGCACAAGTCGAGTAGGAAACCGCGGTAGCCGGCCAGGATGACGGTTGCGATGGCGCGTGCATCGGCCTTCGAATGGCCGTCACGCAGTGCGCTCGGCTCCAGGTAATCGAGCCAAACGTCGACGGCGCGCTGCAGAAAGCCGGGGAACCGCTTGGGATCCTGCAGCGAGAGCCCGTAGACTTCGAAGAACAAACGGAACACGGCCTCATGTTCCGGCGCGCTCATCGCGCGCCAAGCCGCGCTCACCGTCTCGCGATACGACGTGGCGTTCCGCGGCAGGCCGTCAAAGATCGTGCGCTGCCGCGCGCCGGCCGCAATCAGCACCTCGGCGAGGAGCTGTTCCTTCGAGCCGAAGTAGTACAGCAGCACGCGCGGACTCGTCTCGACCGCTTCCGCGAGCGGGCGCAGTGAAAGATCGGACAAGCCGTTTTCCATCACGTAGTCCACGATGCGCTCCAACAACTCCACGCGCCGCTGATCGTCCACGGTCCGCGCCATAAAGGCACTCTACCATACTTGTAACACTCGTTTCAAGTATCTGAAACGGCTTTGCACAATTAAGGCGTTCTGCACAAGAAATCGCGCGGCTGCACATAAAGTCGAGATAGCCGCCCGCCTCGTCGTCTTCGAAAGCCCTTCACGCTCACTGAGACCAACACACCTATGATGAACCTGCGGCGCTTGACTGCGGCGAATCGGGACCGACCCTAAATTGATATAGCCGGTGGAGTCGGTATAGCGAAGGCGGGCGGCGAGGGCGAGCGGCGGAGACCCGCGTCCGAGTCTCCGCCGCTCTTGCTGCGGGCTTCGCGCACGTCGCGGTCAAGGCGATTACGGAGCGTCTCGAGTCGAGCGTTGACCGTAGCCCAGCGTTCGCGCGAGCGTGCCGCTTCGTCGTCAGAGGACCTGTAAAGCCCCCCAATATCCTCGTTCTCGTAGTAGTAGCGGCCATTTGCGCGTGCGCTGAATGAATCGAAGATAGCTTGAGCCGCGCGTTCCCAATCGCTCAGACCAGTTGCCTCTGACTCCGCCGCAACGGACACGTCATTTATGATGGCGGATGTACTGCTGTCTCCGTATGCTTCAGCAAAAGCGGCCGCTGCGGAACGAGCGGACTCAGCCTTCTGCGCGGTTACCGATTGGAGAGATTCGACGTCTGACTTCTCCTGCGTGATATATCCTAGGCCGTCCGCGACGTCGTATGGCTGCGAATCGACGAGGTCATGTCGCTTCTGGCTCGCCTTAGCGCCTTCGTTATACTGGGAGTCGTACTCACTTTCCAATTCATTCAGTTCGTTTAGAGCCGAATCAGAACGCGATTGAATATCAGCCAGGCGGCGGTACTCCTCGGTCGCCCGCGCTTGGGCCGCCGCCTGGGCGGCGGCAATGCGAGCTTGCCGCGCCGCAGCGACGTCCTGATCGTGCTTACGAACGACGAACGCAGCACCAGCGCCGACGATGCCGACGACGGTCAAGACCGCGACGACAATGGCGATGGTTCTGGTCACCTGGCATCACCCCAGTAGCGCGTGTAAGAATCGCTGGTCCGGTGACTTTGCTGCGGGAGCGGCGCACCGCGCTCCTCCATGGCGGTGCGGGTTACTCGGTTCCAACGACCGTCAGTTACTTTGGGCGACGGCGCCTGGTTTGATGACCCCTCGCACTGGCTGAGCGGCGACTTGACGCGATGGAGCAACGCCGCCCCCCTAAGTTCACCCGTCAGATGGCTTCGGTTCGGGAGGCGCGGGTTGTAGCTCGCTTTCAAGGACACCGTCAATGTCGGGAGGGACAATCGACAGGGAGTAAATTGAGCCCTGGGTGCTCATTATTGGCCCCTGCGTGATGTAGTAGACGTGGCCCATGTAGAGGACGCGATCGCCGGCGCGGTATCTCATGATGTTCTTTCCATGCCTTACACGATAGCCGTTGCTCGCACGTCGTCAACCGCGCCGTCGCCGAACCGGCCGCCGCCTGGTCAGAACCGCTTCAAAAGACGCGGCGCGATCCGTAGGGAATCTTTACAATCCCGGGCCGGCACGCCCAGGGAGGTGTCCCTCGCTCGGAAAAAGCTGCTCACATTGTGAGCGGTATTGTTTGGCTACCCAGTAGCGACGCGGTTCTCGCCGACTTAGAGCCAATATGCCCTTTGCTCTGGGATGCAATAGAAGCTGGCACGGTGGACGCCGCCCACTTCTTTGCCCGGAAGAAGAGGAACCCGTTCAATCCGACCTATTATCCGATGCACGTTCGTTACCGCATCCAGACGTATCTCGCCAACCTTGGCCTTACCGCGGCCAACGAGGAGGACGTTGATGGCGACCTCGGCCTGCGGCCGCTGCCCAACTTAGGGCTACAACTGAACTACCGCGGTTACGAAATCCGCATCCGCAAGTCCGACGGCGCGGAAGGCCGGGAAGTGCCCCCTGCCGGTCGCTCCGACAAAACGCAAGGCTACTACCGCCAGGAGGGCCAGGAGCAGTTTTACCTCCCGTTCGAGGAGCGCGATCTGCAAACAGTAAGCGGCGGCAACCTTTTGGCGCTATGGATCCCGAACGCGAAGCACCGGCTTTCGAACATTCTACTCGCACTCCCGAAGCAGGGCGGTACGACAAGGGCTTCGGTCGAGACGCACTGGATCGTGCCGCTGCCGAAGCCGCTGGTCGCCGCGGCGACTAAGGGCGCGGGGCACGATGATCTTGAGGTTAAGCCGAAGCGGAAGCCGGCTGCGGACAATGCTGCCGACGCTCAATGATCTACGGCGAACGCATCGTTCAGGCGCGCGAGCTCGCGCTACGAACTCAGATTGAGTTTGCTGACGCCTTAGAGGTCACACGCGGCGTGTTGGCGTCGTATGAGGTGGGCCGTCTAGAGCCCTCGGAAGAATTTGTGGATCGGCTTTGCTCGACTGTAGACCTTCCGCCAAGTTTTTTCGAGCGCCCGATCACCGAGCACTTCGCCCTCGGGACCTTGCAGTTTCGAGCGCGAGGCGACATGACCGCGAAGGAACGCAATCAAGCGTATCAAGGCGCACGCCTTGTATATGAGGTATTCGAAGCGGTCGAGCAGCGGTTCGATTCAATTCCCTTCACGCTTTCTCGCGTCTCCGGCGACCCCGAGGACGCCGCTCTGTCGGTTCGCTCCGAACTGGGTATAGCGCCGGACGTTCCCGTGGCGCGCCTGCTACACGCACTGGAGCGCGCTGGCGTGGTCGTTCAGGCTTTGCCGATTGTGCTACAGAAACGCGACGGCTTCTCAGGTTGGGCCTCGTATAGTGTTGGGCTCCGGCCAGTTATTACGCTGCCAATTGGCGTTCCGGGTGATCGGCAAAGGCTCACTGCAACGCATGAACTCGCCGAGATGATCTACGATCACCGAGCATCGGGGCGAGATAAGGAAGACGCCTGCAATAGATTTGCCGGAGCGTTTCTCTTGCCTCGCGCCGCGATGATTCGCGAGATGCGTCGTCCGATAAACCTCGCAGGAATCGCCACTCTGAAAAGACGCTGGGGTGTTTCAATAGCGGCGCTTGTCGTTCGCGCGTATCAGCTCGATATCATCAACAAGACGCAATACTACGGCTTATTTACGCAGATTAGCACACGAGGATGGAGGCTACGCGAACCCGCCGAACTCGACATTCCGGCTGAGCGGCCTCGTGCGCTTCGGAAAATGGCCGAGCTTAGTTACGGGTCACCGATTGACATACTTCGGTTTGCGGCGGATACTCGGATAAGCGTAGCCTTCGCTAAGCGCCTGCTACTGGCACACGCAGACGCGCCGATAGCACCGGTGGCGGCCGTACAGAGTACGGCCGAATTGCTTTCATTCGGTGAGCTCACGTCGCGTCGCCCCCGGTCGGGGCTCAAAAAGTAGGAGGGTTACTTCTTCCTACGCGGCGTGTTCCAATACCGACTCTTACACTTCGGCAGACCAACGGGTCCTGGCCCTTGTCTCGCGGGAGCCATTCGTGCTCGCACCGATCGCAGCGGTATCCGTCCAGCTTCACCTTCGCCCACAAGCGGTCCAACGTCGAAACGACGTTCAGCATGATTAAGGCCAAGTTCGGGACGCGCATCCGATCGAAGACGGCTGCCGCACCGTTGAACGAAGTGCTCTGCAAGGTGCTCGCGCACAACGTGCGTTGCCTCGTTCAGTCCATGTACGAGCTGGGTATCGAGCCCGCGTTCTGGAAGGCGTCGTAGCGGATCGCCGAAACGAAAGGACCGGCTTACTCGGCAGCCAAAGGGAGCGCGCGTCCGGGGTTCGAGCGAGTGAACGCTCTAGCGGCTCCCGAGCCTAGCTGACCGTTTCGTCGGGGGGAGGGAACGATGGCGTCATACGACCCGGCTTTGCTCGCGGCTCTGGAAGCGTTGGAAACGGCGCGGGAGATTTG
>PMOS01000044.1 GCA_003161435.1 Vulcanimicrobiota bacterium
AGCGCCGAGTTCGGCTTCTTCGGAGTGATCGTCTTGACCTGAGTGCACACGCCGCGACGCTGGGGGTTCCCGGGAACCTCGAAGGTACGGTTGGGCAGATCGGGGTGGCCCGGCTTTGGTCCCGTCGAAACGACGCGGAACGCCGGGGTCTTCACCTTTTTCTGTTGCTTCTCGCGGCCCTTACGGACCAACTGGGAAATCGTCGGCACTCGGTTCTCCGGAACGCACACGAAAGCGGCCGCACCACGGCGGGTTCGGCCGGAACCTCCGAAGCATACCATGGGCCGAAGAGAGCGTCAACGCAGCCTCGGTCGCTCGGGCCTTTCGATCGCATAGTGGATCGGCTTGAAACGGCCGTTGCACGATGCTGCTGCCGAGCAGGCAGTCAACCCCACGATCAGCCGTTCCTCCGCCCGCACGGTGAGCCTGTCGCCGGGGCGCGAGCGCGGCCGTCGCACGGCCAGCCGCCGTCGTCGCCGACATCGACGCGCATGAACGCGTTGAAGGTGGTCGGGATCGCGTCGCGCTCGACCCCGAACGGGGCGAGCGCGGTCGCCAGGTTGCCGAAACAACCGGGCACATCGTCGTGGTTCCCACCGTAGCAGATCCGCCAGGTGTCCCGGCTGCACGGCGTGAGCAGGAAGTCGTGGGTGCCGACGTCGTCCCGCACGATCGTCAGCAGCGGACGCGAGCGGTTCGACCAGAGCCGGTTGCCGGCGGTCAGCGCGATCGTTTCCTCGTAGTCGAAGGTCCGTCCGTTCGAGAGATGCTCGCGAACGTCGCCGGCGACCACGGCGACGAGGTCCGCGACCTGCTCCCCTTCAGGGTCGACGACGGTCAGCAGCGCGCCCCGTTCGAGGATGAACGCCGTCCCGCTCCGCGGCGGGATCTCGGCTATCGCCGGACGCGAAACGGACAGCGCCATCCGTCCCCCGTCGCGCGCCCGGAGTACTGGCGCGCCTCAGAATGCCGGCCGTAGTCGGCCAGGTTCGGGTTGAGCTCGCCGTCGAGTTGCATCTCGCGAGCGCGGATCTGGCGCTGGAGGCCGCCGTACCGGCCGTCCTCGCGCAGGTGCTCGAACTGCTCGTGGGAGTTGAAGATCAGCGCCGGCCACGCGAACCGCCGCGCCGCCCGCGACGCGTCGGGATGCATGCCCACGATGAAGAACGCGTTGCCCGCGACGCTGAACGAGAAGCAGGGATCCTGCGGATCGTCGCTCACCCGCCAGTCCCAGGGATGGTACCGGGCGTCGAGGTCGTGCAGCCGCTGGAGTTGCGACCAGAGCGCGTGCTCGAACGCCTCTTCACCCGCACGCTCGTGCTCGCGGAAGACGGCGACGAACGTGGTGAAGTCGCTCTCGAAGCCGCGCCGTTCCGCGGCGAACGCGTAGAGGTCGCGGGCGAGCCCTTCGGACGCGTCCGGATCGTCGAAGCGCCCGTACGCGCCCAGGCGGTACATGTTGCGGCGAATCGACGACTTCGCGCCCAGACACGAGAATGCGTCGTCGAGGACGAAGCTGCGAAACGTCTCGTTCGCGATGCGCGCAAACGGCGTCGGCGAGGCGGTTTCCAGCAGCCTCACCAGCTCGCCGCCGTTCACACCGTGATACGAGGAGTGCGCTCGTGCGAAGTCGCTGTCGAACGGGTTGAGCCACGCATGCTCGAGATACTCGAGCGCGACTGCCGGATCGCTCATCGCCGTACCTCGGCGGCCGCGAGCGCAACGCCGGCTGCATGCCTCGCCCGCAGCGTGCCTTCGGAGTTGGCGGCGACCCGCAACGTTCCGTTGGAATAGCGCACCCCGCCGCGCGCGAGGCGCAGTCCGAGCGCGATCCAGGACGTCGCGGCACGTTCGATCAGCCAGACCGGCGCGCACAGGGATGCGGCGAACGGGAAGACGCTCGCACCTCCGCCGCGACGGCGTCCGGCCTCAGCCAGCGCGACGGCGCCGAGCGCGGACGCGGCGAGCGCGCGCACACCGAAGCGCCGCATGCCCAACGCCAACACGGGAACGATCGCCAACTGCGCGACCAGCCGCGCCGGCCGGCCGAGCTCGTCGTATGCGTGGCGCAGGCGCTGGTCGAAAAAGCGTCGCGGCGAGCAGGGCCGACGCGCGACGAACATATCGTCGGCGCGGCGCTCGCGGCCACCGGTTGCGCGCAGCGTCCGCACGAGCTCGAGGTTCTCGAAGAGCACGTTGCCGTCATAGGAGCCGGCTCGCGCGTAGACCTCCATGCGAATGCCGAGGGTCCCCGGCCAATCGCCGCCGGTGGCCCGTGCGATCAACGTCCGGGCGGTATCGAGAACGGCGTGCCAAGGCGCTGGATGGAATACGTTCTGCGGAAGAACGATGTCGGCGTCGTCGAGCAATGCGCACAGGCGGCGCAGGACGAACGGATCGTAGCGCACGTCGTCGTCGGCGATCACCGCTTTGGGCGTATGAACGCGGCGCAGCGCGGTCACCACGCCGGCGACCTTGCCGTTGAGGTCGCTCCGGCGATCCTCGTCGATCGCAATATGGCGGACGGCGGCCGGCCACGCCGCCGCGTGGTGCGCGAAGACGGCCGGAGGTGAGCCGTCAGCCACCACTACAGGCATCAGTCGTGCGAGCGACTGGAGATATTCCGGCAAGTCGTCGTCGGTGCCGATCGTGAGACGGCGAATCGGCAGAACGTACGTCGTGTCGGCGATCGTTGTCGTCACGGCTGTAGCAGATGCCCGAAGCGGTTATTCAAAAAACCCGGCCTTGGGCCTGCTTGCTTATGGATTCGGACGCGCCACCGCGCGCAAAGTCGAACGCCATCGAATGGTCGTACGATCCCGTGTCGGTGATCAGCATGCGATCCCCCACCCGCACGACGTCCGGGACACGCAGGCCGGTGATGAGGTCGTACTCCAAGCACGTCCGCGCGAGCAGACGATCGGGTCCGCTCCTGACGGGCTGCCATCGACCGTCCGTTTCCGCGAAGAAGCGATGCGGATAGCTATGCATCTGCGGCCAATCCGGGTAGCCCGCGTCGATGACGAATTCGCGACGCGCACCTCGTTCTCGCACTTCGAGCACCGTTGCGATCAGCGCCTCCGCCGGTGTGCAAACCGCTTGTCCCGGCTCGATAATCAAGCGTGTGCAGAATGGAAGCGACTCGACGATGCGGTCGACCAGCCAGCTGACGTCGGGTCGAGCGCTGGTGTCGAACTCGTCCGGCGTCCAACCGCCGCCGGCGTCAAAGACGACCACCGGCCGCCCGGTCCGCGCTTGGAGCGTGACTGCGCGCTCTCGCACGTCGTCGGCGACATCGCGCCAGCCGCGGGGACGTGCCAGCGGGGAACAGGGACGGAGATGGTCGACGTTGATGACATCGCGCTGTTCGCGCGCGGCGAGTCCACGCCGTACCGTGTCTTTCGCCCGCGCGTAGCGGCCGAACGGCTCGACCTGGTCGCGCAGCTCTGCGACGTACTCGCGCGTCGGACGCTGGCGGTCGTCCCGGCATTCAGTCTAAAGACGAATCCTCGCTCCGAGCTCTTGGAGCTGGCCCGCGAGCCCGTCGCGGGCGCGGCGTGGCGTTCGGTACGATACGGTACGAAATTGCTGAAGGTGCGGCGCGAAAGTGAACGGGTGCCGGTGCGAACCTCGTCGTAGCCCTCCCACATGTGCGTGCGTACTGCTGTTCGGACGTTTTCCGTTGTCGTGTTCGCCGCGCTGCTGGCGGGTTGCGGCGGGACCCGCAGCGCATCGGGGTTGCTCCCCGCGAACCGCGCGGACGGGGTCAACTCGTTGCACCCATTGTCCGCGCCGCCCAAATCACCGCCGTGGAAGGGGGTGCCGCTCGCGCAGACGATGGGGACCGTCGGCGGTGCCGCGGCGTCGTCGCCCAGCGTTTGGGTTTCCGACGCGGGAACGGGCGTGATCCAGCGCATCAGCGGCAACGGTGCGACGGCGTACATAACTGGTGTCCCGCACGTGTACGGCCTGGCGCCGAATCCGAGCTATGACGGCGTCGTGTTCGACGATGATGCGGGCTACGGCGCGCAGTTCGATGCGGGCTCCGCGTACCTGTTCACCGTGCCGTTGCCGCCGGGCGAGTCGCTCGCCCCCGGCGAGATCACGTACTACGCGGCACAGCAAGTGATCTTTCTGGGCGGATCCGCATCGATCGCCTCGACCTGCGCTGACGCCGTCTACGTCGTTCAGGCCGAGGGCACGTCTCCAGTCGGCTATTTCGGCGACCCGGGCAGCTCGCCGTGCGGCGTCTCGCGGCACCATCTGACCAGCGACGGCACGAACCTGTGGTTCGGCGAGACGAACACGACGCCGAAGTATCTCTCGTTCTTCACCGCGGGCGGCTCGGGAACCACCGATTACCGGCTGCCGGCGGTCGCGTCCGCCGCGACTCCCGAAGAAGTCAGCGCCGGAACGAACGGCGACGTGTACTTCTCGCTGTGCGGAGCCGTGGACACGCATCCGGGCGGCGGCGCGTACCTGGTGCGCGTGAACGCGAGCTCGCCGAACGAGACGGTGTTCTCGACCTACGCGCCGTGCGCGAGCACCAGCGACAGCATGGTGTACGACCCGCACGACGGCCGGGTGTGGATCGCGAACGGAACGAATGCACTGACCGCCGTGCGCATCAGCGACGGCGCCGTCAGCAGCTACGCGCTCGCCAACGGGTCGAGCGCGACCAGCGGGTTCGTGGCCGTCACCCTCGGCCAAGACCGCTCGCTGTGGGCGTTCCGCGACGGCGACGCCTTTGCGCACGCGTATCCCGACGATCTCATCGCAGCCGACCCGTCGTACGCGTACACGCTGCACGGCCAGCCGGTGACCGTGAAGATCGCCGAGTACGCCTACGCCGGCAGCTTCACCGCGAGCGTCGTGCCGGGCAGCAGCGGGACGTGCTCGGTCACGCCCGTGACGGGTGGCGCCGCGCAGACGACGTTCACGGTGGCGGCGGCGAGCGGGACGGCCTGCACCGTCGCGTTCAGCGACACGGCCGGCGTCGGCACGGTGTACGTCCCGGTCGTCACCAAGACCGCGAGCGGGATCCCGCCGCAGCCGCGACCTCAGCCGTAGGTCGCCCGCGCGCTTCTAGGCTGACGCGAGCCCGATCGTGCGGCCGCCGTCGATCATCAACGTCTGTCCGGTGATGTAGCTCGCGTCGTCGCTGGCCAGGAAGAGCGTGACGGCGGCGACTTCCTCGGGCTGACCGATGCGGCCCAGCGGGATCGACGCGGCGGCCTTCTCGCGCACGCGGTCGGGGATGGCGTCGGTCATCGGCGTCTCGATGAATCCCGGTGCGAGCGCGTTCACGCGAATACCGCGCTTGCCCAATTCGAGCGCAAGCGTGCGCGTCAGCGAAACCACGCCGCCCTTGGATGCCGCGTAGTTGGCCTGACCGATGTTGCCCAAGTACGAACGCGACGAGGTGAGCACGATCGCTCCGCCGTCTTCCATCGCGTGTGCGACCGCTTGCGCGACGATGAACGTGCCGGTCAGGTTGACGCGGATGACGGCGTCCCATTGCTCGAGCGTCATCTTGGAGGCGAGCGCGTCACGGGTGATACCGGCGAAATGCGCCAGCACGTGGAGCGCGCCGAAACGTTCCTTCGCGCGTGCGACGGCACGCTCGACCCCGGCGGCGTCGGCGACGTCGCACGCGATCGCGAGGCCGCCGGCCGGCGTATCGGGCTCACGCACGTCCAGCGCGACGACCTGCGCGCCTTCGGCGGCGAACCGCTGCACGGTGGCGCGTCCGATTCCGCTTGCGGCGCCGGTCACGAGCGCGACGCGACCGGCCAGACGTGATCCGACGATGCTGATGGCTCAACTCCTTGCGCGCCGATAGAGAGGACGATGGCTCCTCTCGGCGGGCTCCTCGTCGGGTACCTTTCGATGTTCCTCCAGTTGGGCTTGCTCGTGCTCCTGGCGGGGCTCGCGGCGTTGGTGCGCGCCTCGCTGGGCCGCCGGCCGTTCGACGGCTGGGTCGCCGGATTGATCGCCTCGAGTTCGCCGGCGTTGGCCGGGCGTTGGCCGGCGACATGCGGACCGCGGTATCCATCTCGTGGGGCATCACGTCCTTCGACGCGCACGTTCCGTTCGGCGACGCGTTGATCGCGGCCACGCTCACCTCTATGAGCGGCGCAACGTTCGCCGCGCTTGACTCACGTTCGCGCCTTGGCCGAGCGTGGTCGCCCGTCGATGGCGACCAGCGCCACCAGCGCGGCCAGGACACACACGATCGCCGACGCAGCCATCACCGCGCGCACGCCGGCGAGATAGCCTTCGTGGATCGCGGTCGCGACGGCGTCGCGATCGGTGGCCGGAATATCCGCCGGGACCGTGCCGGCATAGAGCCTGGCCCGGTCGTTCTTGACGATGCGCATCGTCTGCGGGCTGAGATGGTGCCGCCCGACGCGCGTTTCGAAGCCCGCGTCGAACACGCCGGCCAAGATGATGCCGAAAAGCGCGACCGCGATCAGCCCCGCCATACGCGCGACCGCATTGTTCACGCCTGATGCGACGCCGCTCTTCTCGGTGTCGACCGCGTCGAAGACGATGGTGGTGAGCGGCGCGACGAAGCACGCACCGCCCAGCCCGAGCACGATCGCCGCCGGGAAGTACGTCGTCCAGTACGAGCCGCCGATCCCCGGCAAGGCGAACGCGATGAAACCGGCGCCGGCCAACAGCGCTCCGACGACGAGCGGGATGCGCGCGCCGATGTGCGCCACCAAACCGCCGGACCAGCGCGACAGCACGAACATGAGCAACACGAACGGCAACAGCGACGCGCCTGCGGCGGTCGGCGTGTAACCCTGGACGTCGATCAGCAGATACGGTACGAAGTACAGCGAACCGCCCAGCGCGGCGTAGAGGAACAGCGTGTACAGGTTCGCGGCCGAGAACGTGCGTGAGCGAAACAGGTCGAGCGGCATCATCGGTGACGGCGACCTGCGTTCGACGACGACGAACATCGCCAAGAGCAGGATCCCGCCCAATACCGCGCCCGCCGCGAGCGCGTCGGGAACGGAACCCTGCGAACGGATCAAGCCATAGGTGAACGCGCCTAGACCGAGCGTCGCGAGGGCCGCGCCCGGGACGTCGAGCTGCGGCGCCATCGCCTCGTCGCGGCTTTCCGGAACGCCGCGCAGCGAGATCGCGATCACCAGCAACGCGATCGGGATGTTGATCAGAAACACCCAGCGCCACGAAGCGTGCTGCGCGAGATAGCCGCCGATCACCGGTCCCGCGGCGCCGGTGATCGACGCAAATCCCGACCAAGTGCCGATCGCGCGTCCGCGCGCTGCGCCGGTGAACGTCGCGCTGAGCAGCGCGAGCGACTCGGGCATCGCGCAGGCCGCCCCGACGCCTTGCACGCAGCGCGCGAGAATCAGCACCGAGACGTTGGGAGCGGCAGCGCACAAGGCCGATGCCCCGGTGAACACGACGACCCCGATCAGGAACATTCGCTTGCGCCCGTAGAGATCGCCCAGCGATCCACCCAACAGGATGAGCGCCGCGAGAAACAGCGCGTAGCCCTCGACCACCCACTGCATCTGCGCCGCGTCGGCACCGAGCTCGCGCTGCATCACCGGGAGCGCGACGTTCACCGCGCTGCCGTCGATGAAAGTCATCGCCGAACCCAGGATCGCCGCGACGAGCACCCATGTCTTCGCCACGGGACGAACATGGAGTATCATGGTGCCCGGCCCCTGCGCGGCCGGACCGAACTGGAGAACAGCCATCCCGAAACCGAAAGCCGTCAAGGCCAAGACGAAGAAGTCGGCGCCCTCGGTGCGCGTCCCGAAGCGCCCGACGCCCGCCGACCGCATCCCGCGCGTCGTGGCGCACCCGACGTTGAGCGACCACCTCGCCGTCATCACGCGCGCTGTGATGCAGGCGGGTTTGTCGTGGGCGTTCATCGACGCGCGTTGGGAGGACTACGTCACGGCGTTCGACGGGTTCGACGTCGATCGGGTGGCCGGTTACGGCGACGCCGACATCGACCGGCTGATGCAGGCCGACGGCGTCATCCGTTCACGTTCGAAGATCGAAGGGACGATTCGCAACGCGCGCACGCTGCTGGAGATCGAGCGCGAGTTCGGTTCGGTTCACGCCTATCAGACGTCGTTCGCGGACTACGACGCGATCCGGCGCGACACCAAGAAGCGCTTCGTCTACCTCGGCGATCTCAGCACGTACTATTGGCTGTTTCGCACCGGCGCGCCCGTCCCCGATCTCGAAGAGTGGATGAAAGGCCAAGAGCGCGACCACCCGCGCATGCGCGAGATGGTGACGCTGGCCGCGTCAGGGTGACACTTTTTCGCGGAAGGGTTGCTTCTGCACTTGGTCGGCGCGCAGGCGCAGCGCGAACGTCGTGCCTTTGGGCGAGGTGTTCGCGATCGTCAGCGCGCCGCCGGCGCGTTCGACGGCGCGCTTGGCGATCGCCAGGCCCAACCCTGAACCTTCCACCTCACCGCGCGTCGCGCCGCGATAGAACCGGTCGAAGATTCCCTCGCGGTCGTCGGGATGGATGCCGGGCCCTTCGTCGCTGACCGTCACCTCGACACCACCGTCGGCCGCGTTCGCCTCGAGGCGGACCGGCGAGGCCGGCGCGTACTTGAAGGCGTTGTCGACGACGTTTGCGATCGCTTCGTAGATCTCGGTCCGATCGCCGACCACTTGCGCGTCGACCGAGATGGCACAGCTCAGGCGCACGCCGGGGTGGATGAGCCGGCGGCTTTCGACGATCTCATCGATCAGCTCGCGCAAATCGAACGGCTCGGGCGGGCGCACGTCCGCACCCTCCATCTTGGCGAGCAGCACGAGGTTGTCGATGAGCGTCCGCATGCGCGCGCCTTCGACGGAGATCGACGAGAAGATCCGCCGCGAACGCTCGTCGCCCGCATCGGCCTTGCGGCGCAACAGGTCGATGTACCCTAGAACGATCGTCAGCGGGGTGCGCAGCTCGTGGCCGGCGTCGGCAACGAATTGGCGCATCTGCGTCTCCGCCTGCGCGCGTTCCGCGAACGCGCTGGCGACTTGCATCGCTGCCGCGTTGTAGGCCAGCGCGATGGCGTCGAACTCACTCTTGCCGGCGACGGCGATCGGTTGCGGGGTGAAATCGCGCGCCGCGAAACGCTGCAGCGCGTGCGTCACTTCGACCAGCGGGCGCAGCACCTGCGTGGTGATGTAGCGCCCGGCCAGCCAGGCAAGCACGCCCGCGAATGCGCCGACCAGTAAAACACCGATGAGCAGCCAGACTGCGACGCGCTGCGTCGCGTCGGGGTCGGGCAAGATGCGCAACTCGCCGTTGTCGAGCTCGACGCGCTGGAAATGCGCGCCTAGCGCGGTCCCCAACGCGAATCCGATGCGACTGCCCTGGAAACGGATCGAGCGCGGGTCCACATAGCTCACGCTGCCGTCGATAATGACCGGTACGTTCGGCCCGGTTCCCCGCGGCGGCCCGTGCTCGACGGATGACCGATCGTCGACCGACGGCGGACGCGGCGGCGCTTGGCGGATCAGCATCGGCACGCTGGTCGTGCTGGGTCCGTTCCGATGGATCGCATCATGCGGTGGGCGCCCGACGGCGAAGATACGAATTCCGGGCCGGCTGAGCCGGCTCTCCATCTCCCGAGCCGACTGGATGAACGACTCATGCCGTAGCGCGGCACGCACGGCGAATGCCTGCGCCTCGCGTGCATCGGCGTCGATGCCGTCCTGGATCACGTGCTCGTACACGTAGATACCGACCACCGCGAAACCGCCGAGCACGACCACGACCAGCGTGACCGCCGCCGCGACGTACCAGCCCGTGAGACGCCGCGCGAACTTGGTGAACATCAATGTGCGCGGAGGGCGTAGCCGGCGCCGCGGATCGTGCGAATCAGCTTGGGATCGAAGCCGGCGTCGATCTTGGCGCGCAGATACGAGACGTACGTCTCGACCGCGCCCGGCCCGACGTCGCGATCGGTCCCCCAGACGAGATCGAGCAGCTGGTCGCGGGTAAACACGCGCTCGGGGTTGCGCACGAACGTCAGCAGCAGCGCGTACTCGCGCGCCGACAGATCGATCCGGCGATCGCCGCGCTTCACGTCGCGCCGGTCGAGATCGATCGACAGGTCGGCGTAGGAGACGATCGACGGCTGCTCGAGCCGGGGTCGCCGCAACGCCGAGTGCAGCCGCGCCACCAGCTCCGACATCTCGAACGGCTTGGAGACGTAGTCGTCGGCGCCGCGCCGCAGGCCGCTGATGCGGTCGTCGGTGTCGGCCTTGGCGCTGAGCATGAGGATCGGCGCCTCGGTGATGCGGCGCAGCATCGGCAGCAGTTCGAGGCCGTCGACGAACGGCAGCATCACGTCGAGCACGATCGCGTCGGGACGAAACTCGCGCACGAGCTGCAGCCCGGTCCGTCCGTCGGGGGCCGTGCGCACCTCGAACCCATCCTCGCCGAGTCCGAGCTCGAGCAGTTCGCGCAGGTGTCGTTCGTCGTCGATCACGACGATGCGAGGTGCCGCCATCTATTGTTTCACGCTCCCACCGCCGGTACCCAGATCGGGTGCACGAACCACGAAGATACCGACGTTGGGAGCGTAGTTGAGGACGCTGGGGAATCCCCCCCGCCTGGCGCCGCCCGGCCGCGGCGACGTGCTGGGCGCCGGACTCGGGGCGGGCGAAGCGGTCGCTCCCGGCGCCGGCGACGCGGCGGGGACCGCTTCGGCCGCCGCGGCGACGTCGTAACCCTTGGCCTTGGCCTCGGCCGGCGTGTATAGCGTGCCGTACGCGCAGGACGAGAGGGCGCGCAGCGGCAGCAGCGCGGCGATCAGCTCCGGCGACGGGCTGAACTGCGGGCGCGGCGACTCATTGGGATTCGGCGCCACGTTGACCTCGGGCTGGAAGCCCGACGGTGGCCCGCCGGGTCCGCCCGGACCACCGGGGCCGCCGCGCGGCCCGCGCGGCCCGGCGCTGTTTCCGGCGTTTCCGCCGTTCTGCTGGCGCGCTCGTGTGACACCCTCGGGGAGCTTCGGGCCCAGACCGAACCACCAGGTCCCTTTGGGATCGCCGTGCGGCGTGAGCGTGATGCCGTCGATCTCGGGCAGCGGCTGCCCGCCGGCGTAGGCGTCGGCCGCGACCTTGAGCTCGGCGAGCACCTTTTGCGCCGCGGGCTGCAGCGCGACCGTGCACTCAGGACGGACGGTGGCGACACTGAGCGGATCGGTCCCCGGCGGCGGCGGGACGAATTTGAGCTGACCGAAGCCCAGCCCGCCGCGCTGCTGCTGTGCGGTCTGAGCGGCCCCGGTGGCGGCTTGTGCGCTGCGCGACGGGCGCGCAAACCCCGCTCCGGGCCGCGCGCCGGTGTTGAACGAGTACGTCACCGTGTAGGCGCGCGGCGCGTTCGGGCGCGCGGCTTGCAGCAAGGTGCCGCCGCCGCTGAGCGGGATCGGCTGCGCGTACAGCTCGGTCGAGAACAACGCGGACTCGGTGTTGAACAGGTTCGACGCGAACACCGTGACGCGGCCGATCCCCAGCGGGTGCGAGACGCCCAAGTTGACCAGGACGTACGGCGCGATGTACTGGTTGTTGTTCGGCCCGACGTAGTGCGCGTTCGCGAGCAGCTCCAACTTCGCCGGACTGTACAGCGCGTCGATGGTGAGGTTGCCGGTGTGCACGGGACGGCCCGGCAGCTGGTTGCCCAGGATCAGCGTGCTGTCGAGCCCGAGGAAACGCGGATCTGCCGAGAGGATGTCGGCGCCGCTGGTCGTGTACGACGGGATGACGACGACGTTCTTGCCGATCCCGATGTTCGCTTGCGCGGTGAACCCTTGGTATTGCCGAGTCGTGCCGCCGATCGGTTCGGAGACGTAGATGTTCGGGGCTCCGGCGCCGGGACACACGTCGCCGAAGTATCCGACGACGGCTCGATCGTATGCGCCGTAGAACGGGCTGGACGGGTCTATCCCGAGGCTGTCGGCGGTGAGCGACGCGTTGAACAACTGGTTCGATTGCGTCTGACGATACGTGTCGATCGAAAACTGACCGTGCGCCCACTGGTGCGTCCACGACAGGTCGTAGCTCGCGGCCGACTGCTTCGCGGGCAGATCGCCCGGACCGCTCACCTGCGCCGTTGCCGCCGCGCAGTTCACGCGCGCCGACGAAGGGTCGCTGAGCGTGCGGATGAGCCCGGCGGCCGGCTGCGAGCTGCCCAGCGACACCGAAGCGTTGTAGGTGTCCGCGCTCTGCGGCCGCCAGTTCGCGCTGAACCCGCCGAGGAACGATTCGCCGGCGCCGGTCGTCCCGGCGTACGAGACGTTGGGACCGAGTGCGAGCCGGTCGTTGACCTTGAACGAGTCGGACAGCTGCACCTGACGTGACGCGACCGCATTGGTGGCGGGCACCACGAACATGCTGCCGCCGACGAGCGGGGTGAACGTGGTGGTCGACGCATAGGTCGAGCCCGACAGCGTGATCGTGTGCTTGTCGCGCGTGAGCGTGGCGCCCGCAGCGATCCCGCGCACCAGCGTTCCGGTCTGCGTCGAGAACGGATTGGGCATCGCAAACTCGGTCGACGGCGGGCAGCCGTAGACTTGGGCGAGCGGCGTCGAACCGGGACAGGCCAACTGGTGCCGCGCCAGATCGTTGCTCAGCGACGTGTTGCTGTTCACGTAGGTGGTGACCGTCACGGCGGTGTCGCCGATCAGCGATTGCACGGTGCCGTACATGAACTGGAACTTGCCGGTGCTGCCGTTGTCGGGGCCGATTCCACAGGGGAACGGTGTGACGAACGACGTGCACAGCGACGAGATTGCCTGATTGTTTTGCAACGCAGTGAACATCAGCGTCGTACGGTCGGTCAAGCCGTAGCGCAGTTTGAGGTAGTCGCCGATGTTCGCGCTCTCGCCGCCGTGGGCGTAGGTCAGGCCGCTCTCGTCCTCATAGTCCTGAAACGTCAGCGGGTTGTTTCCCGCGCGCTTGGTGTACAGCATCGCGATCCCGAGCTTGCCGATCGAGCCGGTCTCACCGATCTGATAGTTGTACTTGTCGAACGTTCCGTACGACGACGCGAATTGCGACTGCCAGGTCTGCGTGGGCTGCAGCGTGCGGAAGTTCACCGAGCCGCCGAGCGCGCCGGCCTGGGCCCCGAAACTGACGCCCGCGCCGGTGAACAAGTCGGTGTTGACCGAGCGCAGGTTGACCGCCGAGCCGGGCGCGCCCAGCGGGATGCCGTCGAGCGTGATCGCGGTCTGCGACTCGTCGTGACCGCGCAACGAGATCGTCTGCGGCGCGTCGGGATCGTTCGAGCTCTGCGTCACGTCGACGCCGCCGACGGTGCCGAGCGCGTCGAGCAGCGAGTCGGAGATACGGCGCACGGCACTGTCCTGATCGACGTCGGTCGTCGTCACGGTCACCTTCGCCCGCACCGTGCCGATGATCTTGAGCCCGCTCGTGTCGGTGTTCGAGCTCGTGCTGGTCGAGGTGCCCGTCGATGCGGTTTCCGAGGTGCGCGGCTTGGATGCGGCGAGGTCGACGTTGACGTCGACCTCCTTCTGTCCGAGGACCTCGAACTGCGACGACGTGACCCCGGAGTAGCCGCTCTTCCCGACGCGCACGCGATACAGACCGCTCGGAACATCGGTGTACTTGACGATCCCGCTCTTGTTGGTGAGCGCGCTGGCCACCGTCGGGCCGATGAGGAACACGCGCGCGTCCCCGAGCAGCGTCGTACCGTCGGACGCGTGCACGACGATCTGGATGATACCGGTCGTATCGGAGCTCTGCGCAACTGCGGGGCCGATCGTGCCGGCAACAACAGCGAAGACGAGCGCTAGCGCTGACCAGCTACTCGGCAACCTACTCATCTCGTGCGGAATCCTGTCATCCGGTTCTGTGTTGATCCTGAGACCGCGTCGGCTGTAAGAATCGTTTAATCGCGCTGGGCGGCGATCGCCGCCAAGAAGCGCGCGCCGAAGTCGGCCAGCTTCTTTTCGCCGATCCCGCTGATCGCGCGCAATTCCGCCGGACTGCGCGGTACGTCGCGCGCCATCGACCGCAGCACCGCATCGCTGAACACGACGTAGGGCGGCACGTCCCGTTCGGCGGCGATCTCGCGCCGGAGCGCGCGCAACACCGCGAACAAGTCGCGGTCGTAAGTTTCGTCGTCGGCCCCGCTCGACGGAACCGAGCGCCCGCGCCGTCCAGCCGCCTGCGTGACCGAAGGCTGCGCAGCCGGCTCCCGCACCACGATCGCGCTGCGCTCGACCAAGGCGCGGCGGCCCGCGTCGGTGAGCGAGACGATATTGTGCCGCGCGGGGTCCTGCGCGATCAAACCCAACCGGATGAGCTCGTCGGCGAGGTTCCGCCAAACCGAACGGCTGCGCTCGCGACCGATGCCGTAGGTCGACAAGCGGTCGTGATACCAGCGGTCGATCTTGTCGGTCTTCGCGCCGACCAGCACGTCGATCACGTGCGCGATGCCGAATCCGGAGCCCGTCTGGGCCGATGCGCGGTAGACGCACGACAGCAGCTTTTGCGCATCGGTGGTCGCATCGATCGAGGCGCGGGGCTGCAGGCAGTTGTCGCAGTTCCCGCACTGCGCATGCGGATACGTCTCGCCGAAATACGCCAGCAGCTCGCGCCGGCGGCAGCCGTTGGAGTACGCGAAGCGTTTGATGCGCTCGAGTTGCGCGCGCGCCGCGGCGCGCTCGCCCTCCGGCTTCTCTTCGGCGAAGCGTTCGATGCGCGCGATGTCGCCGTAGGCGAAGAACCACACGCACTCGGCGGGCAAGCCGTCGCGCCCGGCCCGGCCGGTTTCCTGATAGTAGCCCTCGAGGCTGCGCGGTACGTCCCAGTGCACGACGAACCGGACGTTGGACTTGTCGATCCCCATGCCGAACGCGATCGTCGCGCACATCACGCGAACGTCGTCGCGGATGAACGCTTCCTGGCGCTTGGAGCGAGTCGCCGCGTCGAGCCCGGCGTGGTACGCCAGCGCCGGGATGCCCGCGCCGGCAAGCGCATCGGCCAGCTTGTCGGCGTTGGCGCGGCTGCCGGCGTAGATGATCCCCGCCTCGTCGTCGGGCCGCGCGCGCAGCCAGCGGATCAACCCGTCGACGGTGCGTGTCGCGTGCTGCACGCGATAGGTGAGGTTCGCGCGGTCGAACGACGCGACGTGCACGGCCGGCGCGCGCAGGCCGAGCTGGGAGACGACGTCGTCGCGCACGCGCGCCGTCGCGGTAGCGGTGAACGCGCAGAACGGCACGCCGGGGAAGCGTTCGCGCAACGGTGCGATGCGCCGGTACTCAGGCCGGAAGTCGTGGCCCCACTCGCTGATGCAGTGCGCCTCGTCGACCACGAAGCGCGCGACGTTCCAGCGTTCGAGGTCGTCGCTGAAACCCGGCAGCGTGAGCCTCTCGGGCGCGACGTAGAGCAGCTTGTACTCGTCGCGCTCGAGGCCGTCGAGGCGCCGCCGCAGCTCCGGATACGCGAGCGACGAATTCAAAGCGGTCGCGGGGATCCCGGCGGTATCGAGCGCGTCGACCTGGTCCTTCATCAGTGCGATCAGCGGCGAGATGACCACCGTCAGGCCGGACGTCAGGATCGCGGGTAGCTGATAGCACAGCGATTTGCCGCCGCCGGTCGGCAGCAGCGCGAACACGTCGCGACCGGCCAGCACGTCGCGGACGATCTCCTCTTGCGACGGACGGAAGGTGGGAAACCCGAACCAGCGCTCGAGGGCTTCGCGCAGCTCCGCCGTCTGGACAGCCATGACCGCCATCGTTTCGCCGTCTGCGACAACGCGCCCGTTTCGCAAGCCGCCGGCCGACTGAGCAAGCGGGAGTGCGGGCACCGTACGGCGTACAGTCGATTCGTCCCGACTCGTCGCAAGAAAGGGTGTAGCTTTGCGACTAGGCGTATTTCATCGGCACCTTTTAGAGTGGGCCGAAAAGCCGTGCGTGCTGACGGTTTCGATTCCGTCCGCCGGTAGCGCGATCCGCGTCGCAGGTATCCTGCGATCGTATTACAGCCTCTCGTCGCTGCACGGCTGGGCGCTCGTTCCGCCGCAGCAGCACGGCGGTTTCGCAACCGTCCGGCTCACGCAGCTCAACGTCGCCGAGGCGACGCAGCGCGACGTCGTCCTCGACGGACACGGTCGGCGGCTGCGCTTCTCCTCCCGTGACGAACCGGTCTTCGAGCTCGAGCGCGACGACGCGATCTTGACCGCACCGCCGCGCGTCACGCGCAACGGCCGCTACCTCTACGTCGGGGGCCGGCGGCGACCGGTGCCCGAATCGTGGATGTTGCAGTGACGGCACGGCGATAGGAGATCGAACTCCAACGCGCTACACCGGTATGCGGTGCTGCTCGCCATCCTGTCCGCCCTCGAAGCCGCGGCCGGCGTGCACGCGGTTTCGCGTATGGTCGCGACCGCGGGCGGCGCGCCGCTCGCGAGCGCCGCGGCACCGGCGCCCGGAACGATCGCGGCGATCGTCCCGACGCTCGACGAAGAACGGCGCGTCGGCCGCGCGCTCGCCGCACTGGCGGCGTGCGGTGCCGAGGTCGGTGAGATCCTCGTGGTCGACGGGGGCTCATCCGACCGCACGCGTGACGTCGTCGACGCGGCGGCGCGGCTCGACCCGCGCGTCCGCCTGCTGGCCGCGCCGCGGTCGCCGCCCGGCTGGAACGGCAAGGCCTGGAACCTGCAGGTCGGACTGCACGCCACGTCCGCGCCATGGATCGCAACGGTCGACGCCGACGTCCGCGTCGGCCCGGCGCTGCTCGGCGACGCGGTCGCTCGGGCGCAGACAGACGGTCTGACCGCGCTCAGCGTCGCGACGCGTCAAGAGCTGCCCGACGCCGCGACCGCGCTGCTGCACCCCGCGCTGCTCGCGACCCTCGTCTACCGCGCAGGGCTGCCGAACGTCGCGACCGGCGATCCGGCCAAGGTTCAGGCCAACGGACAGGTGATGGTCGCGCGGCGCAGCGCGCTGTTGGCGAGCGCTGCGTTCCACGCGGCGCGCGCCTCGCGCTGCGAGGACGTCACGACGGCGCGTGTCCTCGCCGCCGCCGGCGGTCGCGTCGGCTTCTACGAAGGCGACGCCGTCGTGCGGATGCACGAGTCGTGGCGGGAATGCGCCGTGGGCTGGCCCCGCTCGCTCACGCTGCGCGACGGCTTCGTTCCGCCGGCGCGTCTGGCGCTGGCGCTCGGCGAGCTGCTGTTCGCCCAGGCGCTGCCGCTCCCGACGCTGATCCTGCTGCTGGCATTGGGCGAGCGGGTACCGTTCGGACGCGCCGCGACGGCGGTTGCGGTCGCGCTGACCCTGACCCGGATCGGCGTGCTGGCCGGAACGCGCCGCGCCTACGTCCGTCCGCCGTTCGCCTATTGGCTCTCGCCGCTCGCCGATCTGCCCGCCGTTGCACTGCTGATCCGCAGCGCGCTGCGTAGGCGGCACGTCTGGCGCGGTCGCCTCTTGGTGACGGAGTCCGCCGGGTGAGCCGTATCGCTTGGGCCTTCACCGGCCTGCACGCGTGCGCGCTGGTGCTCGGCCTGTTCGGAATCCTCGTCGCGATACCGCATCCCGAGCTGTGGGCGCACAGCGCGAGCGGGATGGCATTCTTCACGTTGGCGATCGACAAGACGGGCGGCACCGCAATGTTCCTGGGCGCGCTCGCCATGCTGGCCTATGGATGGTCGGCACTGGGCCCGCGCCGGACCCTGCTGTTCTTTCTCGCGGCGACCGTGCTGTCGGCGACGGCCGAGCTGACCGGCACCAAGACCGGCTGGCCGTTCGGCGGTTACGAGTACACGAACTTCCTGGGACCCAAGCTTCTCGGGCGCGTCCCCATCGCGGTGCCGCTGTCGTGGTTCTACATGGGCTTTGCGTCGTTCGTGCTGGCCGACGCGTTCGCCGCGCGGCGGGCGCGGCGGCACCGGACCCTTACCGCGATTCTGCTCGGGACATGGCTGCTCACGGCTTGGGATCTGGTCCTCGACCCGTCGATGGCGGCTCCGCAGATGCAGTACGTTCACTTCTGGATCTGGCACGAGACCGGGCCGTACTTCGGAATGCCGTTGCGCAACCTGGCCGGCTGGCTTGCGACCGGGCTGCTGTTCATCGCCGTCGGCCGGGCGCTGTGGAACGAGCGCGTCGCGCCGGCGCCGTCGGTTATGCTGCCGTTCGTCGTGTACGCCATCAACGTAGGCTGGTCGATGGTGCTCGCGGTTACCGCCGGGATGTGGCCGACCGCGCTGGCCGCGATCGCGCTAGCCCTGGTGCCGGCCGTGCTGTGCCTGCAGGCCGCGCCGGCCTTGCGTCCGGCCGCCGTTCGTTGAGCTACCCACCGATCGGCGCGATCGGGCCACGGCTCTTGGCGTGGTGGTCGCTGCGAACGCAGACCGCGTCGGTCCAGATCGAAGGGCTCGAGCACGTGCCGTCGACCGGCGCGGTTCTGCTCGTGTCGCGCCACGTGCACCATCTCCTCGACGGCGCGGTGCTCATCCATTACGTCCGCCGGACGATCCACATCGTCGTCGGCTTGGACTGGACCGTCGACGCGCGCCAACGCCGTTGGATGGAGCGTGCGTGCCGGTGGGCCGGCTGGCCGGTCATCCTGCGACCGCAAACCGCCGCCGCCGGCGGGGCTTATTCAACGGACGAGGTCGCGAGTTACCTGCGTTCGGGGCTGCGCGAGGCGGCGGCGCTACTGCGCGACGAGCGCGTCGTCGTCGTTTTTCCCGAAGGCTATCCGCTCATCGAGCCGGCTCGCGCGCATGTCGCCGCGCGGCCGCAAGACGACGGGGCAATGCTGCCGTTCGCCGGCGGGTTTCGCAGCGTCGTGCAGCTCGCCGAGCGCTACGGCGCCCGCGACGTCGCGATCGTCCCGGTCGGTTTCGCCTACAAACGCCGAGGATCGAAGTGGCGGATTCGCGCTCGCTTCGGTGCGCCGATGGACGCGGATTCGCCGGTCGAGGCCGTCGAGAGCGCGGTCCGCGAGCTCTCGCGCTAACCGCTGGCGGTCAGTCGCAGCGCGGGTCGGTGAACGAACCGCGTTTGCGCGCCGCGAGCAACGCGTCGGTGATCTCCCCGGGGCCCGAGCGCTTGGAAAGCACGCAATTGGCGCCGGCGAACCGGAGTCGATCGGCGCGAGCGCCCTGGCGATCGGTGTAGGCGCAGATGAAGGCCCGCGGTAGGGCGGCGCGCATGGCGCTCACCGCGTCGGCGGGATCGACGTCGAGAAAATCGGTGTCGACGAACAGCGCCTCGGGCCGGCTGGCCCGGATATCGTCGACGTCCAGCGTCGGGGCGACCCGCACGACCCGGAGCTCGGCACCAGCCAGCACGTCACTCAAGTAGGGAATGAAGAGTGACTGCGGCTCTACGACGTAGGAATCCACAGTTCTCCGTACCGCTTACCGCCGCCGTCCTAACGAGGGCATGGGTCCTAGCCGGCAGGCAGTCTCTTAGCCCATCACCGATTCGAGCGACCGCCTAGGCGAGCCCGGTTTTGATCGCGTGCACCGCGGCTTGGGTCCGCGCGGTGATGTTGAGCTTCGCGAAGATGCGGCTGATGTGGTTCTTGACCGTCTTCTCGGAGAGGTGGAGCTGTGCGCTGATCTCTTTGTTCGACATCCCGCGGGCGATCAGGCGGATGATCTCGGTTTCGCGGACTGAGAGCTCGTTCTGGGCGGTGCGGCCGAAGCCGTTCGAACGGCGCTTGAGGACGCCGCCGGCGACGCGCGGGTCGACATACGGATGACCGCTCGCGACGCTCTTGACGGCGCGCATCAGCTCGGCCGGGAGGATGTCCTTGACGACGTAGCCGTCCGCACCGGCGCTCAGGCAGCGCTGCATCACCTCGGGTTGAACGTGCGTCGAGAGCACGCAGACCTTCGCTTGGGGCGCGAGCTCGCGGCAGGTCCGCATCGCCTCGGAGAACTCCTGATTGTGACCGTCTAGGTCCAGGACGATCAGGTCGGGCCGGAGGCGGCGCAACGGCGCGTTCGCGACGCAGTCGGAATCGCCGACGACTTCAATGTCGCTATCGCTCGCCAGCACTTGGCACAACGCCTTGCCGAAGAGGGCTTGGCCCTCGATGACGAGGACGCGGACCGGCTTCGTGAGCGACGGGGTGGTGGCGGTGGCGACAATCGTGTTCAGCATCGTGCTGCTTTCCTCAAGTCCTTTGGGTAAGGGCCGTTTGGGCTAACCCCGGCATACATACTGTCGCCTGAACGGGGACCGAATGCACTCCCCATATTTGAGGGTTCTTGGGGCTAAAAGGCCTCCGCGGGGACATCGGAGCGGGTTTTGGCGGTTCCAAGGGGGCGTGAGGCCTCCGAGCTGAACGGAAACGATCAGCATCGTGCGCACTCGACGAACCTCGCCGGCCGCCGCCGTCATCACCGCCGTCCCCGAGGCCGACCGCGCTCGCGCCTTCGTGGCCGAGCTGCGCACCCGGGTCAAGGCGACCTACGTCGTGTTCAGCCGCTACGATCAATCCGGGCTCCAGACCGAGATGGTGCTGGGCGACGACCACGCCAACCCGGCGCGCCAGGCCGAATGGCTCCAGGCCGAGCGGCTCCTCCAGTCGCGCTCGGAGGCGCCGCTCCCGCGCGTCACCGACGCGATGATCGCGCTGAATGGGATGCGCGGTTTGGTGGCGGTCTACGGCGTCGACCGTACGATCTTCGGCCTGGCGATCGTCGCCCGGCCTCGCGCCTTCACCTCCGAGGAGCGACAGGAGCTCGAAACCACCCTGCGCACCGGGTCAGAGCTGATGCGCCGGCTCTCGACGTTCGAAGGCGAGCAAACCGCGCAGGAGCGCACGGCCGAACGCGCTTCGCCGGCGCAATACGTGCTGCGCCGCGATTTCACGGTCGAGTCTCGCTGGATTCCGGACGACGATCCCAACGACGTGTTGCAGAGCATCCTCGAATTGTCGGGCGATGGTCTCCCGCCGGTGGTGGAAAACGCGGTCCGCGCGATCACCGCCTCCTGGACCGGCGACCCCGCGACTTGGATGCCGGAGACGGTGGTGCCGCTCCCGTTCATGGTCGTGCGCGTCGCGCCGCTGACGGGAACGGGCGGCGCCAAGATCGGCGTGCTGGTCGAACGCTACCGCTCGCGCAACCCGCTGCGCTTGGCGGCCGAGAAGTTCGCCATGAGCTCGCGCGAGCTCGAGGTGCTCTCGCTCGTCCTCAAGGGCTTCGGCACGCCCCAAATCGCCAACGCGCTCGACATCGCCGAGTCGACCGCCCACGACCACATCAAACGCATGATGCTCAAGACCCGCGCCCGCAACCGCGTCGAGCTCGCCGCCAAAACCCTCGGCTGGCGCGGCGCCTAGCCGATCGTTCGCGCTTCGACTTCGCTCAGCGTGACATCGAACCGGCATGACGTCGAACGAGGGTGACGTCGACCAGCTATGCGGTGTTGGGGAGCTCTTTGAGGGCGGGGATGCCGGAGGCGAAGTAGTCGCTGTAATCGTCGACTTTGGTGGTCGAACGGTTCACGACGGTGCCGATCAGATCGTGGACGCCGACCGCTTCGAGCCGGGCAATCGCCTTGCGGGTCGAGCGCATGTCGGTCTGGCCGGCCGAGACGATCAGCACGGTGCCGTCGGTCTTCGCCGCAACGATCGCCGCGTCGAACACGGGGACGAGCGCGGGCGCGTCGACGATCACGGTGACGTAACGCTCGCGCGCCTCGCGCAGCAGCGCATCGAAGCGATTGGACTGCAGCAGCTTGATCGGGTTGGGCGAGTGCGTGCCGCTGGTGAGCACGTCGACGCCGGGGCGGTCGGTGCGCTGCACCGCCTGAGCGAACGACGCGCGTCCGACCAGGATGTCGCTCAAGCCGATCTCGTTGGGGACTTCGAACTTGCGATGCAGCGACGGCCGGCGCATGTCGGCGTCGATCACCAGCACGCGCGCCTCGCGCTCGATGCTCGACACGGCGATCTCGCCGAATGCGCCCGCGACGTTCATCGCGACGGTCGATTTGCCGTCGCCCTTGAGCGGGCTGGTGATGGTGACCGTCCGCAACGGACGATCGGTGCTGTAGCGCATCGCGAGCACGAGCTGGAAGTACGACTCGAGCGCCGCGTTGCGCACGTTGACCGGGATCGCCGCCGCGCCGTCGCCCGAGGGCAGCATCGGCACCGAGGCGAGCACCGGCAGCTGCAGGTCGTTCTCGACGTCGCGCTCGTCGCGGATTCGGCCGTCGAACCATTCGATCAGGAAGACGATGCCCAGCGCGAGCAACAGCCCGACCAATGCCGCGACGAGCAGGTTGACGAGCAGGTGCGGCGTCTTGATCGCGAGCGCGGACGACGCCGGCGCGGTGACCGTCACATCGCTGATCCCCGTCGCGCGCGACACCGTCGCGTCGTTGTACTTCTGCTGCAGCGCGTTGTAGACGTCTTCGTCGAGCTTCGCCGTGCGCTTGAGCTCGGCCAAGCGCGCGGTTTGCGCGGGCAGCTTGGCCAACTGCGGGTTGATGTCGCTGCGCTGGCGCGCGAGGACGGTGAGCTGGGCCGCGTCGCTGGCGCTCAACGCGCGTGCGGCCGCAAGCTGCTGCGAGAGCGTCTGGTACACCGGGTTGGCGATCGTGCTCGTCGTCGCAATGATCGTCGGCGGCGTGGCCGCGATCTGACGCTTGACTTCGGCGAGCTGCTGCTTGAGGCCGATCACCATCGGGTGCGAGTCGGTATACTGTGCCTGCGCGGTGGAGAGCTGCCCCTGGAGCTGCGCGAGCTGCGTGTTCAGTTGCAACAGCACCGGGTTCTGCGCGACGCTCGAACCGCCGCCGGTGGTCGACTTCATTCCAGCGAGCTGCGTGGAGAGCGAGCCCACCGACGCGTCCGCCTGCTCCTTCTCGAGCTGGGTCGAATTGATCTTCGCATCGATGTTGGAGGCCGAGGTCACCACCATCGTCGTCTCGGTCGGCAGGTCGGCGATTTTGTGCGCGGTTTCGTACGTGCCGACCGCGGCCTCGGCTTGCTGCAGATTGTGCTGCGCTTGCGGGATCTGCTTGGCGAGAAAGTCGAGCGCGCCGGTCGCCTGACCGGAAACCAGTTGTGATTCGCGAGCGACGAATACCGTGGCGAAGTCGTTGGCAATTTTCGCCGACGTATCCGGGTCGCTCCAGGTCACTTGCAACGAGATGATGTTGGTGTTGGTGACCGGCTTGACGCGCACGGCGGCCTGCAGCGTCGGCACGCTGGTCTTGAGGCCGAGGTCGTCGATGACGTGCTGTACGACCGGCGTCTCGCTGATCAGCTCGGCATACGTCTCGGCCGACTGCGCGGCGTTGGCCATCATCAGCGCGTTGAGGACCGGCAGCCCAGTCTGCGCCTGTTGCGGGGCCGAACCCGGGTTGCCCGCGATCATCTTGACGTCGGTCGTGTACTTCTTGGGCGTGAGGATCGTGACGATGAAGACCGCGCCGATCACCCCGAGCACGATGTACGCGAACAGGTTGCGGCGGCGCGAAAGCGTGCCGACGAAGCTCTGCCACAGGGCGAACGGATCGATATCGTTCGAACGCTGCTGCGAGATCGAGCTCGCCAGCGGGATGCTGTTACCGGGTAGTCGCGCAGGTTCGTACATCGGAATCCTTTCCTAGAACCCGAGCAATCGTCCGAGGATGCCGAGCAGGCCGATCGACACCGGGCTGATCCCGCGCGCCTCCGGAACGAATATTTTATCATCCTGAACGAGGACCGGATCGTACTGCATTTCGCCCTTCTCGAGCGCCAGGTACAAGTTCACGTTATACGACGTCGTCTGTCCGGTGACGGGATCCTTGCGCGTGATGAAGACCCGGTTGAGGTCGGGGCGCGCCGCGGATTCGGCGCCGGCGCGGGCGACGGCCATCGAGAGGTGGTCGCCCCGGTTGACCTCGACGTTGCCCGGACGCGATACCGCGCCGAGCACCTGGACGCGGATCGTCTCGGCACCGGTCACGTAGATGATGGAGTTGTCTTCGAGCTCGACGTTCTGCGTCGCGTCGCCGTCGTGCAGCAGCTTCTGCAAGTTCACCGGCGTCATCGTGCCGTCTGACTGCTGGACGCGGGCGATCGGGTATTCGCCGGTCGTCATGACGCCCGACGCCGCGGCGATGGCGTCGGCGACGCGCGCGCCGCTGCGCACCTGGTACTTGCCGGGCGCCTTGACGTTCCCCAAGACCATCACGCCGATCGTCCCCTGCTGCAACATCGAGAGCGAGACGATCGGGTGCTTGAGATACTTCTTGAGCGAGGCAGCGAGAGAATCGCGCGCCTCGGCGACGGCCATTCCGCCGACCAGGACGCGGCCGACCAGCGGATACTGAATCGTCCCATCGGCCTGCACGACGGCGGTCTGGGTGAGGTCCGGATGCTCGAACACCGAGATCGAGAGCTGATCGCCGGGATGGATGACCGATGACACGGTTGCCGGACCACCGGCGGAGGCCGGCACCGGAGCCGATTGGGGAACCACCGGAGTCGGCGAGTTCAGCGGTCCGGGTTCTTGCGCTGTCGCGTGCAGGGGCATCGCGCCGAGCAGGAGGGCGGCGACAACGGCGACGACAGCGATTCGATGGGTCGAGCGAGCGGTCATGACGATTCTCTGGAATCGAGTTGGAAAAGGTGGTTCTGGAGAATGGCGGCGCTGCTCGTCGCTGCAGTGCTGTTCTGGGCCGCGACGAGCGACCTTGTGTACGAAGCTACGTCCCCGGCCGAACTCTCGTTCCACATCGTGCTCCGAAAAGCATACAGCATCGCCGCCTTTGCGTTGGTCGGGTTCAGCGCCGACAAAGCGCTCGGGCCTAGCGCGCAGGCGGTCCTGCGCGCTGCGATCCTGGTCGGCTTGTACTCGGCCGCAATCGAGGTCACCCAGGACTGGCTGGGCTCCAAGGAGGGGCTCGGGTGGAACATCACCGACACGCTGTGCGGCGTCGCCGGCGGCGCACTCGGCGTCGTGGTCGCACGCCGCATCAGACGCTCGCGCAGGGGCGTCTGAGGGTTTCGCGACGAGAATTCCGTGGGTTCATGGCTAGCTCACGACTCCTTTCGTGCCCGGCCTCCGGTCCGTCGGTGGCGCTAGGGACAGGGCGGGGGCGGCGGACAACCGCACGTGTGCGGGAATGTCGGGGCTGCCGGACCTGATATGCTGGTTACCCCAGGGGCCGCCGGAATCACGTTATTCGAGCCGTGAATGACGAACGGGAGCAGCGCCGCGAGCGGCAGCAGGCTGAAGTGGTGTGCCGCTGCGGCGACGATCGGCGGCGGCGGGATCGCGGCCAGCGGTGCGACCGGGACGGTCCCGGTGACGACCGAGGCGACCTGCTGCGGCTGAGGCTGCGGGAACGACTGGGCGTGCGCCACGTAGTGCGGCGAGCTCGGATAGGCGACCACCGGCGGCTTGATGTGCACGTACGACAGGTTGCCGCACTTGGCCGGCAAGTACATCGCCAGGGTCGTGTTGCCGTCGGGCATGTCGACCTCGAGGCCCTTCATGCCCGGCGGGATGATCACGTCGCGCAGCACGTGGACGGTGCCGTCGGCACCCCAGGTCATCGCTTCGAGGTGGCGCGGGACGGTGACCCAGCGCGCCTTGGCGACCGCGACCTGCAGCTTGAACGTCTCATACTGCTCGGTAGACAGCCCGAGCTTCTGCGCGGCCTGCCGCATCATGGGCTCGTTCTTCTCGAAATTCGAGCGGAGCTCGCTCAAACTCGTGGACGTGCTCATAACCGGAGCGTGCCCCAGCGAAGAAATCTCAATTGGCTGGGCAAAAGCTGGAAGTCCGGTCATCATGACCACGACCACGGCGACAGCCGGGCGTAGAATCCACATCGCGTCTCATCTCCTTACGAGCGTTGGATCAATAATGCCCGAAGGAATTACCTGCGTGACGTGGCCGGGGTCCCGATTTACACCGGGACCTAGGTCCTAATACATCGCCAGCGTACCGTCGACGCGCGCTTTGCCGACCGATTTGGCGAAGATCCAGAGCGAGAACGGCATCAGGAGCAGCGACGCCACCAGCAGCCAGATCGCGTCGGAGGCGACTCCGGAAAGGGGAACACCGCGGGCGGCGGCGCGGAACCCGTTGAGCGAGTGGGTGATCGGCAAGAGCCAAGCCACTGCCTGGAATACGACCGGCATCCGGCTGACCGGGAGATACATGCCGCCGAACAGGCTGGCGCTGGCGGTCGACAGCCACTCGACCGGGCCGGTCTTCTTGATGACCATCGACAGCGCGGCAGCGAGCACGCCGAGCGGCGAGACGGCGCCGACGGTGAGGATCAAGAAGACGACGGTCGTCAGCGCGTTCACGTGGCTCAGGTTGAGCCCGAAGGCGACCGCAACCGCCAGGTAGACCGTCGTCTGCATGATCGTGTAGGCGAACGACCACACGGCCGACGAGAGGATCAGGGTGGGCAGCTGGGTCGGCGTCGAGAGCACGATCTCCAGCGTACCCGTGAGCTGCGCGTCGCGGATCGACTCGGCGAAGCTGTTGAGCGCCGCCGTCTGGAAGCGCACGAAGGCCGAGTTCACCGCCAAGTACTGGAAATAGCCGACGGCTACGGTACCGCTCGGGTCGAAGCTGCGGCTGGGCGGGATCAGCTGACCGATGTACCACGCGACGACGACGTCGATGAGGATCCCGAGCCACGACAGCGCGAAGTTTCCCGGGTACGAGAGCGCGACGAGGACGTCGCGCCGGAAAATCGCGCCGACCTTCGCCAACCCCGCCGCCACGGCTGACGACGACGGGGCTCGGCTAGCCGTCGTTGCCGACATCGAGCGTCACTTTCTTGAAGATGTCGACCGGTTCGGCCTCGATCGGCCGGAAGTCGCGCAAGGACGTGCCGTTCCACGACACCGCGCGCATCAGCGCGCCCAGCCCGCCGTCGCTCGGCACCAGCGCGACGTGCAGATCGACGCCCTTCTCGGTGCGCTCGATCCGCAGATCGCGAAAGCCGGGCACGGTGCGAGTTCGAGCGAGCATCTCCTCGTCGACCTCGTCGACCGTCACCCGATAGCGCACGACCGTGCCGAGCTCGACGTCGAGCTCGCGCGGTGGCCCGAGCGCAACGATGCGGCCGCGGTTCACGACGGCGACGCGGTCGCACAGCTCCCAAGCCTCCTCGAGCAGGTTGGTCGCCAAGATCACCGTTTTCCCGGCCCGTTCGACCAGCTCGCGGCGGATCAGCGCCCGCAGCTCCTGCGCGTGGACCGGATCGACCGCGCGGGTCGGCTCGTCCAGAAAGAGGATGGCCGGATCGGCCAGCAAGGCGCGCGCCATCGTCAAACGGACGCGCATCCCGGACGAGAAGCCGCCGAAGCGCTCGTCGAGGTGCTCGCGCAGGTCGACCAGGTCGACGCATTCGTCAATTCGCCGCTTGAGGAACTTTCCCGACAACCCCATCAGCGCGCCGAAGAACTCCATGTTCTGGCGCGCGGTCAGCCGAAAATAGAAGCTGCGCTCGTCCCCCGTGCAGAGACCGATCCGGCTTTTCGCCTTGATCGGTTCGCGCTGCACGTCGATCCCGTCGATGGTCATCCGGCCGCGATCCGCGATGGTCAGCGTCGCCAGCAGCTTGACCAGCGTCGACTTGCCGGCGCCGTTGGGGCCGAGCAACCCGAACAGCTCGCCGCGTGCGACCCGCAAGTTTACGTCGAACAAGACCTGGCGCCGCGGAATCTTTTGCCACGCGAGCGTACGAAACATCGCCCCCAGGCCGTGCGAAACCGGGAACGACTTATCGACGTGCTCGACCGTGAGCATCGCGTCCGTCATGTACAAAGCCAAATGTCCCCGCAAAGGTACGCCGTGTAACGAACGAGCGCCGGTCTGCCGTGCGTTTCGCGCTCGACGGAAGCGGGCAAGCGTCCGTCCGTGAAGATCGTCTGGGCGGCATCGTACGGCGGCCGGCACCGAGGCAGCTTCATCCCCGCCCTCGAGAGCGTGGCTCGCAGGGTCATCAGTCGCGGCGACCGGCTCGACGCCGTCGTCCCCGACGTTGGGCCGGCAGCCTGGCACGAGCATGTGCGTGCGCTGGGGATCGGCTTGCACGTCGTCCCCGACGACGGCCGCGCCGCCGCCGCCCGGACGCGGGCCCTGCGGCCCGACGTCGTCCACGCGCACTTCGACAACTGGCTGGTCCCGGTGAACGTGGCGCTGTGGCTGACGCGCGCGCGCGTGTTGTGGCACATCCATTCGACACGCCAGCCCGACGGCGGCCCGTTGCGGCGCACTCCGAAGCGCGCGATCAAGTTCGGGCTGATCGGCGCGCGGGTCGCGAAGTTCATCTGCGTCACCGAAACGATCGCCGCCGAGGTGCACCAGTTGGGCGCCGCCGCGCGGAAGATCGTGGTCGTGCGAAACGCGGTCGACGGCACGCGCTTCCATCCGCCCGACGCGGCGACGCGCGCCCGGATGCGCGCGCAGCTCGGTCTGAACGCGCGGCCGGCCGTCGCCTTCTTCGGCCGCGATCCGGCGATCAAGGGCGCCGACTTCCTCGCCGCCGCGTTGCCCTACGTGCCGAACGTCACCGTCGTCGCGGTCGCGACCCCCGACGAGGCGCGCGCGGAGCTCGCGCGGCACGCGGCGGTCGTCGCGGTGCCGTTCGTCGATGACGTTCGCGACGTGTTGTGGGCGGTCGACGCGATCGCGATCCCGTCGCGCGGTGAGGGGATGCCGTACGTGGCGCTCGAGGCGCTGGCATGCGGCGTTCCGGTCGTCGCCAGCGATTTGGGCTGGGCGCAGGAGCTCGCGCGCGACAACGACGCGGTGAGTCTCGCCCGCCGCGGCGACGCGGGCTCGTTGGCGGCGGCACTCCGCGCGACGCTCGCCGCGCCGCCACGGCCGGCGTCGCAGCCCGCCGGCGGCATCGAGCGCTGGACCGACCAGATCGTCGCGTTGTACGACGGAGACGCCGATTGAGTCGAGAACCCGGGCCAGACGGGTACAACCCGAGAACATTGGAGCGATGGACCGCGGAGCCGCGACCCCAAGGATGAGCGTTCACCGAATCTCGACGATCGCGGAGTTCGACGCGGAACGCGAGCGCTGGGAGCGGCTCGAGCGGCTCGACCCCCAAACGACGGTCTTCACCAGCTGGCGCTGGTTGCGCGCGTACTTGCCCGTCACGCGCCTTCGCTGGTCGGTCCTGGTCTTGCGCGAAGGGCCCGACGCGGTCGCCTATCTCCCGCTTGCACGGGGCGGCACGCTGCTCGACCGTGAGCTCTTCTTGGGCGGGAATCCGGTCGCGGACTACACCGGCATGATCGCGCTGCCCTCGCGCGCCGACGCGGCGGTGACCGCCTTCGCCGACGCGTTGGTCGCCGAGAGCTGGGACGGCTTCAACGTCCTCGACGTCAACGACCCGCGGATCGAAGCGCTGGTCCGTCGGATGGTCGAGCGCGGCGTGCGCATCGAGTCGACCGACGAGACGCGCTGCCTGTGGTGTGAGCTGCCGGCGACGTGGGAGCAGTACATCGCGGAGCGGATCAGCACCAAGACGCGGGTGAACACGCTGCGCGTCGAGCGGCGGCTCGCCGAAGCGCTACCGGGGTTTCGCGCCAGCGAGCCGTCGGACGACGACATTGACGCGCACATCGAAGCGATGATCGCGGTGAACCACCAGCGCTGGGGCGGCAACCTGGTCAACGCGCGCCGCCGCTTCGGCACGCTCTTCCGCAATGCGTATCGGCAGGGCGTGCTGCGCATGTTCGTCTACTGGGACGGCGCGAAGCCGATCGCGGGTGGCGCCGCCTTCACCGACGACGCGCGCTCGTCGCTCGGGCTCTACATGCTCGGATTCGACGAAGCGTACGACAAGTTCTCGCCCGGCAAAGGAATCGTGGGGCGTGCGATTCGCGCGGCGATCGAGGGCGGCTTCGCGCGCTTCGACTTCCTGCGCGGCGACGAACCGTTCAAGGCGCGCTACGCCGATCAGCTGCACATCACGCGTCACTTCCGCCTCACGCGTCCCGGGCTGCGCGCCGCGGCGATCGCTTACGTGCGGCCGAAATGGCGCGCGGCCAAGCTTGCGGTGGCGAATATCGTGTATGGGCCGGGGCGCTCTCTGTAAGCCGCGGCGTATCGTGAGGTCAGTGCCCTTCGGCCGTCGCCGGGCGGCGCGTCTTGCGCAGCCGGATGGCTTCGATGACGGCATAGGCGAGCATCGCCGCGGTGGCGAGGACGCCGAAGCCGGCGTGCGGGAAGCTGACGTCGAGGATCGCGGCGGCCAGCGGGAAGACGATCAGCGAATTGACCAGCATCACGCGGCCTAGCCCGGCGTAGGGCAGCATCCACGCGAGCGCCGCCGGCGCGATCGTCGGCGACAGCGCGATGAACGACCATCGATCGGCGTTGCGCACCGTCGCAAGCCGGAAAGCGCGCACCAGCGCGAACGCCGCGACGACCAACAGACCGCAGCGAATCGTGGTCGGAATCAGGCCGGCGGCGTCAGCCGGGACGAACGCGGCGCGCACTTCGGCGCCGAAGCGCGCGAAATACTCGGAACCACCGAGCACGAACGACGCGACCGCGGTGATGAGCGCGGCCAGCGCGATGTAACCGAGGCGCGCGCGGACGGAATTGCGCGCGGTCGGCGTCGCCGGCGGGCGCGGTGCGACGAACACGGCGGGCGCCAACAGGAGCAGCGGAAGCTTGACGAGCGCGGCGCAGGCGATCAGCACGGCCGCGAGGATCGGGAACGCGGCGGCGGCGGCGAGCGCGCCGATCATGAGCGTGACGGCGAAGAGGTCGGGCTGCGCGTTGACCACGTAACTGAAGTACAGCGCGGGATTGAGCGCGACGAGCGCGGGGACGGCGAGCGCGGTGGTGTTGCGACGGGCGAGCATCACGATCAGGGCGAGGAGCGCGACGACCTCGAGGACGCGCAGGGTGAAGATCGCGCCGCCGAGCGTTGCGGCGCGGCCGGCCGTCGCGGCGGTGAGCGCGACCCAGCCTGGGCCTTGTCCATCGGGCAGCATCGGCGTTCCCCATATCGTGCTGACGAACGCGAAGCCGTTGCCGAACGGTGTCGCGGGCGGAGAGTACGCCTGCGCGAGGCCGAGCTTGGCGTAGCCGGCCTCGGCGTAGGTGTCGAATCCGTTGACGGTGCGCGTGTCGAGAGCGACGACGAGCATCGCGAGGGCAATGGCGCCGAGCACGATGCGTTCCGCGAGCGTGACGTCGCGGTCGCGCAGGGCCCGGTAGAGCGCGTACAGGACGAGCGTCTGAACGAGGCCGGTCACGAGCAGCGCCGCGTGGACCCAGGTGGGTGGCGCGAAAACGGCGTCGACGACGTGGTACGGAAGGCTCCGCACGACGTCGGCGGTCACCGGACGCTTCGGATCGAAGAACAGGTCGACCGGGGACTGGAGTCGCGCGGCCGTTTCGAGCAGCACGCGCTGCGACGCGAGCAATGCGGCGCTGCCGGCCGCGCAGGCGATCGCCGCTGCGGCGCGGCGCGCGCCGGTCATGCCGGTGACGGCTTCGCGCGCGCCGAGCCGATCCGGCGAAACCGATTCGTCAGCCGTGACAGCACCCAGCCGAGCTTGCGCAGATCGTGGTACACGTGCTTCCCGTCGATCGCGATCGTGCCGTTGGCAAAGCTGAGCGTGTGCGTTCCGTCGGCATAGCGCCCGTGTCCACCCAGGTCGAGACGGCATACGACGGTCTCACGGTACGTTTGCGGCGTGAGCTCGTCGACCCGTGCAATTGCAAGTCCGCAGCCGTACGAATCGGCGGAGCTCTGTCCCGGACGGTACAGGGCACCGTCGACGCGAAACAGCTGCCCGGCCGGCCGCGCGCAGGTGACGTCGACCACGATCGGATTGAGCGGGTGCTCGAGCCATGGACCGCTCGGTGCGGCAGCGTAGTACGCGTGCAGCGCGAGCGTCGCGCCGCGCGAGATGCGCGTGCAGAGCGCCCACCATCGTCCGTCGTGCTCGAATACGGTCGCGTCGACGCCGTCGAACGCAGGGAACAGCACCGGCCCGCGCTCCCAGCGCCAAGGAAACTCCACGCAGCGAAACGAGCCGACCTCGTTGAGCGCGCAGCTCTCGGGCACGAGGTACAGCGCACCGCCGATCTCGAGCGGATACGGATAACTCAGGTGACCTGACAGATCGACGATCGTCTGACGCTGGATCACTTCATCGTCCGCGTTGAGCTCGAGTGCCTCGATCACTCCTCGGTTGCGGTCATAGGCATATTGCTCGACGAACAGTACGCGGCGGCCGTCACGCTCGACGAGAAAGGGATCGGCGATGAAGGTCGCGCGCGCGGGCCGCGGGAGCCAGCGGATCTCGAGCGGCCCGGGCTCGAGCACGCGGCGCGGCTCGCCGGCGATCAAGCCGACGTTCCATTCCGTCACCTCGAACAGCTGCTCGGGGATATAGCCTGCGCAGAGCAGCGGCAACCGCACCGCAAAGCGCACGTGATCGACGAACGCCAGCTGCGGGCGCGGGTGCTTGGCGGCGAGCGGCGCGGCGCGCAGAGACTGGCCGTCGCGCAATGCGGCGACGAACGACGCGGGCCAGCACGCCGCCTCGAACAACGCCCAGCGCAGGGTGCTGGCGTAGCGCCGCGCGACCGAGAACCGCCCGCGGCGGATCAACTCGTTCCGTCCGTCGATCCGCCGCACGAGCTCGACGTCGACCGTGTTCGAGCCGCGTCCGATCTCGCGCACGAACGGTTGACGTACGTCGCCGTCCTCGCCGATCCGGAACGACCAGACGCCTTCGCGCGCGCTCGCCGCGGCGGCGGTTCCGGTGAGGTCGAGCACGACGTCACATCCGCCGGGGACGCTTGCGGGCCGGCGGACCAGCGCGGACGCCGGCGTTCGCGCGAACGCGGGACCGGCGAGCCGTCCCGCCAATCCGCGCGCGAACGCCGGTGCACCGCTGACGACGGCTACATCGACCGCGACGCCGTCGAGCGCTTGGAGCGCGCGCACGCACGCACTCTGCCACGCCGGAACGGCGGGGCCCGCGACGATGACGCCGACTCTCACGGCTCGCGGAGACGTGACTGCGGCGCCGGCCGCGAGCGAACTACGGTGCGCAGCTGCGCGATCGCGGCCAGCACGATCCACACGTACTTCTCGACCGTGCAGTCGACGAACATCGACGCGACGGCGATTCCGGCGAGCGACGCCGTCAAACCGACGCGCAGATCGTAGAGGCGATCGCCGCGCGGGATCCGCGCGAGCTGGCGAAACATCATCACGAACGCGATCACCAGAACGACGGCCCCGACGAGGCCGAGGTTGAGCAGCGTGTTCAGCACGATGTTGTGCGGCGGACGATCCCAACCCGCAAAGTCGTGCGGCGCGACGCTGAGCAGGTTCGCGCTGTAGGCCTGAAACGCGGAACCCGCGCCCCACCCGAGGATCGGATGCTGGAGCCAGGCCTGCAGGTCGACTTGCCAGATCGCGGTACGCCCCGCCCCGCCGCTGCTGACCGCGGTGCTCAATCGCGTGATGACGGCTGGAACGAAGAGCAAGACCAACGCGAACGACGGCAGCAGCAGTGCGAGCGCCAGCAGCCGGCGCCGCGACATCATGACGGCGACCAGCGCGACGACGACGCAACCCAGCATCGCTTCGCGCGAGAGCGTGATCAGCACACCTTCGCCGAGCACCGCCAGTGCGGCGAGCGAGGCCAGAAACGCGTGGATGTTCCGCGCCTTCATGAGGCCGACGAGCGACAGCGCGATCGGAGCGAGCAGCGAGTCGGCGAAGCCGTTCGGGTCGATCTGCCGTCCGCCGACATTGAGGAACAGCCGTCCGTCGGTGCTCGGGGGGAATTGGTGGAAATACCAGATCCCGTACAAGGCGGCGCCGACGCCGCTCAGCACGACCAGCAGGCAGATCATGCGCAAATCGCGTTCTTCGATCGGCGCGATCGACAGCACGATGTACAGCAGAGCCAGGTTGAACATCGTCTTGACGTCCTCCCAGGCCGGGCCGGCATCGACCGCCCAGAACATGCTCAGCAGCATCCAGAACGTATAGAGGATGACGAGTGGGACCGTGAGCGCGGGGCGCACGATCCGGCGCTCGCGCAGGATCGAGAACAACACCGCGCCGATGGTGAGGGCGCCGATCAGCTTGGTGAGCGTGCTTCCGTTGCCGATCGCGAGCATGTTGTCGAACGGGACGAGCACGACGTACAGGCCGTACGGGAAGAGATACGGGCGCGCGAGCGCGAGGGCGATCAAGAACGGCGCCGCCAACACCACCAGCAAGATCGCGACGACCTTGAGATCGCCGCTCGCTATTGCAGCGCCGACGCCCATCAAGAACAGTACTATTCCGGCTATGCCAAGAGCGCGCTGCACGGGACGATCGCTCAGCGCGAAACGCAGCCGCTCTACGGCGACGTTCAGCATCGCCGATGCTTGGCTGAGGGATGCCAGGTTCGCGCGCACGACGTCAGGTCACGCCGGCGACCGCAGGCTCCACGGGGGTCAGATCGACGACGGTCTGCTCACCGGCAGCCTGGGCGTCGTCGAGTACCGTAACGATCGTGAGCGGGTGCGGCGTCGTGGGAGCGTGCGTCTCGGCGTCGATCGCTGCGCGCAGCGCGGGCGAGAGAAACGGCCGTTCCCACACCAGATAGAAACCGTAGGCAACCGCGAGCATCAGCGGTATGAGCAGGCCGTACGCGACCGCGGCGACGACGCTTCCCGCGTGCGCGCGAAGCATCGCGGTGCCGGCCAATTCGACGATCGGTCCGTGCACCAAGTAAAGGCTATACGAGAACGCGCCGAGGATCACGATCGGGCGCAGCGAGAGCATCTGCGCCGCGAGCGGAGCGCGCATCCCGCTCGAAGCGACGAAGAACGCTGCCACCGCCGCGCCGACGACGACATCGGCCCACCAGAACGCACCGTCGGGCGTACCCTCACCGTGCATCGCGATCGCGATCACCGCGAGCACCGCGGTGGCGACGCTGATCCAGCGCCACGGCAGCGTGACGACCGCACGCGTGGTGTACTGGGCGGCGACGACGCCCATCCCGAACAGTCCCAGCAGCCACGGGCTGGTGCCGTCGAGGAAACCGTGCAATAGGAAGTGCGGTGCCAGGCCGAGCGCGAGGGCGAGCGCGAGCTGCGCGAGCGGGCCGAAGCGGCGCCAAACCGGGACCAGGAGCAGCGCGAAGACGACGTAGATCTGACACTCGAGCGCGATGCTCCACATCGGCCCGTTCAAGTACTCCGAGAACACCGGGATCAGATTGTGCACCAGCGCGAGGTGCGCGATCACGCCGAGCGCGACGTGCCACGCGGGAATGTGATGCCCGCGCAGCGCGGCGGTGATGTAGACCAGGACGATCGAGAGCGCGAGCGCGGCGACGTAAGCCGGCATCAACCGGCGTGCACGGCGCAGCGCGAACGCGCGCGGCACGAACGTACGCTCCGGGTGCGCGGCGACCGGCAGCCCCAAACAGTATCCGGAGATCACGATGAACGCGACGACCGCGAAGTGTCCGTACTGGAGGAACCCCGTCACGCCGCGCAATCCGACCAGGATCGCGCCGGGCTGCGAGACCGCGGTCTGCCAGAGGTGGTACAGGAAGACGTAGAGGGCTGCTACCCCGCGCAGGCCCTCGACGTGCGCGTAGTAGGTGCGCGCCGGGGCCCCGGCGGCCATCAGGCTGCCCGGTGGAAGAGAACTTCCGCTGCGGTCTTCAGACACACAGCGACGTCCATGAACAGGGACCAGTTCTCCACGTAGAACAGATCGCCGCGAAGTTTGTCGGGAACGTCCTCGAAGCCGACAACCCGCTTGCCGTAGACCTGCGACCAGCCGGTGATGCCCGGCGCGACCAGATGGCGTTCCGAGTAGCGCGGGTGATCCTGCTCGAAGCGCTGCACGAACACCGGACGCTCGGGACGGGGACCGACGATCGACATGTCGCCGCGCAGCACGTTGAACAGTTGCGGCAACTCGTCGAGCGAGGTGCGGCGAATGAACTTCCCGACCCGCGTACAGCGCCCGTCGCCCGCAGTCGCGAGCTTTGCTCCGTCGCTCTCCGCATCGAGCCGCATCGAGCGGAACTTGAGCATGTTGAACGTGCGCCCGTCGCGACCCACGCGCTCTTGGCGGTACATGACCGGCTCGCCGTCCTCGATCGAGATCGCCGCGGCGACGAGCAACATGAACGGCGTGAACACCACCAGCGCGACCGACGAAACCGCGAGGTCGAACAAACGCTTGGCCAGCCGTTGACCCGGCTGCGTCGCCTTGAGCGGGCGCGCGACGATCAGCGCCTGTTTTCCGATCTGCTCCATGTGGAGGTCGTAGGCGTGCACGCGAATCCGCGGCGGCGCGAACGCGATCGTGATGCCGGCTTCCTGCGCGGCGGCCAGCACCTGCGGCATCTGCGACGGCGCGAGGATCTCGGTGAAGACCAGCATGTCGCAGCCCCACTCGACGGCATAGCGGAACCACGCCTGGGACGCGACGGCTTCGGGGCTGAGCGCGCCGACCGCGTCGATGTTGGGGACCGAGAGACGGAACACGCGCGCATTGGGGAGCGAGCGCATCGCATCTTCGGCGAAGTCCAGCCGCGACGGGTGGCCGACGACGGCGATCCGGCGGGGGTGGGCCAGCATCAGTACGTCGCGGACGCGGTGGGCGATCGCGCGCGCCGAGCCGATCAGCGCGATCGAGAAGCAGACCGACAGGATCGCAACGACGCGCGAGGTCGAGATCCCGGGGAAGAGCGAGAACACGACCAGCACCGGCGCCGAGGCCAGTGCCAACGCCGCGACCGCGTGGTAGAACTCGTCGCGCACCGACATAGCAAAGGAGCGGCGGTACAAGCCCAGCTGCCAGAAGACGACGACCAAGAGTATCGTGGTGAGCAGCGCCGGGACCGACACGTGCCGGAACACCAGGGCGTTGGACCAGAAGTGTTTGACGAACACCCCGGCAAGGTACGTCGCAGCCAGGAAAAGGACGACGTCGGAGACGACCAGCGACCAAACCCAGGCACGCGAAAAAGAATGCACACCGGGGCGCGCATCCGTATGGGAGTGGGCTCCAAATTCGTGTTCGACTCTGACGGCCATTTCGGTGCGATCCTCGCGACGGCAATGCGCATCGGTGCGCATACCTATAGTCGCCGTAGAGCGAGGCCGCCAAGTGAAGCGCAGGTCCCTTGGTGGGACGTGCTTTGGACCCCATTTCTAGGACCATTATAGACTACGGTCCCTGGACCGAATGGCCCTGTACCGCACCCTGTTTCTGGGGGTTTAACGTCAAAACTCACGTTCACTCGAGCACGGATCCGTGGCACGGAGGCCGGGATGGTACGGCGGTTTTAGGGGTCGGTTCCCAGCTGCCGTCCCTAGGACCCGAAGGGACCGTTGATGCCGCCTAACGGCAGGCCGACGGCCCAGCGCCGCTAGTCGCCGAAGCCGCGGATGACCAGCCAGGCGATGACCGCGCAGTCGACCAGCGCCACGCCGATGAGCCCGAAGAGCAGCATCTCGATGGCGTTGAACCGCGCGTAAACCGGCTTGGACTTCGTACGCGCGCCCACGTGACGCGCCGGAAGGCCCGAATCCATGGTGGACTCCTCTCGCGAATAGTCGAAGCGGCGGCCGCCGGTACTCATCTGTATCGGTCGATCGCCTCCTCGAGTTTACGAAGCCCGCGCCACACCCGGGGCCGCGACCGCCGGCCTGCGAACTCGCCCCGGGATGAAGCCGGTCGACTTCGGCTACGTGCGCCCGTTGACGATCGCCGACGCGGTGACGGCCCTCGCCTGCGCCCAGGGCGAGGGCAAGGTGATCGCCGGCGGCCAGAGCCTGGGCCCGCTGTTGAACATGCGGCTCGTCCGGCCGGCGCTGCTCGTCGACGTGAACGCGCTCGCGGAGTTGGCTGCGATCGAGGAGGGTGAGTTGGAGGTCCGGATCGGGGCCATCGTGCGCCAGCGGGGCGCGGAGCGATCGGCCGTCGTCGCGGGCCGGCTCCCGCTGCTGGCGGAGGCGCTGCCGTACATCGGCCACGTGCAAACCCGCAACCGCGGGACGGTGGTCGGTAGCGTCGTGCACGCCGATCCGTCGGCCGAGCTGCCGCTGGTGGCGCTGTGTCTGGACGCGATCGTCGAGATCGTCGGTCCGGCGGGCAACCGCGAGGCGAGCATCCCGGACTTCTATGAAGGCTACCTCAGCACCGATCTGGCGCCCGACGAGCTGGCCGTCGCGGTGCGGTTTCCGGCGCCGGCGCCGCCGTCGGGCATCGTGCGCGCGGCGGCGTTCGCCGAGATGGCGCGCCGCGAAGGTGATTTCGCGATCGTCGCCGCCGCGGCGCAGCTCGACGTTGACGTCGCCGCACGGCGCGTCGTCGACGCGCGAGTTGGGCTCACCGGCGTCGCCGGCGTGCCGCTGCGCTTCGCCGCAGCGGAAACGGCGCTGCGGAACGCCGCCGAACCGCCGCGCGTCTTCGCCTCCGTCGCTGAAACGGTGAGCGATGAGATCGACCCCGACTCCGATCTGCACGCGACGGCCGCGTACCGGCGTTCGGTCGCGCGCGTGCTGGTGTCGCGCGTGCTCGAGCGAGCCTGGCTGCGCGCGTTCGCAGGCGAGAACGGCCCGTGAACGACTACGCGATCAGCGTGATCGTCAACGGCGTCACGTACGAACGCCGCATCCCGCCGCGCCGCAGCCTGGTCGATTTCTTGCGCGACGATCTGGCCTTGACCGGAACGCACGTCGGCTGCGAGCACGGCATCTGCGGCGCGTGCACGGTGATGCTCGACGGCGTGCCGATCCGTTCGTGCATCGTCTACGCGGTGCAGGCCGACGGCGCGTCGATCACGACCGTCGAGGGGCTGTCGCCCGACGGTTCGACGCTCACGCCGCTGCAGGACGCGTTCGTCGAATGCCACGGGCTGCAGTGCGGTTTCTGCACGCCCGGGATGCTGATCGCGGCGACCGCGCTGTTGCGCGAGAAGCCCGACCCGAGCGCCGACGAGATCCGCGACGAGCTGGGCGGCAACATCTGCCGCTGCACCGGCTACCAGCAGATCGTCGAGGCGGTGCAACTGGCCGCGCGAACGGGCGGCACGCGGTGATCGTCGAGCGTCCGGCGCCGGCTGTCGAAACGACGGCCGAGTCACCGAAACACCGCTACATCGGCAAGAAGCGACGTGCGGTCGAGCACCGCCGGTTCGTGCTGGGGCGCGGCAAGTTCGCCGGCGACGTCACGCTGCCGCACCTGCACCACGTCGCCATCGTCTCGAGTCCGCACGCGCACGCGCGGATCCTCGGGATCGACGTCTCCGCCGCGCTCGCGCTTCCCGGGGTGCTCGGCGTCGTGACCGGCGACGAGCTGTGCGCGCAGACGAAGCCGCTGCGGCAGTACCTCGACATGCCCGGCGTCGATTGGTTTCCGCTGGCCGGCGCGGTCGCGCGCTACGCCGGCGAGTGGGTCGTTGCCGTCGTCGCCACGGATCGCGCGATCGCCGAGGACGCCGCGGAGCTGGTCGAGGTCACCTACGAACCGCTGCCCGCGGTGCTCGATCCCGAGCGCGCGATGGCGGATGGTTCGCCGCCGGTGCACGCGTCGCATCCGAGCAACGTGATGTACCATCGCACGTTCGTGTGGGGCGACGTCGACGCGCACTTTGCCGCCGCCGAACGCACGTTGCAGGCGCGCTACCGCTGGCACCGCAGTGCGACCGTGCCGATCGAGACGTTCGCCGTCGTCGCCGCCTGGGACGTCGGCACGAACATGCTCGACGTGTGGGCCTCGATCCAGATGCCGCAATACCCCGAACAGCTCGCGACGGCGCTCGGCATCCCGCTCAACGGCGTGCGCGTGCACTTCGACGTCGACGTCGGCGGCAGCTACGGCGTCAAGCGCGGCATCAAGCACTCGGTGCTGACCGCCTACTTGAGCCGCCGCTTTCGCGTGCCGGTGAAGTTCGTCGAAGACCGGCTCGAGAACATGCGCGGCGGCGACATGCACGGTCCCGACCGCATCTTCGACGTCGAAGCGGCGTTCGGCGACGACGGTGTCGTGCGCAGCCTGAAGATTCGCACGATCGACGACGAGGGCGCGTATCCCGGCCGCTCGCCGCTCCAGATGGGCAAACCCGTCGGCGCGATCGTCGGCGCGTACAAGATCGCCAGCGTGCGCTACGAAGTCGTTGCGGTCGTCACCAACAAAGCCGGTCAGGTCGCGGTGCGCGGATTCGGCCAAGCGCCGACCAACTTCGTGCTCGAGCTGACGATGGACCGCGTCGCCGCCGCGGTAGGGATCGACCGGCTCGAGGTGCGGCGGCGCAACTTCATCCAGCCCCAAGACTTTCCGTACACGATCCCGAGCGGTACGGAGTACGACAGCGGCGATTATCCGACGGTGCTGGGCAAGGCCGAACGGCTGGCCGACGTCGACGCGCTGATCCGCTGGCGCGACGACGCGCGCGCGCACGGCCGCGTGGCGGGGATCGGCGTCGCGTCGTGCATCGAACCCGGCGGCGGCAACGCGATCTTTCAGGCGCTGTTCAACCCGAAAGACGACTCGACGACGTTCCCCGAAGGCTGTCAGGTCAAGATCGACCGGCACGGAACGGTCAGCGCGCAGATCGGCGTGGCATCGTCAGGGCAAGCGCACGAGACGCTGGTCTCGGCGGTGTTGGGCGAAGAATTCGCAATCGACCCCGACCAGATCCGGGTGATCCATGCCGACTCGCTCGCGGGACTGCCGTCGCAGAGCCCGGTCGCGAGCCGCATGGCGATCATGCTCGGCGACGCGTCGGTCGGCGCGGCGCGGCGCCTCAAAGCGAAGATGCTCGAAATCGCCGCATACCGGCTCGGCATGTCACCGTCGGACTGCGTGTGGGACGGCACCGGGGTGCGCCGCGCCGACGGGACGGGCGAAATCGTCTCGTGGATGGAGATGGTGCGCATCGCGCACGTCACCTACCACAAGCTGCCGCCGGGAATGGATCCGGGGCTGCAGGCGCAGTTCGTCCTCGAAGTTCAGAACAGCGGCCGGCTACCGACGCCCGACGGGCGCGTGCAGATGTATCCGTGTCAGTCGTTCTCCGCGCACGTCGTCGCGGTCGAGATCGATCGCGGCACCGGCAAGGTGTCGTTCCACAAATACGCGCTCGCGCACGACTGCGGCACGGTAATCAACCCCGACATCGTGCGCGGGATGGTGATGGGCGGGATCGCGCACGGAATCGGCGCGGCGCTCTACGAACGGTTCGTCTACGACGACAACGGCCAGCTGATCACGCAGACGTTCGCCGACTACATGATGCCCACCACACACGAGGTGCCACCCGTCGAGATGGTCGAGCACGAAACCCCGTCGCCGCTCACGACGATGGGACAGAAAGGGGTCGGCGAAGGCGGGTACATGAGCACGCCCGCCGCGGTCGTGTCGGCGATCAACGACGCGCTCGCGCCGTTCGGCACGCGCATCGATCATGCGCCGGCGACGCCGGTCGATCTGCTGGAGCGAATGCGTTGAGCACGCCGGCGATCGACGTCCACGCGCATCACATACCGAATGAGGTCGTGCGACGGCTGCGCGACCCAACGACGCGGGCGGCGTTTCCGCACTGTCAGCTCGACGAGGGCGCCGGCGGCGCCGTGCGGCTGAAGGTCGGCGACGAACCATGGACGCGGCCGCTCGCGCCGGGTTTGGTCGCGCTCGACGAACGCACCGAGAAGCTGGCCGGCCGCGCGATCGTCGCGCAACTCAACGGCGGCTGGCTCGACGTTTTCGGCTACTCACTACCGCCCGACGAGGGCGCAGCGTGGAGCGCGTTCCTCAACGACACGCTGCTCGAATCGCTGGCCGCGGCGTCGACCTCCGACGTCACCTATATGCCGCTCGCGACGGTGCCGCTCCAGGACGGCACGCTCGCCGCCGGCGAGCTCGCGCGCGCGGTGCGTGCGGGGCACGTCGGCGCGATGATCGGGACGTGGATCGCGGGCGTCGAGCGCGATCTCGATCACGCGAGCCTCGAGCCGTTCTGGGCGCGCGCAGCCGAGCTCGGCGTACCGGTGTTCGTGCATCCGGTGTTCGCCGGCGGCGGCGACGACGCGCGCATCCACGATCGCGGTCTGGCCAACGCGGTCGCGCGGCCCAACGAGACGGCGCTGGCGATGAGCCGGCTGCTCTACGCCGGCGTGTTGCAGCGCCACGCGGGGCTCAAGCTCGTCGTCGCGCACGGCGGCGGAGCGCTGCCTGCGCTCATGGGCCGGCTGGCGCGCAACTACGACGTCCTCAAAGCCGCCGGCGAAGAGGTCGCCGATCCGCGCGACGGGTTCCGGCAGCTGTATTTCGACAGCCTGGTGTTCGATCCGCAGACGCTGCGCGCGCTGCTGCGCGTCGCGCGGCCGGACGGCGTGATGCTCGGCTCCGACGATCCGTTTCCGATCGGCGATCCTGCACCGCGCGCCGTGATAGAAGCGGCGGAGCTGGAGCTGACCGATGCCGAGCGCCGCGCGCTGCTCACCGGCAACGCCTGCGCCGCCTTTCCCGGCCTGGGCGCGTGTTGCGCGGGCCTGCACCCATGACTCGCTCGACCGGAGGCTCAACGATGATTCGACTCCTTTGCGCGGCGCTCGCGCTCGCGTTCGCGTTGCCCGCACCGATCGCGGCCGACCAGCCGACGATCACCTTCGGTTCGGCGGTTTCGCTGACCGGGCCGCTGGCGCGCGAAGGAACGCTCACCAGAGAAGGTTACGACATCTGGCAGGCTTACGTGAACTCGCACGGCGGGCTGAAAGTCGGCAAGACGAGCTATCATGTCGAGATCAAGTACTACGACGACGAGTCGCTGCCCGAGAACGCAGCGAACCTGGCCGGACGGCTGATCGACCAGGATCACGTGAACTTTCTGCTGGGCCCGTACGGAACGGGGACGTCGTTCACCGTCGCGCAGATCGCCGAGCGCAAGAAGATCCCCATGGTGCAGGGCAACGGCGCCGCCGAGAAGTTGTTCAACTCGGGATTCACCTATTCGTTCGCCGTGCTGACGCCGGCCAAGTTCTACCTCACCGGGATCATCGACTTGGTGCTCGCCCAGAACCCCAAGCCCAGGACGATTGCGGTGACGTATGCGAGCGACGCCTTCTCGCAAGACGTCGCATCGGGCGCGGTCGACTACGCGAAGGCCCACGGGCTCAACGTCGTCTACGACAACAAATACCCGCCGAATCCGACCGACGTCTCGTCGCTCGTCTCGGCAGTCAAGAACGCGAACGCCGACGTGTTCCTGAACGCGGGCCACTTGCAGGACGCTTTGCTCGTGGCGAAGGGACTCAAAGAGCAGAACGTCCCGGCGAGAGCGTACGGTTATTCGGTCGGGCCCGACACGCCGGACTTCACCGAGTCGCTCGGCAAAGACGCGAACGACGTGTTCGGCGGCTCGCAGTGGTCGACCGCGGTCAAGTACACCGGCGTCGCCGGCTTCTACCGCACGCCGTCGGAGTACAGCGAAGCCTTCGAGCGCGTCTATCACCGCCCGGCCGACTACCATAACGCCGACGGCACTGCGGCGTGCCTCGCGTTCCAGTACGCGCTCCTGCGCGCCGGCAGCCTCGATCCGCAGAAAGTTCGCGACGCGCTCGCCGACCTCGACGTGACGACGTTCTACGGCCCGATCACGTTCGACAAACGCGGCGTGAACATGACCAAGCCGATGATCGTGCAGCAAATTCAAAACGGCAAGCTTGTCACCGTCTGGCCCCGCGCGATCGCCGACGCGAAACCCGTCTATCCCACCCCCGACTGGGGCAAGCGCTAAAGGCCCGCGGCTCTTGCAAAGATCCTGATGTCACCCTGAGCTTGTCGAAGGGTGACCGCCCCCGACCGCTTTCAAGCGCTACGGGGTGATCCGTCCGATCTTGTTGGCGACGTCCTCGACGAACCAGAGGTTGCCGTCACGGCCCGCCACGATGCCGAGCGGGTAGGCCGCCGGCGTGATCCCGGCGGAGAACTCGGTGATGGTTCCAGTCGGCGTGATGCGACCGATGCGGTTGCCGTCGCTCTCGGCGAACCACACGTCGCCGTCCGGTCCCGCCGTGATGCCCCACGGTGTTGCGACGCCGGTGATGCCGCTCGAGAATTCCGTGATGCTGCCCGCCGGCGTGATGCGGCCGATCCGGTTGCCGCTGCTTTCGGTGAACCACAGGTTGCCGTCGGGTCCGGCCGCGATGAGCGTCGGTGAGGCGTTCGCGCTGATCCCGCTCGAGAACTCGGCGACGACACCGGCCGGCGTGATCCGCCCGATCCGGTTGCCGCCGTTTTCGGTGAACCACAGGTTGCCGTCGGACCCCGCGGCGATGCCGTCCGGCACCGACGTTATGCCGCTGATGAACTCGGTGACCACGCCGGTGGTCGTGATCCTCGCGATCCGGGTCGGATGGTTCTCGGTGATCCAGAGGTTGCCGTCGGACCCCGCGGCGATCCCCGCCGGCGTGAGACTCGGCGAGCTGCCGGCGACGAACTCGGTGATGATACCGGCCGGCGTGATGCGTCCGACGCGGTTGCCGCTGCCGGTTTCGGTGAACCACACGTTTCCGTCAGGACCGGCAGTCACGTCGTACGGAGCACCCGTCAACGTGCCGCCGCCGAACTCGGTCACGGTTCCCGCGGGCGTGATCCGGCCGATTCGGCCGCCGTTGTTCGTCTCGGTGAACCATAGGTTGCCGTCCGGACCGGCCGCGATGCTCCAGAGCCCGGCATTGGACGTGATCCCCGTAGCGAACTCCGTCACGGCTCCGGCGACCGCGATCGCCAACACCGCCTGCGACGATATGTAGCCCGTCGCGCCGGCGGTTATCGTCGGACTTGCAATCGACGCGCCGTTGTAGCTCAGGGTGATACCGGCGGTCGGCGCCGTGATCGAGGTCAGCGAAAGGTGCGTCGCCCCCGAACCGTCGGAATCCGCCAACGTGATGGAGAGTGGCGCACCGCTCGCGTCGACGTAGCTCCCAGGCCCGACGATGGTATCGCCGTCGGCGTCGCGCGCCTTGACCGTGACGGCAATCGTCGACGGCGTGCCCGTGTTGACCTTGCTCGGGTTCAAGGTGACCGAGAAACCCGCCACGACGCCGTTGAAGGTGACGCTCACCGCGTTCGCTTGGTCGATGACGATGCTCGCGGTGGTGGTGCCGGCCGAGAGCAGATTCCCCGTTGCGTTCTGGTTGTCGTAGAGGGCGACCGCGAACGTGTCGTTGCCCACCGGCGCGGAGATCTGCGCGGCGCACACGCTCGTGCAGTTCACGATCGTCGGCGTTCCGGCGCTGCCTCCGGACGGGGCCACGGTGATAGAGGCCGATTTCGTCGCGGCGGAGACGTACGCCGGTCTGCGCGCGTGCGCCGACGGCGACGGTGATGGGACCACGATGCGGAACTGGACCAATGCGTTTGCCCCGGCCGCTCTCGCGCCGACGACGGCCTGCGACGCGGGTACGCCGCAACCGCTCGCGGTAAGCGCCAAAACCAAGACGCACGCTGCGCTGCGTCGATCCATCACGCACCTCCAACCGTCGTGGTCGTTACGTCGATCGTCAGGGCCACCGTTTGGCCGCGTCCGTCGGCGATCGCGAACGTGCAGTGTCCGGCGCCGCTGGCCGTGACGGCAAATGCCGTCCCGCTCGATGGCGAAACCGTGGCGATCCCGTTGCACGAGTTCGTCTGACCGGCCGGGGGCGTCGAGATCGTGAACGACCTGACGGTGCGATGCATGACGCGAGCGTAATCACGTGCGGCGCTGACGAATAGTAGGGGAAACCCCACCGTTCACGGTTCGCAGGCCGTCGAGACGCCGTTTCGAAGTGGCTGCTACGCCCGCGTATCGTTGGCGGAGACGTAGGCGATCAAGCGGCCGCGCGAAGCAAAACCGAGCTTCGCATACAGCGATCCGATGTGCTTCTCCACGGCCTTTACCGTCACGTCGAGCTCGCTCGCGATCTCGCCGTTGGAGAGACCTTGGCCCGCGAGCGCCAAGACCTCGCGTTCACGCGTCGTGAGTCCCGGCGTGCCTCGAACCCGGGTGCCGTGGGCCTCCGTCCTCGCTTCGACCTCGATGCGGCGCAGCGGTACCGTCGCGCCGATACGGCGGTAGATTGCGGCGGCTTCTTGTGGCCGCTCCGCGAGCTCGAGGGCTTCGGCTTCCCACAGCGGGCAGCCCATCGCGTGAAAGCGCTCGACGGCTTCGAGCGAACGTTCGCGCGCGGCCTGCGAATCGCCCCGACGACGCGCCGCGAGCGCGTCGAAAAGCGGCAACGCGGCTTTGAACGTCACGTCCCCGCGCAGCGACGCGAGGTGGGCGACGACCGTTCGCGCCCGCTGCACGTCGTCCGGCGTGCCGACGCGCGCGACGCTTAGGTACAACACGAACGGTGTTCGCGCGTCCGCCGGCTCTGCGAGCGCCTGGCGCAAGAGCTCTTGCGCATCGCCGACTCGGCCGGCGCGCAGCAACCCTCCCGCCGCACCGGCCGCCAGCCGGCCGAGGTGTTTGCGCGGAAGAGGTTCGGCCGCAAACCGGCCGAGGAGCACGTCGTCGCCGAGCAGCTCGCCGATCAGCGGTGCGCACGATACCATCTCGAGCCGTGCCAGCGCGTATTCGGACGGTATCGCCAGCGCGCGGTCGAGGCACTCGCGCGCCTGCGAGAGCTCGCCGCGAAGAAACCAATAGCGCGCCTTCGTAGCGAGCACGAAGGCCTCGCTCGATTTGAGGCGCTGGGTCTTCGCCAAGCTCTCGGTTTCCGTGAAATACGGCAGGGCCTCGTCGAATCGGGCGAGGTCCGTAAAGGCACCCGCGGCGTTCGAGAGGATGACGTGTCGCGTGAACGCGTCGTCACCCGCCGCGACCAGGCTCTCACGAAAAGCCAGCCGGCACGCCTCCACCTCCGCATTGCCCGCCGCGATGGCGGCTCGCGTCGCATGATAAACGGCGCGAACCTTCGAGCCGCTCGCATCGAGCTCGCCGCCGTCGATCGTCGCGAGCAACGCGGCCGCGTCGTCGCCGCGCCCGAGCAATTGAAAGAGGTGCGCCAAGCGTACGTCCGCGCGGGTCCGGAGGCTCGCGTGCTCCGCGCCAGTCAAGCGGTCGCGCAAGCGCTCCAGCGGCAGCGTGCAATCGTCGTCGTCGAGGCTGTAGAGCGCCGCCGTCTGCTCGAAACGCGCGTCGGACTCGGCTTCGAGGTCGTTCGCGGCGGCGAATGCCTCGGCGGCCTGCTCGTAGTAGGCACCGCACAGGCGCTTGTCGAGGTTGTAGTTGTGCGCGCGGCCGAGCTTCAGTCCGATGCGCGCCGCGTCGAGCGATCGAGGCTGCACCGAAGCGAGCGCCCCGTCATAGTACCGAACGGCATCGTCGTACGCAAAGACCGCGCGCGCCTCGTCGCCGGCCCGTTCGCCGTAGCGCGCAGCCGCGTCGCGGTCGCCGGCCGCCCAGGTGTGGTAGGCCAAGTCCTGAATGCTGCGTTCCTCTTCGGGTAACGCCTCGAGCGCTCGCGCGATCGCACGGTGGAAATCCGCGACCTGCGTTCGCAGGAAGCTGTCGTAGATCGCCTCGCGCGTCACGGCGTGCCGGAAGACGAACGTGCCCGGAGCCTCTTCGGATACCAGCTGGAGCGCGCACGCCCGGTGAAGCGCTCCCAGGACGCGATCGTGAGGAACGTGCAGGATCGCTTCGAGCAATGCCGTTCTAAAGCGGCGCCCCACGACGGCGGCGTGCGCGAGGATATGACGCTCTTCCTCAGAGAGAGGCCGCAAGCGCTCGATGATCGCCGCGCGAATTGTCGCGGGGAGATCGCTCTGCCGGGAAGCGGCATCGATTTTCTCCAGCGCGTTCTTCAACAGCTCCTCGACGAAGAGCGGGTTCCCGTCGCTGAGCCGGACGATGCTCTCGCGGGTCTGCGCCGAAAGCGCGCCGGTCTGCTCGAGCGTCGCGTCGACGAACCGGCGCGTCGCGTCGACGTCCAGCGGGCGGAGGTGGATCGTGACCGCGAGTCGCTGCAGCTTTGCCAGGCTCGCAAACATCGGGCCGTCGTCGCGGATGCTCTCCGGTCGATAGCTGACGACGAGCATCAGACGCTGGCTGCTCGCGGCGTCGGCGATTGCGGCTATCAACTCCGCGGTGGCGGGGTCCGACCAATGCAGATCCTCGACCACTGCGACGATCGCGCTGCGCTCGGCTTCACGGGCGAACGCACGAATGAGCGGTTCGAACTGTTCGTCGCGCGAGCGCGCCGGCGTGAGCGAGTCCGCCTGCGCATCCAGCTGCCCGAGCAGATCGAGCACCGGGCCGTACGGGCGCTGCGCGAACTCGCGGCAGTTCGCAAGCGCGACGCGCAGCCGCGGCACGGCGAGAGAACGCACGAACTCGGACAGGAGCCGCGACTTCCCGACGCCGGCCTCACCGGCCACGAGGATGAGCCCGCCGCGCCCAGCGCTCGCGCTTCGGCGGCGCTCGTGGAGCAGCTCGAGCTCCTGGCGACGTTCGATCAGCGGACGGCAAAACACCGGCTGCACAAGCATCGTCGTGGTTCGACGTTCGGTCGGCGCGACGGAGCTGCCTGCCCGCACGAATGCGGGGGGTTTCCCTACTATCGCCCGACGGGGGGACGCCCTAGCGTGTGAGCCATCATGCAGTTCGCCGTCAGGCCCCTTCGCTCGTTCGGGGGAGCGGTTACGCTCCTTGCCGCGTTCGCCGCCGGATGCAACGGGGGTTCGTCGGCTGCCCCGCCGCTCGGCAACGGGCACGCGGCGACTCCCTCGCCTTCGCCCTCACCTGCGCCGTTGCCGGCATCGGCAACCGCGACCCTGTCCGTCGGAACGTCCGCGGCGAGCGCGTCACTCGGTCCGGTACTGGGCGGCTACAACGCTACGATCGTCATGCCGCCCGCGTCGGCGCCCGCGACGCTCACCGTAGCGCTCGACGCCACGCAGCCGCCGGGTACGCCGGCCGTGCAAACGGTGAAACGCCGGACGCGAACGATCGGGAGCGCCGGCATCGTGCCGGTCATGTTCTTGACGATGACGGCGAACGTAACGGTGACCTTCGGCGCGACGCCGGCCTTTTCGTTCGTCCTGCCGCCGGGTGCGGCGAGCCTGGGGCAGCTCGACTACGTCGCACTCTACGATCCGACGGCCGCCCCGCAGGTCGGCTGGACCGCGCTCGAAGGCCCTGGGACGACCAGCGGAGATACGATCGCCTTCACGGGATCGAGCGCGCAGCTCCAGCTCAAGTCCGGCGTCACCTACGACGTCGCGCTCTTCTCGGTGACGAGCGCACTGCCGACGCCATCGCCCTCTTCCGTCCCGACGCCGACGCCGACACCGACGCAAGCGCCGAGCGCGCAGCATCTCTATACGATCGGCGTTCGCGGTACCTACGCAGTCATCGCGGAGTACGGCTTGCCGCTGACGTCGAGCTCGACCCCGATCGCTACGGTTCCAGCGCCGGTGGCGAGCGGAGGTTCGCTCGGACCGTTCCTTGCCGTGAATGCGGGGAACGTCGTCTATACCGACATCTTCAATCGCGAATACTTCGCGTTGAAGCAACCGATCAGCTCCAAGAGCACGCCGAGCGCGGCATTCGACGGCATCGCGGGTTGCTGCAACAACTTCTACACGTTCATGCCGATCGCGCTTTCGCCGCTGGGCGAACTCGCCGGTACTGAGTCGACCGGGCCCATTTCGAGCCCATTCCTCCATCTCTACGCGTCCCCGTTCACGAACCAGACCATGAGCACGACGACGCTCGTGTTGTCGAGCGTGGGCGCCGGACTGGCGTTCGATGCGGCGGGGAACCTCTTCATCGGTGGATCGTCCACACCGAGCAACGGCGTCATCCAAGAGTACGACGGAAATCGCCTCACGACGCTTCTGAACATCAACGACGTCTTCATCACCGGCATCGCGATGAACGCGAACGAACTGGCGGTCGCGGGCGTGAAACAGCAGAGCTCGGGCATTGACGCGCCGGAGGTCCTCGTGTACGCGTTGCCGCTCACGCTGTCGAGCGTACCGCTGGCGACGATCACCAACGGCGTAGCGGGGAACTTCGCTGCGCTCGACGCCGCCGGGAACCTCTACGTCAGCAGCGTCGGCGGCGGCCTGGGCGTCTATGCGGCGCCGCTCTCGAACACGAGCAGCCCCACGAACTTCGGCAACCTGGGCATCGCCGGCCAAGTCGTGATCGGGCCGTAGGCGAAACGTGGAGACTGCCTGGCGAGACCCGCTGTCGCCGCGCGAGCGCGAGGTCGTCGCGCTCGTCGCAGCGGGCGCATCGAATCGGACGATCGGCTACATCCTCGCGATCTCGGACAAAGCGGTCGAGAAACATCTGGCCAGCGCCTTCGCGAAGCTCGGCGCCGTTTCGCGAACGCAAATCGCATCACGCGTGATCACCGAAGGTGCCGGCCGCCGCGCGCGCTAGCGGCCGTTCGCAACATTGCCCTAGGGGAGGTTCCAGTGGACTCTACGTATCGTCACGTTTACGCGTCCTCGCTGACGCTGCTCGTTGCTGCATGCGCGGTCGCCGGCTGCAGTGGCAGCGGCGGTTCGGCGTCGGCTGTGAGAGCGGTGCCGGCCGCCACTTCAACGGCGTCGGCCTCTGCGTCCCCGACGGCCAGCCCGACGCCGGCCGCAACGCGCGCACCTTCGTCGTGCACCACGAGCACGGCTTCGGCGTTGAGCGGGACCGAGAGTTTCGTGCAAGCCTTCGATGGCGGGCCCGGCTTGGACGGTGCGTACGCCGTTTCGTTGTCCTGGACCCCGGGGACGTACGGCCAGCGCGTCTCCCAGTCCGGATCTCTGAACGGACCTTTTACGGTGGTCCAAGACTCGCAATTCATCGGATCAGGCGGCGGCTGCGAAAATTCTGCCACAATCGGGAATCTGCGACCGGGCACCACGTATTACTTCGAGGTAGCGGGTTACGCCGATGCTACGCATCTCACACCGGCCTCGAACGTCGCGACGCTAACGATTCCACCGAGCAGCGGCGACGCCGGGCCGCTGACCGTCGGCGGTACGAAACGCTCGGGCGCGGTTTCGTGGAAGAATCCCGTGCAAGGCTATCGCTTTTATGAGGCGTCGTCGCTCGGCGGAACGTATAGCCTCGACCAAGACACGGGGTTTGAACCCGACCAAGAGTTCCTTGGCTTCTTGCTCGGAGTGGCTGCCGGCACGACGGTCTGCGTCGAACTGCAGGGCTACGGCTCCAGCGGTCAACTCGGGCCGCTCGAAGGGCCGACGTGTGGGACGTTCTAGCGCGGCTCCAAAGGTCGGGGTTTCCCTACTATTGCCGCGCGCGGCGACCACGTAGCGTTTGTAGGCGAACGGCCGCGACCGTTCGCGCAATCGTAGGACTGGGAGAATGTCGCTGTGGACTCAACGCTTCGTTGCACGCGGAATCGCCTCGTGCTGTTGGGAGTATCGCTTCTCCTCTCGGGCTGCAGCGGCTCGGGCGGCGCAGCGCAAACGGTGACGCCGGTCGCGTCGGCGCAACCGACTGCAACGCCGCCGCCGAGCGGGTCCTCGACGCCTAGTCCATCGCCGCGTCCGAGCTCATCGGTGACACCGAGTCCGTCGCCGACGCCGACATCCACGGTGACGCCCACGCCGCGCCCGTCGCCGACTCCGATACCGACCGCGAGCCCATCACCGAGCCCGAGCCCCACACCTGGGCCTTCGCTCATCACCGAGTTCACGACACCGGGCGGCGCCAACTCGCTTCCGGAGGGCATCGTTCTCGGACCCGACGGCAACCTCTGGTTCGCCGAGCTCGGGGTGAGCAGGATCGCGCAAATTACGACCGCAGGAGCGATTCACGAACAGTCCTTGCCGGGCGTCGGCCCGAGCTCGAGCCCGTTCGATCCGACCGGCATTACGGTTGGATCCGACGGCCGGTTATGGTTCACCGGCGAGAACAGCGCGCTGGGCGCCATTCAAACCGACTTCACCCATCTGTTCTTCACGGTCTTTCCGAGCGGCGAGCCGTTCGGCATCACGCACGGCCCCGACGGTAAGGTCTGGTTCACGGATTTCACGCTGAGCCAGATCGCTAGCATCCCGACGGCCGGCGGCACCGCTACACGCTATTCGATCGGGGGTTCCATCGAGCCGAGCGCGATCGTAACCGGTCCCGACGGGGCGCTGTGGTTCAGCGAAGAGGGCGTCGGCGCCGCGGTCGGCCGCGTGACGACGGCCGGCGTGTTCACGAGTTTCGCGATCCCGACGAGCGGCGCCGGCCTCACGGACATCACCAACGGCCCCGACGGTGCGCTCTGGTTCGTCGAGAATCAAACCAACAAGATCGGCCGGATAACCGTGACCGGAAGCGTGACGGAATTCCCGTTGCCGAGTGGATCGTTCCCGTACGGCATCGCGACGGGCCCCGACGGCGCGCTATGGTTCACCGAACGGATCAGCAATAAGATCGGGCGCTTGACGACGGCCGGGGCGTTCAGCGAATACGCGCTGCCGACCGCCAATGCCGCGCCGCTCAAGATCACCGCCGGGCCCGATAACGCGTTGTGGTTCACCGAAGAGCTCTCCGGCAAGATCGGCCGCATCCCGACCAGCGCCGCGACCATGGACTCGATACGACGCCGCCCACGCCGCTAGCCGGCCGAGGCACTCGCGGTCCTGCCGCGTCAGCTCGCGGCAAAGGGCGCGAGCGAGCGACGGGGTATCGAGCGATATGCCGATGCCTCGTCGCGTTGCAGCGCTGATCCTCATCTCGTGCGCGGCGCTTCCGTTGCCCGCGCTAGCGCTCGCGCAAGCTGGGGTCGGTTCGGGACCGGTGCCGTTCGAGCAGATTGCGTCGGCGTTGAACGCGGTGCACCAATTCTCGCAGGTTGCGCTGTCGCCGGACGGGCGGCGGTTCGCGTACGTCGAGACGGTCAACGATCGCAGTGCGATTCGGTTGGCCGACGTCGCGCGGCCGGCGTTCGCGCACACGATCACCGCCTGTCTCGGCCGTCGGTGCGACGAGAGCGACGTCGCGTGGTCGCCGGACGGCCGGCGCTTGGCGTTCGTCACCACCGACGCGAAAGGCCAGACGCAGGTCGCGGTCGAGGACTTCACGACCGCCGCGCCGGCCCGCGTGCTGACGCAGGCGAGGGGACCGCTCTCGACGCCACGCTGGTCGCCCGACGGAGCGCGGCTCGCGTTTCTCTACTCACCGGGTGCGCCCAAGACGCCGAGCCCGCTCAACCCGCGCACGCCCGACGCCGGCGTCGTCGGCGGGAAGATCTACGAGCAGCGTCTCGCCGTCATTGCGGCCCGTGGTGGCCCGGCGCGGCTGCTCGGGCCGAACGACCTCAACGTCTACGAGTTCGACTGGTCACCCGACGGCACGCGTTTCGCCGCGACCGCCGCGCACGGCGACGGCGATGCGAACTGGTGGGTCGCCGAGCTCTACGCGATTGATGAGAAGAGCGGTACCGCGACGACCATCCATCATCCGGACTTGCAGATCGCCTCGCCGCGCTGGTCGGGCGACGGGAAACGCATCGCCTTTATCGGCGGAATCATGAGCGACGAAGCGATCACCGGCGGCGACGTGTTCGTCGTGCCGGCGAACGGCGGTGCGGCGACTGACGTGACGCCGAACCTGAAGGCGTCGGTGGTCACGATCGCGTGGAACGGTTCGCCCAATCGCGTGCTCGCCACCGAGCTCGCCGGCGACCGGATGGTGATCGCGTCGATCGACCCCGACCGCAAGCGCCAACAGCAGTTGTGGACCGGCCAGGAGACGATCTATGCCACCGGCTTCGCCGGGCTCGCACCGGGCGACGCCGGCGTCTCGGTGTCGCGCGACGGCAAGGTCGCCGCGACGATACGCCAGTCGATCGCCGCGCCACCCGAGATCGCGATCGGCACGCTCGGCGCGCTGCACAACGTCACGTCGGCGAACGCGCGCACGCGGCGTTTGACCGGCGCGGCGCGCAGCCTGACGTGGATCAGCGAAGGTGCGAACGTGCAAGGCTGGTTGATCTTCCCGCCCGACGCGCAACCCGGCGTGAAGTACCCGGTCATCACCTACGTGCACGGCGGGCCGGCCTTCGCGCACTATCCGCTGTTTCCGAGCGGCGCGTTCGCCTTCGAAGCGACGCTGGCGGCGCGCGGTTACATCGTGTTCGAACCGAACCCGCGCGGCAGCTACGGTCAAGGCGAAGCGTTCACGCGCGCCAACGTGAAGGACTTCGGCTACGGCGATCTGCGCGACATCCTCGTCGGGCTCGACGCGGTCGGGCAGACGATCCCCGTCGACCCGAAACGCGTCGGGATCTTCGGCTGGAGCTACGGCGGTTACATGACGATGTGGGCCGTCACGCAAACGAACCGCTTCAAAGCTGCGGTCAGCGGCGCGGGCCTGTCGGATTGGCTCAGCTACTACGGCACGAACGACATCGACACGTGGATGATTCCGTACTTCGGCAACAACATCTACGACGACGGCGCGGTCTACGCGCGCAGCTCGCCGATCAACTACATCAAGCAGGTGAAGACGCCGACGCTGATGGTCGCCGGCGACCGCGATGCCGAAGTGCCGGTGACCCAGTCGTACGAGTACTGGCACGCGTTGCGCGATCTCGGCGTCCCGACCGAGCTCGTGATCTATCCCGGCGAAGGACACCTGTTCTACAAGCCGGCCGATCAGCAGGACGTCGCGCGGCGCGTCAGCGGCTGGTTCGATCGCTACTTGTCAGGCCAATAGCGAGAAAAGCACATACCCTCCATCCTTGGAGGGAACGTGCTCGGTGACTTCCGTGTCGCTCTCGATCGGGACCGTCCGTAGTCCCATCCCGATGATAGCGTGGCCGACCCGGCCCGGCCATTCCTAGAAGTAGATAGTTGTCTAGGCGGCGGCGAGGCCGAGGACGGTTGCCACGATCGCGTTGCGCCGGGTGACGCCGATCTTGGCACCGAGATTCTTGATGTGCTGGTGCACCGTGCCGTCGGTGATGTGCAGCCGGGCGGAGATCTCGCTGGTCGGGGCACCGCGCAGGACGAGGTCGAGGACCGCACCCTCGCGCGACGTCAGCGCGAAGCGCTTTATCGCGGATTCGACGAGATCGCGCCCGCGATACGTCTCGAGAAACAGGGCGTAGCGCATCTCCGGTGCACCGTGCAAGCGCAGGACGCGCAAGGCGAGATCGCGCCGGACGGCGATCACGGCCGAGTCGAAGGGTTGACCGTCGAGCAGTTGCTTGACCGCTATCGCCATATCGTCCGGCAAGCGCTCGACGTGCGTGTGCATCTCGCCGCCGCTGCGCAGATGGACGTCGAGGCTCGCATCGATGATGTAGAAATTCGGCGACTTGCGCGCAAGCACGGTTTCGAGCAGCCGCGCATCGCCGCTTCCGGCGCTGCGGCGCTCGAACATCCTCGTCGCGGGTTCGTACCCAGGAGACTGCATGCGAGCCCTTCGTCGTCGTGGGTCCGTCATGAGCGACAGCCCAGGCCCAGTATCAGCCGCGGCGGTAACGCCCGAGGGTCCCGCCACGGCGACCGCCCGGCAGCATGCCATACCGGAAGCAATCTACCGTACGCCGGTCGAAGGAGCACGTTGCGCGCCGGGTCCTTTCGGCGCGTTCTGCGTGACGGAGATTCCAAATGGCTGTTGGTTTAGTGCTGAAATTCGCCGGGATGAGTCAAAAAGAGTACGACGCGGTCGGCGCCGGGTTGAACATCAATCAAGAGGCCGGAACCGGCGATTGGCCGGCCGGGCTCATCAGTCACTCTGCCGGTCCGACCGATGACGGCAACTTCGTGGTTTCCGAAGTGTGGGAGTCACGCGACGCGCAGGGCCGCTTCATGCAAGGCCGCCTCGGCGCCGCACTCACCGCCGGCGGCGTCCGGACGACCCCGGACATGACATGGTACGAAGCGATCTCCAACTACCGCGCCTGACGACGTCGTCGTACGTTCGACGCGTATGCTCAGTCGAAGAGCGACGGACCGGGGATAGGTTCGTAGCCTTCGATTTGGAGGAGGCGAAGCTTCGTCTTCACGCCGCCGCTGCCGGAGAAGCCGTGCATCCGGCCGTCGGCGGCGACGACGCGGTGGCAGGGCACGACGATCGGAAACGGGTTTTCGCCGAGCGCCTTGCCGACCTCGCGCGCGTCGCGCGGCGTTCCGACGCGCGCTGCGATCTCGCCATACGAGAGCGTTCGTCCCGGCGCGATCGTGCGCGTCACGTCGTAGACGCTGCGCTGAAACGCGGAGAGACCTTCTAGGTCGAGCTCGACGCCGGAGAGATCGCTGGGCTCACCGCGCAGTAACGCCCGAATCGCGATGATCGCTCGCTCGATCTCCGGTGCCGGCTGCACCTCGACGGCGCCTGCGAACCGGCGCAGCATGCGCGCGCGCGTCGCCGCCGCCGTAGATTCGGGCAGCTGCACGCCGGCGATCCCGCGCTCGCCCCACACGATGCCGAAGTCGCCGATCGCCGTCTCGAACAAGGCGCAGCCGTACGCCGTCATTACCATCGCTGCTGAAACACGAACCACCGTCCGTCGGCTGCATGTTCGCGACTCGCGGGTGCGGGAAGCGAGCAAGCCAGGTTCGGCGCGGCATGGCTCGAAGGAGCGTTGCCGGCTAATCTGGTGGGGTCGCCGACGGGTGCGACCGTCTTCATGCGGAGGGTTTGATCGTGTCCTCTCCTTCGGCTCCATTGGTTTCGACGCCGGCTCATCCGGCGAGCGTCGCGCTTGTGCTGACCAGCGGCTTTTACACGGGACCGCAGGACCAACTGCTGTATTCGACCACCGCGATCGCGGCGGCGTCCGACGGATCGGTCTGGCTGAGCTCGAACGGCCTCTACGTCTTTAGCGCGTCCGAGGGCGGCTTCGTGCAGGCGTCGACCTGGAGCACCTACGGGACAACGCGCAGCGGCTTCGGCGCGTACATCGCGCCGGTGAACGCGCGGCTTGCGTACTTTCTGACGACGCAAGGCGGAGCGACAGGGGTCGCGCAGTACTCAGCCGGTACGACGTCGGCGATCGCCGCGCTGCCCGGCGGTGACGTCCCGAGCGCGATCACGGCGTCTGCCGACGACACGCTGTGGGCGACCGGCAGTTCCGGCACGGTCTACGCGTATGATTCAGCCGCCGGCACGTGGGCGACGATCGGCGCACCGCCGGGACGACTCCTCTCGCTCTCGGTCGCCAACGCGTCGACGGTCTACGCTTTGACGTCCGCAGCCGGCGGTTCCGCGCTGTACGCATACGTAAACGGTGCGTGGGCGCATGCGGTGACGCCGTGTCCCTCCGATGCGACCTGGCTTGGTGGTTGTCTCGACGGATCGTACTGGGCCGCGGCCGGTTTCGGCCTGGTCCTCGTCCTCCCAGACGGCACGAGCCAAACGTTCCTCAAGCCCGCCGACGTAACGGTCATCGGCGGGTACACTGCGGCGAGCCGCTACGGCTGCTACTTCCTCGCCATCACCAAGGACCCGAAACTCGAGATCGGCATCAAGCTGGCAGGCTACGGCGTCACCGAGCAGCCGGCAGAGTCGTGGCCACCGATGAACGCCGATCAGCAGGCGGCGTACGCCGCGATCAACGTGAAGCTGAACATCGTCGACCCGGCCGGGGTGCGCGGGACGTACACCAACATCAACGCCCCGTTGTCCGACTACTACTCGGGGGTCACGGGCATGGCGAACCCGCCCGGCGTCAGCCCCGGCGACTGGGCGATCGTGCAGACGCAGATCTCGAACGAACTCGAGTACGCGAAAGCCGTGCAGAACCTGTTCGCGAATCTCGTCGTGCTCAACCTCGAGATCGCGCAGATCCAGACGGACGAGTATGCCGCGGTCGTCGAGATGGTCGGACTGCCCGACAACCCCGATCAGCAGCCCCAGACGCTCGTATCGATCATCCTCGGCCAACTCGTCTCGACGTTGTTCAACGCGGCCGTGCTAGGCGCGCCACCGGAGGTCCAACAGCTGGTCTCGGTCGGCGAGTCGATCTACAATTTCGCGGCGACGGAAGAGGCGAAAAAGCGCGACGCCGCGAGTCGCAACGCCCAACTCCAGATCGCTTGCGCCGACCTCGCCGCGACGCTGGCCGACATGCAGACCGAAGCAGTGACGGCGACGTCGGCGTTCCAAACCGCCATCCTGAGCGACTGGGGGATGCTGCAAGCCTGCGGTGTCTCGATCGTCTCGAACGTCTGGTACTGGCCGCCGAACTTCGATCCGAAGGTGTTGTCAGGCGCAGGCGCGGCGAACGCGCTGACCTTCTATCAGACGCTGATGCCGGCGAAGTGGCAGATCATGCAGATCGAGACGACGTTCATCCTCGGCACCGGCGGGACCACCGCGCCGCCGTACGTTCCGACATACGCGACGATGTATCAATACGAAGAGTCGGGCGGCGACGCGCTGGGCTGGTGGCAAGTCGTCACCGATCAGGGTGCCGATCCCGATCCGTTCACCCGGGGACCGTTCCCGAATCAAGCCCTCATCGAAGCGATCATGGCGCTGACGGAGCCGCAGGACTTCTACACCCGCACCAACGGCTGGCATCTTCCGGTCGCGACCATGGCCGGCTACGAGCCCGCGCCGGGCAACATCGGATTCCAACCCTGGGTGGATTCGTCCAAGCTCCTCGGCCGCTAAACCTCCGCGGACGGCTGGTGGCCGCCACTAGCCGTTCTCGTGCGCCGGTGGGATTGCGGAATGCAATGCCACCACGTGTCCGCGAGGTAAAGAAACTTCTGCGCGAGCTCGGTTTCACTGTCGAACGACCGGGGAAGGGCGACCATACGGTCTTCTCCAATCCTACGACCGGCGAGAGCTACGCGCTCGATGGAGCCGATAGTCATGAAGTTCCGCGTCCGGTGTGGGCGAAGCTCAAGAAGCGACTCGGGTTGAAGTAGGTTAGTGATGTACGCAGTAGTGATCGAGTACGACCCGCAAAACGGAAGCTATGGCGCCACGTCGCCGGATTTCGATGATCGTGTCATCGGTATCGGCAAGAGCTCGGACGAGGCTCTGAGCCGGTTCAACCATGCACTCGAAGGATACATCGCCTTTCTGCTCGAGCGCGGCGAGCCGCTTCCGGAACCACATTACGCGGTAACGTCGGTCGTCGCTTCGCCACAGATCGCAGTATCACCGTAAGGGGCGTTCCCTAGCAGTTGGGTAAGGCGCGTTCGTAGCAGTCGTGCTTCGACTTGGCTCAGGAACCGCGTACTAGCGGCTCAGAAATGACAGCATCCTACGTTTCGACGGCTTCGTAGCGGGTGACGGCCCGGTCGAGCCAGGCGTCGAGGTCGGCGGTTTCCCAAGCGCGGGCGTTGAGGATCTCGATCTCGATGTCGCCGCGGTAGCCGGCAGCCTCGGCCCAAGCGTGCATCGAGCGCAGGTCGATGCAGCCGTCGCCGATCATCGCGCGGTCGGCGGTGACGTCGCCCGTCGGCGTCGTCCAGTCGGAGACGTGGAACCCGCACAAGCGCTCGCCCGCGCGCGCGATCTCGCGTTCGACGGTCGCGTCCCAGAAGACGTGGTACACGTCGCAGACGACGCCGACCGCCGGCGAGACGAAGCGTTCGGCGAGCCCGTTCGCTTCCTCGAGGCTCGCGACGACGGAACGTTCCGCGATCATCATCGGATGGAGCGGCTCGATTGCGAGGCGCACGCCGCTGGCCGCCGCATCGTAGACCAGCGCCGCGATCCCGTCCGCGACCTGCGCGCGCGCGTCGGCCAGCGGCTGCCCCTCGGCGGGGCCGCACACGAGCACGAGGGCCGGCGCACCGAGCGCGGCGGCCTCTTCGATGGCCCGGCGGTTGTCGTCGATGCGCCGCACGCGCTCGGTCGCGCTCGGTGACGGAAAGAACCCGCCGCGGCATACGCTCGACACGCGCAGCCCAGCATCGCGTACCAGCGAGACGGCCCGCGCCAGTCCGGCCTCGGCGATCTTGTCGCGCCAGATCGCGATCGACGGGATCCCGCGCAGCACGCACGCGTCGACGGCGCGTTCCAGCGACCACGGCCTGCAAGTGTACTGGTTGAACGAGAGTCTTGCCCGGTCCAACTACCTGATTCCGGCGACAGCGAAGACGAGCGCCGCACGCTCCGCGGCGGCTTCCTGGTCGACGATCAACCCGGCTGCGTCCGCGAGCTCTAACGCACGCGCCAAATGCACGATCGACCGCGCGCTCTCCGCCCCGCCGAGCATCCGGAAGTGCGGCTGAAAACCGTTGAGGTACGCGAGGAATACGATCCCGGTCTTGTACGCATAGGTCGGAGCCGCGAACAGGTGGCGCGACAAGAGCACGGTCGGGGCCAGGATCGCGTCGTACCGCGCGCGGTCGCCGTCGTCGAGCGCAACCAGCGCCGCCCGCGCCGCCGGGGCGATCGCATCGAAGATTCCGAGCAACGCATCGCTGTGATGCTCACCGTCGCCGGCGATCAACTCCGGATAGTTGAAATCGTCGCCGGTATACACGCGAATGCCGGACGGCAACCGCCGTCGCAGATCGATCTCCCGCCCGGCGTCGAGCAGCGAGATCTTCACGCCGTCGATCTTTGCAGCGTTCGCGCGGACGATCTCCACGAACGTCTCCGTCGCACGGTCGAGGTCGCTGCTTCCCCAATAGCTGGCGAGTTGCGGATCGAACATCGGTCCCAGCCAATGCAAAATTGCCGGCCGGCTCAGCGCGTTCAGCACCGTCGCGTATACGCGAACGTAATCGTCGGGCCCACGCGCGGTTCGCGCCAGCGCGCGCGAGCACATCACGATCGCCGCGCACCCCTGAGCTTCGATGAAGGCGCACTGCTCGAGGAACGCGTGCTCGATCGCCTCGAGCCGCGGGGTCGGGACGGGGTCGAGCGCATCGGTCATCGCGCCGCAGGCGACCGTACCGCCGCACGATGTTGCTTCGGCCGCCGATCGCCGGATCAACTCGCGCGCATCGCCCACGTTCAAGCCCATTCCGCGCTGCGCGGTATCCATCGCTTCGGCGACCGCGAACCCGAGCGACCACAGGTGCCGCCGATACGCCAGGGTCGAATCCCAATCGACCGCACCGCCCAGGATCGGATCGATCGGCGAACGCGGGTCGCAAACGACGTGCGCCGCGGCGTACGCGACCCGCGTTCGCGGCGGCGCTTGCGGCGTCACCGCATGACGCGGCACGTCGCTCGGCGCCCAAGCCGCCAGCGTCCCGTCGGCTTGCGGTAACAGCAGCCGGGTGGCCAGCATCAGACGGGAACCCGATCGACGACGAGCTCGGGAACATCGACGAAGCGCTTCTCCCGCCACGACGTCAAACCGGCTTCGGCCAGCTGCACGCCCTTCGCGCCCGAGACGAAGTCGTACGGAAAGGGCTCGTCGCGCACGACGTGGCGCAAGAACTGCTCCCACTGCACGAGGAAGCCGTTGTCGAACGGCTCGTCGGGGACTTCGCTCCACGCCGCCGCAAAGTCGATCGGGTTCGGTGCGTCCGGATTCCACACCGGCCGCGGCGTCAGCTCGCGCGGCTGGATCTTGCAGCTGCGCAGCCCGACGACGGCGCTGCCGTGGGTCCCGTCGATCTGGAACTCCACCAGCTCGTCGCGATTGACGCGCACGCACCACGACGAGTTGATCTGTGCGACGATCCCGCCGTCCAGCTGGAATATTCCGTACGCGGCGTCGTCCGCCGTCGCCTCGTACACGCGTCCGCTCTCGTCGACGCGCTGCGGGATGTGCGTCGCGCCGAGCGCCGTCACGCCACGCACCGGCGCGATCAGATACTCGAGCACGTAGCTCCAGTGGCAGAACATATCGAGGATCACGCCGCCGCCGTCCTCGGCGCGGTAGTTCCACGACGGCCGCTGCGGCGCGGGGCCCCACGTTCCTTCGAACACCCAGTACCCGAACTCACCGCGCACCGACAGGATCCGCCCGAAGAACCCGCCGTCGATCAATCGCCGCAGCTTGAGGAAGCCGGGCAGGTACAGCTTGTCGTGCACGATGCCGTTCTTCACGCCGCGTTCGCGCGCGAGGCGCGCGATATGCAACGCCTCGTCGAGCGTCGGCGCCAGCGGCTTCTCGCAGTACACGTGCTTCCCGGCCGCGATCGCGCGTTCGAGCAGCGCCGGCCGCGCGGCGGTCGTGGCGGCGTCGAAGAAGATCTCGCACTCGGGATCGGCGACCGCCGCGTCGAGATTGGTCGTCCAGCGCGCGATGCCGTGCTCCCGAGCGAGCCGTTCGAGCTTCTCCGCGTCGCGCCCGACGAGCACCGGTTCGGGCCAGATGACGGTGCCGTCGTCGAGCCGCAGCCCGCCGCGTTCGCGGATCGCGACGATCGAGCGGATCAGGTGCTGGTTCATCCCCATGCGGCCGGTGACGCCGTTCATGGCGATACCGACGGTGCGACGCGACATCTGCTTACTCCGTATGGGCTGTGGCGCCGAGCAGCGAGCGAGCACGACCACCCAAATCGGCGAGCGTCGACGACGACATCGTCTGTGCGTAATTGCGTTCGGTGGGAAGATCGACCTGGAAGATCTCGGCGATCGTCCCGGGCCGCGCCGTCATCACGACGACGCGGTTGGCGAGGTAGAAGGCTTCGGGGATCGAGTGCGTGACGAACAGCACACTCGTACCCGTTTCTTGCCAGATGCGGTGCAGCTCGACGTTCATCTGCTCCCGCGTGAGCGCGTCCAGCGCGCCGAAGGGCTCGTCCATCAGCAGCACCGGCGGCCGGTGCAAGAGCGCGCGGCAGAGCGAGACGCGCTGCTGCATCCCGCCGGAGAGCTCGTGCGGGTACGCGTTCTCGAAGCCGCGCAGGCCGGTGAGCTCGATCAGCTCGTCGGCGCGCTTCTCCGCGGCGCGCCGATCCATGCGCCGAATCTCCGCCTGGAGCAAGATGTTGCCGCGCGTGCTGCGCCACTCGAGCAGCGCCGCGCGCTGGAACACGAACCCGATCTCGCGCTGCGGCGCGGTCACCGCACGACCGAGCAGGTGCGCCGAACCGCGGAACGGGCGCACGAGCCCCGCGGCGACCTTGAGCAGCGTCGATTTGCCACAGCCCGACGGGCCCAGGACCGCGACGAACTCACGCGGCGCGACGTCGAGCGTGACGCCGGCGACCGCGTCGGTCGTCTTCCGGCGCGTCACGAACCGCACGGCCACGTCGTCGAAGCGCACCGCCGCGTTCGACGTCGTCACCGGGCCCGAGCGCACCGGCGCGGTCATCACTTCTGCGCGAACGACGCGTCCCAATACGCGTCCGGCTTGCCGGGGTTCGTCAGCTTGAGGTACTTCACGACGACGTCGATCGTCGTCTGCCAGTCGGCCGCGTCGTTATAGCCCGGCTTGAACGCCTTGGTGCGCGCGGTATGCAGCAGTCCCAACGTGAGGTCCCACTGCTTCGCCAGCACTGCCGGCGGCGGCGCCTGCTCGGCGAGCTTGGCCTCGGCGGCGACGGCGTCGGCCTTGTTCTTGGCGGCGTCTTCCCACGAGCGCTGCGCGGCGTGCATGAAGTCGCGCACCAATTGCGGGTCCTTCTTGATCGTGTCGTCGCTGGCGAGCAGGCCGGTCGAGAAGAAGTTGACGCCGTGGTCGGCGTAGCGGATCTGCTCCATCTTCTTTCCGGTGCGTGCTTCAATCGTCGGCGATTGGTCGTTGTAGAAACCGGCCAGCGAGTCGGCGCGCCCGCTGATCACCGCGGTCAGCTTGCCGGCCGGATCGACGTTGAGCCGCTGCACCGAGTCGTTCGGCACGTGGTTCGCCTCGAGCACCGCGGAGAACGTCTCGTAGGCCGCGTCGCCCGGGCTACCCGCGACGCTCTTGCCCTTCATGTCGGCGACCGACTTGATGTTCTTGTCGGCGAAGAACTGGATCGACGCCGGGGTCGTCTGAAGGAACACGCCGATGCTCTTCACGTCAGCACCGGCCGCAATCGTCTTGAGCAGCGCGGGCGTGTCGGCGTAGCCGAAATCGACCTTGCCCGCGGCGACGGCCTGCACCGTTTGCGTCGAGCCGCCGCCGGGCTGGATCGTCAGGTCGATCCCGGCGTCCTTGAAGTAGCCCTTGTCGAGCCCGTAGTAGAACGCCGCGTGCTCGCCGTACGGATACCAGTTGAGCATCAGCGTCACTTTGCGCAACGGCTTCGTGGCCTGCGCGCCGACGATCCCGGGGCCGATCAGGCCGAGGCATACGACGAGCGCGAGCAGCGCGCGAATCGAACGGTGCATTCCGATCCTTTCTCTACGAAGTGATGAGGATGTCGCGCTCTTCGCGCGCGGTGCGCCACGGAACGGCGAACCGCTCCGCGATCTCGAGCAGGACGAAGAGTGCGATGCCGATCGCCGACATACAGATCAGCGCCGCAAAGAGCTGCGGCGTGTTGAGGTTGCCGTTCGAGCTCATGACGATGTAGCCGAGTCCCGAGTTCGCGCCGACGAACTCACCGACCACGGCGCCGACGACGGCCAGCGTCACCGCGACCTTGAGCCCCGCGAAGATGTGCGGCATCGCGCCGGGGAATCGGATCTTCGCGAACGAGTCCCACGGTTTCGCGCCCATGGTCGCCGCGAGGTCGAGCAGCTCGGGATCGACGGCCCGCAGCCCCGCGACGCCGGAGATGACGACCGGAAAGAACGCGATCAAAACCGCGACGAGAATCTTCGGCGCGATTCCGAACCCGAGCCACACCACGAACAGCGGCGCGATCGCAATCTTCGGCACGACTTGCGCCGCGAGCAGCAGCGGATACAACGTCCGTTCGACGCCGCGCGAGTAGACGATCGCTACGGCGCACACGAGCCCGACCACGGACGCGACGACGAATCCGACGACCGTCTCGAGCAGCGTGATCCCCGAGTGGCGCGCGAGCAATCCGGCGTCTTTCTGGAACTCGACGACGACCGACCAGGGCGTCGGCACGAGATAGGGCTTCACCCAGCCGACAGCGGTGACGACCCACCAGAGCACGAGCAACGCGAGCAGGAAGACCGCCGGCCGCCACCAGGCGTCGACGGCATCCGCCAACCGCGAGGCCGCCGATGATCGATCGTCAGGGGCCGTTGTGAAAGCGCTTGCAGTCACGACTGTGCGTCTATGACGGCGCGATTCAGGCATCCTCCAGAGACTTCTGGTACTTTTAGTTTGGTAGAAACCGCTCACTGCCAGGAGTCTGCTGAAAGCGCTTGCGAAAGAACTTCCCGATGTCCGCAAAGCTCCGGGATGTGGCCGAGAAGGCGGGGGTATCCGTCGCGACGGCTTCGCGCGTCCTCTCGGGGAGCGCCGAAGGCGTTCGCCCGGAGCGTCGCCAGGCGGTGGTCGCCGCGGCGCGTGAATTGCAGTATGTCCCCAACGCGCACGCCCAAGCCTTGGCTCGCTCAGGGACCACGCACATCGGCGCGATCCTCCACGACGTCAGCGACCCGTACTTCTCGGAGATCGTGCGCGGCTTGCAGCGCGCCGCCGTCGACGCGGGCCAACTGGTGACCGTGTGCAACAGCTACCGCGACCCCGAGCGCGAGCTCGCCTACGTCGGCCTGCTCCGATCGCAGCGCATCGGCGCGCTGATCCTCACCGGCTCCGGCCTCGACGACCGTTCGTACAGCGAACGTCTCGCTGCGCAGATCAACGCCTTCGCATCGACGGGCGGGCGGCCGGTCTTCATTGGCCGGCACCACATCGCCGGTGACGCCGTGCTGCCCGACAACGTCGGCGGCGCGCGAGCGCTGGCGCGCGCACTCGTAACGATGGGTCACCGCAAGTTCGCCGCGATCAGCGGTCCGCCGCTGCTCACGACGACCCGCGATCGTCTCGACGGTTTCAAAGCCGGCCTCGCGGAGCACGGCATCACCCTCGATCCCGCCGCGATCGCACCCGGTGACTTTACGCGCGAAGGCGGTATGGCCGGCATGGCGCATCTCCTCGACGCGGGTCCTGCGGGCTACGGCAGTATCGCGTCCGATGCTACCTGCGTCTTCGCCCTCAACGATGCGATGGCACTCGGCGCACTGCGCACGTTGCGCGACCGCGACATCGACGTTCCGGGCCGCATCTCGCTCGCCGGCTTCGACGACATCCCGGCGACGCTCGATACGAACCCGACGCTGACCACCGTGCGCATCCCGCTCGCCGAAATGGGCGCACTCGCCGTTTCGCTGGCGCTCGAACCCCCGAGCGACGAGCTGCGCGTCCGTCACATCCGCTCCGAAGTCGTCCTCCGCGAAAGCACCGCCCCGCCCGCAGCGTTGTCACGCTGAGCCACGTCGAAGCACCACCGTCACGCTGAGCCACGTCGAAGCGCCACCGTCACGCTGAGCCCGTCGAAGCGGCCCCGCGCCCAGCCGGGTCGCTCTGAGCCTGTCGAAGTGCGACCCACTCGACGTGCCGCAAGGAAAACCTTTGCCCCAACCAACGATCGACCTAAAAATCGCGCGCGTAGAAACACTCCCCGTCGCGCTCCCGACATTGGCGAACTTTGCAGTAAGCGGTGGCAGCGTCGCGCGCAAAGGCGAGCCCTCCGTTCGCGTGCTCGTGAAGGTGACCGCCGACGACGGCACGTTCGGTTGGGGCGAAGCGACGCCGATCCCGTCATGGACGTACGAAACCCTCGAGTCGATCGTCACCACGGTCGATCGCTATCTCGCGCCGGTCGCGATCGGAACGCCGGTATGGGACTTCGATCAGCTCACCCGCAAGTTCGATCGCGCGATCAATCGCGGGTTTTCGATCGGCATGCCGCTTGCCAAAGGCGCCGTCGACGTGGCGCTCCACGATCTGCTCGGCAAAGCGCTCGGCCTTCCCGTGTACGCGCTACTTGGCGGCAAACGTCTCGATACGATCCAACTCGCATGGATCGTATCGGTCGAAGGCGCGGGCGGTGCCGAAGCGTCGATCGCGGAAGGCCGCGAACGCGGGTACCGCGCCTTCAAAGTCAAGATCGGCCTTCACGGCGAGCGCGAAGACGTTCGCTCCGTCGAGCGCGTGCGCGCCGCAGCGGGTGACGATGCCGTCCTCTGGGTGGACGCGAATCAAGGCTACACGGTTGATGTCGCGCTGCGCGTCGCACGCGATCTCGAGCGGCTCAACGTCGCCGCCTTCGAGCAACCGCTGCCGTCGAATGACGTCGACGGCCTGCGACGCGTGCGCGAACGCTCGCCCATCCCGGTTGCGCTCGACGAATCGCTGCGCCACCCCACCGACCTCGCCACGTTCGTGAAGCTCGGCGCAATCGACATTGCGATCGCGAAAGTCCAGCGCAACGGCGGCCTCACGCTTTCTCGCCGCCTCTGCCAATACGCACTCGACTCCGGCGTGCGCCTGATGGGCTCCGGCCTCACCGACTCCGACCTCGGCCTCGCCGCATCGCTCCATCTCTTCGCCGCGTTCGGCATCGACACGCCGGTAGATCTCAACGGCCGCCAGTTCGTCGACAGCGCCTATGCGGGCAAAACCGTGCACGTGGACGCCGGCGAAGCACGCGTTCCAGACCGTCCGGGCCTCGGCGTCGACGTCGACGAGGAATGGGTCCGCGCCCACCGCGCATCGGGCATCTAACGCTGAACTTCGAAAGTATCTCCCTGGGCACCGACGAAATCAACGAAGCAATGTTGGGCCACGGACCAAGACCTTCCTAGCTCGGGAACTCGGATGAACGTGAAGCGACAGCATCCACGCTGGATCTCTATTGCCCTTGCCCTCGTTGTCGTCGCGATCGTGTCGTGGGAAATGTCATCCCGTATCCAGACGTCGTGGTATGTCGCGCTCTTCGCCGGAATCGCGACGTATATCATCGCAGTCGAGACAGTTGACTGGTGGCGCGATCGAGATCGCGAGACATTCACCTACCAACCGCCGACTGCGAGAGAGTTCCTCGCACACTACGAGGAGCTTCAACAATACGCGGAGACTCTGGGACCGATTCGACCCGGGATGGTAGAAGCGGCAGAGTTTCTGCTCGATGAAGCTAAAGGCGACTTTGACCGCGTCTCGGGCAGCTCCGATAGCCATGAGGAAAAAGCTCGAGCCGTACTTGGCATCGTAGCGGGGGCAACCGGTGCACTCGGCGTTTTCGGGGTATCGAAGGACGGGCAGACGATCATCCCGACACCGATCATTATCGATGCGCTCATCTTCGTTCTCGTCGGTTTTGTCTGTCTTCTATACGTCCTCAGAGTGAAACACTATAAACGTCCGGACCTGGGGACGTATTTCGCGGGTGCTATGGGTCCGCGAGCGCCTACGGGTCGCACTGCCGCTTTCACTGATGCCTGCGTACGCGAAGATGACGGCCGAGCTCGCGCACCGCATCCGGCACGAGCCCAGGGCCATCTTCATAGCGTACGTAGCTACGGTGAGCGCGGCCGTCTTGGTGCTCCTCAATGTAACCACGCACCCATCAAGCGGAGTACCGCGCCCTGGGACGTCGCCGTCTCCTCCCGGTCCGCCTCATCCGAAAGCTGCCGATCGGCCAAACCCAGGGCAACTCGTGCCTCCCACACGTCGGCCTCAAGGCAACCTTCCATTAAAACCGATGGTTGCAATAGTGGAATGGGGACGGGATCCCGTGGAGCGAAGATGGTAGGCATGATCGAGAGGATCAAGAGGGACCACGCGGCTGGATCGGATTCAAGCGTCGATGTGGATGATACGTCGAGGCCCGGACCATTTACGCCGCCGCCAATGCCGCCGATGGTAGAAGTCGTCCGCTAATGCCGGATGAACGTCCTCCAATCCCAGCAGGACCATTTTCACCCCCGCCTTCTCCTCCGATGACGGAAATCACGAAGGGCGACAAAGACAAGCCCCGTTAAACGCGCGCTTGATCGACCGGGCCTCCGGTCGACCACAAGCTTACAGCGTCAAGATTGCCGCAACGACGGTTTGGCAGCGGCGACAGCCAGCCGGCAGGCCCTGAGAGAGACTGCGATCGCTTGTCGTCTTCAATTTCGAGCACCGCCAGCTAACCGTACGTGCGTCCGACCTCCGCACACGTTGATTGAATTCCCTATTCAAGCCTAGAGAGAATCTGAATCAGTCGGCTGCGAGAGAACCCCTCCGTATTCCCTTTCAGCAAAGTGCTGACCGCATGATGCGGTAGATCCAGGAGCTCCGCGACTGCCTGCTGCGTTAGAGCCTTATGCGCGATCGCGCTGGAAATCGTATCAAGGAGCCGCGATTTCGCAAGCGCCTCTTTCCCGTTCGGCACGCCGATATCGACGAAGACGTTGTTGCTTCCAAGCGTAACCGACGCACTACTAATCGATCCGATTGGCGTGCGAATGTTCTGGCGGCTTCGGGAGGCGGGTTGGACGAATTCCCAGTCTCTTCTCGAGGAGCCGCACCCTTTGGCTTGATTCCTCTTTGAAAGCGACGAGCGCATTGAAATCAACTTCGCGGATTCTGCTGGAGAGTCTTGTCCCAGGCTAGCCTTTCGGAACGGCCCGAGCGGGCAGGTTCGAGCGGTGTGCGCAAGAACGATCTTCCGAAACCGTGGCGGCGCTGCGGAGGAGGTTTCGACGATGAGTCTGAGGCGAAGTCTCTTGCGCTTGCCAGTGCTGGCCGTATGCTGCATCGGGGCGTTGCTGTGCCAACAGGCTGCGCCGTCGCTCGCACAGACGATCAACTTAACCGCGGCGAACGTGCAGCCGCAGCGAAACGGAGGCGCGCGGATCACGCTGACCTTCTCGTCGGGCGTGCCGAAGTACCAAATCTACGGGAACGGCACGAACCAGCTCACGGTCTTGCTGTTCGCGACGACCCCTGCGACGAACGCGCCGACGGTGATCCCCGCCGTTGGGCCGATCGCGACCGGTCAGGTGACGACGGTCGGCACCACGACGACGATCGCGCTGTACACGCGCGATCCGGCGAACCTGCGGGCGACGACGGGGGCCGGCCAGACGCTGATCGTCGACCTCACGTCCACGCAAACGTCCGCGCGACAGCCGTCGCCGCCGCCGGGCGCGAGCGCGCCGACGATCATGGGGAATCAGGGCGTCGTCACTAAGGTCGTGCAGCTCAAATACGCGGACATCAGCGAGATCGTCGGGATCCTGTCGGGTACCGCGATCTCGCCGACCACGACCCTGCAGCCGCAGGCAAATGCCGGGAACTTCGGCAGCCCGTCCACGCTGGGGACGGGAGGCGGCGGCGGCGGCGTCGGCGGCTTCGGGCCCCAGTCGTCGCCGTCGGTCGCCTACGCGTCCGTGTCCGGTGAAAACGGGACGACAGAAAGCGTCGGTCAGCGCATCAACGAGCACATCGCGATCGACCGCCGCTTGAACGCGCTCATCTTCACCGGCACGCCGGCGGAGATCGCGAGCTACCAGGCGATCATCGACGCCATCGACATTCCGCTGCGCAGCGTCATGCTGCAGACGGAGATCGTCGAACTCACCGATACTGCCGCGAAGAACGTAGGCATCGACTTCACCAACGGCTCGGGCAGCGGCCAGATCGCCTCGGCGACGTTCGTCACACCCAACATCTCCCAGAACGGCGTGTCGAACGGAACCAATCAGGTTTCGCTCCAGGCGGCCATCTATGCGCAGGTGCAAAAGGGCAACGGGCGCATCATCGCCACCCCGCGCATCCTCGCGCTCGACGGAAAACCCGCCTCGATCCTGACCGGCGACGCGCTGCCGATCATCACGTCGATCGCGGTTTCCGGCGTGAACGCGGTGCAGCAGCAGGTCGAGTACGTCAACGTCGGCGTCAACTTGCAGATCCTCGCGCGCAGCACCGCCGACGGTCACGTCACCGCGCAGGTGTTCTCGGCGGTTTCGAGCGTCACCGGCTACACGAGCTCGTACCCCAACATCGCCCAGCGTCAGGCGTCGACGACGGTGACCGTGAAGGACGGTCAGCCGTTCGTTCTGGGTGGGCTGCTGGAAAAGAACGAACTGAACAACCTCTACAAGATTCCGATCCTGGGCGATCTTCCGCTGCTGGGCGGCCTGTTTCGCGTGCGCCACGATTCATCGACGACCGACAACCTCTACATCGTCGTGACGCCGCAGATCATCCCGCCCGACGGACCATCTCTTCCGAAATGAAAGCGCTTCTGACCGCTCTTCTGCTGACGGCGGCGTTCATGACGCCGGCGCTGGCCGACGGAATACCGCCCGGCGGGCAGGACCCGACGCGCGCGGTCGCGCTGCCGCAGCGGCCCGGCGCGCCGGTCGTCATCGACGCCGCCTACGTCGACATCGTCAGCGGAGCGAACGGCGAGCACGACGACATCGACGTCTCTTGCGTGCGCTATCGTAACATGGCCTCGGAACCGCTGGTCGAGGTTCATTTCAAGCGGACGTTCTTCGACGGATCGCGCGCGGTCATGGGCACCGATTCGGTCGAAGCGCACACGAAGCGCATGCCGAATCCCAAAGCCTTACCCGGAGTCGGGCTGCTCAAGGATGCGTACTGGGCCTGCTCGCATACGCCGAACCCTTACGGCCCGACGATGCAAACAGTCAGCATCGAGCCTGTCTACGTAAAGTTCACCTCGGGCAAGACGTGGCAGTTACCGTGATCCGGCGAAGGTGACGGTCTTCGTCTGAGGCGGCGGCACGAGCCGTCCGATCTTGTCGGCGCTGTAGATCGTGAACCACAATGCGCCGTCGGGGCCGGGAACGATCGCGCCGGGCTTGTCGAAGCTCGTCGCCAGCGGATACTGCGCGATCGTTCCGTTCGTGTCGATCCGGCTGACGCTGCTCGGAGTGATCGTGCTGAACCACAACGCGCCGTCCGGACTCGCCGTGATCGAGGTCGGATAACCGCTCGGCACCGCGTACTCCGTGATCTGCCCAGTGGTCGTCATGCGGCCGATCATCTTGGCGTTGGGTTCGGTGAACCACAGCGCGTGGTCGGGTCCGGTCGCGATGCCGAACAGCGCGCGTCCCTTCGGCGGATGCACCGGAAATTCGGTGACCGCGCCCGAGCTCGTGATGCGGCCGATCCTGCCGATGCGTTCGGTGAACCACAGAGCGCCGTCGGGGCCGACGGTAATGTTTTGTGGGAACGCCTGCGCGGTGTGGACCGGATAGTGCGAGAGCTTGCCGGATGTCGTGATCCGGCCGATCAGCTGCCCGGTGGGCGCGGTAAACCACAGCGCGCCGTCGGGAGCGGCGGCAATGCCGGCCGGATGAGTGTCCTCGCCGGCCGAGTACTCCGTGATCTTGCCGGCCGTCGTGATCCGGCCGATCTCGTGAAAATTGTTGATGGTGAACCACAGGGCGCCGTCCTTGCCCAGCGTGATGCTTCCCGGCCGCGCATCGATCGCGCGCGCGTGAATGCGCCATTCCGTGACCTTGCCGGCGGTCGAGATCCGGCCGATGCTACCGCCGTTGAGCTCGGTGAACCACAGCGCACCGTCGGGCCCCTTGGTGATGTCGCCCGGCCAGCGGTCTTCATCGTCGTCGTGTTTCTGCGCGTTGAGCGGAAACAACGTGATACCGTTCGACGCGGCGGACGGAGCCGTCGCGGAGGGCTCGCCGTGCGAGCAGCTCGCGGTCGCCAACACCAATGCTGCCGCGATGACGCCGACGGCTCGTTCCACGTTCATACCAGGCCTCTTCTCAAGCAAAGGAACAGCGGGTCCTCTCGAAGCCACGCAAAGAAGAAGCCCGGCCCGACGAATCGGGCCGAACTCCGTTCTTTCGCTGGCGCCGAGGCGCTATCGCATCGGGACGAACTTCTGGACGCGCTTGCCGGTGTCGACTTCGCCTTCGTAGTAGTTACCGTTGGAGTCGATGTCGGCGACGTGCACCCAGTGGAAGAACCCGGCGTTACGGCCACCGTGTCCGAATTGGCCGACTAACGGACAATATTTCGAGCTTGTCGTCTTCCCCGAGCTTGGGTCGGGCTTGGGCAGGATCTCCCGCACGACCTGATTCGTACCGTCGGTCATGAGGATCACGCGGTCCGTGCCCTTCGGCCAGAACTTGAGATCCCAGACCGAACCTGGGTTTAGCGTGGACTGCGCAAAGTAGCACTGACCCACGTAGGCACCGGTCGGCTTGAAGACCTGCAGCCGGTCGTTGACCCGGTCGCACACCCAGATGAACCCGGTGACGGGGTCCTTGGTGATGCAGTGGACCGGGTTGTTGAAGTACGACGACGCGTTGCCCGGCGTGTACGTGGTCGCGGGATACGTCGCTTGCAGCGGCGGAATCACGCCGTAGCCCGTCGTTGTCGCGCCCGCCGTAGCGGTGACGCCGAACGCGCCCCAGGCCCGCTTGAACTTGCCGGTCGTCGCGTTGAAGACGACGACGCGGTGGTTGCCGTAGCCGTCGGCGACGTACAGCTCGTTGGCCGGCGTGTCGACGTAGAATTGCGCGCCCTTGCAGATGTCGAGCTGATCGAGGTCCGAGCACGTCGCGTTGGCATGCCCGATCTGCATGACGAACTGGCCCTGGCGGGTGAACTTGAGGATCTGCGTATCGCCAGTACCGTTGCCGGTGATCCAGACGAATCCGGAGTTGTCGGCAAAGATCCCGTGCTCGACCTTTACGTACTGATAGTTGGTCGGCTCGGGATCGTTCGGGTTTCTACCGGGCACCGTCGTGCCGGGCGCACTGTTGGTGATGCCCTCGATCGGGCCCCACGCGTTGACCAAGTCGCCGCTTGCGTTGAACTCGAGCACCGGCGGAGCGGCGATACAGCAGCCCGCGACCTGCGGGCTTTGTGCCGCCCACAGCTCATCGGCCGTGTCGGACTCCGGCCGCTGGTAGACCCAGATGTTGTTCCACTTGTCGACGGACAGACCGCCGACTTGCCCGATGATCCAGTTGTTGGGCAATTCGTGCGGCCATTGCGGGTCGACGCCAAACCGCGGCGACCCCAACGAACCTGGCGCTAAGTACGCACCCCCACCGTCCCAGGAACGAGCGCTCGTACGCGACGTGCTCGCGACGAAGAAGATCGCTGCCACCAGCACTCCACACAGCGCCAAACTCGTGAAAAGTCTCGCTCGGAATGTACTCAACGTGGCTCCTCCTAAACGACACGGAAGCCGCCCCGGAGGGGCAGCAAGTCTCGTTCAGAGACGCTACCTTCCCGTGGAAGAAAAACCCTTGCTCGTTTTGGCCATCAGTCGAACCTGGCATTCTGCTGAGAATCTGCTGGCATCGAGTAACGCCGTCGAGTGCTCAACTGTCACCCTGAGCCGCCGAAGGGCAACGTAGCGCCGCGATCGCGACCCAGTCGGGTCGCCCTGAGCCGCGGTGAAGGGTTGACCCGCGCCGCGTCCGGGCAGACGCCCGAGGGTTCGTCCACTGCTCGCTGGTCCGACGAGCTCGACCTAAGCCCCGAGGTCAGGGTCATCTCACTTACGATGCGCTCATGCGCAAGAACGCGCGTTTCCTTAGGCCCACACTCCTAAGCGCAGAGCCTTCTTCTTTACGCGCCACAACGCGTTGTTGACAGCCTTAGGCGTGACCTTCAATCGCGCTACAATATCAGAGTAGGTGTGTCCCGTCGTATACAAGAGCAGAATATTTCGTTCAAGAGAAGAGCACGCAGCGGAAAGCGACTCTATCGCTGCCACAATTCCGGACTGAGTCACATCGATTCCCAAATCTGGTGCCGAAAGGTATTCAGATAGACTTTTCTCGGAATCTTGGTGTAGTTGTGCGTCAATAGATATTGAATGATTCAACGGACGGTGCTTGCGCCGAGTCGCCTGCTTAATGAAGGTCGCCAATTGACGACGCACACACAGGATCATGAAGCCAACGAAATCTCCCTTTTCTGGGTCAAAATCGCGAACCGCCTTAAAAAACCCAATCGTGGCTTCTTGTAACAAATCGTCGCGGTCCGCGCCCGGCGCGAAATACCCGCTGGTTAATCCATATATACGTCGCCGGTAGTGTCGGAATATCGTGGAAAATGCGTCGCTGTCTCCCGATCGCGCTTGAGCGATGACCGACAGCATTTCGTCAGCCGAAGCTACGTCGTCTACCACTTCGTTAGTACGCAATTGATACTTTGATATGTCTAACGTTACGTTCGTCATTTTCTACAAGATACATCCGCATCGTCGCTAGCTCAGAAGGGCGCCCGCGAGTCTCGAGGACACGAGCGGGCACCCGATCGTCCAAGTTACGCCTAATCGGCAAACCGCTTGAAGCACTATTCGCGTCGGGACCGTCCCCATCCGCCGTCACCCATAACGCATACATCAAGGGCTCTCCTCTTCATCCGAATCCCACACAACCGCTTACGGACTGAGGCAGGAGCCACGCAGTACTACTCGACCTCGATGTAGCCGATCAGCGTCGCCGAGTAGCTTCCGTCCCCGTTAGCGGCACCTTTGTGCTTCAGTTCGCGTTGAAGCGTGGGCTCAACCGCATCTTGAAATAGCGTCTTTCGCTGAGCTGCGTCGATGGTCGGACCCACAGGGTGTGCCGAAAAATAGTGACTAGGTTGGCGCTCAGCACCTGGCACTCGCGTACCGTCACGTTGAACGGCGATGCTTTGAATGGCGACACGGCGTTCGCCATTGCCAGCTGAACTCTCAACAAGCCAAAGCGAAAGTAAAATTGGCGGATCCCCATCACCTTGAACGGCAATACCAATATCCTCAGGCGGCAGGTCGCGCCATCGCGCGAGTTCGTTCTGCATCAGCGGATAATCCAGTCCCATCAACTCCATATCATCCCGACTCATGGCGGTATCCCGGTTCGTCGTGAAGCGCGCCAGCGGTTTACCTTCGAGGCTTTGAAGGTCATAGATATCATTGTCGAGTTTTACAACGCGCTGCTGTCGCTCGGCCAACGCCGCGGACAAGAAGTTGATCAGGCGATCCATACTCGATGAAATGTCCGAAAACGGCTTGTAATCGTCGAGGCTGAAGCCTTCGAGATCTTGGAAGAGATCGAATACGACTTCTCGAGCCTCCCGCGCGTTGGATAATGCAGCCTCAAGTTCAATCGCGGTTCTCTTCAATTCAGGATCTGAGAGAGCTTCTTGATATAGACGATCGTAATTCAGTCGCTCAGACAGTTGCCCAAGTATTTGTGATCGGAGGTCCTCGGCGACGTTTCCCAGTTCATCGACCTTGCCAAGGGTTCTGGCGATCTCATTCAGCTTGTCATCCAACAATAAGAATATCCGGCCTTCGATCGTGTCCGAAAGCACGAGGTTATAGACTTGAGCGGTATGCGCTTGCCCATAGCGGTGAATGCGCCCAATGCGCTGCTCTATGTCCATTGGGTTCCAAGGGAGATCGAAATTAAATAGGATACGGGCGAATTGAAGGTTTATGCCTTCGCGGCCCGCTGCTGTACAGACCAGCACCCGAGGGCCGTCGCTTTGGCGAAAACGCCTTTCCGCGGCCACCTTTGCACCGTGATCCCCACCACGAAGGACAACGACTCCTTGGCCCGGATATTCGCGTTCTATTTCCCGTGCCAGGAGATCTACCGTACCGAGATAGGTGGCGAAAATGACGATTCTCTCGGCGGGATTTTGACGCCAAAGAGTTCCGAGTCCGTCCAGTAACTTCTGAGCCTTGGTCTCTCGGCTTTGCGGAAAAGCCGTCAGTAGGTCTTGAATCCGAAGCCGCTCTTCTGGGAGATGAAGGTCGATCGCCGAAGAGGCGACGTCTTCTGCATTCGCGGCAACATATTCGCCACCATAGGGATCGGATGCAAGTTCTAAGGCCTCTTCGTCGATCTTCTTGACCAGCCGGAACTTGAGATCGGCCAATATGCGATCGACCTCGCTGCGGCCGAGTGTGTCACGATTGAAATCCCATTCGGAATGGATCAACTCTCGCGCCTCATCATAGAGGCGCTCGCGGCCCTCAATATCGAGGGCTCGATCGCGCAGAAGACCCTCGTGGAGTGTCAGCATCAGCATGCGCCGCATCAAGGTCCGTCGGACTGCTGCGAAGCTTGACGCTGCGATCTTTTGAAAAATGGCCATGAGGAAGCCAAGTGCACGGCCCTGACTGCCCTTTCTGCGAGCCAGGTCGAATCCGTCCTCCAGGTAGCCGCGCAACTTTTCGTAAAAGCTTCGCTCATCATCGCTCATCATAAACGATTCGGTATGTACCCACCGACGCGCAAACAGCGGGTCACCGTCGGCGCGGCATGCGTCGGCCTTCGTCCGCCGGAACATTACGGTGTTTAGTCGATGCCGGCTTTCGAGCATATCGTCCGGGCTTGTAAATAGCGTTGGGTTAAGTAGCTGCACCAGCATCCAGAACTGAAAATGGTTACCCTGGTGCGGGGTTGCTGAGAGCAGGAGCAGGTCCCGCGTATGGCCCTTTAGGGCTTCAGCCAGCTTGTAGTTTTCGGTCTTGCGCACTTTACCGCCAGTGCGAGCGGCCGTTAAGTGATGTGCCTCGTCGAACACCACCAAATCCCATTGTGGCGCGTCGAGCAAACGTTTAATTCGTGCAGGTCGTTTTAACGTGTCGATGCTTGCAATCAGTCGATCGTGTTTGGCAAATGCATTCGTCCTGCGGTCGGTGATGTCACCCTCAGAGCCGAAGACCTCGAAATCGAGATTGAAAACCTCGTTTAGCTCGCGGTGCCAGTTGTTGACAAGACCCGCGGGCACAACCATCAGCGCACGGCTGAGTTCACGGCGGCTCGCGAGCTCGCGCAAGATCAGAGCCGTTTCGATCGTCTTTCCTAAGCCTACTTCGTCTGCGATCAAAAAGCGACGCGGGGAGGCGGTTGCAATCCGATGCGTCAGAACAACTTGATGCGGGAGAAGATCGATACGCGCTGCCGTGAGCGCAGAAGCACTTTCCATCACCGGCAAGGCATGGGCCTCGTAAGCTAACCAAGCCCTATGTGAGCGATCTTCTCCTCCCTCTACCGAGCCGAGGACCCGCTCAGTTCGTGAGAGGTGTCGACGGACGCTTGCAAGTGGTACCCGGCGCTCCCCATTGCCGAAAAATGCGCGCAGGTAGCCGTCGTGCGGCGCATCGAGGACGACGCCCGCGCCGAACTCGGAATGCGTGATACGTTCCCCAGGCTCGAACTGTTGCTCTTCGATCATTCGGTCATCTCAGGTGATTCGCAGATGGAATAGACCTGCCGGCCTCGCGCCTTCCGTGAGTACAATTTGCTGCGGATATTCACGCGCCTCGCCCCACAGCAGCCTGCCGAAATCGATCTCGCGATCGCCGTGCGGCGCGCCACATCGCCAGGCCACCGCGTCGCTGGCCGTTTCAATCCGAATGCGCCGTTGGCCGTTCGGCAGCCAAAATATCAGCGCCACATCGCCCTGGTAATTGTCCTGGAACGCCAGGATGACGTGCTTGAGTTCATCCGACAGCCACGTGTCTGCTTCATTGGGCGATACTAGGTCGAGGTACGCGTCGAGGCCCGCGACAACCATGGTACGCCCATTATTGCTGGGAGGATCGTCAGGCCAATGCCGTTCGCAGCGGAGCAATTGGCGTAGGCTGAGCACCTCACCCGGCATAGCGATTTTGTAGAGCGCTTCATGATCCCAAATCCAGCTAATTCCGCGGCGCTGCCAAACCGTGTCGAGGAGCTGTTTCATTGCTCACTCCTCCAGAAACAGGGACAACTGGTTCACGACGTCACGATTGTTCGCCGCCCAATTGTTGTAGATGGACAGTGCGCGGGATGCCGCATTACGATGTGTTTCGTTTGGACCGTGCTTGCTTAGCCACTCAAGCAACCCCTTTAGTGCCGGATGTGGCCTAAAGTTATCGTTTTTCAAGGTATCAGACGCATTGATTCCGCTGCCATCGTAACAGGCACCGATGATTACGAGCGCCTGATCCAGATCAGCTGTCAGCCGCCGTTTATGGCGTCCCTGCCAGTCTCGAGCAAAATCGAGTGGATCGACGAGGTGGAAGACTTTCTTTTCCTCGCTCGCCCAGCCGCGAGTCGTGAACTCGTCGGGCGCAATACCCGAGCCGCGCATCAGCTTCTGCATCTGGTCACGTGCAAGCTCTGTCTTGCCGTCGAAAATGCGCAGGAACTGACGGGTGATGGGCTCGGCAGTGACCGGCGGCGGATCCTTAGCTTTGTTCGCGTCCTCATCGATCAGCTGGTTTATACCAACGAGAGCATCTTTTACCGAGATCGGCCGGCCTTCGTCCACATAGACTTTGCCATAGTGGCGAGAAAAATATTCGAGCGCCTTACCACGTCGGATCACCTGAATGTCGGCAGCCGGCAGGCCTTCCTTGGCGTGGTTTTCCAACATCGATTGAAGCTGACGCACGTCGGCTAACACCTCGCGACGCATTCGACCCCAGCTCACAGACTTGGGTTCTTCAGTGCGCTTTCGGCAGACGTGTATGATGTCATATTCAACGGTCTTGGAGCCAAACTCGCCGCCTTCGCCTTTGGTCTCATCTGAACGAATCGGATATGTCGCCTCCAGGTAGAAGCCGGCATCGAAAAGCGATTCCAAGACCGCTACCCACGGTTCGTCCTCGCTGTGGTGGAAGGTGAACGCGAGGATGCCGCTCTGCTTCAAAACTCGATGCGCTTCTCGCCAACATTGCGTAAGCAGCCGTTGATAGAAGCCATCTGGGTCTTCAGGCTCACGAGCCCGGTTCGTAACAACCTCCATCGCCTTCGGCGCGAACTCCGGAGTGAAAATGTCCGGATATCGTGTTTTTAGAACAAGGCGAAGCCAAACGTAGAAGAAGTCGGAAAGTTCTGAATAGTGTAATAGGCCACTGAACGGCGGATCGGTTATGATCAGATCGATCGAGGCGTCTTGTATCCCAATCTGTTCGGTTGATGAGCTCTGCTTAATATCAGCAAGACAAACGTGATCGCCCGGAAACACTTTTTCGCTTTTTCCCACGCACTGCGCCGCAAGATTGGGGTCAATCTTATTCAGTGTTTCTGTTGTAACTAATTCCCACGGTGTTTTGGCCCACTCACGACCCTCTATAATCGGCGTTACCGCAGAACTCCACACTCCGTATCCAGTAGGGCAAAAAACGCCCAATTCAACTACTGTCGATTTTGGATGAAAATTGGCGTTCGAAAGAGCTGGTGCAAAGTGATCTTTGCTGAGATGCCAGAACGAGAACATGGACTGATTGCGAAGATAGTTCTGAAAAGCACCGAGTACGTACTCACGCGTCTCCCACGAGAACGTTCCAACGGTCATAATGGCCCTAAGCAGCTGGGTATGGACGAGAAGCTGCCTAGGATTGAACATCGTCCACCAATGGGTAAAGCCATGATTTGGCACACCACCTTGAAGGTGATGCGTCATAAACCCATAGGGCAACTCGCTTTTTGGCCAGTAAGGCGAAAGATCCGATTCTTTGCGAACCTCCCATTCTTTTATTGCAGCATCGTACTGAGCGGCTATTCGCGTATCAAAGGCCGCAAAAAAACGGCCGTTATATGGATCTCCTGAGCTAGCGAGTTCGGGCGAATAGCCCTGGACTGCGTAGCCTGCCATCGGCGCCGTCTTTCCGGTTGCCTTCACAGTTGTCAGGACGTCTTGAAGTGTGCCGCAAGCGCCACATGTATAGCTTGAACTCTTCGGAACGGTGCCTCCGTTCTTACCCGTACTGAAGGTGAGCTTCGTCTCCGGGCAAGTCACAACGTCCGGCAACCTTCCTCGGACCTCCAGTAGCCGGATCTTGCTCGCCCGTTCTTGATTCCAGCGCGTGCTCGAAACCGCATCGTCCTGCGCGGATCCTCCAAACGAGTCGCCGTTGTCGCCGGTCTTCGGACTTCCAGCCAGCCACTGCGGATGTACCAAGAGCGACAAATTGATCTTCTTGTTTTTACTCTTCCCGAGTTTGACCATTGCAGCGTAGTCGCAGTGCGGGCAAACAACACCTCGCCTCGGATCAAGTACCGAATGCGTGAACTCATCGGGTGCGTTGTAGAGCGGAACATCCGGAGCCATCCGGGCTGTGCTTGCCTCAACGTGAAAGTCGCCGCCGCATTTGCCGCAGGTGTGCTCCCAATACTTCACAGACACCGATTTTAGCGCAATCAGAGGGCTGGTCATAATCGGCGTACGATGGCCGCAGCCCGTCACCTGACACGGCCCGTGCTTGGCCCAGAAAGTGTGGAGGAGTTCCGGGCCCTCGTACTGATATTCACGCCGCTGCTCTGGCGTTAGGGCAAGCGGCTCGAAGTCCAACCCCATAACCCGTTTCGTCGGGACGTGGGTCCATTTACCTTTCTCGCCCCTCGGCCCGTCGCAATAGTAGAACGGCATGATCTGAGGCCTCACTTCGGCTTCGATATCCGCCAGCAGCAGTTTTACTTCGTCGAGATCGACATCGGCGAGTTCCTGTTTCACCACAAACCATGCGACGGGGTTAAGGTCGTTGCCGGACATTTGCATGCCGAGGCGCGAGCCCTCGACCAACGTCGTACCGCCGCCCATGAAGATGTCGGCGACCTTTAAGCCCTTGAACGCTCCCTTCTTTTGGTGATTGGCGTAATAGCTGTCCCAAACAACCTTTGCTGCATGGGAGGGATCTTCGGGAGCTTTCGTCGCCGCGGCAATAAGCATTGATCGGAATACGCTCGACCGCCGCCGCGCCCACCATTTCGACATCTGGTAGATCGGTTTGCCGGCATTACCCTCGATTATCGCCACCTGATTCACAGGTAAGATCGGGAAATCGACTTCGAGACACGTCTTGGGCCGGTTCGGATTGCTGAAATCAACCGTCTCATGAGCAACCGCCTTCCCGGCGCCAACGGCGCGCGCGACTTCGTGCGCGATGGATTCCTTTTTAGTCGCCATGCTCGCGAATCTTCATTTGGTCAGTTCGACGAAGGGCGAGAGCACTTCAAGTAGAGATAGACCGCCATGGGCCAAGGTCGGATAACCGCCTTGGCTACGCCATTTCCAGCGGCCAACGGCCAGAAGATTTGAGCCATGCAGGCCGTTGACCGATAATGCGACCGGCGGCACGAACGGCCCGGCATCATGCTCGCCGCTCACGAAGCGTCCGCTCTTTAAGGTCGTTTTCAAGAAGGCCGATTGCTCGTCGCCAGCATCGAAAAACAGGCCAGTGGCAGCGTAGCCGTGGTCCGATGTGATCACCAGGCGTCGCCCGATCGCGAGCCGCTCGACGAACGCCCAGAAAGCATCGCTGGTGAGCTGCTCGGCAACATCGCGCGTCAGCATGTCGAGTCCCTGGCCGGCGCCGGATCCGTCGTGAATTCTACTATCCGGCCATTGGTGCCAAAAAATCCAGTTGGTGGAGGCGTCGATCAAATCAGCGCAATCTTTCCAGGGAAGGTCAACACACTCTGTCCGCGCCGGCGTCAGCTTGCGGCTTGCTCCCGCGCCATTATTCTGTAATTGACTACGGCTTCCGAAGCCGAGGGCGCGGGCAAAGGCGTTGGTCTCGCTCGGCAACTCGGACGCATTGGCCGTCACGGAAAGAAGAGTGAATCCTCGTTCGTTGGCACCTTTGGTTAGCCAGGGCAATTCACGAAGGCTGAGGCCGTCAAGAATAAGCACGGCTTTCGCGCTATAAGGCTCTAACCACCAATGTGCCAATCGCTCCGACGTCCGTTCGACGGCGCTACCAAAGTCTTGCCAGAGATCCCAACCGCTTGCCGATAGCAAGTGATCGAGCGTTCCGATTTCTCGGTCGCGCCTAGTAACCTCACTTGGCGCATCGTTGATGGCCAATGGCTGCGATACGATTGTCATCACTTGAGCGATGACAATGCGCCAAGCTTCCGGGGCCGGCTCTTTGAGAAGCCGATCGAGTGTCGCGGCGTCGATTGCCATTAACCGTCAGATTTCTCAAGGGACAGTTCAAACGTCATACCATCGGGAAGTTTCTTGAGCAGCTCCCGGAGCTGCGCCCCCGTCGCCGATGATACTCTGATCGTAACTTGCGACACCGGCGTTGCGGGACCGATACCCCAACCTTCAAGCTTACCTATGAGGTTGAGTGGTGAGGTCGGCGGGTTTGCAAGGCTGGTCCGCGTTTTAGGCTCACCGGCACCAAAAATGCCGGCATCGTCGGTCGGCACTGGCGCTCGGTCAACCGGCCCTGCCGTATTCCCATCCGCAGGCACTATGTACGATACGTTGCTGCCACCGAACAGCCCACCGCTCGGAGGCTCGCCCAATGGTTTAGGCGGAGACGCCCCACCCGACGCGGGAACGGCGCCGGGAAGCAGTAGAAACACATCATCAAGATGGCGTCCCGTAAATGATAGCTTTGGCCGCAGGCGTTTCCACGCCGCTTCCTCGTCCTCTCCAGGTAGGGCTTGTAGATACTCCATCCCGCGGAGGTTGATGGCGATTTTCCCCCGAGCACAGAGGCGCAGAATGCGCTCCTTGATGGCGGTTTCGCCGAGCCACGGGATGCAGTCGTTGCCTCCCGGCCTAGGCTCTTTAAGCTCTTTCAACAGTTTGCCGACCGGGGCATTTTCGGATGCCGCCGCTAGCACGAGATCTGCGAAATCTTCGGGCACGAAAAGATCGTTGATAATCGCAGTCTCGATCGCATCAGGAACTTGAGCACCCTGCGCCTTGAGCGCCTCGACGTGGAATTCGCATCGAGCAGGATCAACGAAGCTCCACCGATGCAAGACCGCAAACCGATCAAACCGCTTCTTCAGAATGTCCCGCAGCTCGCCCTGATATTTGTTGTGAAGTTTGCGATACTCGGGGCTCTGGCTGCTCCATTCGAGCGCCTTCATCTCCGCGCGGGCCAAGATCAAGAGATCGCGGTCGTAGAAGATCGGAGACGACCCACTTCGCGGCAACAAAAAGCGTACTGTATTGCGGCCCTTCTGAAGATGATCCTTAAGCCACTGTCCGAGACGCGCCCCGATTTTATCTACTTCTTCGGGTATCACAAGGATCGGCAAGCGATCGTCCCACCGCTCCGGCTGCTCGTTTTCCTCAAGCGCAGACCAGGGATCAGTCACCCACGATTTGGGCAACGCGATCACGCGGAATGTCCTTGCGACCTCTTCTGAACCGCCAACGACGTATCGGATCTCCTTGGACAGCTGCGTGAAATCCGAGCCATCCGCGAAAAGCTTGTCATTCCGTGCGTAAGCCATGACCTTCGCCTGCGGATTCTCATCCTCCCGAAAAACTAGCCGATTGCCATCCTGATGAATATTAAAGCTATTCTCAACGATGGTTGCTAATTCAACCTGGAAGGCATTCTCGTCAAGTGGGTGATCCCGCGTTATATCCACCTGAAGGCTTACTGGCTCAGCTCCCGCCATATTGCCAACCGCGATCGACCGAAGCCAAAGCGATCCGATGATCTCGTGCAGGTGTGGAACCTGCGATGCATGGTTTGGCACCGCCTCATTGACCGAAGTGATATTGCGCAGAGCCTTATCTCGCAACGCCCTATGCTGTTGATTTGCGACCGAATCGAGAAGCGCGCCTATACCGCTACCATCATCCTCCAGGCGAAAGTCAGCCGCGGTGAGAACTGGAACATCGTCACCATGGCTCTTGAACAGACTTGCCAGGATGCGGATGAGATCCCGGGTTTCCTGGGCGTCTGTTGCGATCAATACTTGATCTTCGAGTAGTTGAAAGAGATGAGGCGCAAAAGGCCACGCTACGCCAAATTCTCTGCGCTTGCGCTCATGGTCGGATGATGGGAAGTTGAGCAGTCGCAGATATTCCGCAACATGTACGGCGATAAGACCTTCGATGCTGTCGGGAGATATTTGCATTCGGTTCTCAAACAGCCGATGTAAGAGCATTCTCCGACGGTCTTGTATGCGTTCTGGATTTCCCCCATCTTTGAAATCGATTTGGACAGGATTCACACGATGGATCTGTTGGTATGCGTCTGTGTCGCCATTCCGGACCGAAACTACAAGCGCTAAGAGATCCGGATGTTCCTTGGCAATCTCCGAAAGAATCTGGATAAAATTAAACGCCCAGTTCTTCCATGGAAACTGCTTAGTGTTCGTTAAGCCGTCATACCAAGTCTGGAACTCGTCTAGTAGCAGCATGATCGGAGTGTGGCGCAGCAGCTCGAAAATTAACTGATCGGATGGGATGTCCGTCTTTGCATCTCCCATGCCTTCCCATTTGCCCCGAATATAATTACCGTGGGGATGCTGATCAAAAAGCAAATCCCATAGAAATTTGTAGCGCTGTCGATGCAGGCTTTCTCCGATCACACGCATACCATCACGGAGAGGGATCGCTCCGATTGTGGGGGTCTTGAGCGTCGTTGCCCACGATGCGAGCCAAGCGCGAGTTGAGGCTGGGTCATTCACGGCGTGAAATAACGCGGCCATGAGATGCGACTTACCTGTCCCGCGCTCCCCAATGACGACTACGGGCCGGCCCTGGTCTGGTCCGACGGCCTCAATGCCTTTCAGGAGGTCATGAGTTGGATAGGTAATCTCGAGAAATTCTGCCGCCGCAACCTGAGTAGCACCGGTATTGCTTTCGTTGGAGAGCTCGATCGCGGTGCCCTTGAGTCGCTTGCCTTTGAATTCTTCCCGTAAGTTAAGACCTAGCATACCGCCCACGTCCCTTCGATTACTCAAATGCGCCGTACCAACCTTGACCGTAGCCTGTTCAGGTTGCTCAGGGTGCGGAAGCGACACGATGCCATCGAGCAGCACGCGCGTGGCACGGCAGTCGTCTTCGTTGTACGCAAATATGCGTTGCTTCGCATCGGGATCACCCTCAATGAACCGTTCATACCATTCGATTGATGCGGCTCCCGACGGATGCTGGTCGCGCCAATCGAAGCCCAGAAACTTCGCCAGGGTCTTTAGCGAGTAGTCTCGCGTCGGCCATTCTGTGTTTCTTGAGACGACCTCGTAAAGATCGACCGTTTCCGGTGCAGCGAAGAGACTACTAACGTCAGAGGCAGAACAGACGTCGGGGAAACGCTGCTGTAGGGATCGCCACCAGGTACGCTCGTACTTCGAGTAGGTGTAGAGCGCGCAGGGTTGGTTCGATTGCACGTATGCCCATGCCCGCGCGAATGCTTCGCGTTCCCCGGCCTCCGTCGGCGTGTCTGAGAAGAAACCGTGGTATATCTCCGACGCATTGTCGCGATCACGGCGTTCCAAGAAGCCGTGCAAATAGCAGTGGTTGCGTAGCGGATCAGTCTCAATGTCGAAGAAGAGTTCGAGTCGGTGCGTCGGCAAACTTGGATGCCCCTTAAGGTACTGGGGCCCGCCGGATGCATGAAGCGTCGCACGCGCGTGATACTTGCGGATTGAGTCGGAGCCTAGTCCCTTGATTATACTCTGACCCTTTTCATCGAGAAATCGTTCTATTGGCATGGCTGCGAAGTCTGAGATAGAACGAACGTGTTCAAGCAGCGGCTGTCGCCGACTGCGACCTAGGTCCGGTATTAGTGTAAGGTCGTCGGTGGCCTCGAGTTCCTCGATGCACGCGGTGAACCACCGACACTGTTTGCAGGCTGCGGAGTACGCGGGGCGGGAATCGGCCTCGCCATGGATGATGTTGCGGGCCAGCGACAGGTCACCTTGGTACGCTTCCCAAATCGATGGGGATCGTGGGCCTAGTGGTACGACCAAGTCGTATGCTACTTCGTCACCATTGACGTTCCATATGAAGGCTCTACGCCCAGCCGAGAGCCCCTTTCGCTCGAGGACGTCTACATAAAGCGCCAGTTGCACGCCGTACGAGGTCTTCGGTCTGCGTTCGCCGCCAGGCGAACCTTCTTCGTCGCCGACGCCTGACTTGATGTCCCCCGGGATGTATTTGTCGTTTTCGAGCCGCAGTAGGTCGGGTTCCCCGACCAGATCTCCGGCGGCAATGCGGCCGCCATAAATGAGCGGCTCACGTCGGGCCATCGCCTCGGTCGTTAAATCTTCGCGCTCAGCGTGTGGTGCGACGCGGATATTAAGCGCCTCCGTGCCATCCACGTCGATCGTGGCTTCCTCGTGCGCGCGACCCCGCCGCCAAAGCATCTCGACGAAAGGGCTCACCGGATCGCGTCTTAGCGGATCCGCATACAAGTCCATCCACGGACGGTGCGCGCAGTACTCAATATCGTACAGCATCGAGCCCGTAATTCGGAGGTTGGAGACATCGCCGCTCATGTGATCACTACCATAGAAACGATTCGCCGGCGTAGGCAGCGTTGCTTGGCGGAAATGGCCGGTCCGGTCCGTGCTCACCGGGCGAGAGCTTCTGCCACCTGTCGGCGTTCTGTAAGGCTAGCCTGCTTGACGTGTATGCGGCGGAAGCGATTTGGGCCAACGCAGACTCATTGGCCATATTGAGGAGCACCCCCGTACCACCTTTCGGTACGGGAACGTAGCGACTAAGCCCGTTGGACCTATGGCGCTGTCGGAGCAATCAGCAATCAATCCGCAGCCGTGCGCCGTCGTCACGGCCCGAAACCGCTGAACCCGCGGCTAGGGCACTCGGACGCGCATGCCTGCCGCTGGTCCATTTAAAGTCGCAACGAGGCGCGACGCCGCCAGCCCTCTGGCAACTCATTTGTGGCTGCGGCTACGAATCGCGCGTTTGGGCCGTAAGGTCGTTCGCGGGATGCATATCGGCTTGATCACACGCGGCGAGTGCGCCCCGCAAAGCATCGAGATGAATCGGCTCCCGTTCTTCTTTGTAAGCCTGTGTAAGGATCGGCACGACCCAAGCGGCGCGAATCAAGCCAAGATCCCGAATTAGGCGCAATCGCGCTTCGTCGTCCATCGCCCCTGATGCCGAGCCGAGCCGGGTTGGCCAGCGGATCTCCGGATCGCGCGGCACCAGACGGGCTTCGCTGCCGTCGTCGATGGGCCAGGGAGCGGGCTCCAGCGGAGAGACTGATACGACATCTTCTTCCGTACGGCGTCGGGACGTGACGAAGCCGACGATAACCACGCCAACAACAATGACGATGATCGCGATGACGAACTCAATGCTCATTGGTTATGCTGGAACCGGTCGCTGCGTCGAGAGAGCACGAAGAACTGCCTCTCGTTCCGTCTCCAGTTCGACATCCGCCGGCCGGTGTAATGCGGCTTCGAAATCGGTCGGCGACAGGTCGGCCATCGACGAGAGCACGCGCTGCAGTGCGTCGCGATACGCGCCGAAGTCCGCGATGATGACGCCGTCGTTCATGAGCGTCGTGCCGATCAGCATCGTGATGACACTCCATGGTGCCACCGTTACCAACTTCGCGCGCGCCAGCACGGCCGACGCCGCGGACAGGTCATCCGGACTCACCGTCCCGACGACCCGCAACCCCGTGCCCTCGGCCGTCTCGTGCGACCGATCACGACGCAGCGCATCGACTAGCCCCTTGAGCGCCGCACGCGATGACGGCGTTTCAAGATCTTCCCGCTCCAACGTCGCGCCCGGCAACCGCAGCTTGATGAACAGCCGGTCTACCAGCTCGTTCAACACTTCGCCGTAACGCCGCACCTGCGCCGTGCCGTCGACCGTCCCCGCTCTGTCCGGGAACAGCGCGCGCAGCACCATAAGGTGGCCGATCACTCCCTCGAAGCGTGCCTCCTCCAGATACCGCACAGTCCAGTCCACCCGGCCCGCCGGTAACGCGAGCGACAGATGCGCCGGCAACTCCACCGCATCTTCGACCCCCGGAGCCAGCCGCGGCTGCTCCGCAACCGGCGCCGCTTCGCGGGTACCGTTCCGGCGCACCGGCGTCGCCGGCGGCAACTCCAGATACTCCTCGCCCGCCGGCAACGCACGCGGCGAATACGCAGGCCGAGCCGTTCCAGCCGCCGCATCGAGCACCGAGAACGGCAGCATCGGATCCACGATCGGCAGCGCCGGCGCCGAGCGCACGCGCAGCGACTCCGCCTTTACAACCATCTCCGGCGTCTCGTCCCACAATACATACGCCTGCGTGTCGATCACCGAGTCCGCCGGCAGCGGCGTGTTCACGATCGCGCGCAGCCGCACCACGACCTCCACGCCCGCACCGACGTCGCCCAGCGTCAGCCCATTGGCCGCCAGCAGCGGCGAGGTGCCCGCGAAGTCGAGCAAGCCCACGTCGTTGACCGTCGTGCTACCCGGCGCATAAACGCTGTTCGTCGGCGTGTCGAGCCGCACGTTGAGCCGCTTCGCGGAGCCGTCGCCCACGTTGCGCAGCGACAGCGTATAAGTGATGTCATCGCCCGCGTCCACCGCGTCGGCCGGGATCGAAATCAGCGTCGCACCGTCGGCGAACGACGCCTCGGCGTGCGTCGCGAGTTGCATCTGGTCGAGCGAGAACGGCACCACGTTCATCCCGCTCACCCGCGCGCCGACGTCGAGCGTGTCGTTGAGCCCGATCGCGCCGACCAGCCGCAGGTGCAGCGTCGCCTCGCGTGTGTCTTGCGCGGGGACCTCGCCGAACGTCACGGTCTGTCCGTCGCGCGATCCACCCTCGACGCTCTCGAGCCGCAGCTCTTCGGGCAGTTGCAGCCGCACGCGCACGTCGCGGCCGCGATCCGTCCCCTCGTTGTGCAGCGTCAGCCGGCAAGCCGTCGTGCGGTTCGGACGCAGCACGTCGTTGCTCTCGAGCGCCAGCTTCGACGTCCCCGCCGAGAAGCGCGGCCGCGACGCGATCACGTTAACCGCAGCACCCAAGTCGATCGGTTCGAGCTGCGCGGTGCGCAGCGTCGCGCGGATCCGCAGCTGCGTCTGATCGTCCATCGTCGGCGCGACGCGCGCTTCGAGCCGCAGCACGCGGCGCACGTTGGGATCCAGATCGTTCAAGTGCACGGCGCCGTCGTCGCCGATCGTCAGCTCGGCGTCGCGCTCAGTGACCTTGAGGCCCTCGAGCCCGTCGTCGGCATCCAGGTGCAGGCGCACGTCACCGGCGACGTCGGTGCCCATGTTCTCCAGCCGCACCGAGAACGCGGCGCGATCGCCGGGCTCCAGGCGTTTGGACGTCTCGCGCTCGATCGTGTTGAACGCGTTCGGGAAGGCCGGACGCGAACGCACGGTCAGCGCCCGGTCGAACGCGCGGTCACCCTTGGACCAGTCGACTTCGGCGCCCAGCGCGATCTCGTGACCGTCGGCGACCGGCGTGCGCACGACCGCGGCCAGGGACACTTCGACCGAGCGGCCCGGCTCGACGCTGCCGATCTCGAACATCCCGGGGTCGCGCTCGCGGTCGACGCCGGGCGCGCCGTCGATCGAACGCGAGCCCGACGTGTACGTCAGCTCGTCGGGCAGCTTGATCTTCACCTTGACGGCCTTGGCGCGCGCTGACCCGATGTTGCGCGCGCGCACGATCAACTTCATGCGCTGGCCGGGGACGACGTCGTCGTCGCACTCGGCGTGAAAGCTCGTGTCGTCGCCGGCGAACGATGCCTTCGACGGCACCTTTAGCGTCACGGGCGCGAGCGCGAACTCGGGCAGCTCCTGCGTGCAGATCGACGCCTGCGCCAACACGGGCGACGCGTCGTCGAGCGTTTGGTCGATGCGCACGCGGTAGCCGACGTCGAGCGTCGCGCCGGGGCCGAGCGTCGGGGCGACGATCGACGGGCGCGCGAGTCCGAACGGCTCGGTTTCCGACAAACCTTCGGGCGTGCGGCCGTCGATGCGCGCGCTCTGCTCGACGTACGTCGTGTTGGCGGGGACTGGCAGCAAGACGATGACGTCATGCGCGCTGCTTTGGCCCGAGTTGTGGACCTGCGCGCGCAGTTGCAGCTCGGCGCCGGGGATGAGCTCGCGCACGGCGGTCAGCGACAGCTTCGTGGCGGGGTTCTGCAGCGCGGGACGGCTGCGCACGACGAGCCGCACGATGTTCGAGCCGATCACCGGCACTTCGAACGATGCGATCGCGGCTTGAATCGCGATCTGCGTGCCGTTCTCGATCGTCGGCGCGACGCTGTACGCGAGCGAGATCCGGCGCTCGCCGCCGGCCGGTACGTCGCCGATGTTTGCGCCCGAGCCTTGCAGCAGCGAGGTCAGCCCGCCGTGCTCGTCGATCGGCGTCTCGTCGATACGCGCGGTACCGACCAGGTACGTCAGCCCTTCGGGCAACCGGAAGCGAACACGGAAGCCGGTCGCCGTCCCGCCGCCCAGGTTACGGAACGTGAAGTTGGCATGGACGGTGATCCCCGGCTCGACCGCGCGGCCAGGCGAAACCTGGAGCGTGCGTAGCCCCTCCGGCAGCGGCGCGGTGCCTGGCGCGAAGACATCCGAGAGCGTACGCATTTGCCGTAACGGTGCGAAGTCGACCGTCCCGGCCCCTGCCGACTTTTGCCCCGCGCGTACGCCTGTCGGCCTGAGCCTGGCGAAGGGCGACGGTCCTGGCGTCGGCTTGGGTTGTGTCCTTCGACGGAGCTCAGGACTACAACGCGTACGGCGCGGCCATCCTTCGACGAGCCCAGGATGACACGCAGCGCGGGCGTGGGGGGCCTTTTCTTCGAATGACGGTGGTGATGGCGCTTTGCGGGGAGGTCGACGGCGTTACGTTGAGCCGGCATTTTTCCCAGAACGCGCTTCGCAGGGGCAAGGACTATGCGGACACGGGGCGGATCGTCGGCGTCGAGATTTCGGACGATGGTCACGATGTCACCGCGAGCGCGCACGGGACCTCGCGTACTCCCTACCGCGTCTCGATTCAGATCTCGCACCCGCGCGATCGCCGTATGCTCATCACCTCGTGGTGCACGTGCCCCGTCGGGAGCGACTGCAAGCACGTCGCTGGCGCGCTGTACCTTGCGCTTGTCGAGAGCGCCGAAGGCAAAGAGGAATCGGCCCGCCGCCAAGACATGCTGCGGTGGCTTACCGATCTCGACCGCGTAGCCCCCGCTCGCTCTGAACCCAAGGAGCATTTGGTCTATTCGCTCTCCGCGGCGAGGAACCGCGAGCTCGCCGTCGTCATCGTTCGGCGTCAAAACCGCGACGGAAAGTTCACGAACTTCGAACCCTACCCGGTCGAGCGGATCGCGCTCGCCGAGGCGCGGATGATCCAGCCCGACGATGTCACCGTCGCCATGCTGCTTACCGGCGATGCCTTCAAGAGCGGGCGCTTCCGCGCCGACCTCTTCGCGAATGCAGTCGAGGTTATGTTGCGAACGGGTCGCGCTTTGTGGGAAATTCGCGTTGCGCTGCGGCGCGGGCCGACCCGCGCCGGTACGATCGCCTGGTACCTCGATGCCGACGGATTGCAGCGCCCCGAGATCCGCGTCGATGGCGCGGCCGCGACCTTCGTGCTCGTGCGCGGCCCGTGGTACGTCGATACGGCGACCGGCGAGATGGGCGAGCTCGACGTCGGCATCGACGCGAAGCTCGCGGAACTCCTGCTTTCGGCGCCGCCGTTGCATGACGCGGAAACCGCAAGCGTCGCCGCCACGCTCGAGCGGCTGCGGCTCCCCGCGCCGGCCACGTCGGTTCCCATTCGTACGCTCGAAGAACCGCCGCGCCCCACGCTGCGCCTGGAACAGCGCAGATATCGCGAGCCGCGCGGTTATCCGTATCGCGAGCGCGGGGACGTGCGCACCGTCTCCGTCGCGCAGCTCGCCTTCCAATATGGGACGCACGAGGCGCCGCCGCATTCGCGCGACGAAGACTTCCGCGACGTCGTCGATGGCGCGCTCGTCGTTCGGCGGCGCGACCGCGCGGCGGAACAGGCCTTCATCGCGCGGCTGCGTGACTGCGGACTGCAGCGCTTCAACGGCGCGTACGCTGACCAAATCGGCGCCGACGCCGGCACGTTTTCCATGTTCGAAAGAACCGGCACCGAAAAGCATGCCGTGAGTCCCTGGGCGGCGTTCGTGCTGTTCGAGGTCCCGCGGCTGCGCGACGAGGGCTGGGAGGTCGAGATCGACGACGGCTTTCCGCGCGTCGTGCTGGCCGACCAGCCGGTCACGATCGGTCTTTCCGACTCAGGGATCGCTACCGCGTTCGACGTCGACGTCTCCATCGACGTCGAAGGCGAGCACGTGGCTCTCGTGCCGCTGCTCATCGAAGCGCTGCGCAATTCGCCGAACCTGTTGCACAGCGGAGCGGATCTGGTCGTGGTCGGCGCCCTTTCCGACGGACGCCAGTTGGCGGTCCCGGCGGAGCGGCTGCGGACGATCGTCAACGCGCTTATCGAGATCTTTAGCGCCGAGCCCAGCAGCACGAACGTCTCGCTCGTTCGCGCGCTCTCGCTGACCAGCCTCGACAGCAATGTTCGGGTTGCGGGTAAGGCGATGGAGCGGGTGCGTGACGCGGCCCGCGCGTTGCAGGGCGGCGACGCGGCGGACGTTCCGGTTCCGAAATCATTGCGCGCCGAGCTGCGGCCGTATCAGCACGACGGCCTGCGTTGGCTGCAGCGGCTGCGCGCATTCGGCTTCGGCGGCATCCTAGCCGACTCGATGGGCTTGGGCAAGACCGTTCAGACGTTGGCGCACCTCTTGACCGAACAGGAGGCAGGGCGGCTCGACCGTCCTGCACTCGTCATCGCGCCGACCAGCGTAGTCCCGAACTGGCTCGCCGAAGTGCAGCGGTTCGCTCCTTCGTTGCGCACCGTCGTTCTGCACGGCGCCGATCGCGCGGTGCGCCACCCCGAGATCGCCCAAGCGCACCTGGTCGTGACGAGCTACGCATTGCTCCTTCGGGATCAAGACGTGCTGCTGCGCCAACCTTGGCACGTCGCCGTCCTCGACGAGGCACAGAACATCAAGAACCCCGATGCGAAGACGACGCAGATCGCGCGACGCCTGGATGCTCGTCAGCGGATCGCGCTCACGGGGACACCGGTCGAGAATCATCTCGGCGAGCTGTGGTCGTTGTTTGCCTACGCGGAACCTGCGGTGCTGGGCGAGCGGAAGGCGTTCAACAGAAACTTTCGCACGCCGATCGAACGCGAGCAGGATGCGTCGCGCAGCTACGTCTTGGGCGCTCGCATCGCACCGTTCGTCTTGCGCCGCGCCAAGCAGGACGTCGCGCGCGATCTGCCGCCGAAGACCGAGATCCTCCGGACCGTAGCGTTGGGGCCGGCCCAGCGCGACTTCTACGAGACGATCCGGGCTGCGATGCATTCGCGTGTTCAGAGCGCAATAGCCGAGCGCGGACTTGCGCGCAGCAGCATCGTGGTGCTCGACGCGTTGCTCAAGCTCCGGCAGGCCTGTTGCGATCCGCGGCTGGTCAAGGCGGGGGGCGGTTCGATCGGCGCCGGCGCGAAGATCGGCGCACTCATGGCGATGCTGGACGAGCTGATCGAGGACGGGCGCCGTATCTTGCTCTTCTCCCAGTTCACCAGCATGCTCGCGCTGATCGAGGACGAGCTGCAGAGCAAAGAGATTCCGTATGTCACCCTGACGGGCACGACGAAGGACCGAGCGAAGCCCGTGCGCCGGTTCCAGGACGGCGAGGTTCCGGTGTTCCTCATCAGCCTCAAGGCGGGTGGAACCGGCCTCAATCTCACCGCCGCCGACACCGTGATCCACTACGATCCGTGGTGGAATCCCGCCGTCGAGCAACAGGCAACGGACCGTGCGCACCGGATCGGCCAACAGAAACCCGTCTTCGTCTACAAGCTGATCTGCGAGCAGACGATCGAGGAGCGCATCCTCGACCTCCAAGCGCGCAAAGGCGCGCTCGCATCCGCCCTGCTAGACGGCCGGCGCTCCGCCGTCCCGCTCGACGCCGAAGAAATCGCCCACCTCTTCGAGTAGCAACCGCGTCCCCGTCGGCCCTGGGGTCGCGACCTTTCGACGAGCTCAAGGTCGCGGGTGGCGAGGTGCGGTTGCGGTACGGTCGCCGCCCTTCGACGGGCTCAGGGTGACAAGATCTCATTCGATGGGAGGGATTGTCGCGATTGGGCAGGCCCGCGGGTAACCGCCCGGTAAGATGGTCCCTAACGTACGTTTCTTGGAGGGTCGTCCATGAGGGTCGAGCGTTTTCTCATACCCGCGGTTGCTTTGGCATTCGTCGCCCTCGGGGTCGGCTGCGGAAACAACAGCTCGACGACGCCCCCTGCGACGACAACGGTCATACCAACCTCCACGACGGTCGCCATCGGACCCGCCGCGGTAACCGCGGTTGTCCTTGCCGGAACCGTCGACGCGTCGATCCTCTTTCCGGCTGCCGCTACCGGCAGCGGGACGCTGACCGTCGTTGGTTCGGGATCGCTCCCGTCGGGCGCTCCTACCCTGAGCGTTGCGCGAAGCGCGGCTTCGAACGCCCAAAGACAACCCGCAACGACGGTTTCGGCATCGAGTCCCAGCGCGACGCTCTTGGCGTACCTCGGATTCACGCCGAGCGCGACCTTCACGTTCGCGTCCTTCCCGACGTTCACGCTGACGCTACCGTCGAGCGTTTCGACCGCCGGCGAGAGCTTCTACATTGCGTTCCTGGCGCCGGGCGCATCTGCGTGGGTCGAGCCGGCCGCCGGCCCGGCCGCGGTCAGCGGCCAGACGCTGACGTTCAATGCCGACACCGTTCCCTCGGTGACGTTCCCGATCACGCTGACCGCCGGACAAACCTACGGCTTTGCGCTGTACGAGGTGGCATCGAGCGCATCACCCAGCCCGACTCCCACGGCGAGCCCAACCGCCACGCCGACGCCGGCCGCCACCGCAAGCCCGACGGCAACGCCGACTCCCGCCGGTACCGCGAGTCCGACGCCAACGCCCACCCCGAGACCCACCGCAACGCCCACGCCGAGTTCGACTCCATCGCCCACCCCGAGGCCCACCGCAACGCCCACGCCTAGTCCGACTCCATCGCCCACCGCGACGCCATCGTCGGCGCCTGCGCCGACTTGGATCTTAGGCGGAGCGAAGGCGACATTGAATCTCACCGCCGGCACGACACCGGCGCTGATCTCGCTGAGCGCGTATAACAGCATCAGCTTGAGCGCGCAGTTCGCCGCGCCGAACATCAGCGGTTCGCTGGCTTTCTCGGATGCGCTCAACAACGGCGACGTCACGCCCAACACGCTTCCGGCCGACAACGCGACGGCGGGATTCACGCCGATCGTCTACCTCTCGATCTACAACGGATCGACGGCGACCATAAGCTTCGGGACGGCGTTCCCGCATTTGAGCTTGACCGATCTCAACGGGTTCGGCGGGGCAACCGTCTGCGAGTTCGACGTCTACAGCCGTAACGGCGGGAACTCCGCGCTGCTCTGGCATTCGATCGGACAGTTCGGCACAACCTCCGGCACGACCGTGACCATCGGTCCGGGCACGCTTCCGCCGAACAACAGCGTCGACTTTCAACCCGGTCAGCAAGTCACCGCCGTCGCCTGCCATTGACGCAAGCGTTCAAAGAAATCGGTAGGAGGGCGTCGCGGCGTCCTCCTACCGGTGACTCGGGCCGAGTCGGCGCGCACGCCGTTCTTGCAGATCGGGTCGCACGAAGGGGCCGTGACGGCGGCGCGGTACCCCAAGTGGCATGAGCGTCAAACTGACCGTCGTTTACGACAACCCGAAAGACCCCGCGGAGTTCGAGGAACAGTACAAGAGCGTGCACATCCCGCTGGCGATGAAGATCCCCAACGTGACGCGCGCCGAGCTGGCCAAGGTGTTCCCGAAAGAGGACGGTAGCCCGACGCCGGCCTACCGCACCGCCGACTTGTACTTCGACTCGTACGATATCGCGTGCGCCGCAGCCGGCAGCCCCGAAGGCCAAGCCGCAATCAAAGATGCCGTGCGCATCGGCACCGGCGGCGTGAAGTTCTTGCTCTCCGACATCGAGAGCTAAGCCGACGTCATCCTGAGCTTGGCGAAGGGTTTACCGCCAACCCCGTGTTCAGCGAGGGCGGGCACTTCGTCAAGCCTCAGGATGATATCGGCGGATTCGTGCGTTGGACTCCATGGCGCGCTAGCGCCCCGACGCACGATCAAAAGTTCAGCGGGATCGTTTTCTGCTCACCGGGTGTGAAGAAGTACGTGTTCGGCGAGATGACGGTCCAGCGAATCTGCACGCTGCGAGCGCTGGGTACGCGACCGGCTCGCGCGGCGGCGATGCTGCTCTCGGAACCGGCGGGTGACGCGCCGACCGACTCGACGCCCGACGGCGACTCCGACGAGACAAGGGCCTCGCGGAGATGGATCCAGACGGCGCTTTGAGCGGGGACGCTCAGCGCATACTTGCATACGCCTTCGGCGTCGTTCTCCGGGTGCGTCTCGGCGATGAGGTGGTTGTCGTTCGCGTCGCGCGCCTCGACGACGAGCTCGCTGCAACGCGGGCTTCTCATCCCGGCCGGTGCGGCCGCGATCGTGATCGGGCCTTGAGCGGTAGCCAGCTCGCGGGCCGAGACGCTCTGGGCGCGGGCGAACATCGTGAGCGCCGCGATCGCGGCGGCTGCGAGGACGATTCGGATCATCAGTGAGCCCATCGGGACAGCCTCCATGTGATCAAAACCTACCCGAAATGCGCCTCGACGACGCGGCCGGCACCCCGTTCCTACCGAGTCGGGCAGGTGCGGCTGACCCCCTTCGATCGTGGGGGTCCTGGGGCTGAGTCAGCGTGGTACCTGGCACTGACCTTGACAGTCTGGAGGTAATTATCTATTTTATAGACAATATACGGTCGACGCGGTTGCTTCAGGAGACACGGCGCAGATGGCTAAGGGCGAATACCTAGGGGAGTTCGAGCAGATCGTTCTGTTGGCGTTGCTCCGGCTCTCCGACGCTCCGTACGGCGCGTCGATCCGCGCCGAGATCGAATCGATCACCGGCCGGTCGTCCGCGATCGGCGCCGTGCACGCGACGCTCGAACGGCTCGAGCGGAAAGGCTTGGTTTCTTCGTGGATCGGAGCGCCGACCGCCGAACGCGGTGGGAAGGCGAAGCGCCACTTCAAGATCGAGGCAGCGGGCGTCGCGGCCCTACGGCAGGCGCGCACGACGTTGGAGCGGCTGCACGCCGGCCTCTCTTTGTACACCAGGTTCGCATGACGCCGCCGTTCCTGCCACGCGCGCTCGTGGCAGCGGTGGCTCCTCCCGCCGACTATGAGAGCATCGCGGGCGATCTGCGCGAGGAGTACGCGGCACGGGCCGCGTCGATGGGTCGTGCGCTTGCCGACCGGTGGTACTGGTCGCAAGCATTGCGGTCGTTGCCCGGCCTGCTCTCGTACTCACGGTCGCGTCACAATGCGGGCGCGAATGCGGCGGCGGTCGCCGTCGTCGCCGGCGCTTTTCTCGCGATGCTCCTCTGCAAAGCGGGAATCGATGAAGCGATCGGCACGGTGTATCGTGCCGAAGGCGCCGGCCTATGGCCCTACTTCGTAGCGGACTGGATCGACGCGGCATTCTTCGGCGCGCTGCTGGCCCTGATCTTTCGCTCCGAAAGCGTCCGCCTAACGTTCATCGTTTCGCTGGTGTTCGTCGGCGGGTTCGTCATTGCGATCTTGCTCGGTCTAATGGCGCCCCTTCACGCGGTCGCGTGGATCTTGTTGCTCGGTGCGATTCCCGCCATGACTTTTGGCGCGGTCGCGTATCACGTCGTTCGACGACGCTAGGAGACTTGTGAGGCGCTCTGCGATTCTGACGGCCATCGGCGCGGCCGTAACTTTAATGTTGCCTTCTCAGGCCTTTCCGCATCCGGGCGTAGCCGGCGCAGTCGAGATCGTCGCACAGCAAACCGTGAAAGCCGGACTCGTGCCGGGAATCGTCATTGCGGTGGTGGACGGGGATGCTCCGCCGATAATCCAGGCGTACGGGCTCGCGAGCCTCGCATCCGGCGCGCCGGTGGACAAACACACGCGCTTCGAGATTGGCTCGATCACCAAACAGTTCACCGCCGCGGCGGTTCTCCAACTGGCGGCAGCCGGGAAGCTCTCACTCCGCGATCGCTTGGGAGGGTACGTCCCGGAGTACGCGGCAGGTCGCGACGTAAGCATCGAGCAGTTGCTCCACCAGGTTTCCGGCATACCCGACTACACGAACGGCGCCGACTTCGACCGCATCGCGGCGACGCGGGGCGGTTCGTTCGACGCGATGCTCGCTCGCATCGCGACCAAACCGTTGAACTTCGTACCTGGGACACACTGGGAATACAGCAATACCAACTATGTCTTGCTCGGGCAAATCGTCGAACGCGTTTCCAAGATGAGCTGGGAGCAATACATTCGTACGCGCGTCTTCGCGCGGGCTGGGATGACTAGCTCAGGATTCATGGACGATGAAAGGACGTTGCCCGACATGGCGACCGGCTACGAATCGCGTAACGGCAAGGTCGTTCGAGCATCATCGGCGGGCGGCTGGGCCGGCGCCGCCGGCGCGATCGTCTCGACCGCGACCGACATGCTCAAATGGGACGACGCGTTGTTCGCGGGGAAGGTCGTGTCGCGCCGCGACCTCGCGCTGATGACCGCGCCCGGGCGCCTCAGCAACGGCCATCCGACCTCCTACGGCTTCGGACTCGACATCGAGAGGCAGAACGGCCAAGCCGTGTTCGAGCACGAGGGTGGAACGCCGGGTTTCGGTGCCCTCAACGCCGTGTATTCTGAGCTCCACGAGTCGATCGTCGTCCTCGGGAACAACAGCCAGGCTTCGTTGATCGGCGCGCGTCTCTTCGCCGCGCTGCACCCGGCGTTGGCGTCCGCGGTCGTGCCGGCGCCCGGCGAAAATCTCACGATCACGGCGCGAGCCAAGGAATGGTGGAACCGCTTCGCAACGGGCGATATCGACCGGCGACAGCTCAGTCCGTCGCTCGGGAAATCGCTCACGCCCGAGTTGGCTGCACAGTTGAAGGGCCATCTCGCACAACTCGGCCGGCCGACGGCCTGGCGGTACCGCGGCCACGCAAGCGCTCCACGCGGAGCGACGTGGTACGACTACACCGTGACCTGCAAGAGCGGGGCGTCGGTACCGTTCTCGCTCGCGCTGACCAGCTCCGGAACGATCACCTCCTTCAGGTTTGATTGACGCTTGAAAGCGCGGTGTCGTGCGGGATTGATGCGCACCGCTATGACATGTTATGGTCAGGTTCTTCTGACTAGGAGGATGTATCGCGAACGAATGCTGTGGACAGGATCAAGAGGCGCACAAAGAATTGACGGCGCCGAGCGCCGTGGCGCGCCCAGAGAGCTCGCTGTTCGATTTTCTGTCGAGCTTCGGCTTCTGTGAGCTCGAGCTCCCTGACCGTGAGCAGTACGACGACCGCCGCGAGGCCGAGCTTGCCGAGTTGTTCGAGAGCGACTAGAACCACGTCGAACCCGATGTCACGCTGAGCGAATGGCGATGTCACGCTGAGCGAAGTCGAAGCGCGAACGACCGAGGCCAGAAATCAACCGAATGCGCCCAGCGAGCAGGGTTGCTTCACCCTGAGCTCGGCGAGGGGTGACCGCGAAGATCGCGCATTGCGGATCTTTTGAAGCGAAGAGCCCCGCTCGTTAGAGCGGGGCTCTTCCTTTTCGCAGTCGCCCTTCGCCAGGCTCAGGGCGACGTCGCGATTTCGTCTGCGCGCGAATGGTTGGTCGCTGGAGCTCGATCGTTCGCGCTTCGACTTCGCTCAGCGTGACATTGCTATTCGCTCAGCGTGACTAGAGGTCTTCGGGGTTGATGCCTTTGGGTTTGTATTGGGTGCGCGTGCTGGGGGCGCCCACGGTGGCTTCGGGTTCGTAGTTGCCTTCGTAGGTTACCGTGTTCTCGGCCATCCGCTGGCGCTCGTACGGGCCGAGCACCTTGGGATTCATCTCTTGACCGTTCGGCGCGACCACGTCGCCGTACGAGCTGAGACTGTCGTCCGGGTTGGGGTTGAAGTCGAGGAACACGTTGCGCGGGCGGCCCTCTTCGTCGAGGTCCTGACCTTCGGGCTCGATGGTCAGGTTACGGTACCGCGACATGCCCGTGCCGGCCGGGATCAGCTTGCCGATGATGACGTTTTCCTTGAGGCCGAGCAGCGGGTCGTGCTTGCCCTTGATGGCCGCGTCGGTGAGGACGCGGGTGGTCTCTTGGAACGAGGCTGCCGAAATGAAGGACTCGGTCGCCAGGGACGCCTTGGTGATGCCCAACAGCAT
>PMOS01000033.1 GCA_003161435.1 Vulcanimicrobiota bacterium
ATGTCGGCTTCGACCAGGGCGGCATGCTTACCGACAAGGTGAACCAGCATCCGCATTGCGTGGTGCTGCTCGACGAGATCGAGAAAGCGCACCCCGACGTCTCGGCGATCCTGCTCCAAATTCTCGACGACGGCCGCGTCACCGACGCAAAGGGCCGCACGATCGACTTCCGCCACGCCATCCTCGTGCTGACCTCGAACCTCGACCGCGAGGAACTCGACGCGACACTCCGGCCGGAGCTGCTCGACCGCGTCGACGAGATCGTCGTCTTCGCCGAGCTCGGCGAGCGTGAGATCGAACAGGTCGTTCAACTGCAGGTCGCGCTGCTCGCCGAGCGCCTCGGCGCGCACGCGATGCAGCTCGATCTGTCCGAGCCCGCGCGCCGCTTTCTTGCCGCCGAATCGTCGGCCCAGGGCAGCGGTGCGCGCTACGTCGCGCGAGCGATCGCGCGGCACGTGACCACCCCGCTGTCGGAGGCGATCCTGCGCGGCCGCCTCGCAACCGGCAACACCGCGCGCGTCGACTACGACGGCAGCGCGATCACCGTGGAGGCCGCCGCATGAAGCGCCTTGTGCTGTCCCTTTTGTTGACCCTCGCCGTCACGAGCGCCGCGTTCGCCCAAGCGACGGTCCCCATCGGCACGCCGCCGGCGCCCGGCCGGCCGACGGCGAACCTCGTGCTCGACGCGATGATGGCGACGGCGCGCGCCGCCGCGATCAACCCGTCGGCGGCAGCCGCCGCGTCGTTGAACACCTCGGCAGCGGTCCAGCGGTACAACATGGGCGATCTCCCCGGCGCGCGCGCGGCGGCGATCCAAGCAATGATCGAGGCGAGCCGCACGCCGCCGACGGCGAACCCCGTACTGCGCTCGACGATCCCGCAGACCAGCTACCTGCAAACGCAGCCGTTCCCGATCGCCGGCGGCAGCGTCGCCGCAATCGACGCGCACGCCTTCATCGCGCAGGCGCGCGGCGCGGTCGCCGCCTGCGCATCGCACAACTCCGCGAACACCGCCGCGGCCACGCAGCAGCTCGCCGCCGCCCAACGCGACGAGCAAGCCGGCCGCTACGTAGCCGTAGTCACCGACGCCCGCGCAGCCGTCGACCTCTGCGCAGCAGACCAGCGAGCAATCAACGAACATCCGTAACCGCACGGCTCAGGATGACAGGGCCTTACTTGAGCGCGCCTTGGATGGCGGTTTCGATCTCGGCTGGGCTCATCTCGCCGAGCCGGTAGGTCGTCACGTTGCCGCGCCGGTCGATGAAGATGTGCACGGGCATCGCGATCGCGTTGTAGGTCTTGCCGACGGCGCCGCTCTCGTCGATCGCGACGAGCGCATACGGGTTCCCGTACTTCTTCTCGAACGCAGCGCCTTGGCCGGCCGCATCGAGCTCGTCGATGCCGACCACCTCGAGGCCACGCTTCGCGTACTGCGCGCGCAACTTCCCGATTGAAGGCGCCTCCGCGTTGCACGGACCGCACCACGAAGCGAAGAAATTCACGTACACGGGCTTGCCACGCAACGAGTCGAGCGACACCGTCTTCCCATCAGGCGAAGGCAGCGAGAAAGCCGGCGCAGGGTGCCCGACCTGTGGAATAGCGAGCGCGGTCGCCGGAAGCAGCGAGAGGGCAGCAGCGGCGGCGACAACGGTCCAAATACGCACGCAGCTAAGAACGCCCCATCACGCCACCGGGTTCCGCGTGGCCCCTAAAGTAGCCCAGTGGTCGCCGGCTCAGCGTTGTGCCAGTGCGAGTACTGCGGATTCGCGCGCAAGAACTTCGTGATCCGGTCGACGCGGTCGCTGGTCGACGGATGCTGCTGCGTGTACTGCTCGTAGCCGGCGTCGCCGACGACGCGTTCGAGCTGTTCGAAGAACCAGACCGTGCCCCACGGGTTGTACCGCGCCTTGGCGGCGAGCTTCGCGCCCAGCTCGTCGGCCGCGTATTCCTGTTGCCGGCTGAAGTTGAGGAACGAATAATTCCCGACCTTGGACGCCGCGTCGAACGTGTTTTGCGTGCCCTGCGACGATTTCTTCGCGAACGCTTTTCCGATGTTGAGGATGAAGTTCTTGCGCTTCTCCTGCTGGTTCTTCGCATCGACGTGACCGAGCACGAGGTGCGCGGTTTCGTGGCCGAGGACGTTGGCGAGCTCGTCCCGATTGTTGAGCGTTCGCAGCAGCCCTTCGTCGACGAAGACATACCCGCCGGGCGCCGAGAACGCGTTGATCTCGTTGCCGCGCACGACGTAGAAGCGTTCGACGAACCAATGCGGCTGGGCGGCGGCCGACACGCGCGCGCCGACGCTGCGCAGGATCGCGAGATAGCGCGAATGCGGAACGATCTGGTACTTGGCCTTGAGGTCATTGTAGACTTTGAGGCCCAGAGCCGCGTCGTCGGACTGCTGGTCTGCGCGCGCCGGCGACCCGCCGGTGAGCAGAAGCGCGATCACCGCAACCGCGGCGTACGAGGCGAAGCGAAGCGAGGACCGCGCGGCGTTCACGAAGGCTCCTTTTTTTCGGTCGAGGGTTCGAGCTTGACGCCGTGTGCGAACAGCGCGCTCGCCGCCATCGTGGCAAAGGTCGAGATATCCGCGATCTCGTCGGACGCGAAGTGGTCGACCTCGTCGCGGTCGGGCCGACCGCACAGCAGGATCCCGTACGGCTTTCCGCCGACGGGCATCGTCACGGCCAGCTCGGCGTCCGGTATCTCCGCGTGGTTGCAGCCGAGACGAAGATGCCGGCGGCTTACGAGCAGCGGCAGCGGCGGCTCTTTCTCGGGCAGATACGCCGGCTGCGGATCGCGGCTCGACAGGTAGGCGCCGTAGCCGCCCTTTCCGTCGTGCACGAAGATGTCGGCGAACGTGGCCGAAACCGCGTCGCTGAGCGCACGGCGCAGGAGCTGTTCCAGCTCGAGGAGGTCCTCGACGAACGGGATGCGCGAGATGACCGCGCGCAATCGCTTGCGCCGTTTTTGGCGTTCCGGGAGGATGATGTGATCGACGCGCTCGCCGATGCGGTGCTCGAGCGGCCTCCACAAGAGCAGGAACGGAATACCGACGGCGTAGTCGAGCAGGCGATTCTCTTTGATCTTGAGGAGCTGGAAAAGGCGTTCGTGGAGGAACAGCTCGACGCCGACGAGGATGCCGGCCACGATCAACGACGCCAGTGCGTACGAGACGCTGCGCTTGACGAGGTACTCCACGTCGAAGAGGCGCTTGCGTGTCGCGGCATACAGCAGCGCGAGCGGGAAGAGCAGCGTCGTCACGGCGTCTGCGATCTGCAGCACGACGACCGCGTCGTACGGCAAGTTCAAGCGCGCCAAGAAATTGACGATCGTCCCCAGTGCGAAGATGACGCTCGCGAAGGCGACCAGCAGCGTCCGCTGCCGGTACTCCGGTGAAGAGCGCAGGTAGCCGATCAGCGCGGCGACCACGATCGCGGCGCGCAGCAACGCGTTGCCGACCAGATACGCGTCGAGCGCGAACACGCCCCGATCGCCGATGATGCATTGATCGGTGCCGTGGACGAAGAAAAAGCAGCTCTGGATGTAGATCACGCCGTGCCACAGCCCCACCAGGCTGACGACTGCCCCGAGCGCGAGCGACCAATCGCACAGCCAAGAACGCAGCCGGTTCGCGGGAGCATCGCCGAAGCTCGCGCAGAGCCGCAACAACAGCCCGAGACCCAACCCGACCGCGAGGTATTTCACCACCATCTCGGTCCACTCGAGCGGCTTGCCGCCGAAATGGCGGTACGTGTTTTGCCAGTAGGCGTCCAGCGAGATGCAGATCACGCCCCACAGCAGCAGTCGCAGTTGACGATCGCCCTGCGTGCGGCTCGACGCGAGCACGGCGAGCACGAGCATCAGGACGCGGGCAACGAGCTCGATCCCGAGATCGAGACGATTGAGGCGCAGCCCGCCGTTGGCTGCGTCCACGACGATGAACCCGGCGGAAACCGCGACGCACAGATACACGACGAGCCGGCCCGGGACGGACATCGGGATCGATGGTGCGGCTGCGGTTTCTACTTGCATGCCCGGCGAGCGTCGTACCGATCGGCTCTGATTTCGCTAGTAACGATGCGCGCTCTTGTACGCGCCGATCAGCGTGTCGGGATCGTCGAAGTTGCAGCCGCTGACGCGGACCTGCACCCCGTGCACCTGCGCCTTCGTCGAATCGGCGGTTCCTTGCAGACACTGGCCGGTGGGGATGAAGCGGACCGGCCCGATGAGCTTGGAGTCAGCGACGATCGCCGACGTCCCCTGACCCTCCGCCTCGCCGGCCGTCGCGCTCGACGGGCTCGCACCGGCCGACGGCGCCCGCGCAATCTTGCTCGCCCCACTGAACATGCGCTGCAGAAAACCGCGCTTGGGCGCCGGGGTCGCGGCCGCGACCTGGCCGCCGGAAAGCTGACCGACCTCGAAGGTGATCGACGCGTCACCCTTCACATAGACGATGCGATACGACCGGCCGCCGGGGAGCGCCTCGGCTTTCGTAACGTGGAACCCATGCGGCAAAGCCGACGGCGCGATCACCGGTATGTTCAATCGATGGAGCCGCTGCAGCTGCGCGCTGCTGAGCCCGCCGCTCCCGGCGGCCAGGGCCGAAGCCGGCGTCAGCGCAGCGCATGCTGCCGCGAAGACGGCACAACGAGTCAAAAACAGGCGAGCGTAGATCAACGGGCTGGCCTCCGAATCGTCCACCGCATTACACGGAGAGGGCGACCGGGCCTACATTGGGACCAGATCACTCCGATGAGCTCAAACGACGGAAGGAAACTTCACGCCGGCGGCGTCGTCGCGCATCTGCGCGATCAGTTCCTCGACCGAGTCGAAGCGCCGCTGTGCTCGCACGAACCGGAAGCCGCGCAGCGAGAGCTCCTCGCCGTAGAGCGCACCGTTGAAATCGAGCAGCCACGCTTCGACGCTTCGCGCGGCATCGCCGAAGGTCGGGTTCGTCCCGATGGAAACCAGGCCGAGATAGTCGCGTCCGTCGTGCCGCCCGATCGCCCGGTAGACGCCGTCGGGCGGTAGCAGCTTCCCCGGCCCGACCGCGACGTTCGCGGTCGGGTAGCCGAGATCGTGACCGCGCCCGGCCCCGAAGGTCACCGGACCGCGAATAGTATACGGCGCGCCCAGCAAACGATCGGCCAGCTCGAAGTCGCCCGCCTGGACCACCTTACGGATCCGCGTGCTCGAGACGCGTTCGCCGTCGAGCTGTTCGTTCGGCACCGCGACGACTTCGCGACCGCTGGCGCCGAGATGCTCGCGCGCGAACGCCACGTCGCCCGCCCGCTTGTGGCCGAAACGAAAGTTCTCACCGACGACCATCGCGCGCGCACCGATGCGCGCGATGAGCGTCTGGTCGAGAAACGCCGTCGGCGAGAGCGAGGCGATCGACGCGTCGAACGGCAGCACGTAGGCTTCGTCGATCCCCGCCCGCGCGAACGCGTTGACGCGTTCTTCGAGGGTCGCGATCATCGGCGGCTCCTGACCGGGCCGCAAGAACGCCGACGGATGCTCGCGGAAGGTCAGCACCGCGGTGCGCTCGCCGGGGCGGCGCCGCCACAGCGTCTCGCGCACGATCGCCCGGTGACCGAGATGAAACCCGTCGAAGACACCGATCGCGACGACGAACGAACGCGCGGGGGGCGTGTCGGGCAACGCGTGGTGAAGCTTCACAGGAACACCTTGCGCGGCGCCAGCAGCGCGCCGACCGTCTCGCCGACACCGACCAGCGCGCGCGCGGAATCGCGCACGAAGACGTGCTTATCGGGCGGGGGCTGCGCCAGCGCCACGAGACGGCCCGCGCGAAAATCGGTCGCCAGGCGGCCGTCGAGCACCACGGTGGGAAACGGGATCACGCGCTCCGGCGGGACGAGCGCTCCGTCGGGATCGCGTTCGACCTCCTCGAGCATGCGGCTCTCCGAGAGCACGAACGGCCCCGACGCATCACGCAGCAGCGCACCCATGTGCCCAACCGTGCCGCACGCAAGCGCGATGTCCTCGCACAGCGTCCGCACGTACGTTCCCTCGCTGCACGCGATGCGCAGCCGAACGACGTCGTCCTCACGACCCAACACGCGCAACGCGTACACGGTGATCGTGCGCGCCGCGCGCTCGACGGTCTTCCCCGCACGCGCGAGATCGTACAGCCGCTGCCCGCCGCTCATCACCGCACTGTACATCGGCGGCACCTGCGTCACCGCCCCGATGAACGCCGGGAGCGCCTGCCCGAGCCGCGCGTCGATATCCCCCGGAACGTGACGCTCCGCAATGGTTTCGCCACCCCCGTCCGCAGTCGCTGTCGCGCGACCCAACACGAGCGTGCACACATACCCCTTGCGCCGATCGGCGATGAGCGGCAACAACCGCGTCGCCTTGCCCAGCGCGACCGGCAGCACGCCGGCCGCCTGCGGATCGAGCGTGCCGAGATGCCCGACCGCAAGCTTCCCGGCCGGATCGCGATAGATCTTCCGCAACCGCGCCCCGAACTGCGTCGACGACGGACCCGCCGGCTTGAAGAGGTTGACGAAGCCGAGCATCGCGCTCAGGGCCGCGCGAAGCGCGAACCCGCACCCATCAGAGCCCTTGCGCGCGAAGCGCCGCGTGCACGCCCTCGACCGCGGCCGGCAACGTACCTTCGAAGGTGAGCCCCGACGCCATGAAATGCCCGCCGCCGTTGAGCATTGCGGCCGCCGCCTGCACGTTGATGCGCCCGCTCGAACGCAGGCTGACGCGAACAGCACCCTCGTAGTCCTTGAACAACGCCGCCGCCTCGACACCCTCGACCGCCCGCAAATGCTGCACGATCTCTTCGGTGTCCTCGCCGTCGGCGTTCGCGACCCGCAGCATCTCCTCGTCGACGTAGGTCCAGCAGTATCGACCGTCGTCCTCGAGCACCATCCGCTCGAGCGCCATGCCGAGCAGCTTCGTCGCGGCAAACCGCTTGTTGGCGAAGATCTCTTCGGTGATCAGCGGCTTATCGGCGCCCAGCTCGATCATCTCGGCCGACATCCGCAGCACGGGCGCCGTCGTGTTCGTATGCATGAACGCGCCCGTATCCGTCATGATCGTCGTCAAGATGCACGTCGCGATCTCCGGCGTGATCGTCACGTCGAGCGCATGCAGCAACCGCAGCACGCACGTCCCCGTCGAAGCCTCGGTCGCGATCACATAGTTGAACCCGCCGAAGTGCGAGTTCCCCAAATGGTGATCGACATCGAGCATGTTCGCCCGCTCGATCTTCGGCAGAAACTCGCCGGCCCGCGAAAAATCGCTCATGTCGCAGAACACCCACAAGGTGTCCGCCGGCAGATCGGCCGGCACATCTCGCGCCACGTGCTCCGCATCCGGTAAGAACCGCAGGTTCCGCGGCACCGGGTCCTGCTGGAAATACCCAACGCGCTTGCCGAGCTGCTTGAGCGCCAATCCTAACGCCAACCCCGCGCCCAGCGTATCCCCATCGGGCTTCACGTGCGAGACGAACATGAACGACGAGCGCCGCAGCAGCTCCGCCACGACCTCTTCGGTCGAATTCGACTGCGGCACGACAGCGCCCGCGCCGTTCGCGCCCTTTACTCCAACCGTACTACTCATCGATCACCTTCGCCCGTTCCAGCGTCTTGTGCAACGCGATCGCTCGCTCCGTCGTCCGATCTTCCACAAACGTCAGTTCCGGCGTATACCGCAGATCGATCGCATGGCCCAACTCGCCCCGCAAAAACTTCGAGGCGCTCTCCAACGCATCCATGGACTGCCGCGCTACATGCCGATCCCCGATAATCGACACGAACACCTTGCAGAACTTCATATCCTGTGTGATCTCACAGCGCACCACGGTCACGAACCCCAACCGCGGATCCTTGAGGTCCTCCCCAATGATCTTAGCCAGCGCCTTCTGAATCTCATGATCGATCCGAGCCTGCCGCTGCTGCTTCACCGGTCGATCGCCTCTGGCGTGGCGGGGCATACATTTCCCTGTCTGGGACGCCCGCGACGTTCACCATGCTGGAGTTGCCCGGCGTAGGCGTGCCAGGCGTTCGCGACGGGGACACTTCCTCGCGGGGGCGTCACAGAAATTCGCGTAGCCCGGAGGGCGGGAGCGAATTTTGTGCCGAGCAGCAATTTTCCAAGGATGGAAAATTGCGGGCGTCCCCAGCGAGGGAGTGTCCCCGTCGCGAACGCCCGCCCCAATCCATACATTACGCCGGCTGCAGCTCCGGAGCTACAAGCTCCGAGGTGAACGCCTCGATGACGTCCCCCTGCTTGAGATCCGCAAATCGAGCAACCTGGATGCCGCACTCGAAGTTCTCCGCAACTTCGCGAACGTCGTCCTTGAAGCGCCGCAGCGATTCGATCTCGCCGTCGAACACGACCGCCGAGTCACGCAGCACGCGAACTTTCGAGTTGCGCGTGATCTTGCCGGACTGCACGTAGCAACCCGCGATCGAGCCGACCTTCGAGACCTTGAAGATCTCGCGAACCTCGGCGCGACCGAGGACGATCTCGCGGAACTTCGGCGCGAGCAGTCCGACCATGGCCTTCTTGAGGTCGTTCTCGACGTCGTAGATGACCTGGTAGAAGCGCAGATCGACCTGCTCCGACTCGGCGAGCCGCTTGACCGACTCGTCGGGACGGATGTTGAACCCGATCAGCACCGCGTTCGAAGCCGACGCGAGGTTGACGTCGTTCTCGGTGATCCCGCCGACGCCGGCAAGGACGACGCTGACGTTGACCTCACCGGTCGAGAGCGACTCGACGCGGCTGCGCAGCGCTTCGACCGAACCTTGACCGTCGGCCTTGAGGATGAGGTGGAGCGTCTTTTGGCCGCCGTCGGCCGGCATGAGCATGAACGTCTCGAGCGAGACCTTCGCGCCACCGGTCGTCGCGGCCATACGCACGTCGCGCCGCTTAGTGGAGCGTTTGGCGGCGGCTTCACGAGCGGACTTCTCGTCGGAGACGACCATCATCGTGTCGCCTGCCGACGGGACGTCGTTGAGCCCCATGATCTCGACCGGGACCGAGGGTCCGGCCTTCTTCGTCTGTTTGCCCTTGTCGTCGATCAGCGCGCGGATCTTCCCGTACGTCGGTCCGACCACGACGACGTCACCGACGCGCAGCGTGCCGCTTTGCACCAACACCGTTGCGACGGGACCGCGACCGCGGTCGAGCGCCGACTCGATGACGACGCCGCCCGCGCGACGATGCGGGTTGGCCTTGAGCTCCTTGAGATCGGCCTCGAGCAGCACCGTTTCGAGCAGCTTGTCGATGTTGTCGCCGCGGCGCGCGGAAACGGGGACCATCTCGATGGTGCCGCCCCACTCGACGGGCTGCAACCCTTCGTCGGTCAATTGTTGCTTGACCCGATCGGGCTGCGCGTCTTCCTTGTCCATCTTGTTGATCGCGACGACGATCGGCACGCCGGCCGCCTTGATGTGCGAGATCGCTTCGCGCGTCTGCGGCATCACGCCGTCATCGGCGGCGACGACCAGGATCGCGACGTCGGTGACCTTCGCGCCGCGCGCACGCATCGCGGTGAACGCTTCGTGACCCGGCGTGTCGATGAAGGTGATCGCGCGGCCGTTCTGCTCGACGGTGTACGCGCCGATCTTCTGGGTGATCCCGCCGGCTTCGCCGGAAGCGACGCTGGCCGAACGGATGCGATCGAGCAGCGAGGTCTTGCCGTGATCGACGTGGCCGAGCACGGTGACGACCGGAGGCCGCGGCTGCAGCATCTCCGGTTTGTCCTCTTCTTGCTCGACGACGACTTCCTCGCCGGCCTCTTTGACGATCGCGTTGAAGCCGAACTTGCGCGCGACGGCGGTCGCCTGATCCGACGAGATGTTCTGGTTGATCGTCGCCATCGTGCCCATGCGGAAGAGTTCCTTGATGACGTCCGCTGCCGGAACGATCATCGAGGTGGCCAGCTCCTGCACGGTCAGGACGTCGGGGATCTCGATCGACTCGAGCTTCTTGGTGGGGTCCTCGACGCGATCGACGTAGGCACCGCTGCGGCGGCGCTGCTTCTCGAGCCGCATCTCGGCGTCGCGGGCCTTCTTGGCCTCGAGTTGCTCCCGTGTGGAGCGTCCTCGAGGGCCGCCGCCGGGGCGCCCGCCGGGGCCACCCGAGGACGGCATTGGACCGGAGCCTGGGGTCATGGGGCCGTTGCCGGCCGGGCCGCCGGGACGCGGACCGCCGAACGGACGCGGGCCGGCGGTGCCGCCGGGGATCGCGCGGAACGCGCCGTTGCCGGCGGGACGACGCCCGACCGGAGCGCCGGGTGCACCGGGTGCGCCGGGAGCGCCCTGGACGCCGGCGGGCGGCGGGACGCCCGGCCGCGGCTGCTGATACTGACCGGGGGTACCCTGGCCGGGACGCGGAGCGACACCGGGGCGCCCGGGGATCTGACCGTTGCCTTGTGCCGGGGCGCCGATCGGACGTGCGGGAGAGCGCGGCGGACGGACGGACGCCTGACCGGCCGGGACCGGGCGCAGGGTCGGGACGGGCTCGCTCGGCACGACCAGGCGGGGCGGTACGGCCGGCTCGGGCTGACCCGGCGGCGGGACGACACCCGGTCGCACGGCATCGGCCTCGGGCGGCGCTTCCGGCGGGGCGGCCGATGCGGCGGGCTGCTGAGGTTGCGCGGGGCGCGGTCGCGGTGCCGGCGAGGCGGCCGGTACCGGCCGGAGCCGCGGAACAACCGGCGCGGACGGCACCGGTGCCTCAGCCGGGGCTGCGGACGCCTCCGGGGCCGCCTTTGGGGCGGGAGCGCGACGAGCAGGCGCACGTGGCGCGGTGGGCACGACCACCGGCGGCGCGACGCCGTTGGTGGGCGCAGCCGCAGCGGTAGCGGCGGCTGGAGCCGGCGGCTCGTCCACGGTCGACGCCGTGGCAACGGCAGCACTCGCGACGGGAGCGGGTGGCGCGGATGCAGCCGCTGACGGTGCGGCGGTTGCCGCGGCCGGCTTGGAAGCGGCTTTCGCCCCCTTGAGCTGTGCGCGGAGGAGGTCGGCGACCTTCGGCTCGACGACGCTGAGTTGGTTCTTCGCCTCGAGTCCTAGCCGGCCGAAGAGGCCGAGCAGGTCTTTCGACGACATGCCGAGCTCTTTGGCGAGCTCGAAAATCCTGGGTTTACCGGTTGCCATGCAGTCCTTCAAAGTTAGGGCGCCCGAAAGCGCCGCCGCCGTTATGTCATTCTGATTGAGCTCCGAGATCCGGAGTGTTCCGGCGCTGCCGCCGGGGCAGTCACCATTGTACCAGAGCTTCGACGCTGAACCCAGGGTAACGCTTGTTCTTTGCGACCCGTTCCGCGCAGCGCCGGGAGCAGAGGTATGCGCCACGCCCTTCGCTGCGCAGCCCCGTGTCGGCGAACCAGCGCCCCGCACGCCGCGTGAAACGCCGCAGGGCCGGCTGCGGGAGGACGGTCCGGCAGCCGACACAGGTGCGTTGCGGGATCATTCGTTCGTGAACATCTCCCGCTTGAACTCCTCGAGCCGGCGGAGCAACTCGTCTTGGTCGATCGCCGTCTCGTCGACCTCCTCGGCGACCGCCTGCTCGTCTTCCACTACGACTTCTTGTTCCTCGACCCCGCCTTGGGCGGCTCGCGCCTCCCGCTCGGCGAGGTAGCGCTCGCGGGCTTCGGCGGCCTCGGAGTCGCTGGTAATGTCCATGCGCCAGCCGGTCAGGCGGGCGGCGAGGCGCACGTTCTGACCCTCGCGGCCGATGGCCAGCGAGAGCTGGTGGTCGGGGACGGTGACCAGCGCGATCCCCTCTTCCTCGAACAGCTCGACGCCCAGCACCTTGGCCGGGGCGAGCGCGTTGGCGACGAACGTCGGCAGATCGGCTGCCCAGCGGATCACGTCGATCTTCTCGCCGCGCAACTCGTCCGACACGTTGGCGACGCGCGACGACTTGGGACCCAGGCACGCGCCGACCGCGTCGATCTCCGGACGCTTGGACGTGACGGCGACCTTGGTGCGGGCGCCCGGCTCGCGGGCGATCGCCATGATCTCGACGATATCGTCTTGGATCTCGGGGACCTGAAACTCGATCAGCCGCTGCACGAGACCTTCGGCGGCGCGCGAGAGGACGACCAGCGGACCCTTGTTCGTCTTGCGCACATCGAGGACGTAGGCGCGAATGCGGTCGTTGATGCGGTAGTTCTCGCGCGGCACCTGTTCGCTGAACGGCAGCAGCGCCTCGGTCTTGCGATCGTCGAGCAGCACGTACATGTTGCGCTGCTCGTAGCGCTGGACGTTGCCCAGCACGATATCGTGCAGCTTCGCGGAATACGTGTTGTAGACGGTGTCGCGCTCTGCCTCGCGGATGCGCTGCACGATCACTTGCTTCGCGGTCTGGGCCGCAATGCGCCCGAAGTCCCGCGGCGTCACGATCTCGTCGTAGAAATCGCCGGGTTCGTACCGCGAACCCGCTTCGCGTTTGGCGATCTCGAGCTTCGTATCGGTCACCTCGTCGTCGTTCACGACGGTGCGGCGGTGATAGACCTGATAGTCGCCGCTCTGCCGATCGATGGTCACGATCGCGTTCGCTTCGCCGCCGAAGTTGCGCTTGTAGGCGGAGATCAGCGCAGCTTCGAGCGCTTCGAGCAGCGACTCGAAGCTGATGTTGCGTTCGGTTTCGATCTCGCGGAGCGCCGCGATCATCTCTGCGTTCATCGGTTCTTCTCTCGTTGTTTCGCGCGCTGGAGGTCCGCCCGTACGTCGTACTCCAGGTTCGCCGACTTGATGACGGCGATCGGGATGGGAAGCTCGCCCTTGTCGCGGGTCAGGATCACGTTGGTGCCGCGCACCCCGTCGAGGACACCGCGGTGCGTCTTGGCGTTCTCGATCGCCAGCGTCGTGACGATCTTCACGTTGTGGCCGCTGAACCGATCGTAGTCGGACGGCTTGGTCAGCGGCCGGTTGAGCCCGGCCGACTCGACCTCGAGGGTGTAGGGGTCGGGGAAGGCGTCGAGCGCGACGTTGATCCGCGAGGCGATGCGTTCGCAGGTCGCGATGTCGACGCCGCCCTCGCGATCGACGGTGACGTGCAGCGTGGTTTGCCGGCCGTGACGGCGAGCACTCGTGCCCACGATCTCGACCTGGCGGAACTCGGGTTGGTGGGGCAGCGCGTGAACGACCCGCTCGAACGCGTCCGCGAACAGCGTCTTTTCGTCGAACGACTCCACCACCAACCTCCTTTCCCCTTACAACACAGAAGCGCGGGCTTTGCCCACGCTCCAAGCGTCTACGTCCGCCCGTCATCATACGACGGCGGCAACTTTCTCGCAAGCGCCGCCGAGGCCGCGCCTGCTCGCTACGGACGGGCGGTAGGAGCGGGCGCCTTCAGCAACGAGCCGGGCTCGATCGCTTGGATCCCGCGCGCGGCGCAGGAGACGTTGACGTACTCGACCTCCGGCTTGATGTTCGGGGCGTCGGGTCCGAACTGCAGCGGATGGTTCGGGTCGAACCGCGGCGGGGCGCTCGGCAGCGGGTGCGGGGTGAAGCGCAGCGCCCGGCAGACCTCGCGGCCGAAGATGTCCTTCCGGCGTTCGAAGACGTAGGTCGTCGAGCCGGCGCGGACCGTCGTTCGGGTGATCGTGATCAATCCGAAGGTCGCGGCCAGCACGTCGGCCGGAACGAATCGCCGCACGAGGTCGACGTCGGGCGCGCTGAAGTCCGGCGTGAAGTGGCCCATCGTGTTCGCGTCGCCGTGCGGCAGCAGCGAGCGGAGCCGGTCGTTGAGCGCGGCCAGGCTGCTCGACGGCGCGGCCGTCGGGCCGGTGGTGCCGGGAGCGCCGGAGCTGCGGGGGCGGCTAGGGCCGGCCGGTCCGGGCGGTACGAGCGGTGCGAGCGGTGCGAGCGGTGCGGGCGCGGCACCGTGTGTCCCCGGGGTTACGCCAGCCGGCGCGGCCGGGCCACCCGAGGCTCGCGCCGCCGGGGCACCCGCCGCCGGCCCCGGCGCGACCGGGCGCGGGGCGCCGCTGCTCGCCGGGCGGGCCGCGGCGGTCCCAGCGGGGTGGGGCGAGCCGGCGGCGGCCGCCGTCGCGATCGGATGCGGCGTCCCGGGCGCCGCGGTCGGCGCCGCCGAGACAACAGCGGCCGCGGGGGCCCGGGTCGGGGCGGTCGTCGGCCGCGCCGTCGAGGCGGCCGTCGGAGCGGTCGTCGGTGCCGTGGTTGGGGCGGTCGTCGCCGCCGTGGTAGGCAGCACCGTCGGCGGCGCCGTTCGCGGCGTGACGGTGGGCGGAGCCGTCCGCGGCGTCACCGTCGGCGGCGCCGTTCGCGGCACGACGGTCGGCGGCGCGGTCGGCGGTACCGTCGGCCGGATCGTCGGCGGCAGCGTCGGCGCCAAGGTCGGAGCGGTCGTCGGCGGCAGGCTTTCGACCGCGACCATCGCCGTCGGCGCGGCGCTCGGCGGCAGCGTCGGCGGGATCGTCGGCGGCTCGGTCGGCGGGACCGACGGCGGAACGGTGGGCTGCGGCGGCGCCGACGGCCGAATGCGGGCCAGTTCGCGGTGTCGCGGCGGCGGCGGGGTCGGCGGCACGAGCCGTCGCGGCAGCGGGCGCGCCAGGGCCGGGCGCGGCCGCGGCGGCCGCGTGCGCTCCGGAAGGGGCCGCGCGACCACGACCGGGACCGGAACAGGCGCCGCCGGCGCCTGCGGTAGAGGCGGGGGCGCCGTCTCCTCGAGCACCACGTCCGCCGGCACGTTGGTTTCTTCCGCGGAGCCGCCGACCGAGTTTGCCATCAAGAGCACGATCAGCAGAGCGAGGACGTGCAGCACGCACGAGATGCCCACCGCGATCGCGTCGCGACGCCGCGACGGCCGTTCGATGTGAGCTTCCGGGGCCGCGTCGCGCATCCGAGCGTTCCTTTCCTGTGCTCCGCTCGGCTCCATGCCGCCCCGGGAGCAAAACGATTCCAACCGGGAAAGATCGGGTCGGTGCTTTCAACCAGTCGCAGGACCATGGGTGACGTCGCGGAACGCCGCGCGCCGATGCAGCCGCCGCCGAAACGCACGAAGATCGTCGCGACCGTCGGACCCGCTTCGCGCGACCCGGCGACGCTGCGCTCGTTCTTCTTAGCCGGCGTCAACGTGGTTCGGCTGAACTTCTCGCACGGCACGCACGAGGAGCACGCCGCGACGATCGCCGACGTGCGCCGCATCGCGACCGAGCTCGGGCTGCACATCGCGATCTTGCAAGATCTCCCCGGTCCGAAGGTCCGGACCGGGACGTTCGCCGACGGTGCGGCGTCGGTGCGCTTGATCGAAGGCGCGACGTTCGTGCTGACCACCGAGCAGGTCGCCGGCGATGCGACGCAGGTCGGCGTCTCGTATCCGGGCCTCGCGCGCGACGTCGAGGTCGGCAAACGCATCTACCTTGCCGACGGCGCAATCGCGTTGCGGGTGACCGCCGTGGACGGTCCGCGCATTCAAACCGTCGTCGAGGTCGGCGGCGAGTTGCGCGAAAAGCAAGGGATCAACTATCCCGACGGGACGCTCGAACTCGAAGCGGTCACCGCGCGCGACCTCGAGCACCTCGATTTCGGGATCGCACAAGGCGTCGACTGGGTGGCGGTTTCGTTCGTGCGCACGGCGCAAGACGTCTGGCGGGTGAAGTCGCACTTGAGCGCGGCCGGCGCCTCGATTCCGGTCATGGCGAAGATCGAGAAGCACGAAGCGCTCGAGCACATCGACGACATCCTGCTCGTCGCCGACGGGATCATGGTCGCGCGCGGCGACCTCGGGATCGAGATCCCGCTCGAAGACGTCCCGCTCACGCAGAAGGATCTGATCGCACGCGCCAACAGCGCGTCGAAACCCGTCGTCACGGCGACCCAGATGCTCGAGTCGATGATCTCGTCGGCGCGGCCGACGCGCGCCGAGGCGACCGACGTCGCGAACGCGATCTTGGACGGCACCGACGCGGTCATGCTGTCGGGCGAAACCGCGCGCGGCGCCTACCCGCTCGAGGCGGTGCGCACGATGGCGCGCATCGCGATGCACGTCGAAGCGCAGTATCCGCACTTGGAGATGCGCGCGCGACGGCTCACTTCCGAGAGCGCCGTCGCAGAAACCGACGCCGACATCGGGATGTCGATCGCCGAGGCGGCCGTACGCAGCGCCGACTCGCTGGGATTGCGCCTGATCGTGAGCGGCACGACGACGGGCAACACCGCACGCTACGTCTCGTCGTTCCGCCCGCGCGCGAAGATCGTCGCGCTCACCCCGATCGCCGAGGTGGCTCGGCGGATGTCCGTCGTCTGGGGCGTCGAGTCGTCGGTCGTNNGGCGAGACGATCGCGATCACCAGCGGGATGCCGGTCGGCGCCGGCGGCACGAACGTCCTCAAAGTCCACCGCCTCCCCAGTTCGTAGCACGCCAGCACGCCATCGGAACGCGCAGTACGAGCGCGCAGTGCGCGTGCCGCCACCATCGTTGTCATATCGTGGTTCCGAACGATTGCAGAACTCGGACGACTCGGTCACGCTTCGACGAGCTCAGCGCGAACGGTAGCAGCGCGCGATTACGGTGACGTGCCGCCCTTCGACGAGCTCAGGGTGACCAGATTTAGGCTGAGGGCGCGATCCGCTCGTAGGCGGCGATGCGGCGGCGCCACTCGGTGGGGACCTCGATCGAGACGTTGGCTGCGTAGTCGAACGCGACCAGCGCCGAGATCCCGTAACCCGCGCGCTCCTCGCCGCTCCACAGCTCGTAGGTCAAGTCGAGCGACTTGCGGCCGATCCGCGAGCAGCGGCAACCCATCACCAGGCGTTCGTCGTGCTCCAGCTGCCGCTCGTAGGTGAACGACTGCGAGGCCATGATCACGTTCGTCTTCGCGCCCAGCGGGCGGTCGAAGGCGGCCTTGCAGTAGTCGATCCGCGCGGTTTCCATCCAGGTGATGTAGGCGACGTTGTTGGCGTGGCGATAGTAATCGATGTCGTGGAAGACGACCCGAATGTCGAGCCGGTAGCTGAAGTCCTCGAGCGCCATCAGACGCCGCTCGGCGCGACGGATTTCTGCGGCGCCGCAATCCGCCAGACGGCGTCGGCGAAGGTATGGACATCCTGGGCGGTCGTGTCCCAGGCGGTCATCCAGCGCGCGATGTCGCGCTCGGTATCCCACATGTAGAAGCGGCGCACGCGCTGGAGCGGCTCAATCGCGTGCCGCGGCAGCACCGGAAAGACCGCGTTCGCCTCGACCGGATATGCCAGCTGCACGACGTCGTCGAGATCGCGCAGGCGCGCGGCGAGCATCCGCGCCATCGCGTTGGCGTGCGCTGCGTTCTCGAGCCAGAGATCGTCGTGCAGCAGCGCCTCGAACTGCGCCGCGACAAAACGCATCTTCGAGGCGAGCTGCATTCCCTGCTTGCGGGTAAAAACGAGTGCGTCGACCGCGGGATGGTGCCGCGGGAACACGATCGCCTCCCCGAACATCATCCCGTTCTTCGTCCCGCCGAACGTACACACGTCGACCCCGGTTTCGACCAGCATCGCGCGCAGATCGGTGCCCAACGACGCGACGGCGTTGGACAGCCGCGCGCCGTCGACGTGAAACAGCAGCCGGTGCTTGCGCGCAACGGCGCCGAGCGCGCTCAACTCGTCGAGCGTGTAGACGGTCCCGACCTCGGTCGACTGCGAGATCGAGATCGCGCCGGGCTGGACATGGTGCTGGTCGCCGACGCCACGGATGTGCCGCTCGACGTCGTCCGGCGTGAGCTTGCCGCCCGCGACGGCGACGGTGAGCAGCTTCCCGCCGGCGAACCGTTCGAACGCGGCGCACTCGTCGACGGCCAAGTGCGCGGCCTCGGGGCAGATGACGGCCTGGAACGGGCGGAGCGCCGCCGCCAACGCGATGACGTTCGCACCGGTGCCGTTGAACGCGAAGAACACGCGCGCTTCGTCGCCGAGCAGCGCGCGGAACGCCGCCTCGGCGCGCTGCGTCCACTCGTCGTCGCCGTAGCTCGCGACGTGCCCGCCGTTCGCGGCCGCAACGGCCTCGAGGATGCGGGGATGAACGCCCGCGTTGTTGTCGGAGGCGAAGTGAACGTCGGACATCGCGGCCTCTAGTACGGCCCGCGAACGCGGAGTACCCGCAATCCTCGTCGCCGAGGGCGGATCGGCCGTAGGCCGAACGCGAGTGTTCGCGCACTTTGCGCGAACACACTACAGGGCGGTGCCGACCGACGGTTCGACGGTGGTGAAGTCGGCGTAGTCGGCTTCGAGGTCGGCCTTCATGCGCGGCAGGTTGATCGTCGCGACTTGCTTGGAGACGTACGCGTGCCCCGCGACGGGCGCGTAGGTCTGCACCAGGTTGATCACGCCGCCGTCGGCGCGCGTCCACGTCGCCTTGAGGATCTGGCCGCGGGCCGGATCGATCGCGACGTCGAGCGACTTCACCATGACCGGGCTCTTCGGCGTCAGCCGCAGGACCGGCGCCTCGGCGGTCGAGCTGGGCGCGAACGCGATCTCGTACCGCTCGGGCCAACGTGACGGATCGCCCAGGTCGTACTTCATGTCCGAGAAGGCGCGCGCGATCAGCGGCACGCCACGAAAGACGAACCGGTACAGGCCGGGACGCCGGTACCACGAGTCGCCGTGCAGGGTCACGCGGATGAACGGAAACACGCGCAGCCGCACGTGCAGCGCCACCGACGCCTTGTACTCCTCGGGCTGCTCCGGCGCAGCGGCCAGCGCCGCGAGCACAGCCGGTACGCTTGGCGCGTCATCGGCCGCGGCCGCGCACGGCAGCAGCACCAAGAGGGCTGCGAACAATGCCGCTCGCATGCCGACGATTGTACTGCTACTCGACCCGAAATTCCAAGCAGGCAAGCGGCCTTCACGTTCGCACCTTGGCGGCCGGACGCCGGGCCGCGTCGATCAGCTCGGCGGCGTGCTCGAGCGCGACGCCCCGTTCGCGCCCGGAGAGCATCCGGGCGATCTCGGCCCGGCGAGCCGCCGGGTCGAGCGCGACCGCCGCGATGGTCGTCTGCTCGCCGACTGTCTGTTTGCGCAGCGCGATGTGGGCTTCGCCGTGCGAGGCGATTTGGGCCAGGTGCGTCACGCACAGCACCTGCGCGCCGCGCGCGAGCCGGGCCAGCCGCAGACCGACGGCCGAGGCGGTCGCCCCACCGACACCGGCGTCGATCTCGTCGAAGACGAGCGCCGTGCGGTCGCGCCGATCGGCGACGACGAGCACGAGCGCGAGCAGCACGCGCGAGAGCTCGCCGCCCGACGCGACCCGCGCCATGGCGCGTTCGGGCTCGCCGGGGTTCGCCGCGAAGCGCAGCTCGGCGCGCTCGGCGCCGCCCGGCCCGATCGCGTCGAGCGGTTCGAGGGCGATCCGAAAGCGCGCCGCCGGCAGCGCGAGCTCGGCGAGCTCGGCGCCGACGGCCGCCCCGATCGCCGCGGCCGCGTCGCGCCGGCGTGCGCTCAGCTCCGCGGCGCGCAGGCCCAGCGCGAGCGCGAGCTCGTCGGCCTGGCGCTGTGCGGCGGCGACGCGCGCCTCGCGATCGTCGACGTCGGCGATCTCGGCGGCGAAGCCGTCGCGCTGCGCGTGCACTGCCGCCAGCGAGCCGCCGTACTTCTTCTTGAGCCCGTCGAGCGCGTCCAAGCGCGCACCGACCACGTCGAGCTGCGTCGGATCGAGCTCGATCGCGTCCCGTTCGCGGGCGATCCGCGCCGCCAGCTCGTTGGCGTCGGACTGCAGCGCGCCGGCGGCGCTCGCCAGCTCGCCGAAACGTTCGGCGTAGCGTGCCAAGCCGAGCAGCGCGGTTTCGGCCGCGCCGAGCGCGTCGACCGCGGCGGCGTCGTCTTCGAGCGCGGCCGATGCGATCGCCAACGCGGCGACGACGCGCTCCGCATTCGCCAGCACGTCGCGCCGCTCGCGCAGGCGCTCGTCCTCGGCATCGTCTTCGATCGCCGCGCCGTCGATCTCAGCTAGCGCGAAACGCGCGAAATCGGCGCGCGCGAGCTTGCGGCCGTCGTCGTCGCGCAACGCGTCGACACGCTCCCGCGCGTCGCGCAACCGCTCGTGCAACTCGCGCACGTCGTCACGCAACGCGACGGCCGCGGCGCCACCGAAGCGATCGACGACGTCGAGCGCGTACGCGGGCGCAAGGAGCCGTTGTGCCTCGTGCTGCGAAACGATGTCGACCAGCGCGCCGGCGAACTCGCGCAGCTGACTCGCGCTCGCCGGCAACCCGTTGATCCGGCCCTGCGAACGTCCTGACGCCAGAACTTCGCGCTGCACGATCAGGTCGTCGTCGGCGGCGAGCGTGAAGCCCGCGTCCGCGAGCCGCGCGCGAAGCGCCGCGTCGGGCGCGACCTCGAGCACGGCGCGCGCGCGGTCCGCACCCTGACGCACCGTGTCGCCGTCGGCCCGGCCGCCCAGCGCGAGCGCGAGGCCACCCAGCAGCATCGTCTTCCCCGAGCCGGTTTCGCCGGTGACGACCGTCAAGCCGGCGGCGAAATCCAGCTCCGCGCGTTCGATCAACCCGACGTTCTCGATCGACAGCCGCAGCAGCGTCGTCGGAGCGTTCATCGCTTGATCGGGACGCCCCATTGGAGCTTCTCTTCGAGCCGCGCGAAGAATGCCCGGCGGCGCACGCGCGCGAAGCGCACCGGCTCGGCGGCGCGCTGCACGACGACCCGGTCGCCGGCGCGCAGGTCGGCCGCGATGATGCCGTCGGTTTCCAGGTTCGCACGGCTGAGCTCGCCGTCGCACGTGATCTCGATCGTGGCGTCGGTCTTCACCAGCAAGGGCCGCGCGAACAGCGTGTGCGGCAGCAGCGCGGCGATGCCCAGCGCGTCGACCGCAGGATGGATGATCGGGCCGCCGGCGCTCAGGAAGTATCCGGTCGAGCCGGTCGGCGTCGCGACGATGACGCCGTCGGAGGGCATGTGGGCGATCTCTTCACCGTCGACCACCAGGCCGAACGGCGCCATCCGCGCCTGCGCGCCGCGGCGCACGACGACGTCGTTGATCGCGAAGTGCAGCTCGTCCGAACCGGCGACCTGCGCGTGCAGTGCGACGCGCTCTTCGACGCGCACGTCACCGCCGAAGACTCGTGCCAGCGCGGCGAAGCCGTCGGCGTCGTCTTCGACCTCGGTCAAGAAACCGAGCCGGCCGGTGTTGACGCCCAGGATCGGGATGCCGAACGGATGCGCAACGCGCGCGCCGCGCAGCAACGTCCCGTCGCCGCCGATCGTGATCAGCAATTCGGCGTCGACGACCCGGCACGACGGTACGATCCCCAGCGCTGACGCCGGCTCGGCGCCGAGCTCGCACACGCCGACGCGAATGTCGTGCTCGGCCGCGAGCTGCGCGATCCGGCGGGCAACGTCGGTGGCGTGGCTCTTGGCCGTGTTGACGTACAGCGCGATCGCTTTCAACGGGGATCCTCTTGCGGCGGCGGCTGCGCGTGCGCGTCGGCGACCAGCGCGTCGAGCCGCACGTCGTCGACCTCGTCGCCGCCGCGGCGCAGCTCGTAGAAGAACTCGACGTTGCCGGCCGGACCGCGCAGCGGCGAGAGCGCGGCCGCGACGACGCGCACGCCGGCGCTCCGCACGGCGTCACGAACCTCGCGCAGAACCGCAGCGTGGACCGCGGGATCGCGAACTACGCCGCCGTCGCCGATGCGCTTGCGGCCGGCCTCGAACTGCGGCTTGACCAGCGCGACGATCGCGCCCGCCTCGCGCAGGTACGCCGTCACTCGAGCGACGACCGTGCGCAGTGAGATGAAGGAAGCGTCGATCACGATCAGGTCGAAGGCGTCGGGAAACGCGTCGTCGAGCAGGGTGCGAACGTTGGTGCGTTCGATCACGCGCACGCGCGGATCGCCGCGCAGCTTCCACGCCAGCTGCCCGTATGCGACGTCGAGCGCGGTCACCGTGCGCACGCCGTGCTGCAGCAGCGCGTCGGTGAAGCCTCCGGTCGACGCGCCGACGTCGAGCGCCTCGAGGCCGGTGGGATCGACGCCGAACGCGCGCAGCGCGCCTTCGAGCTTGTCGCCGCCGCGGCTCACGTAGCGCGGCGGTTCCTCGACGACGACGCGCGCGCCCTGGCGCACGCTGGCGCCGGGTTTGTTCGCCGGCTCGTCGTCGACGCGAACCTTCCCGGCCAGAATCAACGCGCGCGCCTGGGAACGGGTCAGCCCGGTCGTTTCGGCCACGAGCGCGTCGAGCCGGCGGGCGTCATGAGATCGTTCACGCACGTCGATCACGCGCGCTCGGTCAGCGACTAGGGGGGCTTCCAACCGGCGCCGTGTCACGATGTATGGCACCCTTCACGGCCCCGCCGTCCGGGGACCTGCGCGCGGCGTGCGGCGGCGGCGTCGACCTTCAGGCGTCGGCTCCTGGGCCGGTCGCCCACAGGTACGCGAGCGCTCGCACCTCGGGTGAGAAAAGCCCTCGTTCGAACAGCGGCCGAAAGCGCCGCTCGAAGCGCGCGCGCTCCTCCGCCGTGTATCGCGTGGCCAGCGCTTCGCCGAGCGTCGGCGCACCTGGGATCTGCGCCGTGGCAAGCGCGACATTCCAGCCCATCGCAACCGGCCCGCACTGATCGAGATGCAGGCGTAGGTGCACGTCGGTGAAGCCGGCCGTCACCGCCACGTGCATCAGGTTGCGCTCGTCAAAATTCGTCAGCGGGTGCGCGCGAATGCCGTCGATGGTGTCGGGAAGCGCAAGCGCGTGCCAGCGGTGCAGCAACTCGAGGTCCGGATCGGCCGAAGCGATGACGCCGCGCATCGCCGTCAACCGGAGGGCGGCGTCACGAAAGATCGGCTCCGCGATCGAGAGCCGTCCGCCGCGGCGTAGGACGCGCCGCGCCGCCGCAAACGCCGGAGCCTTGTCGGTCAGGTAAGCCAAGGCGGAGCGCGAAACCACGGCATCGACCGAAGCGTCCCCGAGCGCTGTCAGCGATGCAGCGTCGGCGATCGCGAACGTCGCACGATCGAGCGCGCCGCGATCGCGCACCGCCTCACGCGCGCGTTCGACCAACACCGGTGAGACGTCGGTGAAGACGACGTGCACCCCCTCGCGCTCCAGCGCCGCAAGCCCGACGAGGCCCTCACCGCAACCGACGTCGGCCACGACATCGCCCGGCTTCAACGGCAAACGCCTGAGCACGCGATCGGCGAACGTGCGCGTATCCGCGGCGATTGCCGCGGCGCGCATTGGATCGCCGCCGCTTCGCTCGCGAGCAAGCCAGGCGGACCACTGGTCTTCGGGGGCCGACAAGGCGAGGCGACCTACTTCAGTTGCGTGAAAACGTACTGGGCCACCGCGTGGAGATCGCTTTGCGACATGCGCCAGCGCGGCATGACCGCGTTCAGCGGTTGACCCATATTATCGACGCCCTTCGAGATCGCACGTTCGAGCAAGGCGATCGTGTACGGGGGCTTTTGCACGGTCACGAGGGCGTGATGCCGGAGATCGGCGCTCACCGCTCCACCGGGCAGATGCATGCCGCCGCTTCCATCCGCGCGGTGACACGCCGCGCAATTCGGCATCAGTGCGGGCGGCTGGGCCGCGATCGCCGTCCCCTGCAGGTCGCGGCCGGTCTGGAAGATCGCCTTTCCGTTCGCAAGCGTTTGGTCGGGCGCAGCGATCGGAGCAGACGGGGCGGACGAAGGCGCGGCGCTCGACGTGCTCGTCGCTTGTTGGGTCGACGAACCACAGCCGGCGAGCAACGCGAATCCGAGCACGCCGAACGCCCACAGCGCCGGTCGCACGCTGGTGAACCGGCCGGATAGTCGAAACCTCAAAGCATGTGGCACAGCGGCACTCCTTTTTCGCTGAAGACCACGGGGACCTACGGACGACGGCTTCGTCCGAACCGCGGCCGCTGGCCCGAGAGGGTTCGGCCCGTAGCGGCCGAGCGCGCGTTCTCGCGCCATGCAGCCACGGGGTCGTTCGCGCGCAATGCGCCTGCGCTCGCTTGGTGCATTCCAGCTCAGGCAGGGCTTCGGCAATGCCTCTACTCGCAGAGGCACGATGTGCGTCCGTGTCGAGATCAGATCACAATGGATCTCGATCGAGCCGCGCGGCGTGTGGGGACTGCGCAGCCGCGTCATCCCGGGCGACCTCGGCCCCGCTTCGTGTAGCGTCCGTTGATCCGCGTGCTCGCTCGGGCCGTTGCGCTCGCGCTCGCCGCCGCACTCTTCCTCGGCGGGGTCATAGCGCTCGCCCTCATCCTCGCCGTCGCCGCGTTGACGCCGCGACCGTGGGTCGATGTCGGGTCGCTGCGGCTTTTTCGGTGCCTTCCTGGCGAGAGCGGCATCGTCGTCGCCGGCTACTGCGACGTGATCCGCGTCCCGCTCGATTGGAACGATCCGACCGGCACGACCATCGGTGTGCGCTTCGAATGGATTCCGGCGAAAAACCCTTATGCGCCCGAGACGATCGTCGCGCAGGACGGCGGCCCGGGATACCCTTCGACAGGCACCGGCTACTCGTACAGGCGGCTGTTTGGGACCTTGCTGAAGGATCGGAACCTTCTGCTCATGGACGAACGCGGGACGGGCAGATCGACCGCGATCGATTGCGCGCCGCTGCAGCGCGCGTTGACGACGCCGACTTCCCATGTGGTTTTCCAGCGCACGGTAGCCGCATGCGGAGCGCAGCTCGACCATACGTTCCGAGCGCGGGGCGGCCGCGGATACGTCCGGGCTTCCGATCTGTTCTCGGCGACGCAGTCGGTGAAGGACCTAGCAAAGATCCTGCACGACCTGAGGTTGCCGCCGGTGGATCTTTACGGCGCATCGTACGGCTCGTTCTTCGCTCAAACGTTCGCCGCCGAATACCCGCACGCCGTACGCTCGCTGATCCTCGAGGGCGCCTATCCGCTCGACCAGAGCGTGTTCGATCCCGCGCAGGGCGACGAAATCCGCTCGGCCTTTGCGGTGGTGTGCACCCGAAGCATCGCCTGCTCGTCGGCCGCGCCGGGCTCATCGCTGGCGCGCATCCGCCGGCTTGCGCGACGCCTCGAATCGGGACCGTTGAAGATTCGATCGAACACGTACGACGAATCAGACCTCGTGAGCATCCTGCAAGGAGCCGGCGAGACGGCGCCGATGGTCGAGTACCGCGAGCTCGACGCCGCGGCTCGCGCGTGGTTGGATCACGGTGACGCGGTTCCGCTCGCGCGTCTGTTCGGGCGCGAGGATGTGGCCGGTGAATCGCCGGGCACGCCGGCCACCTATTCAGCCGGGATGCAAACGGCCGACGAGTGCACCGTGTACGAGAATCCGTTCGACCTGCGTTCGCCGTTCGCAGACCGCGTGCGCCAATATCACACGGCGACCGCCGTGCTTCCGCCGGCGTCGTTCGACCCGATCTCGAAAGCACGAGAGCTCGCCGATCCACCGTTCGACTTCGACCAGTGCCTGCGCTGGCCGGCACCGGCGCATGAGCCGCCACTCGCGGTGACTGTTCCACTGGTTCCAAACACGCTTCCGGTCCTCATCGTCTCCGGTGAGCTCGATACCGTCACTTCACCCGGCGACGCCGCGCGCGCGCGCGCCGAGCTGGGACCGTCGGCGCGCCTCGTGACGATACGGAACATGTCACACGGGACCGCGCTCGCCGACCCGTTCCATTGCGCCCAGGAAGCCGTACGCGTCTTCATTGTCGCACCGCGGGCAGCGATCGACACGTCGTGCACTACGCGCATCCCGGAGGTTCGATCGGTCGGCGTTTTTCCGTTCGAACTCGCCGACGAACCCCGGGCAATGGCGCTGCCCGGCGACCGCGCCGCACCGGCCGAAGCGCGATTGGCCGCGGTGGCAGTTGCCGCTGCGGGCGACGCGCTGCAGAGCGCGCGCTTCGTCGGTTACAACGGCCGCGCGTGCAATGGTGGCTACGACTACTGCGGCGCCGGGCTGCGCGGCGGCACCTTCACGGCCGTCGAGGACCTCAGTTCCGTCGTTCTGAAGAACTACGCCTATTCGCGGGACACCATCGTGTCCGGCAACGTATCGATCGATGACTCTCCGATGTGGGGCGGCGCGAGTACGGTGACGGCTCACCTCCGAGCGCGCACGAACGATCGAAAGCTGTCGCTGAACATCGTCGCCCGCTGGGACGAACGCATTCCGCGCGCGCGTGCGTCGATCGACGGCCAAACTGGCGATGGCAGACCTATCCGCGAGGAGATGCCGGCACCGTAGCGTGCCGTGCGCCACTCGCGCCCCTTGCACGCTTGACTGGCGTCCATCGCTCATGCTATCCAAAGCCGTGCTCAGGTATTGGTATCGGAGTCCGCCCGTTTGGCGGGCTCTTTTCTTGCGGGGAGGTGCTCGTGCCCGACGCAATTCACGATCGTAGGCCAATCATCGTTTCTGCCGCCAAGGTGGATGACGTAAACGACGTGGCGGTGTTGTTCGACGCGTACCGCTCCTTCTATGAGTGTGCACCTGACGCCGACGGCTCCCGGCGCTTCGTCGCAGCGCGAATCCAAGAAGGCACCACTCGATTCTTCGTCGCGCGATTAGGTGACGGCGCCGTCGGGTTTGTCCACCTGCTCCCATCGTTCGACACGCTTGCGATGCTGCCGATGTGGAATCTCGAGGACCTTTTCGTCGATCCCTCATTTCGCGGTCACGGCGTTGGTTCGGGACTGCTGCGTCACGCCGAAGACTTTGCGCGCAGTACGCACGCCGCACGACTCAGTCTGACCACGGCGCACACGAACGCAACGGCCCAGCGCCTCTATATGGCTCACGGTTATCGGCCCGACGACATCTTCCGGGCCTTCCATCGGACGCTGTCTTAGCCGGCCGGATCGACGCGGATGATGCCCATCATCCCGTGGTCCTCGTGGTACAGCATGTGGCAATGGTAGACGAACGTTCCGGGGTCGACCTGTCCGAAGTCGATCAGGATATCCGTCTGCGTCGCTTGCAGGATCGGATAGCCGTCCGACGTCACGCGACCCGTTTGCGTTGCGGGCGGCAACAACAGCGTATCGAGCCGGACGTTGGCGATGCGCGCGCGCTGATCCGGAACCGAACTGCTGATCCCTAAGAACGTCAGCTGGTGGATGTGGAACGCATGGATCTCCGGCGCCGCGTTGACGAGGTGCCAGAGCTCGACGTTCCCTTGCCGCGTCTCGATGTTGGGCTGCAGATAATAGCCGGGATTCGACGGCGTGCTCGAGCGCGCGAGCCAAAACGGGTTCTCGACGATCCCGGGACTGCGCGGGTTGCCCGCCGTGACGTAAAAGCTGCCGTCATCGTATTGGGTGAACGACAGCCAGCGTTCCACGACTACGCGCCCGTGGTGCGCTCGTGCCACCTCGGCGCGCGTCGCGTGAGGGCGGGCGGTCGTCACGGCGATCGGCGGGCGTCGTACGAGCGCGCGAACCCCCGACACGCCGATGCCGATCGTCGCGAGCTTGTAGCTCACCGAGTCGGGCCCGGCGAAACCGGTGCAGACCGGGGCGCTGATCAGCGTCTGGTCCGTGGCGGCGCCGGTGACGATGATGTCGACCCGGCCTCCCGGCGGAAGCTGCACGTCGGTGGGATTGCCGGGGAGCGCGACGTTCTCGACGTCCGAGCTCGGGTTGATCGGCACGCCGTCGCGTCCGACGACGGTCAGCGGTTCCCGGTGTCCGGCGCCGTCGACGAGCGCGACGTCGATGTAGGCGTTCGCCGTCGCGTCGATGATCCGCAACTTCTGCTGCTGTCCGCTTCCGAGTGCGTCACGTGGCGGCGACGACAACTGCGCGCCGCCGATCGTATAGCCGTTCACCGCGATGGATTGTGCCGGCGAAGCGCTCGGGCACGGCACCGCGCCCTGGGCCGGACGCATCCCGGAGATGAATTGGTTCGGGCCAAGCGACGGCACCGCGCGCGGCGGCGCGGCGTTGAGCCCGACCCGGCGCGGCGCGAAACGAACCGCCGGCGCGGCCGTCGCCAACGGAGCGTTCTTGATGAGGATGACGCGCGTCGGCGGCTCCGGCGGCGCATTCTTCGGCAACACGATCAGCGCGCCGGCCAAGCCGCCGCCGACCTGCGTGTTCGAGATGCCGTGCAGATGCGAGTGGTACCAGTACGTTCCGGCGGGCTGCGACACGCGGATCGTGAAGGTCTGCGTGCACGTCATCCCTGCCGTGGCCTGCGTCGAGCGGAAGACGTTGTCGATAATCGGCGGCACGTGCAAGCCGTGGGTGTGAAGGTTCGTGTCTCCCGGCGGGTGCACGATCTCGACGTAGGCGCGCGGCGCGGGACGGCCCACCGGACCCAGCTCACCGGTCGTGGTCGGGGCCGGCGTTCCGTCGCCGGCCGCAAGCTGCGCGCAACCGTCGGGCGTCGTCGGCGCCGGCTGCGGCGAATCGCCCGTCATCCCTTTCATCGTCTGCATGCCGCCGGTTGCGCTGGGCTGCGCGAGCTGGTTCTTGAGGACGATGGTGAACCGCTCGCCCTGCGTCACTTGAATCGTCGGCGCGTCGACGTACCGGTCCCAACGAGTCGGGTCGGTCGTGTAGCAATACGCCGCCCCGTTCTGGACCGCGTACAGGGTCACGGTCTCGTGTGACGCCGCGGGCACGACGGTCAACGGATCCGGCAACAAGCCGTTGGTGATGCGCGGCACGCATGCCGCTGCGGCGGCTCGCGGGGCAGTGGCCGAACCCGCCGGACCGCCCGCGCTCAAGATCAGCGCGGTGGCCGTAACAAGAAGTGAACCGCCCCAGACCGACCCGTGGAATCTCATCACCCGTACACCCTTTCGCGCCCCGATGGTGGGACACGATCACGCGCTTCGTCTTAGCGAGAAACCGATCCTCGGGTTCGTGTCTTGTCGCTCCCCATTTGAGATTGTGCTGTGCAAACGCGACTGAACGTGTTCGCCCGCGTGCCGCTGGTCACGATGCGCCTTGAGACTACGTCAATGCCAACTCTCGCGCCGTGGCGCTCTCGGCGATCGCAAAGGTGACCTCGGCGCTGCACCCTTCTTTGATTCGCTGCAGTGTATCGGCGTTCGCAACGTGATCCCCACTCTCGAGTCGGCTGATCGCCGAGTCTTTCATTCCCAAGCGGGCGCCGAGCTGCGCCTGCGTGAGACTGTGTCGCTGCCGGTAGCCAATCAGGAACCGCGCGATCGTCTCGGCCATTTCGCGGCGTATGTGCGCATGCCGATAAGCTGCTTGGCGAGCTCGCCGCCTTTCGCCGGCGGCATGCTCTGAGCCCAGTCGCGAGAGGCCCGCTCTTTTGCCCATGAATCCATCATAACAAAAGTGTTAAGCTACGGCAAGCCCATACGTGCGGTTCAACTGCCCCGCGTAGCCATGCCGTGCGACGCCGCGCTCAAGGGCGAGCGTCGGCCGGAGAGAACGTCGCGGTGATGAGCACCAGCACGCGGCGCGCCGCTTCGGTCGCGGCGACGATCATTCTCACCGCCGCCGCAATCGGCGGCGTCGCGCGGGCGGCCGACTCCGAGATCCCCGCGCCGGCGAACGCCGTCGTCGTGCGTGAGGTGCAAGCCGGCGGCGCACAGGTCTACGCGTGTCGGCAGTCGCCGGCCGGAACGTACGCGTGGACGCTAGCCGGACCGAACGCGATCCTCATCAACGCCGACGGGACGAGCTTCGGGACACACTCTCCCGGTCCGATCTGGACAGCAAACGACGGCAGCGCGATCGTGGCCGACGGTGCGCATCCGGTCACGCTGGTAAAACGCGCGGCCGCCGTCCCGGCCCTGCTGTTGCGTGTGACGTCGTCGACCGGCGCGGGCGTGCTCACCGGCGTGCGGTTCGTGCGGCGCTGGGACACGCTGGGCGGTGTCGCGCCCGACGCCGGCTGCGACGCGTCGCACGCCGACGCGCGCGTCGCCGTTCACTACAGCGCGATCTACACGTTCTACCGCTAACGCAGCATTACGTCGCCGGCTGGTACACGTACACGTGCTGGCCGTCGCGAATCGTCAGCGTCTTGGTCGCCCCGGTGCCGAGGACGAACTCGAAGCCGGCGTCGCCGGGATCGACGGTGACGAACGAGATCATGCCGTCGTCGTTCTTGCGCGACGCGACGTGGCTCTTGAAGGCGCCGAAGTCGAACGTCACGCCACCGCTGCCGCGCATCACGTCGATGTGGCCGAGATCGGCGCTGTGGTAGTGGGCGGCTAGCGCCGCGGCGGCGTCCGGCGCGGCCGGGACGACCAGGTGCGGACGCTCGGCGGCGAGCCGCGCGAACGGCGTCTTGGCCGCGGCGGCGACGTCGTCGGCGGCCTCGGGCCGGCCGTCGTAGAGTACCTCGAGCAGCCGGCGCATGAACGGTCCGCGGATGTACACGCCCTGATCGGCGTTGGTGAAGATCAGCGCCTTCGCAGGAATCGCGCTCCATCGAGGCCTGGATGGCGATCCGTCCGGGCTCGATGCGTTTATGCTCCGTGCCCGCAAATCGTGAAATCGTCGGCGCCCCGGCGGCTTCATTGTGAAAAGCTAACGGAATCGTTCGCCAGCGTGCGTCGGATAACTCCGGCTGACGCGCGAAAAGCCTTGTTGTAGCAACGCTTTTCGTACGTCGCCCGCAACCGATTGGAAGACTTTCACAATTCTGCGTCTTTTCACAATCAAACGCCGATTAGGGACGTTGACTGTGAGACAGCCCTAAAACGGCGTGTCGTCGTCGGCCGAGGCAGCGACCGAAGCGCCGGGGGCGGCGGTGTCGGCGGCAGCGCGTAGGGTTTCTTCGGCGGTCTTGAGCAACGCTTCGCAGCGCGCGACGAGATCGCGGCCCTTGCGATAGAGATCGACGGCGCGCTCGAGCTCGATGTTCTCGCGCTCCAGCTCGGTGACGATCTCGGTGAGGCTCGCGAGCGATGCCTCAAAAGAGGCCGATTTGTTCTCCGCCATCGTTTCCGTCCGATTCGACACGTGCAGTGAGGTTTCCGCGAGCAAGTTCGACCCGCAGGCGCGTCCCGGGCGGCGCCTCGGCCGGGTCGACGAGCGGCTTCCCATCGGGGCGCCGGACGATCGCGAACCCGCGCCGCAGCGGCGCGGTCGGGTCGATCGTCCCGAGCCTCGCGCGAAGCACGTCGAGCCGATGCCCGCCGTGCGCGACCACCCGCGCGAACGCCGGGCCGAGCCGCTCGGCGAGCTCATCGCGGTGGCCCTGTTTCTCGGCGAGGAATCGCAGATCGAGCCGGCTGCGCACCGCGTCGAAGCGAGCGCGATGCGTCGCCAGCCACGTTGCCGGGGAACGCCGCAGCAGGGCACGCTCGGCGAGGCCGATGCGTTCGCGCGCGCTGCCCAAACGGCGTTGCACGGCTCGGTCGAGCGCAGCGGTCAATCCGTCGAGACGCTGGCGCCGGCCGGCGAGCAGGAGCGTCGGATCGGCCAACGGCGAGCGGTGCTCGATGCGTTCGAGCTGCGTGCGCCAGCGGTGCAGCCGCCCTTCGAGCGCGCGCGTGAGCCGGTCGCGGTCGCGCGCGAGCGTGCGCAGCAGCTCGTCGCGTGGCGGAAGCAGCGTCTGCGCCGCCGTCGACGGTGTCGGCGCATGACGGCTGGCGGCAAAGTCGGCGAGAGAGGTGTTCGACTCGTGGCCGATCGCGGTGACGACCGGCACCGGCGCGTTCGCGACCGCGCGCACGACCCGCTCGTCGTTGAAGACGAAGAGGTCTTCGAACGAGCCGCCGCCGCGCGCCAGCACGACCAGGTCGGGTGCCGCCGCGTACGCGCGCGCGAGCGCGGCCGCGATCTGCGGTCCGACGTCGCCTTGCACCGGCGTGTCGAACCGCAGGATCTCGACCTGCGGCGCGCGGGCACGCGCTTGCGTCAGGAAATCGCGCGTTCCGTCGCCGCTCGGCGAACCGACGAGCGCCACACGGAAAGGATACGGCGGGATGCGGCGCTTGCGCTCCGCGCGAAAGAGTCCCTCGGCTTCGAGCTTGCGCCGCAGCTCCTCGAACCTCGCGTAGAGCACGCCGACGCCGGCCAACTGCAAATGCCGGACGATCAGCTGATACTTGCTGCTCTTCTCGTACGTCGAGACCTTGCCGAATACGATCGCCGCCGCGCCGTCCTTCGCTTGCGGGAACGTTGCGGCGTCGCTCGGGTACGCAAAGCACGTCAGGACCGACTCTCGGTCCTTGACGTCGAAGTTCCAGCTCCCGCTGGACTGCACGCGCAAGTTGGAGATCTCGCCTTCGACGCCGAGCATGTCGAGCTTCGGGTCCTTGTCGATCTTGCGTTTGATGTAACCGGCCAGTCGCGATACGCCGACGACCGGGATGCGCGACCAGTCGCGCTCGATCACGGCGGCGCGGTTGGTTCGGCGTCGAGCCGCTGATACGTCTGCCCGTCGCCGACGGCGTCCGGTGGCGGCGTGAGCGGCGCCAGCGTCGGCGGCGTGCGCGGCGCGGCGTGGACGACCGGGTACGGCGCCACCGGCACGGGCGGCGCGTGCGGGCGCGACGCACCGCGCGAGCCCGGCAAGTCGACGACCGTGCCGCAGGTGTGTTCATCGGTACCGACCAGGAACAAGTCCTCGTGGCCCGAGCCGCACAACCTGGCCTTGACGACCTCGCCGACGGGCAGCACGAAGTCGTGCGGCTTCGTCTTGGCCAGCGCGCGCTTCATGAACCGCGCCCAGATGCGCGCGGGGATGTTCCCGCCGTACGACTCGTTCATGCGCGTGTAGTCGTCGTTCCCGATCCACACCGCCGTCACGAGGTCCGGCGTGTAGCCGACGAACCACGCATCACGGAAGCTCGACGTCGTGCCCGTCTTCCCGGCCGCCGGGCGCCCGATCATGGCGTTCGGATAGCCCGTTCCCGTCGTGATCACCGACTCGAGCATCGAGCTCATGATGTACGCTACGCCGGCGCTGACGACTTCGGTTTGCTCCGGATACGAGTTGTCCATCACCGGCGTCCCCAGCGAGTCGCGCACCATCCGGATCGCGGAAGGCGTGATGTGGACACCCTGATTGGCCAGCGTCGCGTAGCCGGCGGCGTTGTCGAGCGGAGAGATCCCCGACGACCCCAGCGCGAGCGACAACGTCGGATCCAGCGGCGCGGTCACGCCCATGCGGTGCGCGTACTCGATCACTTGAGGGACCCCGAGCTCCTGCGCCAGCTTCACGGCCACGACGTTGCGCGACTGCGCCAGCGCGTAGCGCAGCGTCATCGCACCGTAAAAGCGGTAGTCGTCGTCCATCGGCGCCCAGCGCGTGCCGTCGCCCATCGGGTAGCTGACCGGCGTGTCCTCGACGATCGTCGAGGGCGGGTGCCCGGCATCGACCTCGGCGGTGTAGACGTAGGCTTTGAACGACGAGCCGGGTTGGCGGTGCGACTGCCACGCACGATTGAATTGATTGGTCAGCGAGAACGGCGTCGCACCGCCGACCATGGCGAGGATCTCACCCGTCGACGGCCGGATCGCGACGAGCGCACCTTGATGCGCGCCGATCCCCTCGGCCTTCCCGCGCTCGATCCCCCAGGACACGGCGTCTTGTGCGATGTCCTGCATCGCCGGATCGAGCGTGGTGTAGACTTGCAGGCCGCCTTCGAAGGTCACCTGCGTCCCGAACTGCTGCTCGATCTGGTGCTCGACGTACGTCGTGAAGTACGGATAACGATACGACTGCAGCCCGGTCGGCCGCTCACCGATGAGGTGGAGCGGCGCGGCTTCCGCGGCGTCCGCGCGCGCCTGCGTGATGAATCCCGCCTCGACCATGCGCTCGAGGACATGGTGCTGGCGCTCCTTCGCGCGGTCGAGGCTGACGTACGGCGAGTAGTCCGACGGCGCCGCCGGCAAGCCGGCGAGCATCGCCGTTTGCGCGAGCGTGAGCCGGCCGACGTCGGTGCCGAAATAGGTGTGCGCCGCCGCCTGGATACCGTACGCACCTGACCCGAAGTAGATCAGGTTCAGGTACCGCTCGAGGATGTCGTCCTTCGTGTAGTAGCGCTCGATCTCCATCGCCAGCAGTGCTTCCTGGATCTTGCGCGAGTACGAAACCTCGTTGGAGAGGAAAAGCCCGCGCGCGAGCTGCTGCGTGATCGTCGAAGCGCCTTGCAGCTGTTGGTGCCGATAGTCGGCGAGCGCGGCGCGCGCGATCCCGGCGAAATCGACGCCGTGATGCTGATAGAAGTGCGCGTCTTCAGTCGCAATGAACGCGTTGCGCACGCCGACGGGAATCTTGCCGATCGAGACCCAGATGCGGTTCTCGCGGTAGAGGTTGGCGAGCTGCAGTCCGTTGCGCGCATAGACCTGCGTCGAACGCGACGGCTGATAGTCCGCCATGCGGTTGATGTCGGGCAGGTTGCGCGAGTACGATGCCACGATACCGGCGACGATCCCGACGAACAGCAGGATCGCGAACACGCCCAGCACGACGATCGCCTTGACGATCCGCCCGACGATACTCCAAGCGCCGCCCCCGCGCTGGTTGCGCGAACGACGGCGGCCCCGCGTCACGGGCGATGCGAGAGCGCGGCTCATCGATCCGCACCGCCGTGCAGCTGCGGCACCGGCCTGGTGCGACGCGCGAGCGCGCGCGCGAGGACGCCGTTGACGTAGCGGCCGGAGTCTTCGGTCGAGAACTTCTTGGCCAGCTCGACCGCTTCGTTGATGACGACCGCCGCGTCGATCTCGTGCCGATGGTTCAGCTCGAACGCGCTCATGCGCAGGATGATGCGGTCGATGGTCGGGAGCCGGTCGAGCGTCCAGCCCTCGAGGAGCGGCGCGATCAGCGCGTCGGACTCACCGGCGTTCTCGAGCGTACCCATGACGAGGTCGCGCACGAACGCGCGGTCCTCCGCCGGCGCGCTCGGGGGCATGAGCTCGGTGAGGATCTCGTCCACCGGACGCTTCCCGACTTCGGTGCCGTAGAGCGCCTGCAACGCAATCTCGCGCGCGCGGCGCCGGGAGGTCGAGGGCATCGCTAGCAGGCCTGCTTAGACCGGTTGGGCTCGGCGCGCCAGCAACGAGGGCAGCCAGCCGACGCCGACGCCGCCGGCGCGAAAACGTTCGTCGCCCAGCAACTCGCGGCAGAAATCGACCGTCGTCTTCACGCCTTCGATACGCGTCTCGCCGAGCGCGCGTTCCATCCGCAGGATCGCCGACTCGCGCGTCCGCCCGACCGCGACGATCTTGGCCAGCATCGAGTCGTAGAACGGCGGAACGATCGACCCTCCGTAGACGTGCGTGTCGACGCGAATCCCGGGCCCGCCTGGGAAGACGACCGTGGTGAGCGTGCCGGCGGCCGGCGCGAAATTATTTTCGGGGTCCTCGGCGTTGACGCGGACTTCGATGGCGTGACCGTGCGGGTGCAGGTCATCCTGCGTGAACCCGAGCGACTCGCCGGCCGCGATGCGAATCTGTTCCTTCACCAAGTCGACACCGTAGATCAGCTCGGTGACCGGATGCTCGACCTGGATGCGGGTGTTCATCTCCATGAAGTAGACATCGCTGCCCGAAACGAGGAACTCGAGCGTCCCCGCGTTGGTGTAGCGGACCGCGCGCGTCGCCGTCGTCGCGATGTGGTGCAACCGCGCGCGCAAACCGGGGTCGAGCTCGGCCGCGGGAGCCTCCTCGATCAGCTTCTGATGCGACGGCTTCTGCACCGAGCAATCGCGCTCACCCAGGTGCACCACGCCGCCGTGCTCGTCGGCGAGCACTTGCACCTCGATGTGACGCGGGTTGACCATCAGTTTCTCGACGTACAGCCGGCCGTCTTTGAACGACGCTTCGGCTTCGGCTTGCGCCGTCGCGTACGCGGTCGGCAACTCCGCCGGAGCGTGCACTTCGCGCATGCCCTTACCACCGCCGCCGGCCGTCGCCTTGAGCAGCACCGGGAAGCCGATCTGCTCGGCGACCGTTCGCGCCTCGTCGACCGAAGCGACGATGCCGCTGCCGGGCGTCGTCGGCACGCCGGCTTCCTGCATCAACCGCTTGGCCGTCGCCTTGTCGCCCATCGCGTTGATGACGGCCGGCGTCGGCCCGATGAAGGTGAGGCCGTGGTCGGCCGCGATCTCGGCGAAGCGCGCGTTCTCAGCCAGGAAACCGTAGCCGGGATGGATCGCGTCGCAGCCGCTGATCAGCGCCGCCGAGATGATGTTCGGAATGTTCAAGTACGAACGCGTCGCCGGCCCCGGACCGACGCAGAACGCTTCGTCGGCGTGCCGCACGTGCAGCGAAGCGCGATCAGCATCGGAGAAGATGGCCACCGTCGCGATGCCGAGCTCGTGACAGGCGCGATTGATGCGCAGGGCGATCTCGCCGCGATTGGCGATCAGAACTTTCTTGAACATCAGCGCTCGATCGCGAACAGCGCCTGACCGTATTCGACGGGTTGGCCCTCGGTGACGAAGACCGCGATCACGTGCCCGGTGCCGCGCGAGCGGACCGGGTTGCGGATCCCCAGCGTCTCGACGAAGGCCAGCTCGCGGTCCTCGTCGAGCTCCTGCCCTTCGACGATCGCCGGCCGTGCCAACCGGACGATCCCGACAACGTCGCTGGAAATGACGTCGGCCATGCGTTCGACGGTCGGCCGGGGAGCGGGCTCCGCCGGTACCGCGCAGGAGGGCCGAACGGGCGCGCTATGGCTCGCCCGGCGCACCTCGATCTCGGTTTCCCCGTCGCGGACGCGGAGTCGCGCGAAGCCGGCCTCGGCCAGCGCACCCGCCAGCGCCCGGGCCCGCACGGCGATCACGTCTTCGGTCATTGAGGCGACGGTTCGACGCTCGGCGGCATCGCCCCCGGCTTGGGGTATACGTCCCGGGGTAGAATAGGGTAGAATAGCCCAAGAGGAACTCCCTTTGATCGCTCGCAGCGTGGCCAAGGACTCGGCCTTCGTCCTCGTTCATCCACGGGGTCTGTTACTGCGCGCCGCCACGATCGAGGCGCTCGAGGCCGCCGGCATCCCTCACCACGCCGGAGGCTTCCCCTACGCCGCCCGGCTCGCGCACCTGTCGATCGTGTACCTCGTCGAAGAGGAACATTTGCTCTCGCTCGGCCCGCGATCGACGGTCGAGCACGCGCTGGAGCTGATCGCCGGCACCCACTCGGCGACCACCGTCGTCCTGGCCGAGGCCGGCTCGACGGCCGGCTGGCTGGCCGCTGACCCCAACGTGAGCGGCTGGGTCCTTTCGCCGCCCGACCCCGCCGCGCTGGTCGCCGCCGTGCGCGCGGCGGCCGCGACGCTGGCGGCGCGCGAGGACCGCCACGCGGCACGCGCCGAGAGCGAGCAGCTCTTGCAGATCGGCTTGGCGCTGTCGTCCGAACGCGACGTCACCAAACTGCAGCAGACGGTCGTCCGCAGCGCACGCGAGCTGACGCGCGCCGATTCCGGCTCGCTCTACCTGCTCGAAGACGGCCCCGGCGGCGAACGCGTGCTGCGGTTCGCGGTCGCTCAGACCGGTCCCGACGACCGGGGCGCCTATCTGGGCGCAGTGTTGCCGCTCTCGCGTTCGTCGATCTCCGGCTACGTCGCGCTCAGCGGCGAAACAGTGCGCATCGCCGATGCCTACGCCATTCGGGCCGGCGCCGAGTACCGCGTGAACCGCAGCTTCGATGAAGCGAACGGCTACCGCACGATGTCCGTCCTCGCCGTTCCGATGCGCGATCACGAGGAGGCGATCGTCGGCGTCATCATGCTCATCAACCGCAAGCCCGAATTCGGCCTGCGCCTGACCTCGCCCGCCCACACCGAAGAAGTCGTCGGGCCGTTCTCTGAGCGCGACGAGCACGTGCTCTCCTCGCTCGCATCCCAAGCGGGCGTCGCGTTCGAGAACAAGACGCTGCTCGAGTCGATCGAGAACCTCTTCGAACAGTTCGTTCGCGCTTCGGTCAAGGCCATTGAAGTGCGCGACAAGTCAACGCAGGGCCATTCCTCGCGCGTCGCCGATCTCACCGTGATGCAAGCCGAAGCGGTGAACGCGATCGACTCGGGGGTCTTCGCCGACCTTCACTTCGACGTCGATCAGCTGCGCGAGATGCGTTATGCATCGCTGCTCCACGACTTCGGCAAGGTCGCCGTCCCCGAGTACATCTTCGGCAAAGCCAAGAAGCTTCCCGACGGGCGCATCGATGCGATTCGCTTGCGCTTCCTGCTCGCCATCGAGCAAACATCCGACGATGCGCTGCGCGCCAAGCTGCGCGAGCTGCTGGCACAGGTCGAGCATGCCAACGAACCGCGAGTGATCTCGATGGAGCTCGGCGACGTGCTCGACGCGCTGGCGCCGCTGACGTACCGCGACTTCGACGGTGAGCGTCCCTTGCTCGACCCGTCCGAATTCGAGTTCCTGCGCATCCCGCGCGGCTCGCTCTCGGGCGATGAGCGCCGCAAGATGGAGCAGCACGTCACTCAGTCGTTCTACTTCCTGCGCGAGATCCCGTGGAAGACGACGCCCTGGCGCCATGTCCCCGAGCTCGCTTATGGCCACCACGAGCAACTCGACGGAACCGGGTACCCGCGCGGGCTCAAGGGCTCCGAGATCGTCCCGCAGGTCAGGATGCTCACGATCAGCGACATCTTCGATGCGCTTACGGCGAACGACCGGCCGTACAAGGCTGCAATGCCCGTCGATCGTGCGCTCGACATTCTTGTGCGCGAGTTTGCGGATCGTGGGAAGATCGATCGGAATCTGCTCGATGTGTTCATCAGTAAGCGGGTGTTCGAACCGGTTCTCGCTGCTCGCTGACGCTACTTGGTGGTTGGGCGGGTGGTGCGCATGTGCGCACCACCCGCCCCGGCACCATTGCCGTGCAGGTAAAAAAAGAGAGGGATGGTGGAGTTGCCCCTACGCGCTGGGTGGATGCCGAGGGGAAAGGTGAGCACGCCAATTGGCGTCATGTTGAGCGTGTCGAAGCATGAACGATGGTGCCGTTCAATCGCCCGAGCGTGACGTTGTCTTGATGGCGGCGTCGTGCTGAGCCTGCGACGCGTTGGGTTTCGGCTTGGCTGCGTCGTTCGTCCCTCGACAGGCTCGGGATGACGTTGAAAGCGAGCTCGTGTTGAAGAGCCGGCGCGTAACGCCCGGCGTGCTCACCGATCGCGGCTTCACGTTCGCATTTCCGACCCGGCACGCCGCGGCACGCGGTCTTTGCGAGCGGTGGCGAGCCACGAGCACTAGACGATGTTTGGTCGACTCGCGATAACGGTGATTTGCCGTGAGATCTTCGTGACGTGGGTGTGGGGGCGTGCACGTGCGCGGCGGGGCGTTTCGCAGCGAGCGGCGCCCGGAGGGCGAAGAGCGAGCGAAGAACCGAGTGAGCGGAGCCGCAGGAAGCGGCGCAGCGAGCGTCCCCGCCGCACACGTGCACGCCCCCACACCCACACGCCACGCAACCGGTCGAACTAAGGCCGGTAGATGAGGCCGATGCTGACGACGGGGACGACGATGTGCGTCCGCAACTCCCCTTGGAGCCGATTGAGGTCGGCCTGAAACGCGGGGTTCGCGTTCAGCGGACCGCCGGCCGTCGCGTTCGAGACACCGTTGCGGACGAGGACGCCGCCGTCGATGTCGAGGGCGAGGCCTTTCACGATTCCGGTTCCGGTGCCGACGCCGGCGTAGATCGACGGCCGGTTGAAGCTCACGCGCGCCAGCACTTGGCCTGCGCCCGCGGATGAGTACACGCCGTTGCCGACTTGGATCAGCGCGGATTGCGCGCGCGCTACGTTGTCGATGCGATCGTTGCCGAACACGAGGCCGCCGCTGATGCGGTAGCGCCCACCGTACGGGCGGAAGTCGCCGATCACGCCGAAGTTGTTGTAGCGGGTCGTCGTCGTGTACGGTGTGCCGTCGTACGACGATTGGTTCGTGACGCTGAGCGCCCCGGTCGTAACGCGTACGCTGAAGTCGTACAGCAGCGGCTTCTCGAGTGTGATGCCGTCACCGATCGTGCTGGCGTGAACGCCGTAGGAGAGCGACGAGAAGAGATCGGCCCGAGCAGCGGCCGGGAGCGCGGTGATGCCGACTGCGAGAGCGGCCCCCAGCAGGCCTGCGACGCGACTCATTGCGGGCGGAGTTCGACGACGGCGGCCCGCTCTCCGGGCGGCAACGCGTCGCGCAGCGCCACGAAGCGCGGATCGATCTCGGCGAGCGGCACGAGCGCGAAGGCGCGCTCGCTCAGCCGTGCGTGCGGGATCGTGAGGTCGGGTTCGTCGACCCGCTCGTCACCATAGGCCAAGATGTCGAGGTCGAGCACCCGCGGCCCCCAGCGATACGTCGCGATCCGGCCCGATTCACGCTCGATCTGCTTGAGCGCGCCCAGTAGCGCGCGGGGTGCAAGCGCCGTCTCGACCAGCGCGGCGGCGTTGACGAACGGCGCCTGTTCGATGACGCCCCAAGGCACGCTGCGATAGAGGGCCGACCGGGCGACGACGCTGCCGAGTTCCGCGAGCCGTTCGAGCGCGCCGCGAACGTGCGCTTTGGCGTCGCCTTCGTTCGAACCGAGGCCGATCGCCGCGCGCGTCACGCCTTCGGCCGCTTGCGCCGCTTTTTCGATTTCGACGTGCGCACCTTCGACAACGACACACTCGGCGTGGCGCCGTCGAGCAGTCCCGGCTTCGCGATCGTCACGCTTGCCAGCGCGATCTTCTGGTCGAGCATCACCGCGCTGAGGATCGACTCGCCGAGCCGCTCGAGAAGTCGATAGCGCTCGGTCGCGACGAGCCGGGTGACGAGCGCATGGAGCGCGGCGTAGTCGACCGTGTCGCTGAGCGCGTCGCTGGTGCGCGCGGCGCGCACGTCTACCATCAGGTGGAGCTCGATGTCGAGTGGTTGCGGGACGTCCTGTTCGCCGGCATTCGCACCATGCCGTCCCCACGCGCGAATTCCGCGCAGCGCGATCGATTCGAGTGAGCCGTTCTTCACGGCAGGCGTTCGGTCCAACCGTCAGGACGCCAGCCGCGGACGATGGCGTCTGCGACGCGCACGACGTCGCGCTGCTCGGCGACGTCGTGAACGCGCACGATGTCGATCCCGGCGGCGGCGGCGAGCGCCACCGTGGCGGCGGTTCCGAAGGCCCGCTCGTCGACGCTGCGTCCGGTGAGCTTCCCGATGGTCGACTTGCGCGACGTGCCGATCAGCGTCGGAAAGCCGAGCGCTACGAGCCGGTCGAGCGCGTGCAGCAGCGCGAGGTTGTGCTCGGGGAGCTTCCCGAACCCGATGCCGGGATCGAGCACGACGTGCTCGGCCGGGATGCCGGCGCGCGTGCACCGGTGCGCGGCGTCGCGCAGAAACGCCAGCACCTCGTCGACCACGTCGCGTTCGTAGACCGCGACGGCCTTGTTGTGCATCACCACGATCGGCGATGCCGTTTCGACACACGCCGCGATGAGATCGTCGGGCGCACCCCAGATCGAGTTGAGCAAGTCGCCGCCGGCGGCATGCGCGTCGCGAAAGACCTGCGCCTTGAACGTGTCGACCGAGACGATCGCTTGCGGGGCGGCGGCACGCAAGGCGGCGACGGCCGGGAGCAGACGCCCGCGCTCGGTCGCGGTGTCGATCGGCTGATATCCCGGCCGCGTCGATTCGGCGCCGACGTCGATGAGATCGGCGCCTTGAGCGAGTTGCGCCAGAGCGTGCTCGACGGCCGCAGCGGTGTCGGGGTGCCCGTCGCCCGAGAACGAGTCGGGCGAAACGTTGACGATCCCCATCACGTAGGTGCGCGCACCCCACGGCAACGCGCGTCCCGCCAGCCGCAGTGCGCCGCGGTCGGAGGACGTGACGCGGTCGTTCATCTTCACACGCTCGAAGAGGACTGCACGTTTGCCATCCACCACTCGCGCAGCTCGGCGACGACGAAGGTCGACCCGGTCACGACGATGATCGTGTCGGCATCCGCATTGCGGCGCGCGATCGCGAACGCTTCGACGGGATCCGAGATCGCACGGCCCCAGGCGCCCATCTCGTCGGCAATCGAAGCGAGTCGCTGCGGCCGCGACGACGTGCGTCCCGCCGCGGCGAACGTCGTGAACGTAAACGAGCCCTGCAGGGCCAGGAACGGCTCGATCACCTTGGCGGCGTCCTTCGAATCACCGATCGCCATCACGAACGCGAAGCGGCGGCCGGGGAACGTTTCTTGCAGCGCGCGGGCCAGGTGCGAGGCCTTGTCGCCGTTGTGGGCGATGTCGAACACGACGCCCGGATGTGAGGGGAAGAACTCCATGCGGCCGGGGATGACGGTGCGCGCGAAGCCGGCTTCGATCTGCGCGCGGGTCGGGCGCAGATCGTCGCCGAGTTGCTCGAGCGCGCGAATCGCCGTCGCAGCGTTCTCTCGCTGGAAGCTTCCGAGGACGGGGAGCGAGATCTCGTAGCGGTCGACCGGCGTCACGACGGCGAACGACTGGCCGTACCGCTCGCCGCGATACGGTTCGATCGTCACGGTGTCGGCGACCGAGATGAACGGGGCGCCCACATCGGCGCAAGCGACTTCGATTGCGCGGCGGGCGCCGGGATCGCGCACGAAGCTCACCAGCGGCACGCCGGCTTTCGCGATCCCCGCCTTGTCGCGCGCAATCTCCACAACCGTCTCGCCCAAGATGTCGGTGTGGTCGAGCGCGACGTTGGTGATGACCGAAACCCGTGGTCGCAGGACGTTGGTGCCGTCGAGCCTTCCGCCGACGCCGGCTTCGATCACCGCGACGTCGACCTCGCAGCGCGCGAACCACAGAAATGCGAGCGCGAGCAACGTCTCGTAGTACGTCGGCCGCCCGTGCTCGTACGAGACGCGCTCGACGGCCGATTGCATCTCGCCGAGCAGTTCGCCGAAATCGTCCTCGGAGATCGCGACACCGTTGACGCGTGCGCGTTCGGTCACGCTGTTGAGGTGCGGTTTGGTGTGCAATCCCGTACGGCGCCCCGAAGCCTCCAGCGCGGCGGCGATCATCGTCGCGGTCGATCCCTTCCCGCTCGTGCCGGCGATGTGAATCGTCGGGTAACGGTCCTGCGGGTCACCGAGCGCGGCCAGGAACGCGTGGATCCGCTCGAGGCGGTTGGGCATCCGCCGCGACGCGTTCTCGTTGATCAGTCCCAGCAGGTAGGACTGCGCCGACTGGAAGGTCACGCTTCGTGATACCCCGGCGGGTGGGCATCTGTTGCGATGCCGGCAAGCTGATCGAGTGCGTGCGGAAGTGCACCGGCGATGGCATCCAGCGTCTCGCGGACGGCCTTGGGACTGCCCGGCAGGTTCACGATCAACGAACGGTTTCGTACGCCGGCAACCGCGCGCGAGAGCATCGCGGCACGCGTCACGCGCAGCGATGCCGCACGCATCGCTTCGGCGATCCCCGGCACCTCGAAGTCGAGCACTGCCGCCGTCGCCTGCGGCGTGCGGTCGCGCTGGGTCAGTCCGGTTCCCCCAGCGGTGAGAACGAGCCGAGTCGTACCCTCGCACAACTCGATCAACGCGGCCTGCAGCGCGGCCGCATCGTCGGGCAGGATCCGTTCGTCGTCGACTTCGAACCGGTCGCCGGTCAGCGCTTCTTTGACGGCTGGGATGCATCCGTCCGGACGCTCGCCCGAGTGAGCGCGATCAGACAACACGATCACCGCGACGCGATGCTGCATCACGACGCCTCGCCGTTGACGGCCAAGCTCCAGTCGCCGGATTTTCCGCCGGTCTTCTCGATCAGCCGCACGCTCTCGACCACGATCCCTTTGTCGAGCGCCTTGCACATGTCGTAGATGGTGAGTGCGGCCACGCTCGCCGCGATCATCGCCTCCATCTCGACGCCGGTCGGACCGACGGTCGTCGCGCGGCTGGCGATGCGCAGCGTCGTCGCATCGTCCCACGTGAACGAGACGTCGACCGCTCCGAGCGCGATCGGATGCGCCAACGGGATCAGCTCGTCGGTCCGCTTGGCGGCCATGATACCCGCCAGTTGCGCGGCGGAGAACGCGTCACCCTTCGCCAGCGTCGCGGTGCGCAGCGCTTCAGCGGCGGCGGCGTTCAGCCGCACCCGCGCCTCGGCGCGCGCCATGCGCGCCGTCGCGACCTTCGCGCCGACGTCGACCATCGTCAGCGAACCGTCTGCGCGCACGTGCGAGAGCTTCGCGTCGCTCATAGGAACGCGAGATCCTGCGCGAAGGGCACAACGTCGTTCTCGCGCAGCCAGTCGTCGTCGTACAACCGCGAGCGATAACGTTCACCGCCGTCGCACAGTACCGTGACGACGACGCTGTCGCTCGGCAGCGTCCGCGCATACCGCGCCGCCGCAGCGACGTTGAGTGCCGCTGAGCCGCCGACGAACAACCCCTCGGCGCGCAGCAGCCAGTGCGCCATCTCCACCAGCGTGCGATCGTCGACGCGCAGCGCGTCGTCGACCGGCGCGCCGTCGAAGTTCGCCGTGATCCGCTTGATCCCGATCCCTTCGGCGTTCGAATCGCCCTCGGTCGCGAGCTCGCCCGTCTTCACGTAGCTGAAGAGCGCGGAGCCATACGGATCGGCGAGCACGACCGCGATGCTCGGATCGTACGCCTTGAGCGCGAGCCCGACGCCGGCGATCGTCCCGCCGGTCCCCGCCGCCGCGACGAACGCGTTGAGCTCACCGCCCGTCTGCGCGATGATCTCCGGCCCGGTGGTCGCTTCGTGCGCCGCTCGGTTGGCCGTGTTCTCGAACTGGTTCGACCAGACCGCGCCGGGGATCGACTCCGCGATGCGGCGCGCGGCGTGGTAGTAGTTGGCATCGTTGGTGAACGGCACAGCCGCGACGACGTGCAGCTCCGCCCCGAACGTGCGCAACAGCCCGTACTTCTCGGCCGCTTGATCGTCGGGCATCACGATCACGGTGCGGTACCCGCGCGCGTTCCCCACCAGCGCCAACCCGATCCCGGTGTTCCCCGCCGTTCCTTCGACGACCGTGCCGCCCGGCGCGAGCAGTCCGCGGCGTTCGAAGTCTTCGATGATGCCACGCGCCGCTCGATCCTTCACCGAGCCGCCGGGGTTGAGGAACTCGGCCTTCCCCAGGATCGTCCGCCCGATCGCCGCCGAAAGCTTCGGCAGCGCGATCAAGGGCGTGTTGCCGATCGCATCGACGAAACCGTCGCGCACGGCGGCGGGGTTGCTGAGTGAGGGTTTCGGCACGGTGCGGTGAACGTCGTCCGGCGAGGATGACGGTTCCTGTTGATCTCGCCGACGGCGCGCTGGGATTGTACAGCGCGGTCGGCGATGCATTTGCCGGCCGGCGGTTGGGTTTCGGGCGCCGGCGCGCGGCCGTCGCGGCACGCTTCGCACGCCGCCGCGGCCGTGATGAAGACGCGGTCGCCGCGACCTGGTACGCCGGCAGCCTCGCCGAGGTCGGTCTGGTCGCGATCGCCCTCCCACCCGAGGCCGGTGCGCAGCAGCGGACGCTCGCCTACGCCGACGCACCGCTGCACGGTGCGCGCATCGTCGCCGCATTCCCGAGCGCGCCGCCCCGCGCATCGGACATCGTGCGCTGGCACCGCGAGCACGACGACGGAACCGGGATTCCCGACCGCCTGCGCTGGGACGGGATCCCCGCCGACGCCGCCGCGCTGGGCATCACCCACGCCTTCCTCGAGGCCGTCGAAGACCCGGACGAACCGCGCGAGGGTGTCGAAGCGGTTTTCGCCCTGGCCGCGGAGAGCGGCCGTCGCTTCGCCGTCGACCTCGTGCGGTCGTTCCGCGAGTTCATCCTCGCCGGCGACTGGGACGGACCCCTCGCCTTCGCGCGGTCCTCGATCGACGACGACGACGCTATTCGCCTCCTCGCCCAGCGCATCGATGCGCGCGACGCCAGGACCGGCGGCCGCAGCGAGCGCCTTGCAACGCTAGGCACCATGCTCGCGCAGCGCCTCGACCTCGACCCGCGCCGCACGGCGCGTCTGGCCCGCCTCCTCGCCCTCGGACGCGCGACCGATCCGGTGCCGCAAGACGACTTCGATCCGTTCTCCCGCTTCGCGCGCGACGGCCGCGCCGCGCTCGCGCACCGGGCCGGAGCGATCGCCGCCTCGGTCGCCGCCTATGCCGCCGACGCCCCGCCCCTGGCCGCGTCGGCCACCTGGTACGAAGACGGCAACCAGGAGCCGCTGGCCGGCGTGCTGGGCCTTCTGCTCGCCGTCGACGCGCTCAGCCCGCTCGACGCTCCCCGGCGGCTCGCCGCCGCATCGGGGACACAGTTCGCGCCCGACACGACCCGCGCATATCTCGCGATCTTGAACGAAGCACCATGATCGATCTCCCGACCAACACCCGCCGCATCTCCGGAACGCGACTGCTCGACCTCTGCCGGGCGCGCGGCATCAGCAGTCTCGTCGACCCGTTCATGGGCGTTCCGACGCATCTGAACGTCCTCAAGCGCCACGGCATCGCCGTGCACGGCGGCGACCTGCTCGAGTGGTTCGTCCGCGCCGGCGAAGGCCTCGTTGTGAACGACTTCACGATCCTGCGCGACAACGAAGTCGCCGCAGTCGTCGAAATGCTGCCCGGCCGCATCTATCCGACCGATCTGTTCCGCGGCTGGGAAGGCGTCTTCTTCAGCGAGGATCAGTGCCGTTATCTCGGCGTCTGGCATGCCAACGTCCACGCGCTGCGCAGCGACGGCCAAACCGGGATCGCGGTCATCGGCCTCTGGCACGTTCTCTGCCACTGGCTGCTCAAAGCCCACCATCCCGACGAGATGATCGACATCCCGCCGAGCGAACTCGCCTGGCACCACATCCGCGAAGCGCAACGCTGGATCGCGGACAACGGCAAGCGCAACACCGTGCGCCGCGGCGACTTCACCACAACGCTCGGCGCTGTTCGCGCTGACGCCGTCTACCTCGCGCTCCCCGGCCGCAGCGCCGCCAAACGCATCGATGCACGCGTCTGGATGTGGGAAGCCTGGTGGCAAGGCGATCCGTACCTCAACATCGAGCGTCTCTACCGCGAAACGGTCTTCGGCGGCGCAACCAACGACGACGTCAGCTACGACCGCGCCGCCGCCGCCGTTCTCGCCGCGGCCGAATCCACGCCGTACATCATCATCCAATCCAACGCTCGCGACGCGGATCGCTTCGAACGCCTCCTGCGCGAACGCCGCCCGAATACCGAGCGCGCCAACCTGGATCGCGACGAAATCTACATCATCGGCAAGAAATAGCGCGACTTGTAACGGTTCGTGCACACGATCGTGGCGTGAGGTGGGGGAGTGACGGTGCTGCGCGGGGGACGCTCCGTGCGCCGCATCCTGCGGCTTCCGTCGCTCGGTTCTCCGCTCGCTCTCGCCTTCCAGGCTCCGCTCGCTACGAAACGCCCCCGCGCAGCACCATCACTCCCCCACCTCCTGGCAGAATGTTTGCCGACCCCCAAAAACAGTCCGAGCGGATTTTTCTTACCGTGATTCCGAGTGAAGGCACCATGCTGCCGACGCGCGATTCCACTCAGCGTGCGTGGTGGGGGGTCGTGCAGTGCTGCGGCGGGGCGTTTCGCAGCGAGCGGAGCCTGGAAGGCGAGAGCGAGCGGAGAACCGAGCGAACGAAGCCGCAGGATGCGGCGCAGAGAGCGTCCCCGCCGCAGCACTGCACGACCCCCCGCCAGCCACCATCAAATTTCAGCGCGCCGGAGCGGCGGACTGAAATCGATACCACACGAGGCAGAGCAGAGCGAGGATGATGCTCACGATTCCGTGCTTGGTGTGCACGCCGGCCGGATAGCCGTGACCGGTGAAATACAGGCCGGCGATGATCACGAAGACGACGGCGAGGACCAGCGCGAGAGGCTTCATGCGATTGCTTTCGTGGCGAAGAGGAGAAAAGAGATGCCACCGGCTGCCATGCAGTACCAGGCGAACGGCGAGAGATCGTTGTGTTTGAACCAGCGTGTGAGAAAGGCGACGGACGCGTACGCCGTGATACCGGCGAGGACGCCGCCGACCAATGCTTGGACGAGCACGACGTGCGCACCCGGCGCGAACAGCTTGGGGAGCTCGAGCAGGCTGGCGGCGAGAATCACCGGGGTGGCGAGCAGGAACGAATAGCGCGCGGCGTCTTCGTGACGGAGGTCGCACAGCAGGCCGGCGACGATCGCCGAGCCCGAACGCGAGATACCGGGGAGCAGCGCGAGCGATTGGGCGAAGCCGACGAGGACGCCGTCGCGGGGGGCGAGCTGGTCGATCCGGCGGTAGTGGTTGCCGCTCTGTGCGTGCCGGTGTTGGCGGCGGCGGAGCAGCTCGCCGAGCAGCATGACGAACCCGTTCGCGAAGAGGAAGAGCGAGACGGGAATCGGCGAGGCGAACAGCTTCTTCACGCTGGACTCCAGCAAGACGCCGAGCACGCCGACCGGAATCGTTCCGGCGACCAGCAGCCACCCCGTGCGCTCGTCGGCGTCGGCGCTGAACCGGCCGCGGACGACGCTCGCGACGAGCGCGCGGACGATCCGGATCCATTCGTCGCGATAGAAGACGATGAGCGCGAGCGCCGTTCCGAGGTGCAGCACGACGACGAACGCGAGGAACGAATCGGAGCCCTCGTCGACTCCCCAGCGCAGCAGCGCGGGCACGAGCACCGTGTGGCCGAGACTGCTGATCGGGAACAGTTCGCTGACGCCCTGCAGCACGGCGAGCAACATCGCTTGCACGAACGTCACGTGGGCGTCGGTTCGCATGCGGGGGAGGCTTTCCCGCCGCCGCGAAGATTCGCTGTGTGAGTGAAGCACGCTCGCACCGTCGCCTTGCAGACGCCCCGATGCTCGTCGCCTTTACGATCGGCGACGAGTTCGCCGCGGCGCGGACCGAGACGTACGACGTCGGACTCGGCGGCCTCGCGATGTTCTGCACGGCCGAGTTACCGGCGGCTCAGCCGCTGACCCTAGAGTTGGAGCTGCGCGGCGATCCGCGGCCGCCGCTGCGGCTGACCGGCGAGGTTCGCTGGTGCCGCTACGATCAGACCCTCGGCAAGTACCGCACCGGCGTCGAGTTCACCGATCGCACGCCCGAGCAAGAGGCGCAGCTGATCGGTTACATCGAGATGATGTACAAGCTCCGCGACCTCGGCGTATTCTAACGCCCTAACGCAGGCGGCCGAGATCATCAGGAAGCGTCGGCGGCTTGCGGGCGTAGCCCGCAAACGCGATGGGTTGGGCGCTCGTTCAGAGCGCCCAATCCTCTATTGCGATGAGAACTCGACGCTGAAGATGTATTCGGCGGCGATCGGCTTGCAGTCGCGCACCTCGGTCTGGAACGTCGAATTCCTGGCCGCGCTCAGCGCAGCTTGGTTGAGGATCGCGCTGGGCGAGCTCTGGACTCGCGTGCTCAGGACGTGGCTCGACACGTCGAGCGAGACGATGACCTGGACGGTTCCCGAGATTCCTTGCTGTGCCGCCATGGGCGGCGTGTCGGGCTCGACGGCGCGAATCGTCGCCGCCGGCACGTTCGGGCGCGCGCACGAGAGCGGCGGCGGCGTCGGCTTGGGCGTAGCGGTCGGCGGGGCCGGTGCGGGCGTGGCCGGCGGAGCGGTCGACGGCGCTGAGGTGCCTTGGCCTTGCGGAATCCCTTGGGTGTTGCCGGTCGTGTACTTGTTGGTGTCCTCGGTCGGGCCCGTGTTCGTCTTCGTGTTCGTCTTGACCGTGTTGATCTTGATCTTCGGCTGCTGCGGCGCGGGCGTGTTCGGCGGCGGCGTCGACTTGGGTGGCGGCGTCGGCGGCGGGGTGGGATGCGGCGTTGGTGTCGGCGGTGGGGTCGGCGGCGGCGTGGGAACGCGCACGACGGTGACTTTTTGCGGCTTGTCTTCCTGCACTTGCGTCCGTTCGAACTGCACGAACGGACCGAGCGCGAGATGCAGCGCGATCGAGATCGCGAAGCCGTAGAGCAGGAAGTACTTCGCCCGCTCGAGGTTGCTCACCGGCGGCTGCGGATCGATCTGGCGCGCCATCTAGCCCCCCGTCTGACCTGGGGGAAGGCCCTCGATGTGGTTCGCCAACCCGAAGGTGGTCAGGTCCGCCGATTTCGCCGCGTCCATGACGCGCAGGATCGTGCCGAAGCTCGCCTTCGGGTTCGCCTTGATGATGACGGTCTTCAACCCGCTGCCCGTCGTTTTGACCAGTTGAGCGAACTGCTCTTTCGCCTGCATCTCGTTGACGGTGGTCGAACCGATCTGCACCTGGTTCTTCTCGTCGATGAGGACGACGATCTGCGACGGATGGACCTTCTGCGTGTTCTTGGCGTCGGGGAGCGTGGGCTCTTTGGTGATTGAGGCGAGGATGATGAAGATGATCAGGAGGACCAACAGCACGTCCGTGAACGGCGTGATGTTGATCGTCGACATCACTTCTTCTTCGCCTTGTCCGGTGGAGACGGCCACGAAGCGGGTTCCTTCTGCCTTTACGAGGTGACGAAGCCGACGTCTTCGAGGCCCGCGATCTTCGCGGCGTCCAGAATCCGAATGATCGTGCCGTAGGGCGCCTTGACGTCCGCGGTGAGCGAGACGTGCTTACGGCCCTTGCGGCGCTCGACGTCTTGCATATCGGCGTAGATGTGCGTGATGTCGGAGCGCTTGCCGTCCACGAAAATCGTTCCGGTCTCGTTGACGAGAACTTCGATGTTGTCGGTCTTCTTCTGTTGCTGCTGCGGGTTGGGAGCGTTCTTGTCGGGCAGCTGTTTCTCGAAGCCGGGCGGCGCGACGAGCGCCGCGAGGATCATGAAGATGATGAGCAGGACCAGTAGCACGTCGGTGAAGGGCGTGATGTTGATCTCTGCCATGACCGCATCGTCCTGCTGGGCGGACACCATGCTCATGAGTCGTGCCCTCTGGTCGAGAGGTTCAGGTTACTTCGTCCCCGTGTCGGTCGGGATCGCGGCGCCGGTATTGTGGAAGTGGAGCATCTCGGCGAGCTGGTTGGCCGCCACGATCATCTCCTGGTTGTACCCCTTGATGCGGGTCTTGAAGTAGTTGAAGAAGATAACCGCGATGACGGCCACGAACAGGCCGGCCGCAGTCGTGATCAGCGCTTCCGAGACACCCGCCGCGACGACGGCCGGGGTCGAGTTCCCCTTGAGGGCGATGTCCTGGAAGGCGCGGATGATACCGAGCACCGTACCGAACAGACCGACGAAGGGGGCGATGACGGCGATGGTGCCGATCACGCCGAGATTCCGCTCGAGCGAGTTCAGGTTCTCCATCAACGCGATGGAGAGTGCGTCGGTGATGTCGGCGCGGTTCTTCTCGCCGCGCTGCAAGCCGAACTCCAGAATCTTAGGGAGCATCCCCTTGTTCTGTTGGCAGATCTTGATGGCGCCCGGGAGGTCGTCCGCGGCGATCTTCTGGCCGATTGAACGGAGCAGCCCCTTCGAGTCGGAGTGTTGGGTCGCAAAGAAAAGCAGCCGCTCGATGACGATGGCGACCGCGACGACCGACAACACGAGCAGCGCCCACATAGCGGGGCCGCCAGAGACGATCGTGTCGAAAAATTTGCTGAAATCCACGAGTCCTGGTGTAGCCTCCGAGTCTTCGAGGGAGTTGGGGATCACCGGCGCTGAGCCGGACACAATATGAAAGAGGGCGGGACCCGCCCGGCGCGGGCCTAGGTGTTGGCGGTCTCGGCCGCCATTCCTACTGCTTAGGTTGGAGCTTCTTGAGCGCCGCGTCGATGTTCGTGTTGAGCTCGGCGTCCGAGCCCGCGGCCGCCTTGGCCTTCTGGAGGTAGACGATCGCGTTCTTGCCGTCGCCTTCGTTCGCAAGAGCGATTCCGGCGACGTAATTCGCACGCGCGTCGTTCGGGTCGACCGCCAGTGCCTTATCGGCCTCCGCTTTGACCGCCTTCCAGTCGGGCTTGTCACCTTGCGAAAGGACGTTCGCCGCTTGCACGTACAGGACGACGGCGCGCGTCGGGACGGCCTTGGCGGCGTTCTCCAAGTCGGTCACCGCCAGCGTCCGGTTACCGGCCTTCATCGCATCGATCGCCTGCCGGTTGTAATATGCGGCCAGCGCGTCGTCGATTCGCGTGTACGACGGGTCGCGCCGCTTGAGGTCCTGGGCCAGCGCGAGGCCCTTGTCGGGCTGTCCGCCCAAGAGATCGGCGGTCGCAAGCGAGGAGTCGATCGCATTGAGTGTAGCAACGTCGGCGTGACCCGCGGTGGCTTGCGCCTTCGCGCGCTCCAGGTCCGCGATGGCCGGCGCATACTGCTGTGCGTTAGCGTACGCGGTGCCGCGGATGTAGAGCGTGTTGACGTTCTCTTGCAGCGCGAGCGCCTTGCCGGCGAGCGCGATCGCCTGATCGTTGTTCTTGGCCTTGAGCGCGTCGACGGCCGCGTCGGCGTATGCCTTGGCCGCTACGCTCTTGAAACGGTCGGGGATCGTGCCTGCCGCGTCGAATGCGGCGGTCGCACCGGCGTTGTCGCTCAGGTATCCGTCGGCGACGCCGAGCAGCGCCTCCGCGTCCTTGTCGCCCGGATGCGCGGTGAGATACTGCTCGAGCTGGGTCTTCGCGTCGGAGAACTTGTTCGCGCGGATGAGCGCGTTCGCGGCGATCAACTGGTTCGAGCTGGTGCCGGTGTCGTTGACGACCGAAGAACCGCTGAATCTGAGCGACATCGTATAGAACGCGTCGATCGCCTTGCCGTCGCGCAGTCCCGCCTTGTAGGTCGAGGTCTTCGCGATCTCCGTCGCGGCCGTGTCGTCCGCGTGGTTCGTCGACTTCTCGATTTTGACGGTGCCGATCGAGCCGTCTTTCTTGACGAAGACCTGGACGGTAACGGCGCCGGTGCCGGCGATCGGCGAGGTCGCGGTCCCCTGCTTGATGAGCTTCGGCGGCGTGTAGAACGTCGACGTTTGGGCCGACGCCGGCGGCGCGAAAGACGCGAGCGCGAAAGCGCCGAGCACGGACGCGACGAGCAGGCGAAGGGAACGTTCGGCCATAGTACCTCGGGACGCTGGAAGAATACGGGACTAACGCACGACCCGGCTCGGCGGTTCCCGGCGACCGAACGCGATTGGGCCGCGCCCGGTCGTTTACCTGCCGGGCCCGCCGGGGGCTCGGTGCCGGCTCACTGCCGGCCCGACAGGTCCGGTCTGAGGGTGGTCGCGCCCTCCAGGTAGACGTGCTGGATCTGGTCCGGGCGCAGTTCGGTGTTGAGGTGGATCAGCACCCGAATGCACCGCTCCAAACGTCCCGGTACCCCGATCTCGGTGAAATTCAACAAGGGGACGAGCGTCCAACCCATCCGGCGCGCGGCGGCGGCCGGAAACTCCGAAACCAGGTCGGGCGTCACGGTGAAAAGCGCCGACGCGACGTCGTCGGGGACGAAGCGATTGCGCTCGAGGATCGTGCGCAACAACCGTTCGGTCGCGTCGAGAATCGCCGCGGGCTCGTCGCGCGCAACGGTGATCGCGCCGCGAATTCCGCGCACGAGCGTCACGCGTTCTCCGCTCCGGCGGCGCGTGCTTCGTCGACGACGCGGTGCAGGGCCGACCGCTCGCGCTCGGTGGCGGAGCGCACCGCGCCGAGCGGCAATGCGCCCAAGGCAATCGGCCCGAAGCGCAAACGCACGAGTGCCACCACCGGGTGGTCGACGACCTCGAACATCCGGCGCACTTGACGGTTGCGCCCTTCATGGATCGTGATGTCGACGAGCGAAACGTCGCGCCGCACGGCGACGACGCGCAACTGCGCCGGTGAGGCGCGGCCTTCGTCCAGACGCACGCCGTGCAAGATTCGTTCCACCGCGCCCGGTTCGAGCCGTCCGCGCACCGTCGCACGATACGTCTTCTCGACGCCGAAGCGCGGATGGCTCAAGACGTTGGCCGTCTCGCCGTCGTCGGTCAGCAGCAGAACGCCGCTGGTGTCGTAGTCGAGCCGCCCGACCGGAACGACGCGCGCGGTGACGCCGGCCCGCCGAACCAGGTCGGCTACGGTGCGGCGACCTTCGGGATCGCGCATCGTCGTCATCACGCCGACCGGCTTGTGCAGCACGGCGTACGTGTGCGTCTGAACCGGCCGCACGATGCGACCGTCGACTTCGACGCGCGCATCATCGTCGACGCTCGACCCGAGTTCGCGCACGACCTGGCCGCCGACGCGCACGCGTCCGGCGACGATCAGGTCTTCCGCGCGGCGGCGCGACGCAACGCCGGCCGCCGCAAGGAATTTCTGCAGCCGCTGCGGCGTCAGTGCCCCCTCACTCCCCTACACCTTCTTGAGATCGGACGACGTGAGGAAGGCGTCGTTCGACTCGGTCCGCGCCAGCGCGGCATAGATACGTTGCGACGCTTCGATCGTGGCGACGCCGACCAGCGCACGGCGCAGGTCGGTCATCTTGTGCAGCGCGATCTCGCTGAGCAACTGCTCTTCGTACCAGTTGCCGCTGCGAATGAGGTCGATCGGCGGATAAGCGCGCGCTTCGGCGAGCTCGCGCGCGAGGACGATCTCCGCGTTCGACGCCGGCGAAAGCTCTTCGATCACCAGCGCGTCGAGCGCCGACGTCCCCGCGTCGACGGTTGCGAGCACGGTCAGCGAACCGCCGCCCTCCACCGCGCGCGCCGAACCGAACAGGCGCTTGGGCCGCTGCAGCGTCGCAGCGTCGATCTGCGCCGGGTTCGCCTTGTGGTGCGACGTCGCGGCGTACGCGCGGACGAGCCGCGTGAACGACGAGATGAGGATCACCGCGTCGCGGCCCAGCTCGGTCAGTCGCTTCGCGCGCTCGAAGACGAGCTCGGCGGTCGTGACGTGATTGTCGGGGTGCTCTTCGAACGTCGTCGCGACGACTTCGACGTCGAGCGTGCGCTGGAGGTGGGTCACTGCCTCAGGCCGCTCGTCGACCAGCAGCACGATCACGTGCGCGTCGGGATGGTTCGCCTCGAGCGAGCGGGCGATGCGGACCAGCAGCGCCGCGTCGTTCGTGCGCGGCGGCGAGAACAGCAGCGCGCGCTGACCCTTGCCGAGCGGCGCGAAGAGATCGAGCGCGCGCGACGTGATGTCGCCGCGCGTCTCGAGCGTGAAGCGCTGCGTCGGCGGCTCGGCGCCGAGCTCTTCGAAGACGCGCCGGTTGACGATCGACTCGGGCGAATAGCCGTTGACCGTCTCGACCTTGACGATGCCGTAGTACTTCTCGTTCTCTTTCGGCCGGCGGACTTGACCGGCGACGAGGTCGCCGCGGCGCAGCTCGAACCGCCGGATCTGCGACTGCGAGATGTAGATGTCGTCGTTGCCGACCAGGTAGCCCTCGCGCCGGAGGAAGCCATACCCCTCGGGCAAGATGTCCAGGACGCCGTTGGCCTTCTCCAAGCCGCTGCGCTGTGCTTGGACCTCGAGGATCTGCGCGACCAGATCGTCCTTCTTGATCTTGGTCGGATTCTCGATCTCGAAGGTCTTGGCCAGCTCGTTGAGCTCGGCTTTGCTCATCTCCGCGAGCTGATCGGCGGAGAGCAGCGGCGGCCCGACCGGTTGCGGGAACTCCGGCTGGGTGAACACGTCGTTCGCCTGCTGCGGCGTGCCGTTGTCGTTGAAGCGCTGGCGGTTGCGTCGCGAGCGGCGGCGACGGCCGCCGTCCGGCTTACCGTTATTCTGGGGTCGATTGTCGAACTGCAGCGGAATGCTCCCTCGGGGAGACGGGCGCTTCGCGCGACGGGGCCTGACCGGCGAGGCTGCCGGGGCCGCTCGTCGGCGCGCGGCGCCGAGGAACGAGAAGATCGCACGATACGGACCGCGCGACGCAACGGAGTCTACCACAGGTGACGTCACGGCGACAAGGCGCGGCGACCGCTGACGCTCGGATTCCCGCGCGCGTAGAAGCGCATCGGTTCGGCCGCGGCCTTGGTGATGCCGATCCGGGGGCTCACGCCGACCGGGACCGCCGCCTGGGTGCCGGCGATCCACAGCAGCGGGTCGGCGGCCAAGTCGGCGCCGTCGAACTCGGGGCCGATCGCGAACGCGCGACAGAGATTGCCCGGGCCGCGCGCGAGCTCGTGGTCCTTCAGATCGGGACGCCCGCGCAGGGCGCGCATCGCGGCCAGACCCGACAGCGGCTCGCACGCGCGGACGAGCACCGCCGCGCCGACGCCCGCCGCATCGCTGGTGACGTTGAGGCACCAGTTCGTGCCATAGATGAAGTAGACGTAGGCGTGAAACGGCGGGCCGAACATCGCGCGATTGCGCCGCGTCATCCCACGGAACGCGTGTGATGCCGGATCGCTCGGAATGTACGCTTCCGTTTCGACGATGCGCCCGGCGAGCAACTCGCCGTTGCGCTCGCGCACCAGCACCGTGCCGATGAGGGCGCGGGCGAGCGCGATCGTGTCAGCGGGAAGGTCGCGGGCGGTCAGCCTCGGCGCGGCGAGATCGGGATGAGCGGGCTCAGGCGGCCGCCGGAGCGCGGAGGGCGACCTCGGCCTGAGCGCGCGTCTGGAGATCGTGGGTTTCAATCGGTTCGCCGCGTTCGACGCGTGCCGACGAGAAGCCGTGCAGCGCGCAGCGCGCTTTGACGTACGCCATCGCGAGCGGGAGCGGAACCGATCGGCGGCCGTTGAGCTCGTCGACGACGACGGTATCGGCGATCTTCAGCCGCAACCGGCTGAAGCCGCGACCGCGCAGGTACGTCGCGACGGCGCTCAACGCGGCGTAGCCGAGCTCGCGGCCGTCGAGCGCCGGTAGCGGCTCGGTTCCGAAGGTCACTCGAACGGCCGCCCGATCGGTGCCGGTCGCGATCGCGGCGTAGGCGATCCCGTTCCCGGCCCTGTCGGCGGCGTAGCCGACGGCGACGTCGGCGGAGCGGTGGCGGCTGGTGGTCTGCATGGCTCTTGCGATCATCCTATATCGAACACGTGTTCGAGTCAAGTCAAGCTGCTCGCGCGGCCAGCACCTCTCGGTAGAGCTCGAGGATTCGCCGCGTCTGCATCTCCACGGTAAACCGCGAGAATGCCAAATGTACGGCACTCTGGTCGCGCCCGCCGGCGATCGCGTCCCGAATTGCGGCGGCCAGCGCCTCGGGATCGGCCTCGACGAGCCGCCCGGCCCCTCCGAGCACGTCGGCCGACGCTTCGCTGTCGGCGGCCACCACCGGCAGGCCGGCGGCCAGCGCCTCGGCCAGAACCAAGCCCTGGGTGTCGGTCGTCGACGGGAAGACGAAAGCGTCGACCGACGCGTAGACGTCGGGTAGGCGGTCGCGCGCCAGCGCGCCGACGAAGCGCACCCGGCCGGCGACCCCGAGCCGGCCCGCCCGCTCCTGCAACGCGTCGCGATGCGGTCCCTCGCCGACGACCGCCAGCCGCAACTCGGCGAAGTGCGCCAGCGCATCGAGCGCGAGCTCGACGTTCTTCTCGACGCCCAGCCGCGAGACGACCAGCGCGAGCGGCGCGTCGTCGTCGACGCCCAGCCGCGCGCGAACCAGCGCGCTGCGATGGCCGCCGGCGAAGCGCTCGACGTCGATCGCACTCGGGACCACCGAGATCGGCGCGTGCACGCCCAGCTCGCGCAACCGGTTCTCCATCGCGCGCGTCGGCACGATCACCGCGTCGGCGGCGTTCGCGTAGCGCCGCGTGAGCTCCACCATCGCGCGTTCCGTCGCGCCGCGATCGAACGGCGCGTAGTGCGCGTACGCATCGAGCCGCGTGTGATAGGTGAACACGAGCGGCACGCGATGACGGCGCGCGTACGACGCGCCCATCCAACCGGTAACGAACGGCGAGTGCGCGTGCACGAGATCGATGCCGCGCACGCGCCGCCGATCGTCGGCGTTCAAGTACGGCACGCACAAACGATACGCTGTCTGCGTCGGGAGCGGCAGCGACGGAACGCGCACGACACCGTGCTCGGCGTCGACGAAATGCGGAAAGTGCGGCGCGACCGTCGTGACGTCGACGCCTTGCGCGCACAAGCCATCGCGCAGCGCGTCGATGCTCGCGACGACGCCGTTCACGATTGGTTTGTAGCACTCGGTGAAGAATCCGACGCGCACGACATCACTCTCATTCGCCGCCCGCGCGCTGCACCATCGTGGTCGGGCGCGGGTGAGCGCGCGTAGCAGACGGGCGCTTCTCGCTCCACGACCCTGGTATTTGACGCATCCTCGACGATCGTGTTACCGTACCTCGTGATCCCTGGGACCTGTCGGGTCTTAGGGGCACTCGACCGAGCCTCTGGACCCGTTGCCGGGTCAGAACACGGCTCGCCGGCCACCGCTACGACGTCGAGTGCGGGCCGTCACGCACGGACAGCAATGATCCGGGCCTGTTGGAACGCACCCTCGCACGAGAAAGGAGTCGGACGATCCGCAAAGATCTTCCACCAGCGCCGCTTGCGGCCACTGGCATGCTCTCCCTGGGTCTCCTCATTCCGTTCGGCGCCGGTACGGCCGCCGATCGAGTCGCCAAAACGGTCGCCGCATTCGCCGACGCGGGACCTTCCAAGCACGTTACGCTCGTGCACGACGGTCTTTCGGAAACCGTCGAAACCAAGGCCGACACCGCCGATGCGCTCCTGGCCGAGCAGAACCTTTCGCGCGCCCCCGAGGACGCCTTGAGCATCGACCCAGCCAGCCCCCTGTACGACGGCGAGATCATCGTCTATCGCGCTGCCGTCCCGGTCACCGTCATCGTCGACGGCGCGCCGCGCGTCGTGCGCTCGGCGGCGCCGAACGTCTCGAGCCTGTTGGGCGCGCAGAGCATCGCGTTCGACCGTCACGACTCGGTTTGGCCTAGCCCGGCCAGTGCCGTCGAGGGCGATGCCGTCATCACCGTGCAGCACGTCAACTCGTGGACGCAGGTCGTTCACCGCCGGCTTGCGGCGAAGGTCGTGAAGCGCTGGGCCTTCACCCTGGCGCCCGGCAAGACCGCGGTCGTCGCCCCCGGCGAGACTGGGATCTACGAGACCGCCTACGCCTTCACGCGCAGCCCGGATCGACGAGCCATACGCCGCACGACGCTCATCTCGCACGTGCTGCGCGCGCCACGCGACCGGATCGTCGCCGAGGGGATCGGCGAGTACACCGCGTTCTCCCAGCTCGCCGGGCGCGGCATCGAAGGTACCCTCAAGTTCGCCTCGGCAGCCCTCTCGATGGTCGCCACCGCCTACACCGCCGGCTGCTCCGGCTGCAGCGGGATGACGGCCACCGGTCGGCCCGCCGGCCACGGGATCGTCGCGGTCGATCCGCGCGTGATCCCGCTGGGAACCCACATGTACATCCCCGGCTACGGGCCGGCGGTCGCCGGCGACACCGGCGGAGCGATCCATGGCCGTCGGATCGACCTGGGCTTCAACTCGAACCGCCAGGCCTTCCAGTTCGGCCGCCGATCCGTCACGGTCTACCTAATCAAATAGACCCCCCAGAGGGAACGTCCGCCGACGAGGGCGGACCGCAGCGCAGCGAGGACCGCGAAGGCTTCCGCGACAGCGGAAGCCACCATCCTCGCGCCCTGCTTCGTGCGCTCGGGATCCGCCCGAAGAAGCGCTTGGGGCAGCATTTCCTCATGGCCGGCGCGACCGCGGTCCGCATCGCCCGGCTGGCGACCGACCCGCCGCCGGTCCCCGTCCTCGAGATCGGTGCCGGGACCGGCGCCCTGACGGCGGCGCTGGTGCGGCTCGGGGCCGACGTCACCGCGTTCGACCTCGATCCGGAGATGGTCGCGGTCCTCCGGTCGCGGGACGACCTTTCGGGCGTCGACATTCGCGAGGGCGACGCGCTGACGTTCGACTACGCCGCGTGGGCTGCCGGGCGGGAATGGATCGCGGCGGGAAACCTGCCGTACAACGTCGGCACGCCGCTGCTGGTGAAATTGGCCTCGCTCCCCGCTCCGCCGCGGCGAATCGTCGCGATGATCCAAAAGGATGTCGCCGACCGTTTGTTGGCCAAGCCCGGTACATCGCAATACGGAAGTCTCACCCTCGCTATCGGTCTGACGATGCGCGTCACCCGCGCGCTCACCGTCCCGCCCAGCGCGTTCTTCCCGCGACCGGGCGTCGTCTCGACGGTCGTGGTGCTGGATCGCCTCGCCGTGCCGACCGTCGTCGTTGGGAACCGCAGCCGCTTCGAACAGGTCGTGCGCGCCGCGTTCGCGTACCGGCGCAAGACGCTGGCGAATTCCCTCACGCTCGCGCTCGATCTTCCGCGCGAGCGCATCGTGACGGCGATCGCCTCGCTCGCTCTGAACGCCGACGTCCGTGGTGAAAACCTCGATCTTCCGACGTTCGCCGCTCTCGCCGACGCACTGGCCGACTGAAGCTTTCGTCTGGTGGCAGTCGTTGCTGTTCGCGGTGCTGCTCGGCGCGGCGGTCTACGTGCTTGCGTCCGTGTTCGCGGTCGTTTTGTATGCCAGCGGTCTGTTGACCCGGCACGATCTCACGACATTTTCTTGGCCGCTTTTCGTCGTGCAGCTCTTCGGCTATGCGGCCGCGCTCGCCGTCTTGGTCCCGATCTTGCCGCGGCTCGCCCGACGCTCGCTCGCGAGCTTGGGCCTGCGGACACCGCGCGCCGCCGATCTGGCGTGGGGGCTCGGCGGCGCGATCCTGATGTTCGTGGTCGCGACCTCGACGGGCGCCTTGGAGGAATGGCTGTTTCACGTCAAGCCCGACGAGATGCAGGTCCATTGGCTGCGCGACGCGCACGGCGGACTGTTCGCCGGCCTGGTGTTCTTGGCGTGCATCGCGGCGCCGTTCTTCGAAGAGCTCGCGTTTCGCGGATTCGTCTTCAACGCGCTTCTGCGCTACATGCCCGTGTGGGCTGCCGTGGTGGGCTCAGCGATCCTGTTCGGATCCGCGCATCTCGGCCCCGGTAACGCCGGCGCGATCGTTCCGCTGGCCGCCAGCGGCGCCGTCCTCGCCCTCGTTTATTACTGGAGCGGCTCCTTGATCGCTTCGATGATCACGCACGCCACGTTCAACCTGTGCACGGTCGTCGCCGTCATCGCCTTTCACCAGTCGTAGCGAGCTCGCGAACGTATCGCGACCTCATCGGCGGACTGCGGGGATGGGGACGCCGCCGCAGAGGACGGTGTTGGCGGGTGCGACGCCGATGCCGAGTGAGGCGAGGAAGGCGCGCGGATCCTTGTCGTAGGCGGGGCAGTAGCCGGTTTCGTGCGGATCGTACTTCGCCAGCACGACGTTGGGGTTCGACGCCGCGGCGACGTACGCGCCTTCGTCGACGCGCCGCACCACGATCGGTCGTTCACTGCGCCGGAGTGCGGATGCCTTCGCGTAGGCGACCCGATCGACGACGTACGGATAACGTCCGAGCTTGAGCACCGTGTCGTTGAACAGCAGCGCGCACAGAGCGGCGCAGACGAGCATCGGCGTCGCGAGCGCCGGACGGCGCGCGACCGCGTAAGCGGCCGCGAGCGCCGTCGCGGCGACGAGCGGCGCGGTCCAGTGCGTGCCGATTCGGGCGATCGGATACGCCCACGGCCGGTTGAACGTCAGCTCTGCGACCAGCGGCGCGGCGAGCAAAAGCCGCCATTGCAACAGCAGCGGCGCGAACGCGAACGGTGCGAGCAACGCGGCGAAGAATGCCAGCATGACGAGCGGATCGTCGACGTGAAGCGCGTAGCCGGGCAGCGACGGATGCGCGCCGGTCACGCGTTCCGCGACGATGAAACCGGCGCCGTTGACGATTGCGAGGCCGGCGAGCGTCCACCCGATGCGGCGATCCCACCAGAGCGCGCACGCTACGCCGAACCACGCCAGGAACAGCGCCTCGTCTTCTTTGAGGCCGAGCAGCAGCTGCGCGACGATCGCCGCGGGGATCAGGGCGCGGCGCCGCACCGCGATCGCGCCGAGCGCGGCGAGCAGTGGGACGAACACGTTCTCGAGGAAGTTTCCGTACGCGATTCCCTGCGCCGACGGCGAGAGCAGGTAGGCGATCCCGACCGCGCTCGCGGCGCGCGGCGGCGCCCCGCAGTCGCGCGCGAAGACGCAGATCGCGAGCGCGGTTCCGGCGATGGCGAGTACCTGCACGACCAGCAGCGTCTGCGCGTACGGCAGAATCGCCATGAGCGGAACCAACCCGAGCAACGCCCACGAGTCGTGTACCTGCAAGTGCGGACGGTACTCCGCTCCGTTCCACGAGCCCCGGCCATGCGCTTCGCCAACCAGCCACTGGACGAACGTCCCCGTGTCGGCGCCGTAGCGCAGCGCGTACAGCTTGTTCAGATCGAGTGCAACATACACGATCGCGAACACCGCCGCCGCGACGATGACCGCGCGCGTCGGCCTCGAGCGTGCGGCGTCGACGATCGCACTCGGCGTCACGCGTGCGTCGCCTCGACGATCGCGCGCAAGCGCGCGATGAAACGCTCGGGGCGAAACTCCTCGGCGTGCGCGCGCAACCGAACCGGATCGTACGCGTCGGGATCGAACGCGCGGATCGCGGCGGCGAGCGCGACGGGATCCGGCCGGCGAAAGAACGCGCCCGTCTCGCTTTCGATCACGGTTTCGAGCGCACCGCCGGCCGCCAGCGCGATCGTCGCGCGGCCCGCTGCGGCAGCCTCGAGCGGGACCAGTCCGAAGTCCTCTTCGCCCGGCAGAATCGCCGCTCGCGCGTCGCCGAGCAAGGCGTTGCGCGTCGCATCGTCGACCGTGCCGTGAAAAGTCGTGCGCGTCCCCACCGCCAGGCTCTTGAGCCTGCGCTCGTCGGGTCCGCTCCCGACGACGTGCAGCGAAACCCCGGCCAACGCGCAAGCCGCGATCGCCAGATCGAGCTGCTTGTACGCTAACAGCCGCGATACGACGATGAAGTAATCGCCGCGGCCGGCGCCGAGCGTAAAGCGATCGACGTCGACCGGGCAGGGGAGAACGTCGGCTTCTCGCCCGTACCAGCGGCGCACGCGCGCGGCGACGTTGCGCGAGTTCGCGACGAACCGCGTCGGCCGTTGCGCGGCGCGAACATCCCAGGCGGCGAGGCGCGCGATCAGCGGCCGTGCCAACCGCGCCGCTACGTTCTCGCCGACGTAGCGATCGGCGTCGAAGACGAACCGCGCGACGGTGTTGATGTAACAGACGTGCACCGCGCCCGGGCGCACGAGCACGCCCTTCGCCCAGGCGGTCGTCGACGAGACGACCAGGTCGAACGCCGACAGGTCGAACGACTCGAATGCGCGCGGATAAAACGGCGCATACGCGCGAAACGCGCGCTTGCTCAGCGGGAAGCGCTGCAGGAACGACGTGCGCACGCGCTCGCGCGGGACGAGATCGCCGACGGCCCGCTCGTCATACAGCGCCGTGTACACCGGCGCTTGCGGCCAGGCGTCGACGAAGTGCGCGAAGACGCGTTCGGCGCCTCCGCGTTGGTTCAGATAATCGTGAACCAGAGCGGTGTTCAGCCGCCGTCGCTCCCGCGCGGCATCACCAACGCGACGTCGAACTTCTGGAAATACTTTTTGGCGACGCGTTGGAGATCGGCGGCGGTGACGCCGCTGATCGCCGCCGGAACGGCGTCCGATGCGTCCGCGTCGAGCCCGCGCGCGACCGCGCTGCCGAGGGCGGCCGCCCGATCGTCGAGCGAGAGCGTCTCGAGCGACCACTCGCCGCGCGCCGTTTCCTTATAGCGGTTGACCACGGCGTCCGACAGCGGCTTGGTCGCGGTCCCCTTCACCAGCGCGATGATCGCCCCCAGACCGACCGACGGATCGATCCGCGAGCCGTTGATCCACAGCGCGAACTGCGCGGGCGCGGTGTCGTACCCGTAGAGGGAGCCGACGGAGTTCCCGAAGGGCGGCGGCGTGGTGGCACCGCCGCGTTCGAACACCCCGGCCAGCAACGACCGCATCACCCACGCCGCCGCGAAGTCCGGATCGCCGATCGGCGGCGCGGCGAAGCCCACGACGACGTACGGCGCGCCGATCTTTCGGTAGGTCACGAGACGCTTGGGCTCGGCGCCGAACGGCCGGGTCGCGAGCGGCGGCGGCGGCGACGCGCTGCCGGCCGGAAGCGCGCCGATCAGCGCTCGGCTCGCGGCTTCGGTGGCAGGACCCGTACGGCCGACAGCCGTTAGGAAGGCGTCGCCGCGCAGGTACCAGGCGGTGTAGAACGACTTGGCATCGGCGCTGCCGAGCGCGCTGAGCGAGCCGGCGTTGCCGAACTGCGGGAACGCCGCGCCGGCACGGTAGTAGGACCCGCGGAGCATCTGCAGCCCGACGGCCCGCGCGTCGGCCTCCCCGTCGGCGATCCGATCGCCCAGCGTGGCGCGCGCGGCGGTCAGGGTCGCAGGGGTGAACGACGGAGTGGCGAGGGCGCGCGCCACGAGCGGCGCCGCCGCGGCGATCGCCTCAGGCGTACCCTGCAGCGAGAACCGGATATTCTGCGCCGCGACCTCGTACGACACCGAAGCGCCGCATGCATCGATCGCGTCGCTCAGCGCGAGCGCAGGGCCGGCGCCGGTTGCGACCGGGGTTTGGAGAATGGACTCGGCGACCAGCGCGGCCAAACCGTTTTGCGCGTCGGTTTGGCGATCGAGTCCGGCGCGGACATACAGGTCGACCGCGGCCAGCGGGGAGACCGCGTCGGCGCGGACGTACTCGTGCGGTCCGCCTAGGTCGATGATCGCCGTCGGCCCGGCCGACGCCGGCGCGACGGACGCCGCCAGCAACGCGCCCAATGCGAGCAGCGCGGCGCGACGGTTTCTCACGAGCCCGCCTTCGCGTCGGCCGGCGGGAGCGCGTTGAGCGTCACGACGGCCGGTGCCGGGCCGAGGTACTTCGCCGCCGTACGGGCGACGGCGGCCGGCGTCAGCGCCGTGACCAATCGGAAGTACCGGCCCTGCGTCCCGCCCTCGGCCGGCGCGTACGCCGCGTCGCCTTCGACCGCGTACCAGCCGTAGGTATCGGCGACCCCCGACGGGCTGTCCATGTCGTCGAGCAGGTGGTAGACGAAGGCGGCGCGCGCCGCGGCGAAGGCCGCCGGCAGCAGAGGCTTCGCGGCGTCGGCGATCGTCCGTTCGACGATGGGCCGGACCGCGGCGGCGTCATCGCCGGAGATCGTCACCAAGAAGATGCCGGGATCCCGATAGGTGACGAACTTCCCGGTGACCGTCGCCTTGCGATTGCCGACGGCCTTGGCGATCGCACCCGTCTTCGGGGCGAACAACTCGTCGGCCAGGAAATCCATCGTCGTCGCGGCGGCTTCTTCGGCGATCGGCGGCCCGATCCAAGCCAAGCCGGTACCGCCGATGTTCGCATCGAGCCGGCGCGCCGCCGGTGCCGGCCGCGCCGCCTGCACCGCGCCGGGCTCGGGCGCCGCATCGCCGGCCGGCCCGGCGCGGGTGGCGACGCTGGCGAGCGCGCTCGAATCGACGTTGCCGGTCAGGATCAAGATCGCGTTCGCCGGCCGGAAAGCGCGCTCCGCAAAGGCGCGCACCCGGTCGAGCTTCGCGTCGGCGAGCGCTTCGCGCGTTCCGATCGTCCCGTCGTGGAGCGGTCCGCCGGCAAAGAGCGCCGCGCCCAGCGCGTCCTCGATCGCGTCGGGCGCAAACGAACGCAGAAGCGCGTCGGCGGCGGTATCGAGCAGCCCGGCCTCCAGCCCCGGCGCGGTCACCACCGGCGCGAAGTAGTCGCCGGTCATCGCCCGCAGGACGGCGGCCACGTGGTCGGGGGGTACCAGCGCCGTGATCGCCACGCTATCCGGATAGGCTTCGATGACCAACCGCCCCCCGAAGCGGTCGACGAGCGCGCTCAGCGGCGTCCCGGCGATCGGTGTCGACGCGGCGACCGTCGTCGCGGCCAAGCGCGAGAAACCGGGCGTCGGAGTCGCATCGAAGCCGCCGGACGGAGCGCGGTACCACAGCGCAATCGCGGCCGCTGACTGCGCCGAATCGGGCCGAAGCTCGTAGGCGACGCCGCCCGGCAGCGTACCGGTCGGCGGCACCGGGGTCTGGGCGTTCGCGCCGGCGCCCCCGCAGACGAGAAGGGCCGCGATGATCGCGGCCCTCGAGCCCATCCGCGCCAAGATCACGCGGGTTCCGGCGAAATCGTCGGCGGGAGTCGCTTCGGGCGCTCGGGCCGGGTGTCCGGTTCGAGCGGCGACGGCGCGGCCGTCGGCCGATCGGGTGGCGTCTCGACCTTGTTCGGCGGCCACTGCTTACCGGCCAAGATCGCCAGGACTTCCTCGGTTTCGACCGTCTCGTGCTCCAGCAGCGAGTTGGCCATCCGCTCGACCTTGTCCCAATTGACTTCGAGGATTTTCCGGGCGTCGCCGTAGCATGTGTCGATGATCTTGCGGACCTCGACGTCGATCTTGCCCGCGATCTCCTCGGAGTAGTTGCGATCCTCGCCGAAGTCGCGGCCGAGGAAGACTTGATGGTTGCCGCGCCCGTACTGGATCGGGCCCAGCGTGTCGGACATCCCGTACTGCGTCACCATCCGGCGCGCCAGTTCGGTGGCCTTCTCGAAGTCGTTCGACGCGCCCGTCGTCACGTCGCCGAACTTGATCTCTTCGGCGATGCGCCCCGCGACCGACATCTTGATCTGCGCGAGCAGCTCGTTCTTGGTGACCGAATGACGGTCTTCATCGGGCAGCGACCAGGTGAGGCCGAGCGACATGCCGCGCGGGATGATCGTCACCTTGTGGACCGGGTTGGAGTTGGGCGTTAGCCCGCCGACGATCGCGTGACCCGACTCGTGGTACGCCGTGTTCTCTTTTTCGCGCTGCGACATTACGACCGACTTGCGCTCGGGGCCGACCATCACACGGTCGATCGCCTCGTCGCAGTCGATCATCTCGATGACCGATTTGTTACGGCGGGCGGCGAGCAGCGCCGCTTCGTTGAGCAGATTCTCGAGATCGGCGCCGGAGAACCCGGGGGTGCGCCGGGCCAGCGTCTCGAGCGAGACTTCCTTTGAGAGCGGCTTGTTCTTGGAGTGCACGCTCAGGATCGCCTGACGGCCGCGCACGTCGGCGCGATCGACCACGATCTGCCGGTCGAAGCGGCCCGGTCGCAGCAGCGCCGGGTCGAGCACGTCGGGACGATTGGTCGCCGCGATCAAGATGACGCCGGTGTTCTGATCGAAGCCGTCCATCTCGACCAGCAACTGGTTGAGCGTCTGTTCGCGCTCGTCGTGACCGCCGCCCAGACCGGCGCCGCGCTGGCGGCCGACCGCATCGATCTCGTCGATGAAGACGATGCAGGGCGCCGACTTCTTGGCTTGTTCGAAAAGATCGCGGACGCGCGCCGCACCGACGCCAACGAACATCTCGACGAACTCGGAGCCCGAGATCGAGAAGAACGGCACACCCGCTTCGCCGGCAACGGCGCGGGCGAGCAACGTCTTGCCGATACCGGGCGGTCCAACGAGAAGAATGC
>PMOS01000012.1:0-317369 GCA_003161435.1 Vulcanimicrobiota bacterium
GCCCAGGTTCTGGTACACCGTCAGTGGCCAATGCAGACGTCGCTGCTGCCGATAACGGCCAGCTGCCGGCTGACGCCGCCAATCGCGGCGCAGCCTGAGCCGGGCTGGCGCTTATTGCACGGCTGATTGGTATCGTAGAAGTACGGGCAGCGCGTGCGTTGCAACAGGTTCCCCGCAGTTGTCGCTTTGTTCCGCAACTGTCCGCTCGCGCCGGCGACCACCGCCCGCGACAACACGCCGTACTCCCGGCGCACGCGGCCGTTCGCGGCCAAGTTCGTGTTCGTGACCAACGCCCCGATCCTCAAGCCGCCATCGCTCGTATCCTCGATGCGACCGAGATCGAGTCTGGTAAGGTCAATGATGTGCGCAGGCGTTTCGATCTGCAGCTTCATGAGATCGAGCAGGTTCGTGCCGCCGGCGATAAACTTGGCGCTCGGCACACGCGCGGCGGTCGCGGCGGCCGCGGACGGCGTCGTCGCGCGTTCGAAGGTGAAAGGCTTCATTTGCGCCCTCCAGCGACTTCACTCATCGCCTCGAGAATATTCGAGTAGGCCCCGCAGCGACAAATGTTGCCGCTCATGCGCTCTCGCAGTTCAGCGTCGGTCACCTCCGGCCTGACCGTGAGGTCGGCCGTGACGTGACTCGGAATGCCCGCTTTGATCTCCGCCAGCACTGCCACAGCTGAACAGATCTGACCGGGCGTGCAGTATCCGCACTGGAAGCCATCGTGCTTAATGAAGGCCTCCTGCATCGGATGCAGGTCGTCCTGCGTGCCGAGCCCCTCGATGGTTGTGACTTTGTCGTCTTCATGCATCACGGCAAGCGTGAGGCAAGAATTGATGCGCACGCCGTTTACCAGCACCGTGCACGCGCCACACTGGCCGTGATCGCAGCCCTTCTTGGTGCCGGTCAGCTGCAAGTGTTCACGTATCGCATCGAGCAAGGTCGTCCGCGTGTCGAGCATGAGTTCGCATCGCTTGCCGTTGATCTCGAAAGATACGCTCGCCGTACTGGGTACAATTGGGGTGTTGGCTACTTGCATATTCATCATTGTGCGTCAGCCGGCCGAACGGCCGCGGCCGCAGCGGCCGTAGCTGCGAGCATGAGAAAGCCGCGTCTCCACTCTGTTCCCGAGAAGGTGGCCTAGAAACAGGGTCCGGCGCTCACTATCATGGGACCGAACGTTTGCTCCTTGAGGGGTCGGTCGCAGCGCCGAAGCGCTTCGCCGACCGTTTGTTATCGTTCGTCTTGGCGACCATCGAACGCTGCGATCTCAAGGCACGACGAGCGTCGTCGAATTGTCGTGCCCGAGCGTGATCGTCAAGTGGAACGTCTTGTCGGCGAGCGTCCTGTTGGCCGCGTCGGCTACGACGACTTCGACCGTTGAAAACACACATTGACTGAGCGTTCCGGCACCCATGGCCGGGAAATTCCTGAGCGTGAGGCTACCTGAAGCCGGCGCTGTCCAGTACATCCAATAACCTCCCTGAAACCCCGAGCATGCCGCTCCCGCCGGCGCCCGCGCTAAGAACCGGAGGTTTGTCGCGGTAGGCAGGCCTTTGAGAGTCACCGTGAGCGTTGAAATCGTCGTGATCGTGATCGGCAGCGACGCGGTCGCACCGTTCGCGCCGGTGATCGTCAACGTCGTCGCACCCGCGGTATAGCCGACGAGCGCAACGGCCGGGTCGCCCTGGCCGCCTGGCCCTTGCATCACCACGCTTCCGCCGGCGACGGTCGGATCGGCGCTGCTCACCTGGAAATTCGACGCGTTGCCGCTCTGAGACAACATGACGTAATTGCCCGCGGTCGCTGGAGCCCGGAGGCAGTTGGCGGGCTGCATTGCGCAGGCGTTCGTCGTCCCGATATACGCCACGGAGGCGCCGAGAACGAGCGGTCCGCCGGTCGGACTCGACGCGCCGCTTCCTCCCCCGCCGCACGCCGTCAGCGCGACGACTGCAAGGACGCCGAACATTCGTGCAGTCTGCGCGCTCTGAGACGGACGGTCACCTCGCGCGCTCGTACAGCGACGGTCCCCACGGTTCGCGAACCGCGATACAGCCACTACGCACCCCCAGAAAATAGTGCCCTCGACGGAGCTCGCGCCGAATAACGCGTGCCGTTCGAGCCCCGGTCCCTATTTCATCTTGCTTAGAATCGCGACGCGGACCGTCCCGCTTACCTGCCAGCTCAATTTCGAGGTCCCCAGCATCGAATCGCGCTTGCCGTTGAAGTCGAAGGCGTATCCCTGGTTCAAACTGCCTCGCGCGGTCGCGCCGCCGAACGGCGCAAACTGGGCCATTCCCGGCATCGTCGGCGGCGCTTTCCCCGACATGACGTCGAACGTCTGCGCGATGGTTACCAACTGCGGCGCGATCTGAGCGTCGCTGCTGTTGTTCGATCCGCCGTCGCTCACGCCGCTGTTCTGGAAGACAATCGTGGGACAGATATGCGGCGCCGGGCTGGAGGTACACTGGCCTTTGAGCGTCGCGTTAGTTTGGAAGCGAAAGCTGAGTCCCTCACCGTTGGGTGCCCAATCTTCGAGATTTCCCGCATGGGCACTTCCCGTGCCGGTTGCGGGCTTATCGATGTCCGGGTTTTGGTAACTCGAGCCGAACACTTCGCTCGCAGCTACCGATTGATCTCCGTCCTTCGAGCTCGAGTCGCCCTTGACGACGGCCATGACCGTGGAACTGGCAGGGCCGAGCGGTTTCGAGAAATCCACCCGGCCGCCGCTGACGAAGATCTGGTAGTTCTGCGAGTACGACGACGTGATGGTCGCCGTCCCTTTGCCGGTCTGCACTTCGTTGCTCGACGTGCGCGAGAAGTCGAACGTCTCGATCGACTTCCAATTCGCGACGATTCGCGCTTCATATCTCTGATCGGCGGCGACGGACAACGATGTCGACGCAACAAAGGCGACGGCCAGACCAAGAGCCGCAGGCGCATGTCTCATCGGGCACTCCTACCAAGAGAGGGCCCGCAGCCCTTGTGCCCCCGCGGCGGACCTCCCTGCTGCTGGCGGGATCGGGAACGACAGGGCCCAATGAAGCGGCTGAGCGACGGCACACCTTCGCGGATCTACGGTCGGTGCGGGGTCGCCACGAGGAGATTGGCATGGGGTGGAGTCATTTGCGCATCCTGTCGATTGGATGCGCGCTCATCTTCGGCGCGCTGCCTGCGGAGGCGCAGGATATCGGGACGCTCGACGGCACCTGGGAGGGGACGCTGACCGTCGTCACCGTGCCCACGACGGTTGGGCCGGCCCGCCCGTACACCGTCCGCATCGTCATGGACGGCACGAACGCCCGGGTATTCGGGCACGACACGACAGGCGGACCGTTTGTCGCCGGACCGTTTCAGGAAATCAAACCCGGCAGATTTCACGTCGCACGGCTCGGGCCCAACGCCATCGTCGCGTCGATGGATTCGGGTCGCGACGCCGAAGGCACGTGGGTCGAGACGTGGAGCTTTGTGGTGACGCTCAAGCAGCGCGACACATTGATCACAAACCTCTATCGGGTGGTAAACAATGTCGACCTTCCGCTGAGCGTCGACCACAGCAAGTTCACCGAAGCAGAGGCCGGTGAACTCGTTCGCATCAAGTAGGCGGGGAACGATTACTCCAGCCGACCTCTGGCAACGAATCTTGGCCGCGCCGGCTGACGCCGGTCTCAAGGCACAGTACGTCGACGCGCTCGAGCAGGCCGGCGACTGGCACGCGAAAGTCTTCGCGCTCACCGCGTTGCACGAGCGGCTGAGCGCGGATCCGCTGTTCACCGAAAACGCCGCGCTGTTGAAGCCCGAGCGCGATGCGGCGCTCGGCGATTGGAGGACCGACTTCGATCCTCACGCCGCCGCTTGGCCGGGGCGCATCGAGTTCGTCGACGCGTGGCCGGTCGAGCTGACGATCGATGCCGCAGCCTTCGCGCGGCACGCCGGCGCGATCGTCGCGACGATTCCGCTGCGGCACCTGAACCTCACGGCGATCGACGATGGGCACGGGGTGTTCGACCTGCCGCAGCTCGACCAGATCGCATCAATCGACGGCAGCAAACAACCCTGGTCGGACGGCGCGATTCACGCTCTGGCGAGTTCCGCCCATATCGGTGCGTTGCGCTGGCTCGATCTTTCGCGCGCCGACATCAGCGAAAGCCAGGTAGAGATCCTCGCCGCCTCACCGGCCCTCAAGGCGGTCGAGTACCTGAACCTCTCCGACAATCCCACCCGCGATCCGGTCGATGCATCGGCGGGTTACGGTACGGATTGGCAGACCGGAAGGATCATCCTGGAATCGGTGTTCTTGCCGGCGTTCGGAGCCGAGCTACAAGCGCGCCACGGCAAAATCGGCTGGCTCAACGGGCTGTCGAATTACCTCAATAACTATCCGCCCAGCCGATACAGCTTCTGACCTCTACATCGGCGGAACGAGGCCGTTCTTGCCGACGTTGATGCGCATCGTCGAGAGGCTGCCGTCTGGCGCGCGTTGCGCGATGACGTAGACGTGAGCGCCGGGAAGCAGCTGCTTCGCGTCGGCCGGTTCGTACTCCACGATCGGCGTGTCGGCCGATATCACGATCTTCTTCTCGCCGTCCTTGTATTTGACCGTGATCGTGTGCTCGCCGACCCGTTCGACCTGCGCCGCGGCCGGGCTGACAGTGCCGTTGGTCATCGAGCTGTGCTCCCCCAGATCGTAAGGCCGCGATCCCTCGCCGGTGCCGCGCATCGATTCCGGAAAGATGTGCACTTCTTGCGCCATCAGGGTGCCGTCCGGCTCGGTGCTCGCGGCGCTACCGACAAACATGCCGGGGACGATCTTGGAGACGTCGGACTTCACGACCGAAACGACGACGAAACCGTCATTCATCGTGATGCGCCGATTGCCGCCGACGGCGGCGACCGTGAGCACCTTGCCGTCGATGCTCACGATCGTGCCCCGAATTCTCGTCGTGCTGTCCTGACCGAGCGCCGGTACGGCGGTGAGCGCGACGACGGACAGGAGGATGGCGGTGCGTTTCATCCTATGCCATTATGCGGCCCGGCGACGCATCCCGCCGACGAGCGCTTCAGAAAGTCTTCACATTTTCAGGGGCTCAGGTTTTTGCCGCCGACGACGAACTTCTCGAAGTTCCACAGGATGTCGTCGGGCTTGCGTTCCGTTATCAGCCCCTTCGACTCCAGCCGCGCTTCGAGTTGGCTATCGGGCTTCTTGCGCGCGTGCGGATGCGCGGCGATGAGTCCGTCGTAGAGCGGATGGCGCCCGTCGCCCTTGACGATGTGCGCATTCTGTGGCATGGCGCGGCCCCTGCCGGACGACGAAGCATTTGTCGATCTCGTTAGTTGGACGGGGCCACATCTGGGAATTGCAGATGCCCGGCTCGTTGCCCGTTCGCTCGATCCCTGGGCGGCCAAGGCGATAGCAAAGAACAATTGGTGGTTCCTGTTTCAGCTACGCGAAGGTTTGACGTCGCTCGTCAAGGAGAGGCAAACAATCGACAAGCACCTCGGTGGCGCTGTTGCTGTTTCGCTCCTGCTGGAAGAGCTCCGTGCCAACCGGCCCGTCCGTCGAGCGCTGCGCGCCGAAACGTTCGCCGTATGGCCCGCTTCGGGGCTGCGTTCTCGTACGACCTCGTTCCCGACCTCAAGCCGCAGTTCGCGGAGGACGGCCATTGCGTTTCACTGCGACTACGTACAGGCATGGAATATACCGGCCAACCAGCACGGCAGGCTCTGCGCAGGGGTGCTGATCATAGGCCCCCTCGTTTGGCTTCAGACAAAGTACACAGCGATTCTCCGTCTACGTCGACGTTCCGGGGTTTGCAGTAGAATGCATCGATGGCTCGCCGGACGATTCTATCTTGCGCGTCATCTTCGGCGACATTTGACAGCCCTATACATCCCTTTCCTTCGCAGCGTTTCTCGGCTAGTGCGGATGAGAATTACCAAGGGATGCTCAATCGCAGATCAAGCCTCGCGGACCATTTCGACGAAGCGTTCTTAGGTGGCTTAGACGGCCTCGGGGACGATCACCCCTGTGAGCGTCGGGACGAAGCTCGCCGCGGGTTCCGTCCGATTGCGACCGTTGTCTTTGGCTTCGTAGAGCGCAGCGTCGGCCGCTTTTACCAGCGCAGACGCGGGGATCGAGCCATTCGGCGACATACGCCCTACCCCGATGCTCACCGTGACGATGCCGCTCGCGCTGCCGACATGGGCGATGTTCAGCGCGACGACGGCGCGGCGGATGACTTCAGCCACTCGATACGCGCCCGGTGAGTCGGTGTCGGGAAGAAAGACGGCGAACTCCTCGCCGCCGTAGCGTGCCGCGAGGTCCGCCGGCCGGCCCAGCGCACCCGCGATGCATCCGGCGATGCTCTTGAGCACGTTGTCGCCCGCTTGGTGCCCGTAGTGATCGTTATAATCCTTGAACTTGTCCGCGTCGATCATGAGGAAGGCCAATGGCGTACCAGCCCGCACCGCGCGCCGCCATTCTCGATCCAGCACGGCGTCGAATTGGTGTCGATTCCCCAGCCCCGTGAGACCGTCGACCAAGACGAGTCGTTCCAATTGCGCCTCTGCGGTCTCGCGCTTGCTGATCTGTCCGACCAGGTACCTGCCGAGTACGACCATTATGAAGATCGAGGCGGCGAGTTCGACCAGGCGAATAATCGTTTCCATTCGCCAGCCGGCGAGGGCCTCGTCTTTCCCTACTCCGACCACGACCAATAGCGGGTACTGGCTGACCCGGTGAAACGCGTAGAGCCGCGAGACACCGTCGACGACGGAGCGGTTCTCATAGTCTCCCGCCGGTAACTGGCGCTGGCTCGAGCGAAAAAAGGGTGCTTTCGCGATGCTCTTGCCGATACTCGAACGCTCGAACGGCTTACGCATCAAGACCGTGCCGTCGGCTAATGCCAGTGTGATGATGCCGGAACGTCCGATATCGACCCGCTCGTAGAGGTGGAGAAAATAGTTGCCCGAGATGGTCGCCATCGCGAGTCCGGCAAAGCTGCCGTCGGGGTGATTGAAGCGCCGCGTGACCGTGATGATCCAGCTTCCGTCGGTCCGACTTCGCACGGTACGTCCGATGTGGGTGCTCCGGCTCGGGTGCGTTCGATGAAAGATGAAATACGGCCGGTTTCGGTAGTTCGCGTGCTTGAGTCCGGGAATAGCGTCGACCAAACCGTTGCCGTTGGCATCGACAATGAAGAGATTGTGCAGCACCCGTAGCTGCCGAACGTGCTCGGACATCACCCTTTGCACGTGCCGCAGCGCTCGCGGCTGCGTCCCGTCGGCTTCCGCACGATCGACCAGCTCCTGAAGCACGCCGTCGACCGTCTGAAAGCTATCGGTCGCCTGCTGCGAGAGCGACTGGGCTAGGTTGATCGTCTGCCGCGATGAGACATGAAGGTCCGCGACCCGACTGGTCCAGATCTCTTGCCCGGTCAGTAAAATCGCCAGCAGGCAGAGTACAACCATGGACGCCACGACGCCGCGGCGGAGCGACATGTGTTTGAAACCCTGGCGTGAGCGCCCTCTTGGCTTGCTAACGGAGAGCATTTGACCGTTTCTTTGCCGTCTCTAAACGCGTGCGGTGATGGGGATGTTACCGTCCACCCGTTGACGTCTTGCACCCAGTGTCCAACAGCGACGTAACCGAACGGTGTCGTCCGCGGTCGTCGACATCGCAATCGACGCCCTCTTCTTTCCAGTGCAAGGAGAAGCCGCAGAGTGGCGAGGCGCGAACGACTGATCCAGCCGGAGGGCCGTCCAGTTCAAGTCGCGATGTACCAGGCGCACGACGGCACGAACGCGCCGTCGCTCTTATTTCTTCATCTTGTTCAGGATCGTGATGCGGACCGTCCCGCTCACCTGCCAGCTGAGTTTTCCCTGGCCCAGGGGCTCAGGTTTTTGCCAACTCCGCTTCGATCGTCTCGATCAGGGCCGGATCGTCGGGCGCGACATCGGGCGCGAACCGCGCGACGACCGTGCCGTTACGGCCGACGACGAACTTCTCGAAGTTCCACAGGATGTCGTCGGGCTTGCGTTCCGTTATCAGCCCCTTCGACTCCAGCCGCGCTTCGAGTTGGCTATCGGGCTTCTTGCGCGCGTGCGGATGCGCGGCGATGAGTCCGTCGTAGAGCGGATGGCGCCCGTCGCCCTTGACGACGATTTTCTCGAACAGCGGAAACGTCACCGAGAACTGCGTCTCGCAGAACTGCGCGATCTCGTCGTTCGTGCCGGGCTCCTGCGCACCGAACTGGTTGGCCGGGAAGCCCATCACGGCGAAGCCGCGATCGCGGTAGCGTTCGTACAGACTCTGTAACCCCGAGTACTGGGGCGTTAATCCGCACTGAGACGCGACGTTCACGATCAGGAGGACGTCCCCACCAAACTCTGCCAGGCGCGTCTCGGAACCGTCGATCCGCCGCAGCGGGATCTCGTGCAATGTATCGGTCATGCTGCGTCCTTCGCCGACGGGTTCCCAAACCTCCCGGGTCGGACGATCAGCCGCCGGCGAGCACGTCGCCCAGCTTGTCGAGGCTCTGGCTCCAGCCTTGCTCCATGCCGCCGAGCGCTTCGGCTGCTTCGGGCGTCGACCGCAGCACGAACGCTTGCGTCGTCACTTCGGTCTTGCCGTCGCGCTCGACAAACGTCGTGACCTGACGGATATCGAACGAGACGTTGCCGTCGTGCTCTACGGACGTCGTCCAGACGAGTCGCTCGGGTGCGACGACTTCGTCGAAGACGGCTTCCATCGGATAGAGGCTGCCGTCGGGAGACTCCATCGTGACGCGCAGCATACCGCCGGGCCGCGCATCGACCTCGCAGACCGGATTCGTGAAACCCTTCGGCCCGAACCACTGTGCGAGCCGCTCCGCCTCGGTCCAGGCTTGCCACACGAGCCGGCGCGGCGCGTCGAAGACGCGCACGATGGTCATGTCCGGACGGGCACTAGCGTTTTCGACCACGGTTCTTCTCCTTCGCTTGCACGTCGATCAAATAGTCGTCGAGACGGTCGAAGCTCGTGTCCCAAAAGCGGCGATAGTTCTGAACCCACTCCGCGACGTCACGCATCGGTCCCGCGTCGAGCTTGCACGGTCGCCACTGCGCCGAGCGCCCGCGCGCGATCAAGCCGGCGCGTTCCAACACCTTGAGGTGCTTGGACACCGCCGGCAGCGTCATGCGAAACGGCTTGGCAAGCTCGGTCACCGACGTCTCCCCCGACGCCAGCCGCGCGAGGATCGCCCGCCGCGTCGGGTCGGCGAGGGCGGCAAGGGTCGTGCTCAGGCGGTCTGACGCGGCGTTAGAAACCATCTCGTTAAGTAACCTATTGGTATAATACGGCCCGCGAGCGCCCGCGTCAACCCCGGCCTCCGCCCGATACCCACTCGCCGGCAGCGCAGGAAGGCTGCTTGGGGCGGCGGACCTTCGTGCATGTTCATGTCGCGCGTTCTGGCCGCCGTCGCGGCCCTGCTGCTCTTCGCGGGCTCGGCGACGCGCGCCAACGCCGCCGACGTCAACGTGATGATCTCCGGCGGCTTTTCAGCGGCGCTTCGTGACCTCGCGCCGGACTTCGAGCGTGCGACCGGCAATCATGTCGTGATGATCTCCGGTCCGTCGATGGGGAACACGCCGCAAGCGATTCCCGCGCGGCTCGAGCGCGGCGAACAAGCCGACGTCGTCATCATGGTCGGCTATGCTCTCGACGGTTTGATCAAGCAGGGAAGGGTCGCGGCGGACAGTCGCGTCGACCTTGCGAGATCGCGCATCGGCATGGCGGTTCGTGCAGGCGCACCGAAACCGGACATCAGCACCGTTGACGCGTTCAAGAACACGTTGCTGGCGGCAAAGTCCATCACGTATTCCGACAGCGCGAGCGGCGTCTATCTTTCGACCGAGCTGTTTTCCCGCCTGGGCATCGCCGACCAGCTCAAGAGCAAGAGCACCATGATCCCGGCCGACCCTGTCGGGAACGTCGTTGCCCGCGGTGACGCCGAAATCGGCTTCCAACAGATCAGCGAGCTGCTTCCGGTCGCGGGGATCGACGTCGTCGGACCGATACCGGCCGAACTTCAAAAGATCACGACCTTCTCCGGTGGGCTCGTCACCGGCGCGCAGCATGCCGACGCCGGCAAGGCACTCCTCGCCTTTCTGCGCGCACCCGCGGGCGCGGCCGCAGTCGTCAGGTCCGGCATGGAACCGATCACCGCAATGGTGAAGTAACGCGAATAGCGCTAGGGCACGTTCTGCGCGCTACACGAAGCGCTTGACGAACGCGAGTGCCTTTTCCGCGACCTCTTGCCAGCCGCTGTCGATCGTGAGCGCGTGCCCGCGATTGGGGATCTCGACGATCTCGGTGACGCCTGGATTGCGCCTCTGGATATTGAACGATGCATTCGCGATCGCCCAAGGCACGACATGATCCTTTTCGCCGGAGACGATCAGCAGCGGCCCGCGCTCCGGGTTGTTCTCGACCTTCACCTCCGACCACGGATTGAGGTTCGCGGTCGCGGCCTCGAACAGCGGTACACCTGACGCCGGCACGGCGAACGTCGCGTAGAGTTCCTTGGCCTCGTCCTCGCCGACGGCGTTGGCAAAGCCGTAGCGGAACTGCTCGTACGTCAGCGGGACCGCGCGGTTGCGGTTGGCGGGGTTGCCGAGCACCGGCCAAGCGGACTTCAACGACGAGAGCGGCAGCGGCAGCACGCCCTGAAACGGCGCGGGATCGATCGCCACCGTTGCCGACGCCAGTCCGCGCCCGGCCAGCATCTGCACGAGCAGACCTCCAAACGAATGACCGATGATCGCCGGCTTCTGCTCGAGGCCGCGAATGATCTCGGCAAAGTGGTCGGCGACTTGTCCGACGGTCTTGTGCGCGAACACCTCGGGATGCGCCTTCGCATCATCGACCGTCTCCGGGTCGTCCGGCCAGCCGGGTGTGAGCGCGGTGTAGCCGGCCGCTTCGAACAGCGCCGCCCAGCGATCCCAACTGCTCGGCAGCAGCCAGAGGCCGTGCACGAAGACAACCGGTCGCAACCCGGTCGCGTTCGCGCGCTCGACCTGACTCGCTTCGTGCTCGATGATCGTGCTCACGAAACCTCCGGTGCGGCGCATCGATGCCGCGTTGCTTGCGCTAGGGCGAGTCCGAAACCAGCGAGAGCGTCGTGGGATCGAGATCGTAGTTTCCCGGCCCGACCATGTCGTTCGGGAACGCGCAGATCACGCTGTTGTCCGGACCCCAGATGACGACCAGGTTATCCGCCCCGCACGGCGTCTGTTGCAGCCCGTAGTTCTGTAAGAGCTGTGCACCTGGACTGTCGGGTTCGACCTGATACGACGGATAGTACACCTGGCTTTGAGAGTCGGCGATGTAACCGTACAGCAGCGCGCTCGCCAATGCTCCGATTGCGAACGGCCCCCAGAAACCGCCGCCCCAATACGTCGGTGCCGGTTGCCACGCGAGCCCGCGGTTCCATTGCCAATTGCCGCTCCAATGGCGCGGGTTCTGGACCACCGGACCGTGAGCACGGCCCTGGTACGGTCCGCGGCCCGTGGTGGTGAAGGGCGCACGCCGGAAGTTCGGCGCAGGGCGCGTGTTTCCAGGCTGCTGCTGCGCGATCGGCGGTCGCTGTTGTGTGATCGGCGGCCGCTGCTGCGTGATCGGCGGCGTGCGAACGTTGACGTCGTGATTGAAGTTGAAGCCTTGCGGCGGCGGCTGCACCGTTCGAGGTGGCGGCGCTGGCCGGGGTGGCGGCGCAGCCTGGCGAGGCGGCGGCGCGGCTTGGCGAGGTGGCGGCGCAGCCTGGCGAGGCGGCGGCGGCTGACGATTGGGCGGGGCGGCAAACGCCGCGGCCGGCATCGCTGCGATCAGCGCAAGCGCCACAGCTTTCGACACGACGCGCCTCATTTCGGCACCTCGTCGAGCGAGCCGCGCACCGAGACGAAGGTTCCGCGCGCCGTTCGGAACGCGACGAGCACGTTCTGCGGCGGGAGCTGTTCGCCGGAATGCGGCAACGGTTCAGCCGCTGCCGAAAGGTTCAGGTACACCGTGCCGTGATCGACCGCAATGTTGTGAACCTGACCGTGCTGACGAAGCGTCACTGTATCGGTCAGGCAGCGTTGCAACTCGCCGGCAAACGAACACGCCCCGTTGACCACTTTGAGCACGCCGCGATGGTCGGCACTGGTGATCCAAAGGGTCTTCCCGACGAGCCGCAAGTGCGCGTCGCGATAAACTTGGACCGTACCGTCGCTCTGTTGTATCCGCGTTACGCCGTCCGCGTCTGCGCGAACACCAGTTGCGACGAGGAGGAGGACGAACCCGGCGACCGCGCCGAGCACAGGGCGGAAAACACCATTTCGCACCCGGAAACCTTCGGAGCCACGTCAGAACCCCCTCGCCCGCGCCGGTCCCCGCCAACGAGGGACCGACGCGGTTCTCAGGAGTTTCTCAGCTTCCGAGGTCGATCTTCGCGAGCTGATCGAGGATGGCGCTCCAACCGCCTTCGTGACGATCGCGGGATTCGACGCTGGCGAGTTGCGCGTGCGTGAGCACCACCTCGGTTTCGCCGCCGAACGCGTTGAACTCGAGCGTCAAGAGCGAATCGTACTCGTCGGCCGGATCGTCTTCTTGCCAGCGCCAGGTCATCGAAAGGCGCTCAGGCGCGACCACTTCGCGGTACACGCCGGTCACGAGCCACCGCTCGCCGTCGGGCCGCAGCATCGTGATGCGATACGATCCGCCGGTCCGGACGTCCATCTGGACCTCCGGGACCGTCACGTCTTCCGGGCCTAGAAACGTGGCGGCGATCTCCGGTCTCGTCCACGCGGCAAAGACGCGCTCTCGCGGGGCGGTCATTTCTGCTTCTTCTTTCGTGGGGGCGAATCGTTGAGGACGTCACCGAGGCGATCGAGTACGGCGTTCCAGTACCGGCTCTGCTTGTCGATCCAGGCCGCAGCGGATCCCATCGCACTCGGCTCGAGCGTGCAGTGGTGAACGCGACCGGCGACACGGCGCCTGAGCAGACCCGATTCCTCGAGCACGCGAACGTGCTTCGAGATGGCCGGCTGCGAGATGGCGAACCCGTCGGCGATCTCACCGACGGTCAAGGAACCGCGCGCGAGACGCTCGACGATGCGCCGCCGCGTCGGGTCTGCCAAAGCCGAGAAAACCGTGTCCAGCCGCGCCGTATTGTTAACCATAGCGTTATATAACGATAAGGTTAAACGTTCGCGATGTCAAGGCCGCAGCCGCAAATGTCAGACGTCGGGATAGGCGGCGATCTCGATCAAGCTGCCGTCGGGGTCGCGACAGTAGACGGAGGTCATCGGGCCGAGCGCACCTTGCTTGCGGACGGGCCCTTCGGCGATCTCGACCGCGCACGCTCGCAGGTGCGCGATGACGTCGTCGGGCGCACTGGTCGTGATGAAGCACAGGTCGTCGCTCCCGCGCGCCGGGTTTGCTCCGGTCGGCCAGTCGGCAGGGTCCGTATCGGCCGGCCGCAGGTTGAGCTTCTGGTTGCCGAAGGACAGCGCGGTTCGCGGCGGCTGTCCGGGTTTTCCGGGCGTAAACTCGGTGCGCTGCATTCCCAGCACGCGTTGGTACCACGCCGCAGCGGCTTCGACGTCGCGGACGTTGAGCACGACGTGATCGATACGCTCTATTTTCATCCGTGCTACATCGGCGTTTGAAGTCCAACAGCCCTGCAAATCCTCATGCTGCGTTCATTGACGCTAAGCCCGTTACCATGTTCGAGATGCACCATTGTGTCAGGTCAAGGCCAAGCGGCCGACCATCGGCCGCTGGAAGGATCACCGCAATCATGTTCAAGCATCTTTCGAAGATCGTCACCGCCACCGGGATGGCAGCCGCACTCGCCGTCGGCATGATACCGAAGCCCGCCGCAGCGAGCACGCAATCCACCGTCAACACCATTCTCGGCGCGGCCGCACTCGTCGGAGGCATCGTCCTCTACAACAACTACGAGCACAAGGAGCAGGCTGCCAACAGCGTCGTCGGCTACACCCGCAACGGCGGCACCGTCTACGGTGACGGCCGGATCGTGATGCCGACCCGCCAGACGTTCCGGCCGAACGGCAACGGCCGGAACGCGTGGGGCGACCACAGCCGCTAGCGCTACTCGATCGCTTCGATCGAGATCGGGCTCATGACCCTCTCGGACGCCCGGCGCGCCGGCGCAAGCGTCGAGACGCGGCTGTTCCAGCGGGGGGGCGTTCTGACGGTCAGGATGGCGACGTCGTCTGCGGCGGCGGAGGTAGAGAGGATCTGCCGCACGATCGTTTGCGCGGCATTGCTGCGCGGCTTTCCGTACGCGTGCAAGGCAGCTCGATGGAGCTGCTCTTCGCCTTTGATGGGATCACGATCGTGCTCGGTGACACCGTCGGTGTAGAACACGATCAGGGTGCGCGGCGGCACGTCGATGACGTGCGAGATCGCCGTGTGCTCGCCCCCGATTCCTAGCGGCACGTCGGCTGGATAGCGTTCCAGGAAGGTGCAACCGCGCGGGCCGACCGTGAGCGGCGGCGGGTGTCCGGCGTTCGCGAAGGTCAGCGTATTCGCTAGCGTATCGAGCAGGGCGACCACAGCCGTCACCGGCACCGCGCGCTCGTGGCGGCATGCGATGACGTTGGCCCGTTTGAGGATGGCGGCCGGATCGCAGAACTCTCGGGCCGTCGTGTCGATGACTTCACGCATCGCGACCATCTCGTTGGAGGCGCCGACGCCGTGACCGCAGACGTCTCCGATCGAGAACACGAGAACATGGTCGGAGATCGCAAAGACCTCGCACCAATCGCCGCCGGCGGGATGATTGCCGGCGGGGGCGTTCCAGATGGTGAGTGCCGCACCGCGAAACAATGCGCTCGAAGCCGGCGACTTGGGCCGTCGTCGCTCTCCCCCGTTCGAAGGACGATCGTGGCCTCGATTGCGCATGCTAGCGCGCCGAGGTGTTTCGGACGATGAACGTAGGTGCGGCGAAACGGACCACGATGCGTCCCGCAATTCTCGCCCGCGACGTAGCGCGCGATTCGTCCCTTAAAATGCCGGCTCGGCAACCCGCTAACGAGTAACCGGCTCGGTGGACCTCCGATCCTACCTGGGTAGGCCGAACTCTGCTATCACTTTCTGATCAAATGCTCAACGAAGCGGGCGCTGCCTACTGAACCGGCACGTTTTGCCGCGCCAGCCATCCGGTGATGTCGCCGAGCTCGGCATGACTGATCTCGTGCCCGATCGGATAGTCGCGCGCCGTCAGCCGCGCGCCGCTGCGTTCGGCCAGGTACGTCGCGGTGCGGTCGACCAGATCGGCCGGAATGACCGCGTCGAACGACCCGTGGCCGTAAAAGATATCGACGTCGGTCAGGCGGCCTTTGGTGATCGAGAGATCGGTGTCGAACGGCAGCACGCCGCTCAACAGAATCGCCCCCGAGTAGCGCGTCGGCTGGTCGAACAGCAGCGCGCTCGCCATCGCCATTCCGGCGCTGAACCCCATCAAGTAGACGCGCTGTGGCTCAGGGCGGCCGCCGGCGAGCGAATCGAGCCAGCGCTGGAGCCACCCGATCGTCGCGCGCAGGCTCTCGGGGACGGCGCGACCGACGGTCCGGCTCTCGCTCCAGGTGTAGCCGCCTTCCTCGGTCGGCAACGGGCCACGCACACTGGCGATCGCGAAAGCGGGATCGATCGCCGGCGCGAGCTCGAACAGGTCGTGCTCGTCGGCCCCGCGGCCGTGGAGCAGGACGAGCAGGGGCGGCCGGCCTTCCGCCGCCGGCTGGGACGACTTGCGCCAGCGAACGACGGGTGCTGCTGCGATCATGCCCGCCCCGTTTCGCCGCGCTCCCGAACCCTCCGCCGCGACCGCGTCAAGCTTGCCTCGTGACCGCCGCTCCACGCCCGATTTCGTACAGCTTGCGGACGGTGTTCCAGTTTCGCGCCGTACCGCGGACTCCGAGCTTGGCCTCGATGAGCGTGCCGGTCAACCGCGAATCGCCGATGCCGTCCGGATAGGTGACGTACAGATGCCGGTCCGCGCCGTGAACGATCTCACGCCCCTTCACGGCTTGGCGGAGAATCTCGATTGCGCCCTTCGCCGGCGCGCTCTTGAGGAATACGACGACCAGGTGACTCGGGTCGCGCTCGGCCTCCACCGGAAACGGGTTGCTGCCGATGACGGTATTCCACTCGGCGACGTCGCGCACGAGCACGTCCGTGCGCAGCGCGAGCCGGTCGAGCGCAGCACGCTCCAGCACGCCCTCGAGCTCTCCGCCGGCGCCTTCGGTGGCGGAGAACACCAGGTTCCCGGTCTGCAAGACCGACCGCACATCGTGCATCCCGAGCCGCTCGAGCAGCGCGCGCAGATCCGCCATCGACACCTTGCCGCGCCCACCGACGTTGATCGCCCGCAGCAAAGCGATCCGGGTCGTCAAAACGATCGCGGCATGCCGAGCACGTGCTGCCCGATGTACGACAGGATGAGGTTGTTCGCGACCGGCGCGGTGATGTAGAGCCGCGTCTCGCGAAACTTGCGCTCGATGTCGTACTCCTCGGCGAAGCCGTAGCCGCCGTGCGCGTCCATCGACGCGTTGGCGGCCTGCCACGACGCCTCCGACGCCAGCAGCTTGGCGGTGTTCGCCTCGGCGCCGCACGGCCGTCCGGCGTCGAACAGCGCAGCGGCCTGTTTGCGCACCAGATCCGCGGCGACGATCGCGGCGTGGGCGCGCGCGATCGGGAATTGCACGCCCTGGTTCTGCCCGATCGGCCGCCCGAACACGACCCGTTCGCCGACGTACTTCACCGCGCGCTCGACGAAAAAGCTTCCGTCGCCGATGCACTCCGCCGCGATCAGGATGCGCTCGGCATTCATGCCGTCGAGGACGTAGCGGAAACCGCGTCCCTCCTCTCCGATCAGGTTCTCGACCGGCACCTCGAGATCGCGAAAGAAGACTTCGTTCGTCTCATGGTTCATCATGGTGCGAATCGGGCGCACCTCGATCGCACCCGGTGCCGCGGCACGCAAGTCGACCAGCAGCGTCGAAAGCCCGAACGTCTTGGCCTTCGGATCGTCCGACGGCGGCGACGTGCGCGCGAGCAGCAGCATCAGGTCGCTGTGTTGCACTCGCGACGTCCAGACTTTCTGACCGTTCACCACGTAGCGGTCGCCGCGGCGAACGGCGGTCGTCGCGATCTTCGTCGTGTCGCTGCCGGCGTTGGGCTCGGTGACGCCGAACGCTTGCAGGCGCAGTTCGCCGCGCGCGATCGCCGGCAGGAACCGCCGCTTCTGCTCGGCGCTGCCGTGGCGCAGCACGGTCCCCATGATGTACATCTGGGCATGGCAGGCCGCCGCGTTGCCACCCGAGCGGTTCACCTCCTCCAGGATGATGCACGCCTCGGCCATCCCGAGTCCGGCGCCGTCGTATTCCTCGGGGATCAGGGCGGCGAGATAGCCGGCTTCGGTGAGCGCCCGAATGAACGCGTCCGGGTATGCGCGCTCGGCGTCGACGGTGCGCCAATAGGCGTCGCCGAACGATGCGCACAGCGCGCGCACGGCCTCGCGCAGCACCTGTTGGTCGCGTGTCGGCTCCAACCCGACTACGACATTCTCGGCGATCACGTCGGCGCTACTCTCCTAGCTGTGCGGTGAGGGTCCGCACGTCGTCGAGCTCGTCGAGGGAACGGATCAGGTCGACGATCCTGTGCCGCCGCACCGGCTCGTAGCCGATCGCCGCCAAGCCGTGGAACTTCTCGATCAGCTCGGGCCAACCGAGCGGGCTGTCCGGTTCGCCGCGCGGGCCGCGCACGATGCCCCGCTCGTGCACATCGCCCGCGTCGACCTCTACGAGTGCAGCCATCGCCGGGACCAGCGCTTCGATCGCCGGATCTTCGACGACCGTGATGCGCCCGATCAGCGCGGCGATCTCGGGCGCGGCGCGGCGCGCGAAATCGTCCCAGCGCACGCTTCCCCAGGCCAACGTCGCAGCGGCCGTATAGTACATGCTGAACTGCGCGTCGACGATCGTCTCCGGCCGTCGCTTGCGGTCCTCGGGATACGCGCACAGCCGCATCCCGGCGGCCGGCAGGCTAATTCGAACGCGATCTATCGATTCAGGCACGAGGTCACGCTCGTGCACGATCGCGGCGAGCAGATCGATCGCCGCATGCATGTAGCGGCAACACGGATACGGTTTGAACGCCGTGCGGTCGATCTCGTGGACGCCGTCCCAGCGCTCGAGAACGTTCGCTGCATCGGCGCCGTCGGAGTAAGCGTGCAGCAAACCGCTACGGCCTTCGATCGCCGCGGCCGGACCGCGGACGCCGGCCGCCGCGAGCTCGCGCGCGAGCACCGCGTTGTGCGCGGCGAAGCCGACTTGTAGCGGCTTGGTGTGCGCACCGTCGACGCTGAACTGGAGCGAACCGGCAGCCTGGCTCAGGTTGATGCCGAATGCGCTTTCGAGCAGCTCTTCGTCGTCGCCGTGCAGCCGCGCGGCCGCAGCCGTCCCGCCGAACACGCCGGCCGTCGCCGACGGATGGAACCCGCGCGCGTAGTGCACGGGCGGTATCAACGCGATCCCAAGCCGGACTGCGACATCGTAACCGGCCACGATGGCGGACAACAAGCGCGCACCGCTCGCGCCCAGCCGTTCCGCCTCGGTCAACGCTGCGCCGACGACCGGGGCACCGGGATGCAGCGACGAGCGCTCGTGCGTGTCGTCGAAGTCGAGCGCGTGGAAGTTGCACGCGTTGAGGAGCGCCGCGTACTGTGGCGCGAACCGCGGGCCGTACCCGATCGCCGTCGACGTTCCGCCCGCACCCAATGCCGTGAGAGCGCGATGCACGGCCGCGCCGGTTTCGCTCTCGAAGCGCGCTCGCACCGCGCTCCCGACAAGGTCGAGCACCGCCTGCTTTGCGTGCTCGAGCGTCGCCGGCGACTCGGCGCTGCCGGTGCAGAGCGCCTGTGCGGCCAGCGCGCGGGTCACGCTCAGCGCCGGTACGGTCGCGATCGTCGCCATCGGGGTGAGGATTCGCGATCACCCGGGGTTGTCCGGTCAGATGCGCCCGCGAACCAGCAGGGCGGCGATGGCGAGATACCAGACCGCCTGTCCGACGGCGATCGCACCCAGCAGGTGCGGGGACTATATACTTCACGCACCAAAGGTCCTAGCGGGTGGGCGCGGTGAAGTCGCCCCATACGTGGCCCTGGGATGCCGACGAACACGACTTCGGGGCCGACTTGCTGCGGGAGGCCGGAATGACCGTCGTTGTTATGTCGCTACTTTGGGACTCCGAGAAGCGTGAGCCGCGGCACGTGCTCGCGGCGTCCGACAAATTGCTGTCGGCGTCAGCGGCGTCAATTCACCTGCCGTATCCCAAGATTCAACTAATCAGCAAGACGTGGTTAATTGGCTATGCTGGGCTCCCGACGCATTTCTTTCCCATAAGCAACGCCCTAGTGGCGGCTGTTGGCGGTCATAGAAGCAGCGTGGAAACGGTGGAGGCGGCGCAAAAAGTATATCAGCAATATCGTGAGCGATTAGTGAACGCGCAGGTGCTCAGCCCGTATGGGATGACCCTCGACACATTCAAAACGGACGGAATCACAGCGTTCGGCCATCGAACATTCGAGCGCATTCGCCGTGAAATCCTCGACTTTGATCCCAACATAAGTATCCTCCTTGGAGGATGGGGACCCGACACGCTGTGGGACCCACGCCTGACGGTAATAGCAAACCCCGGCGTCATCTATGAGCATGCGGTAGCAGGGTCAGCCGCGATCGGGAGCGGAGCCGCGATTGCGCTCGGCCACTTATACGCTTGTCATCGCTACGGAGACACGCTGGAAGCGGCGAGATACCGCATCCTGGAAGCAAAACTAATGTCGGAGGCGGCCCGCACGGTAGGCCCTGAAACCGCGCTCCTAAACGTAAACCTGGACGGTACGTTTGAGGGAGTCACGAACAGCGATTGCGAGAGGTTTCGCAAACTGTGGGAGAGGCGGCGGCGAGAAACCCCGCGCCGCGTTTTGAACGCTCTGCGGCCCCGAGTTATACCACCGCGAGCGGCGACCCCGCAACCTTAGGGCGTGCTATTTTTTCTTGCGACCTCGCGCAGCGCGCGCTTTCTTCTTCGGTCGCTTAGGCTTCGTGGGAGTGACCGCTTCCTTTGGCACCGCGAATAGGCCACGCATCGCTGCGGCTGTTCGCTCTAGCATTGTCTCAGGCGTTGCGTCGTCGTCCGGCTCTGTTCGGGCCATACCTCGCCCTTCTGTGCTCAGGTCGTCCCTCCCGTCCCTGGTGGCGGCGCAGGCGGCAGCCCCAGGCTCGTTTGGGTTAGGTACGGGTCCATCGCGGGAATCCCCGTGTGACCTTTTAGGTAGTCAAAGTCGGCAAAGTTGTAGGAATGGATTTCGACGCAACCCGTGTTTTGCGCCGAAGCCAAGTGCGTAGCGTCCGGGCAACGTATCTTCTTTAGCTTGTTGTCCATCGCGTACCGTATCAAGCTCCGCGCTTGCCGCGCGATCGGGACGCTCGGTTCAATGAGCGTTACCACGTCCGTGTCCCTCCAGAACGCATCCATATCGGCGACGACCTGCGGGATAAGTCCCGCCGTACGTTCCGCGATGTTGAACGCTACCTCGACGATTGAGAGGGTAGAGGTGACGATCTCTAAGTCCCCGCTCTTACTTTGGGCGAGAAGGTCGTCTATCGTGACGATCCGGCTTGGCGTTTTATCAAAGTAAGAAATGAAAACGCACGCATCCCAATACACCCGCTTTTTAGTCGGCATCGCGATTCCGTCTTACGGTGACCTCAGGTAGTTCATCGGTGATTAAGTAGCTAGAAAGAACGCCGCGCGCTCGGCGATAGTCAGTCGGGCCTTCGACTAGCTCGACTTTCGAAATATGCCGAATCTCGGTCGGCCGGCCTGTCACTGCGTTCCGCGTGACAAGACCTTGGACGATGGCGCGTTTGTCGAAATACTCGGCCATCATGTCGTGCTGCGCCGGATTGAGGAAGCAGTTAACAGCCTTATCATTGACCGTATCATACAACGTGAAGCGGAGAGCGTGGCGGCTCGTAACGGTCTGAACAACCCCCTCCACGGCGCCCAACGCAACGATGGGCTTCGTCTCGTCCGCAACGGCGGACTGCGCCCCGCCATCATGGGGCGTAGAGACGGGGATTTCCTGAAACCGTATCTCGGTCACCTTGCCGTTTAGCAACCCCGTTATTTTGCTAGCCTCCTGGCGCACACGCTCCGAGTATGGAATGGGCTCGCCTTTTCTGAGGGCGGAACCTGTGGTTTCGTAGGCATTGACAATGCGGTGAACCGCTGCCGTGTCGGTCGATTCGCCCGCAAACGAAGCGAACGCGCTACCGGCGCTCAGCTCGTCAACAACCCAATCGACTTTCACGCCAGCCGCGACCTCTGCGGTTAGCGCATTGATGAGCCCGGCGAAGCCCGACATCGCCGTGGCGAATAAGTCGAGCGGTACGGTGCCCTTCAGTTCGAGGGTTACGCGATCGTCTTTCATTGGACACGACCGCCCTTCTCGTCAAGAGAGCACACTAGATGATCGGATTCCGCTGCGCATCGTGACGCGACTTGCTAACGCGGCGCGGTCCAGACGCGCGTACCGTTTTGCCGTCCGGGTTCGCGCTGATAAGTGCCTTGTACGTCAGCCTGCGACCATCGGTGCCCTTGAGCGTTTTCGCGAAGCGCCCGCCGTCATTATCCTCGCGCTCGTTGAAGCGGAACACCTGCTCGTCCACGTACGCGTCGAGGTGAAATGGGCGAACGGAGATATACGTTCCGGCGAGCGTCCTTTTGAGGCACGACCAGAAGTTTTCGATGTTATTCGTATGGACGTGGCCTTCGACGTAGCGCACCATATGGTCGATGACGTAGTGGGTATAATCCTGGTTCAGCCTATTGTAGCCGCCATGGGCGTCCGTGTAGACCGTTGACCCCGCCTCGACATTCGCACGGACGCGGGCTTGCAGGTACGCGCCCGTCGTCTGATTGATCGTCATGGCGCGAACCTTGCCGCCGTACCGCTCGATCATCCCCAGGACGATAGCCTTTCCGTGTTTCGGTCCCTTACTACGACGACGGTGACCGCCCTCGGCCTGGTGCGTGTACGGGCGCGCCTGCTTATTTTTCGCCTTCCCACCGATGTAGGTTTCGTCCGCTTCGACGTAGCCGGAAAGCTTCTCCGCGTACTCTCCGGTGCCCATCGCTTCGCGAACACGATGCAGCATAAACCACGCCGTTTTCTGCGTGACGCCGAGAGCGCGCGCTAGTTCACACGATGACGTGCCGTTCTTCGTGTTCGTGAGGAACCAAACCGCCGGAAGCCACTTGCTGAAGGGAAGCGGCGAATCTTCGAAGATCGTTCCGACGCGAACCGTAAACTGCCGCTTGCACTCTTTGCAGCGCCACAGTTTGCGCGTGGCGATATACTGCGGGTTCGCCACACCGCAACCAGGACGCGGGCACGCTACGCCGTAAGGCCAACGCTGCTCGACAGCAAACTTGTGCGCGCGATCTTCGTCGGCGAAAAACGTGACCGCTTCCAGCAGGGTCTTTGGCGCGTCCATGCGCCAAGCATACCATTTTTAGGGCTGGTGCGTCAAGTATATAGTCCCCGCAGGTGCGGGGTCAACGTGCTGCCGCCCACTGCGAAGACGACCGCGGGAAGCGCCGCCACCAGCACCCCGACGATCCCGGTCGTCCGGAGCACGCCGGCCGACCGCACCAAGCCGATCGACCAGAGCAGGATTGCGACGGAGACGGCCACGGTCCCCAACATGCTGGCCGCCTGGATCGTCGCGCCGCAAAATCGCAGCAGCGCGACCGCTCCTGGCATCGCGCTCGGCGGCGCTGCCGCGTAGGTCGTCGCGATGCTCGGGACGACGAACCCGTCGAGGAGCGCCGCACCGATCAAGGCTACCGCCCCGATCGCGAACGCGACGAGCGCCGCGAGCACGGATTGGTCGCGCAGATCCCGGCGAATCGACAATACGCACAATGAGAACAGGAGCGCGCCCATGATCGCGATCATGGCACCGTGCACGATTCGATCGGTCGCTGCGAATCGCACGACGTCCGCGATGGCGGCGGACGGCTCCCGGTGTGCGATCGTCGGATGATGCGAGAGTGCAACGATGGTCAACCCCGCACTTACCGCAATGATGACGCCCGCGGCGAACCCGCTCGGCGCGGTGGCGGGGGAGGGAGCGGATCGTCCTTGTAGCACGCTGGATCACCTCATCGGTTGGAAGCGGCGCTAGCGTAGCAAATCGAACCTTCGCAGCGACGGGCGCAGCGTCGTCGATGTCCGCTTCCGGACACGAACGACGAGATGTCCGGAAATCAGGAGATCAGCAGTGACCCATTCCGTGAAGCCGGATCGACGGGTGGAGCGAACGCGTCAAGCGTTATTGGTCGCGTTCAACGAGCTCGTTCTCGCGCGCGGCTACCATCCGGTCACCGTACGCGACATCATCGCGCGGGCCGATATCGGGCGCTCGACGTTCTACGAGCACTTCGAGAGCAAGGATGACCTGTTGCGCCAGGCCATGACGCCGTTGCTCGGCGTGCTCGCCGGCGCCGCGGGCGACGCCGCGCAACCTGCCCACGTCGAGCGCGTCCTGGCACACTTCTGGGACAACCGGCGACTGGCACGGGTCATGCTGGGCGGAACGGCGCGCCGCCTGATGTCGGTTTTCTTGGGCGAGCTCATCGAAGAGCGCTTGACGGCTGCGGCACGACGCTCGCGCCGCGCCGCGCCGATCGTGCCGCTGCGAATGATAGCAGCGCAGCTCGCCGCCGGGCAGCTCGCGTTGCTCGAATCGTGGCTGACGGCCTCACCGGCGTGCTCCACGCGGGACGTGAGCTCCGCACTGATCGTCGCTACGCAAGCATCGGCGTCGGCGCTGCTCGCGCCGCGGGAAGCCCGCGCTTAGCCGCGGCGCGCGCGCGAGATGAGCACGCTGCGCGCCGCCTCCAGCGCTCGCGTGACGGCCGCGCGCCGGTAGTCCCACCGCGGATCGGCATCGGGCGGGACGATCACCATCGTTGCGTTCGCCTCGAACACGAGCACGCGGCCGTCCGGTCGCAGCGCGAAGTCGATCCCGCCGTAGTCGACCCCGAGCAATACCGCAACGCGTTCGAGCGCGGCGACGGCGCGCGCACCGAGCACACCGTGCGTGTCAGCCAGAAATCCGGCTTCTTCTTCGCGATGATCGAGCCGCTCCGCCATCGCGGCGCGAAAGTAATGCACCTTCCACTCCGGTGATATCGCCAAGTGCATCGGATAGAGCCGCCCGCCGATCGTCATCACGCGATATTTGCGGAACGCGCCGTCGGCGCTGCGACTGTCGACGTAGGCGATCGCCAGCAGCGTCGCACCCGGCAGGTTGGCGAGCGCATCCGGCAGATCGGACGGGCCGGCCACCCGAACGAAATGCTCGCCGGTTTGGTAGCCCGGACTGCGCAGCAGCACCGGCCACCCAAAGCCTGCCGCTTCGAGCGATGCGGCGCCGCTCGGCGCGGCGAGATCACCGCGCGGAAACTCCGCCGTGCGCGCCGTCACGACATCGGGCAGCGTTGCCAGGCGCGCCGCGTTGCGCAGCCGCGTCGTTTCGCGAACGCGCGCCGGGTCGTTGACGACCGGCGCCGAGGTCGCCGCGACGATCCGCGACGCGGCCGCCAGAGCGCGCTCGCACCGGTCGGCGTCGCCGACCGCGTTGAAGATGACGTCGTGCGGCGGCAGTGTGACGTCCCGCGGCGCCGATTCGGCGATCAACGTCGTCACCTCGAACAGCCGCGGGTCGAACACGTGCTGCATCGGGATGTTGCCGCCGACCGCCGAGGTGAGATAGAGCACGCGAATCGCCACATCGTCGCCGCGATACGCCGACGTTTCGAGCGAGCCACCGGGAAATGCGCGCTGCCAGACGCGCTCCGCCGCGTCGACGTCATCCTCGCGCTCGTGCACCACGGCGAGGCCGCGCTGCGCCTCCCGGTTCTGCGGGTCGAGCGCGAGCGCAGCTTCGAACAGACGCACCGCTTCGGCGTGGTTTCCGGCGTCGACGAGCAGCGTTCCCAGGCACACGTACGGCCCGGCAACGCCCGGATGCTCGCGTACCGCCTGTGCGTAGACGGTGCGCGCGGCGGGCGCGTTTCCGCCCTCCGCGAGCAGCGTCCCGAGCCGCATGAGCGCACCGAATTGGCGCGGATTGCGGCTCACGACGTCGACCAGCCGGGCGATCTCCCCAGGGCCGCCGGACTCCGAGCTCACGCCGCCCGTCGCGGGGAAGCCCGCGCTTTACGACGATGCCGGTTGCGTAGGGTCCCAGGGGTCGACCGAAGAGGCCGACGTCGACGGCGTCGTCGAGCCCGCCGCGCTGGAATCGCCGCCATGCTGATGATGGTGGTGCCCCGCGGAGCTTCCTTGTCCTTGCTGCAGGTCGCTCTGCAGGGTCTGCTGCTGCTGCGGCGTGAGGACTGCCGCGATCTGGCTCTGCACCTGCGCCTCGCTCGTGCCCTGACTCTTCGCATTGCTCAGAATCGACCGGACCTGCGTTCGCTGGTCCGAGCTGAGGTTCAAGTTCGCGAACGGTAGCAGGCTCGTGCTCGCGGAACCGCTTTGTTGTGCCGCTGCGAGCGGATCGTTGACTCCCTGGACACCGAAGCTCATCGCTGGTCGTCTCCCTTGTGGCGTGTCTGCGTCGGGCGTCTTTTTTTGCGCCCGACGCTGGACCTATCGGCGCGAAGGCTGGGAGAGGGCTCGTAATTCCCTGGCACAGGAAATCTTTACGACCGGCCGACACGCGCAGGAGCGCCTGCCGCGCAGCGTCAAGCCTCAGCGCCTCACTCGATGCGAGGACCTGCCGCCATGATCGACACCAACGCCCCCACTCACTACCGCTGGGACGACCTCGACGCCGAGCCGCTCAAGGGGACGATCACGCGCCGCATGATCACCGGCACGTCGATGATGATCGCCGAGGTGCGGCTGGGCAAGGGCGAGCTCGTGCCGCAGCACTCGCATCATAACGAGCAGATCACCTACATCACGCAGGGCGCGCTGCACTTCAAGCTCGGCGCAGACGGCGACCGCGAGGTCACCGTGCGCGCGGGCGAAGTGTTGGTCATCCCACCGCATCTTCCGCACTCCGCGGAAGCGCTCGAAGACACGATCGACATCGACATCTTCTCGCCGCCGCGCGAAGACTGGCTCAACGGAAGCGACGCCTACCTGCGCCGATAGACGGTTCCCTCGCCGGCCGCGTGCGACCGGCGAGGAGGCAAGTACTCGCCGACTACGGCGCTTCGAACTTAGTGGCGTTGCCCGCGGTTGTCCTGGTACTGGCTACCGTGCATACGACCCTCGGGCCCACGATAGCGACCGCCGTGGTTCCGGTAGTAGGCGGCGGTATTGTTGTTGACATACACGCGCTGGTTGCCGCGCGGGTAATAGTACTGACGACGGTTGGAGTCGTAGATGAGGGTGCCGACGATCAACGCGGCGGCCCCGGCAATGAGCGCGGTCGACGTGGTATCCGCGACAGCTGGTTGAGGAAGCGCAGTGGTCGTCAGCGTGCCGATGGCCGCAGCGGCCAGACTGATTCGAACGATGCCAAGTTTCATGCCTACGTTCGTACCCAGAACGCAACAATGGACTGCACAGCGCATTCCCAGGATACGGTGAGCAATTCAGCACACCCACCACCCCGGATGCCTGCCTAGAACAGGTTCCAGAGGTACTGGTTGTAGACTTCGTGGTGGTACTGCACTTCTTGTGCCTTCACGAACGTCCCCAACAGGCGCGGGCAGCGATCGGCGCTGGCCTGCTTGAGATCGACGTAGCGTCCCTTCACCTCGTCGCCCAGTAACGCGGTCGTCCACCGCGACGTGCGAAAATCGTCCATCGCGTCGTAGATGTTGTCGGGCAGATAGCGGCTCGCTTGACGCAAGTTTTCGACGTCGCTGACGCTCCCCTCGAGGCCCGTCTTGAAGACGCCGAGCATCACCATGTACGGGTTCGCGTCCGGCGCCACCGATCGCACCTCGACGCGCGCGCTGCGCTCGTTGCCGATCGGGATGCGGATCATCGAGCCGCGGTCGACCGCCGAGGCCTTGATCTGGTTGGGCGCTTCGAAATGCGGGTCGAGCCGGCGGTAGGCGTTGACGCTGCTGTTGAACGCCAAGCACAGGTCGCGGCCCTGGCTCAGAATGCGGTCGACGAATTGCCACGCCATCGGGCTGACCTTCTCGTCCCCGTCCGGGTCCCAGAACAGATTCTTGCCGTCCTTCGAGATCGAGACGTTCGTGTGCATCCCGTTGCCGTTGACGCCGACGACCGGCTTGGGGAGAAAGCTCGCCGTCATCCCCGACAACGTCGCGACCTGACGGCAGATGAGCTTGTAGAGCTGGATCGTGTCGGCTGCGGCGACGACCTCGCCGTAGCTATAGTTGATCTCGAACTGCGACGGTGCGACCTCGGGGTGATCCTTTTCGTTCTCGAAGCCCATCGCGCGCTGCACTTCGGCGACCGAGTCGATGAAGGTGCGCAGTGCGTCGCCGGGCAGCGAATGATAGTAGCCGCCGGTGTTGACGTACTCGAACTTCCCCGTCTCGTGATAGCACTGTTCGGCGTCGAGGCCCTGGAACACGAAGCCTTCGATCTCGTTGGCCGCGTTGAGCGTGTACCCGTCGCGTTCGTAGCACTCTTTGGAGAACTTCTTGAGGATGCCGCGAATGTCGGCCGAGAACGGACCGCCGTCGCGATCGAGCACGTCTCCGAACACGAGCACCTTGCCGGCGCCGAAGATATCGGACGGCGCCCAATAGAACGCGTTCCAATCGAGAGCCAGACGCAAGTCGCTCTCACGTTGCGGCGTGAACCCGCGAATCGACGACCCGTCGAACGTCAGGTTGTCGGCCGACTTGAGCAAGAACTTCTTGTCGTAGTCGAGCATGTGCAGCCGGCCTTCGAGATCGGTGAACAGCACCGTCACGGCCTTGATGCTCTTCTCGTCGGTCAGGTATTTGAGCCGGTCTTCCTGCACTTTGCCGAGCGGCACGCGGTCTCTGCGCTGCGCCTTGGCAGCGAGGTTCAAATCTTCGAGTTTGGCATAGGGCAGCGACAAGAAATCACGTAGTTCGTTAGACATCTTGCGCCGGGGGTTTGCACTCGGGGACCCAACTCCTCGCCCCGGCGAAAACCTTAGCCGGATGGAGTGCCCGCACCCGATTTCGTTACGCGCTTGTCGAGTGCGCGGGGGTCCCGCAGCACTCTACGGTGAGAGTTCCTCAACGCTGCCAAGGAGGCACGTGTGTTTTCGCTCTTGGCCGACGTGAACCCATATATCCCCGCGCCGAGCTTCTTGAATTCCGGCGACACGGCGTGGCAGTTGACCGCCGCGACCTTTGTCGGAATGCAGAGCATCCCCGGTCTGGCGATTCTCTACGCCGGCCTGGTCAAGAAAAAGTGGGCTCTCAACTCGGCCGTGATGTGCTTCTATGCCTTCTCGATCGTACTGCTCTGTTGGGTCCTGTGGGGCTACAACATGGGCTTCGGCAACCCGGCAACACTGGGACCGGGGATCCTCTCACAGATAGTCGGGATCCCGCATCCGGCGATCGACGCGGTCGGCGAGACGGGGCAGGCTGCCATCCCGCTGGCCGGCAGCGGATTCCCGCCGCTGCGCTTCGCCGGTTCGGCGATGATCTATTTCCAGTTCGTGTTCGCCGCGATCACGCCGCTGCTCATCGCGGGCTCCGTGCTCGGTCGAATGAACTTCAAAGCCTGGATGTTGTTCGTGCCGCTGTGGAGCTCGCTGGTGTACACCGTCGGCGCGTTCATGCTGTGGGGCGGCGGCTGGCTGGCAGCGATGGGCGCCGTCGACTACTCGGGCGGATACGTCATCCATTTGGCCGCCGGCGTCTCCGGGTTTGTCGCGGCTGCAATGGTCGGTCCACGGCTGCTCGAAGACCGCACGAGCTTCGATCCGAACAACCTGATCGTCGCGCTGGCCGGTGCCGGGCTCCTGTGGCTCGGATGGAACGGCTTCAACGGCGGCGACCCGTACTTCGCGAACGCCGACGCGGCGGCCGCCGTGCTGAACACGAACATCGCGACTGCGGTCGCGCTGTTGGTCTGGCTAGTCCTCGACATGTTCGCGCTGGGTAAGCCGTCGGCCGTCTCGATGATCAACGGGATGATCGTCGGACTCGTGGCGATCACGCCGGCCGCCGGTTACGTCGACGGTTTCGGAGCGATCTTCACCGGACTCCTCGCCTCGGTCGTCGTCTGGTTCACCTTGAACAAAGTCGGCAAAATGGCGCTCTTCCAAAAAGTCGACGACACGTTCGGCGTGTTGCACACGCACGGCGTCGCAGGTTTGATGGGCGGGCTCAGCGTCGGGCTGTTCGCGAACCCGAACATGATCGAGTACCTGAGCAGCGACAAGAAAACGTCGCCGGTCAACGTTACAGGCTTGATCTACGGCAACCCCAAGCAGGTGTGGACTCAGTTCCTCGCCGCGCTGGTGATCATCGTCTGGAACATCATCGGCACGTTCATCGTGCTCAAGATCGTGTCGTTCGTCTTCCCGCTGCGCGCTAGCGATGGTGACGTGGAGGGTGGCGATCTCGCAATCCACGGTATCGATCCGGTGCCGGTCTACGTCCCGGCATCACCCCCTCCGGCGCCGGTGGGCTGATCGCCGCCGCCCCGGCGAACGAACCCCGTCACGGAGCCGCCGGATCCCGACATCCGGCGGCTCCGCGCGCTTCGCCGCGGGTCGAGCGGGCGGCCGGCCATCGAGGACTCCGGCTGCGGAACGGCGATAATCCGCCCGGATGGCATCTCTGTCGCCGGAACGCCTAGACGCGCTCGCGGAGCACGCGAACGACGTGCGCCAAGGCATCATCCGGTCGCTGCTCGCGGCGGGCTCGGGCCATTCGGGCGGTTCGCTCGACATGGCCGATGTCTTCACCGCCATGTACTTCGAGCTGCTGCGGCACGATCCGAAGAATCCCGACTGGCCCGAGCGCGATCGCCTGTTGCTCTCGTGCGGCCACATCGCGCCGGTGCGCTACAGCGCGATGGCCTACGCGGGCTATTTTCCGGTCGAAGAACTGCTGACGCTACGGCAATTCGGGACGCGGCTGCAAGGGCATCCGGAGCGGGTGAGCTTGCCGGGTCTGGAAACCACCTCCGGTCCGCTCGGCGAAGGCCTCGCGCAAGGCACCGGAATGGCGTTGGGCGCGAAGATGGACGGCGCCGATTGGCGCGTGTATGTCGTCACCTCGGACGGCGAGCACCAGTGCGGACTGCATTGGGAAGCGATGATGACCGCGGCCAAATTCTCGCTCGACAACCTGACCTGCATCGTCGACCGCAACTTCATACAAATCGACGGCAGCACCGAAGACGTGATGCCGCTCGAACCGTTGGCCGACAAGTACCGCGCCTTCAACTGGGAAGTCTTCGAGTGCGACGGCAACGACATCGGCGCATTCATCGAAACCGTCGAGCGCGCGAAGGCGGTCAAGGGGAAACCGCAGGTCATCATCGCGCACACCCTGATGGGCAAGGGCGTGTCCTACATGGAAGGCGACTACCTGTGGCACGGCAAGCCGCCCAAACCGGAGGAGGCCGAGACGGCCCTGCGCGAGTTGCACGCCGCGCGCGAACTGATCGGAGCGAACCGTGGCTAGCGCGAGCCTGAGCAACGCGGCGGCGGCCGCGATGCACCTGATCGACTATGCCGATCCCGCGGCGGTCAAGCAAGTTCCGACCCGTAACGGTTTTGGGGAGGGTCTGGTCGAGGCGGGGCGGCGCGACGAGAACGTCATCGCGATCTGCGCAGACCTCTCGGAGTCGACGCGCATGGAGGCGTTCAAGAAGGCGTTCCCGTCGCGCTACATCGAGATCGGCGTCGCCGAGCAGATGCTCGTCGCGATGGCCTCGGGGCTCGCCGCAACCGGCAAGATCCCGTTCATCGCCAGCTACGCGATGTTCAACCCCGGCCGTTCGTGGGAGCAAGTCCGCACGACAATGGCGCTCAACGAGATGGACGTGAAGATCGCCGGCGCGCACGCCGGCGTCTCCGTCGGCCCCGACGGTGCCACGCACCAAGCGGTCGAGGACATCGCGATCATGCGGGTCATCCCGAAGATGACGGTGATCGTCCCGTGCGATTCCGTCCAGACCAAACAGGCGACGCTCGCGGTTGCTGCACGCTTCGGTCCGACCTACCTGCGCTTTGCGCGGGCGGAGTCGGCGGTGATCACCACCGACGCCACGCCGTTCGAGGTCGGCCGAGCACAGACGTTCCGCGACGGCAGCGACGTGGCGATCGTCGCGTGCGGCATCCTCGTGTACAACGCGCTGGTCGCCGCCGACCGGCTCGCACGCGAGGACGGCATCGAGTGCCGCGTGGTCAACAACCACACGATCAAACCGATGGACGAGGCGGCGGTCGTCGCGGCGGCGCGCGACTGCGGCGCGGTGGTGACCGTCGAGGAACACCAGGTGCACGGCGGCATGGGCTCGCGCGTCGCCGAGATCCTCGCCGCGCAGCACCCCGTGCCCATCGAGTTCATCGGTGTCCAGGACCGCTTCGGCCAATCGGGCAACCCGCAAGAGCTGGTCGAGGAGTACAAGATGGGTGTCTCGGCGATCTACGACGCCGCGAAGCGCGCGCTGAGGCGCAAGCAGTCGCGCACGTGACGACGGGGACGGGCACGCGGACCAACGACGATCGCCGGCTCGAGCTGACCGCCCGCGGTATCGTCCTCGGCGCTCTGATCACGCTGGTTTTTACCGCCGCCAACGTGTACTTCGGCCTCAAGGCCGGGTTGACGTTCGCGTCGTCCATACCGGCGGCCGTCATCTCGATGGCCGTTCTCCGGACGCTCTTCCGCAATGCGACGATCTGGGAGAACAACATCGTCCAGACGATCGCGTCGGCGGCCGGCACGCTCTCGTCGATCGTCTTCGTGCTGCCGGGCCTGGTGATGGTCGGCTGGTGGACGGGCTTTCCGTTCTGGGCGTCGTTCGGTATTTGCGTCGTCGGCGGGATCTTGGGCGTGATGTACAGCGTCCCGCTGCGGCGCGCGATGGTAACCGGCAGCGATCTGCCGTACCCGGAAGGCGTCGCGGCCGCGGAGGTGTTGGAGGTCGGTTCCGGCGGGGAGGCCGGCACGGCGAGCCCGGCCGCGCTCGCAGAGAACCGCGCGGGCTTTGCGGCCGTGGTGTGGGGTTCGATCATCAGCACGGCGTTCGCGGTGGTAATCGCAATGCGCGTCTTCGCCAGCGACCTCATCGGCTACGGCCGGGCGGGCGTCGCGACGGTCTCGGGCTTCGACATCGGCCTCTCGTTCGCGCTGCTCGGTATCGGACATCTCGTCGGGATTACCGTCGGGATCGCGATGTTCTCCGGCATCGTCATCGCCTGGGTGATCCTCGTCCCCGCCTTTTCCGCTCTCCATCCCGCGGTTGGTGACGCTGCGACCGTCGCGGGCGCCGTGTTCCACACGCAGGTGCGCTTTGTCGGCGCCGGCGCCATCGGCGTCGCCGCGTTGTGGTCGCTGGGGCGGCTGGCGCAGCCGGTCGTCGGCGGTGTGATATCCTCGCTCGCCGCGTCGCGCGCGCGCACCGCGGCCGGAAACGATGCGCTGCCGATCACCGAGCGCGACATCCCCTTCAACATCGTCATCGCGGTGAGCGTGCTTTGCCTCATTCCGCTTGCCGTGCTGCTCGGCGCGTTTCTCGCCGGCACGCCGCTGGCGGGCGCTGCCGTCCCGCTGGTCATCGGCGGGCTCGTCTACATCGTGATCGCGGGAATCTTCGTAGCGGCGGTCTGCGGCTACATGGCGGGGTTGATCGGATCCTCGAACTCGCCGGTTTCGGGGCTCGGGATCCTCACGGTTCTGGGGGCTTCGCTCCTGCTGTTGCTGCTGACGCATCCGGGCGACGCGAACGCGGCGAAAGCACTCGTCGCGTTCGCGCTGTTCGTCACCGCGATCATCATCAACGTCGCGACGATTTCGAACGACAACCTGCAGGACCTCAAGACCGGGCAGTTGGTCGGCGCGACGCCGTGGCGACAGCAGGTCGCGCTGGTGATCGGCGTCATCTTCGGCTCCATCACGATCCCGCCTGTCCTCAACCTGCTGAACCAGGCCTACGGCTTCGCCGGGTCCCCGATGCACGGCGTCACCTCGCAGGCTCTCGCGGCACCACAGGCGACGCTGATCTCCGCGCTTGCGAACGGCGTGATCGCCGGCAAACTCGACTGGAACCTCATCGGAATCGGTGCGCTCATCGGCCTGGTCATCGTTGCGATCGACGAGATCTTGCGCCGCACGGTGCGGCGACAGTTTCCGCCGCTCGCGGTCGCGCTCGGGATCTACCTGCCGATGGCCGTGACGTTCATGGTGGTCGTCGGTGCCGTCGCCGGCAAGCTCTACAACGACTGGGTCGCGAATAAGCCGAACGGCGACGTCGCCAAGCGGCTCGGGATCCTGCTCGCCTCGGGGCTGATCGTCGGCGAGAGCCTCTTCGGAATCGTGCTCTCGGCGATCATCGTGTTCTCGAACAAGGGCACACCGTTCGCCGTCGCCGGAGACGACTTTCAGACGGCCGCGACATGGATCGGCGGCATCGCCTTCGTCGTCGTCGTCATCGGAATGTACCGCTGGGCCGGAGGCCTGGCCCGCAGGCTGAGCTGATCGCTCTGCCTCCTTCGATGTCCGCGCTGCCTGCAGAAACCGCCGAGCGGCGTAAACGCGTAACCCACCGCCTCGAGGCGTTCTCCGACATCGTCATCGGCTTCAGCCTCGCGCAGCTCACCCTCAGTCTCGTCATCCCGGTGCACGTCATCGACTTCGTTCAGCGCCCATTGGGGATCATCGCCTTTCTGGTGACGTTCGTGCTCGTCGTGCGCTTTTGGTGGTTGCACTTCGTCATCTTCGAGCATTACTTCGAGCCGACTCGCCTGACGGTCACCTGCAATTTCATCGCGTTGGCGAGTCTGATCTTGCAGATTTTCTCGCTTCAACTGTACGTGCACTTCGTGCCGACCCTCGCCGAGGGCATCGTCGCGTCGCGACTCTACTTTGGGTTCTTCGTGTTGAGCTACGGCATGCTGTGCGTCATGCTGGCCGTCGGGCTGCACCAGCGCTGGGGAGCGCTCACCGCCGGGCGCCGGCAGGCCGGCCTACAAGCCGCCCTGCGAATCGCCGGCACCGTCGCGGGCTGCGCCGTCGGAGACCTGCTCTCCACGCACGTCATGCCGCAGGTCTACGTCTTGGCGAACAGCCGTGGAGACGTCGTGGCTGCGTTTCCGTGGGCGATTCTGTTCTTCACGCTCGCCGGTACCTTGGCCGGGTTCGTCTTCGGACGGCTTCGACCGGAAACGTTTCACCGCTTCCGAACGTCGTAAGCGTCAACGCTCCTGTTCGGTGGGACGGATGAGAATCTCGTTGATCGCGATGTGACGAGCGCGGGTGACGACGTAGGCGATCGCGTCGGCGATGTCGTCGGGCTGCAGCGGATCGTCGATCACCAGGTTCTTGGCCATCTGCTCTTGGATCTCGGGACGGTTGTGGCCGCGCAGCTCCGACTCGACGTAGCCCGGCTCGACGACGCAGACCCGCACGTGCTTCTTGGTGATCTCCTGGCGCAGCGATTCGCTGAACGCGTTCACCGCGAACTTGCTCGCGTTGTACGCGCCGGCGCCGGCGCGCGCGGCGCGGCCGGCGATCGAGCTGACGTTTATCAGGTCCGCGACATTGCGCGGGGCGTCGCTCGCCGCCCGCAGCAAATGCGGTAGCGCCGCATGTGCCGCATACATGAGTCCGGCGACGTTGAGGTCGAGCATGCGCTGCCATTCGGTCACGTCGGCGCCGACGATCGGACCGAGCAGCATGACGCCGGCGTTGTTGACCAGCGTGTCCAGCCGGCCGAATTTTGCAACCGTCTTCTCGACGGCGTCGCGCGCTCGCGCCTCGTCCGTCACGTCGGCCTCGAGAGCCAGCGCCTCGCCGCCGTCCGCACGAATCCGGGCGGCGAGCGCCTCGAGCCGATCGCCCCGGCGCGCCACGATCGCTACGCGGGCGCCGTGCGCTGCCAGGGCCCTTGCCGTCGCCTCGCCGATCCCGGAGCTGGCGCCCGTCACGAGCGCGACCGTCGATTCCAGTGTCTTCGTCATCTCGTCTTCTACGCCGCCGTGGTCGCGAGCACCATGCAACCGGCGGCTACTGCGCGCTCAGGCCGCCGTCGATCACCAACTCGGAGCCGGTGACGAACGCGGACTCGTCGCTGAGCAAGTAGACGATCGCGTCGGCGACTTCGCGCGGCTGTGCGACGCGGCCGAGTGGAACCTGCGCCGTCAGCGCGGCGCGCATCTTCTCGGGATTGCGCGAGAGCGCGAGCGTCGCTTGATACATCGGCGTGTCGACGAAAGTCGGGTGGACCGAGTTGCAGCGAATCCCGTACCGCTCCTTCGCGCAGTGCAGCGCGACCGACTTTGTGAGCAGCCGGACTGCGCCTTTGGACGCGTTGTAGGCGACCACGTTGTGACCACCGACGATCCCGCTGACCGACGAGAGGTTGACGATCGAGCCGCCGTGGTCTTTCATGACCCGCACCCCGTGGCGGCAGCCCAGGAACACGCCGTCGGCATTGACCGCCATCGTGCGACGCCAATCGTCCAGCGAGAGCCGCTCGACATCGCCGATGATGAAGATCCCGGCGCTGTTCACGAGGCCGTCGAGCCGCCGGAACCGCGTTCGGACGTCGTCGACGGCTTGTTCCCAGCTCGCGTCGCTGGTCACGTCCAACCGAACGAAGTGCAGGCCCGGATGCTCGCGCGCCGCGCGCTCGCCGGCCGCGGCGTCGACGTCCCCGATCGCGACGTGCGCCCCGCACGCGAGAGCGCGCTCCGCCGTCGCCAGGCCGATCCCGCTCGCCCCACCAGTGATCAGCACGGTCTTGCCGGCGAGTCGTCCGTCGGTCATCGTTGTGTCCGCTTCCAAAGTGGGAAACTGCTCGCCATGGGACTCCTGTGGGGCATCGTCAAGACCGTCACGCTCGTGATCGCGGCGATCATCGCCATCCTGTTCGTGATCGACGCCTTGTTGCTGCACAACCTCTTCCGCAAAGGCGACACCTAGAGGCCCGGGCCGCGTCCGGGGCTTCAGCCACGGCGGCGCCGAACCCCCCGGCGCACGTGGAGCGCGCGGAGCAACCTCGGCGCGAGTTTCGTGCGGATCGGCCGCAGGCCGAACGCGAGTGTGGCTCGGCCCAGGGCCGAACACACACTAGACGTGGTTGCATGCGCGGAAGATCAGGACGAGCACCACCGTCGCGATCACCGACAGGACGAGCGAGCCCACGCAGCCCAGCCGGTTGCTGAAAAAGAGGAACATGGTTCCCGGTACCCCGGAAACAACAGCGATGCGATCCGGTGGTAAGGCGATCGTCGACTCCCTCGTAGCAAACGGCGTCGACACGGTGTTCTGCGTCCCCGGCGAGAGCTACATCGCCGTGCTCGACGCGCTGTACGACGTGCCCGGCGTACGCGTAATTTCGTGCCGTCACGAAGCGGCAGCCGCGAACATGGCCGAGGCATACGGGAAGCTCACCGGTCGCCCCGGGATCTGTCTCGTCACGCGCGCACCCGGTGCGACGCACGCGAGCATCGGCGTGCACACGGCGAAACAGGACTCGACGCCGATGATCCTCCTCGTCGGTCAAGTCGCCCGCGCGATGCAAGGCCGTGAGGCGTTTCAGGAGATCGACTACGCGCGGGTCTTCGGCGGGCTCGCGAAATGGGCGGCGCAGATCGACGACGAGCACCGCATCCCCGAGCTGATGACGCGCGCGTTTCACCTCGCGGTTTCCGGCCGGCCCGGCCCCGTGGTGCTGGCGCTGCCCGAAGACGTGCTGACCGCGGAGATCGACGAGGGCGGCGATCCGGGTCCCGCGACGCGCGTCGTTCCCAAGCCGGGCGCGGCCGATCTCGTCCGGCTGCGGACGATGCTCGCCGCGGCTGAACGTCCGCTGATGATCTTGGGCGGCAGCGGGTGGGATGCGGATGCAGCGGGCGCGATTCGGCGGTTCGCCGAGCGCAACAACCTCCCGGTCGCGTGCTCGTTTCGACGCCAGGCGCTGTTCGACAACCGCGACCCGCACTACGCCGGAGATCTGGGCATCGGGCCGAATCCGGCGCTCGCGGAGCGCGTGCGATCGGCCGACCTGATCCTCGCCGTCGGCGCGCGACTGAGCGAAGTTCCCACCAGCGGCTACACGTTGATCGAAGCGCCGCGTCCGCGGCAGCGCTTCGTTCACGTCTATCCCGACCCCGACGAGCTCGGCCGCGTCTATCAGACCGATCTGGCGATCAATGCAGCACCTGCGCCGTTCGCCCGCGCGACCGCCGCGCTCGAACCGGTCGACGCAGCGAGGTGGACAGACTGGACCGCGGGAGCGCGGCGTGACTACGAGGCGTGGCGAATTCCGACGCAAACGGGTGCAAAGCTCGATCTCGCCGAGGTGGTGCGCTGGCTCGACGAACGGTTGCCCGACGACGCGATCCTCTGCAACGGCGCCGGCAACTACAACACGTGGCTGCACCGCTTCTTTCGCTACAAGGCGTTCGGAACCGGGCTCGGCCCGACCAGCGGCGCGATGGGCTACGGTTTCCCTGCGTCGATCGCGGCGAAGCTGCGCCATCCCGAGCGCATCGTCGTCGCGTTCGCCGGCGACGGCTGCTTCACGATGAGCGGGCACGAGCTCTCGACGGCGATGCAGTACGGCGTCAACGTCGTCGTACTGGTGATCAACAACGGAATGTACGGCACGATCCGCATGCACCAGGAGCGCCACTATCCTGGGCGCGTGATCGCGACCGATCTCTGCAATCCCGACTTCGTCGCGTACGCGCGCTCGTACGGCGCCCACGCGGCGCTCGTCGAGCGGACCGCAGAGTTCGCGCCGGCGTTCGAGGCCGCGCTCGCCGCCGGGAAGCCCGCGCTGCTCGAGCTGCGCACCGATCCCGATGCGATCACGCCGCGCACGACGCTGAACGCGCTCCGCGAGCAATCGCTAGCGCAACAAGCGGCCGGCACGACGGCGAGCTGAAGGTGCGCAAACGTCCCGAGGAGCTGCGCAGTCATCGCTGGCTGGGAACGCCGACGCTGCGGTCGTTCGGACATCGCTCGCGGCTGCTGCAGATCGGCTACGATCGCGACGACTTCGCCGGCAAGCCGGTCGTCGGCATCGTCAACACGTGGTCCGATCTCAACCCCTGTCACGTGCACCTGCGCACGCGCGCCGACGAGGTGAAGCGCGGCGTGTGGGAGGCGGGCGGTTTTCCACTCGAGCTTCCCGCGATGAGCTTGTCCGAGAACATGATGAAGCCCACCACGATGCTCTATCGCAATTTCTTGGCGATGGAAACCGAGGAGCTGATTCGCAGTCAGCCGATCGACGGCGTCGTGCTCCTAGGCGGCTGCGACAAGACCACACCCGCACTGCTGATGGGCGCGATCTCGGCCGGCGTCCCCGCGATCTTCGCGCCGGCCGGCCCGATGCTGCGCGGAAACTGGCGCGGCGAAGTTCTCGGCTCCGGGACCGACGCGTGGAAGTACTGGGACGAGAAGCGTGCTGGACTGATCACCGAAGAGGATTGGCACGAGATCGAGGGCGGCATCGCGCGTTCGTTCGGCACCTGCATGACGATGGGCACCGCCGCCACGATGATGTCGCTGGCCGAGGCGCTCGGCTTCACCCTTTCCGGTGCATCGTCGATCCCCGCCGCCGACTCCGCACACGCGCGGATGGCCACGGCGTCAGGGCGCCGGATCGTCGAGATGATCTGGCAGGACCTCACGCCCGAGCGCATCATCTCCGAAGCGTCCCTCGACAACGCGATCGTCGCGCACGCGGCCCTCGGCGGATCGACCAATGCGGTCATCCATCTGGTCGCGATCGCGCGGCGCGCGGGGATACCGCTGAGCATCGAGCGTTTCGACGAGATCTCACGCCGCGTACCGGTGATCGCCAACGTTCGCCCGTCGGGGCAGCTGCTGATGGAGGACTTCTTCTACGCCGGCGGGTTGCGCGCGTTCTTGGGGCGCCTGTCGGCGCACCTCGACCTCTCGTGCATCACCGTCTCGGGACGGACGCTCGGCGACGACATCGCCGGCGCGCAGGTGTGGAACGAAGACGCGATTCGACCGCTCGACCGCCCGGTTTCGCCGCCGGGAGGAACCGTGGTGTTGCGCGGCAACATCGCGCCCGACGGCGCCGTGATGAAGGCCTCGGCCGCCGAACCGCGCCTGCTGCATCATCGCGGACCGGTGCTGGCGTTCGAGAGCTACGACGAGATGGCGGCCGCGGTCGACCGCGACGACCTCGATGTGACGCCGGACCATATCCTGGTGCTCAAGAACGCAGGGCCACAAGGAGGCCCCGGAATGCCCGAGTGGGGGATGCTGCCGATCCCGCTCAAGCTCGTCAAAGCGGGCGTTCGCGACATGGTGCGCATCTCCGATGCGCGGATGAGCGGGACGTCGTACGGCGCCTGCATCCTACACGTCGCGCCCGAGGCGTACGTCGGCGGCCCGTTCGCCTGCGTGCAAACCGGCGACATCATCGAGCTCGACGTCGCGCAGCGCCGCCTTCACCTCGACGTTGCCGACGACGTGCTTGCCGCGCGCCGCAGCGCGCGTCCGTCGAGCGCGCCGCGCGCGCTACGCGGTTACGGCGCGATCTTCGCGCAGCACGTCACGCAGGCGAACGAGGGCTGCGACTTCGACATCCTCGGCCCCGGCCCGCAACTGATCGAGCCGGAGATCCACTAGGCCGGGCTGCGCCCTTCAGCCCGCTCTACGACTTGGTGAGGACCAACGATACGTCGTCGGCTTCGCCGTCATTGTAGGTACCCTCCGCCCGCGTCATGGTCAACGTGATCGTCGCCGAACGGGCGCCCTTCGGAACAGCGTCGGACGTCTTCCTCGCAAAAAAGCCGGTGACTCCCTTGCGTTCCGTTGCCAGAACGGGACCGAGCTGCGTTTGCGCGATCGACGCGCCGTCTGCGCCCTTGAAGATGAGCGTCACCTTCGCGTTGTCGTCCTGCGACGAGTAACCGCCGAGCCATGCCGAGAACACATACGTCACGTTGCCCTTGTCGATGTCGGCGGCGCCCGCGGCGAGCGAAATGGTTTGCGTTGCGGTCGAGACTGGGGCGTTGCCGCCCGCGAAGAAGTTCGCGCCTCGATCGGTCGGCCCAGGTGACGTCTTGTCCGGGAATCCACCCGCGGCGCCGTACTTCACCGCGGTGAACTGCCCGGTCGTGGTCCAGCCCGGCGGCTTCATCACGCCGCTACTGCTGGGCGCACCGGGACCGGCTTCAGCGTTGCCGTTCACGACCAAGTTCGTGCCGTAGATGCCGGCCGCGAGCACGCCGCTCGTCGCGGCGATGCTCAGCGCGAGCGTACTTAGCGCCGCGGCAACCGCGGTGCGAACAGCCTGTATGGTCATCGATTCCTCCTGCAACGCGTTACCAGCCGACGGGCGACTGGTCGCAATGCCGACCCGTTCGGACGGACGTGCGGGAAACCTCGCGGTGCGCTCCGACTCGTAACCTGGATCGAGGTCTTTTGGCCTCGATTACCAGAATGACGCATAACTACGTCGGCGCTAGTCCTACAGAAATGAGCCAAATCGCCAGGTCTGGATGCTTTGCCTTGAAGTCCCGAATCGGCGCCGAGTCATCCGTGATTGGGTCATCGTGTTCGTCGAAACCGTAGAGCGTTTGATTGACCCACGCGCCTCCATCAATAGCATAGGCCGTACTACGCTCCCGGGTGTACGCCACATGCCGCGTGCCAACGATGACGCCGGACGCGCACCGAGAGACAATCCCGCGAGATGGCTGACCTCCCATTGAGAGCTCGGCGATCGAACGCGGAAGCCTGTCACTACTTTCGCGTGGGCACGAAGTATCGATTCGCGAATACAATACATGAGTATCGTCGAGAAATGCGACCTCGTTTCGTCCTTCGACGTCCGCATCGGACAATTTGATCGTAGCAAGTGATTGGCCGTTGCTACTACGAAATACACGGAGAACAACCTTCGGGTTATATGAATCGACGCAGGCATATACCGAGCCCGACGGCGACATGATCCATCGGAACGGACCCGAATCACATGGGCTTCGTTGAAACGCTCCGTCTCGCGAGTACCACCACCAGCCGGGCCTCGCCTGCAGACGAATGTGATTTCCTGAACGCCGAGCCAAGATCCACTCATCCTGTGCGATCGACCGTTGTTGCCAGGTCGCGTCGAATATATACGTCTCGAAAGCTAGACTCATGGAGTCCGGGGGCGCTCCGACCCAGATCCGGTATTCGACAGCAGGACGTTGTGCGCCGAGGAGCAGTCCGACACACAACGTCAGGGCCGCAATTTTGCTTGGCTGAGCCTTCATTGGAATCTCCCTCAATATTGATTGGCCCCTAATGAACCGATCACCGGGTCGACCGACACTCGCTGGGACGACACGGACCTCAACCAGCTCAAGAGCGTTCCGGCCTCCGCCTTCGAGGTCGTCCGAGGCGGTCCGATCGTCCACTGATCCGCTCGCTCGCCTGCCCCTGGGAGGCTTCGGGTCAACGTCGCGGACCTTTCGGCCGATATGCCTTCCAAATGGTCGAACAGACGACGCAGATCGACGACGAGGTCGAACGCTGCGCTCTTTGGCTTGAAGACCTCGCCCGCAGCCGCGATCTGACGGCGCCCCTGACGGGGATCGACGAGGCGCAGTTTCCGGTCGCCCTGACGCTCCGGCGCTTCGTTGCCGAGCTGTGCGACGAGATGCTCGACTTCCGCGCGGTCGTCGAAGCGGCGGCGAAGGTCGCCGCGCTCAACGCCGATCAGCTCGATCGCGTCGTGGCCAACACCGCCGAGCAGAGCTCCGTCGTCGAGCGCACCGCCGCGGCGATCGCGGAGATCGACCAAGGAGCCGCGCACGTCGCCTCGACCACCGAGAGCTTGCGCGTCCTGACTCGCACCCTCGCCGAGTCGACCTCACGCTACGACAGCGGGATCGACGCCGTCCTCGCCGCGCTGGCGAACCTGGTGGCGACGGTAGAAGGCGCCGCGTCGTTCGCCACCGCGATGGAGTCGGGCGCGTCGGACATCCTCGCCTTTCTCGATCAGCTTCGTCGCATCGCGCGCCAGGCGCGGCTGCTGGGGATCAACGCCGCCATCGAGGCGGCCCACCTCGGCGACGACGGCCACGGCTTCGTGATCGTCGCCGATGAGGTCAAGAAGCTCGCCGCGTCGACCGCCGAATCGGCCGCGAACGTCGCAGGGATCGAAAAGGAGCTGCACTCGGCAAGCCGCCACGTCGAGGCGGCGATCGGCGAATCCGCCGAGATCGTGCGCGGCCTGGCCTCGGATTTGGGTGCGGCACGCGAACGGTCGACGCAAACACGCCGGCAGGTCGAGGAACTCGACGGCGCCATCGGCGACGTCGCGGCGATCGTCGGGCAGCAGAGCGTGAGCTTGTCGGCGATCGCGCAAGGTGTCCAACAGATGGCGCACCATGCGCAAGACGTCGCAAGCGCCGCCCAGCGTGCGGGCCGGCTCGCAATCGGTGACGCGCTCCAGCGCCTCCAGTCGTCGATCTCGGTCTACCGCCTGCCCTCGAGGCGAGCCGCGGCCCAGTCCGGTAGCATCGATCTCGCTGAACTGCCCGGACCGCTGCGCGCCGCAGTCGACGTCCTGCGAGCGCGCGTCGACGACGATCAGCGCGAGATCCTCACCCTGGTGACGACGATCGCCGTATCGATCGCGCGCAACAGTTACGAGTGGCGCGCGATCGCGCAAGCGCTCGGATCGCTGCACGCCGAGCTCGGTTCCACGATGCACGCGATCGACGAAACCGCCGCCGGTGCCAACGTCGCCGCCGACGCCTCGCAGCGGATGCGCGGCTCGCTCGGCGCAATGCGCGCCGGCTTCGCCGCGGCAGTCGACGAGCTGCAGCGGGCCCTCGACCGGGTCGTGCGCGTGCGCGACGACGTTCGCCGCGCCGAGACGTTCGTCGCCGCCACGTCGACGGCCGCCGAACGCGCCGCCGCGATCCTCGACCTGATCGACACGATCTCGAGCGAGACGACCCTGCTCTCGTTCAACGCCGCGATCGAAGCGGCGCACGCCGGCGCCGCGGGAAGCGGCTTCGGCATCATCGCCGACGAGATCCGATCCCTTGCCGAGACGACGTCGCGTGCGACGCACGACATCGGGATGGTCATCAGCGGCGTCTCCGAAGCGAGTCGTTCGATGACCGCAAAGTCCGCCCACGCGGTCGCGCAGACCCTCGAGGTGCACGACGAGACGACGCGCATGCAGGCGTCCGTCGGCGAGCTGCGCACCGAGCTGGACGGCACGCTCGACCGGACCGCCGAGGTCGCCGGCATCGTCGAGCAGCAGTTGGCCGCGCTGGCCGACGTGCGGCGCGCCGCCGAGATCGCCGTACAGCGCGCCGAAAGCGACTCCGGCGCCGCGACGGACGGGCGGCGCATCGAGCTCGCGATGCTCGGGATGCGCGCCCACGCGTTGGCAGCTCGCCGGCCGCTCGGCACCGTCGCCGAAAGCGTGCGCGAGCTGGGCCTAGCCGTCGCCGAACGTATGGACGGCGTGTTCGACGCCGCGCTGAGCCAGGGCGCGATCGCGCTCAACGACTGTTTCGACACGAACTACGTCGAGATCGCGGGCGCCGCGATCGCGCGGCTGGGGCGGCTGTTCAACGTCTCCCGCGTACCGGAACGCGGCTTCGATCCGCCCAAGTTCGAGACGCGCTACGACCGGGCCGTCGAAGACGGTTTCAACGCGCTCATCGACGAGTATGTCCCGAGACACGCGTCGATCAAGGCGATGTTCGCGGTCGACCTGAACGGCTATTGCTTCGGCCACTACCGCGAGTGCCGCCAAGCCTGGACCGGCGATTACGTGACCGATCTGAACAACAACCGGATCAAGCGGTTCTTCGACGACGATCTGAGCCTTCGTTGCGCGCGGGTCGGCCTGGGCGATGCATCGGACGCGCTGCCGAAACGCACGCCGTATGCACGCTTCGAAGAGCTCCACTGCAAACTCCGTCGTGAACCGGCGCGCCCATGGGCGATCTACACTTACGCCCGCGACACGGGCATCGTCTACAACGACCTCTCGATCGCCCTCTACGCCCAAGACCGCCGCATCGGCGCGATCCGCATAGCCTACGACGCCGACGTCGTCTAGCTTCGCGAAACCCTTACGGCGCCAAGACGTAGTCGGGTCGTCGTGCTGAGCTCGCCGAAGCACGGCTGCCACCCTCGCGCTTCGCCGCGCTCAGCGCGACGTCGGCGTTGTTTGCACGCCAATCCGGGGTTCGTGGCCGATGGACGTCGTTCGCCCCTCGACGAGCTTGGGGTGACATCAGGATTTGTCGCGTCGTCAGCCTGCCGCTTTTGTTCGACTTCGCGGACGACGCGAGGTCTTGCCGGGGCTTCCACGGTATGTCAGCGTCGGCACGGCCGACGTGGCATCTGTTGAAGGCGGTCTATCATGAGCGATCCGCTCTCGCGTGGCGAGTTTTTCCAGGTTTCCGCAGCGGCTGGGGCCGCGCAAGCCGTGGGGTCCGGCACGACAGCGGCCGCGAGCGGGACGGTCGTGGCACCGACCGGTCCGATGGTGCCGCTGAAGATGCGCTGGTACGGCGGTGGGGTCTACGAGCTGGCACCGCCCGACGACAAGGTCATCGTGCTCGTCGACGCGTGGATCTGGAACAACACCGGGTTCAAGGCGTTCGGGATCGACAAGCCGCCCGAGCTGTCGAGCGCGGCCGCCTACACGGCGCACCTCAAAGCCCGCAATCCGAGTGCGGTCATCGTTGCGCTCAGTCACGACCACGGCGACCACATGGGCGACTACTTCGAGCTGCTCGGCGCACTGAGTGCGGCCGGGATCGACGTCAAGACGGTCGGCCAGAGCGACATGATGCGCGTCGGCCTGATCCCCAAGTTCAAGGCCGCGAACCTCGATGAAGCGCAGATCGTGATGAACAACGGCGCCGGAGTCAACATCGGCGGGACCGCGAGCTACAAGGGCGTCAAGATCGAAGCCGTCCCCGCCGTGCACTCGACCACGATCGGCTTCCCGGCGATCGGTTTTATCATCGACGTCGGAGGCGTGCGCGTCTATGCATCGGGCGACACCGACCTCTACGGCGACATGGCGCTGGTGGGAACGCGGTACCGTCCCGATGTCGCGATCGTCTCCTCGGGCAACGGCGCCTTCACGATGGGACCCGAAGACGCGGCCTACGCGTGCAAGCTCGTCGGTGCGGGACACGCGGTGCCCGTGCATTACGCGCACAACCCGCTGGTGATCGGAACGCAGTGCGGCGACATCTTCCGCGCCGCGGCGGCGCGCGTCGCGCCCGGCATGGCGGTGACGGTGATGCATCCCGGCGAGACGACGACGCTGCGCGTCGCCGCCCTTCAACGATAGGCGGCTTGGATCGCGGCGTAGTCCGCCGTCGGGCGGCGAATGTCGAGCCGAGCGATCGGCATCTCGGGGAGGCCGGTACGATCTTCGAAGGTCGGCCGGTCTTCTTTGTAGATGATGCCCAGCGGGATATCGCCGTCGCGGGTGAGCGCCTCGAACGCCGCGAGCCGGTCGTTGGGCGCGTACCCGTCGCGGACGGTGAGATCCTCGACGTTGTCCTTGAACCACGCGTAGGTGTTGATCTTGTTGTAGGTGACGCACGGCGACATCACCTCGACGATCGCAAAGCCACGGTGCTCGACCGCCGCCTTGATCATCGCGACCATCTGCTTGGGCTGCGCCGAGAACCCGCGCGCGATGAAGCTCGCGCCGGCAGCGAGCGCGAGCGCCAGGCCGTTGAGCGGCGTATCGGGGTTGCCGTCGGGGCTGACCGAAGCAACGTATCCGGTCGCGCTCGTCGGCGAGCTCTGGCCCTTGGTGAGCCCGTAGGTCTGGTTGTCCATCACGATGTACGTCATGTCGGTGTTCCGCCGCACCGCGTGCACGAAATGGCCGGCACCGATCGCGTACCCGTCGCCGTCGCCGCCGGCGGCGATCACGGTGAGATCGCGGTTGGCGAGCTTGACCGCCGTCGCGACCGGCAGCGCGCGACCGTGCACGCCGTGGAACGCGTAGCTGTGCAGATAGCCGGAGATCTTTCCGGAACAGCCGATCCCCGAGATGAAGGCGACGTCCTTGGGCTGTTTGCCGAGCTCCGCCATCGCTTGTTTGAGCGCGGAGAGCACGCCGAAGTCACCGCAGCCGGGGCACCACCACGACGGCGTGGCCGTGGCAAAGTCTTTGGGGGTAAGCGTTGCCGTCACTTCAGATGACCTCCACCGGCGTGCCGACGGCGGCGATGCGCCGAATCGGCTCGATGATCTCGATCGGCCGGAACGGCTGGCCGTTGTACTTGCGCACGCTCTGCAGCGCGTCGACCGGTCCGACGACCGCGCGGATCAGCCGTTCCAGCTGTCCGGTGTAATTGTTCTCGACCACGAACACGTGCTGCGCCCCGCCGAAGAACGTCTTGATCTCGTCCTCGGGGAACGGCCACAGCGTGCGCAGCTGCAAGAAGCGCGTCAGAACGCCGGCCCGCGCGAGCCGATCGACCGCTTCGGCGATCGGTCCGGTGTTCGCCCCGTAGCCGACGATCCCGATGTCGGCGTCGGCGACCCCGTGCAGCACGGCGCGCGGCAAGTCGTCGCGCATCGAGACGAGCTTGCCCATCCGCTTCTCCATCATCCGGGCGCGGTTCGCGGCGTTCTCGGTGATGACGCCGCCGTCGTTGTGCTCCGAGCCCGGCGCGAGGTGCATGCCGCCCGGAATGCCGGGGATGACGCGGGGCGACACGTTGTCGTCGGTGAACGCGAAACGCTTGTACTCGCCGAAGACGACCTCACCGCTATCGATCAGCTTGCCGCGATCGATCTGGACGGCGTCGACGTCGAACGGCGGCAGGGTCGCCTTGCTCTGACACAGCGCCTGCTCCGTGAGCAAGAACACGGGCAGCTGATACTTCTCGGCCAAGTTGAACGCCGTGGTCGTCAGCTCGAACGACTCGCCGACGGTCCCCGGTGCGAGGATGACGCGCGGGATCTCGCCGTGCCCGGAATAGATCAGGTGGTTGAGATTGCTCTGTTCGGTCTTGGTCGGCATCCCGGTCGACGGACCCGCTCGCGCGCATTCGACGACGACGACCGGGATCTCGAGTACGCCGGCGAGGCCGATCGCCTCGGTCATCAGCGCCTGACCCGGACCGGACGTCGCGGTCATCGCGCGCACGCCGGCAAACGCCGCGCCGAGCGTCATCGTGATCGCGGCCAACTCGTCTTCCGCTTGCACGACGACGCCGCCGAACGCCGGCAGCTGCTTGGACATCCACTCGAGGATGTCGGTCGCGGGCGTGATCGGATACCCGGCCATGAAGCGGCAGCCGGCGACGAGCGCGCCGTAGGCGATTGCATCGTTGCCCATCATGATGAGCCGGTCGCCGTCAATGCCTTTGGTCAGCCCATAACCGCTAGGCCTGTCGGCAAAGTGCTCGCGCACGTAGTTCTCGCCGGCTTCGATCGCGCGCATGTTGAGGTCGACGACCTTCTCGCCTTTGCGCTGGTACACGCCGCGCACGTCGTGGCGGACGATCTCGGGATCCATCCCGACCAGCGCGCCCAAGACGCCGAGCGAGATCGTGTTGCGGATCAGCTCGAGTCCCATCTCCTTCGCGATCTTCGCTAGCGGGATCTCGTACCACGTGACGTCGTCGCGCCGGACGTTATCCGGGATCGCCTCATCGGTGTTGTCGAAGACGACGAATCCTCCGGGCCGCATCTCGGCGATGTGCGTTTCGACTGCCTCTAGATCGAACGCGACGAGCGCGTCGACCGCGTCGGCCATCCCGTAATCGTGGTTTTCGCTTGCCCGGATCACGTAGTTCGTGTGGCCGCCACGGATTCGTGACGGGAAGTCCTTATACGTGTAGACTTCGAGCCCCATGCGCTTGAATACGCCGGCGATCAAATCGCCGGTCGTCAAGCTCCCGTCTCCGGCTTGGCCGCCGAACATAACTTCGACGCTGTTGAGGATCACGTAGGACACCTCGCAATTAGGACGCCGCGCCGGCGCCATTGGCCGATAAGGTTCGTGCGGCGACCCGCCCGGGCCCTGTTCATCCTAGCGACGGCACCGGGGAGCACGTGCGACTTAGGTCGGAGGTCGGCGTCCGCTCGGACGATGCGCAAGGCAACCGTATCATCGCTCGACCCGCATGACGCTCGACGAATTGAACGAACACGCTCACGTGATGGATCTGGACCTTCACGGCCGTACGGCCTTCGTCTCGGGCTCGACCGCCGGAATCGGCCTGGCGATCGCAAGCGGGCTCGCCGGCGCCGGCGCGCAGGTGATCGTCAACGGCCGCACGCAGGCGCGCGTCGATCACGCGATCGAAGCGATTCGAGGCGATGTCGCCGGCGCGAACGTGCTGGGCATCGCCGCGGACCTTGCGACCGCGGCAGGCGCGGACGCCGTCGTCGCGGCGCATCCTCAGGTCGACGTACTGGTGAACAACCTCGGGATCTTCGAACCCAAGCCGTTCGATCGGATCGACGACGCCGACTGGATGCGATTCTTCGAAACCAACGTCATCAGCGGCGTGCGGCTGAGCCGCGCGTATCTCGCGCAGATGCGCGCGCGCAACTGGGGCCGCATCGTCTTCGTGTCGAGCGAATCCGGGCTGCACATCCCGGCCGAGATGATTCACTACGGCGTGACCAAGACCGCGCAGATCGCGCTCGCGCGCGGCTTGGCGGAAACGCTCGCGGGGACGGGGATCACCGTGAACAGCGTCCTGCCGGGCCCGACGCGCTCGGAGGGCGTCGGTGCGTTCGTCCGGCAAATGGCCGAGCAGCAGAACGTCAGCGAGCCGGAGATGGAAAAGCAATTCTTCCGTACGGCGCGGCCGACGTCACTGCTGCGCCGTTTCATCACGCCCGACGAGGTCGCGAACCTGGTCGTCTACGTCTGCAGTCCGGCGGCATCCGCGACGACCGGCTCGGCGCTGCGCGTCGACGGCGGCGTCGTGCGCGCGATCCCGTAGCTCGATCGCCTGCGACTCTACATCGTGATTCGTAGCCGGAGCGATACCGTGCGCGCACCCGGGTACGACATCGGGACGTAGGCGGCCGTTCCGTACGTCCACGGCAACGACTGCGCCGCGCCGTCGTTGGTCGGGATCCCGTTGCCGAGCGTGTACGGATTTCCGTTGAGTTGTTGACCGTACCACGCGGCGGTCGCCGCGTTGCCGCCCTTGTAGCCCGGCGGCCCGATCAGATAGGGGTTGCCCTGGAACTGCGTCGGGGTCGCGGTCCCGAACAGGTTGGAGACGTCGAGGATCAGCGTGACGCGCCGCGACAGGTCGCCTTCGACATGCAGCCCGACCAGGGTCTGCGGCGCCGTGCGCAGCGTGTTGGGATCGTTCCCTTCGGGCGTGCCGACGCTGGCGACGATCGGGTTGGTCGCCGGGTTGTACGGCATCGACGGGTTTTGCAGGAAGTAGTAGTTGTAGCCGGGGTTGAGGTTGTTGTCGTTGGGGACTTGCGTGGGCCGGCCGTTGGGGCCGAAAACCCAGGCCATCTTACCGTTCCCATACGGGTAACCCGATTCGTATGAGAGTGACGGCTCGACGCGCAGGCGCTTGGACACATCGAAGCGATACGACAACGTCGTCGAGAGATCAGGCAGATAACTGACCGGAAAGAGATGTCCCGCCGCCACCGCTGCCGCATTGAGCGCGTTGTACGCAAACTGCGAGGCGCTCGAAGAATAGGCGCGCACGGCGTTCGCGTCCAGGGTCCAGCGTCCGGCCGACGCCCAGAGCTCGATTCCATGTGCCCGCAACTCGCCGGCGTTCGTCGGGACGCCGACGCCGTTGGGGCTCTCGTCGGAATTGATCGCCGAACGGAAGTTGACCGGAAGCACGTCGATGAGATCGAGCTCGCGCTTGGCGAAGTACGTCAACCGAAACCGCGTTCGGCCGTTGCCCTCGAACGAATACGTCAGGTCGTTCGAGCGCTCGGGCGCGAGCGGGCGGAAGGGCGCGGGGTTTGCCGTGTCGGTCCGGTCGGCCTCGAGCGGCTTCGGGGCGACCGTCGAGTGATCGAACGTGGCGCGAAGCGCGTAGCGGTCACCGAGCCGATACGATGCCGAGAAGTGCGGGTCGAGCGAGACGACGTCGTAGCTCGGTCCGTCGCTCGGCACGATGTGCGTTCCGTTCAGGCGCGCTGTTCCAGCGAGATCGAGCCGGGGTCCGAGCGACCACGTGTCGCCGAGATATGCGAAGTACGAGGAAAGCACCGGGCTCGACCGGATGAACTCGTCAGCCGTCGGCACGACCTGGTCGAGGAAGCTGGAGTTGACGCGATACGCGGCGCCGTACCGGAGGTGATGGTGGTCGCTCGCAACCTCGTCGACGTCGTACGTCAAGCCGTACTCGCGGGCACCCTGCTGCGCGAACAACGAGATGCTGCCGTCGGGGAACGACAAATCGTCCCAGAACGGCCCACCCGCGACGGAAGCGAACTGCGATCGATACAACTGGAGCCGCGTGAGCGCATGGTCCGACGTGTGCAGCCACTTCGCAGTGAACACGTTGTAGGTCCCGTGAACCGCGGACGGAAAGGTGACCGCTGCGTCGGGATTCGTCGTCCCCGGAAACCGGGTCAGCGCGCCGTCGAACTGTCCGAACGTCTCGCCGCCGATCGGCGTCCCGTACTGATCGTAGGTCGCGCTTCCGACCAGGCCGACGAACGACAGGTCGTCGTTCGGGTGCAGCTGGTAGTGGACGTTGCCGGCCATCGAGAACTGAGCGCGGTTCTGCAGCGCGAGGCCGTACGTCCCGGCTTCCGACGGATAGAACGTGCGACCGTCACCGTAGGCGAAGTCTTCGCTGCCGGCGGTCGCCGCGAACGCGTACCGCCAGCGCAGATCGCGCGTCGCCCAGAGCTTCTGCAAGCTGATCTCCTGCAATCGCGTGCCGGCGCCGGTCGCGAGCTCGAGCGTCGTGCGACCCGGGAAAAATCCGACCGCCGGGATCTGGTTGACGACGCCGCCCAATGTGTTCTGCGCCTCCGACGAGTAGCCGCCGAGCGCGACCGTCGTGTAGCCGATCCCCGTCGTCGGCAACTGCGCGCCGATGACGTTGCCGCCGGGCTCCGCGATCAAGCCTTGTGGTATCGGCACCGAGTCGTAGTCGAACACCGTATTGTCGACCTTGCCGCCGCGCACCAGCACGTTTGCGAAGCCATCGTACGAGATCCCCGGCACCGATGAGACGGCACCCTGAACGGTTCCGGCGGTGTACGTGGCCAGCCCCGACGCCGACTCGCGCGGGCTCGTAGCACGCGCAGCATCGCCGGCGACCGTGAAGGTGTCGACGGTCGAGGCGAGCGGAAAGGCGCTCACACCGGCACGCGTGCTGCCGATCGTTTGGAGCGCGCGCACGAGCCGGAAGGTGAGGCGCTGCGTTCCGCCCGGAGGCACGGCCACGCCCGGCTGCGCCGCCGCCTCGTAGCCCGGCGCCTCGACCGAAACGATGTACGTGTCGGGCGTCAGGCCGAGCAGCGTGAAGCGGCCGTCGGGACCCGTCGTTACGCTGCGCCGTTGCCCTTGCGACGCGACCGTCACGCGCGCTTTCGCGACCGGACCTCGATCGTCGGTGACGGCGCCGACGATCGACGCGGTGGTGGGTTCGGCCGCTCGAAGCGCGACGGGTAGGGCGAAGAGCGCAGATGCACAAACGGCCGCGAGCGCGCGCAACGGATGGTTCATCGAATCGTTCCTTCCGAGGCGCGGGTGCGCCTCGACGTGCGAACTTACGAGTGCGCGAGCAGGAACGGCGGGGCGCGTTTGCCCCGCTGACCAATGGACGCGCGGGCGGCGGCCCGGAGCGTCGGACGTGCGCGGCGCGACAGCGCGACCGGCGCTTGGGGCTCGATGTCGTACGATGCCGCTAGCGCGCGCAATACCAGCGCTACGCACATCCCGACCAGGAGGCGCAGCAGCGCACCGACAGCGAGGATGCACAGGATGCACACCGCGGCGTGGAAGGCGAGCGCGACGATCACCGGCGCGCCGAGCCAGCCCAAACCGCCGGCAATCGTGCCGCCGCGCAGCGCGGCCTCGGCACTCTCCATCCCGTACACCCCGGCGAGCTGCAGCGCGCCGATCGCCGGCAGATCGCGCAGCAGCGACCGCCGCGACAGCCGGCTCGCCGTTGCCAGCACCACATCGCGCGCTGACGCCGAGGTTGTGCCACGCAGCATCGCGACGACGCGCGCGATCACGAACTGCAGCCCCAACACGCTCGCGCCGATCAGGGTCGGCACGACGCTGCGCTGGTCGCCGTCCGAGTAACCGGTTCCGAACAATCCGGCATTCGCCGACCACTCGACGATCGTGTCGCCGAGCGCAGCCGCCGTCATCGCGACGACCAGCGCGAGCGAGATGCGCACCATCAGCGGGTCCGCCGCAGGCGCCGATGCGTTCGCTTCGCTGCGCGCCACACCTTGGGCCAGCTGCGCCGAGCGGCACGTTCGGCGGCGCTCGCAATTGCAGCCAGCTCACCCGCCACGAACGCCTGCGTTCCGTCGGCGTCCAGCGAGCGCAGCCCCTCGCAAGCCAGGACGGCGTCATGCTGCTCGCCCAGCACGGTTTGCAGCCGCTCGGCATCGTGCCCGAAGCGTTCGGCGGCGCGGCCGGCGACCGGTGCGATCGCCTCGGCTGCGTAGCGCACGCGCTTCGCGGCGATGCGAATTGCGTGCAGCTCGCGATCCGACGGCGGGCGCGAACGTTTGCGAACGCGGCGCCGCAGCGTTACCCACCCGTCGTCGAGTATCCCGGCAACCGCATCGGTCGCCGGCGCGTCGGCACGCGCGTTGAGCGGCGGACGTTTGGCGGCGTCCACCAAGGCGCAGAGCATCGGCACGTAGCGGGGATCGCGAAGCATCCCGCGCACGACGTCGTACGCACGCTCCCGCGCAGCGCGCATCGGCGCGAGCACGTCTTCAACGATGTTCCGATCGCCCTCAGGCAGCGCGACGCTTGCACGCCGGAGGCTTTCGAGCACCACGTCGGCATCGCGCGCCGCCGAGAGCACGTCCTGCGGCCACCGCAGTCGGTCGCGCAGCTCGCGGGCCCAGTTCGCGTCGAGCAACGGTAAGAAGGTGCGCAGATCGCTGCGAATTCGGCGTACGCACACCCGCGCTTGGTGCACGGCTGCTGCGTCGGCGGCGAGACGCAGCGTCGCGTCGTAGCGAATGAAGCGCTCGACCGACACCGCGAGCGCTGCCCGCGCGACCTCACCGAGACGGGCGCCGCGGCCCGGCGGACGCACGTCGATCTCGGCAGCGCAGGCGTCGGCGCCCAACGCGCGCACGTTCTTGGGGACGGGATCGCGTTTTCCCGCGCCTTCTTCGCGCAGCAGCTTCCCGAAAACGGGCAGCAGCGCGTCGGGTGCGGCTCGCGCCAATTCGATCTCGAGTTGCCGGAAGCGACGCACGACGCGCGTGCCGTTCACCACGCGCACGTCGTCCTCGACGACCTCGGCTAGATCGTCGCCGCCGTCGCCCAGGACGTGACGGCTGGCGCGCAGCGTGCGCAACTCGATGACGGGCGACGGCATCACGCCGCGCAGATACGCGGTCGCGAGGTCGAGCGCGGCGGCTGGGATCGCGCTACCGTCGCCAGGGAACACGTGCTCTTCCCGAACGAGCGCGGCGGAACGCTGCGCTTCGGGGATTTTCAGCGTCCAGCCCTCGCCGCCGCGGAAGCGCAGGCTGCAGCCCCAGCGCGCTAAGCGCAGGTCCGGCGTATCGTAGTAGACCGTGTGGAGACGCCGGAAGCGAACCGGCGACGCCACGAATCCGGCGAGCCGCGGATCCATGCGCGCCAACGAGAATCGCCGCGGTGCCGCGAGCTTGAGCTCCCGTTCGACTGCGCCGTTCATCGCGCTTCGCCGGCCGGCAGCGGCACGCGGGCCGCCAGCGCGGTCGCGACGCTCGTCGCGATCTCCGTCGCGCGTTCCAAGCCGAGCGACTCGGTGTTGAGCACGAGGTCGTATTGGCGGCAATCGTAGAGGTCGCAATCGAAGTAGTGCCGCTGAAAGCGCACCCGCGCTTCGTCGGTACGGTCGATGCGCCGTCGGGCCTCCTCGCGGTCGATCCCGTAGCGCCGCGCGAGCTGATCGATTCTCCATGGCCGCCCGGCGCGCAGCAGCATCGGCAGTACCACGATCCCGTCCGGCCGCCAACCCAAGAGGCTTACGCCGCCGTGGCCGATCACGACCACGTGGCCGCGCGCGGCGTGCTCGAGCACGATCTGACGCACCGCATCGACGACCAGCTCGTCCGGCGTCTGCCACGTCGGCGCGACGGCCAGCATCGCGCTCGCAGCGGCGAGGTCGGCGATGAGCCGTTCGCCGGCGTTGGGCGCGCGTTCGATCCGCGCGGCGATGTAGTCGGCCGGCAGACCGTGACGTTCCGACAGCTCCGCGATGACGGAGCGCTCGTCGAGCAGCGCGCCGCCGAGCGTCGAGGCGACCGCCTCGCCGATCGTCCGTCCTCCGGCTCCCAGCTCGCGCGCGATGCTGACGATCACGCCGGATGCTTCCCGCTGGGTCGCAGGGCCACCCTCGTTCTAGAGGCGCTGCTCCAGCGACCGGATCGCTTCGGGCGGGCCGGCGGCCACGAGCTCGTCGCCGGCTTGGAGCTGGGTCTCGGCCGCCGGCCGGAAGCGCATCGCTCCCTCCCGCTTGAGCGCGAGCACGAACGCTTCGTCGCCCTCTGGAAACAGCTCCGCGAGCCGCCGGCCGATCCACAGCGAGTCGGAACCGATGGTGAGATCTTCGAGGAGCAGCTGCCCGTTGTTGGCGGAGAGCACGGTATCGACGAACTCGACCGCAGTCGGACGCATCGCGAGGCTCGCCATGCGGCGTCCACCGATCGTGTACGGCGAGATCACGCGATTCGCGCCGGCTAGCCTGATCTTGCGCTCGGCATCCTGCGCGTTCGCGCGCGCCACGATGAACAAGTCGGGCTTGAGCACGCGCGCGGAGAGCGTCACGTAGATGTTATCCGCGTCGTCGTCGACGGCGGTGACCAGGCCGCGCGCGCGCTCGATGCCGGCTGCCTGGAGCGTCCCGACGTCGGCGGCATTGCCGTTCATCACGGTAAATCCCTCGGCCGCGGCGCGCTGCAGCGATTCGGGGTTGATGTCGACCACGACGAACGGCATGTTCTCGGTGGTGAAGTCGCGAGCGATCTCGCGACCGACGCGCCCGAACCCGCACAGGATGAAGTGATCGTGCATCTTAGCGACGCGTCCCCGCATGCGCCGCTGCGAGACGTCGGCGCCGAGCTGTCCTTCGATCACGTAGCCGAAGAGTTGCAGCACCGTATAGGTCAGCGCGCCGAAGCCGAAAACCACGACACCGATCGTCCACCATTTGCCCGGCACGTCCATCGCTTGCGGCTCGCCGCCGCCGATCGTCGTGATGGTGGTGATCGTCATGTAGAACGCGTCGAACGCCGACCAGCGTTCGAGCGCAGCGTAACCTGCCGTCGCGATCGCCACCACGGCGACCAGCAGCGTCGCCGCGATCGCCAACCGCCCTGAGAGAACGGAGCGCTGGTGCATCATACACGGACCCTGGCGCCTTCGCGCCGGCTAGCGGTTGTTCCGCCGTAGGGCGATCCGCCCGCCGTCGTAATCGAACCACCAGTCAAAGAACCTCATCTCGTCGGTGCCGATAATGCCGTCGATTGGGATGTCGATCGCATCCGGGCTGTCGTTGGGAACCTCGACACCGACGATGATGTCGCGAAACGCCAGCGGGCCGAGCCGGAACAAGGACACCTTGTGCGCCCGCACCCGGATCGATCCCTCGAGATAGTGCTCCTCTTCGTCCGTTCGCCGGCCCTCCGCCGATCCGAACGCCGACAGCGACCAGTAGGCGTCGATCTCGTGCCCGTACCGCCGTGCGAACGGCGCGAACACAAAGAGATTCGGCGAACCGGTATCCAGCGCGAAGCGGTCGCCGAAAGCCGAACCGAAGGCCGCGTGCACCAGCGGTATCCCCTCGTCGAAATACGCGCTCATGACCGTGTTGCGCGGATCCGTAAAGGCGGCCTCCGCCGCCTCCTGCGTCATCACCTCGACCCGTGCGTTCCCATAGTCGATGTGCACGACATGGCCTAGAAAGAAGTCGTATCCCAAGATCCCGTCGACTCCGACCGGGATAGCCAACGCCGACACGTCGTTCAGCGTCAACGTTCCGACGGTCATCGCCGGCACGGTTGCGTGCTCGAGGACGATCTCGGAGGGCAACGTCTGCGCCAGGCGCCGGTCGAGCGTGATGCTGGCCGTTCCCGTGTCCAGGACAAAGATCGCCCGACGCTTTCCGAGGGCGACGTTGACCGAGATGCGCCCACCGGCGAAGGATGCCGGCAATTGCACGATCCCACTCGACGGCGGCAGGGGTGCCGCGAAAAGCCGCTTGGTCTGCGGGATCGCGACCTCGACATCCGCGATTGCCTCCGGCGCCACGTCGTCGACCGCGACGTCGAGATCGTGTGACGCGTCGCCGTCAGCCACGTGCCACCGGCTCGGACGACGCGTGCCCGCGACCGCTTCGAAGCCGCTGAACGTGGTGACGATCGTGCGTTTGCCCTCACGGGTCATCTCGCGGGCGATTACCCCACTCGTCTTGTCGACGTAGAACCAGTGCGGCTTGTCGCGCGGCGGCCGGTCGACGACGAGCCAGGCCGCGCCGAACCGAGTCGATTCGCCCGCGAGCGTACATTCGGACCAGGCAAAGGGAAAAATACTCTGCGGGAGCCGGTCGATAGCGTCGCCCTGATCGTCGGAAAGCGTGGCGTGCGTGACCCCGTTCGCGTCGGCACGCCAGCGAACTCCATCGCTTCGCCCGCCCGCATACTCGGCGTTGCCGAGAACGACCGTGGCGCGGAAATCCGCGCCGCGCACGGCGACACGAACGGGCAATTGACGGCCCTCGTTGCGGTACGTCCAACGTTCGCGCCGCTGCGCATACCGTGCTTCCGGCGTGCCGGTGGCCTCGGCGTTCAAGCGCATGACCTCGGCGAGCGTGCCGTGCGCCGGGCGCAAGTCGGGCGGTTGCCACTCGGCCGACGCCGTCGCGGGCCAGGCAACCGCGCAGGCGAACGCAACGGCCGGCGCGAGCCCGCGAATCACGGCGCGAACGCGGTCTCGACGGCGGCGCGCAACGGGTTCGCGGCGTCGTTCCAAGCTTCGACGAACCGACGCAAGATATGGCCGGTCAGCCCCCACACGCGGCGCGTCTCGAAGTCGAGAATGTAGGTCTCCACGCTTTGCTCGCCGACGATGACCGTGCCGGATTGCAAACTTTCGATGATGAAGGCCAGCGGAATCGTGAACACCGCCGCCGTCTCCGTCCCGTCGATCGTCAACGGCCCAGGGTCGACGGTCGCGACGAACGGCGTGACATCGAAATTGTTCGCACGCCGCTGGCTCACGATCGGCAGCTGTGCCAGGATCGTCACCCGCTCGGGAGCGACCCCCACTTCCTCGCGCATCTCGCGCAGCGCCGTCCGGCGCAGGTCGCCGCCGTCGGCCGGATCGACCGAGCCGCCGGGCAGCGCGATCTGACCCGGATGGTCGCGCAGGTGCGCTGCGCGCTCGATGAAGATGACGCCGTGCGGCGCCGGCGTGAGGATCGCGACGACGACGGCCGCGGTTCGGCGGACGGCTGCTGCCAAGGCTACTCCGGCTGCCTCATCGGCCAGCGGCTTCGACGCGACGAACGCAAACCTCCCGCGCGGGATGACTTCGGGCTCGACCCGCCAAGCACGTACCGGCGTGATCGACTTCTTTCTTCACCGGCCGGTTTTCGCATCGGTCTGCGCGCTCTTCATCGTCCTGGCCGGGCTGATCGCGATCCCGACCCTGCCGGTCGCCCAGTTCCCCCAGGTTGCGCCGCCGGTCGTCACGGTGACGGCGACGTACATCGGGGCGAACGCGCAGGCTGCCGAAGCCTCGGTCACGACGCCGCTCGAAGAAGCGATCAACGGCGTGGACGGCCTGCGCTACATCAGCTCGACCACCACCAGCGACGGCACGAGCCAGATCGTCTGCACCTTCTTCCTCGACCGTGACATCGACCTGGCCGCCAACGACGTGCAGAACCAGGTCAACAACACGACGGGACGGCTTCCGGCAGCGGTCACCGCGACCGGGATCACGGTCACCAAGAACAGCGGCACGTTCGTGATCGCGATGGGTTTGGCGTCGACCGATCCGCGCTACGACCGGATCTTCGTCAGCAATTACGCTGCGAACAACATCGTCGACGTGCTCAAGCGGATCCGCGGCGTCAACGACGTGCGCATCTTCGGCGAGCGCCGCTACGCGATGCGGCTGTGGCTCGATCCGACGCGGCTCAATCTGAACCACGTCACGGCATCCGACGTCGTCAGCGCGCTGAGCGCGCAGAACGTGACCGTCGCGGCCGGTGCGATCGGAACGGCCCCGATTCGCTCCGATCAGCCCTATCAGATCACGATCCGCACGCTGGGGCGGTTACAGGACGCGGACCAATTCGGCAACCTGATCCTGCGCGCCAACCCCGACGCCGGTTTCGTTCGCCTGCGCGACGTCGGACGCGTCGAGCTGGGCGCCGAGAGCTACGCGCAGGACCTGCGGTTGAGCGGGAACGACGCGATCGGGATCGCCGTCCTCACCTTGCCCAGCGCAAACGCGCTGCAGGTGGCCAGGGATGTGCGCACCACCATGGATCGACTGCAGGGCCACTTCCCGCACGGCATCACCTATAAGTTTGGCTTCGACGCGACGCCGTTCGTGAGCGAGTCGATCCGCGAGGTCCTCAAAACGCTGGCGATCTCGATCGTGCTGGTGATCGCGGTCGTGTTCTTGTTCCTGCAGAGCTGGCGCACCACGCTGATCCCGGCCATCACGATCCCCGTCTCGCTGATCGGAACCTTCGCGCTGATGAAGGTCCTCGGCTTCTCGATCAACACGCTCACCCTGTTCGGGCTCACGCTCGCGACGGGGCTCGTCGTCGACGACGCGATCGTGGTGATCGAGAACATCGCGCGGTTCGTCAACGAGAAGCACATGGAGCCGTTCGCCGGTGCGGCGGCGGCGATGAAGGAGATCACCAGCGCGGTCGTCGCCAGCTCGCTGGTGCTGCTGGCGGTCTTCCTCCCGGTCGCGGCGTTCGCCGGCACGACCGGGCAGCTCTACAAGCAGTTCGCCTTGAGCATCGCCTGCGCCATCACGATTTCGCTGTTCAACGCGCTGACGCTGACGCCGACGCTCTCGGCGCTGTTGCTCGGCGAGCACCAGGTCCACCGCACCGGTTTCTTCGGATTGATCAACCGAGCGATCGACGCCACGCGCAACGGCTACCATTCGTTTCTGCCGACGCTGCTCCGCTTTCGCGTCGTCGTGCTGGGCTTGTTCGCCCTCGGACTGGTCGCGACGTACTTCGCTTACCAAGCGATCCCGACCGGCTTTCTTCCCGACGAGGACCTCGGCTATTTCTACGTGACCGTGCAGTTGCCCGAGGGCTCGTCGCTGGCTGAGACCGAGGCCGTCACGCGACGGATCGAAGGGATCCTCAACCAATTCCCCGAGATCGCGATCACGTTCGAGCCGAACGGGACGCAGTTCGGCGTGAACGCGCCGAACCGCGCGCTGATGTTCGTCTCGCTACGGCCGTGGGACGAGCGCAAGGCGCCGAGCGAGTCTGCCGACGGTATCATGCGGCGGCTGCGCCCGCAGCTGGCGCAGATCGCGAGCGCGAGCGTGCTCGCCTTCAACCCACCGGCGATCCGCGGGATCGGCAACCTAGCCGGCTTCCAGTTCGAGCTCCAAGACCAGGACAACGTCGGGATCCCCGCGCTCACCGCCGCGGCCCGCGGTTTGATCGCGGACGCTCGGCGCGATCCGACGCTGCGCAACGTCTCGACCACCTTCCGCGACGACAGCCCGCAGCTCGTCGTCGACATCGATCGCGAGAAGGTCGCGACGCTCGGCATCCCGATCACCGACGTTTTTTCGGCGATGCAGGTCTATCTCGGTTCGGAGTACGTCAACGACTTCGACTTCCTCAACCGCTCCTATCGCGTGTACGTGCAAGCCGACACACCGTTTCGCGACCGGTTGAGCGCGCTCGAGCGAATCTACGTGCGCACGACCAACGCGACGGGGCCGCAGCTCGCGGCGACCGTGCCGTTGTCGTCGCTGGTCCGGACGCACATCGAGCACGTCGCGCCGATCGTGACGCACTACAACCTCATGCGGTCGATCGAGATCAACGGCGTCCCCGCCGCCGGGTACGGCTCGGGTCACGCGCTGGCCGCGATGACGAACGACGCCCGCACGCTGCCGGCCGGGCTGACCTACGAATGGACCGGCATCTCGCTCGAGCAGATCGAGTTCGGCAGCCAAGCCTTGGTGATCTTCGGCTTGGGCTTGCTGTGCGTGTTCCTGGTTCTCGCCGCGAACTATGAGAACTACAGCGATCCGATCATCATCCTGGTTTCGGTCCCGCTGGCCATCCTCGGCGCCATCCTCGCGCTCGATCTGCGCGCGCTGCCCAGCGACCTGTACGCTCAGGTCGGCTACCTCATGCTGATCGCGCTGGCGAGCAAGAACGCGATCTTGATCGTGGAGTTCGCGAACCAGCGGCAGCGCGCCGGGCTGGACGCGGCAACCGCCGTGCGCGAGGCGGCACAGACGCGCTTGCGGCCGATCCTCATGACCTCGCTCGCGTTCATCCTGGCGACCGTCCCGCTCGTGCTCGCCTCGGGCGCGGGCGCGGCGAGCCGGCGTTCGCTGGGCACGGCAGTCTTCGGCGGGATGATCCTGTCGACCGTGCTGAACCTGTTCATCGTGCCGGTCGTATACGTCGCGTTCGCGCGGATTCGCGAGCGCCTCGCCGGGCGCAAGCGCGTTGCGACGGCAACGAATGGCCACGCTCCGGCCGGTTCGGTCCCGGCCTCCGTGGTGCGAACCGCCGACGGCGACATCGTTCTGCACTTCTCCGACGGCAGCGACCCGGTCCGCCTCACGCTGCCTGATTAGCGGCGCCGACTCATGCGCCGAACCCGCGCTAACGACGAGCGCGGCGGTTGAGCCAGTGCGGCGCGCGCACCGGAAAGAGGCGGAGCAGCGCGTCGATGCGGCGCGCATCCTCGCCGGCCACGACGCGCTCGCGGCCGTGCTTGACGGCGTTGACGATTCGCGCCGCCAGCGCATGCGGCTTCATTCTGAGAAACTCTCGCTCGAACGTCGCCGTGCGGGCCGCCGCCGTCGCCGCATCGGCTGCCGCCGCGACGCGCGCGTTGCGCGCGATCGCCGTCTTGATTCCGCCCGGATGGACCGTGACGACGCGGACGTTCGTTTCGGCCAACTCGCCGCGGAGCGATTCGGAGAAGCCGCGGACGGCGAACTTGCTCGCCGCGTAGGCTGCTTGCCCGGGCGGACCCCAGAGGCCGAAGACGCTCGAGATGTTCACCAAACACGCCTCCGGCCGCGCGAGCAGCGCAGGCAAGAACGCCTTGGTGCCGTGGACGACGCCCCAGAAGTTCACCCCCATCAGCCACGCGATCTCGGCACTGGTGAGCTCGAGCACGGATCCGAAGATCGACACGCCGGCGTTGTTCACGACGACGTCGACGCCGCCGTTCGCGCGCAGAACGTCGAGTGCGAACGCATTCACCGCCGCCTCGTCGGCCACGTCGACGACGTGCTGCGACGCAGTCGCTCCTGCTCCCGCGACGAGCTCCCCCGTCTCGGCCAAGCCGGTCGCGTCGCAATCGGCCAGCGCGAGGGTCATCCCTTCGACCGCGAACTCGATCGCGACCGCGCGGCCGATCCCCGACGCGGCGCCGGTGATCGCGGCGACGCGGCCCTGCAAATGCATCATGCCGCAGTCCGAAGCGCGGCCGCGACGGCGCGAACGCCGTCGCGCAAGGCCCGGCGCGCTTCTGGGACGACGCCCGCGAGGTTGACGAACGCATGCGACAACGCGGGCCGAAGATCGTAGACCACGTCGACGCCCGCGGCGCGCAGATGGTCCGCGTACGCCTTGCCTTCGTCGACCAGCGGATCGAAGCCGGCCGCGAGCAGATAGGTCGGCGGCATCTGCTCGGCGTGCGGTGCGAGCAGCGGGGACGCGAGCGGAGAATCCACGTCGAGTCCGGCGCTGTTCTTCGCCGCGAACCATGCCAGCGTCGCGGGCGTGAACGGCATCCCGGGCGCGGACAGCTGATGCGACGGGTACGTTCCGCGCCGGTCCACTCCGGGATAGATCAAGAACTGATACGCGGGCCGTTGGAGGCCGCGCGACACAGCGACGCTCGAGATCGCGGCCGCGACGGTGCCGCCCGCGCTGTCGCCGCCGACCGCGATGTGGGTCGCATCGGCGCCGAGAACGGCGGCGTTGCGCACCACCCAGGCGAACGCCGCAATACCGTCTTCTTGTCCGCGTGGGAACGGGTGTTCCGGGCACAGCCGGTATTCGACCGAGACGATCGTGATCTGTCCTTGCACCGCGAAGAACCGGGCGAGGTCGTCGTACGACGGGACGTCGCCGATGACGAACCCGCCGCCGTGAAAGAACACGAGCAGCGGGATGGGGGCATGTGACGGCGCGCTCGCGGGACGATACAGCCGCGCCGCGATCGCGCCGTCGTCGGTCGGAATGTTCAGCTCCTGCGTCGTGACCGCGCCGCGCTCGCGGACGCCGCAGACCCGGTTCAGCCGCGCGTAGCTGCGCCGCATCTGCTCGACGGTCACCCGCGGGTCGAACGCACGCCCGCGCCGCGCGGCCATGGCGACGAGCGCTGCGATGCGGCTATCGAGCAGGACACCATCACGCTGGGGAAGCGCGCCGCCCACAATCCGCCGGCGCACCGGCTCCGGTATCGTCCCGACGAACCGCACCGCCCCACGCTCGAACCGCTCTTCCCGCACGCTCACCCACCCGAGATTCTCGCCAAACCCACCGCGACATCCTCATAACGTCGCGGTCAACCCTCACATTGTCGTCGTGAGGCTGGCGTGTCATCCTGAGCTTGTCGAAGGACGGCCGGGGCTTGTCGACCCTGCTCGCACACGACCTCTTCAGGCTGAAGCGAAATCCGGACGGCACGCTCGCCGCCCAACGTGCGTATGTCGCCGGGCGGTGCGGGCGATAGAACGACGAGTTGATCTCGACGCACGAGAAGAGCCGAGCATAGCGTTCGAGACGGCTTCCCTCCCCGCCGGCACCCTCATCCACGCGGGCGAGCCTCCACCCCGCAGTCCCAACGCGCAACTCGACCGGTTCCATCGTTCCGAGTCTGCCCATGACGGGCAGGAGATTCAACTGCCCGCAATCGACTGACCGTACAAGGGCTCAGGCGACGGGCGCGCTTGTCGGCACTCCACACACACGCGGGGTACAGCTATGTCGAACCGTGGATCTCATGTGCGCCGAGCGCTCGCACTCGCAGTCGTGCTCGCATTGTCGGGCGCCGTCCCGGTGTTCGCCGCGACGCCTGCCCAGAAGGCGGCGGTCGCCGCGATGGTTTCGCATTTTCGTTCGGTAGGAAACTCGGACATCGAGCAGCCTTCATGCTTCATCATCCAGACCTACGCCCAGTGCTCGTACGGCACGGGCGGCGGTAACGCCGAGGGAAACGCGTGGCTGCATCAGACGAACGGCGCGTGGAAATTCCTGGGATCAGACGGCGGCGTCACCTACGCATCGATGATGGTGAAGCGTTACGGTATCCCGCTCGCGATCGCGAAGCAATTCCAAGCCAAGCTCTGCCCGAGTCCCTGTCCAGGAGCGTAAGCGGCAGGCAAGTCATGATCGGGGCAACGCGAGCGTAAAGCAGGCGCCGCCGAGCGGTGATTCTGCGAGCTCGACGCGGCCGCCGGCGCGTTCGAGCATCAGTCGTGCCAGTGCTAGGCCAATGCCGCTGCCGTTGGCGGCGGTGACGGCGCGCTCGCCGAATGCGAACACTCGCTCGCGATCCTCGGGCGCAATCCCTGGCCCGTCGTCATCGATCGTGATCCACACGAAGCGTTCGTCCTCGATGCCGGCCTGGAGATCGATGCACCCGCTTGCCCGACCGTGCTTCACGGCGTTGTCGATGAGGTTGACGAGAACGAGCGTGAGCCGGTCCGTGTCGATCGCGACCCGTACGGACGGAACGTGGCCGATGGCAATCGCTACCCGGCGCGCCGCTGCGCTTGACAGGCACGCATCCCGGGCGCCTTCGATCGCTGCGGCGAGCGAGCCGACGGCCTGCTCCGAACCGCCCGCCTGTAAGTCCAGCAGCGAGATTTCGAACATGCCTTCGACCAGGCGGCTGAGACGGAGTGATTCGTTGTAGGCGATGTGCACGAAGCGCTCGCGGGTCGCCACGTCGACGTCGCGGTCCAGCAGCGTCTCCAAGTAGCCGCGAATCGATGAGAGCGGCGTCCGCAGCTCGTGCCCCAGCGACGAGAAGAACGCGTAGCGCTCGCGTTCTTGCGCACCACGCACCAGCGCGCGCTCGAGCACGTCGTCGATGCGCCGCGCATCGGTCGCGTAATCGTAGATCGTCCAGCCGGTCCGGACATCCTGACGCGTCGCCGCCTCCATCGTCGCGGCGATGCGCGCGAGCGCGGAGCGCACGTCGATCGGTGCGGCCCCGGCGTTTCCGTCGCGCGTCGGTACCACCAGCGCCGCGACGAACAGGTCGCTGCCGGCATCATGCGCGACCAGATCGTCGGCTCGCAGGACGCGCGAGACCGCGGTCGAGAACGCGGCCGTGGCCGCGCGCTCGAGCGCGCGCGCCGCGCGCAGTCCGCGCCGCCACGCGACGCGCTCGAGCTCCGGCATCCGGACGACCAGAATGGGTCGCGGTTCGGTCGCCTGGGAAGAGAGCCTCCGCTCGAAGTCGTCGAGCCGCGCGAGCAGTCCGCCGATCTTAGCCGCGTGCAAACTTGTATCCGTATCCGTGGATCGTTTGGAGCAGCGGCGGAAGCTTTTCCCCTTCCTCGAGCTTGAGGCGCAGCCGGCGAACGTGCACATCGACCGTGCGGGCGTCACCGTCGAAGTCGTAACCCCAGACGCGTTCGAGCAAGGTTGCGCGCGAGAGCGCCACCCCGGCGTTCGCGGCGAGCTCGAGCAGCAGCGCGAACTCGCGCGGCTTGAGGCCGACGTCGCGGCCGTCGACGCGCGCCTCGCGCGCCGCTTGATCGACCTCCAGCCGATCGAACGTCAGCGTCACCGGCGCGGTCGTCGAGGTCATCCCGGTCCGGCGACCGACCGCCTTGATCCGCGCCACGACCTCGCGCGGCGAGAACGGTTTGACGACGTAGTCGTCGGCGCCGACCTCGAGGCCGACCACCCGATCGATCTCCTCCGAGCGCGCGGTCAGCACCAGGATCGGCATGTCACGCCCTTCCCGCCGCAGGGTGCGCACGATCTCGAAACCGTCGATCACCGGCAGCCCGAGGTCGAGGATCAGGGCGTCGGGGCTGGTTCGCGCAAGCCGGAGCGTGCCGGGGCCGTCCACCGCCTGCTCGCACCGGAAGCCTTCCTGTTCGAGGTGGTGCACCAGGAGCTCGCGGATCGACGCGTCGTCTTCCGCAACCACGATTCGCGTGACCGCCATACCGGTCAGGGTGCCCCCGGCCCGTCCACCGAATGCAACCCGCGCTCATGTGCGCTCGTTTCTCGCTCGCGTCACCCGGCCGCATCGTCGACCGCTATCCGCAGTTCCGCCTACGCCGAACCGTAGAGCGGCGCTACAACATCGCGCCGACGCAGGACGTTCTGGCGGTGCGCAACGACGCGGCAGGGGAGATCGCACCGCTGCGCTGGGGGCTCGTCCCGGCCTGGGCGCAAGATCCGGCGATCGGACCGAAGCTCATCAACGCGCGCGCCGAGACGCTCGCCGAACGGCCCGCCTTCAGCGACGCGCTGCAGCACCGGCGCTGCGTGATCTTCGCCGACGGCTTCTACGAATGGAGCGGCTCGAAGAAGCATCGCCGGCCGCACCGGTTCGTGGTGGACTGCGGCGAGCCGTTCGCGTTCGCCGGCCTCTACGAGCGTTGGGGCTCGGCGGCGGACGCGCTCGAAACCTGCACGATCGTCACCTGTGCCGCCAACCCGGTGTGCGCAACCGTGCACGACCGGATGCCGGTGATCCTCGGCGACGACGCGATCGAGCCGTGGCTCGACGGCGCGGTCGACGACGCGGTCGGGACGCTGGTCCCGTTCGCGTCGTCCCGCATGACGTCGTTTCTGGTGACGCCGGAGCTGAACCGCGTGAGCTTCGACGATCCGCGCAGCCTCGAGCCGATCGCCGAGGAAGCAACGCTCTTCTAGCGCTCGTCCTTTTGGAGTAGGCCGTCGCCTTCGACGACGACTTTGCCGTGCTGGTTGACGATGCGGATGCGCACGCGCATGCGCCGCTCGGCCGGGATCAACTCGACCACCTCGGCGGTCGCGGTGAGGGTGTCGCCCAGAAAGACCGGCCGCCGAAAGTGCAGCATCTGCTCGACGTAGATCCCGCCGGGCTTCTGCAGCACGAGGCCGACCACGGTCGAAACCAGGCTCGCCGAGAGCATGCCGTGAGCGGCACGCCGCCCGAAGCGTGTCGTCTTGGCGTATTCTTCGTCGACGTGCAGCGGATAGTTGTCGCCGCTGACCGCTGCGAACAACAGGACGTCGGCTTCCGTGATGGTCTTCGAGAACGTCGTCGAGTCGCCGATGCGAAACGCTTCGTACGCCTTCGCGCCGTAACTCATCGCGGCGCGGCTGCCGCGTCGACGACGAGGAACCACGGGCGTATGCGCAGCTTGGCAGCGAGGGCGGCGTCTTGCCGATGGGCGTCGGGTGTCGGCCGCGGCTCACGCAGCGCGCGCAGGACGAACCCCGCCGCGACGACGTCGTCCACGATCTTCTCGAGCGGGCGGTGGTAGTAGCGCACCGGGACCTTCTCCACCGCGAAGTCGCCGAACGCGTCGTCGACCAGCCGCACCGCAAAGTAATCGTCGTCCGGCTCGAGCGCCGCCGACGGATGATGCGTCGAGAACACGAGGCGGCCGCCCGGCCGCAGAACCCGCCGGAACTCGCGCAACGGGCCGAGCCAGTCGGCGACGTAATGGAGCGTGAGCGAGGACAGCACGAGGTCGAACGCGCGCTCGGGTAGCGGCAACGGCTGCGCCAGATCGGCCTGTAACACCCGCGCGGCGTCACCGAGTCGTGCGCGGGCCAGACGGACCATCGACTCGCTCGCGTCGAGCGCAACGACGCGTGCTCCGCCGGCGAGCAGCCATGCGCTGTGCTCGCCCGCGGCAGCGCCCGCGTCGAGCACGTCGAGATCGCGCACGTCACCGAGGATCGCGCGCACGGCGGGCCGTTCGTACTCGGCGTTGCAGACATTGGACGCCGTCACGCGCGCGTAGGACGCGGCCAGATTGGGGTCGTCGTACAGCGGGTTCGAACCGGTCATCGCGCCGGCGCGGCGGCCGCGGTCCGGAGGCGCAACACGTCGACCGGCTGCAAGACGCCGCGCAGCGTCACGACGCCGCGTTCCGCCGTCGGCAGCAGCTCCGACACGCGCGGGTCTTCGGCCAGCACGTTCGTCAGCAGCAGCTCGCCTGCGCGGGCCGCGCGCGCGAGGCGCGCCGCGTGGTTCACCGTCGCGCCGAAGTAGTCCAACCGTCCGTTCGCGGTCAGCGCGACGCAGGGCCCGCGGTCGAGCGCGATCCGCAGCTCGAGCGGCGCAGCCGCCTCGCCGAAGCGCAACGCCGCCTCAACCGCATCGCACGGCTCGGCGAAGACGGCCGTCAGGCCGTCGCCGGAGGTCTTCACGATCGCGCCGCGCCCGGACACGATCGGCTCGCGCAGCGCGTCGAGGGTGCTGCGCACGATCCGCGCGGCGTGCGCGTCGCCGAAGTCTGCCGCGAGCCGGTCCAGACCGACGACTTCGCTGCACACGAACGTTAGCGAACGGATCGCACCCTGTACGCCGTCGGCGAACACCTCGTCGGGGAACAGGTCGCGGAACACCTGAAGCGCCGTGACACGCGCGGCGGTCGCCATGCTGCGCGAAAGCTCGGCTTCGACCACGCGCACGACGGCGTCGTCCGCGGAGGTGTTGGAGATCTGCAGCCGCACCGTGCCGGCCCGCACGACCGACGTGCCGGCACTCACGCGCGCGGAGCCGATGCGCGCATCGAGCGCCGCGGCTCCGGCGTCGTCCTCGACGGTGAAGCGCGCGATGCGATCGGGTAACACTTGAACGACGTAGGCGCCGGGGCGCAGGACGACATCGAACGCGGCAGTGCCGCCCGCTTCGATCGAACGCTGCGCGAGAATCTGCCGGGCCGCCTGCGGTCGCAGCGGTCGGGGCCCGCCGGCCTCCGGCTTGCCGGCGGACGACGGCACCTCGAACGTCAGCTCCACGTTGCGGTCGAAGTCGCCCGCGAACGTGATGCCGCAGATCTCGCAATGAAGGGTCGGACCCAATGCGGACAGCGCCTGCACCGCGGCGCGCGGCACGCGGCACCTCGGGCAAACGATCGTCCAGAACAATGTGAGCAATCCCGCGCGCGCCGCGCCGAGCATCGCCGCCACGACGTGATCTCGCGGCAGATTCCACGCGTCGGCCACGTCGTAGGGCCGCATCCGCGCCAGGGACGCGCGAGGCGCGTGCTCGATCAGCGCGGCCAAATGCGCCGCGATCGCGGGTTCATCCTCGGTGTGGGTTTGCAGGGCTTCGAGCGCGTCGACGAAGCGCGCGACGCCGGCGATGCTCGCCGGCGGAACCTCGGCGAGGTCGCCCCGCGCGCCGTTCTGCGGCAGCGCGCGCGCGCGCTTCTCGGCTTGCCGATAGCCGCGCTCGACCCGTGCTCGCGCAACGGCGAGTAGCGGACGCGCGAGGAGCGCTCCGACCGCGTCGCGCGTCTCGAGCTCGACGCTATGCTCGAGCCGCGCTCCCGCGCCGTCACCGAAGATACGCAGCTCCGCGCTGTAGCGCGTGACCGGACCGCGGCGGAAACGGCGCTCGACGGCTAGGCGCTGCGGCGCCTCCCAGGCGAGCGGAGCCTCGTCCCATTCGGTGCCGAACGGCCCGAGTCGAGCCTCGGCGACGGCCGCCGGTGGGCCGCTCTCGCGCGGTTCGTAGCGATAGCGCGCGGGCGGCAGGCCGGTGTCCCGGTCGAAGGCGTCGGTGTCGGAAACCGCGAGCCACAAGGTTTCCGGCGCCAGATCGAAGGCGTAGATGTGCCGCTCGGCGTGCGTCGTCACACCAGCGCGGCGACGCCCGCCCGCGCGACGATCGTGTCCTCGTCGATCGTGCCGCTGCTCACCCCGACCCCACCGACGACCTGATCGTCGACCACCAGCGGGATGCCGCCTCCGATCCCGGTCACCCGCTCGGCGGCCAGCGCCGACCGGATCGTGGCCAGCAGATCGCCCCCGCCCTCGTCGGCCGTCGCCCGTTTGCGGGTGGCGGCCGAGATCGCCTTGGTGAGCGCGATCGAGATCGAAGCCGTCCGGGCACCGTCGGTCCGGCCGAAGGCCAGCAGGTGGCCCCCGGCGTCGACGACCGCGACGCATTCCGGGATGCCGATTCGCTCGGCCTCGGCCAGGGCGGCGTCGAGCACGGCCCGGGCGCCGGCGGCAGTCAGGAACCGAGCGGTACCAATGTACGTTGTTCGCGAAGTGTCAGACACGATGACGGCGCTTTTGATCGTTCTCCCGCCCCTCCTGTTCGAGCCGGCGTGATTGCAGCCGACGCTCAGTTTCGGCTGACGGCGAATGCGGCCGCGGCCGCCTTTGCAAGCTCGCCGCCCTATATCGCCTACAAGACCGACGTCGTCATCGACGTTCCGTCGATGCACCAGCACAAGGTCGTGTCGCGGGCCGTCGAGTCGCGCACCAAGGACGACTACGCGGTGCTGCAAGATTTACCCAGCGGCCAGCGGCAGTACGCGCACAGCTTCCCGCTGATCCCGACGTTCGACGCGCTGTCCTACTTCCGGGTGACCTTCAACGGGAACCGGCGCGATCTCCTGAGCTACGTCGAGCCGGGCGATCCGCTCACGTTCAAGGATCCGCGCGAAACCTCGCACGCGGATGTCGTCATCGTCTCCTTACGGTTCTATCACGCGTCCTACGCCGCCGACACGACGGACGCCGTCGCGCACATCGAGATGGATGCGCTGCCGACCCTCACGCAGGGGAACCGCTCTGATTTCTACATTCACGACGTATACGTCGATACGGCGACCAATCTGCCGACTCGCGTCGTCTACATCGGGCCGACCACGACGTTTACGTGCGACTACGAAGTCGTGCAGACGCACTGGCTCGTTCGCCACGTAACGTACGTCCACACGTTCTACGGGCCGTTGCGCATCGGGCGCGTCACGGCGACGGCTGACGCGACCAATGGGGACTTCGCGTTCCCGGCGGCACCGAGCGATCCAAAGCTCGTCAGCGCACCGTAAAGATTCGATCACCCGCCCCTTAGCGGCCGGTTGCCGTCCCCTCCTCGAGCCGCCCAATGCGCCCGGGGACCCTCTCGCGTTACCGCTCGGTTACGGCGCGTCCCTAGCATACGGCCATGAGGAGCTCGCCGCCCATTCCGGAGCCGGAACCAGAAACCCCGGCCACGCGGGCGCCCGACCTCGCGCGCGCGAACGTCTTCAACCGCCTCTATATCGTGGCCATGTTCGCCGTCATCATTTCGATCGGCAGCTTCGGCATCGACGTGATTGCGCGCAGCCAAGAGACCGACGCCCACGTCGCGCAGACGTTCCAGCATGCGAACGACGTCAGCGAGATGCGGACCGCGCTGGATCGAGAAGAATTCGAGCTCAACTCTGAGCTGCGCCGGCGGCAGGGCATCGAGTCGGATCGGCTCGTCCGGGCGACCGAGCTGTTCGACGACGCGAACCTCGAGGTCGACCGCGTCGGCTGGGCGGCAAACGAGCCGCTCTTGAAGCGGTTGGCCGCGCGCCAAGCGGCCTTCGTCGCGGACAGCCGCGAGATCGCCGGTGCCCTCGCCAACGGCGACTACGCGCGGGCGGCGCGCATCGACGCAGAGAGCGCGAGTCCCAACGTCGACGCGATGCGGTATACGCTCGACGCAATATCGGCCGGTCTGTTCCGCGCCAGCGTCGCCGACGCGGCCGGTGCACGGCGGTTCATGTGGGACCTGCAGCACCTCATCGGCGCAGTCACCCTCCTGGGCATCGCGCTGATGGCGGGATTCGCGGTGCTCCTGGGCCGCTACAAACGCGCCGCCGATACCTCGGCCGCAGCGACGCTGGCGGCACTCGAACAAGCGGCGCTGACCGACAGCCTGACCGGGCTCGGCAACAACCGCGCGTTCTACGAAGATTTCGATCGCGAGATCGCCCGCGCCAAGCGGCACGATCATCCCATGGTGCTGGCATTGATCGACGTGGACGACTTCAAGTCGGTGAACGACAAGGACGGGCATTCGCACGGCGACGCCGTTTTGGCGCGCGTCGGAGAGCAGTTGCGCACCGCGCGCCAGGAGGATCGCGCGTATCGTATCGGCGGCGATGAGTTTGCGCTCATTCTGGTGGAAAGCGATCCCGAAGCCGCCGAGCTCGTGCTGGGACGCCTGCAAGCCGATATACGCGAGTCGGCGCTGGGCGCGACCGTGAGCATCGGCTACGTCAACCTTTGCGGCGACCAGGTCGACGCGGAGTCGTACGAACTCGCCGACACCGCGCTCTACGAAGCGAAGCGACTGGGCCGCAATCAGACCGTGTGCTTCCAGAACATCAGCGGCACGGTGAACGTCTTCTCGCCGCGCAAGGCCGACGCCGTTCGCACGATGATCGCCCAGGGACTCGTGAAAACCGCTTTCCAGCCGATCTGGGACATCCAGAGCGTCAATCCGCTGGGCTTCGAGGCCCTGGCACGCCCCGATCCGGCGCTCGGCTTGTCGGGCCCGCAAGAGGCGTTCGACGTCGCGCAACGCATGCGGCAGCTTCCCGAGCTCGACATGGTCTGCACGCGAAAGACCCTCGAAACCGCGGTGAACTTACCGCCCGGTTCGGTCATCTTCCTCAACTACTCCCCGGCCTCGATGATCCACGCCGGCTTCGATCCGCAAGCGTTTGTCGAAGCGGTGCGCGCGGCGGGTTTGCTTCCCGAGCAGATCGTCATCGAGCTGACCGAGCGCCGCATCGATGATCCCGCGGCGGTCGCGCAGCGCGTCGCGGCACTCCGGGAGCTCGGCGTGCGGATGGCGCTCGACGACACCGGAAGCGGCCACGCGGGGCTGGAGATCTTGAGCAAGGTCCGGTTCGACTTCGTCAAGATCGACCGCGGCCTCATCGTCGAGGCCATGCACAACCAGGAAGCGCGCGGGGTGTTGGCGGGGATCATCGCGATCGCGCGCGAGACGGGGAGCTACCTGATCGCCGAAGGCATCGAGACGGCGGAGATGTTGGATTTCGTCCGCAACGCGCACGTCTCCAACTTCGCGGGCGTACGCGGGATCCAAGGGTATCTGCTCGGGCGACCCGAGGTGGGCCGCGTCGATCTGCGCTCGCTCGACCAGCATCGCGACTTTCTCACGGCCCGCCAAGCCGACGACCCACGTGTCGGCAGAATGCTCGCCGGGCGCAACGGGAGCAGGGGCGGCGGGTACGCCGATCCGGGTCTCACCGCCGCACGCTGATCCACCCCGAGATACGAACGAAGGAACGAACCGTCGGGCTCGCTCCTTCGCGTTCGTGGCGGAGAGGGAGAGATTCGAACTCTCGGAACGCTATTAACGTTCGCCCGCTTTCGAGGCGGGTGCCTTCAACCACTCGACCACCTCTCCGTGCGCCGCTTCTCCGCGAAGAACCCGCGGAGCTGTGCCGCAGTTTCTTCCGCGAGCACCCCGTCGACGACATCGACGCGATGGTTCACCGCGGCCGATCCGAGTATATCGATGACGGAACCGGCCGCCCCTCCCTTGGGGTCCCGGCAGCCGTAGATCAACCGCTCGATCCGTGCGCCCGCCAGCGCACCGGCGCACATCGCGCAGGGTTCTTTGGTGACGTAGAGCGATCCGCCGATTCGCCAACGGCCGAGCGCCTGCGCCGCGGCCCGGATGACGAGCATCTCGGCGTGCGCAGTCGGATCCGGCCGTGCCTCGCGCTCGTTGTACGCCTCGAAGATTCGCCCGTCGACGACCAGAACGGCACCGATCGGAACGTCGCCGGCAGCGGCCGCTTGCCCGGCGAGCTCGATCGCGCGGCGCATCTGCAGCCTGTCCTCAGCCGCGGTCGAAAGGGCCTCCGAACAGGAAACGTGCTCCCGGCCCGGCTCGAACGGGCAACCTTCGCCTTCGGAGGGCGACACTCTATCCAATTGAGCTACGGGAGCAGCCTCGTCTCGCTTCGCTCGCCCGAGGCTCGGCATGACCCGCGTACACGCGGGTCAGCCGGGTGGGGTCGGCGGCGATGGCGAGATGATCTTTAGCGGCCCCGGTCTTCCGTGGCGGCGGGGCCGGTTGGGCCGGTGGTCGGTATGTGCTTGAACAAGTCGAGCTTGTGTTCGACGAGCCCCCGGTAGAACTTGCGCACGCAATCGGGGTGCCCGAAGAAGTACGTCCGCGCGTACGCCAAGTCGTCCCCCGAGCTGTCCGGCACGTAGTGGCTGATCTCAATCTCTTCCATCTGCGCCCGGTCGACCGGGTGCGGACAGAAATCGCAGGGGATCGTGGACATGTGGTTACCTCGAGAAAATTCGTGACTCGGGTAGGATTTGAACCTACGACCTAGGGCTTATGAGTCCCCCGCTCTACCGCTGAGCTACCGAGCCGCCGTGCGTCCGTCGCGAGCCTTGTCGGACCGTCGAAAGAAAGCCGCACGTCGATTATCCAGAACCCGTCAAGACCCTCCACGGGTGCACGGCCCCGGCAGGCCCTCGAAGAGCACCCGCCAACGGCAGGTGTATGACGAATGGGGTGTACCGTATCGCCGCGGTTGCGGCGTTGTTTCTTCCTTTCGCTCTTCCGCTTCCGGCAGGCGCCGACGACGCTGCGGCGCTGATCGCCAAGCACCGAGCCTACGTGGGCTGGTACGCCGGTGATGGGGTCGTCAAGACGCTGCGCGAAGCCGGCGATGTGACCCGAGACGACAAGGTGCTCGTACGAATGACCAGGCTGCGCTACGGTGTCGCGTTCCGCGACACGCGCGTGAGCGTCGGCGGCATTCACAGCGACGAGGGCTTCACGGGCAGCGTCTCTTGGACGTCGAACGTGAACGGCTTTACCGTGCGGTCGATCGGGGAAGCCGTGCGCGCCCTGTACGACGTGGACGCGGTCTTCGGCGAGACGACCACCACCGCGGCGTTCACACCTACGGCGTTGCGCACCCAGAAGGTCGACGGCGTCGACTGCACCGTCGTGCGCCTCACCTCGCAAGTCGGCTTCCCGCTCGACGTCTACGTCGATCCTGCGACCGGCGCGTTCCGCCGCGTCGTCATCGACCCTGACGGAAAATACGAAGACTCGTTCGAGGGCTTGGCCTACAAGGAGGTCGACGGCAAACGATTCTTGTCGGCATGGCACTACGGTGACGCCAAGACGCGGTTCGCGTATACCGTGGTCGAGCCGAACGCGACGATTGCACCGGACGACTTGCGGCCCCCGAAGCAGACCGCATCCTGGACCTTCGGGGACGCGCCGGCGGCGGTCGAGTACGTCGACCAGCCTGCGCCGAGGCTCTACGCCGATCTCATCGTCAACGGTGTCAAGGGAAAGTTCATCATCGACACCGGTGCCGCCGACACCGTCGTCTTGGACTCGTTCGCGCGAAAGGTCGGCGCCGAACGCTTTGGGGTATCCACGCTCAGCGGGATCGGCGAAGGATCCACGAAATCGAATCTGTTTCGCGTTGCGACGGTCGTCGTTGGAGGCTCGACGCTGCACGACGTCATCGTCGAGAGCGGTCTAGATGAGCAGGCCTGGGGCGGCGAGGGAGCCGTGGGGCTGATCGGCTTCGACCTGCTCGCCGGCGTCGTCGCCGATCTCAACCTCGACGCTAAGACGCTCCGCCTGATGGACGCCGCAAAGGTGGCGCCCGACGAGAAGTCCGGGTTCGTGGTCCACGTCGATCTCTCGGACGGTCACATTCGCACGCCGATGCGGCTCGACGACCGCTTCGACGTCATCGCCACGCTCGACAGCGGAAATCCGTCCGACATCCTGTTCTCGCGCGACCTCATCGAACGCAACCATCTCAACTTCAGCGTGAAGTACAACGCTCTCGCCTCCGGGGTTTCCGGCAGCGAGCTTCAGGGATGCGGAAAGCTCCAATCGCTGTCGCTGGGACCGGTACGGTATCAGGCGCCCGCCGCGTGCAGCTCGCCGTCGTTCTCCCGCAACGAGATCTTGGTCGGCCTCGATTTCATGCACGCCTTCAACTACGTGTTCGACTATCCTGACGGCATCATCGTCATGATACCGCGCAAGAACTACTGACCTGACCGTTGATCCTTGACGTTGAAGCGATACGTCTGCTCGATGCGCTGTTGCTCGGCAAGCTGTTCGGCGGTCGGCACGGTTCCCGGATACCAGGATGGGTTCGAATCGGGCGGAGCCTTCGCGACCGCGGGTGGTAGGGCCGTCGGTAGCGTGACGGTGAGGCCGGGGACGGCCACGCCGTTCGCGTAGCGATTACCGGGACGCAGGTTCTCGAAGGCCGCCGGAGTCCTCGGAAACGATCCCGCCACGGCGATGATCCAGCCTTGCTTCGTCGCGGGCAACTTGAAGGTCGCCTTGCCGTTACCACCCGCGCTCGTGCCGAGCACGGAAAACAGAAGCGGGTTGGCCGAGATCTGGAGGGTCTGCCCTTCGAGGAGCATCCAGCCGGGCGGCGCCGCGGCGCCGTCCCAACGCACCGCTTCGCCGATGATCGGGTGCGCCAAGACGTTCGGCGAAACCGGTAACGCGGCGGTACCTGCCGCTGCCCGCGCTGCGGACCGGCCGGAGAGTTGCGGCATGACGCTCGTGGAGCCGCGCATGCCGCCGCAGCCGGCAAGCGTCGCCGCCGCGCCCGACGCCAAGAACAACGTTCGCTTCATCGGCTAATTCCGTGCGGGGAAGATGCCCTGGAGCGCGATGCAAAAGTTCAGCGCGAGGAACGGTTGAACGTTCGAATGCGGCTGGCCGCTCCCCGCGTTCGCGATCATCGCCGGGTTCATCGTCGTCGTGGGCATCTTGACGGAGTAGATGGTGAGCCCTTCGGAACCGACGGCGGCCGGGAGATGCCCCGCCGGATTTCCGATCGACCCCGATCCCTGCGAGCCGTCGGCGTTCACCAAATGCGTGTGGCTCGGCATTTGCGCGACGTTGAGCGCGATGCTTTCGGCGCCGCCCGCCTCGCCGAGCGAAACCGGTGAAAGCCCGCTTCCCTGGCCGATGTGGACCCCGACGCGACCCTGCAGATTTGGCAGCAGGAACGTCGTAGTGCCGTTTCCGCCGTAGGTCGTCCCGAGCAGCGCAAAGAGCGCCGTGTTTTGAGAGATCACCAAGGTCTGTCCGTTACACATCATCCAGCCTCGCGGCGCGAAATTGAACGCGAAGGTGCGGATCTCGCCAACGAACGGCTCTGACATCGATATCTCCATCGGCGCGCACGGCGCGCGCTCGCCCGTAACGGTACGACGGACGAGGCAGCGCTCCCCGCCGACCGGCGTCACACCCGCGCGACCCAACGCCCGACGGAATTGAAAAACCCCGCCGTAGCGGGGTTCATCTGCGGTCGGAGGGACTCGAACCCCCAACCTACAAGTTCGTAGCCTGTTGCTCTATCCAATTGAGCTACGACCGCGCGCGCACGCTCCCTGAGCGGCGACCTCCTGGGTTACGGCGCTCCGGAAGCGATCCCTGCCGCGCGCACGCCGCCGCGTTAGCGCAAGGAGGCGGCTATCGACGACTTCTACCGCCTGGGGAATGCCCAGCGAATAGCCCTCGCAAGTGCGGCGCGCGACAAGGGCGAGCCTCTCATGATCCGATGGGAACACGTGCAGGCCGACTTCGGCGATCGCTGGCAACCGCGTGCCGCACTGGCTGCGGAATGGCTCGCCGGTGCGAATTCGGTGGCCGACCTCGGCTGCGGAAGCATGAATCTCGAGCGGTGTCTGCGCCCCGAGCAGTCCTACGTTCCGGTGGACGTGGCGCGGCGCGACGAACGAACCATCATCCTCGATTTCAACCTCGTTCCCGATCTCGTTCGGCTGCCGCAGGCGGACGCGTGCGCGCTGCTCGGCGTCCTCGAGTACTGCTACGAGCCGTCGGCGTTTCTGAGCGCCGTACGAGCCACGTACGAGCAGGTCGTCGCCACGTTCAACACCAGCCACGCCGATGAGAGCCTCGAGATGCGCCTCGGCCACGGCTGGGTCAATCACTATTCGCACGACGAGCTTCTCGAGCTCTTCGCAGCTCACGGCTTTGTCGCCGCCCGCGAGCACCTGTTCGAAGGTCGCCGCCGGGAGTACCTCTTCGATCACCGATAGCTTCGCTCCGATCCGCTTGTCCTACTTCCAGCGCGTTCGCAACATCGGAGACCTGCTAGCGCCGTACATCGTCGAGCACGTGACGCAGCGCCCGACGGTTTCAGCTCGCTCGACCGAACATTCGTACCTCTTGTCGATCGGGAGCTTACTGCAGACGACGACGCGCCGTTCGTTCGTTTGGGGAACCGGTCTGATCCACCCGAGCGCGGACATCGGGGATCCGGACGCGCGGCGGGTCCTCGCCGTCCGAGGAAAGCTGACCTACGCGGAGCTCGTTCGCAACGGCGTTCGCGTCGGCGACGTACCGTTCGGCGATCCTGCTTTCCTGATCCCGCGACTGCTGCAGCAGAGCGGTTCAGCCTCGCCTCGCTTTCCGCTCGGCCTCGTCCCGCATTTCGTCGACCGCGACCATCCGTTTTTTCTCGAGGCCGCAAAAGATCCGAGTATCAAGGTCCTCGATGTGTGCGATCCCGCCGACGTGTTCTTCGCCGAGCTGGCGTCGTGCGGCGCGATCGCAAGCAGCTCGTTGCACGGCTTGGTCTTCGGCGAGGCGTTGGGATTGCCGACGCTGTGGTTGGAGGTTTCCGACAAGGTGCTCGGCGAGCGGTTCAAGTTCGCAGACTGGTTCTCGCTCTCCGCAAACCCGCAGGCCGCGCCGATGGGTCCCGATGCGTTTACGTCGCCGGCTGAAATCGTGACGCGGTGCGAACCTCGGGAGATCGAGATCGACGCCGAGGCGCTGGTGCGGGCGCTCACTTCGGACATCATCGAGGAATGCAGCCGAACGCCGGAACGGTTGCACGTCGTACCGGTTGCCGAATGCCGCCGCCGTCCATTGCCGGTATTTCTCGTCTCGGGCGACAACGCGCAGAATCTCGCGCAGACGATCGCGTCGCTCCAGCGGCAAGACCCTGCCGTCGAGATCCTCGTCTACGATGACGGAAGCTGCGACCCGCACACGGTCGAGTTGCTCGACGCGGTCCAAAAAGCGGGAACGACGATCTACCGGCGTGCCGGATCCGGTCCGTCGTCCCGGCTCGAGCGCGTGAACAGCGCCGTGCGCAACTTCTTCGACGACTGGGCCGAGCCGTCGCGCTACGCGATCGCCGACTGCACGCACGAGGCGGTCCCGCTCGCCGCCGGAGCGATCGCGCTCTACGACGACCTGCTCGATCGTGTTCCGCGCGTCGACAGCGTCGGCCCGGCGATATCGATCGCCGGAGACGATCGAGCAACTGCGCCGACCGCGGCGAAGTATCCGATCCGTCACGTGCCCGCACGGACCGAAACCTGCACGTGCGCGATCGTCGAGGGAGGATATGAGGTGGGGTTCGCGGTCTACCGCGCGGGAAAGCCGCTCGCCGGCGTCATGCAGAGCTTGCGGGTTTGCCGTGCGTAGGGTTCTCTTGCACGGCGAACATCGTTCGCGCGTCCAGCCACGCCGTCGCGTCGTGCCGCGAAACGCTCTCGACGAGCCGCGCGATGAACTCGTAGGATCGCGCGTTCTGAAAGAGATGATGAGTGAGCAGACCCGTCGGCTCGTCACGATCGTACCGGCCGGTGCGGCGCCCGCATAGGTGATCGACGATCGAGTCCAGGTAGACACCATCGTCTTCGAACGACGGGGGATCGGACCACCGGATCGGCGACACGTGAGCATTGATCTGCACGACGCCGTCCGCTGCAAATGCAGCCGGGCGCGGCCCTCTCTTCGAGATGCCGATGAGCCCGCTCGGTCGCAGCAGTGGAAGAAAGCGTTCGTCAAAGGCGTGAAACGAACACCGAGACCGGCGTCACCGCGAGAGCCAGCGGGATCGTCCCGGCATGACGCAACGGCACGTCCAACTGCGGCGTCCACTCCACCGCGTCGTCGTCGCGCCACCAGAACGTCGCGGTCGAGCCGGCGTCCTGCCGGCGGTCGAGCTCATCGGTCAACTGCAGCCAATCGCCCACGTCAGTCGGTCCGCTGCCAATAGTGGGCCGCCCACGGATCGCTCCGATCGAGCTCGCGATCCGCCGGATCGCGAAGCCGTTTGAGCGCACCCGCCGGCGGGAGCTGAAATGCATCGCGCGGCTGGCCGGCCCGCGCGCGGTGCCAACCGATCGCGATCTCCGCTTGGGCGAACGTTCGCGTCGTGTATTTTTCGAAGGCGTGCTCTTGACTGCGCGCGAGGTAGTGTCGCAAGGCGAGGTGCTCGGGTGCGAGGCGAACGCCGGGACCGTCGACGAAATGCCCTCCGCTCGCCGTCATCGAGAAGCCGGCCGTCTTGCGCCAAGCGCGCATGAGTCTGGGCGAACGCGGCTCGAAGAAGTAGTAGAACGACATCGGCTGATGTTCGGGTCCGTCCGGCACGTACTCGGCGTCGACCGGCAGGAACACGAACTCATCGAAGTTGACGACGTTCCAACCGTCGCCGTCCAGCCGGGCGAGCGCATCGTTCAGCCTTTCACCCGGCCGGTACGAGTGCATCACCTCGTCGGCGTCGAGATGGATGACCCAGTCGGTCTCCAGCCCGTCGACGATCGCCATCTTCTGCCGCAGCTGTTCCGAGAGCGAGAACTCGCCCGTGAACGGCAGCCCCCGGACATCGATCAAGTTCGCCGCGAACTCGGGCCGCCGGTAGATCTCGGCGCTGCCGTCCGACGAGTCGTTGTCGAGGATGACGAACTCGATCCCGTTGCGAACGAGATGGCGAAGGCAGTTGGCAAGATACGCCGCTTCGTCACGAATCGCCAAGACGGCGGTGACGATCATGCAGCTGGCGGAGAGGGAGGGATTCGAACCCTCGATACGATGTAACTCGTATAACGGTTTAGCAAACCGCCGCCTTCAGCCACTCGGCCACCTCTCCTTGTACCGGAAAGCCTTGTCCTACGCGGTTTCGGAGTCCTCTTGGGCTAGTCTCCGAACGACCGGCGCAGCGTGGTTTTCCACCATTCTTCCACCATTACGCCGTTGCAGTGGTGAGCCGCCGTCTCGCAGCGCGGCGAGCGTCACCGGCCTTCTTGGCGGCGTCAGCGTCCATGCCAAACTTCATCGATCGTGTGCGCAGCCGGATGACGGTGCGGATTGTGGGCGAGATATGTATTCATATCTCGCCACCTCTATAGGTCGCGCCCTAAGTGGGATGGCGGCTCTGCGAGGCACCCGACTGCTAGACTTGCGCATAACGCCGTACTCAGCCCCACGTGGGTGCGTGAAAGCAGACGCCGCCGGCGTCGTGGTTAGAGGGCAGCGAGTTCCGCGTCGAGAGCCGCCAGCATCGCATCGACACGGGTCTGCCCCGCGGCGGCCTCGTTCGCGAGCTTCTTCTCCGCCAAGAGCTGGAGCTTGGGCTGCGCTGCCGTCGCGATGGCACGGCCACGCTCGACCGCGGACTTGTAACCCTCGATGAGGATGAGGACGTTCGTAGGAGCACGAGCGTGTCGAAGCGGCCGCTGCTCGGCGGCGACGGGGCTGAAATAGTACATCGTGACCTCCCTGGGAGAAGTGTTGCAACGACCCGCTCCCTCGGACAGCGTGGCGAGCTCCGACGCTCCGTACCAAGGGCGGAGTAGCAGCGCGAGGCGCAGCCCTTGCTCATTGCTTCGTTATCTCACCCCGGGGGCTCGAAACCAGAACGATTCGGAAGCACCGAATCGTCTAGGTGCCCCTTGGCGTATTCCGGTTTTCAGATCCTATATGGTTTCTTAAACCGACTTCACCGCCTTGCGGCGCCAGTCACGGCACGCCCATCGCGCTCAAGAAGGCGTGAAGCTCGGGCTCGACAGTTCTCGCACTCGCAAGTCCGGCGTGTGTGATTACGCTTGCCAGAGCGTCGGCCGATTCGGGCTTATCGTATCCCGGCCACCTATTTCGTAATGCGCCCAGGGAGAGTACACTGGTCGGCGGCCTAAGTGCTTGGCAATTGGGCAAGTGACGAAGGACCATGGCTTCAAAACACGGTCGCTGTCAGACTACGTGGAACCTTGCCTCTCGCGCGACTGCGACAAATCTCCGATCTCGATTCTGATCACGGCCCAATTGATCTTCACGCAGTTCGTTCGGAGCGTTCGATCCTAGACGCAAAGTCCGCCCAGTCTCCGGCGCATACGGTTACGGCCGTGACTCCGAGGCTGTATTCGGCCCTGCCGCATTCGTGCAGCGCGAGAACGACCTTGACGGCTCGCAGGAAAAACCTCTGCCTTCCGGTTGCGCTGCCGGTTGACAACGCTTCTCCAGAGACGTGGCCGCAGTCAAGAACTGCCGCGTTACGGGTTGATCCTCCCGATCTTGCTGGCACCTAGTTCCGTGAACCAGAGGTTGCCGTCCGGACCGGTCGTGATGTAACTCGGGAAGCTGTTGGGCGTGGGAGTCGCGAACTCGGTGATGGTTCCCGAGGGCGTCACCCTTCCGATCTTGGCGGCACCGGCTTCCGTGAACCAGAGGTTGCCGTCTGGACCGGTCGTGATGTTAGACGGGCCGCTGTTGATCGCAGAAGTCGCGAACTCGGTGATGGTCCCCGAGGGCATCACCCTTCCGATCTTGCCGACGTTGTTTTCCGTGAACCAGAGGTTGCCGTCCGGACCGGTCGTGATGACATACGGTCCGCTGTTGCTCGTGGGAGTCGCGAACTCGGTGATGGTCCCTGAAGGCGTCACCCTTCCGATCTTGCCGACGCCGTTTTCCGTGAACCAGAGGTTGCCGTCCGGACCGGTCGTGATGAAATTCGGGCCGCTGCCGCTCGTGGGAGTCGCGAACTCGGTGATGGTCCCTGAGGGCGTCACCTTTCCAATCTTGCCGGCGCCGGATTCCGTGAACCAGAGGTTGCCGTCCGGACCGGTCGTGATGAAAAACGGGGCGCTGCCGCTCGTTGGAGTCGCAAACTCGGTGATGGTCCCCGAGGGCGTCACCCTTCCGATTTTGCTGGCGACCTCTTCCGTGAACCAGAGGTTGCCGTCCGGACCGGTCCTGATGAAATTCGGTGCGAAGCCCGCAGAAGTCGCGAACTCGGTGATGGTTCCTGAAGGCGTCACCCTTGCGACGTTGCCGCCTCCTTCCGTGAACCAGAGGTTGCCGTCCGGACCGGTCGTGATGTAATACGTGTGGTTGGGCGTGGGAGTCGCGAACTCGGTGATGGTCCCAGACGGCGTCACCCTTCCGATGTTGTAGGCATTGAATTCCGTGAACCAGAGGTTGCCGTCCGGACCAGCCGTAATGAAATACGGTCCGCTGCTGCTCGTGGGAGTCGCGAACTCGGTGATCGTGTGGACGGCCGTATTGACGGTGAGTATCGCTTGCCCCGATGTCAGGCCCGTCGCGCTCGCGGTGATCGTCGGGTTGGCGATCGCGGCGCCGTTGTAGCTCAAGGTGATTCCCGAGGTCGGCGCGCTGAGCGAACTCTGCGAAAGGTGCGTCGCGCCCGAGCCGTCGGAGTCGGCGAGATTGACGGCGAGGGCGCCGCCGCTCGCGTTCGCGTAGCTGCCCGGCCCGATGATCGTGTTGCCGTCCGCATCGAGCGCGTTGGCTCTGACCGCGACGGTCGTCGAGGTTCCAGCGGTAACGCTGCTTGGGGTCAGCACGACCGACAGCGATGCGACCACGCCGTTGAACGTCACACTGACGGTGTTGGCCTGATCGATCACGATCGTTTGGGTCAGCGTCCCGGTCGAGAGCAGGTTGCCGCCGGCGTTGGTTCCGTCATACAGGTTGACCGTGAAGATGTCGCTGCCGACCGGCGCGAGGATTTGCGCGCTGCACACCGTCGTGCAGTTGACAATGGTCGGCGTACCGGCGCTTCCGCCGCTCGGCGTAACGGCGATCGACGCCGATTTGGTCGAGGTCGAGATATACGCCGGGCGCCGCGCGGTACTCGACGGCGATCGAACGATGATCTGGAACTGGACGAGCGCGGTTTTTTGCGATGGCGACTGAGCCGTCACCGGCGTCGTGGTACCACCCCCGCCGCAACCTGCGGCGAGCGCAGCGATCAGAGCAAGGAGTGTCGCACGGGTACTCGATGCGCGCGAGATCATGGCGTTCTCCGTTTGCTCTGACCACCAACCGTCGTCGTCGTAACGTCGACCGTCAAGGTCGTCGTCTGGCCGTTTCCGCCGGTGATGGTGAACGTGCAATGCCCGATGGCGACCGGTGTGATCGTGAAGCTCGAAGAACTCGTCGTCGGCGAGATGGTCGCGATGCCGCTGCACGAATTCGGCTGCCCGGCAGCCGGCGTCGTGGCCGTGAACGCTCCGCCGTAGTTCGATTGACTCGCGGTCACGGTCTGCGCGTTCGCGGCGCCCGTTCCGGCAAACGAGATCGCATTGATCGACAACGTCACGCTTCCGGGTGCCGGCGTCGGAGTGGGCGTTGGTGTCGGTGTCGCGGTGGGCGCGCTCGTTGGTGTCGGCGTCGCGGTGGGCGCGCTCGTCGGCGTCGGCGTGGCAGTGGGCCGGGTCGTCGGAGTCGGCGTAGCAGTGGGCGCGCCGCTCGTGATGGGCGTCGGAGACGGTGTCGGAGTCAGGGTCGCGACCGACGCGGTTCCGCCCGGGCCGCTGCATGCGGCGAGCGAAACGGTGACCGCAGCAAGCAGAGCACCGCATGCGACGAGTAACTTCATCATCGATCGTATCCCGTCACGGAAGTGTCCGATCAGGAGCAATGCGAGCAAGCGTGCTGCGGCGATGGGTTCCGCAGGGGTCTTCACGCACCTGCTTCGCTCTAACTGTCGCTGTCGCGGTCGTACACAGCGACATCAACTTGCGGCTTAATCCACGCCCTAAGCTTAAATGTCGAGTGGAAAGAGTACGGCGATTCCATGCTGCCCGAAGTCTGCAACAGCGCGACGACTCGCCCTTAGAGGCCCCGGGGACTGGTGAGGCCCTTATTTTAAGTGACGTATAGGCGTAACGCAGAATCGACGTTATAGCGCTAGAAGTAGGCCACGATCGCGGAGTTGCCACGTCGGGGCTCCTCGCCCCGAACCCTCGCCAGCGCGGCGGCGCTGGACCCGCTCGCGTGCGGTCCTCGGCCTGTCGGCCTGCGGTCCTCGCGAGAGTCGGGCTCCCTTTTCGAGGAAGACGACAGCAGACTCCGCTTCGGCTACGTCCGAGACAACACGACGAACGCGATCAGCGCGAACGTCATGAAGACACAAAGCGACCAACCCATGACGTTGCTAAACCGTGAATTCGTGAATTGTTCCATGATCTTCCGGTTACTTGCGATCTGCGTGACGATGAACAGTAGCACGGGCGAGATGACACCATTGAGGACGGCCGCATAATAAAGCAATTTGAACGGTGGTATGTGCAACGCGTTTACGAGAAGTCCGATCACGCACGACGCGACAATGATTCCGTAAAAACGCCATTCTTGCCAGAAGGGCTTGCTTAGTGTTCGCGACCAGTTGAACGCACCGCCCACAGCGTACGCAGAGGATCCGGCCATCACGGGAATGGCGAGCAAACCTGCACTGACGATACCCACACTAAACAGGAGAAACGTGAAGCTGCCCGCTAGCGGCTTCAGCACTTCCGCGGCTTGTGCTGCACTCTGCACGTCCGTATGGCCATGTGCGTTCAATGTAGCCGCCGCCGTAATGATGATGAAGAACGTGATGGCATTCGAGAAGAACATGCCGAACACAGTATCGTAGCGCAGGAACCGAACGTCGGCGCGCGACGCGTTCGGTCGCGATGACTCTTCTTGCTTGATTTTGTGTTCATCCACCAGTTCTTCGACCTCCTCCTGTGATTGCCAAAAGAATTCATACGGCGAAATGGTGACGCCGAAGACGGCGATCAACGTCAAGATGAAATCTTTCTTCCACTCAAAATGCGGCACGAACGTAGCGGTCAATACCTGCCGCCAATCGACGTGCACGGTGAAGGCCGAAATGACGTACGTCAGCAGCGCGAGGCCGAGGAACTTCAGGTACACAGCATAGTTGCGGTAAGGAACCAGAACGATGAGCGCGCCTGTGATCAAAGTTGTGAGCGCCAGCAGTAGATAATAGGGAATGTGCCATAAGAGCTGCGCTGATTCCGCCATCGCGCTCAAGTCGGCACCGATGTTGATCGTGTTCGTGACGACTTGGATGGTGATGACAAATATCAACACCGGACGGGCGTAGTTGTTGCGAATCACGGCCGCCAGACCTTGTCCAGTTACAAGGCCGATTCGTCCGCACATCTCTTGTATGACGGCCATGAAAGGGAACGAAAGGAGCGCGATCCATAGCTGCAGATAGCCGAACTGGGCGCCGGTTTGAATGTATGTGCCTATTCCGGCGGGATCATCGTCGGATGCTCCGGTCACGAACCCGGGTCCCAAGTGCTTCAAAAGGGCTGAAAGCTTCACATCACTCCTTTAGCTCGGATGCCTCAGATGGAGACTGGAGTAGCGCTCGGCAACAACGGCCGCGTCCGGACGGATGCGAACCCGGGACCTAGCCGGCTCGATTCCGCCTCGCGAACGCCTTCTTCGTTTGCTTGATCGATGGGAGTTCGGACGACCCGATGCGGCAGTTCTCATACATCGCGAGTCGCCTCGTCAATGTGCTGGCGTATTGCCGCGTCTACCGGCTCCTGAATGAGCCGCATCTGTTCATCTGTTGGGTCTCTGCCATTGCGGCTCGGATTCGTGCCGCTGTGTCGTCGCTCGTCGCGGCGAGCACAGCCTCGCGCAGTGCATCAGCGTCCATGCGGCCATTATAGCGCCCGGCCGGGATTGGCTTCCACCATTTTTTCCACCATACGCTGCACGCACACGCGGGACGAGGCGGGATCAGTCGGTATGATCGAGGGCCGAATCCCTCACGAAACAACACGTTCCGGTTGGAATCGCGTCGGGCAAGGCTTTTTCCCGGCGGTCCCTTCAGCCGCGTTCCGCGACCCTCCAGCCGACCTTCGGTGCACGCGGCGAGGGCGGCACCCCGGACGCGATGCGCGACCCAAGCGCAACTCGCGACCCGACGGTTCTTATCGGAGAAACACGTCCCTTCCGTCGAGCCATTTTCCGGCCGGATGCTGTGACGTCACCGCTATCAGCCGGGCAATGAACTCGTACGACCGGTCGTTCTGCACGAGGTGATGGGTCAACAAACCGGTTGGTTCAGCTGCATCGTATCGTCCGGACCGGCGTCCGCTCAGGTGATCGATGATCGCTGACAAGTACTGAGCGTCCTCGCCGAACGAGGGCGGATCCGTCCAGCTGATCGGCGCGACGTGAGCATTCACCTGGAGAAGCCCCGGCGCGGCGAGCCGGCTCGGCCGCGGGCCCTTGCGCGAGATGCGTTCGATCCCGTTTCGCGGGAGCAGCCGAAGAAAACGCTCGTCGAAGCCGTGGAAAGGAGGAACAAATACGCCGATCGACTGTCCGTCGAAATACTCTGCGAGCACGCGGCGGCCGCCGGCCAGTTCTCGCGCAACATCCTCTGGAGAGCGCGATGACGGGTATTCACTGCTTCCGGCAGTTGCATGGTTTGCGTGCGCCCAACCGTGCTGTAACACGACGACGGATGCTAAGCCCCGTAACCGCTCCGCGAGATCTTGCGTTGCCGATTTCGGAATGACGGCCAACGCGAGGGGGATGAATCCAGCGCACCTCAGCAGCCGGTCCAACTGCGGCGTCGGCGCAACGGCGTCGTCATCCCGCCACCAGAACGTCGCGGTTTCGCCGGATTCGGACCAGAGATCCAGCTCCTGGGCCAAGCCCTGCCAGGCCGTCACCTCGCGACCGCCCTTCCGCTAAACGCCGGTAAGACAGTAGCTTCTCCATCTGCGGTCTGTGTCACGGTTCACCACCTCGGTCCTGACCGCAACTCGATACCTGCCGGCCGCCAATTCAGCCTCGAACATCCGAGTCAGCAGAGCTCCATTCCCCAAAGGATTTGGGGATTGATACTGAGAGACGATGATGTAACCGGCCGGGCGGACGAATGCAGAATATCGATCGATCATTTCAATCGGGCTCTTCAGGGTTGACAGCGAGTCGTTGAATATGACCGCATCGTACTGCACGCCTGCGGGCGGGACGAAGTCCTCGATCGAGGAACTGCACAGTCGGGCGCTCGGATGCTGCTCTTGGGCTCGTTGAATCGCGGTCCGCGAGATGTCGAAGCCAGTGTACTCGATACGGGCCGTATCGAAGTAATCGATGAGCACTCCTTCTCCGCACCCCGCATCGAGAACGTGCCCCCTTCGCACAAGCTTGTGGACGTAGCCGGCGATCAGCGCATGGCGAGCGGCCTGACTCAAATCGCCGAGATCATCCCAATTCCCGTTGCGAAATGTTTCATCCCAATCATCAACGGGAGAATATTGCCGTTGCCACGATTCGGGAGTGTAGCGTTCGCCGCTCACGAGGTTCCCATAATTCACGCTCCTGAGATTCTCCTGCGGGCTCATTCTATACCTGAGGAGCGACTCGATCAACGCTGACCGCCGGCTGAGCCATCGACGCGATCCGCGCGGCGATCCGTTCGGCGGCGTCCGGGTGGGCGAGGCTGCGCGCGCCGGCGCGCAGTCGGAGTGCGATGCGTTCATCGTGCAGCACGTCGTCGACGACCTTCACCATCTCGTCGCCGTGCGTCGTCTGTAGCGCCGCACCGCGCGCGGTCAGATACCGCAGGTTGCGCTCCTCCTGACCGGGCAGCGGGCGCAGCAACACCATCGGCAGCCCGGCCGCGAGCGCCTCCGATGTCGACAGACCGCCCGGCTTGGTGACGAGCACGTCGGCGGCGTGCATCCAATCGAAGACGTTTTCGACGAAGCCGAGGACGCGTACGTCGGCCCCGTCGCGCCGCGCCTCTTCGGCGACGCGCAACTCCAAACGCCGGTTCTTCCCGACGATCACGACCGGCGTCACCGGTTCGGCCGAGCGTGCGAGCGCGCGCACCGTCGCCGCAACCGGCCCTAGTCCCAGCCCTCCGCCCATCACCAGTGCGACCTCCGCCGCGCGCGGCAGGCCGAGCGTCTCGCGCAGCGCGCCGCGGTCGGGCGGCGGCTCGCCGAACCTCGGATCGACCGGGATGCCGTCGATCCCGATCCGCTGCGGGTCGATCCCGCGTCCGACGAGCGCCGCGCGAATCTCCGGCGTGGCAACCGCGTACGCATCGATGTTGCGGTAGATCCAGAACGGGTGGACGACGAAATCCGTCACGATCCCCATCACCGGTATCGACGGATCGTAGAGCCGCTTGTACGCCGACATCACGCCGCACGGGAAGGCATGCGTGCAGACGACGACGCTCGGCTTGAGCCGCTGCATCAATCCGCGGATGTTGCGGGCGGTGAACTCGCTTGCCCACACGCGAAAGCCGCCGGCCTCGGTCGCGCGCTCGGCCCGATTGTAGATAAAGCCGTAGAGCTGCGGAATGGTGCGCACCATCCCGATGTAGCCGTCGCTCACCACTTTCGAGAACAGCGACGCGGCGTACCGATAGCTGTCGACGACGTCTCCGCGCATTCCGCGCGCCGCGAGGCGAGTGCTCACCGCGGCGGCGGCGGCTTTGTGCCCTTCGCCGACGCGCGCCGAGAGGAAGAGGACCGGGCCCTTCGACATGCTCAGGACAGGCGCTACGCCTGTTCCTCCGGCGGCGCCGCCTCTTCGGCGAGGACGAAGAAGTCGTCGAGGATCTCCTGGGCGAGATCCTCGTCCTCGAGCAGATCGCCGAACTGGTCCGTTACGACGAACTCGTCGGCTCCTTCGTTGTAGCACACCGCGAACGCGTTGCCTTCGTCGTCCTCGACCAGCCCGACGACCTCGAACCGCAGCGCGGTGCCGTCCTCCATGTGCAGCTCGAGGACGTCCTTGAGATCGAGCGGATGCTTCTCGACGTTGCCGCCGGGGACGCCGTTGTCGCCCGGGCTCGCACTGCCGTTGGTATCGATGGGATGCTCCTTACTTGAGGTACTGCTCGACGTTCGCGTTGTGCTCTTGCAGCGTCTTCGCGAAGGCCGAGTGTCCGTCCGGTTTTGCTACGTAGTACAGGTAGTCGGTCTTGGCGGGCGCGAACGCCGCGTCGAGCGACGCCTTGCCGGGGTTCGCGATCGGCGTCGGCGGGAGCCCGGTGTGGCGATAGGTGTTGTACGGTGAGTCGATCTCGAGATCGCGCTTCGTGATCACGTCGTGATGTTCCGCGAACGTGTACTCGATCGACGCGTCGACCTCGAGCGGCATCCCGAGCCGCAAGCGGTTGTAGATCACCGAGGCGATCAGCGGCCGATCTTCATCGGCTTTTCCCTCACGTTCGATCAGCGAAGCGATCGTCACGACGTCGGGGACGCTGCGCCCCAGCGCGCGCGCCCGCCGCGCCGCGTCGGCAGGGAGCTCGCGCCGAAACTCGTCGACCAAGATCTTCGCCACGGAGGCCGGCGAATCGTCGATCGGGATCAGGTACGTGCTGGGAAAGAGGTAGCCTTCGAGGTTCTGCGTCCTCGCCCCATCGACGCTGATACCGCCGGCCTGCAAGAACGTGCGCTCGTAGAGGCCGGCATCGCCGAGCGACCGGTCAGCCAGCGTTCGCGCAACCTCGCGCGCCGTGTACCCCTCCGGAATCGTCACCCAGACGGCGAACTGTTCCCCGCGCACGATGCGCTGCAGCACCGCATCGCTCGTTTGGTGGGCAGGGAAGCGATATTCGCCGGCCTTCACGTCGTTGTCGACGTGGCGCAGCCGCGCGAGCAGCCGGAATACGAGCGGGTTCGCCAGCACGCCTTTGTCGTGCAACAGGCCGGCGACTTGGCCGAAGGTCGAGCCGCGCGGGATCACGACGTCGGTCTGCTCGGTCGGGAGCGTGTGATCGACGTAGACCGCGTCGCGGAACCACAGCGACGCCGCCCCGACGATCACGCCGACGCCGACGATGGTGGCGAACGCGAGCCCGATCAGCGCGCGGCCGGCCCGATTCACCGCGGCTTGCGGGCTTGCCACGTTTCGAGAATCCCCACCGCAGCCAACTGGTCGACCACCTTCTTGCGTTTCGCCCGCGAGACGTCGGCGGCGATCAATGCCTTCTGCGCCGCCGCGGTCGTCAACCGTTCGTCGACGCGCGCGATCTCGCCGTCGAACGCGCGCGCGAGGTGCGTCACGAACGCGTCGATCTGTTCGCTCGCCAACGCACGCTCACCGCTGAGCGTGAGCGGATCGCCGACGACGATCGTGCGGGCACCGCGCTCGCGCGCGATCGCGACGATCGCTGCGACGTCGTCGCGGACGTTGCGGCGCTCGACCGTAGAGTGCGGGAAAGCGAACGTTCCTTCGCCGACGGCTACACCAATGCGCCGCGTTCCGACGTCGAGCGCGATCACCGTCACGAGGAGAATTCGTAGACCAGCGCGCGTGCCTTTGGGCGCCGGCCGAGATGCCAGGTGACGATGTCGTCGGCGGCCCGAGCGACGCGCAGCGTCGCGAGCAGTGCCGCTCCGGAGCCGCGTTCGGCGCCCAGCGCCCGAAAATTGGCGACGTCGGCGGCATCGAAGGCGTGCGCGTCACCCCGCGCCCCGTAGCATCGCTCGCAGCCCAGGCCCCCGGCTTCGAGGTCCAACCACGCCCGAGCCTGTCCTGAGCTTGTCGAAGGCGTGAACCCCGCGCCGCAACGCACGCACGCATCGTCCGCCGGCGCCAGACCGAGCGCGTTCAGCAGGCGCAGCTGAAAGCGCGGCACCAGACCGGCAGGCGATCCGCTCGCCGCGACGGCGCCGATCGCGCCGGCCAGCAGCGCGTAGATCTCCGGCAGCGCGAGCTCCGGCTCGCAGAACAGGTCGATCGTCTCGGCGAACAGCGACGCGGTCGCTAGTGCATCGGGGCGCACGAGCCCGTTCCAGTATGACGCGATCGTGCGCACCTCGGTGATGACGTCGAGCGAGCGCCCCTTGTGCAGCGCGACGCGGATCTCGGCCAGCGGTTCGAGCCGCCCGCCCATGGCGCTGCGCGGGCGTCGAACGCCTTTGGCGACGGCGTCGACCTTGCCCCGCTCGCGCGTGAGGAGCGTGTAAACACGATCGGCCTCGCCGAGCGGTCGCGCGCGCAGCACGATCGCGTCGGTGGTGGAGCTCCGGGAGGTCATGCAGGTCGGGCGCTGGCGGCTTCGGCTTGAGGGACGTCTTCGCTTTGATGCGTGAGCACGCGGACGGCCAAGATACGCCGGCCCCGCGTACGATCGACGCGCAGCCAAATCCCGTTGCCGGCCTCGATCTCCTCACCCTCGCGCGGCAGGCGGCCGAACAATCCGACGATATAGCCGCCAATCGTCTCGAACTCTTCGTGCGGCAGCGTGATCCCGAGCGCGTTGTTGACGTCCTCGATGTTCGTGCCGGCCTCGACGACCCACTCGTCGTCGCTCAGCCGGCGGATCGCTTCTTCTTCGCCTTCGTCGTGCTCGTCGCGAATCTCGCCGACGATCTCCTCGAGCAGATCCTCCATCGTGACCAAACCGGCGGTGCCGCCGTACTCGTCGAGCACGATCGCCAGCGAGTACTTGCCGCGCTGCATCTCGCGCAGCAGCTCGGAGATACGCTTGTTCTCCGGCACCAGCGTAACCGGCCGCATCAACGTGCGCAGGTTCGTCGACGCGATCGTCCCGTTGGAGAGCGCGATCAGCAGCTCGCGGTCGTGGACGACCCCGATGACGTTGTCGACCGTCTCATCGTAGACCGGCAGCTTCGAGTAGCCTTCGGCGATGACGAGGTCCAGAGCGCGGCGCGGTGACGACGTGACGCTGACGGTGACCATATCGGTGCGCGGGGTCATCACCTCGCGCACGATCGTGTCGCCGAACTCGATGATCGAGTGGATCAGCTCGCGCTCTTCTTCCTCGAGAACCTTTTGCTCGACGCCGACGTTGACCAGGGTCTTGATATCGTCCTCGGTCACGTACGGCCCACCGTGCGGGTGCCCGCCGAAGATCCGCACCAGACCGTCGGTGATCCACAAGAACGCCGCGGTGAGCGGGGTCAAGCACCCTTTGACCATGTTGAGCAGCGGCGCGATCCGCAGCGCCGTGCGGTCCCCGGTGCTCACCGCCACCGTCTTGGGCAGGATCTCGCCGAACACCAGGATCGCGATCGTCATCACGACGGTCGACCAGACGACGGCGTGCGGAACGCCCCACTGCAAGAACAGATAGGTGGCCAGCGAGTCGGCCGCCAGCAAGACGAACGTGCTGCCGATCAGCACGGTGGTGAGCGTCCGGTTGCGGTCCTCGACCAGCCGCACGAGCCGCGCCGCTCCGCGGATCTTCTTTTCGAGCAGCGCGCGAGCGCGGATTCGGCTGGTGGCGACAATTGCCGCCTCTGATGCCGCGAAGAAGGCGGCCACGCCCACCAACAGGACGAGCGCTGCGACCTCGGGCCATTTCGACGTCATTGGGGCGTCGGGCCGCGTTTGCCCGAGGGTAGAGGGTCGGTACTCAAGCGGGGGTCATTATAACACACCGTTGCCGCCAGCCCGTGAGCCGTCAGCGAGCGAGGACGCCGCAGAGGACCGCGATGCCGGCCGCGAGCGCGGCGAGTGCTGCGAGCAGGACGCCGGCCGCCGCAACGTCCTTCGCGCGCTTCGCGAGCGGATGGTTTTGCGGCGACGCCAGGTCGACGACGGCTTCGAGCGCCGTGTTGAAGAGTTCCGCCGTGACGACCAGCCCGATTGCGAGGGCAACGATCCCCCAGCCGAGCGGCGCGAGGCGCACCCAGATCCCGCCCGCGACGACCACCACCGCGAGCACCGCGTGGATCCGCAGGTTCGGTTGCGTGCGCCAGGCTGCAGCTAAGCCCGCGAACGCGTAGCCGAACGAGGCACCCACGCCGTGACGGCGCGGGCCGCCGTCAGCCGAGGTCGGCGAGCGTGAGGTCACGGCTGCCCTCCCAGTGCGCGCGATATGCGGCGCGCGGCGCAGCGTCGTCTTTGGCTTGCGCCTTGAGCGCCTCGGCGAGCCCCCATTCGAGGTGCGGATCGTTCGGATAGCGCTTGAGCTCGGCGGCGAACACCGTCTCGGCCTCGGCGGGTTTAGCTGCCGCCAGCAGCGCCGCGCCGTACCCTTCGCCGATCGGCGTCTGCCAGGAACTCTTAGGATCTCCCAGCGCAGCGTTCTTGGTCGCGTCGTACGCCCGGGCGTACCCGGCGACACGTCCCGCCGCGTCATGCGCCGCCAGCGCGATCATCGCGTCGCCGAGCCCCGCGCGGCCGCCCGTCCGGTCGCCCAGCTTGTTCAGCGCGGCGCGCGCGGTTTCGGCGTCGCCCTGACGTGCCGCTGCGATCAACCGCGCGAGCACCGCACTGCCGCCGCCGTCATTCTTGGTGAGCTGCAGGACCCGCGCGTCGTCGTGCAACCGCAACGCCGCCTTGATCTGCATCGTCGCGTCCTCGTGTTGTGCGAACGCGCGCGTCTGATCGTTGCGCCCCAGCGTCGTGAGCCCATAGAGCACGAAGTCGACGTCGTGGTCGTGATAGAGCCGCATGTATTGCTGGCCCGGTCCGTCGCCTTGCGCGAACCAGGCTTGGTCGTTCGCGACAGCCCGCTCGTTGTCGTCGACCAACCGTCCGTACTCCCCGAGTCGCGCCCAGATGTGGCCGCTCACGTGCGGCAGGTGCGACGTTCCCGGCGGGTAGCCGTACGAGGCCAGCGCGTCCGCGTCCGAAACCGCATCGTGAGCCCGGTGCAGCTCTTCCATCAGATGGATGCGCAGGTGGTGCGCACCCAGGTTCGTCGGCTCGAGCGCGAGGGCGGCGTCGAGGTCGGAGATCATCTCGTTCGCCTTCGGCGTGACCGCATCGTGACCGTCGAACAGCGCATCCTCGGCGTTCCAGATCGCGAAGGCCGCGACGGTGAGCACGTTGGGGTCGTCGCGATGAGTCTTCGTCCACGCGCTCAGCGCGTCGGCGTAGCGCACGAAGCGCTCCTTCTTGGTCCCTCGTGCGTACCGCTTCGAGACCGCGTCGATCAGCATGCGTTCGATCTCGCTCGCGCCGGCGAGGTGCTTGCGACCTTCGGCGGCTGCGGCTTCGCCGCGTTTGTCCCCTTCGGCCGTCCGCGGTCCGTTGATGTCGATCGTGTCGGCTTCACACTCGCCCCAGTATGCCAGCGCGACGTTCGGATTGCGCGCCAGCGCCTCGCCGAACGCGACGCGCGCCTCGCCGACGTCGAACGCGTAGAGCATCATCACGCCGCGATCGATCAGCCGCTGCGTCGCGTCGTCAGCGCCTTGCACGGCCCAGTGTGCGCGCGCATCCTGCACGACCGGCGGTTGCGGCGGCGCGGTCTGCGCCGGAGCGGCGGGCGCGACGCCCAGCAGCGCACAGCCCAGCACCGCGAGGAGCGGGTGTCTCATCGCGGGCTCGATTCGAGGTAGGGCCACGGCATCCCGATCGCCTCGGCCAGCCGCCGCTCTTCGGCTTCCATCACGCGCCGCTCGTCAGGTACGAGATGATCGTGCCCGGCCAGATGCAGCACGGAATGAATCAGCAGCCGCTGCACCTCGCGTTCGAGCGGCGCATCGTAATCGGCCGCTTGGCGGGCGGCGGTGTCGACGCTGACGACGATGTCGCCCAGCATCCGCTCGCGCGCGCGATCCGGCGCGATCGGCCGGGTACGAGCGGTTCGATCGAACGCTTCGGGAGCGAAGATCGGAAAGCTGAGCACGTCGGTCGGGTCATCCTTGCCGCGGTGCTCGCGGTTGAGCTCGCGCATCGCGCGATCGCGGACCAGCGTCAGCGAGACGCTCGACCCTGCTTCGCCGATCTCCGCCAACAGCCGTTCAACGGTCGCCGCGAGCGCGCGCGTATCGAGCCCGCTGCCGCGCGTTTGATTGGCGACGTAGATCAACGACCGCCCATCACGCCTCGCGTTCGCGCGAGAGCCGGTCGTAGGCGGCCACGATGCGCCCGACGAGCGGATGCCGAACGACGTCCGTCTCGTCCAAGCGAACGACGCGCACGTCGTCGACCTCGGCGAACAGCCGCTCCACGTCGAGGATCCCGCTGCGCAACCCGCGCGGCAGGTCGATCTGCGTGTCGTCGCCGTTGACGACCATCTTGGAGCCGGCACCGATTCGCGTGAGGAACATCTTGAGCTGCTCGTGCGTCGCGTTCTGCGCCTCGTCGAGGATGATGAACGCATCGCTGAGGGTGCGGCCGCGCATGAACGCCAACGGCGCGACTTCGATCGTGCCGCGCTCGAGATACTTCTCGGTGGCACCGTTCTCGAGCAGTTCCTGCAACGCATCGTAGAGCGGCCGGAGATAGGGGTCGACTTTTTCCTTGAAGTCGCCAGGCAGAAAACCGAGCTTCTCTCCCGCATCGACGGCGGGCCGGGTGAGCACGATGCGCGAGACGTCACGGTTCTTGAGCGCGCGCACCGCCATGACGATCGCCAAGAATGTCTTGCCCGTGCCGGCCGGACCGATCGCGAAGGTGAGCGTATTGCTGTCGATCGCCGCCGCGAGCGCGCGCTGTCCGTTCGTCTTGGGCCGAATCTCGCGACCGCGCGCGGTGGTCGCCAGCGTCGGCGGGATCCCGCGCTCACCGCTGGCGCGAGCGGCCAGCGCGACGTCGTCGGGGGTCACCTGCGTCCCCGACCGGGCCGCGGCGAGCATCGCGCTCAGGACGTCTTCGGCGCGGCGCACGGCGGTGCGGTCGCCGCTGACGTGCACGCGGTCGCCGTCCAAGCGCAGGACGACGGGGATGAGCGCTTCGAGCGCGTTGAGGTTCTGATCGCGGTAACCGCAGAATCGCAGGGGATCCGGCAGGCCGCCCAGGTCGAAGGTCGCCTCGCTGGTGATCGACGGCATCTTCCCCTACAACGGCGTTGCGCAGCGGGAAGGTGTCAACGCAGCGCGACGGGCGGCGCGAGAATCTCGGCCAGGATGACGGCCGTACGCGCGTGGGCGGAATCGCCGAACGCGCCGCGCAGCACCGGGGACGCCAGGGCGGCCGGCGGCGGATCTCCCGGCGCGCTGACGGTGCGCGCGGGTGCCGGACGGATGGGTATCGTGCGCGGCTGCACCGGTGGCGGCGCCGCGACGCTCCGCGGCGGTGCAGCCGCCGCCGGCGCGGCGGCCACCGTCCCCGGCGGTTGAAGCGCGCGCCGGGTGAGCGCCGCCTGCCGCGCAAGCGTGGCTTTTTGGCGCTTGGCAACCCAGCTGACGAGGCCGCCGAGGACCGCGATCAGCCAGATGGCACCGCCGGCGTGGCTGATCGCCCATTGCAGCGAGTCTGCAGCGTCGGCGAGCAACATCACTGCTGCGGGGCACCACCGCCGGCGGGCGATTGCCCGTCGGTTGCGACCGTCGAACCGATCGCGCCGCGCATCTCGGTGTCGGCCTTGACGTTGTTGAGCTTGTAATAGTCCATCACGCCGAGGTGACCGGCGGTGAATGCTTGCGCGATCGCGGCCGGGATCTGCGCCTCGGCCTCGACGACCTTGGCGCGCATCCGCTGCGTCTCGGCCTTCATCTCCTGTTCGGCCGCTTGCGCCGCGTACTGTCGCTCGGCGGCCTTCGCTTGCGCGATGCGACGGTCGGCCTCGGCTTGCGTCGTCTGCAGATCGGCCCCGATGTTCTTGCCGACGTCGACATCGGCGATGTCGATCGAGACGATCTCGAACGCGGTACCGGCGTCGAGTCCTTTGGCCAGCACGGCTTTGGAGATGCGGTCGGGGTATTCGAGGACTTCCTTGTGATCGGCGGCCGCGCCGACCGCGCTGACGACGCCTTCGCCGACGCGCGCGACGATCGTCGGCTCGCCCGCGCCGCCGACGTAACGGTCGAGATTCGAACGCACCGTGATCCGCGCTTTGACGTTGAGCTGAATCCCGTTCTGCGCGACACCCTGGAAGATCGGCGTCTCGATCACTTTCGGGTTCACCGACGTCTGCAGGGCTTCGAGCACGTCGCGCCCGGCCAAGTCGATCGCGGCCGCACGCTGCCACTCCAGCGGGATCTGCGCGCGCTGGGCGGCGATCATCGCCAGCACGCACTTGTCGATGTTACCGCCGGCCAGAATGTGCGATTGCAGCTGGTCGACCGTGAGCGGCAGGCCTGCCTTGCGCGCGCGCACCAGCGCGGCGACGAGCACGCCGGCCGGGACGCCGATGATTCGCATCCGGATGAGAGAACCGATCGAGAGCGGCACGCCCGCAGCGATCGTGCGAATCCACAAGCCCAGCGGGAAGTAGTACAGGAACAGGATGATCCCGATGAGCACCGCGACGAAGATGACGATCGCGAACAGTCCCATGCGCTAACCTCCTGCGTCGGGGCGCACGAAGATGCGAGCCCCCTCAACGCGAGTAACCCGAACGGGTGTTCCGGCCGGGACGAACTCCCCCTCCGTCAACACGTCTTCGCGAACGTCGCCGAACGCCGCCACGCCGGCCGGCCGCAGGAACGACACGGCGACGCCGCTCGCGCCCAACAGATGGCGGTGATCGGCACTGGCGACGTAGTCGGGGCCTTGCGTGCCGGCGAACATCAGCCGCTTGACGAACGCGTTCTCAGGGAGCACGCGCTGGAGCAGCGCGAACGCGACCGCGCTCAGCACGATCGCGATTGCCAGTGCCTGCAGGGCGCCGACGAAGAACGGGATGCCGAAGGCGAGCAGCACCGATGCCACCAGGATGAGGATGCCCAACACACCGGCGACCCCGTGCCCGGGCAGCACGTGCAACTCGAACAGGATCAGCAGCAGCCCGACCAGTGCGAGCGCCAAAACCAGCCCGTTCGAGAATCCGCCGTAGATGTGCGTGCCGAAGAACAGCGCGAGCGACGCCGCCCCGATCGCGCCGGCCACGCCGTGCAGCGTCTGCAGTTCGATCAGCAGGCCCAAGAACCCGATCGCCAACAGGATGCCGCTGATCTCCGGGCTGGTCGCGATGCGCGCAACTTGCTCGGCGAACGAGTACTGCGCGGTCGCGCGCGTCGCGTTCGCGACGCCGAAGTACGTGAGGGCCTTGTCCAGCGAACCGACCGTCGCCTCCGAGAAGCCGGCCTGGCGCGCTTGGTCGGCCGAAAGGTTGAGAATCCCGCCCGGCGGCTTGTACGCCGGCGCGTCAACGCTAGTGTCGACCATTGCCGCCGCGAGCGTCGGATTGCGGTGAAAGCGCGCGGCGGTCGACCGGAATTCGGCACGCACCGCCGAGACGGTCTTGGGATCGTGCGGGATCGGCTGCGCCGAACCGATCGACCCGCCGTCCTCGACGACGATCCGCGACGCGGCCAGCGAAACCAACGCGCCGGCCGACCAGGCGCGCTCGACGTATGCGTAGACCGGAACCTCGCTGCCGAACAGCGCGTCCCTGATCTCCGTACCGGACTGGACGAGGCCGCCGAAGGTGTTCACGTCCAGCACGATCGCCCGGGCGTGGTCGGCCTTCGCTTCGGCGACGGCGCGGGCGACGAAGTGCGCCATCCCCTCGTCGATCGTCCCGTTGATCGGGACGATCTCGACCGTGCCCTGGTCCGGCGTCGCCAGAGCAGCGTGCACCCCGGCGGAGAGGACTCCGCCCAGGAGGCACAGCGTCACGAGCAAGCGGCGAGCGATCACGACCGTGACTACCGGCCGCCGCCGGGGGAGTTACGCCGAAGCGAGCTCTTCGCTCACGATCTGCCGGATCGCGTTGCCGTCGGCCAGCCCCTTGAGTTGCGGCACGACCGCTTTCATGACGGCGCCCTGGTTCCGCCCCTCAGGCGGCAGGGCGGCCAGCGCGTCGCGAACGACCGCTCGAATCTCCTCCGCCGATTTCTGGGCCGGCAGGTAGGTCAGCAAGATCTCACGCTCGCGCGTCTCCTTCGCCGCCAGCTCGTCGCGACCGGCCTTGCTGAACTGCTCGATCGAGTCGCTGCGCTGCTTGACGAGCCGTTGCACGACGGCAAGCTGGTCGGCGTCGGAGAGGTCGGCGCCTGCCTCGATGCGCCGGTAGTCGAACGCGGACAGAACGCTGCGCAACGTGTCGAGCCGCACTTGGTCGCGCGCCCGCATCGCGTCCTTGAGGTCTGTGCCGATCTGCTCCTTGATGGTCACGCGCTCAGCGGCCGGAGTGGAATCGTATTTGCAGCCGGATGATCCGCGGCGGCGCGGAGATCCGGATCGGGATGAACGAGATCTGCGCCTCGTTCCCGGCCGCGTCGACCGAGCCCGCGACGATCGGCGTACCCGGCACCCGGCGTCGCGAGATACGTTCCGAAGTTGTTCGTGTTCAGCAAGTTCTGCACACCGACGTGAAGTTCGACGTTCTTGCTGACCGGTCGCCGAAGCGTGAAGTCGACCTGGGTGAACGGCGGTTGAAAATACGCGTTGTTCCTGCCTTCGTAGTCGGCGCCGAGCGCAGCGAACGTTCCGTCGCGCCAGGTGTAGGTGAGCTGCCCGTACCCTTTGAGATACGGCAGGCACGTCGGGATACCCGGCGCGGCGACGCCGTTCCCGCAGATCTGCACGTTATTGACCGGGAAGCCGCCCCGCCGCTGTATAGCGACGCCGGTAATCCCGACACGATGGAGCGCTCGGCGGCGGCGCTCAGATTGAAACCGAGTCCCGCGAGTGGCGCATAGCGATACTTGACCGTCGCCGGCGCTCTGGCGCGTCCCAGTTCCATGCCGCTCTTTTTGACCGACCGAGAGCGCTCATTCCTTCGCCATATGGCCAACCCCGCGGCCGCCGTCGTGCACAGCCCCAAAAGGAATCGGCGCCCGCGAGATGTCGCGAGCGCCGATAGAATCCTGGCCTTGCTCTGCTAGCTGCGGCGCTTGCGCGCGGCAGCGCTCTTCTTCTTGCGGCGGACGCTGGGCTTCTCGTAGTGCTCGTGCTTGCGCGCTTCAGCCAGGACGCCGGCCTTCTGGGTCGCCTTCTTGAAGCGACGCAGAGCGCTCTCGATCGTTTCACCCGGTGCGACTCGAATCTCCATTACTACGAAACACCTCCCTCCGCCACGGCAAAGCCGTATCGTGACCCGGTCAGGGCCCAACGAAGGACGATACCACAGGACGCAGCACCCGTCTACCAGGAATCCTTGCGCAGGCTCATCCTGGGGGCCAGGTCATGTGGCGGCCGGCGAGGACGTGCGCGTGGAGGTGATGGACCGTCTGTCCGCCGTCGGGCCCCTCGTTCATGACCACCCGGTAACCGTCGCGGCCGAACCGCCGGCCGATCTCCGACGCGGCGGACAGAAACCTCGCGGCTCGATCGCCGCCGGCGGACGCGACGAAGTCGCTGAGATGCGCCGCATGTTCGGTCGGCACCACGAGCACGTGCGTCGGCGCCTGCGGGTTGAGGTCGCGAAACGCCACCACGTGCTCGTCGCGCAGCACTTCGTCGGCGGGGATCTCGCGGCGAACGATCTTGCAGAAGAGACACGCGTCGTCGGTGGCCACTGCGTTTAGCTCCCGTGGATGAGGTTGAAGTGGTACGTCGTGTTCGGACTGGGGATGAAGCCTTTGAGCGTCGCCTTCAGCACGACCGGCACGGAGGTGTGCACGAGCGGGATCGCCGGCACCTGGTCGTGCACCATTGCGTTCGCCTGCCGGTACACGAGCTTGCGCTGCGTGTCGTCGACCGTCGTCTGACCGGCCAGCATGAGACGGTGAAATGCCGCATCGCGCCAGAACGAATAGTTCTGCGCGGTCCCGTCGGTGTGCGCGGAATCTTGGTCGAGCAGCGGGTAAAAGAAATTGTCCGGATCGCCGTTGTCACCCGACCAGCCGATGAGGCACATGTCGTGCTGGCCGTGCTTGATCTTGTCGAGGAAAACGCCCCACTCCGCGGGCTGCAGCGTCACGATGATCCCGGCCTCGCGCAACTCGGCCTGCAACGTCTCGGCGACACGCTGCGGCTCGGGCAGATACGGCCGCGGCGCGGTCGAGTAGCTCAGCGTCGTCGTGATCCCGTTCGGAAAGCCGGCGGCGGCGAGCAGCGCGCGCGCTTTCGCGGGATCGTGCGGGTACGCTTTCACCGACGGGTTCTCGCCGAGCATCCCGGGCGGGGTCCAATTATCCGCCACGACCGCGCCGGCCGAATAGAGGTTCTTGGCCATCGCGGCGGCGTCGATCGCGTAGGCCACGGCTTGCCGCACGCGCAGGTCGCCGAACGGCTTCTTCTCGACGTCCATCGCGAGGTAGCTCACGTTGTTGGACGGCTGTTCGGCCACCCGAAGCCCGGCCTGCGATGCCAGCGTCTTCGCGTCATCGGGACGCGGATCGGTCAGCATGTCGATGTCGCCCTTCTCGATCGACAGCACGCTGGTCGCCTGATCCGGTATGTCGCGGATGATCACGGTCGGAAAGGCCGGCTTGGGGCCGGGGAAATGCGGGTTCGCAACCAACGTGATGTGATCGTCGCGCTGCCACTCCGCCACGGCGTAGGCGCCGCTGCCGACGGGTTTGAGCTCGAAGGCCTTGGGGTCGGCCGTAATCGCCGTCGGCGAGCCGATCCCGAACGACGGTTCGGCGATGTCGCGCAGAAACGGTCCCAGCGGTCGAGCGAGCGTGATCACCACGCGGGTCGCGTTGGGGGCTTGCACGTCGGCGATCGCGCCGGGAAAACCGCCGAAGTCGTCGGCGTAGTACGAGTACGCGAAGTTGCCGTGGGCGGGATTTGTTTGGAGCCGCCAGCGATCGAAGTTGAACTTCACCGCCCTCGCGTCGAGCGGGGTTCCATCGGAGAACACGAGGTGCGGGCGCAACTCGAAGGTCCATACTTTGCCGCCGGCGCCGGACGACCAGCGCATTGCCGCGTCGCCGACGATGTCGAACGTACCGGGCCTGAAGGTGACCAGGTTCTGCAGCACCTCGCTGGTCGTGTTGAGCGACAGCCCGTCGGTCGCATGCGACGGATCGAGCACGACGGCGTCTTTCACGCGTGCCATCACCAGCGCCGGTCCGCCGCTCGACGCCGTGTCCCCGCCCCCACACGCACTCAATCCAACCGCAAGTACGATTGCCGCGATCAAGGCCGCGGCGGATCGCCCCATTAGCGCGTCCGGACGGTGAACGACCACTTGCGCGTTTGCGGGTTTCCGGCGTTGTCCGCGACGGTGACGGTCACGTTGACCGGCCCGTCGGCCAACGGTGCGCCGGCGGTGTAGGTGATGAACTGGTCGGTGCGGGTCGAGGACGCCGTGACGTCGAGTCCGTTGACCTCGATGCGAACCTTCGACACGTCGATCCCGACGTCAGTGGGCGACTGGTACGTCGCGTAGATCGAAGGTTTGTTGTTGTTGACGACCTGGCCGTTCGTCGGCGCGATGTCGACGATCTGCGGCGGCGTCGTCGTGACGGCGAGCAGTTGCGACGCCTCGGCGCGCGGCGCTTCGACGGTCCCGACGATCAGGTGCCCGTAGACGGTCGTGCGGCTGAAGTTCACCCCCGGCGGCACCGTGTAGCGCGTCGTGTACGTCCCCGGCTCCGTTTCGGGCAGCCCGATCGCGGTCACGTACGTCCCGATGTCGAACGACGCGCGCCCGCCCGGAGTGCCGTGCAGCGTGACGGTGAATGCCTGACCTGCGCGCAACGGCCCCGGCGCGGTCAGCGAGACATCGGCGATCTGCACTGCGCCGGCTGGTCCCGGGGTCGTAAGCACGACGCGGCTGACGATGATCTGCCGCTTCTCGAGCGTATCCGGATTCATGCGTACCGTGACGTTGTCGCCGACCTTGAGGTCCGCCATCGTCGCCGGCTGACCGTTGAGCGTGATCTCGGTGCTCTTGTCCGGGGTGACGACAGAACCGCTCTGCAGCACGAACGCGCTCGCCGAGACCGCGGCGATCGTTCCTGCCTTGGAGGCATAGCGCGCGACGATTTGATCGACGCTGCCGTCGCTGCGCAGAATGACGCTGACCGCGTCGCCGACGTGTACGTCGTGCAGGGTCGCCGGAGTATTCGTTCGCGTCACCACGTCTTGCACGATGACTTTTGCGTCGGAGGTGATCGCGATCGTGCGGGCCGAGCCCGAGCGCGTGAGCGTGATCGATTCGGGCACCGAGTCCAGGTCGAGCGCGCTCACCGCGCCGACGATCTGCGTCGATCCGCTCGAGGTGTGCTGCTCGAGCCCAGGGGTGCGCCCGACGATCGAAGAGATCACCTCGACGCGTGCCGCCTTGGAGTCGTACGAGGCTTGCGCGCCGAGTGAGTCGGCGACGAAGCGAAGTGGAACGTACGTCGCCCCGTCGATCTCGGTCGCCGGCGTATCCATCACGATCGTTCGCGCGTCGACCGTCGAGCGGCTCGAACCGACGGTGATCGTGATGCGCTTCGACGGCGCCGAAGCGACGATCGTGTTGCCTTCCCGCGAAATGCCGATGCCCAACGCGCTATAGATCCGCACGACTGGCACCATCACGCGGTCGGCCTGAATGCGCGGCGCCGGATCGCGTGGCAGCTCTTCGCCGTTGACCACGATCGTGATCGTCCGGGCGGGCGCTTCGTCCTTCTTGGGTGGCGGTGCGGCCCAGGCCGGAACCAGCCACGCTCCCGCGCACAGAATCGCGACCGCGGCGACCGCGACCCTATTCATTGTCATCCTGATGGCATACCACCTCGCGATAGACGGCGGCCGTCGAAGCCGCGAACCGATCCCAGGTATACGCCCGCAGCGTGGCGACGCCCTCGGCGGCACGTGCGCGAGCGGGCGCCGGATCGCGTGCGACACCACCGATCAACGACCCGAGCGCGGCGACGTCGCCCGGTGCGAAGGTTTGAATGAACGGCAGGGTCACCGCCGGCGCGGCGTTCGTCGTGGCGAGAACCGGCGTACCGGCGACTGCTGCCTCGAGGACCGGAATCCCGAAGCCTTCCGCCAACGATGGCTGTACGTACGCGAGCGCGCCGCGATAGCGGCGTGCCAGCGTCGCGTCGTCGAGTTCGCCCAAGAACTCGAGCGCGCCGCGCTCGCGTGCATAACGGCGTCGAACGCCCGGCTCGTCCGGTCCGGTCAGGACGAGGTCGAGCGCGAGCTGTGGCGGCAATGCAGCCCAGGCGGCGTAGAGCGTCGAGAGATCTTTGTGTGGCCGATGATTGCCCGCGTACAGCACGTACGGTCGCTCCGCCGGCCACGGTACCGCGTCGGGCACCGCGTCACCGTAGCCGAGCGGGACGATGCGGATGCGCTCGCGCGCAACCCCCAGCAGCGCGACGCAGTCCTGCGCGACGCGCGGATCGCTGACCAGCACGCGGTCGGCGGCGCGGTAGAGCGGCGCCGCGACGAAACGCCAATACGCCGCCGTCGCGCGCGAGAACAGCGCCGGGAAGCGCAGGTGGATCACATCGTGCACCATCGCGACGTACGGACGCGGCACGAACGGTGCCGCGTGGAGGTAAGGCAGGTGCACGAGCTGCGGCCGCGCCGCGCGCAGCGCGAACGGCTGCAGCGCGAGCGGAGCGCGAACGGGCAGCAGCTCGACGTCGGGTGCGACGCGGTTCACGCGCTCGAGCAGCGCGCTGGTGTACGCACGCATCCCCGCCGAGGCACGCGTCGTGGCGCGCGCCGCGACCGCGACGCGGATCACCCGATCAACTCGCGATAGACGTCCGCGGTCGCGCGAACCGTGCGCTCCCAGGTGAGATGCGCCGTTCGCACGCGCGCATGCCGAGCCGCGCTCGCGAACGCGGCCGGGTCTTCCAGCACGCGCAACAGCAACGCCTTCAGCGCGCCCGCATCGCCGGCCGGATAACGATGAACGTACGGCTTGAGCACCGACGGCACAGCCGACTCGGCCGCGACGACCGGCGTCCCCGCCTGAAGCGCCTCGAGCAGCGGGAGCCCGAAACCTTCGCGCAACGCGGGGTGAACGTAGGCGAGCGCGCCGCGATGCAGGCGCCAAATCTCGTCGGTGCTGCAATCGCCGGCGAACGCGAGCTCGCCGCGCGGGTGGCTGACGCCGCGCAGCGACGGCTCTTCGGCGCCGGTGAGGACCAGATCGACGGGCATGCGCTCGGGCAGCGACGCCCACGCGGCGACCAAGCTCGCCAGATCCTTGTGCGGCCGATGGTTGCCCGCATAGAACAGATACGGCCGCGCGCGGACGAGTGGCGCGGGGAGCGGATCAGGTACGTCGACACCGAGCGGGATGACGCGCACGCGCGCCGGATCGACGCCGACGAAATGCACCAGCTGCTCGAGCGTCGCATCGTCGTCCGTGATCACCGCCCGAGCGCTGCGCAGAACGGGGGAGACGACGTAGCGCCAGTACGTCGCGACCTTGCGTTTCGCGTGCTGCGGGAACTCGAGGTCGATCAGGTCGTGAATCGTCACGGCGTACGGCACCGGGACGATGCACGGCACGAACGGCGTGGGAAAGTGCGCCAGCCGCGGCCGCAATCGCGCGAGCGCGAGCGGCAGTCCGACCTGCTCGGCCAGGTCGAAGTTGTCGCCTGAGCCGAACTCGGCCAGCCTCAGATCCGAAGCGACGCGCGGTAGCCAGCGTCGCAGTGCGCGCACGTAGGCGAGCATCCCCGCCGATGTGTGCGACGTCTCGCGCACGTCGAGCGCCACGTCGGGACGGGCGATCACGCTCGGTGGAGCGCTTTGGCGCGCACGACGACGCGATACCGCGCGCTCTCCCAAGCCACGAACAGCCCGCGCCACCCGTCGCGCCAGCCGCCGTAACGCAGGATGGACCACACGAAACGCAACGGCATCGTCGCGAGCGACCGCAGGTAGGCACGCGTCGAGGGCGTGAGCGCAGCCGCTTCGACGCTGGTGTAGCGATCGAACTTCGCCCAGTAGGACGCCAGTGTCGGGTAGGAGTCGTGGACGATCGCGCCCGGCAAATCGGCGATCGGTCCGTCGACGATCCAGCGCTCGTGGAGGTCGGCGCCCAGCTGGTTCTCCGCCACTCGCGCACGGTCGGTGCGGAAAAATCGTAGCAGCCGTTCGTTGGACCAGCCTGCCGCGTGCACAGGCCGGCCGCACAGCATCGTGATGCGGCGCAAGCGGTAGCCGGCAACAGCCTGTCCTGAGCCTGGCGAAGGATCGGCGGTGAGGATCGCGTCGCGTAGCGTCTCATCGAGCAGCTCGTCGGCGTCGAGCATCATGGCCCACGTTGTCGCGACGCGCCCGAGCGCATAGCGCCGGGCGTTGACGAAGCCGGCCCACAGGCGCGTCTCCACCTCGGCGCCGTGCTCGCGCGCGACAGCGACCGTATCGTCGAGCGACGCAGCATCCAACACGTACACGCGGACGCCGCGCGGGAGGCAGGCCATCAGGTTCACCAGCCGCGCCGCCTCATCGCGAGCGAGGACGACGACGGTGACGTCGGCGGGGTTCAGCGCCGCACGAGCGCGCCGTCGTCGGCGCCTACCCGCGCACGGGACCGTTCGATCGCGGCGCCGATCCAATCGCGGTAGAGCGGTGACGGGCGGTTTGGTCGGCTCTTGTACTCGGGATGCGCCTGTGTGCCCACGAACCACGGGTGGATGCTCTGGGGCAACTCGACGACCTCAACCAGCGACGTGCGTCCCAAGGGATGATGACCGCAGAACACCATCCGGTGCTCCTCGAACAGCGCCTTGTACTTGTTGTTGAACTCGTAGCGGTGGCGGTGCCGTTCGCTGATCTGCGTGCTGCCGTAGGCGCGCGCCGCGACGGAATCAGGTTCCAGCGTGCACTCGTACGCTCCCAACCGCATCGTGCCGCCCTTGAGATCGAGATTGCGCTGCTCGGGGATGAAGTCGATCACCGGGTCGGGCGTCGTCTCGTCGACCTCGGTCGTCATCGCTTCGTGCAATCCGCAGACATTGCGCGCGAACTCGATGCACGCGAGCTGCATCCCGAAACAGATCCCCAGGAACGGGATCTTGCGCTCGCGCACGTACTGAATCGCCAGCAGCTTGCCCTTGACGCCGCGCGCCCCGAAGCCCGGCGCGACCAGTACGCCGTCGACGTCGTCGAGCGCGCCTAGGCCTTCCACTTCGATGCGCTCGGAGTCGACGCGCACGACGTCGACGGCGACGTCGTGATGGACGCCGGCGTGAGCCATCGCCTCGCTGATCGAGATGTACGCGTCCTTGAGCTCGACGTATTTCCCGACCAGGGCGACTTTGACGCGGCCGGTCGGGTGCTGGATGCGTTCGGCGATCGCGCTCCAGTCCTCGAGCTGTGGCGGCCTCGTCTCCAAACGCAGCTTGCGGATCGCGATCTCGGCCAAGCCCTCGGCCTCGAGGTTGAGCGGAACTTGATAGATCGTCGCCGCGTCGCTGTTCTGCACCACGCTCGCCACGGTGACGTCGCAGAACAACGCGATCTTCTCCTTGAGCTCGACCGGGATCGGCCGCGAGCTGCCGGTGCGCAACACGATCGCATCGGGCGTGATACCGATCGCGCGCAACTCGCGGACCGAGTGCTGCGTCGGCTTGGTCTTGAGCTCGTCCGCCGCGCCAAGATGCGGCAAGAGCGTGAGGTGGACGAACATCACGTTCTCTTCGCCGACCAGATGGCGCACTTGGCGGATCGCTTCGAGAAACGGGAGCGACTCGATGTCGCCGACCGTGCCGCCGACCTCGACGATGCAGACGTCGGCACCGCTGCGCTCGGCGACGCGTGTGACGTGGGCCTTGATCTCGTTGGTGATGTGCGGGATCACTTGGACCGTCGCGCCCAGATAGTCGCCGCGCCGCTCTTTTTCGATGACCGACTTGTAGATCTGGCCGGTCGTCACGTTGTTGTCGCGGGTCAGCGCCTCGTCGATGAAGCGCTCGTAGTGACCGAGGTCGAGGTCGGTTTCCGCGCCGTCCTCGGTGACGAACACCTCGCCGTGCTGGTACGGGTTCATCGTGCCCGCATCGACGTTGATGTACGGATCCAGCTTCTGGATCGAAACCGAAACCCCACGGCTCTTGAGCAACCGCCCGAGCGATGCGGCCGTGATCCCCTTCCCAAGCGAACTGACGACCCCGCCGGTGAAGAAGATGAACTTGGCCATGAGGGAATGCTTCGCTTCTCCGGAGGCCCACCGCGTCCCCGCCGGAGCGGGCCGGTCGACGACTCGCCGGCCCTAGCGGCCGAGGCAGCACCCGCCCAAGCGGCTAGGCGGCTGCCGATGGTGGCCTGGGCGACCGCGAGGCGTTACCGCGATCGACGATGATCGTACGCAGCGCTGCGGGCCGACTCGTCGGCCCGCGCAGCCGGCGGGCGTTTAGGGGAGAGCATTCTGGAACGCGCACATTTGATCAGCCAGATGGCGTATGCCGGACTCGTGATCATTTTGGTTGGCCTGATGGGATTCGCGATCGCCGGCGCGTCCGTGGGGCAAGCGGCCGCGCGCAAGGTCGACGAGACGATCCACCAGGTCCGCTTCCTGGTGGACGCGCAGCTGCGGGTAGCGACCGAGGAGTCGCTCGAGCGACTGTACCGGCTCGAGCCGAGCGCGGCGACGCGTGCGTTGCATCACCAGGCCGAGGTGCGCCTCGACGACGACCTTCGCCGAATAACGCCGTCGGCCGCGACCGCGGCTATCTTGGCCGCGGAGTCGCGCTACGATATTGGCGTCAAGCGGCTGTTCGCTGCGATCGATGCGCACGACCCTGCGACAGTTCTCTTCATCGACCAGCACGAGTCCGATCCAGCCTTCGCCGCGGTCGAACACGGCATCGACGCTCAAGCGGCACTGGCACGCGGCCACGCCGACGCTTCTCTGCGCTCGTTGAAAAAAACCGAAGCAACGATCCTCGCGATGAATGCCTTGCTCTCGGTCATCGGCCTTTTGCTGCTCGTCGTCGTGCTCGGCGTTCTCCGCCACTACCGGCGGATGGTCAGCAACGCCTTGAAGGCCGAGCTGAATCGGTTCAAGCAGGCGTCGCTGACCGACTACCTCACCGGCTTGGGGAACCACCGTGCGTACCAGGAAGGCATCGCGCGCAGCGTCGACGAGTGCGCCGGCACGGGGTCGGTCGTGACGATCGCTCTGCTCGACGTCGACGAGCTCAAGGTGCTCAACGACCGCAACGGACACGTGACGGGCGATCGGCTCCTGGCCTCGCTGGCCCAGGTCCTGCGCGCGGCGGATCTCAGCTCGGTGCCCTACCGGTTGGGCGGCGACGAGTTCGCGCTGACCTTCGCCGGGATGTCGTCGCTGGTCGCCAAAGCGCGCATGGAACACGTTCGCACGGCCGTCGAGGCGCGCATGAACGGCATGACGGTCAGCGTCGGGATCTCGACGACGTCGCCGAAGGAGCCCGATCTGTTGGTCGTCCGCGAACAAGCCGATGCGGCGCTCTACGAAGCGAAGCGCCGCGGGCGCAACTGCGTCGTCACGTTCGACGAGATCCGCGACGAGCATCCGGTCTTCTTGCCCGCGCGCGTCGAAGAAGTTCGCGGCATCATCGCCAGTGGGGCGATCGGCGTCGCCTTTCAACCGATCTGGAGCATCGACCACTGCAGCGTGATGGGATACGAGGCTTTGGCACGGCCGCTCGGCGACAACCCGATCAACCCCCAAGACGCGTTCGACATCGCCGAGCGCATCGGCAAGGCGCACGATCTGGACCGGGTCTGCCGAACGGCCATTCTAGCCAAGGCCGAGACGGTGCCGCCTGATGCGCTCCTTTTCCTCAACGTCTCCCCGCAATCGCTCGACCACGCGGCCTTGGAGGGGACGACGCTCGTGCAGGCGGTTGAAGCTGCGGGGCTTACGCCCGGCCGGGTCGTCCTCGAGATCACGGAGCGGTCCATCGCCCGGATGGACGCGGTGATCCGCGAAGCGACGCGGCTGCGTTCGCTGGGATTTCTCTTGGCCCTCGACGACGCCGGTTCGGGGAACTCGGGCCTCGAGATGCTCAGCAAGCTCGCGGTCGACTTCGTGAAGATCGATCGCGACGTCATCGTTCGAGCGCAAGCCGGCGCGGGTGGCCGCGGCGTGCTCGCGGGGATCATCGCGATCGCGCACGAGATGAACGCGCAGATCATCGCCGAGGGCATCGAGGATTCGGCGATGCTCGAGCTCGTCCGCGGCGCGACGCGTACCTCGCCGGTCGATTGCGGCGTGCAAGGCTACTATCTCGGCCGGCCGCAGGCCGACTTCGTCGGCGCCCGCGCGAGGGACGTCGCGGTCCAGCGCCTTGGGGGCACCCTCATCGCCGCTCACGCGCTGCGTTGAGCGCCCAGGCCCCGCATCGCCGAACGCTCGGTTGGATCGGGACGGCCGCCCTGGCGATGGGCGGCAGCAATCAAAGCTTATTTCTGGTCGGGGCGCTGTTTGTCGGCCAGGGCACGATCCACGGGCAAGGCAGCGCAGCCGTTCCGCTGCTCATCGCCGGCGTGATGCTCAGCTGGGCCGCGCTGCCCGGCTGGACCGAACTCGTGCTGCTGTCGCCGAATCGCGTCGGCGGCATCGCCGCGGCGTGCACCGAGGCGTTCCGCCCGTACAGCTCGCTGCTCTCCGCCTTGGTTGGCTGCTGCTACTGGTGGGGCTGGGTTCCGACTTGCGGCCTGACGGCGTTGCTCTCTGCGTCGGCGCTGCACTTCTGGCTGTTGCCGGCGATTCCGATCACCTGGCTCGCCATCGCCATCATCGGCGTGTTCCTCGTCATCAACCTGTGCGGCGTCGAGTGGGCGGCGCGCGTCGCGATACCGATCGCGGCAGTTTCGGTGACTCTTTCTTTTCTGGCCGCGTTCGTACCGGTCGTGACGGGTCACGTCGACTGGCACCTGGCGACGACGTTTCACCTTACGACGCCGTTCGAGGGCTGGTTCGGCGGTTTCACCTCGCTGATGGCCGGACTTTATCTGGTCGGATTTGCGGCGCCCGCTTTCGAGGCCGCCGCGTGTCATGTCGGGGAGACGATCGATCCGCGCCGGAACGTGCCACGCGCGATGTTCGCCGGCGCGGCGATGGCCGGCGTCTACTTCATCGTGCTGCCCGTCGTCTTGCTGGGCGTCATCGGCCCCGCGGCACTCGGCCGCGACCTCGCGACGGAGCTCGGCCCGACCTTTGCGCCGCTCTTCGGCTCGCTCGCCAAAGCGATGGCCGTCGGATTCATGGTCTTCAACATGTTTCACGGAACGCTGCAGCCTCTGGCCGGTGCCTCGCGAACGCTCTCGCAGCTGGCGGACGACGGCGTCTTTCCACGTTTCCTGGGGCTGCGTTGGAAGAACGACGTGCCGTGGGCGGCGACGATCGTCACCGCAGCGGCCGGAATCGGCTTCCTGTTGATCGGCGATCGGATTTGGCTGATCGCGGCGGCGAACTTCACCTACTTGATCGCGATCTGCTTGCCGAGCGTCGCGGTGTGGCTGCTGCGCCGCGACGCGCCGGAGCGCGAGCGTCTGTATCGCGCACCGCGCGGCACGATCGCACTCGGCCTCGGCGCGACGGTGTGCTGGGCGATCGCGGCGATCTTCGGCTTCGAGCAATTCGGCTTGGTGACGGTGATCCTCGGACTGCTGTTCGCGTATTCCGGCGCCGCGCTCTATGCCTGGCGAAAGCTCGAGGACCGCCAATCCGGCAGGGTGGCCGGCATCTTCAGGTCGCTCCAACTCCGATTGACGCTGGCGATGGTCGTGATCTTGACTTGCGATGGCGCCGGTTATTTTCTCGCCATCCAAAGCGTCCCCGCCGGCGAGCTGTCCCGAGCGACGGCGCTGCAGGACATCTTCGTCCTGGTCGCGCTGTTGACGATCGGCGTCGGGCTCGTCCTGCCGGGCCTCATCGCGCACGCTGCGACGCGCGATTTGAAGAGCGCGAACGAACGTCTGCGACACGAAACCGAAGCGCTCGAACAGGAGATCGCCGAGCGCGCGCTCGTCGAGGAACGCCTCGTGCACGGCGCGTTCCACGACGCGCTCACCGGGCTGGCGAACCGGGCGCTGTTCATGGATCGCTTCAAACAGATGATCGCGCGAGCGGAGCGCCGGCACGATCACCTCTCCGCCGTGCTGTTCCTGGACTTGGATCGTTTCAAGCTCGTCAACGACAGCCTCGGACATCTCGTCGGCGATCAGTTGCTCGTCTGCGTCGCCGATCGTCTGAGGAAGTGTCTGCGGAAATCCGACACCCTGGCGCGCTTGGGCGGCGACGAGTTCATCTTTCTGCTCGACGGCTTGAGCAGCAGGATCGATGCGAGCGCGTTCGCCGAACGGATCCTCGCTGCGCTCGCACCTGCGTTCCACATCCAAGACCACGAAATATTCGCCTCGGCGAGCATCGGCATCGCGATCACACGGACCGGCTTCGACGCGCCGGAGGACGTCCTGCGAGACGCCGACATCGCGATGTACCGCGCGAAGTATCTCGGCAAAGCGCGCTACGTCGTTTTCGCCCCGGAGCTCTTGGAGCAGGCCGTCGGTTTGCTCCAGCTCGAAACCGACCTCAAGGGCGCGCTCGACAGGCACGAGTTCGTCGTCTTCTACCAACCGATCGTATCGCTGGCCGCGGGCGACCTGCTCGGTTTCGAGGCGCTGGTCCGATGGCAACATCCCAAGCGCGGGCTGCTGGCGCCGGGCCTGTTCATCCCAGCCGCTGAAGAAAGCGGCGCCATATTCGAGCTCGGCGCACAAGTGCTCGGCGAAGCGACGCGGCAAGGTCGCATCTGGCGGGATACTTTCGGCACGGCGCGACCGTTGACGATGAGCGTCAACGTTTCGGCGCGGCAGTTTTCCGACTCGCGGCTTGTCGCCGTCATCAGCAAGGCGCTAGCGGACTCGGGGTTGAGCGCCGACGATCTCTGCGTCGAGATCACCGAAAGCGCGATCATGGCGAACGCCGAAACCGCCGCCGCCACGTTGACCGAGCTTCGCGCGATGGGTGTCGACGTTCAGCTCGATGACTTCGGGACCGGATACTCATCCTTGGGGTATCTCCAGCGACTCCCGGTCGACACGCTCAAGATCGACCGCTCCTTCATCAGCGCCGCCGGCAGCGGGGTCGGCAACCCGGAGATCGTCCGCACGGTCACGTCGCTCGCTCAGAGTTTGTCGATGAAGACGACCGCGGAAGGAATCGAAACGCTCGAACAGCTCGAGCAATTGCGATCGCTGGGCTGCACGAACGGTCAGGGCTACTACTTCTCGCGGCCGGTGAACGCAGCCGACGCGCGCGGCTTGATCGCCGCCTGGCCGCAAGAGCAACGCCGCAGCGCCTAGTTGGATCTAGCTGTTCGCGGCCGAGCTCGGTCGAGCGGGCTTCGGCGCCCGGTTCGCCGCCGTGCCGGGGATCCGGCGCCGTTCCGGGCCGCTCGCGATGACGCGTTCGCTCGACGGGTTCGCGACATCGCGGAGTGCGACTGAAAACGCGAGCGGGACGCGGCTCGCCACCAGCGCGCCCGCAGCCGAGGCCGACAGCGGGCGCGCAAACAGGAAACCTTGCGCGTACTCGCACGAAAGCTCCTGAAGCGCCCTGAGCTCTTCGACCGCTTCAACGCCTTCGGCGACGACGGTCAACCGCAGGTTGTGGGCCAGCGACACGATGGCGCGCACCATCTCGCCCCGCTCCTTGTTCGCCTGCATCCCGGAGATGAACGAACGGTCGATCTTGACCGCGCTCACCGGCAGCATGCGCAGGTAACTCAGCGACGAGTATCCCGTTCCGAAATCGTCGATGTGAATATCGACCTGCAGCGCACGCAGTTCGGCCAGGACCGAGGCCACGGTTTCCGAGCGTTCCATCATCGTGCTCTCGGTGATCTCGAGGTTGAGCGAGCTGGCCGCGACGTGCGATTCGGCCAAGCTGCGCTGCACGCGCTGGCAGAGGTCGTTGTGGCTGAACTGCTTGGCCGACAAGTTGACGCTCATCGTCAGCGGGACCGCGTCGAGCGCGTCGGCTTGCCACGCGCGCAGCTGCGCGCAGGCAGTCCGCAGCACCCATTGGTCGATCGGCACGATCAAACCGGTCTGTTCCGCGGTCTGAATGAACTCCGCGGGCTGCAAGATGCCGCGCGTTGGATGCTTCCAGCGCACGAGCGCTTCGAAACCGACCAAGCGCAGATCGCCGAGTGCGACGATCGGCTGGTATTCGAGAAACAGCTCGTCGCGTTCAACGGCGTGTCGGAGATCGCTTTCGACCGCGTGGCGAGAGACGACGCTGGCGCGCATCCGGTCGTCGAAGATGACCGTATTTGCACGACCAAGGGCCTTCGCTTCGTACATTGCGATGTCGGCGTCGCGCAGGATGTCTTCGGAACGGTCGTACGCATCCGTGCCGAGCGCAACGCCGATGCTGGTGGTCGCCCGCGCTTCGTGCATCTCGACGTGGATCGGCGGCTCCATCGCGGCGTGGATGCGGTCGGTCAGGCCGATGATCTCTTTCGTCGACGCGATGGAACTGACCAACACGGTGAACTCGTCGCCGCCGATCCGCGCGACGACGTCCTCGGGCCGTACGCACGCTCGCAAGCGCTGGCCGATTTGGGTGAGCAGCTGATCGGCGAGGACGTGTCCGAGTCCGTCGTTGATCGTCTTGAACTGGTCCAGGTCGAGGAAGAGCACGGCGAACCTCGAGCCGGCGTGCCGTTTCGTATGCGCGATCGTCCGCTGCAGGTGCTCCACGAACAGCGCCCGATTCGGCAAGCCGGTCAGCTCGTCGTAGAACGCCTGTTTGCGCATCGTCTTCTCGTTCGCCCGCGACTCCGTGACGTCGTGGGCGGTCACTGAGAAACCCTGCGCAGCGCCGAGTGAACCTGCCTTGAGCAGCGTGATGCGGCGGCGGGCGATGAAGCGGCTTCCGTCGCCGCGCAGCTGCCAGCGCTCGTTCTCGACCTGTCCGAGTTCGGCGGCCCGCCGCAGCTCGACTTCGGGGAGGCCGCGAGCGGTGTCGCCGGCGGTGAAGAGCTTCGAGAACGGCGCGCCGATGATCTCCGCGTGCCGGTACCGGAAGATCTGCTCGGCGCCGGAGTTCCACAGCGTGATCAAACCGTCGGGTCCGATCGAGAACATCGCGTAGTGGTCCACGCTCTCGACCAGCAACCGAAAACGCTCCTCGCTCTGGCGCAGCGCGATCGCCGCCTCGTAACGCTCGGTGCTGTCGCGCACGATCTTGGTGAAGCCGTGGCGGCGCCCTTCGCCGTCGATCAGCGGTTGCACCGTGTTGGTGCCCCAGAAGCGCGTACCGTCCTTGCGCATGTGCCAGCAATCCCGATCGAGACGTCCGCGCTCGATCGCGATGCGCATCTCAGCGTCGGGAATACCCGCGGCTCGGTCCTCGGCCGTGAAGATGAGCCCGAAGTCGGCGCCGATGACCTCGCTGCGAGAGTATCCGAACGCGTGCTCCGCACCGGGATTCCACGTCGCGATCCGGCCCTCCGACGTCGTCGTGAAGATGGCGAATTCGGTCACGCTGTCGCAGACGAAGCGCGAGAGCGCCTCGGCTTCGTCTCGAGAGGCTCGGGATGCAGTCGAAACCGCGATGCGGCGGCCTTTACGGTCGGACGTCACGGTTCCAAATCGACGGCGCGCACGACCTAACACTACCCCACGCCTGCGCCGTGCCGCGTCCCAAAACTGCACACTTTGCGACGCTTGTGAGGCGCGCCGCTAGCGTGGAAGCGTTTGCAGAAAGTAGTGGAGCTGACTTGCCTCGCTCAAGTCGCCGATCAGCCGGCGCGCGCACGACGGCGCCACCAGCGTGGGCGTGACGAGCACCCGGCTGTTCAGCGCCCGTTCCGGAAACTCGAACACGTTGACGATCTCGAACGCGAAGTAACCGGTTTCGAACCTCTCAAGGGCAAGCTGCAGGTTGCCCTGCGCGCTTATGGAGCTCGGGTTGTCGCCTGCGACGAATAAGTAGAGCGGTAAGCCCGGCGTGCCGCCCGGTGTGGCATCCGTCATCGCTCCAACTCCGCCACCCCGCTGAGAATGTCGGCCGGGTCGCCGAATCGCGACAGCCGGACGGCCGCCGCGTCGGCGCTCCTGACGTTGCTGCGCACCGCGGTGCGCTTCACGAGGGCGGCGCGGTGATCGTCGATTTGGGCGAGCCGGCGCCGGAACTCGGCGACGTTCTGGCTCAAGGTCGCGCGCTCTTCGTCGAGCGTTCGCAACTCGACCCTACGCTGTTCTTCGTCCTGTTCGCTCTCGATGAGCATTTCTTGCTCGCGGCGCAAGCGCGCGGTGCCGAGCAAGACGTTTCCGCCGCTGGAGTACACGTCGGCCAGCGCCACGCCTTCGTTGCTCAAGAACACCTCGCGCATCTGATTCGAATGTGCCGTGCCGCGCGCCTTGACGACGGTCAGCGTGCGGTTCCGCTCGCCGTGCTGCGCCGCGTAGCTCAGGTGAATCCAGGTGTCGGCGACGGCCGAAACCCGCATCACCGTGCTCTCGATCTCACCCTCGCGCGACTCGGAAACTGCGGTGAAGATCGCGGTGATGCTGCGCGCCTTGAACAACACGACGAGCCGTTCGGTGACGACCTCGGCCATGTCCAGGCCGCCCGACTTGATCAGGGCGGAAACCGGATCGATGACGACGCGCGTCGGGCGATGCGCGTCGATGAGCGCTTCGATCGCCAGGGAGTGTTCGTCGCCGATGGCGGCCCCGGCAGCGAACGACTCGGCGCACAGCAGTCCCGAGTCTTTGAAGGACTGGAGCTCGATGCCGAGCGACCGTGCGTCGTAGATCATCTGCTCGGCCGGCTCGTCGAAACCGACGAACAACACCCGCTCGCCGGCCTCACAGCCGGCCCAAAGAAACTTTGCGCCGAACGTCGTCTTCGACGTTCCCGGCAGTCCTGAGATCAGCGTCGTGGTCCCCATGCGATAACCGCCCTCGAGCATGCGGTCCAACCGCTCGACGCCCGTCGAAAGGCGCGTCTCCAGAGTCTTCGTCTGGCCGATCCGGGTGCGAATCGGCAGGCTCAGCACCTTGAGGCCGTCGGTCGAGATCGTGTACGGATGGTCGCCGGCGAGAAAGCTCGCGCCGCGCAGCTTCACGACGCGCAAGGTCCGGCGGAGCAGCTCCCCCACCATCGTCGAGCGCAGCTGTAAAACGCCGTCGGCGGCAAAGTCGGTGAACCCGAAGCGCTCGGGGACTCCGGAGACGCCGTCGTCTGACTTCATCGTGAGCAAGGCCGTGACGCCTGACTCCTGAAGCCAGCTCAACACGCGCAAAATCTCGCGGCGCCGGTTCGCATCGTTGCGGCCCAGGGAGAACACCGCATCGAGGCCGTCGAGCGCGAGCCGCTTGATACCGAGCCTGACCACGAGCGAAGAGACGACCGCGATGAGCCCGCCCAGATCGAACGTCCCGCTCTCGATCGCGTCCTCCGGCAGGCGGCCGTCCACGATGTGAACGCTCTTTCCGACGACGTCGTCGAGCGATAGCGACATCCCGCGAAAGTTGACCTGCAGCGCGCTCGGCGACTCTTCGAAGGAGATCATCAGCCCGGGTTCGCCGTGCTCCGTCGCACCGGCGACGAGATACTGCAACGCCAGGACCGTCTTGCCGCTGCCGGGGGCGCCGGCTACGACCGTCGTGCGGCCCGCCGGAAACCCGCCGCACAGCACCGCATCCAGGCCCGATACGCCGGTTGCGCTCTTCAACATGAGGTCTGTCCCTTCGGTGCGCCGGTTCGCCGGCGGGTCATACGACGATCGCTTGATCGTGAAGTGAGATGAGCAGGTCGAAGAATTCGATCGGGCGCGAGACGAGGAAACCTTGGCCGGATCTGCAGCCGTGACTCAACAGCCAGCCCGCCTGTTGCTCCGTCTCGATCCCTTCGGCTAGCGTCGCCAAACCGAAACGCTCGGCCATGCGCAGCAACATCTCGCACAGCGCCGCGTCTTTCTCGTCCCCCGGTAAGCCGTCGACGAACGACTTGTCGATCTTGATCAGATCGACCGACAGGCGCTTGAGGTACGACAGCGACGAGTAGCCCGTGCCGAAATCGTCGATTGCCACACGCAAGCCCCAACTCCGGAACAGGGTCAAGGTGTGCATCGACCGCTCGACGTTTTGCATCGCGGCCGTCTCCGTAAGTTCCATCCCCAGCTTCGTCGACAACCCCGGGTTCGCGCGCAGCGTCTGCCGTATCGTTTCGATGAACGAAAAATCGCTGAGCAGCTGCGGCGCGATGTTGAAATAGCAGATGAAGTCCGCGGGGAGATCTGCGCTCTGAATGTCCCGGACGACTCGCTCGAACACCCAGCGTGAGAGCGGGCTCATCAAGCCGCTGCGCTCGGCAAACGGGATGAACTCCGACGGCGGCAATCGGCCCCGCGTCGGATGGTCCCATCGAACCAGCGCTTCAGCGCCGACGATGGTACGGGTCGCCAAGTCGAACGTCGGCTGATACACCAGTGCGAGTTGATCGGCGGCGATCGCCGCGGATAGGTCGATGGAGCGGACCAGCCGCTCCGCGAGAATCGCCTCCATCGGCGCATCGAACAACATCAGGCTCGCCGGTCCGTGCGACTTGGCGACGTCGAGCGCGACGGCCGCCCGGCGCATGAGATCGTCGGCGCTCACCCCACCGCCGTACGACGGAGCCACCCCGAACGTCGCGGTCACGTCGAACGCGCGCGTACCGTCGCGATCGGCGGTGTGAAACGGCGTGCGAAATCGCTGCATGTACCGATCGAGTGCCGCGGTGACGGACCCCTCGTTGCCGGTCTGCCGCAGCAGGATACCGAACTCGTCGCCGCTTAGGCGCGCGACGAGGTCGCGGTCGTCGACGCCGCTCAGCGTCGCGGCGATCGCGACCAGCACCTCGTCCCCAATCTCGTGACCTTCGACTTCGTTGAGCTGCCGGAAATCGTCGATATCGGCGATGGCGACGGCAAACGGCGTACCGCGCGCGGCTTCGAGACGGAGCGCGTCGCGGAATTGAAGCCGCGTTTCCAAACCGGTGAGCGCGTCGTGGCTGTTCTGAAAGTGCAGGCGCTCCACTTGTTCCTGCTGCGCGAAACGGTTGGAAAGGAACGAGGCGACCAGATCGACGTAGGCCACGTCGTCCTCACCGTAGGGTTCGTCCGTCATCCGTTCGGGCGAAGCGAACAGGACGAAGTGGGTGTTGAGGCCGATCTGTAGCGGCGCTCCGATCAGGCTGTACCATCCGATGCCGACCGCGATGCCGTACTCAGAGCGCGGCTCTTCGGCCAAATCGTCCCACGCCTGCGTGCGGCCGGTGGCGAGCAGCAGGCTCTGCATCGTGTTCTCGATCGGAAACGTCGCTCCGGGATACACCCGCCCCGTCGCCTCGCTCGGCCCCACCCAAGAGGTCGCGTCGACCACGATCGTCGTTTGTTCCAAATGGCTGAGCAAACCGAAGATCGGCCTGTTACCGCGAATCGCGGCGGTCGCGATCCGGAGAATTTCCTGATAGCGTGAGCGGTCGTCGGAGATCGTGTCGGTAGCTGCGATGCGCCACAGCGCTTGGATACGATCGGCACGTTTCATCGACTCGCTCTCGGCACGGGTGAGAGCGATCTCGGTTTCACCGAGCTTCTTCGTCGTGCCGGCAAGAGCGCGCGTCGCCGACGCCAGGACGAACGTCGTGGCGGCAAGCTGCAGGAAGCGCGCGACGTAGAACGCGGCGGTGTATCGCTGCGGGAACAGCAGGTAGAGCGTGATCTCGGCGGTCTGGACGATCAGCGCCAGCGTCAAGGCGCGGTCGACCTCGATCGGCTTCGCGATGCGCGTCGTGGCGACGGCCGCGGAGCCGCACAGGATGAGCAGCGCGAAACCGGCGCCGGTCGTCCGCAAGCCCCCTAATGTCGTACCGACGGCGAGCTGCGGAAGGAAGTCGACCAGCCACAACGCCAGTGCCAAGCCCACGGCGACAACGACGCACATCACCACGACCGCACGTCCAGCGAAGGCCGTCGTCACGCGTTGCTCGGCACGCCGACCAGTCCGCAGCGAAACGTAGGCGAGTGCACCGGCCCCGGCGACGGCGTGCCAGAAGACGTAGAGCCAGATCCCGGCCTGGGCGCTTCTCGCCCAGATCGGCGGCGTGTCCGGTAGCAACGGGAGCACCAGCATCGCGAACAGCGTGAAGATGCCGACGGCCCCGAACGTCAGCCCAAGGACGAAGCTCGAACGCCGCGGCGCCGCCGCGTTCGCGCCGACGAACAGAACTGCAGCGGTCGCGAGGTTAGCCAAGACCGCCACGAAATACGCCGCGGGGACCAGCGACGAAAGCGCGGCATGCGGTAGGTTTGCGAACGCTATGCCGGCGAGCGCGACACCATAGAGCGCGACGAGCGCGGCCCAGCTCGCGAACCCCGGGATGTTCCAAGCGGGATACGCGGCCGAACCGCTATTCCGAGAGGAATCGCCTCGAACGACTCGACGCAGCGCGGTACGAGAGCGTCGAAAAATATCTTCGACACGGAAGAGAGCCAACTGATCCCCATCGGACCCGCGTCCACCCACGCGTTAGTCGACGGTATGCCGCCTCAATGCCGTCCGGCGTAGTATACCCGAAACGACAGCGGCCGCACGTGTTCAAAACGACACACCGCTCAGCAGTTGCAGGTCGCCGTCCGGTCGGCGTAGACTCAATGGACAGACTGGTGTGGAGTCTTCGTATGGAAGCTTTTGATTCAGCATCGAGCGCGACGACATGAAGGACCCTAATCGTCCGGACCCGTTGGCCGACGAGCTGGTCCCCCAGCCGCCGCGCCAGGAGCGCAGTCGCCGCGCCCACGATGCGCTGGTCGGTGCGGCTCTTTCACGATTCGCTGAAACCGGTTACGAAGCGACCAGCATCGACGACATCGCGACGCAGGCGGGCGTCGCGGTGGGTGCATTCTATTTGCACTTTCGCTCGAAGCGGCAGGTGTTGCTCGTCCTCCTCGAACGTTTGCTTCAGGAGCTCGAATTCCGGCCGGTCCTTGCGCCGGACGCCGATGCGGCGACGATCATCGCGCGCCTTCGGTATTACTTTCGCAAGGAGTTGAACTATGCGGGGGTCTACCGCGCCTGGCGCGAGGCGGCACTGAGAGACGCGTCCCTGGCTGCGCTCGATGCCCGGCTCGAGGCCTGGGCGACCGCGAGGGCCGCGCAGTTGCTCAACGCTGCGGCGGCGCGTCCGGGCGCGCGCGCGAACGTCGACACGCCCACGCTGGCTCGGATGTTGAGCGTGATCTTCTGGCGGTCACTCGACGCTCCCGCCGCCGATCGCGACGCCTTGGCCGGTACGGTCGCGGCGGTCGTTACGCACGCGGTGTTCGAGGACGCGGCGGGCGTCGACGCCGTATCTCGCTAGTCGTGCAGGACGACGTTCAGCAGCGAGCTGTGGACGTGCAAACCTTGCAAGCCGCCGTCGTAATCGATGAGGCCGAGACGGCGGAACTTGTTCATGAAGAAGCTCACTCGCGAGCGCGTCGTCCCGACCATATCGGCGAGGGTTTGTTGACTGATCTTGGCGATCACCGGCTCGGGCAGCGACTCTTTCCCGAAGTTCGCCAGCAGCAGTAGCACGCGGGCCAAGCGCTTCTCGCACGAGTTGAAGAGCTGATCGGTCAAATCTTCTTCGATTCGAATATTTCGCGAGAGCAGATGCGCGATGAACCCCTCCGCAAACGCCGGGCGATCGTGGAGCAGCCGGATCATCGCCGTCTTTTCGATCCGCACGACGGAGCACACTGCGATCGACGTCGCCGTCATCATCCGGACAGCCTGGCCTGCGAGGCATCCTTCGCCAAAGTATTCGTCGCTGCCCAGAATCGCGAGCACGGCTTCTTTTCCCCGCGGCGAAAGCAGCGACACCTTGATCCGGCCGCGCTGAAGGAAAAACACTGAATCGGCGGGCTCACCCTGAGCGAAGACGATCTGACGCGACGCATACGTTCGAATCGATCGTCCCTCGCCTACTTCTTCGAGGATGTGCTTCGCGTCGAAAACCTGCGGCACAAGTTGCGCCATGGGAACCCCCAAGCGCACGAGGTCGGACCCGGCCGCACTCGTGCTCCCTTGTACCATACCACGACCAACGGCATTTCGGTACGTTACCGTACGAAAAAAATCGCTAATAACATGAATCGATATTCAGGTTGGTATGAATCGTGCGGCCTCGAGGTCCGGTTCTTCGTCTTGCGGCGGCACGACGGCGACGACGAAACGGTCCAACTCGGCATAGTCTCGAATTGTCTCGACGCCGCTTCGCGGCAGCGCGGAGCGCACCAGCGCCTCTAGGGCGCGCGCGTTCACCGGCGCTGCTTCGAGCACGATGATACCGCGCGGTGCGATCAGCGCCGGGAGATCCGGGAGTAGACGCCGGTAGAGAGCGAGGCCGTCGGGCCCACCGTCGCGCGCAACGATCGGTTCGAACGAAACCGGATCGGGTGCCGCCGCGCACTGCGCAGTCGGCACGTAGGGCAAGTTCACCACGACACAGTCGAACGGCGCGTAGGAAAGGAGCGGCGCGGCGAGGTCGCCGTGCAGGAACGTAACGTGTTGAAACACGTCGTTGCGCGCAGCGTTACCGCGCGCGACGGCCAGCGCCGCCTGCGAGGTATCGCTCGCGTAGACGTTGAGCTCGGGAAGCTCGCAGGCCAGCGACACCGCGATCGCTCCGCTGCCGGTCCCGACGTCGGCCGCCGTACCCGCCTCGCGGCCGATGGCCCGCAGATGCCTGACCGCCCATTCCACGGCGAGCTCGGTTTCCGGACGCGGCACCAAGACGCGCGAATCGACCGCGAACATGCGTCCGTAGAAACCGGCCTCGCCGGTAACATACGCGAGCGGAACACCGGAAGCGCGACGAGCAACGAGGGCTTCGAAGCGCTCGGCGACGTCCGGCGTGAGCTCGCGCTCGCGATGCCCGATCATCTCCTGCCGCGACACGCCGCCCGCATGCGCGAGCAAGAACACGGCGTCGAGCCGTCCCGTTCCGCCGACCGGTTCGAGCCGCACTGCCGCATCGCGCAGCGCTTCACCGATCGTCAAAGGTCGCCGCGCCGAACGCCGGTCACGCCGAGCTGCGAAAGGGCTGGGCGGCCACCGAGCCGCTCCGGATCGACGCTCCAGCTTCGCGCTCGACCACACCGCGCGCGGCGCGCGCCCAAGCGTAGCTGCTGACGACGCGGTGCGAAGCGAAGAATTGCGCTTCGCCGAAGCGCCGGCTCAGCCGCAGGAGGCGGTGCAGCGGGATCATGACGTCCTGCGAATCCTCGCGCCCGCGCTCACCGCGCAGCAGGGCGAGGCGACGAGAGCGGCACGCCGGTTCATTCTCAAGCCGCTGATGTTTCGCCGGCGAGCAGACGCGCCTTCTCGTCCTTCTGCAGCTCGACGATCATCTTCTCCATGTCGCCGTCGAGAATCGTCTTGATGTTCTGGAAGTTCTGGTTGATCCGGTGGTCGGTGATCCGGTCCTGCGGATAGTTGTAGGTGCGGATCTTCTCGCTGCGATCGCCGGTTCCGACCTGGCTGCGGCGCAGCGACGCTTCGGATTCCTCTCGCTCGCGGCGCTGGTTGGCGGCAAGCTGCGCTCGCAGCATGTCCATCGCACGCGCGCGGTTCTGCAGCTGCGAGCGTTCCTCGCTGCACGACACGACGATGCCGGTCGGCTTGTGCGTGATGCGGATCGCCGACTCGGTCTTGTTGACGTGCTGGCCGCCGGCACCCGAGGCCTTGAACGTGTCGACCTCGAGGTCGGTGGAACGAATCTCGATCTCGCCGTCGTCGGCGACCTCCGGCAGCACCGCCACGGTTGCGGTCGACGTGTGGATCCGGCCCGCGGCTTCGGTGGCGGGCACGCGCTGCACGCGGTGCACGCCGGACTCGTATTTGAACCAGCGGTACGGCTCGCCGCCCTTGACCGCCACGACCACCTCTTTGTAGCCGCCGGCCTCGTTCTCGTTCTCGCTGAGCAGCTCGACGCGCATCTTGTGCGATTCGGCGAAGCGCGTGTACATGCGCAGCAGATCGCCGGCGAAGATCCCGGCCTCGTCGCCGCCGGCGCCGGCACGGACCTCGATGAAGATGTCCTTGTCGTCGTTGGCATCGCGCGGGAGCATCAGCTCCTGTAGTTGCGCCTCGAGCTCGATCAGCGCGGCGCGCAGCCCGGGCGCCTCCTCTTCGGCCAGCGCGGCCAGCTCGAGGTCGCTGCGATCGGCGCGCAATGCGTCGTTCTGCGCGACCTCGTGCAGCAACGAGCGGTAGCGCCGAAACGCCGCCACGGTATCCTCGATCGCGGATCGCTCGCGCATGAGCGCGGTGAAGCGCGCGGAATCGAAGGCGCCGCTCGTGTCCGCGAGGGCGGCGTCGATCTCGTCGAAGCGTTTCGAGAGCGTCTCGAGACGGTCGGTGTGCAGCATCAGGCAAGAAAGAAGCGCGCCGGCGAGCGGCGCGCTTCGGTGGTCCGTACGGGGTGCGCTAAAGTGCGGCCGAACCGGCCTCCGAGGCTTGTTCCGCCTGCTTGCGCGTCTTGCGCTCGGCAGCCTCGGCCTTCTTCTTGTCGGCCATGGCGGCGCGCTGGTTGAATTTCTCGACGCGGCCCGCCGTATCGAGGAACTTCTGCTGCCCGGTCCATAGCGGATGACAGGTTGAGCAAACTTCGACCGCGATCGTCGGTGACGTCGATCCGGTGGTGAACTGGGCACCGCAAGCGCACGTAACGTGGGCTTCCGGATACCATTTGGGGTGACCCTTGGTCTTCACAGCCCACCTATTTTATCACCGCGTGCAAGAGGAGCCGGGGACCGCAGTCCACCGGCTCCTCTTGCACGGAGAGAACGGAGCGGCCGGCTAGACGCCGACGACCGTTTGAATCAGGTGCCGGGCGAACGGAACGCCGATCCCGGTCATCTGATCGTAGCCCGTACCCGCGTTGAAGCCGGGGTCCGGCGTCGGCACCGGGTTGGGGCAGGTCCCGACCTGACCGGGGTTGACGCGGCACGGTATGACGCCGTTGTTGCCGAAGGTGACGTCATAGAACGTCGCCGGGTATTGCGTCGCGTTGTTATAGATCTTGTACAGCACCGGACCGGGGTTGCCGAGACGGTAGGTTCCGGCGGGGCCCTTGCAGCTCGTCGTCACCTTGCAGGCTGACAGGACGAGCGCCCACATCGCCGCCATTTCGGGCGCCGCGACGCTCGTGCCGCCGTAGCCGCCGGAGCCCGCGAAGCCGAAGTCGGCGTTGACGATCGTCGAGACGCTGGTGACCGGATCGCCGTTGAGCGAGATATCGGGCTGGTTGCGGAACGAACCGGTAATCCCCGGGCCGGTCTGCCAGCTGGGCAGCGGGATGTAGGCCGACAGCCCGCCACCCGAACCGCTCGATCCGGCATCGGTCTGGAAACCCCAGCCGGTGATCGGTCCGATGAAGCGCCCGGCGTTGTCGACCGGCGTGGTGACGCCGCCGACGCTCATCACGTCGGCGGAGCTCGCCGGCCACGAGACGCACTGGTTGTTGACAGCGCCGGTAACCGCCGGCCGCGCGCAGCCTTGGGCCCCGGCATCGCCGGAGCTCACGAAGGTCGCGACGCCTTCAGCGGCCAGCGCGGCGTATTCCAGCACGCCGAAAGACGTGGCGGAATACGCACCCTTGCTATCGGTGAAGTAGAACGCTTCTCCCAACTCGCTGCCGCCGAAGCTGAGCGAGAGGATGTCGGGACCGGCCCCGCCGCCGGTATTGTCGGCGATCGCCTGCTCGATCGAGTCGTCGGCCTCCGAAAGCCCGATGTACGCGTAGCCGTACCCGGTCGCCGGGTTGGGCGGGCACGTGCTGACGGTCGGGGAACCGCACTCGTCGGGGACGTAGGCGAGGTAGAAGTCGGTCTCGGCGTCAGGCGCAAGCAGCGCCTGCTCGGTATCGATCTGGGCCTCAGCGTCCTCGGGGTTGCAAGCCGGCAACGCGCCGTTGCACGGAGCCGTCACCGGCGGCGGGGTCGCCGTGGGTGAGCCGGTTCCGACCGGCGTGGTGTTCGCGGCGGCGGCCGAAGAGGCCGGAACGACCTTCAAGGCTCCCGCCCCTTTGCGTCCGAGGATCGCATTTGGCCAGTTGAACGTCGCCTTGTACGAAGCGAGGTCATTGGGGTCGACCGGACCGGTCCCGATGATTCCCAGCTTGACGCCCGCACCGGTGAAGCCGGCCGCATAGGCGCTGGTATAGTCGAAGGCGGTCGCGATCTGCTCCGGCGTGTACCCGCCGGTCAAGTTGTTCCCTTGTCCGCGCGGCGCCGGGACCATCGCCCGGTACTGCGCGGCCTTCGAGAGATCTTTGACCAGGTTTCCGATTGCGACGACCGGGACCGTCGACGGGAGCTGCGGCGTCGTCTTCGGCCCGATCAGCAGCCCTTTGGCACCCTGGTAGGTCACCAGCGTCGTGCCGAACGCGCGCTCGACGTCGGCCTGCTTGCCGCTGACCGAGAGCACGAGCTTCTGCGGCCATCCGCCGACCTTCAGGCCGAACCCGCGGAAATAGGTCGCGGCGGCCGCGTAGTCGGCGTCCGTCGCGCCGTAGCGCGCGCCGATGAGCGAGGACGAGAGGAACTGCCGGTAGAGCCCCGAGGTCGGATCGCTGGCCGACTTGGCGTAGGTTTCGAGACCGGCGCCATTTTGCAACCGCACCATCGCTTGGAAGTGGACGGTCCCCAGCGATGCGGCGCCGCGCTGGCTCGCGCCGGTGAGCATGCTCGCGCCGTAGGCGAGCGTGCCGACTGACCCGCTGAGCGAGCCGGGGCCCGTTTGGGTCGGTGCGGTGGACGTCGGGACGACGGCCGCATGGCCGCCGCCACCACCGCACGCGGGGAGAACGAGGGCGAGCGCAAGCGTGCTCGCCAGGATGATGGAACGTTGGAACATCAGAGCTTCCCTCGAAGGGTCCGGCTGAGCGCCGAGAGGCGGTTCGCCTGTTTTTGGCGGACCTGCGCTGCGACGTGGTCGAAGCGCGCGCGGAGCGCGCCGGCGACCGGAAGCCGCAGACCGGTCGATGTGGATTGCGTGCTACGTCCCGCGGACTGCGCCGTCGTGCCGGCCAGCGAGAGGCTTTCTGTCACGCTGTCGGTCTCATATGGCGTGGGGCTCAGCGGGCGCTTGAGGATCGTCGCACCCTCCTGGCCGCTGAAGTCGTAGAACGTGTTGACGGTGTCGCTCAGGACGATGCACACGGTACCGGGACCCGCCTGATCGTAGCTCTTGATCGTTCGGGTCTCGGTCTGGCCGAGCGCGGTGTCGAGGCTGGTGTACGTCTCCTTCACGAGCGTCGCGCTGGTGGCCGTTCCGAACGGCGTGCACGACGCGTCGAGCGACGACTGCGGCGTGATCGTCACCGTGTCGCTGAACAACGTCGACGGGACGCTCGTCCCATACCAGGGATAGTTCTTGGCGGTACCGAGCGACGCGATCTTTTGGAAGTTGTTGTTGAGCTCGTAGATGTTCTCTACCACGTCGTACTTGACCGGGTACGGCGAGCTTGCGTCAGGCGCTACCGGCTCGAGATCGTACTCGATCGGCGTAGCGTTGAGCAGTACCTGAGCGATGCCCAGACCGCTCGAGCTCTGCTGGTAGAAACCCGGAAATCCGTTGGTCCAGATCTCCATCTGGTACTGGTTGAGCGGATCGCTGACGCGCACGATCGTCGGCTGGGTCGGATTTCCTAGATTGTCGTAACCGGGATTGCCGGGATCGGTCTCGGTGTAGGTGCTCTGCGCGTCGTTGGTCAGCGTTGTCCCGACGGCCTCGGGGATCGCAGTGAGTGCGCCGTTGTTCGCGCCGTAGTCGGTTTCATACGAGACCTGGGTAGCGGGCTCGACCGAGGCGCTCTTGACCGTGCGCACGACATAGGCGTTCGCGCCGGTACTCTTATACGCGAGCTGTGTCTGCGTCTTGGTCTCGAGATCGGTGAGCGAGGCGTGATCGACCTCGTCCGTGTTGAGCGTGTAGTTCACGCCGTCCGTCGTTCCGGTCGAGGCGACCGTCTGGTTCACCTTGGCCGTGGTGGTCGACGTGACCGGCGCAGGGGTTCCGCCCGGTACCGGAGCGAGGTTGTCGGTCAGCACCGTCGTCATCGTCCCTGTGTAGGTGAACGTGTCGCCGCTGCCGGCCGGACGCACCGAACCGTTGACGGAGACGGCGAGCTTGCCGGTGAGGCCGCGCGCCGCATCGGTTGCAACGACGTTGCCGGTTCCGTCGGAGGGGCCGGCGGTCAGGACCCCGGTACTCGCATTGATCGTTCCGATGCCGGGATTGTCGACCGTGAAGGTCACGGTGCCGGCCGGCAAAATCGGGAAACCGTTGCCGTCGGTGTCGACACCGGTATAGCTTCCGGTCGTGAGCGTGCCGACGGTCGTGGGTCCGGTCATCACGAGGGTGAAAGTCGGGGCGGCTTGTGGCAACGCGGTCACGTAGAACGCGTACAGCGTGTTCGCAGCCAGTGTTATGCCGGCGTACTTGACGTTGTCGTCCTCGGTCGCCAGATTACTGGACCACGTCACGGTGTCGACATCCCCGAAGGCGTTTGTGCCGTAGCCTGCTAGGCGGAACACTGATCCACTCGCGGCGTTGGCTGTCGTAAGCGACGCTTGCAGCGGCTTGAGCAACGGAACGCCGCCGTCGCTGAGCGAGAACGAGGAAATCAGGATCGCGTCGCTCGACACGCTGCGCGTCGCGCGCTTGGCCAGCGTCTGCTTCGCGTTCGCCGCTAACGTCTTCGGGATTGCAGAGTTCGCATAGACGGTCAACGAGAACGTCGCCGTCGACGCCACGGCACCCGCAGGGACCTTGACGGTTACCGTCTGCACGCCGAGCGTAGCACTCACCGAACCACCCGCCGGGGTGATCGATTGCGACTGCGTAATTTGGGTCGGCAGCGCCGTCCCCGTGCTGTTCGGAGTAAAACTTGAACCGCCGCCCTGGCAGCCGGCAAGCGCCAAGGCGGTGATAGACAGAATTGCGCCGCATCCATATCTCAAAACGCCGGTACCTCACAGAGATAGCGAAACACCCAAAAGCGACCTCGGCCGGAACCGGGCCAGGTGTGCCGAGCGTTACATCGCGGTCGGGGTTCGCTGCGCCTGCTCGCAGGTGTGCGAGATGCGACAATTGACGCACTGCGTCGGTCAGGTTTCGGTTAAGACCGCCCGAGGCGGACCGCCGGGATGATCGACGCCGTCGTTTGCGAACACAGAGAGCCGTTCCGCACCCAACCCCAGAAGAGGTCCCGTTGAACCTTCGTCAGCTCGCGCTCGCCGGGCTCGCCGCCTTCGCCGTCGGCGGCACCGCCATGGCGCAGACCGGCCCCTCGGCCCAGGTGACCCCTCCGCCGAGCGGCATCATCACCCCGCCCCCGCTGACGATCGCGACGCCGGCTGCCAGCGGCAGCCCGGCGGCCGGCCGGCGCGGCCGTCGCAATTCGAGCCCGGAGCCCGCGGCAAGTCCCAGCGACACGCCCGAGCCGCCGCAGTTCTCGACGATGGACGGCGTCTGGGAGGTCCAGCTTCAGCCGCTCAACGGCTCGTACAAGGTGACCTACTCGCATCTGCTGGTCACCCAGAAGGGCGACGACCTGAGCGGGACCTGGATCCGGGCGAACAACGACAAGGTGCCGTTCACCGGAACGTTCGACGGGCGGCTCTTCAAGCTGACCGCGACGGACGTCAAGAAGAACACCTGGACGATGGCCGGCTACGCGGAGAACTTCTCGGACATGGTCGGGCTCTTGATCGGGGCGACCCCCGGCGACAAAGGGACGCCATTCACCGCCTCGCACCGCAAGAAGGAACGGCTCACCGAGGTGGGCACCGGCCGCAAAGGCGGCGGCAGCAGCGCTCCCCCCACCGCACCACCCCCGCACTGAACCCCTGACGTGCCGGCCGCCGCCGCGCTCGACGCGCGCATCCTCGCGGCGATCGGCGCGTACGCCCTCGACGACGGCGCCTTCCTCGACCTGGCACGCGCGTTGTTCGCGCACCAGGTCGAGGCGAACGCGCCGTACGCCGCGTTCGCGCGCACACAGGGCTTCGACGCGAACCGCCTGCCCGGCGGTATCGAACGCATCCCCGCCGTCCCCGCCGCGGCCTTCAAGGAGGCGCGGCTCGCGGCGTTCCCGCCCGAGCGCACCGCGACGTGGTTCGAGACGAGCGGAACGACGACGCACGGGCTCAGCGGTCGCCACGAGTTCGACACGACGCGCCTATACGAAGCGGCGCTGCTCGCGTCGTTCGATCGCATGCTAATCGCCGACGGCGCCCGGTTGCGCTACCTCAACCTCGTCCCCGATCCGCGTGAGCGCCCGCACAGCTCGCTGGGATTCATGATGGACGTCGTCGCACGCCGTCGCGGCGATGGCGCGGGCGGCTGGTACCTGCACGCGGACGTGCTCGACGCCGACGCGTTTGCCGGCGCCGTCCGCCGTGCGCGCGACGACGGTGCCGCGGTTTGCGTCGCGACGACCGCGTTTGCGCTCGTCGCACTTCTCGACGCGCTGGCCGAACGCTCGGCCGATCTCGCGCTGCCGGCTGGTTCCCGCGTCATGGAAACCGGCGGGTTCAAGGGGCGCGCCCGCGTCGTCGATCGGGCAGCGCTGTATCGTGAGACGTCGGCGCGGCTGGCCGTTCCGATCGGTGCGATCGTCGCCGAGTACGGGATGACCGAGCTCTCGTCGCAGTACTACGACGACCCGTCCGGGCGCGACACGATCGAGCGGCGCGTGAAGGTTGCGCCGCCGTGGCTGCGCCCGATCGTCGTCGACGGGGACGGCCGTCCCGTCCCTCATGGCGTCGTCGGCGCGATTCGTCACATCGACCTAGCCAACCGCGGGTCGGTGATCGCGGTCGAAACCGAAGACCTCGGCGCGCTCGTCCCTGCCGGTCTGGTGCTACTCGGTCGCGAGCAGGGTGCCGAACTGCGCGGCTGCTCGCTGGACGCCGAGACGCTCCTCGCGCGCCGTGGCTGACGCGTTGCGCGCGCTGCCCGCGCGGCGCATCGTCGCGCACGTCGCCGACGCGGCGCGGCGCTGGAACGACGCGGACTTCCCGCCACGGGTTCGCGTCACCGCCGAGATCGAACGCCGGCTCGGCTACAGCACGCCGGTCGTCGAATACGCGCTCGACCGGTTGTTCTTCGCTCTCCGCGCAGTTGAGCTGGAGGCCGCGATCGGCGCCGAGTTGGGCAGCGTCGAGGCACTCGACGGCGTCGTCGAACGGCGCGGATTGCCCGCGGCTTGGGCGCGCGGCGTCGAGCGCGTCGCGATCGTCTCGAGCGATTCGACGATCGGCGTCGCCGTCGTGCCGGCGGTGTTCGCGCTGTGCGCGAAATGCGACGTGGTCGTGAAGGACCGCAGCGACGCGCTCGTCGCGGCCTTCTTCTCCTCGCTGGCCGACGAGCACGCCGCGTTCGCCGCCGCCGCGTCGGCACGCCCGTGGACCGGCGGCGACGATCCGGACGAAGACGCGTTGTTCGCCGGCGCCGACGTCCTAGTGGCGTTCGGCGGCGACGACGCGCTGCGCGCGATTCGCACGCGCTGCGGTATCGAAACGCGCTTCGTGCCGTTCGGCCACCGCGCCAGCATCGGCCGGCTCGCCCGCGCCGACCTCGCAGCGCTCGACGACGCGCTCGCCGATCGGATCGTGCGCGACGCGCTGCTGTACGACGGCGAAGGCTGCCTCTCGCTGCACGCACTGTTCGTCGATGCCGCCGGATCTGATTTGGCGCGCGTCGCGACCTCGCTCGCGGCAGCGTGCGAACGTGTCGCGCTGGAGTTTCCCGCCGGCGCGCGCGACGCGCTTCCAACCGCGCGAACAGCGGCGTACCGCAATCTCGCCGTCTTTCGTGCCGCCGGTGGATCCGGCGCGGTGCTTCGCGGCGCCGATGCGACGCTGGTCATCGACCCGCCGGCCGAAGACGCATTACCGTTTCTTCCGCGCGTACTGCCCGTCTACGGCGGCGACGACGACGCGATCGTGCGCTACGTCGAACGACAGCGCCTCCCGGTGCAAGCACTCGGCGTCGTCGCTGCCGATGCGGACGCCGTCACGCTGGCGGCGCGAATCGGCGCAGTGCGCGTCGCGCCGTTCGGCTCCATGCAGTCGCCGCCGGCGAGCGGTCATCACGGCGGCGCCGCGCGCATCACCGACTTCGTGCGCTGGATCGACACCGCGTGACCGCCGAGCTGGAATCGATGGTCACCGCGATCCCCGGGCCGCGCTCGCGCACGCTCGCGGCGGAACTCGCGCGTTACGAAGCGCCGGGCGTGACCTATCTGGCCGGCGACTATCCGGTGTTCTGGGAGCGCGCGGCCGGCGCACTCGTCACCGACGTCGACGGGAATCGCTACCTCGACCTGACATCCGCGTTCGGCGTTGCGGCGACCGGTCACACGAATCCGCGGGTCGCGGCCGCGATCGCCGAACAAGCGACGCGCTTGATCCACGGAATGGGCGACGTCCATCCGACCGAGGTTCGCACGAGGCTGCTGGCGCGGCTCGCGGCGCTGGCCCCCGGAGCGCTGGGCAAGACGTACTTGGCGACCTCCGGCGCGGAGGCGATCGAGTTTGCGCTCAAGACGGCGTTGCTGGCGTCGGGCAAGCCGCACGCGATCGCGTACCGGGGCGCGTATCACGGCCTGTCGCTCGGCGCGCTCGAGGTCGGCGGGATCGACAAGTTTCGCGCGCCGTTCGCCCCACTGGTTGCAGAGCACGCGACGTTCTTGCCGTACCCCGACGCCGACGCGACCGTCGATGGTGCGATCGCGGCCGTGCGCGACGCGCTCGACCACGACCCGAAGATCGGCGCGGTGATCCTCGAACCGATCCAAGGCCGCGGCGGCGTGGTCGTCCCGCCCGCCGGGTTCTTGCGCGCGCTGCGCGCTTTGTGCGACGAGCGCGCGTTGGTGCTGATCCTCGACGAGATCTACACCGGCTTCGGCCGAACCGGCAGCATGTTCGCCTGCGAACGCGAAGGGATCGTCCCCGACCTGCTGTGCGTCGGCAAAGCGCTGGCCGGCGGCGTACCGCTGGCGGCGACGATCGGCACCGCGCGCGTGATGGACGCGTGGCCGGTCAGCGCCGGGGAAGCGCTGCACACGTCGACCTTTCTGGGCAACCCGCTCGCCTGCGCCGCCGCGCTGGCAAACCTCGACGAGCTCGCACGGCTCGACGTCGTCGCGCGGGTCGGGGCGCGCGAAGGCCGGCTCGGCGACCGGCTCACCGCGCTCGCGTCGTCGCCGAGCGTGCGTGCCGTGCGCGGCGTCGGATTCCTGTGGGCCGTGGAGTTCGACCGGCCGGAGTTCGCGAACCGCGTCGTCGTGCGCGGCCTCGCACGCGGCGTCATCCTGTTGCAATCCGGTCCGACCGGTACGTCGATCACGGTCGCGCCGCCGCTCACGATCGAAGACGTGCAACTCGAACGCGCGCTCGACTTGTTCGAACAAACCATCCGCGAGACGGAGGAAACCTAGTGTCTACGCTGCGAGTCGGTATCGTCGGTTCGGGCTTCGGCGGCACGGTGCACGCACCGGCCTATGCACTGCATCCGCGCTTCGAGGTCGTCGCGATCGCTTCGCCGACCAACGCCGAGCGCGTCGCGCGCGAACGGAAGATCCCCAACGCCTTTCGCTCCGTCGGCGAGATGCTCGCCGGCGTCGAGCTCGACGTCGTCTCGGTCGCCTCGCCGCCGTTCGACCACCACCCCTCGGTGCTCGCCGCGCTGGCCGCGGGCAAGCACGTGCTGTGCGAGAAGCCGTTCGCGCTCAACGTCGCGCAGGCGCAAGAGATGCTCGCGGCCGCGGAGCGCGCCGGCACCGCCAATGCCTTGGCGTTCGAGTTTCGCTACGTGCCGGCCGTGCGCGCCGTCAAGGAACTGATCGACAACGGCCACGTCGGCGCGCTGCGGGAGCTCGAGGTCGCGCGCTTGGGTCGCGAGCTGCGCGCCGCGAACGCGGGACGCGCGCGCGGCTGGTGGTTTTCGGCCGAGAAAGGCGGCGGTGTCGCCAACGCGGTGATGCCGCACTTCTTCGACCTGGCGAATCACCTCGCCGGGCGCACGCCGCACGCAACGCTAGGGCTGCTGCGCACCGCGAACCCGCGGCGCCGTGACGCGCAGGGCGAGTTCGAGAGCACGGTCGCCGACGGCGCGTTCGCCTACGTCGACTACGGTGACGGCCTGATCGCGCGGGTCAGCACCGACTCCACCACGATCGTCGAGTCGACCACGGTCGCCGTCCACGGCGAAACGCGCAGCGCGGTCGCCAACGGCGCCTTCTTGGGTGACTTGCGCGTCTACGCGATCGACGAGGACGAACAGGACGAGCTGGAGATCGTCACCTCACCGTACGCCAAATACGCCGACATCCACGGCAACCTCCCGTTCTTTCTCCCGCTGCTCGATGCGTTCGCCGAACGTATCGACCTCGGCACCCCCGGCGTCCCAACCTTCGCCGACGGCCTGGTCACCCAGCACCAACTCGCCGCCATCGGCTACGGCCGCGCATAGCGCGGCGGATCGGCCGTAGGCCGAACGCGAGTGTTGGCGCACTTTGCGCCAACACACTAGAGGTGGGCGGCGGCTACGGCTTTGGCAACGTCGAGGCGGCCGGCACGATTCGACACGGCGTCGCCCGCCGATGACCAACGGCCCGCGGAACGACCTATGCCGGCGCCGCCGCGCGCGAAGCTCGTGCACGTCGAGCCGCTCGGCGTCGGCGAAGGAGCCGGTGTCGTCACCGGCCCTTGTGGTGCGGAGCTAGAACCGCCGCCGCCGCCGCAGGCGACGACCGCTAGGGCCGAGCAGGCAAAAAGCGGTGCCGGCCCCAGCGACGCGTCATCAGGCTCCCATGTTACGGATGCGCCGCGGCGACTGCCTTGGCAACGTTCAGACGTCCGGCACCTTGCCGAGCGCTACTGAGCCCGGGAAGAACATCCGTGTTTTGGGTGAGGAGCGAGGTCACTTGCAGGGGAGTCAAAGAACGCGATCCGCCATGCTCGGCCATCATGAGCGCGACGGCCCCGGCGACTTGCGGCGTCGCCTGTGAGGTGCCGTTGAAGAGCACGGCGCAGACGCCGTTGTCCTCGGTGCAACGGTCGGCCGGCAACCCGGCAGACGTCGTGGAGTACCCTTCGATCCAGTGGAGGATGTCGCACGGATTCGTGCCCTGGCAATCGGTCGCGGGATCGCTCAACGAGTCGCCGCCCGGCGCGAGCAGGGTCGCTCCCGAGTTCGAGTAGGAAGCGACCGTCTCGCTCGTGATGGAGGCGTAGCTGTTCGGCGTCGAATCGAAGACCGCTGACGCCCCAACCGCGATCACACCCGGATACGCTGCCGGGTAATCGGGCTGCGCGCCGTCGCCGATATTATCGAATTCATTGCCGGCCGCGGCTACGACGGTGACGTTTGCCGCGATCGCGGCGTCGACCGCGTCTTGCTCGGCTTGATCGAAATTAGCCGGCGTGTTCGGGGATCCGAGGCTCATGCTGATCACCGATGCGCCGTTCGCAATCGCGTCGCCGATCGCTTGAGCCTCGTCACCCGTGTCGGCACCCTGGCAATCGCTGAACGCGTTCGCGTCGGGGAAGATCTTGTAATCGAGCAGGTGCACGTCCCACCCGACGCCGGCGTAACCGTAGCCGTTGTTCGTGGTGGCGGTGGCGAGGCCGGCGACGTTCGTGCCGTGGCCGTTCGTATCCTGAGCGGACGGCGTCACGATGCTGTTGACGATCGCCTCCGACTTGTTCAGCTTCGGCGCGAGGTCCGTGTTCGTCAGGTCGACGCCAGTGTCGATGACGGCGATCGTGATCCCGGTTCCGTGGGTGATGGCCCATCCGCCCGGATCGGTGCTCGTGCGATAGAGATACCATTGATCGACGTTGTTCAACAACGGATCGTTGGCGGCGCCGTCCGACAAGATCGAACGCGTGTGCAGGAGCGCCACACCGACCACGCCGCTCTGCGCGCGCAGCGTCGCCGCCGCCTGATCGCGGTTCGTTCCCGCCGCGAGGGTGACGACCGCGTGCGAGACGCCCTTGGTCGGCGTGAGATCGACGCCTCTGAGCGCGCCGACCGAGCGCGCCAAGCTCTGCGCGGACGACCCGGCACGATACGAGACGTAGAGGCGGTTCGGCACGACGCTCGAGACGGCGCGCGGCGCGAACCGGTGTCCGTTCGTGGAACGCGCGGTGCTCGAGCTGCTGCAAAGATCGGTGACCGGCGAGTTCGGCGGGTTGACGCTGATGAGCGACGACGAACCGAAGATCGCGAAGTTGCCCGTCTGCCCGGCGGCGACTTGATAGTTCTCGTCGGTCGGATTGATGACGTACTGCCCTCCGACCAGCGTCCCGGGTCCGGCGATCGCGACCCAACCATTGACCGGATCGTAGGCGGCGATGTACGCGTACGTCGTCGGGGTGGGCGTCGTCAGCAGGACGGCCGGCGTCTGGCCGAAGCTCAGCGACGAGTTCGCGGTGATCGTGAAGTACGCCAGCGGGACGATCGTGCCGCCGATCGTTTTCGGCCGCCGCGCCGCACTCGACACGGCGGGCGTTCCGGAGGGCGGGGTCGCGGTCAGCGTCGCCGTCGCGGGGCCTGACCCGCTCGTCGTCGGCGGGACCAAGAGCTTGGCGGTGATGCCGCCGGTGATCGTCCCGAAGGTCACCGTCGTCGCGCCGCCGGTCGACGCCGTGAACGTCTGCGTCGACGATGTCGAGGTGCCGCCTGGTGTCGGCGTCGGCCCCGGGGGTACCGAACCGCCTCCGCCGCCGCCTCCTCCGCCGCAGGCCGCGAGTGCTAGCACAACCGAGAAGAGCAAGGGACGGATGACGAGACGGTGGATCATTCGCATCGCTTTCGTTTTATGGAGTGCTAGTTGCAGCCTGAACATCGCGTTCGAGTCGCCGCCAGATCAGGCTGAGCGCCGCCACCGTCGCACGTTCTCGGATATCGGCGCGCGACCCCGGAAAAGTAAGCCGGCGAGTCTCAATCTCACCGTCCCCTAACGCGAGGGCGAACCACACCAACCCGACGGGTTTCTCCGGCGTTCCACCGCCGGGTCCAGCAATCCCCGTCGTTGCGAGCACGACGTCAGCGCCGAGGCGCGCGCGCGCACCGCGCGCCATCGCAACTGCGGTTTCTTCGCTCACCGCACCAGCCGTCGCCAATGTGCGCTCCGGTACATCGAGCAAAGCGATCTTCACCTCGTTCGAGTACGCGACGATCGCCCCGCGAAAGACCGCCGACGCTCCGGGGACAGCTACGATCTCGTCGGCAATCGCGCCGCCGGTGCACGATTCCGCGGTACCGAGCGTCAGGCCGCGTGCGGCGAGCGCCTGCACGATCGCGCCGGCGAGCGTCGTGTCGTCGTCGCCGTACCAGGCGGCGCCGATTCGCTTCCGCAGCTCGGCCGCGACCGGGTCGATCAACGCCGCCGCGCGCTCGGGGCTATCGGCCTTTGCCATGACCTTGACGTCGACGCGGCCGCCGTGCGCAAGCATCGCGATCTTCGGGTTCTCGAGCGTGCGAAAGAGATCTTCGACGCGCCGGTCGAGATCCGACTCGCCGATGCCCACGACGTGCAGCGTGCGCGTATAGATCGCCTGACGCAAGCCGAAGCGCTGCACGAGCCACGGAATCAGCTTCTCGGCGAGCATCGGTTTCATCTCGCGCGGTACGCCCGGCATGCAGGCGACGAACTTTCCGTCGTCGCGCAGCGCGACGAAGCCCGGCGCCGTGCCGTGCGGGTTGTCGAACACGATGCAGCCGTCGGGCAGGTACGCCTGTCGAACGTTGTTCTCGGCCATCGGGCGGCCGAACTGGCGGAAGCGCTCCTCGATCGCGCGCAGCGACGGCTCGTGCAGGACGAGCGGCTTGTGCACGGTGCGCGCGACCGCATCTTTCGTCAGGTCGTCGACCGTCGGCCCGAGTCCGCCGGTGCAGATCGCGCCGCCGGCGCGCTCGAGCACGCCTTCGAGCATCGCCGCGAGCCGATCGGCGTTGTCGCCGACGGAGTGCTTGGCGTACACGTCGACGCCATGGTCGGCAAGCTCGCGCGCGATGTGCACGCTGTTGGTGTCGACCAGATGTCCGAGCAGGATCTCGGTTCCGATCGTCACGATCTCCGCCGACGCCATCAGCTTCGCGCTCCCGTCGGCGAGATCAGCGCGGCCGCGTGCCACAGCGGATCGCTGATCCACAGCCGGTCGCGCGCGTCGATCGCGATCGACATCATACCGACGTGTCCCATCGGCAGCAGACGAACCTGGGGCACGCGATGTGGTGCGATCGCCGCGATCGCCGGACGCGCGAATCGCAGCGACGCCTCTCTCGTGTACCCGAGCACGTACGCAGTTCCATCGCGCGAGACCGCGACGCCGGCCGGGATCATCGCCAACGTCCACGCTCGGTGCGAGCCGTCGCCGCCGTAGCGCTCGACGATCCCCGACGAGCTGCCCAGCGCCCAGAGCGCACCGTCGCCGGTCGCGACGACGCTCGCGCTTGGAAAGTAGCCGTGGCAGCCGCGCCCGCCGATGCGGTGACTGTCGACGAGCGTGAGCCCGCGCACGTGACCGAAGCGGCAACGCTCGTCGATGAGGTAGACGTCCTCGCCCCGTGCGGCGACGCTCAGAATCCGCCTGAAGCCGGCGAGTGGTGCGACGGCCGCGCGTCCCGACGGCCAGACGCGCCCGATGCCGCCGACCATACCGTTGGCAAACCAATATCCGCCGCCCGCCGCCGGGACGACCGCGGTGAGGAAGCGCGAGTCCCGCCTGCACGTGACCGGGCTTGGCGTGCCGCCCGCCGGCTGGTCGTATCCGCAGATCTCGACCTTGGGAATCGCGGCGGACCAGTCGGGCGCCGGCGTGCGCACGTGGAGGTGCAACGCCGTGCTCACGGCGATGATGATCTCGGAGGCGCGATCGCAGATCGCGCGCGGCACGAAGCTGCGTGTGTCGGCCCCTTGCGACTCGAACCAGCCGGAACAGTGCGACGTATCGGCGACGCGTTCGGAGCTGCCGTCGAGGGCGAGCACGCGATACAAGCCGAAACGCCCGCGCAAGTACACGTAGCCGTCACGGCCCTGCACCGCGACGAAGCTCGGCTCGCTGCCCATCGCGTCGCCGCGAAAGGCGACCGCGCGGACCTCGCGGCCTGGGAAGGTGCCCCAATGCTTGACCGGCCCGGCCGCGGCCGGCGCGGCAGCCGCGACGATGAATGCGATCGACGTCGCGACCGCGGCGATGCATCTCATGGCGCGACGTCCTCCGCCTGCGGTTCGGGCGCGTCGCGTCCGGCTTCGAACCAATCCGGATACGTGACACTCGCTTCGAGCGTGAAACCGTCGGCCGAGGCGATTGCGGCGCGGCGGCGTGCGTCGGCGTCGCCGGCGAGCAGCGTACGGTTGCGGCGCTTCTGTCGCGCGAGCGTTTCCACGAAACGCGCGAACCTCGCGTCGAGCACGCGTTGCAGCGATTCCTTGAGGATCTTCCCGACCCGAGGGGCGACGCCGCCGGTCGAGATGCCGATGCGCATCGGTCCGGCGCTGACGATCGCCTGCATCGCGACGAAGCCGTGGCGCGGCTGGTCGATCGTGCACAGCAGAAACTTGTGCCGGTCGGCGAGGGCGCGCAACCGAGCTGAGAGCGCGTCGTCCTGGGGCGTCGAGATCACGAAGAATGCGTCCACGACGTCCTCGTCGCGTAGCGCCGACGGATCGGTAATCCAGCGAACGGCGGCATCGGCTTCGCGCAGGGCGGCGGCTTTCTCGATCGCCTCGCGATCGGTCGCCGCGCCGATCACCACGCAGCGCCGGCCGACCAGGTTGAGGCTGACCGGATAGAAACCGTGCGGCGGCAGCGGATCCTCGACGTGCGGCGTCGCGGTGCTCACCGTCAGTAGTCCACCGGGCGCAAGTAGAACTCGTTGATCGCCGTTGACGATACGAGCGCCGTCGTCGGCAGATGCCGCTTCCAGTGCGTCCCGTCGACGCGGCGCCGCACCAGCCGCACCTCGTCAGGATCGTGGCCGCGCGCGACGATCGCATCGTCGCGATAGCCGAGCAGGATCAAGTTCAGGATGCGGTCGGCGTTGGCATAGGTGATGCCGAGATCGCTCTCGTCGGTCTGGTCCGCTTCGAGGTCGGCGCTGGGCGGTTTGTCGACGACCTCGGCCGGAACGCCCAGGTATCGGGCCAGCGCCCAGACCTGCGTCTTGAACAGGTCGCCGATCGGATTCACCGGCGGCGTGTCGTCGGCGTGCCAAGTGAAATAGCCCATGAGCCGCTCCGTCTTGTTGCCGGTGCCGACGGGCAACGCGTTGCGGCGCGCCGATTGGTCGAACAGCACGAGCATGCGCATGCGGGCCATCACGTTGCCCTTGCGCCGCGCGTCCGCCTCGGGCGCGTGCTTCAAGTAGCCGTCGACCGCGTCGGTGATCTCGATCGTCTCGCCGTGGATCCCCAAGGCGTCGATGATACGCTGCGCATCGGAGAGCGAGCTGGGACTGGAGCTCTTGTACGGCAAGCGAATCGCGTACACGTTCTCGGGCCCGAGCGCGCGGGCGCAGAGGTACGCGACCAGCGCGCTGTCGATCCCGCCCGACAGCCCGATGATCGCGCGCCCGATTCCGCGGCGCTCTACCAGCTCGTCGCACAGGAACGCCTCCAGCCAGCTGGCGGTGAGGGCCGGATTGATGCGCAGCGACGGTTCGTCGACCGGCGCATCGACGACGGGCAACGCGCTCATTCGTTGTCCTCGAGCCGGCGCATCACGGGAATCTCGGGGTCGAGCCACAGATCGGGCAGCACCGCGCCCAAATCGCCCAAGAGCGGGATCGTCGCCCGCGCCAGATCGACCTCTTCGGGATCGAGCCGCAATCGTACGATGCACGGGTCGAGCGGCGGCGCCGATGCGAGCAGATCGCCGCGCGGCGAGAACGCGGACGTTCCGCCCGACATTCCTTTACCGCCTTCGAACCCCGTCAGCCCCGCGTACACGACGTAGACGCCGTGCTCGGCGGCGGCCGCGGACAAGATCGCTTTCCAGCGCGTGTTGCTCTCGAGCTCGTCGACGCCGCACAATCCGCGCCCGGGCGACGCGCTCGGCACGATCAACAGCCGCGCGCCCTTGAGCGCCGCCACCGTCGACATGAGCGCATGCCACGCGTCTTCGCAGATCAGGATCGCCGCCTTGCCGAAGGCGGTCTCGAACACCGACAAGCGCCGGCCGCGCGTGAGAAACCGTTCCTCGTCGAACACGCCGTAGGTCGGCAAGAACATCTTGCGATGCACGTGCACGATTCGCGCGCCGCCCGGCTCGCCGCAGCGCACGTAGATCGCGCTGTTGTGGAACGTCCCCGCGGCGTTCTCGTAGAAGCCGGTGACGACGTCACACGCGCGGTCGGGCGCGACCGCGCGCCACGCTGCGTCGAGCCGGCGCGCGATCTCGGGCGCGGTGAGCGCGAGCTCGTACACGCCGCCTTCGAGAAAGTAGCCGGTCAGCGCGGCTTCGGGGAACACGATGAGGTCCGGCTCGCCGGCCGCGAGCTGCTCGAACACCGCGCGCATCGCCGCCAGGTTCGCGTCGACGTCCCCTTTGCGCGGCTTGAACTGGACGAGCGCCGCGTTCACGTTATTTTGCGACGGCGAGCGACGGTACGGCGCGCAGGCGCTCGGCGAGCTCTTCGGCGGGATACATCAGGATCTCGACCAGGGTCGGATGCAGGTGCGGGATGCGCGCGTAATCTTGGACGGTCGCGCCGAACGCCATCGCCACGATCAACGGCTCGATGAGATCCGACGCGTCCGGGCCCAGGATCGCCGCGCCCAGGATGCGGCCGTCGCCCGGCGCCGCCATCATCTTCACGAAACCTTGCGTGCGGTTGAGCGCGACGGCCTTGCCGTGCTCGTTGAACGAGTAGTCCGCGCGCAGATATGCGACGCCGGCCGCCTTGAGCTCGCGCTCGGTTTCGCCGACGACGGCCACCTGCGGATCCGTGAACACGGTGTGTGTCTTCGTCAGCCGGTAATCGGCACGCTCGCGCGCGCCGGTCGCGGCGTTGCGGCCGGCGATCTCGCCCTGCTGGATCGCGACGTGCACCAATTTGTACTGACCGGTCACGTCGCCGACCGCGAAGATGTCGGGATTCGACGTTCGGAGCGTGTCGTCGACCGCGATGCCGGTGATCTCGTGGTGCTCGACGCCGGCCTTGTCGAGATCGAACCCGCAAAGGTTCGGCAAGCGCCCCAGCCCGTAGAAGACCTCGTGTGCGGTGATCTCGTGCTCTTGGCCGGCCTGCACATAGTGCACGACCTTCATCCCGTCGCGAACGCTGACCCGGTTGACCAGCGCCTCGGTTTCGACCCGCATCCCTTCCTCGCGGAAATACTCGGTAAGGCCGACGCCGACATCCGAGTCCTCGCCGGACAGTAGGTGTTTCGCTCGCACGATGAACGTCGTCGGTACGCCGGCGCGCGCAAAGAACTGGCCGAGCTCGGTGCAGACGTAACCGCCGCCCAGCACGATCAGCGACTGCGGCGGCTGCTCCAGGTCGAGCGCGGAGTCGCTGTCCAGGTACCCCGCCTCGACCAGGCCCGGGATCGTCGGGGGTGCGACGATGCTGCCCGTCGCGATCACGAACTTGGGCGCGTACAAGACCTCGTCGCCGACCCGCAACGTCGTCGGTGACTCGAAGGTCGCCTTTCCTTGGAACAACGGGAACGTCTCGATCCCGGCGATCCGGTAATCGGCCCACCCTCGCACGAGCCGGCGCTTGCGCTCGGCCAGCGCGTGAAAGTCCAGCTCGGGCGCGCCGGCGCGGACCCCGAGCTCCGCCGAGCGGCGGATCTCGTGCAAGAGGTCGCCGGTCGCCAACAGGGTCTTGGAGGGCATGCAGCCGCGCAGGATGCACAAGCCGCCGAGCGGCCCCTCGTCCACGAGGGCGACATTTGCGCCGAGATCACGTGCTGTGCGCGCCGCCGCATAGCCGCCGCTGCCAGCGCCGACGACGATCAGGTCGTATCGATTCGGAATGATCGTGCTCCCCAGCGACGTGTGCCCCGAGTTCCTGGACACCTGTTACCGCCGGGCGGCTGCGTTCCCTCACGCCGTAGCGAAGCGAAGCGCAGCGGAGGCGTTTGGCAGGCAACCGTGGGCGTGCGCGCGGAACGAGGCGGACCGTGGATCACGCCCTAGCCCGAGGCTTCACACGTTCGAGGTCCGCCTCGCTCGTCGCCGCCGCAGGCTTCCCGGCCGTCGCTGCCGTCGGTGCCGCCGGCATCACCGTCGGCTTTTTCCTATGGTACGCGGTCGCGCTGCGCAGCCCGCACCGCGTCCTCGTCCTCAACGTCGCATGGCCTGTCTGCCTGGTGGCCGGATTGGCCGGCGTCTACCTCGGCTGGATCGCCTACGCCCGGTACTTTGCACGGCGCGCCCGCGTCGACGAGGTCACCGCGCTGCAGTACGACGCGATCTCGTGGTCGGCGCTGGTCTTCCTCTGGGGGACGCTGCTCGCGCCGACCGAGCATGGCTCGGGGCGGGCCGCCGCGGTCGCGGCCGGGGCGTTCGTGCTCGCCAAGCTCGTCGTCGCGGCGCGGTTCAACCGCACCGTGCGCGACGTCGCGCTGACGTTTCTCATGACGCGGCTGCCGCTGATCGCGATCGCGGAGCTGGCCTCGATGGTGATCGGGCAGCGCCCAGGCGTGCATTACGCGGCTTCGACCAACCCGCTGCTCGCGGTGTGGGGCCGCTGGGACGCCGAACACTACATCGGCGTCGCGGATTTCGGCTACTCGGGGACCGAGCCGGCATTCTTCCCGTTCTATCCGCTGCTGATCCGGCTGGTGGGGACGGCCACCGGCTCGCTCTTGATCGCCGGCTTGATCGTCTCGAACACGGCGAGCTTTCTGGGCTTGCTCTACCTCTACAAGCTCATCGAGCACGAGTACAACCGCCATGTCGCGCAGCGCGCGACGTTCTACGTGTCGATCTTCCCGACCGCGATCTTCTTCTCGGCAGTGTACAGCGAGGCGCTGTTCTTGTTCCTGACCGTCGCTTCGTTCTACTACGTCCGCGAGCGCCGGTGGGTAACGGCCGGGATCTTTGGTTTCTTGGCTGCGGCGACGCGAGCCGAAGGCCTCTTGCTCGTGGCACCGCTGTTCATCGAGTGGGTCGTCGCGGCCAAGGAAGGCGGACGCGAGTTCTTCCGCTACTGGGTCGACGACGTGGTGAAGCCGCTGTTCGGAATGGCCCTCGTGCCGCTCGGGCTCGCGACGTACATGGCGTATCTCTGGGTGATCACCGGCGACCCGCTGCGCTTCTCCCACGTCCAGTCGCACTGGGGACGTGCGTTCGCTCCGCCGTGGACGGCGGTCTGGGCGACGTTCGAGAAGATCGTCCACTCGCACTTGCCGCCGACCGTTGCGAACGAGTCGCTCGAGCTGGCCTTCACGCTGCTGATGCTCGTCGTGCTGGTGATCGGTTTCCGGCGGCTTCGCCTTTCGTACACGGTCTACATGGCGCTGTCGATCATCGTGCCGATGTCGACGTCGAGCCTGATGAGCATGCCACGCTTCGCGCTCGTCCTGTTTCCGATGTTCGCGCTGTTCGGTTTGTGGGGCGCTCGCCCCACTTTTAGCAATGCCTACGTCGCCTTCTCGCTGCCGCTGTTGGGGTTGTTCACCGTGCTCTTCGCCGCTTGGTACTGGGTCGCGTGAGCGCGCCGCAGAGCTCCCTGTTCCAACGTATGGGGCAGCGGCGCGGGGTGCGTCAATTCGTCAAGTTCGCGATCGTCGGCGCGTCTGGATTCGTCGTCAATCTGATCATCTTCACGCTCCTGCAACTCGTCGTACCCAATCACAGGGACGCCGGCCCGTACTACGCGATCTACTCGATCTCTTTTCTTGCCGGCGGCGTCTCGAACTACTTCCTCAACCGCACCTGGACGTTTCGCTCGACCGGCCATGCCGGCAAGGAAGCGGCGCAGTTCCTGAGCGTCTCCGTGCTCGCGCTGATCGTCGGCCTGATCGTCTCGGCGCTCGTCGCGCCGGCGCTGGGGCACGGTCATAAGACGTGGTTCGTCGCGACGGTGTCGGGGATCGTGGTCAACTTCTTCGTCAACAAATATTGGACGTTCCGGTCGGTCGCGTGAGCCCGGCACGGTGGTTCTGGCTGGGGACGCTCGCGTTCACGGCGATCGGCGCACTGTTGCGCCTCAAGGGAATCCACGACCCGATCTTCGATCATCCGGGCTGGCGTCAAGGCGATACCGCCGCGATCGCGCGCAACTTCGCGCAGCTTCAGTACAACATTCTCTTTCCGCAGACCGATTACGACGGACCGCCGCCGAACTACGTCGAGCTCGAGCTGCAGATCGTGCCGTTCTTGGCCGCGACGCTGTACAAGCTCTTGGGCGTGCACGAGGTGTTCGGCCGACTCATCTCGCTGGCGTTCGGTGTCGCGACGATCCCGCTGATCGCCGTATTCGGTCGCTGGCTCTTTCGGGGCGCGGTGGCCGGTGTCGCCGCGGCCGCGGCCTTTGCCGTCCTGCCGGGTGCATGGTACTACAGCCACACCTTCATGCCGGATACCGCGATGGTGTTCTTCGCGACCGCCGCCGTCTATGCGTGCGCGCGCTGGATCGTCGACGACGAAGCGCGGTCCTGGCGGAGCTGGTGGCCGGCCGCGCTCCTGCTGTCGATCGCGTTTCTGGCCAAGCCCGTCGCGGTGGTGGCCGCCGTGCCGATTGCCGCCTGCGCGATCGCGCGGCTCGGCTGGCGAACCGCCCTCACGCGCGCGCAACTGTGGGCGCTTGCCGCGACCGCCTTCGTCCCGCTCGTGCTGTACGATGCCTTCGTCTCAGCGCACGCGGAATGGCACTGGGCCAGCGGGATCACCAAGCTGCACGTGATCCCGTCGTTGGCGGGCGCACTGACCTCTCCGCACGCGTTCGTCGTGAAAGCGATCGCGTTCGGCCACGCGTTCAAGATGCTCGCGACGACGATGCTCGGCCCGGTCGGCTTCGTCCTGGCCCTAATCGGCTTCTGCGTGCCGCTGCGTTCGCGCAGCAACGCGCTGGTGTGGGGCTGGCTGGGCGGCGGCCTGCTCTACGCGTACGTCGTCGTGACCGTCGAGCGCGTCGACTACTACCTGTACGTGCTGCTGCCGCCGGCGGCGCTGATGATCGGGCGCTTGTGCGCGTTCGCGCTCGAGCGCTGGGGGACGTCGCGCGAGCGGGTGGCCACGTTGGCCGGGATCGGCGCGCTGGTGTGGGTCGCGTCGATCGTGGCCGGGTACCGTGAGATCGCGCCGTACTATGCGTGGAGCCGCGACAACTACGCGCGGGCTCGGCAGCTCGACGAGACGCTCGCCCCGGGAGCGCTCGTCGTGATGGGACACTACGATCCCTCGATCCTGTACACGATCGACCGCAAGGGATGGGAAGAGGATCCCCATCTCTGGACGCCGTTCGACGAGCAGAGCGCGATCCGCAAAGGCGCGCGCTACTTCATCGCCGTCGAGCACGCGCGCCTCGAGCAGACGAACCTCGAGCTGTACTGCTGGCTGGCGCGGTTTCCGGTGCTGGACCCGGCCGCGAAGTGGCCGGTGTACGAGACCGATCCCGCGAAGGTGCTGCCCGGAGCCGAAGACCGTTGGCGCAGCTTCCGCCGCCGCGAGATGGCGGGTGAGTTCGCGAACTGGAGACAGGTATGGAAATCAGCACCCGACCCGTGCCGGTGACCGCCCCCGACGAGCTCGGCCACTACCTCGCCGTTCTGCACGAGCACGCCGCCGAATGGGCGCAGCTTGGATTCGCCGGCAAGGCGCGCCATCTGCACGCGATGCGCGCTCGAACGGTGGAGGTCGCAGCGCAGTGGGTCGAGCTCGCCGCGCGCGCCAAAGGGATCGCCGGGACGCCGCTGGCGGGCGAAGAGTGGTTCTCGGGGCCGTACGCGCTGCTGATCGCGCTCGACCGGCTCATCGCGACCGTCGGCGACGTCGCGCGCAGCGGCTCGCCTTCCCTGCCGCGCCCGGTGCGCACGCGAGCGGACCCTTCGACAAGCTCAGGACAGGTCGAGCAAGTCGTCGTCGACGTGTTTCCGGTCGAGCCGTCGGACAAGGTGCTGCTCAGCGGGGTGCGCGCCGAGCTCTGGATGGAGCCGGGCGTCACCCGCGAGACGTTGCGCGATCGCACGGCGTCGGGGCTGCGCGACGCCGCGCGGCGCGGCTACGTCACGCTGGTCCTGGGTGCGGGCAACATCGCGAGCATCCCGCCGCTCGACATGCTGACGGTGCTCTACACGCACGGCAGCGTCGTCATGCTCAAGCTCAACCCGGTCAACGCGTATCTGGGTCCGGTCTTCGCGCGCGTCTTCGCGTCGTTGATCGACGACGGTTTCCTGCGCATCGTCGACGGCGGGCCCGGCGTCGGCGCCTCTTTGTGCGCGCACGACGCGGTCGAAGCGATCCACCTGACGGGCGGCGAGCGCACCCACGACGCGATCGTGTTCGGCACTGGTCCCGACGCCGCGGCGCGCAAGGCCGAAGCGCGGCCCGTGCTCGACAAACCGGTCACCAGCGAGCTGGGAAACGTGACGCCGGTGATCGTCGTACCGGGACCGTGGAGCGAGCCGGATCTCGTCTTTCAAGCGGCGCACGTCGCGACGATGAAGCTGCACAACGCGGGCGCGAACTGCATCGCGGCGCAGGTGCTCATCACGCCGGCGTCGTGGGATCTCGCGCCGCGCTTCTTGGAGAAGGTCCGTGTCGCGCTGGGCGCCGCACCCGCACGGCCATCATATTATCCCGGTTCGCTCGAGCGCCAGCGCGAGATCACCGCGCGCCATCCGGCCGCCGAGACGATTGCGGCGCCCGGCGGCGGCGACCCGCGCACGTTCGTCCCCGGCCTCGACCCCAACGACCGCGACGAATCGCTGTTCCGCACCGAAGCGTTCGGTCCGGTACTCGCCCAAACCGCGCTCGACGGCGACGACGCGGCGACGTTCCTGCGCAACGCGGTCGCGTTTTGCAACGACGTCCTCGCCGGGACGCTCGGCGCGGCGATCTTGATCCACCCGCGCACGATCGCCGAGCTCGGCCCCGACTTCGATGAGGCCGTCGCCGCGCTGCGCTACGGATCGGTCACCATCAACACCTGGCCGGGCGTCGCGTTCCTCTTGCCGACCGCGAGCTGGGGCGCGTATCCCGGCAATACGGTCGCCGCGGCCGGGAGTGGCGTCGGCTGCGTGCACAACACGTTCCAGTTCGACCTGCCGCAGAAGACGGTCGTGCGCGCGCCGTTCGCGCCGTTCCCGCGTTCGCTGGGCGACGGCGAGCGAACGCTGCTTCCGATGCCGCCGTGGTTCGTAACGCATCGCCGCGCCGACGCCGTCGGCCGGCGCATGTTCGCGTTCGCCGCGAAACCGTCCGCGTTGCGGATGGCGGCGACGGCGCTCGAAGCGATGCGCGGCTAGGGCGGGAAGGTGCGGCGATGACGGAGCTGCTGGTCGATCGGGTCGAGTGCGGGATCGGAACCCTGCTGCTGGTGTGCGACGGCCCGCGGCTTTGCGCGCTCGGCTTCGGCGACGACGATTACGCGACGCTGCACGGCGTTCGGGCGCGTTACGGGAACGTCAGATTTCGCGCCGCCGATGATCCGGCTGAGATCACCTCGCGGATGCGCGCCTATTTCGGCGGCGAGTACGCGGCGCTCGACGCGATCGCGGTCGAAACCGGCGGCACGCCGTTCCAACGCGAGGTCTGGGAGGCGCTCCGCAAGATTCCGCCCGGCACGACGGTCAGCTACGGCGCGCTCGCGCGTCAGATCGGGCGGCCCAGCGCGACGCGCGCCGTCGGACTCACCAACGGGCTCAACCCGGTCGCGGTCGTCGTCCCCTGTCATCGGCTGATCGGCGCGGACGCGTCGCTGACCGGTTACGGCGGCGGCCTGCACCGCAAGCGCTGGCTGCTCGAGCACGAAGGTCTGCGCGTCGGCAACGACCTGAAGGTCGAACGCTCCGATCAGTCGACGTTCGCCGGTTTGGTCTGATGGAGCAGCGATTGCCGGACGGCGTCAGCAAGACGGCGTTCGGAGTCGGCGTCCTCCGCGCGCTGCATCGCATCGTCGACTCCGAGCCGTGGGTGATCGACGACCCGATCTCGACCCTGCTCTTCGGCGACTTCGCCCGCGCGCGCCTCGACCGCGGCGTCGCCCCCGTTCTCGGCCACGAAGGCGCGAACGCGCTGCGCGGTCACGTGCTGGTGCGCAGCGCGTTCGCGGAAGAGCGGCTGCGCGCAGCGGTCGCGCGCGGCGTGCGGCAATGCGTCGTCTTGGGCGCAGGCTTCGATACGTTCGCGTACCGCCAGCCGGCGTGGATGGACGGCGTGCGGCTGTTCGAGGTCGACGCGCCCGCGACGCAGGCCGAGAAGCGCGCCCGGCTCGCCGCGGCCGGGATCGCGGAACCGCCGAACGTCGTTTATGCCGCGATCGATTTCGAACGCACGTCGCTGGCCGAAGGACTGCGCGGCGCGGGCCTCGATCTCGACGCGCCCGCCTTCTTCTCGTGGCTCGGCGTGATGGTGTACCTGACGCGCGATGCCGTCGACGCGGTGTTCCGCGCCGTCGCATCGATGCCGCCGGAAAGCGAGATCGCATTCACCTTCGGTCAGGGCGGCGATGCCGATCAGCTCGCGCAACGCGTGGCGGAGTTAGGCGAGCCGCTGCGCACGGTGGTCACGATCGCCGAGCTCGAAGCGCTCCTCGTCCGCCACGGCTTTCGCGAGCACACGATTCTCTCAGTCGCCGACGCGCAGCGCTACCTCGGCAAACGAAGCGACCGCCTGCGCCTCCCGCCGCGCGAAAGCATGGCCACCGCCATCGTGTCATCCTGAGCCTGTCGAAGGATCGCCGCGCCCTGCCTCGGCGTTCCTGAGCTCGTCTATGGCAGTGGCAGGAGGCTGGCGGGCGGCGCGAGGTTTTCGCCGGACTGTTCGGGGACGCCGGACTCGACGAGCTGGCGGTACTGCTGCAGGCGGTTGGTGAGCCGCATGATCTCTTGGTTGAGCGCGTAGCTTTGGCGGATCGCCGCCGAAAGGTCGGCGGTGTCGTAGGTATAGTCGAAGCGCTGCAGCGAGAGCGAGATCTCGTTGTTGAGCACTTTGAGCTGCTTGTAGCCGCGCTGGATCGATGCGCCGGTCACCTTGTAGGCGGGGAAGTTCGAGACGACGATGTCGCGCTTGATCTCCGCTTGCTCGATCTCGCTGCGTAGGCTCTGGACGCGGTCGTCGGAGGGTGAATAGCGCGCGGCGACGGCCAGCGCGTCGATCGCGGCATCGAATTTCGACGCGGCGAAAAACGTCTGCGCGAGCCGGATCTGCACCAGCGTGAGGCCGTCACGCGCGTGTAAGTTCGTCGGATCGATGTTGAGCGCCAGCTGATAGGCGACCGACGCGTCGGGGAAGTTTTGGTGCGCCAGCGCGACGTCGCCTTGGTGGTTGCGCTCGCGAACGATCCATTGCGCGACGGTCGCGCCGCAGCCGGAAGTCGCCAGCGGCAGCGTAGCGCAGGCGAGCAGCATCACGAGGAGTCGAACGATACGTGTCATCAGTGCTTCACGAAGAGGTGCGTGGTGATCGCGATATACTCCGCCGCGGGGAAAAGGATCAGTTGAGCGAGCAGCGTGCCGACGAACGCCGTCACGACCAGCACGACGATCATCGCATGGACGTCCGCCACCGGTCGCTCCCCGCGAACCGTCTGATCGACGATGTAGGCCGACGTCGGGTCGACGAACAGCGAGAAGGCGATCGTTCCGATGCCGTTGACCAGCCCCGACAGACCGATCGCCGTGCCGCGCGCGTTGAGGTTCAGCACGCTGGCGTAGTACGCGGCCACCACCCCGATCGCGTACACCATCATGATGATCGTGTTCCCGATGATCAGCTTGCGCGGGATCGCGCGGAACGGCAGTTTGCGCGCCTCGCTCAGCGAGGGCATGCGGACCTCGCGGATCAGGGCGAGCTGAACGCGCGGATCGAGCAGCCGCGTCATCGCGCCCGGGATCGAACCCATGCGCTCGAAGGCGCGCACGCCGCGCACGAAGAGCAAGATGAAGGCGGGCATGAGCAAGCCGCCGATCACGATCCCGACCGTTCCGGCGCCGACGATGATCCGCATCTGCGTATCGAAGACGTGCAGCGCGTACGGCGCGACGACGGCTTGGTGCGCGGCCTCAGCGGCGTTGGCGGGCGCGTCGGCCAAACCGCCGAGTGCCGGGGTGACCACGAGATTGGCCAGCCGGCTCGCCGTGACGACCAGCGAGAACAGCGAGATCGCGGTCGCGATCCGACCCGTCGTGACGCCCGCGACGCGCGCCGCGTACGCCCCGATCTGGATCGCTTGCGTGACGAGGTTCAACCCGGCGGCCACGATGAGGTTCGTGACCAAGACGTCGCTCACGCCGCGGCGGCTCCCGGCAATCGGACGTTGCGCACCTCGGCCGGGCCCAGGACGCACAAGCCGCGCTGAGCCGTACCCAGCAGCTCGCGCGCCAGCGAGTCGACGGCGGCCACGTCGACCGCGTCGAACGCCCCTTCGACCTCTTCGGTCGAGATCTGCCGGCCGTGCACGAGATGGTTGCGTGCCAGGCGCGACATGCGGTTGAAGGTGCTCTCGAGCGCGAGCGTCAGGTTCCCCTTGAGGTGCTCGCGCGTCCGCTCGACCTCGTCGCTCGTCGCGCCGTCCTGCAGCAGGCGGTCCAACTCGTCCACGATGACGTCGACGCACTCTTGAACGCGATCGGGCGAGCAGCCCGCGCTCACGCCGAACAAACCGGCGTCACGATACCCCTGCTGAAAGGCCGAGATCTCGTACGCCAGCCCGCGCTCTTCGCGCACGCTCTGGAACAATCGGCTCGACATCCCGCCGCCGAGCAGCGTATCGAGCACCGAGAGCGCGTAGCGCCGCTCGTCGCGCATCCCCAGCCCGGGCAGTCCGAGCAGCACGTACGCCTGCTCGGTGTCGTCGATCGTCACGTCGAGCCCGGGCGTGAACCGCGGTCGCTCCGGCGCCGGCGGAGCCGCTTCGCCGGCGAACGACACGAACGCCTCGCCGACGAGCCGCACGACGTCGTCGTGCTCGAGATTCCCCGCGGCGGTGACGATGACGGTGGATGGCGCATACCGCGTCGCTCGCCAGTTCAACAGGTCGTCGCGCGAGATCCCGCTGACGGTATCCGCGAAGCCGATCGTCGGATCGCCCAGGTTGGCGCCGCGCCACAGCGTGCGCGTGAAGCGGTCGTGCACGACCTCGCCGGGCGAGTCGTCGTACATCTTGATCTCTTCGAGCACGACCTGCTGTTCGCGCGCGAGGTCGTCGGCGGCGAAGAGCGCGTGCTGGAGTATGTCGCCCAATACGTCGACCGCCCGCGGCAGATGCCGGTCGACGACGTGAGCGTAGAAACAGGTCGACTCCTTGTCGGTCATCGCGTTGAGGTCGCCGCCGACCGCGTCCATCTCTTCGGCGATCCGGCGCGACGTGCGCCGCGGCGTCCCCTTGAAGACCATGTGCTCGAGCAGGTGCGAGATCCCGCGCTGCGGCGCCGGTTCACAGGCGGAGCCCACGTCGCACCAGACGCCGATCGTCGCGGAGCGAACGTGACTCATCGACTCGGTGAGTACCAGGAGACCGCTGGGTAGCATTGAGGTCCGAATCATCCGCTGGTCCCCTTCGACAGAGACGCCCGGAAGGCCGGGTCCCAGAAGATTCCCCGTCCGCCCGCGAGCCGCTGAGGGACGTTCGCCCGCTGCGCGCGGGGCACGGTGATCGAGAAGACGGTGGCCGATGTCGGCTTGGCAAAGTCGCCGCTGACGATCGTGCCCTTCCCGGCATCGACCGGAACGGTTGCCCAGCAGTCGACCTCGTTCACCTCCGGGGCGGCGGCGTAGGCGCCGGCGACCAGCGCCGCGATCTCGGCGTTCCACGATTCCAGGTCCAGGGCGCGGTGAAACTTCGTACCCGAGACGATCAGCCCACAGTCGACGTGGGCGCCGGCGCGCTCGCAGCGCACGCGCAACAGCTGGGCGGGCAGCGGGTGCGCCAGCAGCGCCGCGGCGATCCGCCGCGCCGTCACGACGTCGCCGCCGGAGCTGCGCTGCAGGACGCGCGCGTCCTCAGGCCGCGCCGTACACGTCGCCGAAACGACGAGGACGCACGCGAGCAGCACCGGCACCACGCGAGCAACGCGCATGCGGCCGCTCAGTACGCCTGCGCGAAGTAGGCCTGATACCGAGCGGGCTCACCGCAGGGCACGCAGCGGTCGGCGCGCGCCGGCTCTCGCAGGTTGCGCGATGACGCGCTGGTCGCTTCCTTCACCGCCGCCTCGCAGTCGGGCCGGCCGCACCACGGCACGTCGATCATCCCCGCGCGTTCGACGAGCAACCGGAAGAACTCGTCACGGTCCAGCGTCGCGATCGTATGATCCTGCAAGAACGTCTTGGCTTGCGCGAACAGGTTGTGCTGGATCTGCTCGAGCAGCGTCGGGATGAACGTGACGACGTCGTCGAGCGGAACCTGTTGTTTTTGCCCCTCCTCTTTCATCGCTTTGTCGCGGCGAACGACGGTCGCCACGCCGGCTTCGATGTCGCGGTTGCCCAACTCGAGCCGAATCGGTACGCCGCGCATGTCCCACTCGTTGAACTTGTAGCCCGGCGACTGCCCCGGCCGGTCGTCGAGCTTTACGCGCAGACCGGCGGCCTTGCACTTTTGGTACAGGTCGCGCGCCGCCTCGTCGAGGCGCGTCGTGTCGCCGCGCGGGATCGGCACGATCACCACTTCGGTCGGCGCCATCTTCGGCGGAATGCGCAGGCCGCGGTCGTCGCCGTGCGTCATGATGAGCGCGCCCAGCATCCGCCACGACATCCCCCACGACGTCGTCCAACAGTACTGCTGGGTCTGATCCTCCGCGGCGAACGTGATGTCGTACGCGCGCGCGAAGTTCTGGCCCAGCTCGTGCGATGTCGCCGACTGCAGCGCGCGGCCGTCGGGCATCAGCGCTTCGATCGAGAACGTGTGGTTCGCGCCGGCGAAGCGTTCGGTCGACGACTTCTCGCCTTTGTACACGGGGACCGCGCAGATGTCTTCGGCGACCTCGCGGTAGACTTCGAGCATCCGCGCGACCTCCTCGGCCGCCTCCGTCTCGGTCGCGTGCGCGGTGTGGCCTTCTTGCCATAGAAACTCGGCGGTGCGCAGGAACGGTCGCGTGCGCTTCTCCCAGCGCATCACGTTGGCCCACTGGTTGATGAGCACCGGCAGATCGCGATACGACTGGATCCACTCCGCGTACATCACACCGATGATCACTTCGGAGGTCGGCCGGATCGCGAGCCGTTCGGTGAGCTTTTCGGTGCCGCCCTCGGTGACCCACGCGACCTCGGGGGCGAAGCCCTCGACGTGCTCGGCCTCCTTCATCAGCAACGACTCGGGGATGAGCAGCGGAAAATAGGCGTTCTCGTGACCGGTTTCTTTGAAGCGTCCATCGAGCTCGGCGACCAGCCGCTCCCACAATCCCATCCCGTAGGGCCGCAGCACGAGGCAGCCGCGCACGGGCGCCTGCGAAACCAGCTGCGCCTGATAGCAAACGGCCTGATACCACTCGGAAAGATCGGCGTTCTTCGACGGGATGCGTTCCATGACCAATCGGCCGGGGTTCGGCGGCATGGCGTTCGTTCCCGTCGCCGAATGGCGCGAGTGCCATGCCGAAGCTCACCCGCATCTACACCCGAACCGGAGACGACGGTACCACCGGCCTGGTCGGCGGACAGCGCGTCAAGAAGAACGCGTTGCGGATCGAGGCGTATGGGACGATCGACGAGCTCTCGTCGGTGATCGGCCTCGCGCGGACGGCGCTGACCGACGTCCTGCGCACGCGCCCCGTGCAGGACATCCACCACGCGCACGAAGTCGCGCGCGAGCTCGACGCGTGGCTGGCGTGGACGCAAGACGCGCTGTTCAATCTCGGCAGCGATCTTGCGACGCTGCCCGGCGATCGGTGGGAGGGGATGCCGCTCATCGGCGTGGCCGATGCAACCGCGCTTGAGCGCGCGATCGATCGTGCCCAACAGGACCTCGAACCGTTGGCGAATTTCATCCTGCCGGGCGGTTCGTATCCCGGTGCCTTCTTGCATCAAGCGCGCACCGTGTGCCGCCGTGCGGAGCGGCTGCTGTTCACCCTGCGCGACGACGAGCCGATCACATCCGACGTGCTGCGCTATGTGAACCGCCTCTCGGATGCGCTCTTCGTATGGTCGCGGTGGATCAACCACGCGCTCGAACAGCCGGAGCACCTGTGGAACGCGAAGACCGCGCCGCCGGAACTGCCCGCGCCTTCGGAGTAACCCGATGATCGATCACATCGCCCATCCGAGTTTCGATGCCGCCGCGACGCACCGGTTCTACAGCGAGGTCCTCGGTGCTCGTCTGAAGGCCGCATTCAGCGGAGAGAGTCCGGAGTGGAACGCACGCTATCTGCTTGCGGCGTACGAACTCGAAGGCGCGGAAATCGATCTCTTCACGTTCGAGGGAATCGTTCGGCCGCAGCCCGACGGCCTGCCGCGCGATATCCGTCACGTCGGACTCGCCGTGCCGACGGAACGTGACCTTACGCGGATGCACGAACGCCTGGACGATCACGCCGCAGCATATTGGACCGAAACCCGCGACGACGGCGAGCACCTGTACGTCACCGATCCGAACGGGTTGATCATCGAGCTTTCGATCGCGCCACCGCCCTATGCCGATCGGTCCGACGCCTTTGACGTCGTCCGCGCATGGATCGAGCGCACCGCCCCAGCTTGATGCGACGGGAGCGCCGCGTCGGCTAACGGTAGGCCGTCGAACGGACGATCCTGGAAGAGTCCCGCCAGCGACGATTTGCCGTCGCGTCGGGAACGGTCCTGGGGTGCCCTTCATTGACGCCAGCCATCGCAAGTGTGCGGTTTTGCACGCTGCTCGGAACAGCAGGGCTTCTTTTCGGCTGCGGGGGCGGTGGCGGCGCAGCATTGGCGCCGCCAAGCATGCGCGCGACGCCCGCTTCCGGCACACCACAGTCCGTGCGATTCTCTCTTACCATCGCCGGGCCGCCGGGGACGCACAGTTCCGCCAAGCGCCGGTTGCCGCGATTCATATCACCCGCGACCGACGGCGTGCTGATTCAGGCCTACGCGCATATCGATGCGAAACATGTAACGCTGTTGGGCTCCAGCACGGCCGACGTCTCTTCCGGTTCCGCAGCCTGCGGCGGTCACACGGGCTATCCGCGGACGTGCGCCGTGGCCGCCCCGGCGCCGGTCGGTGACGATGATTTCGTCGTGACCACCTACGACGCGGCCCCGAGCGCCGGAACGTTCAGCACGGCCGCCCACGTCCTGGGTCGCGGTGCCGTCAACGAAACCGTCGTCTCGGGTGCTGCGAACACAGCCTCGGTGTTCATCAGCGGCGTCGTCTCGTCGCTGAACCCCGCGCAGACGTTCGCCTCGCTGCCGGCCGACGGGATGACGCATTCCTTTGGCTTCGTGTTGCAGCCGCAAGACTTCGACAACGACCCGATTACCGCGGGCAACAATGACCCCTATGCCAACCCGATCACCCTGACGCTAGCCGAGACCGGCGGCAGCGGCCATGCGACGCTGGTGCTCAACGGCACCATCGTCGGCACAACCGCGACGATAACGCACTCATCCGACACGATCGCGCTACGGTACGACGGTCAGGGGCGCCGTATCCGCAGCCGTATTCGACGCTAACGACGATATCAGCGCCGGGCGTGATCGCAACGAGCGTACGTGTTTCGCCGCTGTACGTCGGCGAGCTCGACGGCGACTATAATCCGTCGAACTCCGGAACGAATCCGCCGGCTCCGGTCGTGCTTCTGGGCCAGGGCGACAAGGCGTACCTGTTCGTCTACGAAGCGGACGCGCCGGCCGGGACCGTCTTCACCGCAACACCGAGCAACGGCTGCTCGGGCGTCGTCAGCGTCTCGATGAGCGGTACGACGGCGTTGCTGATTGACGGGTCAACGGCTGCCGCGAACGGCGTTTGTACGATTACGCTGTCCGACGGCATGAGCTCCGTTCCGGTGACCTTCACGAACGGCGTAGCAGGGCCGAACGCGGCCGGACCACTCACGGTCACGACGTATTGGCCGCCCACCTTCAGGACGACGAACTTCACTTCGGTGACGCGCGGTCCGGACGGCGCGATGTGGTTCTGGATGGACAGCGAACCAGGTACCTTACTCGCGTCACGACAAGCGGCGCTGTCACCCAATTCGCTGCGCCAACTTTTGGGAACGGATACGGCTCGACTGGGTACGGCATCGCCGCCGGCGCTGATGGAAACCTGTGGGTCACGGACAACAGCGGCTCGATCGACCGCGTTACGACTGCCGGAGTCTGGACCGTGTATCGGCTTCCGAGCGGGAGCGCCGCACTCAGCATCACTGCAGGCGGCGACGGGAACCTTTGGTTCACCGAGTCTCAGGTATCTCGCATCGGGCGCATTACGCCGGCCGGTACGATTACCGAATTCCCAATGCCCGCCGCCTACAGCGTTATGAACCCTTGGACGCAAACGATTACCAAGGGTCCGGACGGCACTGTCTGGTTTACGGCCAGCCCCGACGCGGTGGGCCGCGTCGCATCCGACGGGACGGTCACGATGTTTCCGCAGCCTGCCGGCAGTGGCCCGGACAACATTACCGGTGGCCCTGACGGTAACGTCTGGTTCAACACGTCGACCGGCATCGCGAAGATCACGCCGAGCGGAACAGTGACGACGTTTCCTCTTCCACATCTCGCCTATGGATCTCTCACCACGGGAACCGACGGCAACCTGTGGGTCGTCGAGAACGCCCAGCTCTTGGCGAAGGTAACCGTCAACGGTGCGGTCACCGAATATGCCGTTCCGAACGTCGTTCAGATCGGTGCGATCGCGACGGGATTCGACGCCGATCTTTGGGTCGCGAGCGAGCCGGCGATCGTCAGGGTGCAGTACTGAATCCGTGACGCAGCGCTTCGCGTGCGGACGCTCTAGCGCAGGGCTGGCGGCGGCCTTTTTGCTCTTCGGCTGCGGTGGCGGCGGCAGCTCGCTCGCCCCCGCGACGATACGCGCGACGCCCGCTCCCGGCGCACCACAGTCCGCGTAACTCTGAGGTCTATGCGTCGTCGGCGTCAACCTTTCTATGTCTTCTTGCTGAAGGAATCGCGCTGAACCGGCACCTGGGCGTGTGCAATTCCGCCAAGTGCACGCTAAGGTACTGATCACAGCCGGCGCCCTTGAGGCCTCTGCCATACCTCTGACGTTATAGCCCGCGCGGCCGCGGTTGACGCTGCGCGCCTGTTAGCGCAGTTCGGCTGATCGGCGAGCATCGTTCAAACGTATCATTTCGGCATTCGAGTTCATCCGATACGAAGGCGCCGATTGTGCCCATCCCGTTGAGATAGAGGCGATCGTTCCAAACGATGCCGAATTCCCGCGGCGCACCGATCCGATATAGCCCAATGAGTTGAGGGGGCCCACCCGTATTGGGGTCGCGATGAGAGCGGATCGCGTCGCAGAACGCACCGAATACGGCCCGACTCGTATCGCGAACCTCGGTTTGGTTCCATTCGAAGATTGATTCCTGAACCACTTGGCGTCCAGTCCCACCCTCGGCTCCGGTTCCCAATGCCACAACCACATCCGAGTTCGCGGGAATATCTGCCGTCTCGACGCTCCAGCCGTATTCGGGCAACCAGTTCAAAACGTGAACGTCAAAAGAGGCAGCCATTCCGACGGAGAGCCTAGCTGCATACAATACGGAGAATGCTCTACGCTCACGCAAAGGATAGCTAGCCAACGCTGGTTTCATTGCAGATGTAATGTAGTCGATTCGGGCGGCCGCCGGTTCATTCTCCGGGAAAGCCCCACCGCCATCGATAAGGCTGACGAGTTGGCCCAAGACTTGCGACGGAAATGCAACGTCGCCGCAGTAACCAAAGAGCTGAGGCGTACTTTTCGCAATGAATACTTTCCGCCCGAAATCCCACTGCGCATCATAGCCCAGAGTTATTCGGCTATCGCTCGCAATATAGACAGAAGCCGGGCCGCGTTGATCGATTCCGATCCAGGAAATTAACGAAGTCACACGCAATCACTTCGACGAACCCCAGGTGCTCATCCGGCAGAACGCTACAGAAGAGCAAATCCCGAGGCTCCCCAAACTCTCGGGAGCGTCAAGGCTACTCAGCGTCCGTCCGGCTAAGTCGGCCGGACGCGCTCGGGTCCCAGTTCGAGTGTCTCAAGTCCAATGCGGCTTGTAGCCCTGCAGGGGTTTGCTCTCAGATAATGCTCGGCTACGCGCCGTCGTCGAGTTGGGCGGCGAGCTTCTTTGGGGCGATGATGCGATAGCTCTCTTCGAGCCAATCGTACAGGATGTCGAGCGGCGGGATGTCGCCGCCGAGCGGCATCGTCACCCAGCCGGCTTTTCCCATGCCGTACGCCGTCGGCGCGGCGCCCGGCACGGACATCGCCGCCTCGTGCGCTTCGACGAGCTTGAGCGTCAGCGTCGTCTTGCCGAAGAACGCGAAGATCTTCTTGCCGACCTTCACGCAGGTGTCGCCCCACGGATGATCTTCCCATGCGCCGGGAAACGTCAGCGCGCGTTCGCGTAGGCGCGTGCCCGAATCGTTCGCTTTCTTCTTCATGTCCGACGCTCTAAGAGATGCCGCGCGCGCAAGAGCGCGATCGCGGTGACGGCGTCGTCGATACGGCCGTCGGCGCAGGCTTCGAGTGCATCGACGAACCGCATCCGGACGACCTCGATCCGTTCGACCGCTTCGGGCGGCAGGGCTGAGGGCGTGAGGTGCTCGCCGAGAAAGAGCGCGACGGGTTCCTGCACGACCGACGGGATCTCGTAGGTGACGCCGAGAGATCGCCAGCAGGCCGCGATCACGCCCGCTTCTTCCCGCGACTCGCGCTGCGCACAACCCAGTGCGTCCTCGCCGGCGTGGCGGCCGCCCTTGATCACCTCCAGGACGACGCGGTCGATCGCGAAGCGCGCCTGGCGCACCAGCACGACCTCGTCGCCGTCGATGAGCACCACCGCGCTGGCCGGCGGCGTCGCGATGACGCCGTGCTCGCCCGGCGCTCCATTCGGGTGGACGATCTCGTGCGCTTCGAAGCGCAGCCACGCGTTCTCGTAGACGACACGCTTCGAACGGCGCACGTACCCGGCGCCGCTCATACTCTCATCGGCGCCTCGTTCGCGCGGGTCCGGCCGGGATGAATCGCTTCACGGTCCGTCGCACCTCCGCTAGGTGACCAACGGTTTCCTCGGACGGCTGTTCCGGAAGACCTCGGTGGACGCTATGCGCGAGCGCCGCGAACCGCACGGGCTCAAGCGCGCGCTGCGCGGACGCGACCTGATCGCCATCGGGCTGGGCACCATGATCGGCGGCGGTATCTTCACCACGATCGGACCCGGCGTCCACAAAGCGGGGCCGGCGGTGACGATCGCCTTCGTGCTGGCCGGCCTGGCGTCGCTGCTCGCCGCGTTGTGCTACGCCGAGCTCGGCGCCGTGATCCCGAGCGCCGGCAGCGCGTATACGTTCGCTTACGCGACGCTGGGCGAGGTCGTCGGCTGGATCATCGGCTGGAACCTCATCCTCGAGTACGCGATCTCCGCCGCGCCGGTCGCCCAACAGTTCTCGGCGTCGCTGCAAGAGGCGATCCACGCCCTCACCGGCCGAACGCTCCCGCCGGGGATCGCGAAAGCGGTGCTCGCCCATCCGGGCAGTGCGTGGTGGCAGGTCGATTGGAGCAAGACGTCCATCGATCTGATCGGCGCCCTGTTCGTCCTGATGCTGACGGTGCTGATCATCATTGGGATTCGCGAGACGGCGAGGACCAACAACGTGCTCGTCGTGGTGAAGGTTGCCGCGCTGCTCGTCTTCATCGTCGCAGGCGCGCTGCTGTTCCACCCGCAGAATCTCACCCCGTTCAACCCGGTCGGCTGGATCGGTCCGTGGGACAAGGACGGGATCCCGACCGGCATCTTCGGCGGTGCCGCACTGGTGTTCTTCACCTACATCGGGTTCGACGCTGCGACGACCACTGCCGAAGAGTGCGTGAACCCGCCGCGCGACATTCCGGTCGGCGTGATCGGCTCGCTCTTGATCGGGACGGTCCTGTACTGCGCGGTCGCGATCGTGCTGGTCGGTGCAGTGCCGTGGCAGCAAGTCGACATCAACACACCGCTTCAGTCGGCGCTCGCGCCGCTGCACGCGAGCTGGGCGGAATGGGTGATCCGCATCGGCGTCTTGTCCGGCACGGCCTCGGTAGCGTTGATCTCGTTGCTGGGTCAATCGCGCATCTTCTTCGCGATGGCGCGCGACCGGATGCTTCCGCCCGGCATCGCGAAGATTCACCCGCGCTTTCGCACGCCGGCGCTGATGTCGGGCGTCACCGGAATCATCGTCGCGGCGTTCACCCTGATCCTTCCGCTCGATCTGCTGCTCTCACTCGTCAACATCGGCACGATGAGCGCGTTCATCGCCGTCTGCCTGGGCGTGCTCTTCCTGCGGGTGAGCCGGCCCGATCTGCCGCGGCCCTTCCGCACGCCGTTCGTGTGGGTCACCGCGATCGGCGGCATCGTCATCACCGGCGCGCTGGCCGTGTTGGGGCTGGGGCTGATCACGTTCGCGTGGTTCGGCGCCTGGCTGCTGGTCGGCTTAGTCGTCTACTTCTCGTACGGTTTCCGCCAAACCACGCACGACGCCGACATCCCGGAGCCCGACATCGCGATCTAGCCGCTTCTAGCCGCCGCGACCTTTCTGTTTGCTCCGCGCGATGTGCTCGGCTTGGTGCGCAGGATGCGGCGCACCCTGCGCGGCGAACCGAGGGACGATGCGCATCGTCGTACGGACCCCGATCATGGCCGACCGGCTGACCGCCGTCGCGGACCGTCACCACGTCGACGCCGTAGTGGCGGCCGACGCGGAAGCGCTACGAGGCGAGCTCGGCGACGCCGACGCGCTGTGGCTATGGCCCGCGTTCTACGACGCCGAGCTCGTCCCGATCCTCGCGCGACACGCGCCGCGGTTACGATGGCTGCAAGTGTTGACGATGGGCTACGATCCGCTCGTCGCGCACGGCGTCCCCGCCGGACTGACGATCACCAACGCCGGCGACTCCTATGCGCCGACGGTCGCGGAGCACGCCGTTGCTACGCTGCTTGCGCTCGTTCGCCGCCTCCCCGAAATGCAAACGCGAGCCGCGACGTCGACCTGGGACCAGTCGGTCGCCGCGCGCATCGGGACGCTCAACGACGCGACCGTCGCCGTCCTCGGCTTCGGCAACATCGGAAAAGAGATCGCCGTCCGGTTACGGGCCTTCGGCGCGCGCGTCATCGCGGTGACGCGCAGCGACCGCACCGACCCGCTCGCCGACGAGAGCGTGTCCATCACGCATTTGCACGATGTGCTCGCACGCGTCGACGCCGTCATCGTTGCGGTGCCCCTGGACGGAACGACGCGACACCTCATCGACGCGCGTGCGCTCGCGGCGCTTCGCCCGCACGCCCTTTTGGTGAATATCGCGCGCGGCGGCAGCGTCGACACCGCCGCGCTGCGCGAGGCTCTCGCGGCGGGACGCCTCGGCGGCGCGGCGATCGATGTAACCGACCCCGAACCACTCCCGGCGGACGATCCGCTCTGGACGATGCCCAACGTGCTCGTCACCCCGCACGTCGCCGGCTACGGCGCCGACGTGCCAGCCCGCCGCATCCTCGCCCTCCTCGGCCGCAATCTCGCACACTTCCTCAACAACCGCCCCCTCGAAGCCCAAGTCACCCTCGAATCGCAAAAGGAATGCCGATAGATGGACCGCGCAACCCGCCTAGCCAACATTCAGGCCCTCGCGACCGAGTTGATCGGGGACGAGTCGAAGGCGATTGCGTGGTCGGCTCGCTAAAGGCCGAGCGCTTTGCGGACGGCGGGGAGGTAGTTGCGCGAGACGGGGACCTCGCTGCGGGTCTTGTCATCGACGCGCAGCAGGTAAGAACCGCCGAAGAACGGTTCGACCTCGACGACGCGCTCGGGGTTGACGAGATAGGCGCGGTGTACCCGCAGGAAACCGGCGGGTTCGAGGCGCGTTGCGGCATCGGCCAGCGAACCTTTCCAGCGCAAGTCACCGTCGAACAGCCGCGCGGTGACGACGTGGCCATTGGCCTGCACGTAGCGAATCTCGGCGACCTTCGCCAGCCGCGTTCGCTCGCCGTCCTCGAGCGCCACGCGCGCCAGCGTACCGCGTCCCAGCGCATCGGCCGGCGCCGCGCTCTGCGACGAACGCAAACGCTCGATCGTGCGCGCGAGGCGATCCTGCGAAACCGGTTTGACGACGTAGTCGAACGCGGCGAGCTCGAACGCGTCGACGGCGTGCGTGTCGTGCGCGGTGACGAAGACGACCTGCGGCGCAGACGGTAGCGCGTTGATCACGCGCGTCGCTTCGAGTCCGTTCAAGCCCGGCAGGTTGATGTCGAGGAAGACGACGTCGAAGCGCGCGGCGGCAAGCTCTCGCAGCGCCTCGACCGCGTCGGGCGCTTCGGTGATCTCGATGTCGCGCGAAACCCTTCCCAGCGCGTAGACCAACTCGCTGCGCACCAGCGGCTCGTCGTCGACGACGAGCGCCCGCATCGCCGCGCCGCTCATCGCGCTGCAGTCGGGACGTGCGCCGGGACGCGAAAGGTCACGGTCGTCCCGGCGCCCGCCGCGCTGGCGATGCGCAGCGCGCTGGCCGGCCCGAACAGTTTGGTCAGGCGCTGGTTGACGTTGTCCAAGCCGATGCCGTTGCCGTTGCCGTTGCTGCGCGGCGCCCAGTTGGGAGCGAAACCGACGCCGTCGTCGCTCACCGAAATCGCGGTTCCCTCCGCGTCGGGATGCGCGCTCACCCGCACCGTCCCCGCGCCGCCCTTGGGCGCCAGCCCGTGCATGATCGCGTTCTCGACCAGCGGCTGCACCGAGAGTACCGGGACGAGCGCCAAGCGCGCGCGCGGATCGACCTCGAACGAAACGTGCAGCCGCTCACCGAAGCGCGCGTGCTCGAAGCGCAGATACTGTTCCACGTGCTCGAGCTCTTCGTCGAGCGAGACGAACTCGGCGTGCTGCGCGAGCGAGTCGCGAAAGTACTCCGCGAAATCGACGATCAGATCGTGCGCGCGTACCGGATCGGTGCGCGTCAACGCCGCGATCGTCGTGAGCGTGTTGAACAGAAAGTGCGGTGAGACGCGCGCGCGAAGCGCGTCGAGCTCGGCCTGGGTCACCAGCTCGGACCGCGCGTCGAGCTCGGCGGCTTCGAGCGAAACCGAGAAGACGCGCGCGAGCCCGACCGCGACGCGCTCGTCGTCTTCGGCGATCGGCGTCCCGGCGCGGTACAGCTTGAGCGCACCGACCGCCGCGCCGCGCACGACGAATGGGGCGATCGTCACCGAGGTGAGTGGGCAGCCGGGGACGGGGCAGTCGATGTCTTCGCGCGTGCGCGCGGTGGACGGCTGGCCGGTCGCGATCACGTGGTGCGTCAGGCCGGTGAGCGAGGGGCCACCGACGAGATGGTGGTCTTCGCCACGGCCGACGTAGGCCAGGACGCGCTCGGTGTCGACCACCGCGCACGCATCCAAACCGAGGTTCTCATAGAGCAAGCGCGCGGTGAACGTCGCCGAGTCCTCGCCCAAGCCGCGGCGGAGGTGCGGCAGCGCCTGCACCACGAGATCGAGAACGTTCGCACTCGCGCCTTCGCCGCTTCCCACCGCGACGATCCGTTCGACGCGCGCCGCGGATCGACTCCGGGGCACAGGCGCGCCGCCACCGAACGGAGTACGGGAGGTGCCTGTGAGCCGCTCGATCCAGGTCCTGCTGGGGCCACCCTGGCCGGCCGAGGTCGTGCGCGAAGCCCACGTCGCGGTCGTCGACGTGTTGCGCGCCACCACCACGATCGCCACTGCGCTGCGCAACGGTGCCGCCGGCGTGATCCCGGTTACCGACCCGGCCGACGCCATCGCGCTGAGTCAGCGGCTCGGCCGCGACCGCGTGCTGCTCTGCGGCGAGCAGGAGGCCGATCGTATCGAGGGATTCGACCTGGACAACTCACCGGCGTCGTTCACGCCCGAGGCCGTCGCCGGGAAGACGCTGATCATGACCACGACCAACGGGACGCGCGCGCTGCGCGCGGTCAGCGGTTCGGCGTCCGTCCGGGCAGCCGCACTGGTGAACCGTACCGCGGTGGCCGACGCGCTCGCTCACGAGTACGGCGACGTGCTGATCGTCTGCGCCGGCGAAGGCGGCGGCTTCGCGCTCGAAGACGCAATCGGCGCCGGCGCGCTGGTCGACGCGCTGCTGACGTCGATCTCCGACGCCGAGCTGCGCGACGGCGCGCGCGCCGCGGCGCTGCTCTACCGCTGCGTCGCGACGCGGCTCGCCGACGCGATCGCAAGCGCCGACCATGCGCAACACCTCGCGCACAAGGGCTTCGCCGGCGACGTCACGCGCTGCGCCGCGCTCGACACGCTCGACGTCGTCCCGATCCTGCGCGACGGAATTCTGGTCGCCCAGTAACCACCATCATCCTCGTCTCCCAGCAACCACGACGCAATCTGGAGCGCAAAAACGCGCTGTCTACCCTGAGCTTGTCGAAGGGCGGACGATCATGCTCCGCGACCAACCGAACGCGCTACGCGCACATGATGCCGGTGTCCTGAGCGCGGCGAAGGACGCCCCGGACGATTAGCAGTTCCCGCAATGAAGAAACCGCTCGCGAGAGCGGGCTCATCCTTTCTCTCGGTCGCCCTTCGACAAGCTCAGGGTGACGGGCAGCTTTCGCCGAGCTTTCGGTGACGGTGGGGTTTGCTAGGTCAGCAGCTTTTCCGGGCTGATCGGCAGCTCCCGCACGCGCTTGCCGGTCGCGTGGTAGACGGCGTTGGCGACCGCGGCCGCGCTGCCCACGTTACCGATCTCGCCGATCCCCTTGATCCCTAGCGGGTTCACGAATTCGTCCTGCTCGTCGACCAGGATGATCTCGATCGACGGGATGTCGGCGTTCACCGGGACGAGGTAGTTCTCGAGGCTCGCGTTCATGTAGCGCCCGGTCCGCTCGTCGATCCGCCCCTCCTCGTGCAGCGCCATCGAGACGCCCCACACGGTGCCGCCCAGGAACTGGCTGCGCGCGGTCTTGGCGTTGACGATGGTACCGGCGGCGAACGCGCTCACCATTCGCGCCAAGCGCACCGTACCGAGATCGGGATCGACGTGCACTTCGGCGAAGTGCGCGCCGAAGGCGTGCGAGGAGTACGGCCCCTTCGCGCGACGATCGTGCTGTACGTCGGCGCGCGCCATCACCGAAGGCGCGCCGCTGTGCCGAACGATGTCGGCGTAGCGTTCGCCCGTTACCGGCTGGGCCCGCACGAACACGCGTCCGTCACCGAAGGCGAGATCGGCGAGTTGCCGGCCGTGCAGCGGTGAGTTCCGATTCGCGGTGGCGAGCCCGGCGAGCTTCTCGCGCAGGGCGACGCCCGCGGCGTGCACGGCGTTGGCGACGCTGGCCGTGAGCTGCGAGCCGCCGGCTTCCGGCGCCGGCGGCATGGTCGTATCGCCCAGGTCGAACCGGACGCGCGCGACCGGGAGCCCGATCGCTTCGGCGGCGACCTGGGTGAACGCGGTGTACGCGCCGGTCCCGATGTCGCAGCCGCCGCTGGTTGCAAGGACCGTGCCGTCGGCGTGCATCGTCGCCGCGGCCGATGCCGACGAACGGTTCGACGGATACGTCGACGACGCCATGCCGTAGCCGGCCAGCAACCCGTCCGGCGTCCGCATCGAGCGCGGCGCCGCCTTCCGGCTCGCCCAGCCGAAGCGTTGCGCCGCCTGCGCGTAGCACTGGCGCAGGGACTTCGAAGAGAACGGCTTCTGCTCCGAGAGATCGGTTTCGGCGTAGTTGATCAGCCGCAATTCCAGCGGATCGGTGCCGGTCGCGTAGGCCAGCTCGTCCATCGCCGACTCGAGCGCGAAGGAGCCGCTCGACTCACCCGGCGCGCGCATGTAGGTCGGGGTCACGACGTCGTATCGCACGCCGCGGTGCGTCGTGATCTGATTCGGCACCGCGTAGAGCATGCGGCTGATGACGGCGGCGTTCTCGATGAAGTCGTCGTAGCGCGAACCCTGGGAGCGCACGTCGTGGGCCATTGCGGTCAGCTTGCCGCTGCGATCGGCACCAAGCCGCACGCGTTGCTCGGTGCGTGGCCGGTTGCCGAATCCGCCGAACATCTGCGGCCGCGTCAGTACGACCTTGACCGGGCGTCCGATGACTTTGGCGGCCATCGCCGCGAGGACGCAGTATGGGTTCGTTCCGCCTTTGGATCCGAACCCACCGCCGATGAACTTCGATACGACGCGCACGCTGGTATCCGGAATCCCGAAGATCTTCGCGACGCTCGCGCGGCGCGGAAACACACCTTGCGAGGTGTCGTAGATCGTCAGCTCGTCGCCCGACCACATCGCCAGCGTCGCGTGCGGCTCCATCGGGTTGTGGAACTCGGTCGGCGTGACGTAGCTGTTGTCGAGCTTCACCGGCGCCGAGGCGAAGGCCGCATCGAAGTCGCCACGCGTCGTGTCCGGGGGGTTGTTGTTCGCCTGCGACGGCGTGTATGTCTGTGCGCCCGGCGAGCTCATCGTCGTCGCGGGTGCCTTGCGGTCGTAGGTCACCCGCACCCGCGAGGCCGCGTCGGTCGCGCGTTCGAAGGTGTCGGCGACGATCAGTGCGACCGGCTGCCGGTCGTAGAACACGGCGTCGTCCTGCAACACCTGCAGCTTGCGGTCGCCGGCGTCGGCCTTCACGCGCGGCGCGTTCTCGTGGCTGAGGACCAGCAGCACGCCCGCGAGAGACTGCGCTTCCTTCGCGTCGATCGACGCGATGCGCCCGGCCGCGATCGTGCTGGTCACGATGACGCCGTAGGCCGTGTTCGCCACCGGTTCTTCGTAGCTGTAGCGGGCCGCGCCGGTGACCTTTGCGACGCCGTCGACGCGCGTCAGCGGGGCGCCGATCATGCCGCACCTCCCAGCGTGCCCAGGGCTCGGACCATCGCGTTCTTGGCCATAACGACCTTGAACCCGTTGAGCCGCTGAGGCTTCGCCGCACGCAGCTCCGCATCGGCGGCCGCGGCGAACGTCGCGCGCACCGCCGGCTTGCCGATCAGCGCGGCCTCGGCCGCGCGCGCTCGCCACGGCGCGTGCGCGACGCCGCCCAGCGCGACGCGCGCATCGTGGATCGTCCCGTTGCGGACGTCGAGCGCCGCCGCGACCGAAACCAGGGCGAACTCGTACGAAGCACGGTCACGCACTTTGAGATAGGTCGAGTTGCGCGTGAGCGCCGTCGGCATGAAGCTGATCGCCGTGATCAGCTCGCCGCGAACGATGTTCGTATCGAGCGCGGGGTCGTCCGGCAGCCGTTGGAACCCCAGGAACGGCGTGGTTCGTTCGCCCGCCGGGCCGCGCAGGTGGATCGTTGCGTCGGTCGTCAACATCGCGACCGAGAAGTCGGACGGGTTCACCGCGATGCAGCGATCGTTCGCGCCGAAGATCGCCATCTTGCGGTCGTCGCCGCCGATCGCGCTGCAGCCGCTCCCGGGCTGCCGCTTGTTGCACGGCTGCGTGACGTCGCGAAAGTAGACGCAACGCGTCCGTTGGAGCACGTTGCCGCCGATCGACGCCATGTTGCGCAGCTGCGCCGACGCGCTCAGGTTCAGCGCCATCGCCACGCACGGCGCGCCCGACCGGACCGCGGTATGGTCGGCGGTGTCGCTCATCCGGGCCAGCGCGCCGATGCGCACGCTCCCGTCGGTCGCGACCTCGATCGCGGCGAGCGGCAGCGCGCCGATGTCGATCAGCGTACCGGGCTGCGCGACGTCGAGCTTGATGAGGTCGACGATGTTGGTTCCGCCGGCGAGAAATGCCGCGCGCGCGTCCTGCGCCATTGCGGCGATCGCGGCGTCGGCGCTCTGCGCGCGGGCATACGCGAACGGTCGCATCAGGCGTGCCCGGCGGCGGCCTTCACCGCGGCGACGATGTTGGTGTACGCCCCGCAGCGACAGATGTTGCCGCTCATGAACTCGCGGATCTCGGCGTCGGAGCGCGTTCGGCCCTCGGCGATCAAACCGACCGCCGAGCAAATCTGCCCCGGCGTGCAATAGCCGCATTGGAACGCGTCGTACTCGAGAAACGCCGCCTGCACGGGGTGGAGCTTCCCGTCGCTCGCCAGTCCCTCGACGGTGGTGACCTTCTTCCCCTCGGCTGCAATGGCGAGCGTCAAGCACGCGTTCACCCGGCGGCCGTCGACCAGCACCGTGCACGCCCCGCACTGTCCTTGATCGCAGCCCTTCTTCGTTCCGGTGAGACCGAGCTGCTCGCGCAGCGCGTCGAGCAACGTCACGCGCGGTTCGATCCGCATCGCATGCTCGGTGCCGTTGACGTTGAGCGTCACGGGGACCGCTCCCGGCCCGCTGGCCGGAACGATCGACACCGACGACGCAGCCTGCGCCACCGCGTTCAACCGCGGGACGCCGATCCCGATCCCCGCTGCGATCGCCGGAATGGCTGACCGCACGAGAAAACGACGCCGCGTTACCTTGCCCAAAGCCATCTCCCGTCGCCAAGCATTACCACACTCGTACCCGCGCGCAACGCAAAGAAAAGCCCCAGTGGCTCCAATCATCCGCAGGAGGAAGACTCCGGTGCGCTTCGGCTACCGCGAGGCTGTCTCAGGCTTGGGGGATGCGCGACCTCGCGTCGTCGATCGGACGACGCGTCGCGCGCCGCCAGAACCTCGCCACCAGCGCTACTGCCAACGCGAGCGCAGTGTACGCCAAGGCAAAGTTTACACTGCCGGCCGACCGGACCTCAGCTGGAACCTGGAGCATAATCAACGCCTCGCCGACCGCGTACAAGGCGAAGAGCGCGAGACTGAAGCCAAGCCACCGTCGCTGAGCGACCGAATCGGGATTGTCGGCCACGATTTGGAACAGTAGCGTCAGCGAAATCATCGGCTCGAAGAAGATGAACGGAACGTCAGACGATCGCGCGACGAAGCTCGCGACGAGTGGCAGGAGCGCACACACAAGCAGAACCCAGGAGATCGCAAATGCGATCAGACCCGGGACGGTTCGATAAGGCTTAGGGTTCGTCGTCCGCGGCACCGGCGACGACCACGCCGGGCGTGCGCACGACGACGCGGTCGTGCCGCACGTCGTAGCGGACGGATGAGCCGAAGGCGCGAGCGATCGTCGCGCTCGAAACCAGCACGCGACCGCGCACCGCGAAGGGTGCGCTCGCGAGCGTCACACGATGGCCGTTCATGTTCGCCGCGGTCGTACCGATATGCATCGCCAGGACGTCGGTGCCGCGGCGCACGGTGATCTGGCCGCTCTTCGCATCGTATGCCGTGCGCGCGCCGGCGGCATCGGAAACCGCTCGCAGCGGCAAGTAAGCGCCGGCCGGAGTCGTGACCGGCGCGACGTCGGACGCGAGCCGCTGACCGTCGACACTGATCGTCGCGGGGGTCGACAGAGCGAGCGCCAGCGACGCGGCCAGGGCGGTCACGAAGGTCGCTACGATCAGTCGTCCGTCGGGGACGAGCTCAGACAGCGGTCGGTTCACGATTGATCTCATGAAGATAGTCCGGGTACTGGTCGGCGATGACCTTCTCGATCTCGAGCCGCAGGCGTCCGAGCAAGTCGGCCTCGGCGAAAGTCCCCACCAACTCTCCCTTTCGGTAGATCGCTCCCTTGCCCTTACCGCCTGCAATACCGACATCTGCCATTTTAGACTCGCCCGGGCCGTTGACGACACAGCCCATCACCGCGACTTTGACCGGCGCCGTGTACTCTTTGGCGATAGCCTCGACCATCCGAGCAAGCTCGACGACCTCGATCTCGGCGCGCCCGCACGACGGGCAGGCCGTGATGTCGAAACCCTTTTCGCGCAATCCGAGCGCCTTAAGAATCCCCCACGCCACCGGGACTTCCTCGACCGGATCGGCGGCCAGCGAGACGCGCAGCGTGTCGCCGATCCCCTCGAACAGCAGGACGCCCAGGCCGATCGACGACTTGATCGTGCCCTCGCGCGGCAGCCCGGCCTCGGTGACGCCCAGGTGCAGCGGGTAGGGCGTTCCGCGGTCGTCGAGCTGCTTGGCGAGCAACCGGTACGAGTAGATCGTGGTGACCGCGTCGTGCGCCTTGACCGAGATGATGATGTCGGTGTGGCCGAGCTCTTCGAGGATCTCGACGTGCCGCAGCGCCGAGGCCGCCAAGGCCTCAGGCGTATGGCCTAGCCGCTCCTCGAGATCGCGCGCCAGCGAGCCCATGTTGACGCCGATCCGAATCGGCGTCCCGCGCTCGACGGCCAGCCGCACGACCTCGCGCGTCTTGACCGGATCGGTGATGTTGCCGGGGTTCAGCCGCAGCTTCGCGACGCCGGCTTCGATCGCGGCGAGCGCCATGCGATGATCGAAGTGGACGTCCGCAACGATCGGTACCGGCGAGCGCGCGACGATCGCGGGCAGCCCGGCGGCGTCGCGAACGTCCTGACAGGTCACCCGAACGACCTCGCAGCCGGCCATCGCCAGGCCGTAGACCTGCTCGAGCGTCTTGTCGACGTCGGCCGTATCGGTCGTCGTCATCGACTGGACCACGACCGGGTTGTCGCCGCCGATCCAGACCTTCTTGGCGTCCTTGGACCAGTTCGACTTGTTCTCGAGCAACACGGCCTTGGTCTGGCGGCGCAAACGAATCATCGTTCCTATCCTAATCCAGACGTCTTAGAAAACAGAACGTCCGGCGATGGCCGACGTGACGTCGTGGAACGAAACCGCCAGCATCAACACGAGCAGCACCGCGAAGCCGCCGACGTGAACGAGCGCTTCCTTCTCCGGATCGACCGGCCGGCCACGTAGCATCTCGACCAGGATGAAGACGGCACGCCCCCCATCCAACGCCGGGATCGGCAGAAAGTTGATGATCCCCAGAGAAACCGAGATCATCGCCGTCACCAGCAAGAAGATCGACGGCCCGAAGGTCTGCGCTTGAGCGGAGACTCGCGCCATCCCGATCGGGCCTTGCACCTGGCCCGCGACCGACGCCGGATGCGTCACCAGGCTGACGAACAAGCCGAGCGTCCGGTCGACCATGCCGCTGAATTGCGCCCACGAGTATGACAACGAATCGCCGACGCCGACCCGGTGCATCGCCGGCAACGGCGCGAAGCCCAAGTGCCCGACCGGCTTGCGATCGGCCGAGACGACCGGCGTCATCGTGACGGAATAATCCCGGCCGTTGCGGTCGTAGACGACCTTGATCGGCTTGCCCAGCGAGCGATGGATCGTGTCGACCAAAATGTTCCCGTCCTGTATCGCTCGTCCGTCGATGGAGACGATGCGGTCGCCGGCGCGCAGTCCGGCGCGGGCGGCGGGGAAGTCCGGCAGCAGCTGATAGATGGTCGTCGAGGGCAGATCGCCGGGCACTCCGAACGCCAGCGCGCTGCCGACGAGGATGACCAGCGCGACGATGAAGTTCGCGACCGGTCCGGCGCACACGATCGCCAGCCGCTGCAGCGGCTTCTTGGCTTGAAAGTTGTCGTGCTCGAAGACGTCGCCGGTCCGGAAGTCGCGCTGCTGTTCGGCCTCGGTCGACTTTCCGTCCTCGCCCTTCATCTGGCAGTACCCGCCCAGCGGCAGCAGGTTGACGCGATAGTTCGTCCCGCTCCGCGGCGACGTCCAGCGCAGCAGCGTCGGCCCGAAACCGACCGCAAAGTCGGTGACCCGGACGCCGCACCTGCGCGCGACCAAGAAGTGCCCGTACTCATGGAGCACCACGAGGATGGACAGCATCAGCAGGAAGACGACGATGTTTTCGGCGGTCATGTGCTCCTGGAGGTCCTGGCGGTGCGACCGGACGTGAACGCTTGGGCCGCGATACGAGCCAGGCGGTCGGCGTCACGGACGGCCTCCAGGCTCACGTTCCTCTTACCGACCCGGTCGAGGACCGTTTCGATGCAAACGGGGATTTCCCCAAACGGAATTTCACCTGATACAAATGCTGCCACGGCTACCTCGTTTGCGGCTGAGAGCACGGCCGGCGCCGTCCCGCCCGCGGCCAAGGCCTCATAGGCGAGCCGAAGGCAGGGGAATCGGACGGGATCCGGGCGCTCGAACGCGAGCGCGGTCAGCGCCGCGCCGCGCTTTCCGCCTAGCGCCTCGATCGGGTCGCCGGCCGGACGGCCGTCGTCGAGCCGGTCGGGGTAGGCGAGCGCGTAACCGATCGGCAGCCGCATGTCGGGCGCGGCGAGCTGGCCGACGACGTTCCCGTCGGTGAAGACGACGAAGCCGTGCGCGACCGACGTGCGGTGGACGACGACTTGGACGCGCTCGCCGGGGACGCCGAACCATTTCGAGGCTTCAATGACTTCGAGTCCTTTGTTCATCAGCGTCGCCGAGTCGATCGTGTTCTTCACGCCCATCCGCCAGGTCGGGTGCGCCAACGCGTCGTCGACCGTCGCATGTTCCATCTGCTCGCGCGTGCGCTCCCAGAACGGACCGCCGGAGGCGGTGACGATGACCGCCGCGATGCGCTCGCGCGGCGCGCCTTGCAAGCACTGAAAGATCGCCGAATGCTCGCTGTCGACCGGCAGCAACCGCGCGCCGCTGCGCGCGGCGTGCTCGACCAGCAACTCGCCGGCCGCGACGATGAGCTCCTTGTTGGCGACCGCGACATCGATCCCGGCGTCGACCGCGGCGAACACCGCATCGAACGCGACCGCGCCGTCGGTCGCCGCCAGCACGATGTCCGCGCCTGATTCACACGCCACGGCGTGCAATCCGCGCGCGCCGTCGCGCGCGTCGGCGACGACGCGCGGTCCAAAGCGTTCAACCTGCTGCGCGAGCAGATCGAGGTTGCGTCCGGCCGCGAGACCCACGACCTCGAATCGTTCCGAGTGACGCGCGATGACGTCGAGCGCCTGCGTGCCGATGCTCCCGGTCGATCCCAGGATGGCGACTCGCCGGCTCACGAGTTGACCAGCCGGTATTGCGAGATCACGCCGATCAGGTAGAGCGCGAAGTAGAACGCGATCCCGGCAAAGATGTACGAATCGAAGCGGTCGAGCACGCCGCCGTGGCCAGAGATCAGCGAGCCGGCGTCCTTGACGTCGGCGTCGCGCTTGAGCGCGCTCTCGACCAAGTCGCCGGCTTGTGCTGCGATGGAGGTGATCGCCGCGACGATCACACCCTGCCACCAGGTGACGTGCACCCACGGCACGAGCGCGATCGCGGCGCCCGCCACGAGTGCCGCGACAAACCCGCCGACCGCGCCTTCGACCGTTTTCTTGGGCGACAGCCGGGTGAGCTGGTGGCGCCCGAACGCCGAACCGATGAGCATCGCGAAGATGTCGGTGAAGGCGACCAGGAAGATGATCCAGACCGTCCACACCGCACCGTCGTGGAGCGCACGGATCGCGATGAAATACGTCAGCAGCTTGCCGATGTAGAGCACGCCGAACAGCGTGTAGCCGCTGCGCGCGAAGTAACCGGAGTCGGCGGTAAAGGTCGCCGTTCCCAGCGCGACGATGACGGTCGCCGCCAGCACGATCCCCTCGTACCGGTGGATCATCCCGAAGTAGGTGAGGATGATGTAGACCCACACCGCCGCCATCGCGACCGGGACCTCGAGCTGTGGGCCTTTGCGCGCCGAGAGCCCGGCGAACTCGTACAGGCAGCCCGTAGCGATCGCCAGCACGAGCAGCGTGAACGCCCACGGGAAATACACGGAGCCCAGGCCCAGAGCGGCCAGCAGCACGCCGATCACGATGCGGCGCACGCTCACGGCCGGCCGCGGCTTCGGCTCGGGTGCCGTCGTGGCGGGCGCGGTGGAGGCCGCGCTGGTCATCCGGCGACCAGCCGGCGCTGATACTCCGCAATCGCGTCGGCGAACGCGTCGCGCGAGAAGTCGGGCCAGAACGTGTCGCGCAAGACGAGCTCGGCGTGCGCGACCTGGTACAGCAAAAAGTTCGAAAGCCGCGACTCGCCGCCGGGCCGAATCAACAGATCGGGGTCGGGCATCCCCGCGGTCGTCAGGTACGATGCGAGGGTGTCTTCCTCGATCGCGTCCGGCGGCAGCCTGCCGTCGCGCACGTCGCGCATCATGCGCGCGACCGCGTCGCGCAACTCGGTGCGCGCGCTATAGTTCACCGCCAGGTTCAGAATGAGCCCGGTGTTCTGCGCGGTGTTGGCGACGAGACGGTCGAGGGCGTCCTTCGATGCCGGCGGCAGCTGCTCGTAGCGCCCGATGACGTGAACGCGCACGTTGTTGCGGCTCAGCTCGGCGAGCTCGTTCTGCGCGAAGTATACGCACAAGTCGAGCAGCAGCGAGATCTCCGTCTTGTCGCGCTTCCAATTCTCGGTCGAGAACCCGTAGACCGTGAGCATCGGGATGCCCCAGTCGCTGCACGCGCGCGTGATCTCGCGCAACGCGACGATCCCGCGCCGGTGTCCCTCGATCGCCGGGAGCCGGCGCGAACGCGCCCAGCGGCGGTTGCCGTCCATGATGATCGCCACGTGCGTGGGCAACTTGGTCGCGTCCAGCGTTACGCCGCGCGGCGGCTTCAGCAGCGTCGCCACGTCACAACCGCTCGTACCGGTCGTAGCCGGCGACCAGCTCCCACGCCCCGTCGTGTTCCCCGGAAAGCGGCTCGACGCGCAAAGCGCGCAGGGTGCCGACGCCCAGTGCGGCGTACGGCGGCGTCAACAGACGAAAACGGAGCGGCCGGTCGCCAAGTGCACGTCGCGCGGCCACCCAGGGCATCATCACCAAGTCTTCGGAGCTCATCCTGGCAATTCCGTGTCCCACCACACTAGCTTGCGGTCATCGTACACCCTCCGCGTGGGCTTCGCCCGAAGGGCGAGGTTTGAGCCGTTCGTCCAGAACGGCTCAAACCTCCATGATCTCTTTTTCTTTGCCGTGCACGAGATCGTCGATCTGCTTGATGAACTTGTCGGTGAGCTTCTGCACGTGGTCGGTGCCGCGCTTGATCTGATCGTCGGTGATCGTCCCGTTCTTGGCCAGCGCCTTCACGTCGTCGTTCGCTTTGTGGCGCACGTTGCGGACCGCGACCTTGTGCTCTTCGGATTTTTTCTTGATCAGCTTGACCAGGTCTTTGCGGCGCTCTTCGGTCAACGCCGGGATCGACAGGCGAATCGTCGAGCCGTCGACGTTGGGGTTGAGGCCGAGGTCGCTGGTTTCGATCGCCTTGCGGATCGCGCCGACGACGCTCTTGTCGAAGGCGGTCACCAGCAGCGAGCGGCCGTCGGGCGAGTTGACGCTGGCAACCTGCTTGAGCGGTACCGTCGCTCCGTATGCCTCCACCTGGAGACGGTCGAGCAGCTGCGGCGAGGCGCGGCCGGTACGGATCGAGGCGAAGTCGCTGCGGGTCGCCTCGAGCGCCTTGTTCATCTTCGATTCGGCATCGCGATAGACGTCATCCAGCATGGCCGACCTCTTCGCCGTGGAGGCGCGCCGCACTCCGTGAGACCGTCGTCCCGATCGGCTCGCCGTACGCCACCCGGCGGATGTTGCCCGGGGCGTTCATGTCGAACACGATGATCGGCAGATCGTTGTCCATGCACAGGGTGAGCGCCGTCGAGTCCATCACCTCGAGCCCGAGCTCGAGCACTCGGAGGTAGTCGAGGTGGGTGAAGCGCGTCGCCGTCGGGTCCTTGAACGGGTCGGCGCTGTAGACGCCGTCGACCTTGGTGGCCTTGAGGATCGCCTGCGCACCGACCTCGACCGCGCGCAGCGCCGCCGTCGTGTCGGTGGTGAAGTACGGGTTCCCGGTCCCGGCCGCGAAGATCACGACGCGACCCTTTTCGAGATGGCGAATCGCGCGCCGCCGAATGTACGGCTCTGCGATCGCGTTCATCGCGATGGCCGTCTGCACGCGCGACGGAACGCCGATCCGTTCGAGCGAGTCCTGCAGCGCGAGCGCGTTGATGACGGTCGCCAGCATCCCCATGTAGTCGGCGGTGGCACGCTCCATCCCGGCGGCCTCGTGAATCTTGCCGCGCCAGATGTTGCCGCCGCCGACCACGACCGCGGTGCTGATGCCGGCCGCATGAAGCTGCGCGATCTCACGCGCCATCGTCGTCGTCGTATCGACGTCGACGCTGCCGCCGCGGCCGGCGAACGCCTCGCCCGACAGCTTGAGCAAGACGCGGTCGTATGCCGGCTTATGAACCACGATGTCGTCGCTGCCGGCCGCCATGCTTACTCCTCTCCGAGAGCGAACTTCATGTAGCGCCGGACCCGGATCTTCTCGCCGAGGACTCCGGAGACGCTATTCACCAGCTCGCCGACCGATTGCGCGTCGTCCTTGACGAACGGCTGCTCGAGCAAGGTGTGCTCCTCGTACCACTTGTTGAGCTTCCCGGACAGGATCTTCTCGACGACGTCGGGCGGCTTGTTCGCCGGAACGGTCTTCTCGAGCTCTTCCTTGACGCCGGCCAACACGTCGGACGGGACGGACTCACGGTCGAGATACTGCGGCGACATCGCCGCGACGTGCATCGCGACGTCGCGCACGAGTTCCTTGAAACGCTCGTTGCGTGCGACGAAGTCGGTTTCGCAGTTGACCTCGACCAGGACGCCGATCTTGCCGCCCGCATGGATGTACGATCCGACCAGGCCTTCGTTGGCCGCGCGCTCGGATTTCTTCTCGGCCTTAGCTTGACCCAACTCGCCCAGTCGCGCGCGGGCGCGCTGGTGATCGCCTTCGGACCAGATCAGCGCGTTGCGGACGTCGGAGATCCCGGCGCCCGTCTCATCTCGCAGGCGCTTGATCTCGTCGGCGGTCGGCTTGTACGCAGTGTTCACGTCGTGTCCGCTCAGACGCCGGCCGCCGCGGGCTCCGCCGCGCCGAGATCGGCATATTGCTCTTCGTAGTCGGCCGCATCGTAGGCCGACTCGGTTTCGGTCTTCCCTTCGATGATGGCGTTGGCGATGGTCGAAACCATCAGTCGCACGGAACGGATCGCGTCGTCGTTGCCGGGGATCGCATAGTCGATCTCGTCGGGGTCGCAGTTCGTGTCGATCACTGCAATGATCGGGATGTGCAGCTTCTCGGCCTCGGCGACCGCGATGCGCTCTTTCTTCGGATCGACGATGAAGATCGCGTCGGGCAAACGGTGCATGTCCTTGATCCCGCCCAAGAACTTCTCGAGCTTCTCCAGCTCGTCGGTCAGCCGCGCGACCTCTTTCTTGGGGAGCAGATCGAAGGTGCCTTGCTGGCGCATCCCTTCGAGCTCACGCAGCCGCGCGATGCGCTTCTGGATCGTCGCGAAGTTGGTCAGCGTACCGCCCAGCCAGCGCTGGTTGACGAAGAACGTCCCCGCGCGCTCGGACTCCTCACGCACGACGTCCTGCGCCTGCTTCTTGGTGCCGACGAACAGGATCACGCGGCCTTCGCGCGACATCTGCTTGACCGCGTCGTACACGGAGTTGAGCATCGCCAGCGTCTTCGCCAGGTCGATGATGTAGATACCGTTGCGCTCTTGGAAGATGTACGGCTTCATCTTCGGATTCCAGCGGCGCGTCTGATGCCCGAAGTGGACACCGGCCTCCAGAAGGGCGCGCATGGTGACGGCTGACGCCATGAAACGAGGACCTCTCTCTGCGCTCCGCGCCGCCGTCCGTGGCGCCGTGATGGAAGCATGCACCCCCGCCCTCCGGGCGGGTGAAGTGGAGCCCTCAGGTCTCCCCGGGGCAACTCCGACAGTATATCACGCCCAAGCCAGGTCCGCGACCCGTGGCGTCGGGTGTGTCGGCGCCAAGTAGAGATGTCTCCTCTTTAAGCTAGCCAAGCAGGCGTCCTGCGGACCCCTTCGCGACGACCTGGGCCGATGCACTATACTCCGTTGATCTGTCTTTCGAGGGCGCGCAGGCGGTCTAGAATCGTTCCAAATGGCGGTGGCTCGCGAAAGAACATCATTCGCATGTCACGGTAATCTGAGATCAAGACCCGAACTTTCTCATCCGATGGAATTATTTTCAGAGATCCTGGGGCTGCACGGTCATAGTGCGCCCAGGCCGCGGGATAATAGGTCTGCTTGAACTTCCGGACCTCGTCGAGCATCGCAACGTCACGAGACGCGGCCCTTCCAACCTCGGTTTCGATCAACTCCGCTACGTCGGAGTAGTGGCGCGAAAAGAAATGCGGCACAACGTCCCGGAAACTCTCCGCATGCAACGCGGTGACTTTTTCCCAAAACGTGCGCGCAGGCAATAGCACCGAGCAAGTTACCTCGGGTTCTCCGATGAGATTCGAGAAGCGGTCTGCCACATACGGTTTGAACGTGCGCGATTCGCTCGGGCTGTCGTCGAACGCCAGCCGAGTTCAATCTTGACACGACCACGAATGTACGAATGCTCGACATCGGGTGCGCTGATGGGATAGCGAAAAAGAAGTGTATGTGCGTACCGGTCTAGAGGATCGAGCAAGAGGTCCCAGCCCGTGTCCGTTCCAAGTCGTTCTGCGAAATATTTTCGCAGCAGAATGGTCAACTCGCCGCCGATATAGTTCGCGCAGGCTACATCCAAGGAGTCCATTCGCTCGAGTTGTTGTGTCCTGCTCGAGGCAGTTTCTGGATCTTCGATCCCGCGAGGCAAGATAGAAGTTGACGTCAGTGACGACGTCGATGTCTTCGGAGAACCGCTGGATGAGGCCGTAAGCTTTCGAGAGGGACGTCCCGCCCTTGAATACCATTGATGCTTGACCGGACGGTAGCGAAAACAGCGATCGAAGGGTCCAGCACACCCAGAAGTCTTTCTCGACGATCGTGAGGTCGAGCCCCATGCCGATCGCGGCTTCGGCGATGATGTCGCGCCGATCCGAGGGTGCGAGCTTTGCAAAATCATCCATGTGGCAAGCTTAGGCCAGTATGTCGTCGATATATGGAATCATCCACCCCGGGATGCGCGATGCGCGACGCCTGAGTTTGCTCGCAAGGCCGTGTTGCCGCACGAAATCGCGGAGCGTCGCGATCTCCTTCGATGTGATTCGCTGTTTACCAACGGCCTGCAATGCGTCGATGACGAGTTCCGCTGGATCTGAGTCGCGTGCAAGCGAACGCGGACTTACAGTCCGAAGCCGAATGCGCTGCCCAGCGATGTTGAGTTCACGGGGAAAAAGGTTCGTTCGATAGCTAGGCTGTGCAACAACTTGGGTCGTCAGGCCGAGCTTGTTAGCGGCGTCGATCTCGGGGCGTTCAATGATGGCCCCGGTTTTACGGGCGTGAGCCGCAACGATTGCCTCGGGGGTCGGACTTAAGGGACCGATCTTTGGATTGGTGCGTGGCACGTCGTAGTAGCCCTTGGCGACACGGCGCACCGTGCCATCGGATGCGAGACGCCTCAGTGTCTCCCGGATTGCGCGCTCCGAGCCCAGCCGTTCGTGGATGATCTCCGCGGGTGTAAAGACGGTGCCCGGCTTAAGGTTCCTGACGTAGCGGCGCACGGCTTCCGCGGTCGAGGTTGGCATGTGTCATTTTACTGTAGAATAACGACACAAATCAAGCTCGGAAACACGACTGAACTAGAGCAGGAGTGCGGTTGCTAGCTAACGCCAAGATCGACGCTTTGTCGCCGGCTGAACCGCGGGCTACAAATAGAAAAACTCGCGGGGCCGGCGCTGGAGCGACTCGACCCCGGCGACGATCGCGCGGGCCCGGGCGGGGTTCAGTCCGACGTACACGACGTCGACCTCGTCGCCGAGCGTCTCGGGCGGCAGAACCGGCAGGCCGTGGACCCGCTTAGCCTGCTGGTGAAGACTTCGGTCGAGAAAGTACGCAAGATTCGAGTGGTCGGTCAAACGGCTCGCGATGAAGACGCCGTAGAAACCGCTCCCGTAGATCGCGGCTGGGCGACCGCGATGTTCGTTTTCGAATTCTTGAACAGCTTCGGTCGCGGTGGACCAGAACGCGGCGTACCCGACAGCCTCTTCGACGTAGCTCGCGACCTCGCTCTCCGCCGGGCCGGCGACGCGGTCGCCGACCCCTCGGCGAGCGTTCACCACGTACGCGGCATCGTGCGCTTCCTCGTCGATCCGCACGTCGACGAAGCCGGCCTCCGCCAAGACGCGGCGCAGCGAGGTCGGCATGAAGTGGTTCACGTGGTCGACCACGATGAAGTCGCCGACGTTGCGGCGCACGTTCGGCACGGTCAGGTGAAGCGCGCCGCCGGGTCGCATGAGCCGGCGAATCCCCGCCAAGAAGCCGTGCGGATCGCCCGCGTGCTCGAGCGCGAAGAACGACAGAACCGCATCGAAGCGGCCGTCCCACTTGGCCGGCGTCGCGTACGCTGCTTGATTTTCGGTGGGAATGGATGTGTTCCACGCATCACGATAGACGTCGCTGACGTCGAACACGGCAGCGTTGACGTCCGGTCGCGCGGCGAGCAATGCGCGGATCGTCATCCCCTTGCCGCAACCGTAGTCGAGGACCGACGCGCCGGCCGCCAGCGAGAGCTTCGCGAGTGCAACGTTCGCTTGATGCTGGGCGCGGTAGACTGCGACGCCGTCACGCACGGCATAGAGATCGTCGGCGTCATCGCTCTCGAGGTGAACGTCGTACGCGTTCGCGTAGTAACCGGAAATGTCATCGAGCGGGGGCGTCTGGACGTGACCGCAGCGGCGGCAGACGTACACGACCGTCGGAAGGGCGACCGCGCGACCCGTCGACGAAACCGAGGCTGCGCCGTCGTGGCGGTATGCCGGCGTGCCGCATATCGCACCGCAGACCAGGCACGCCACCCCGATCTCCGCGTCGATCGTCATCGCGTCAGCGCTGCGGCTCGCGCCTTGGCGAGCAGGGCGTTCGCCGCCGCTAAGGTCGTGCCGTGTTTGAGCCCGCCCATCCACCGAATGCTCGCGCCGAACTCGTCGCTGAAGTTGAAGTACCGGATCTGCGCCGTCCAGCGCGCGCGAGCTCCGGCATTCGCGCCGGACGCGTGCAGCGTCAGGAAGTCGAACGCGAACACGTCGCCCGGCTTGGAGACCGGCGCGGTCACGTCGAAACGTTCCGGGATCGACGCCTCGTCCGCGATCCGGAGGGCGCCGTATGCACCGAACACCGTCTCTTCGGTTCCTTTGCCGGAGGTGTCGACGAGCGGCTCGACACCGCTTTTGTGCGATCCGCGAGCGAGCAGGACGGGCCCCATCTCGGCAGTGACGGGGACGAGCGGAATCCAAAACGTCACCGCATCGAGGCTGCGGAATTGGTACTGAAACTCCTGATGCCACGGCGCGAGACGGCGGTCGTCGCTGGGGCAGTCGATGCGTACCCCGTTCGCGCCCGGCGCGGTCCCGGCGAGCCCGGTGTCGCGCAGCAGGCGGAACAATCCGGCCAGGCGCTCTCCGACGATCAAGCGTTGGAACGACACCAGGTTCTTGGCCATGTCGTAGACCAGCGGTTGAACGTCGGGATGCGCGTGGACCAGCGCCAGATAGCCGCGGTCGAAATCCGCCGGGTCCCGAGGAACATCGTACCGTGTTCCGCAGGCGCGGGCGGCGCTCTCGATCAAAAGGCCGAGCTCGCGCTGCACCGGCTCTAGATCGGCGGCGACGTCGAGCCACTTCCGCAGTACGACGAACCCGTCGCGCGCGAACGCGCCGCGCAGCGTATCGGGATCGGCCGCGACGGTCACGAGGCGAGCGTTTCCGTCGCGCGTGCCTCGGCCCATGGCACGGACGGCGATTCGAGGGCCGTCGCGGCCTCGGGCCCGAGGTTCGCGATCAGATCGAGGATCGAGACATGGGGATCGAACGCACCGTGCAACTGCGCGTATGGCCGGCGCGCGTATGCCATGACGCGGACCTCGATGCCGGCCGCTGCGAAGGGCACCTCGTCGAGATAGTGCAGCGCGCCGTGACCGGTGATGTATCGCGTCGCCCCGCGCGGTCGCAGCAGCGCGACGAGCCGTTCGCTCTTCACGCCGTCGACGGGCGTCAGCGACGAACGGCTGAATGTCGCGCGCAAGCCCAGCTCGGCGGCACAGCGTTCGAGCGCGGCAATGTCGAGCTCGGCGATCGTGCGCGGGCGCATCGCGTAGACGTCGTCAATGATCGTGCGGGCCATCGCGCAGTGCGGCGCGCGCGCATAGCTCATAGCAAACGTACGCAGGTGCTTCTCACGCCAATCCGTCGCATAGTCGATCTCCGTCTCGGCGATCGTCGACCGTACGCCGGAACGTTGGACCGGGACGGTCATCCACTGCGGGCCCGAAGCCGTCTTGAGCTGCACGCGGGTTGTGAAATGGCGGCCTTGCGGAAACTGCACGTCGTCGAAGTGGACGAACTCGTCGGCGAGGCGGATCTGCTCGAACACGCCGCGCCACGGGAAGAACTGCGGTTGGAGGATGACGACGGTCTTCACGGCGCCGCCGCCAGGAACCGTTCCATCACGACCACGTCGCGCCAACCATCCGGTGCGAAATAGTGGCGGCGGTGAACGCCGACCTCGCGGAACCCGGTCGCGCGATAGAGCGCAATCGCGACAGCATTGTCGGCCGCAACGTACAGGACCAGCTTGTCGAGCCGGCCGTCGCGGCGCGCAGCGTCCAACGTCTGCTCGATCGCGGCGCGCCCGTGCCCGCAGCCGCGACGCCGTTCGTCGATGGCGATGCCGAATTTGCCGTAGCGGCTGCGATCGTCGATTCCGACGATCTGGATGAAACCGACCGCCGCGCCCGTCTCGTCGGCGACGACGTTGAAGAGTCCGGCGGGATCTGAGCTACGCCGCGCGAGCCAGGCCCGAACGTCGTCGTGCGTGTTCGGGCGGGGCGAGGCGAGCAGCGCGTACTGGGTCGGAAGATCGTTACGCAGCGCGGCGAGCGCGGGAACGTCGGCTTCGCTCGGCGGACGGCAGGTGGTCACCGCACGTCCGGGTCCTGGGTCGCGCGCAGATAGCCGCGCGGCGCGACGCTGAACAGCAGCTTCGCGTCGTACTCTTCGTCGACGACGAAGCGCGGTTCGCGCGCCAAGAAGCCGTCTACGGCCGTCATTGGATTATTGCCGGGCCCCCAGGGGCGATCGACGATCGAACCCGGCTCGGCATACTCGACGACCGTGTCCATCACCACCAAGAAGAAGCCGGCTCGCACCAATGGCGCGTAGAGCGCGAGCTCGCGCGCGACGTGCGTGGCGGTGTGATTCGAGTCCAGCACGACCATCGCACTGCGGCCGGCGACCCGTTCGCGCACCCGCGCGGCGACCGACTCGTCGACCGACGAGCCTTCGTACGTCACGATCCGCGATGCCATCGGATGCGCCTCGATCTCGGCGCGGTTGTGCGGGCGGATGTCGATGTCGACGCCGATCGCTTCGCGCTCGCCGCCCAACAGGGCCAGCATCGAGGCCGAGAACACCAGCGAACCGCCGTGAGCGATCCCGGTTTCGACGATCACCTCGGGCCGCGTGCGCCAGATGATCTCCTGCAGCGCGACCATGTCTTGCGGAAACTGGATCGCGGGCCGCCCCATCCACGTCCAGTTATAGGCGTACCGGTAGGGGGCGATGAGGTCGAGCGCGCGCTTCCAGGCGGCGCGCACTTCGGGATCGTTCCCCATGCGGCGCAGCAGCGCGGCGTCCTTGGGGTCGTGCGGATCGGCGGGCATGCCCTCAACCGGCGTGCTCAAGGTCGGCAACTCGTTCACCGATAGGGTAATCGTCAACGGAGGCCCGGAACAATAGCATGAACCTCCTCGAGCGGCTGCCCGCTCCCCCCGCGTCTACGGACGGGCGGGTTCCGGTTTTCGCTCCGTACGTCGGCGTCGATACGCTCAAGCACCTGACCGACGCGCTCGACGTCGGCTGGCTCGGGATGGGCGCGACGACCAAAGAGTTCGAAGAGCGGATCGCCGCCTACCTCGGCCTACGCGACCGGTACGTCGTCTGCACCAACACCGGGACGTCGGCGCTGCACATCGCGCTGCTCGCCGCCGGGATCGGGCCGGGCGACGAGGTCATCACGCCGTCGTTCAACTATGTCGCCGACCACCAGGCGATCCGCGCCACCGGCGCCGAGGTCGCGATGTGCGACATCCACGAGGACGACCTCGGGATCGACGTCGCGTCGGCGGCCGCGCTGATCGGGCCGCGCACGAAGGCGATCGTTCCGCTGCACTTCGCTGGGGTTCCGTGCCGAATCGCCGAGGTTCACGCGCTCGCGCATGAGCACGGCCTGCGAGTGATCGAGGATGCCTGCCACGCCTTCGGCACCACCGTCGACGGCTCGAAGGTCGGCAGCGCGGGCGACCTGCACTTCTTCAGCTTCGATCCGGTCAAGATCATTACGTCGATCGACGGCGGCTGCGTCGTGACGCCGGATCGTGACGAAGTCGAGCGGCTGCAGCGGCTGCGCCTGCTAGGCGTCGACAAAGACACCACGCTGCGCTATCAGAACAAGCGCGCCTGGGACTACGACGTGGTGAGCGAAGGCTTCCGCTACCACCTCACCAACATCATGGCCAGCGTCGGCGTCTCGCAGATCAAGCGCGTCGACGAGTTCATCGCCGGCCGGCGCGCGGTGTGCGAGCGCTATTCCACCGCCTTCGACGGACTGCCGGGCGTGCGCGTGCTGCGCCGCGTCTACGACGACGTCTCACCGTTCATCTATAGCCTGCGCGTTCCGGCCGGCCGCCGTGACGCGTTCATCGAGCACCTCTCGCTGCGCGGCGTCGACGCCGGGATCCACTTCGTCCCGGTCCACCGCCATACGTACTTTGCCGACGCGCGCCGCACGCCGATGCCGGTGACCGAGCGCGTCGTCGAACAGGTCGTGACGCTGCCCCTTCACTCCTTAATGACGGAACGGGCGGTGGAACGCGTCGTCGAAAGCGTGTGGAGCTTCTTCTCTTCGTGCGCATAGCGCAGCCGGCTTCGGTTCCTACACCTTCGCTGCACGCGAAAATGCCGGCAACGCGGCGTCGCGCGTCGAGATGACGGTTGGGACGAGCGGCCACGGAATCGCCAGCTCGGGGCTGTCGTAGCGGTAACCGCTCGCGGCGGCGGCGGAGTATGGAGCCGAGTGCAGATACTCCAGCGTCGCGCCGTCGCGCAGCGTCTGATACCCGTGGGCGAAGCCGGCCGGCGCGTACAGCGCGCAGCCGTCATCCTCCTCCAATGTGAACGCTTCCCAACGGCCGTACGTCGGCGAATCGTCGCGCACGTCGACCAGAACGTCGTACACACCGCCGCGCGTGCAGCGAATCAGCTTGACCTCGGCGTGGGGCTCGAGTTGGAAATGCAGGCCGCGCAGCGTTCCGACGACGGCGTTGTACGCTTCGCCGCGCTGTGGCCAGCTCGTCACGAAACCCAATTCCGCGAACCGCTCCGCATCGAAGGTCCGTATGAACCAGCCGCGCTCGTCGCATGCCCGCCGCAGCCGAATCTTGAACAGGCCGTCGAGCGACGTCGAGATAGCATCCATCGCCCAGACGGTTTCCGGCGCGGCCGCCGGGTCCTCGTCACCCCGCCGGGCGCAAGGAAACAGGCTAGCCCGCGTTAGGCCGGCCGGCGAATCTCGGTTGGCGCCGGCGAGCGGCCGGCCAGCACCGACATGAACGCCTCGACGCCGTGCGCCTCGCGCAGCCAGTCGGGTGCGGCGGCGAGCGCGTTCGCGACGTCGGCCCGATGACGAGCGCGGCGTTCGGCGGCGTGCCCTTCGACCGGATGCGCCGCGTACAGCGCGTCGAGCACCGCAAGGTAGTGCGGCAACGCGGCGCCCAGCCGCTGCGCGAACAGGCCCAGCCGTGCGGTGACGGTGACGGAGGTCGAGCCGGTCGGCGCAAAGCGCACCGCGCGCGCGAGTCGCAGGGTGAAGTCCCAGTCGTCGAGCAACGGCACCGCGTCGTTGAACGTCCCGATCCGGTCGAACAACCCGCGATAGAGGACGACCGCGTCGAGCGGTACCGCGTGCGCGATCTCGAGCAGCGCGAGATCGCTCTCGGCGCCGCCGAACGCCGCGACCTCGCCGACCTGTTCCGCGTTGCTCGCGGTTCCGTCGGTGCGCTCGACCGCCAAGCATGAACCCGCGAGCGATGCCATCGCGCCGGTGCGCGCGATCGCCTCGACGGCGCGCTCGAGATGGTCGGCAGCGTAGCGGTTGTCGGGATCGAGAAACGCGACGTACTCGCCGCGGATCATCCGCAGGGCGAGGTTCCGCGCGGCGCCGGGGCTATGCGGAGTCGCCAGGCGCGCGTAGGCGATGCGCTCCCATGCGGCGTGCGAACGCAGCAGGGCCTCGAGGTTCATCGGTCCGTGATCGACGACGACGATTTCCCAGTTGTCGACGCGTTGAGCGGCGACCGAGTCGAGCGCACGCAGCAGCGGCGCTGGTTGTCCGGCCGTCTGTACGACAACGCTTACCCGCGAGTCGCGCACCCGCGCCGGATCGTAGACCGTAGCGCGCGCGAGCAACTGCTGCTCGAGGCGGGCGAACCATGCCATCTGCGCGTCGTCGAATGGCGACACTCCGTCGTTGAGCGCAGGCGCCTGCGCGACCAGCGTTCGCAGCAGCCGCGCGACGCCGGTTTCACGGCCGCGCATGCGGCGCAGAAACTCCGGATGATCGACGTAACGCTCGACATAGCCGGCAAAGTCCAGCACGTTTCGGCCGGAACGATGGTACCCATCGCCGGAGAACTGATCGGCGTGGAGCCGGATCACCATGCTCGGCGCCGCGATGTAGGCGAACCGTTTCCCTTCGAGCGCGAGGCGGATGATCAGTTCCCAGTCGCGCGCATCCTGGCCGTTGCCCGGGTCGCCGCAGATCCCCGGCTCGAGCAGCACCTCGCGCTTGAACAGCGCGCAGGGAAAACAGACCGGGCAGACCGTGGTGAACTCTTCGACCAGCTCGTCGCGCGCATCGACGAAGTCGACCGGGAATTGGCCCGGCATCGCGCGCGTCGTGTAGGCGACCCCGTCCTCGCGCGCGAAGTAGGCGTTGCAATAGACGACGTCGAGCTCGGGATCGCGCGCGAAGCCCGCTTCGAGCCGCGCGACGTGCGGCGGCAACAAAAAGTCGTCGGACGAGAGGCACATCAGATACCGGCCGCACGCGAGCTCGAGCAGCCGGTCGAAGTTGCGCGCCATCCCGATGTTCGTCTCGTTCTGATAGAGGCGCACGCGCGGATCGTCGCCGTAGCGGCCGTTCAGGAGTTCCCACGCGCCGTCGGTCGAGCAGTTGTCCGAGACGACGACCTCGATGTTGGGATAGGTTTGCGCGAGGGCGCTGTCGACCGCCTGAGCGACGTATTTGACGTAGTTGAAGTTCGGGATGAGGACGCTGATCAGCGGATAGCGCGCCTCGTCCACTGGTGTCCCGAGGCGGGGCACTAAGCCCAGACCTTCCAGGGTGCGCGACCGCCGGCCCAGGACTCCTCGAGCACCGTCTTGTCGCGCAACGTGTCCATCGGTTGCCAGAAGCCGCGGTGCACGAAGGCCGATAGCTTGCCGTCGGCGGCGAGACGCTCGAGCGGTTCGCGCTCCCAGACCGTGTCGTCGCCGTCGATGTAGTCGAACACGCCGGGTGAGAGCACGAAGTACCCGCCGTTGATCCAGGCACCGTCGCCTTCCGGCTTTTCGTCGAACGCGACGATCTTCTGCTCGTCCAGCCGGACCGCGCCGAAACGCCCCGGCGGCTGCACCGTGGTCATCGTGGCCAGCGCCCCCGACGATTGGTGGTGCGCGACGACGGCGCCGACGTCGACGTCCGACAACCCGTCACCGTACGTGAAGCAGAATGGTTCATCGTTGAGATAACGGCGCACGCGCAGCAGCCGTCCGCCGGTCTTCGTGTCGTCGCCGGTGTCGACCAGCGTCACCTTCCACGGCTCAACGGCGCAGCTGTGCACGCGCATCGATCGCTCGCGCATGTCGAACGTGACGTCCGACGCGTGCAGCGCGTAGTTCGCGAAGAACTCCTTGATGACGTATCCCTTGTAGCCGCAGCACACGATGAAGTCGTCGATCCCGTAGGACGAGTACGTCTTCATGATGTGCCACAGCATGGGCCGTCCACCCAGCTCGACCATCGGCTTGGGCCGGGTCGTCGTCTCCTCGCTGATACGGGTGCCCAGGCCGCCCGCCAGGATCACTGCCTTCACCGGCAGGCGAAATCCGGACGCGACGGGACAGCCGAAATCTTCAGCATCCTGTTAGGTATCGGCAGCCGAAATGGATCGCTGAAGGGACAGGCCGCGCGCATCCGCCGTGCCGAAGCTACATTGTGGATGACCCCGTACTACCGGCACTTCGGGTTGGAGCGCGATCCGTTTCTCGACACGGCGGATCCCCATTTCTACCGCGCAACGCCGGGCCTCACGCGCGCCCGCGACCACCTGGTCGGCGGGGTGCTCGAGTCACGCGGCCTGCAGATCGTCGTCGGCGATCCGGGGACCGGAAAGACCAGCCTGATGGCGCAGATCGAGCGCGAGCTGCTCGGCCTCGACGAGGTCCGGCTCGGCAAGATCCTCGATCCGTCCTTCACGACCGAGACCGAGTTCTTGCTGGGCGTCGCGCGCTCGTTCGGCCTCGCCCTTCCGCCGCGTTCACCGGCAGCGCTCAAGAACGCGCTCAAGAACTACCTCTACGACGCGGCCGTCGTGGACGGGCTGATTCTCGCGCTGCTGGTCGACGAAGCGCAGAACGCGAGCGACGAGATCTTCGAGGTGCTTCGGCTGCTGCTCAACTACGACGTCCCGCAGCGTAAGCTGCTCAACGTCGTGCTGTTCGGTCAGAGCGATCTCCGCGCGCGGGTCGACTCGCGCCGCAATCTCGCCGACCGAGTCGACGACTGGTTCGCGCTCGAAGCGCTCGACGAGAACGAGGCACGGGCGTTGATCGCGCACCGCATCTCGCGCGCCGGCGGCCCCGGCGACGTCGCTGCGCTGTTCGACGATGATGCACTCGACACGATGGTCGACGTCGCGGGCGGCACGCCGCGGCGGCTGATGACGCTCGCGCACGCCACCTTGCGCGAGGCGGCGGCGAACGGCCGGCCACGCGCGATCCGCATCGACGCGCAGGCCGCGGTCCGATCCCGCGGGCTGGCGGTGCCGCGATCCGCGCCGGCGCCACCGCCCCCACCGCCCGCGGCGCCGTCTCCGGCGACGCTCGAGACGATCACGGGCGAAGAGCCGGTCGTTTCCGAGCCAGCAACACCCAAGCGGCGTCGCTGGTTCGGATTGTTGCCGGCTTCCCGCTCGCGATGAACGGTCGCGACGTCGACCTCGATGGCCTCTTCGACCGCGACGCGGACAGCCGGCTTCTCGAACGCCGTCGCCGCGAAGAGCTGGGGCTGGCCCCGCAGTCGCCGCCGCCATCCTCGACGCCGGTGCGCTTCGGCGCCGAATCGATGGTCAACGAGTCGGTGCGGCCGGCCGCGCCGCGCGGCGCGGTGCTGCGTGTCGCGCTCGTCGCGCGGCCCAATCGCGAGCTGATCCCGGGAGCCGTCGTCACGATCGTCGTGAGCCTGCACGATGACGGCGACGCCGATGCCGCCGACGTCCGGCTACGCGTCGTGCTGCCGCCGGAAGCCGAAGCGATCGCCGGTTCTTTTTCGCGCGAGGAGCTCGAGATCGACGGCGAAGCGCTCTTGGGCGAAGGATTGCGGGTCGGAACGATTGCCGCCCACGAGGAGTTGCGCGTCCGCTTTGCGTTGCGCGTTCTGCCGGGGACCGGGCCGCTCGACGTCGCCGTTCACGCCGGCGCGCCCGGCGTGCCGACCATCTCGGCTCCGACCTTGCGCCTCCCGCGCCGCAGCGGCCACGCCGCGTTCGAACAGCCGCGTCCGTTCTTCGAGCTCGAGGCCGGCGAAACCGATGACGTGCTCACCACACTCGCCACGCATCCGGCGGAGATCGAACACAGCATCGATGCGCTCGTCGACGAGCCGGCCGCTCCCGCCGAATCGGTGCTCGAGCTCGCCGGCGCGGAATCCGAGCCCGAACTCGAGAGCGTACGCGCAGAGTCCGCACTCGCCGCCGGTGAACCGAAGCCCGAACATGTGCGGCCACCCAGGCCGAAAGCCAAGCCGAAGCCCAAGGCCAGAACGAAGCCCCAGTCGGAACGCGCACCTGAGCTCGAACCATCCGAGCCTGCGCCGGCAGCGGAGCCTGCGCGCCAAGAGTTCACCCTGATGCGCAACCTCGATATCGACGAGGTGCGCGCACTCGAGCGCGTGTTCTCCGGTGGCGTACCGCACGGTCTCGCCGGGCTGGCCTTGCTTTCGTCGATCGCCGCGGTCGACGCACCGCTGGGCGGATCGCTCGGCATCCGCGACTTCGCCCATTCGGTCGCGGCGGCGCTGCCGCGCGCGCTCGTCGCGGCGCGCATGCGCCATGCGACGCCGCCGGTCGTCACGCGCCAAGCCCTCGCGGCGATCCACCCGAACGCCGTCGCCCCCGCCGGGCGCGTAGGCGGCGACGGCCCGCTGCTGGCGCTGCGACTCGACGACCGCGGGCTCGATGCGCTGCGCGCCGTGCTCGGCCGCGACCTCGACGACATCTTTCTGCGCGGCGTCCAAGTGCTGCTCGCCGTCTGCCCGCGCTCGCTCGAAGGCGTCGCTCTCGCGGCAGCCGAGCGGGCCGGCGAAGCGCTCGCGACCTACCGCGTCGCCGCCGGCGCATGGCTGATGCGCGTCACCGTTCGACGTGCGGTCGACCGCGCGTACGATCCGCTCACCGCCGACGATCTCTTGCTCCACGACGCCGGTCGCGCGCTGGTCGCCGCGCTCCGCGACGCGCTGACGTGAAGCTGCTGATCGGGATTCCGACCAACGGTCAACCGACCCGGCCGTTTCTCGACGCGCTACGCGAGCTCGTCCTACCGCCGAACATTGACGACGCAGACCGCGTCGTGTGGACGGGGAACCTGGTCGCGGCGCAGCGCGAGATGATCGCGCGCGACGCCGTCGAGCGCGGCGTCGATCTGCTGGCGATGATCGACGACGACATCGTCGCGCCGCCCGACGCGCTGGTCCGGCTCGTCGGTGCGCTCGAAGCCGATCCTCGGGCCGCGATCGCCGGTGCGCTCTACTACAGCCGCGACAGCGCGCGACCGATGGCCGTCGCGCGCTGGGACTCGCGCGACACGACGTCGGCCGCTATCCCGGCCTTCGCCGGCGAGGCTGTCGCTCGCGTCGACGGAGTCGGCTTCGGCTGCGTCGTCGTGCGCGCGGCCGCGTTGCGCGCGCTCTCACTGCCGTACTTCGCAGCTCACGTGTTCATCGACCGCGGAGCGCGCGTTGTCCGCCAGTGCGACGAAGACTATCTGCTGTGCGAGCGCGTTCGGGGTGCCGGTTGGCACGTGCTGCTGCACCCCGGCGTGCGCGTCGGTCACTACGACCGCGCGACCCGGACGACCGCGCCGGGGCGTTGGGAAACCGACGCCGAAACCGACCGGCTGCGCATGATCGTGCTCGAAACCGCCGGAACCCGCCTCGTGCCGTTCGACGACATGCTACCCCGCGACACCGAACATCACGAACCGTTCGAAACGACGCTGCTCTTCGCCGGCAACTAGGTCATCCTGAGCCCGTCGAAGGATCGGCAAACGTGCCCTACGACAACGATCGCAAAAAGCCGCGTCGTCGGCCTTCGCCTCCGAACGCGAAGGGAAACGCGCCTAGAACTGGCCGTCGACGAGGTGACCGCCGGCGGTGCGGCGGCGGATGGTGCGCGCGAGCGCGTTGACCTTGCCGATCGAACGCAGCCGAGTGGCGACATCGTCATGATAGGCGCGCATGCGCCGCAACTGATCGTCGCGGTACGCGATGATCCCGCGTACGCGCCGCGCGACCTTGGGGTCGTGCACGGGCGAGGTTTCCGGTGCGGCGGCGAACAGCCGGCCCAGATCGCCGGTCAGCGCGGCCTGCCGGCCGAACGCGACTTCGACGTCGGGCCAGCGGCGCTCGACGAACGCGGACTCCGCTTCCAGACACGAGCGCTCGAGCGCGATGATGGCGCGAACGACGGCGTCTCGCGCCGCGTCAGCCGACGAGGGCACCGAGCTGTGTGCTTTCGGCGCCTTCGCTGCGATAGCGCCTGATCGCCTCGACCCAGGTCTCGCGCATCCCGGCGATCATCGGGAGTAGCTCGCGCACCTTCTGCGGGTCGCCCTGCATGTTCGCCGCGACCAGCTGATGGTGCCAGAACTCGTAGATGCGAAACAGGTTGCCCGGGATGTCGCTGTCCAGGTCCAGCCGCAGCGAGCCCATCAGCAGCGCGCAGGCACGCTGCGCGCGGCGCAGCAAGTCGTGCCGCGCCTGGATGTCGGTCGGCCGAGTCTCCATCGCGTCGAGCGCCTGTCGCGCGAACAGCAGCAGCGCATCGTAGACTTTAATGATCAGCTCCTCCGGGCTCGCCGAGTGGATCGACGCTTCCAGATAGCGAAGGTTCGCGTTGTTGATCGTCATTATTACCCGGATGAAGACGTGGTAGAACCGCCCAGCGCGGCGAGCTCCGACTGCATCGACTGCAACTCGGCGATCTGCGTCTCGCTGTTGGTGAACTCTTGCCGCAGCTGGTTGGCCTGCAGATTGGCCTGATTGGTGACCAACGCGATCTGCGTCTGCAGCGACGAGATCTGGTCGGCGTTCTCACCCGACAGCGTCGAGAACAGTGACTTCGACGGGATGGTACCCGCGATCGAGCCGGTGAGCTGCGTCGGCAGACCCGACACCGAGGTGAGATACGAACCGATCTGCGTGACGATGCTGTTCGCTCCGGTGAACAACTGCGCGACGGCGTTCGCGTTGGCCGCCAGCGCCGTGGTGAACGTCGGGACGTCCAAGGCGTTGAGCCGGCCGCTCGTCCCGTCGAAGGTCTGCTGCGAGAGGTTGCTCTGCGTGGTCGTGTTCGCCGAATCGCTGGCGTCCGCGCTGTCGACCGTGAACGACGAGTCGAGCGTCAACCCGATCGACGCGAGCGAGTTGTATGAGGTCGAGTTGGTGTTGCCCATCGAGGAGACGAAGTTCACCAGCTGGTCGCGCAGATCGCTGACGTCCTGATTGTTGAACAGCACCCCGCCGCCGCTGAGCTGCGTGCCCTGCGTCTGGCCGCTCGTGTCGTTGGACGTCGTGCCGACGACCGGTGCCTGGGTCGCGGTGTCGATCTCGCTGATGAGGGCGTTGTACGCGTTGACGAAGCTGGTGATCGATCCTTGCAGCGCCGTGCTGTCTTGCGCGACGGCGATCGTGACCGGCGCGACGATCGTGCCGTCGACCGCCTGCTGCAACGTGAGGTCGACGCCCGGAACGACGGACGTGACGCTGTTCGAGTTGCTGTAAACCGTGTGCGACGTGCCGGCGTTGTCGACGTATTGAACTTGCGCCGACTTGCCGACCGCCAGCGATGCTCCGGCGCTCAACTGGTTCGGCTGGGCCGCGTTGGTCAGGAACCCTGCGGCCTGCAAGAAGTTCGACGTGTCGGACGCCGAGCCGACGGTGATCCCCTGTGGCCCATCGCTCTTGGCCGTCAGCACGATCTTGTCGTTGGCCTGATCGTACGTGGCGTAGACGCCGGCCGACGAAGCGTTGATCTTCTGCAGCAGGTCGTTGAGGTTGTTTTGCGTCGGGTCGACGGTGAAGTTGACGCCGTTGATCGTGAAGACGCCGGAGGTGACGGCGGTCCCGAAACCGGCGTTGTTGGCCGTGTTCAGGGTCGCGCCGTCGTTGATGCCGCCGACCGACGACGTGCTGACGGCCGAGTACGTTCCGCCGCTCTGCGTGATCGGCGCCGTGTCGAGCTTGAGGACCTGAAGCAGGTTTCCCTGATCGGTCGCGCTGCCCAGCGTGAGCGGCTGGCTCGAGCTGAGCGTGACCTTCTGCGTCGCCGCGTTGTAGGTCATCGTCACGCCGACGGCGGCCAGTGCGGCCGAGTTGTCGGCGATGAAGCTCTGCAGCGTGGTCGAGTTGACGTCGTAGGTGAAGACCGCGCCGTTGATCGTGATCTGGCCGGCCGAGGTCGTCCCGACCGTGCCGTTTTGCGGCGTGATCGACGCGCCCGCGTCGACGAGCGCCGTCGTCTGGCTGAACGCCCCGTTGGCCGCCGAGTCGTTGGTGATCTGCGTCGCCGTCGCGAGCGTCGCGCTCGTGACGACGTACGTCCCGGGCGTCGCGACCGTGCCCGACACGGTCGATGCCGAGATCGCGGCGGAGTTCGACGACGTCGGGCTCGTCGCGGTGAACGCGGTCGAATCGCTGATCGCTTGGAACGTGTCCTGGAACTTCGCGACGAGGTCCTGGATCTTCAGCATCTCCGCTTGTTGCGCGTTGAGCTGGCTGACCTGCGTTTGCAGCGGCTTCTCTTGCTGCAGCGTCAGGTCGGTGTACTTCTGGATGATCGAGTTGTAGTCGATCCCCGACGCGATCCCCGGGAACGAGACCGGCGGAACATTCGTTCCCGGCACGGTCGACGACGTGGAGCTGGTGGTCGCCGCGCCGATTCCGGACACCTAAGCGGTCCGATCCAATACGGTGCCGGCAAGCTTGTTGAAGAATTGCGCGATGAGCACCATGGACTCCGCCGGGAACTGAGTGATGACTGCGCCGGTGTCGGAGTTCTTGAACACGGTCACGACCTCGCCGGGGCTAACGACTTTGAACTGAACGGAGACTTGGGACCCGCCCCCGACCAGTTGCGAAAGCGCTCGGTGTAGAGTTTGATCGGCGACGGGCGACCCCGTCTTGCTCGTGTCGGACGGCGTTGGAAACGCTGGAAGTCCGACCGGCGGAGAAGGGGCCGTCAATGCGGTGGCTTGAGCTTGTTCGATGGCCTGAACGTCCATGTTCTCGGTCCTCCTCGTGATGATATCGGACGCGGAAGAGAGCAGGTTTAGGTGACGGCGGCGACGATCGACGCGTAGGCGCGTACGATGGAGCGCGCTGCGGCAGCCGGCGCGAGCGCCGTCGCGATGTCGGACGGGAGGCGCGCCCCGCCACGCAACGCCTCGTCCCAGGCTTCGCCGAGCGCCCGGGTGAGCGCGACGGCGTCGGCCGGATCGAAACGGCGCAACGCGACCCCCGGAACGTCGAAGCGGCGGCGGCCGGCGACGACGAGTTGCGCTCCGGCCAGCACGGCCGCGACCAGCCGCGAACCACCGTCGCCGACCCACGCCGCGTCGACGACCACGCCGGCACTCGCCCGCAGCGCGGCCGCCGTGCCGGCGCTCGGTTCACCGGGAAGCACGATCAACCCCGCGCCGCCGAACTCGCGGACGCGCTCGAGATACGACGCGTCGGCGACCGGACCGGTCAGCACCAGCGGGATCGACGCGTCGGCCGCGCAGCGCGCCACGAGCAGCTGGTTCCATATCGGACCGATCGGCGCGTGCACCAAGGCGAAGCGGTCGCTGCCGACGAGCCGGCCGATCGGTGACGGATCGGCCTGCGCGGCGAGCGGCACGACGATCTCGATCGGTCCTTTCCGGCCGGTGCGCTGCCGCAGCGACTCCGCTTCGTCCCACGTCGCCACGAAAACGACCGACGCCTCGCACAACGCGACGGATGCGTCCGCGACGCCGGCCGCATCCGGTGCGTACGGTACGTCGGTGCCCACCTCGCCGACGGTGACGGCCCGCTTCGCGAGCAGGCCGAGGTACGTCGCGACGTCGCCCTCATCGCTGCCGTACTCGAAGCAGTAACGGGTGACTTCGACGCCCCACCAGCCCCCCGCCGCGGCATCTTCGTCGTATGCGTGCACGGCGACCGGAATGCCGGCGCGGCGGGCTTGCTCGACGATCGCGCGGACGCGGCGTCCGTCCCGCGTCCCGACGACGTGTACGAGATCCGCGCCGTTCAACTCGTGCGCTGCCGAGTCTGCCGGGGCGTCGAAACCCTCAGCGCGGAGCGCCGCGATCAGCGCGTCGGCTTCGTCGGTGTCGGCCGACGGACGCAACCGCCCGTCGGCGCGCCCGGCGATGACCGCGATACGTCCCGCGCTCGACCCGGCCGTTGCGGGCGCACGCGGCGGCGCGACGCGCACGTCCGGCTCGGGCGCTCGTTCGACGGCGAACCAGCGCCGCACGGGTCCTTCCGCCGGGTCGAAGACGAGCCCGACGTCGAGCGGCAACGGATCGACGACTTCAACCGTAAACGCGCTGGGGTCAGTTCGTCCGAAGTCGGTTGCAGGATCGAGCCGCAGCACGCACGCGGCGTCGCCGGGATCGGCGCCGGCGTCCAGGATGGCCACCTCCGCTGAGGCGGCCGCAACCGGAGCGTCGCCGTACCAGGCCATTGCCGCCGCGTCGCGGCGCGAGGCGGCGACGCCGGCCGCGCACAGGCCGCGCAGCAGCGCCCAGCCACCGACGGCATCAGGTGCATCGATCTGAACGGATCGGCCCCGCACGAAACGGCGTGCATATCGGTAGGGCGCGAGTCGCGTTAGCGAGTGGCGCAGCGGCGCCGCGCCGAAACATCCGACCGCCCGCGCGGCGCGGAAGCGCGGCGCGGGCGCCAAGAACAAGACGTGCTCCACCACGCGTTCGCCGCGCAAGATCAGGCTCTCGAGGTGCGGCAGAATCCGATCTGCGACGCCCAGCGCAAAGCGGTCGTCGCCCGGGGTCTCGAACGGAAACACCAGCGGGTCCCGATCGCGGTCGATCACCATCGCCGGGTCGACCAGCACGAGCGGAACGATCGTGTCACCGTCGTCGCCCGCCAAGTAGAGGTCGAGTGAAAGCGCCGCGCGGCGCTGGCGCAGGACGGGTTCGACGCGCACGGCGGCGAGCCGCGAGGCGTCGAGCACCGGGGTGCCCGTGCTCCAGGGCGCGATGATCTCGTGGGTGCGATGGCGCCTCATGAGAGGGCCGGCTCCAACAGGTCACCCAGTGCGCGCGCATCGACGGCGCGCAGCCCGTCGAGTGCATCGCGTTCGTATCCGGCTGCGACGACGACGCGCTGCCCGGCCTCGCAGTTCGAACGCCATACGGATAGATCGGCGACCCGCTCGATGCGCACCGCGACCGTTTCGTCGAGCGGCCGTCCGGCCGCGGCCAAGACCGGCCGGACGCGCGCGACGGCGTCGGCCGGCGATACGTCGCCGTCGAGCAACAGGTGCACGCGAATCGGATCGCCGGCGTCGAACACGGCGGCTACGGCCGCCAAAAATGCGACGGCGCGATCGAGTTCCGCTGCGCCGGCGACCGGAACGGCAACCGCGTGCGGCCGGTCGGCACGATCGCAACGGTCGCGCGCTCGCGCCGTAGGCGGCGCGTCGCCGAACGGGATACGCGCAAGCGGGTCGAAGCCGGCTGCGATGCACGCCGGATCTGCCGCGGCGACGCGTTGATGCGTCCCCGCTGCCGCCGCCGGATTGTGTGAGAGCGCCGCGTCGAAGCGATGGACCAACGCGTCGTCGCAGCGCACCACCGGATAGCCGGCCGCGCGGAGCTTCGCCACCAAATCCGCGATGCCGCGGCGCGTCGGCCCGAACGCGGGATCGATCCCGCCGACCGCGTGCAGCGCTTCACGTGCCACGGCCAGCACCGGCGTAACGGCCGAATCGATCGGCTCCAGGCGATGCGCACGCTCGGCCCGACGGCGCTCGGCCAGCGTATGCAACTGGGTGAGGTCGGCGTAGGTCACGTCGGTCACGCCCTCGCCGCCGGTCGCCCCGGGAACGACGGGGAAGGCCGCGCCGAGTGCCGGGATGCGGCCGAACGCGTCGCGCAACCGATCGAGCGCAGCGGCGGGGACCAGCACGTCGTCGGCGACGAGCACGATCAGCTCGCGCTCCGCCGCGCCGAGCGCGCGGTTCGCGCCGTCCGTCAGGAGCGGATCGGCGGCGTCGGTTTCGATGCGCAGCTGCGGATACGCAGCGAGAATCCGCCGTGTCGTCTGCGCACCTTGAGCGCACACGGCGACCAGCTCGTCGTTCACGCGAACGGCCGGTACGACCGCGTCGAGTGTCAGACGCATGATCTCGGGCAACGACGCGGCTAAAAAGACGATCGTGGCACGGCGCGGGGCCGCCGGTCCGACCGGCGGCGAGGCGTAGCCCGGCGCGCGGACCGCGCGGCGCAGCGCGCTCGCGGCGGTCGTCAGCGTCGCGAGCGCATCGGACAACGTTGCACCGTCGGCCGTCACGTGTTGGGGGAAACGGCCGAGTGCCAGCAGGACGCAGCGCCCATCGAGCGCCGCCGCGTCGGGCGCCGACACGGCGACGTACGGTTGCGCTTCGAGCGCCTCGACCAACTTGGCGTACCGGGCCGCGTCCGGCAGCGACGCGCCGTCGGCGAGCAGCAGATACCGGTCACCGCGCATGCGCATCTCGGCCCGCAACGCCGCGGCCGGATCGTCGACGACGCGCACCGCGGTCCGGGGCGCGAGGTCGCGTGCACGACGCGCCGCGAGCTCGGCACCGGGCCCGTGCACCAACACGCACAGCGGCGGCAAAGGTACGCGCACGCGCACGCGGTGACCGACGAGCTCCGGGCGCGCTTCCGCAATCGCGCGCAGCGCCGCGCTGCGGCCGCGGTCGTCAGGGTCGAGCGCCGGCGCGGTACACCCGAACGACGGACGGCACAGCACCTCGCGACCGGCAGCGCGGGCGCGCGCGCACAGCTCGAGCGCCGCCGCGACCGGGTCGGCCGGCAGCGGCTCGAGCAGCAAACGCCGGTCGACCAGCAGCATCCCAGGGGCGACGACGTCGACGTTGCCGCGAATCGCGGCTTCGACACGCGCGTCGCGCGCCGGCGCGACGATCGGCGCGAGCTCGAACGGGAGCGGTCCGCAGCCGGCGGGCGCCAGCATCCAGCCGAAGAGCCGCGCACCGGCGGCGTGCAGCGCGCCGCCGAGCACGCCGAAACGATCGCCGAGCGTCGACAGTCCGCCCAACGCGCCCGGCACCGGTCGAGCCCCGGGCGCCAGCAACAGTACGTGAGAACCTGTCGCAGCCCACGCCGCTGCGGCAATGTCGCGCGGTCCGTCGACCGAAACCACCGCCAATGCACGGCCACGAGCATCGCCCGGTTCGCTGGCGGGTCCGGCGAGGATCGTGAAACGCACCGCGCCGATCAGTCGAGGACGAACGCGGCGAGCTTTCCCGCGTCGTCGAACCGGCCTGCCTCGAGCAAAGCGGTCGCCAGTCCGACCGTCGCGTGGCGCAGCGCGTCGTCGTCGCGCGCCGCCAAGCCGCGGATGCGCCGCAGCTCCACGATCGCGCCGTCGAGATCGCCCGAGCGACGCAAGATCTCGGCCCGCAAAGCGAACGCCGCGGTCGCGTGCGCGTCGTCGTCGCCGACGCCCTCGAGGTGCGCGAGCGCCTCGCCGTCGCGCCGCAGTCGTGCCGCCGCGAGCGCGGCGTTGAACGACAGCACGCCGTCGCTCGGCGCGTGCGCCAGACCCTCGCGGGCGGCGTCCAGCGCATCGTCGAGCCGTCCGTCTTCGAGCAGCCGATAGGAGCGGCGGGCGAAGTCGGCCGCGTCGGCGAGCGGCGCGTCGAGCTCCGCTTGGCGCAAGCGTTCGCGCTTGGCGCCGTTACCCGCGGCCGCGTACACGCCGTCGAGCAGGCGCAGCACGTGCCCGTTGCCCGGTTCGAGGGCGAGCGCGCGCAGCGCGAAAGGTTCGGGATCACCGAGCCGCTCATCGCGCGTCGTCTGCGCCGCCGAATACAGCAGTGCCGCATACACATTGTCGGCGATCGCGTCGCGGCGCTGTTCGACCCGTTCGAACGCCTCGGTGAAGCGCCGCCGGCGCATCAGGTAGTTCACGTACTCGACGAACCCCGGTTGACCGTCGCGTTCCGAGGCCTCGCGAAACAAACGCTCGGCGTCGTAGAATCGCCCGACTCGTTCGTACGCCGACGCCATCAGCCCGCGCAGCAGCGTCGAGTCCGGCTTGCTGGCGAACGCGCGCTCGAACCATGGAACCGCTTCGATGAAGCGTTTCTCTTTGACGTAGGTGGTGGCCACGTTGAGCGGCGCCTTCCACGTCCAGATCTCGTCGTCGACCATCGAGTGCTGCGCCGCGTTGAACGCGCCGGCCATCACCGCGTCGTACTCGTCCCGAGCTTCATCGAAGCGCCCGAGTTGCGCGAGCAGGTGCGCGCGCGTGAAGACCACGTTCGGATGGCCGGGGCAATGCGTCAGGCCGTCGTCGAGGATCGCGATCCCGCGCTCGACGTCCTTGCGCCCGTCGGCGTACGCGCTGGCGAGCATGACGTAGCCGATCGGAAAGAACGCGCGCTGCGGTCCGGGCATCGCGAACATGCGCTCGAGCGCCTCGATCCCGCTCTCGAAGTCGCCGGCGACGATTGCCGAGATGCCGAAGTTGAACCACGAGAACGCATCGCCGGAAGCCTCGCGGATCGCGCGCTCCAGCAGCGGCTTGTTGCGCTCGTTCTTCGCCCGGCCGTCCATCATCGCCGCCGTGTAGCCCTTGTGGCGAATCAGGACCGGCGACATGACCGAATACAGGTGCTCCGTGCCGTCGACCACCACGCTCTCGTGGATCACGTTGCGGTAGCGGATCCGCGGGGTGGTGGGAAAGATGCGAGCCAGCACGTGCGTCATGGTCGACGCGGCGCCGGAGGCGTCGTCGACGAGGTTCTGGATCCGCACGTAGACGCCGGTCAGGTCCGCCGGCGTCTCGCGCAATGCGCGCAGCAGCGAGAGCGATTCAGGGGCGATCTCCTCGTCCGCATCGAGCACCAACGTCCAGCGACGCGTCGCGAGCGCCAACGACTCGTTGCGCGCCCAGCCGAAGTCGTCGCGCCAGGCGCGAAAGATGACGTTGGCGCCGAACTCGAGAGCGATCTCGACGGTCCGGTCGCTCGATCCAGTGTCGACGATGTTGATCTCGTCGACGACGTCGCGGACGCTGCGCAGACAGTCCGCCAAGAACCGCTCTTCGTTCTTGACGATCATGCACAAGCTGATTCCGACGGGCAGTTGCTCGCAATCGACCGGCGGCGCCGGGAGGTTGAACAGCAGCCCGGTCTGGGCGCGCGCGAACGCGCTATCCCGATAGTCGTCGACGATCTCTAGCGGCAAAGCGTACCTCTGTAGCAGAGTGCTTTCCAGCACCCTGTTAGTGATATCGGACGGCGCGAGAAAAAAGCGAGAGGGCTCGCCGGAGCGAGCCCTCTCATAAGCCAGAGCCGAGTCAGGATCAGCGGAAGAGGCTGACCACCGACTGTGCGTTCTGGTTTGCCTGAGCCAGGACCGACGTACCGACCTGCACCAGGATCTGATCCCTGGTGTAGGCGGTCGTCTCGGCACCGACGTTGAGGTCGCGAATCGCGGACTCGGACGCCGTCAGATTGACTGAAGCCGTCGTGTCGTTGCTCTGGTCTTCCTGCAGGCGGACGATCGTCGCGCCGAGCTGTGCGCGCTGCGCGAGTACGCTCTGGAGCGCGTTGTCGATCTGCCCGATCGAGTCCTCGGCCGCGAGCGAGCCGTTCGGGAAGGTCCCGGCGGCACCGGCCGGCCCGATCAGGTTGACGTTCGCGATGCGCAGCGAGGACGTCGACGTGTCGATGAAGCCGACTTGGATCGTCGCGCCTTCCGAAGCGCCCGACTGGAAGTTGAACGCCGGCGAGTTCGGGTTCGAGGCAGCGGCCACGAACTGGCTGATCTTGAGGAACGAGGTGACTCCGACGTCGAGCGTTCCCGCCACGCCGAACCCGATCGTGACCCCGTCGACGACGGTGGCCGCGGCGGACGTGCCGGCGGTCAGCGTGATCGTCGAGATGGCAACCGTGTTCGCCGAGCTGTTGAAGAACGAGACGATGAGCCCCTGCGTGCTCGAGTTCAGCTGAGCGACCTGGACTTCGATCGTTCCGTCCGCGACCGTCGCGTTCGATGCGGTCGCAGCGAACGAGATCTGGGTCGGATCGATCAGCGTGCCGCCGCCTGCGAGGTCGGCGTTCGACGTCACGACGGCGTTCACGTCGACTTCCTGCTGGAAGCCGGCATGCGAACCGTCGAGCAGGTTCTGCCCGTTGAAGTTCGTGTTCTGCGAGATGCGGTTGACTTCGAGCAGCAGCTGCTGCACTTCATCTTGCAGGTTGGTGCGGTCGTTCGTCGACGTGATGTCGGACGCGCCCTCGACCGCGAGAGTGCGGATGCGCTGCAGGATGTCGGTCGTCGTCGAGAGCGCGCCTTCGGCGACTTGCGCCGCGTTGGTCGCGTCTTGGACGTTCTGCGCGCCCTGGTCGAAGCCGTTGACCTGCGCTTGCAGGGATTCGGCGATCGCGAGGCCCGACGGATCGTCGGCCGCGGTGTTGATGCGAAGACCGCTGGACAGCCGGTCTACGGCGGTTCCGAGGGCCTGCTGGTTTCGATTCAGGTTGAGACTTGCTTGATTCGCCAACAGATTGTTGGCGATTGAAAGCCCACCAATGCCGGACATGTGTTTCCTCCGTGATCACACGCGTGTAGAACGAGAGTGCTTTCCGACTCGTCCTCCCTTGCTAATTCGGCGACATGATTGCCGAACTTTAGCCGTTACCGCCTCCGCTTCGCTGCGCTCCGCTACGGCAGGATGGAACGCCTCCGCTGCGCGGAGGACCTGAGATTGCGCTCCGCTCCACTACGTCCTGATGAGGGCGCCGCGCTTCGCGACGGGCCTCCGCTGCGCTACCGCTCCGCGGAGGCGCTCCGCGTGGTCGAAGGGGAGATATCCTTCGTGCCGTAGCGCGAGCGCGTCGGCGAGCGGTGCGAAGCGCCTCCGCGGAGCGGAGGCCCCTCGCGAAGCGCGGCGCCCTCCTTACGGCCGAAGCGGAGCCGACCGTAGCGGAGCGAAGCGGAGCCTTCCTTCATGCCGTAGCGAAGCGGAGGCGTTTGCGGCGCAGCGACGCGGAGGCGACTCTACTCCTTAGGGGTGCTGCGCCGCGTCTTCGAGAGGTCGGCGACTTTTGCGCGCTCGGCCGCGGGTTTGGGCTGCGGGTCGCCGACGGCGGCGCGATTGGTGCGCTGGATCTCGTCGTACACCTCGGAGCGGTGCACCGGGATCGTCCGCGGCGCTTCGATCCCCAGCTTCACGGTATCGCGATCGACCGCGACGACGACGATTCGGACGTCGTCACCGATCATGATCGCTTGATTGAGCTTTCGGCTGAGGACTAGCAGGACGCCCTCCGTGGCTAAAGACGGAGGGCGGCCTTCCCGGTGACGGTTCTAGGCTCCCGCCGTCGCGGCGGGGGCTTTGCGCGGGATCGGAGTCCGGACCGAGTAGCCCCCGGTTTCGAGGGTCACTTGCCGGCCGGTCCGCGTGCGCAGGTTGACCACGATCGGGGCCAGCAGGTTCATCGTCATCTCGGCGGCGCCGGGGCTGACCACCACGACGCAGAGCGTCGCGAAGTCCTCGGGCCGGCCCAGGTCCAGCGAGCTGGTCGCGTAGGGCGGAAGCCTCGGCGCGTACTCGGGGAAGATCTGCCAGGGATCGGCGGCCGGCAAGGCGATCGCCGGGTCGTCGAGGCTTTGCAGCCAGACGAACCGCTCTTGGCCTTCGAGATTCAGCGCGATGAAGCGCCGCAGCAAGGCGAAGCCCGGCAACCCCCAGGGGAAGTCGAGAACCTCGGATTCTCGGTACGAGCAGGTGCCGAATCGAGGCAGGTTCACGGTCACGATTCGGTCGGCGGACTCCACGGTCGTCTCCGTAACGCTCAAAGTCATCCTCAGGTCAGGTAGTCGAAGAGGGTTTTTCCCTCGAGGCGGTTCGTGGTATCGTACGCCGCCTGAAGGGCAGTCTGCGTGGCGGTGAACTTCGTGGTCGCCGCGGCGACGTTTACATCCTCGATCCCCGACTCCACATTCGTATTATCGGTAATGGACGTCTGGAGTTGATCCCCGATCGACGACAGCGTCTGGATGCGCGAGCCGATCACCGAGCGAGCGTTCAGGACCGTATTGAGCACGTTGCTGACGTCGCCGAGCTGGGTCGAGACGTTCTGCACCATGTCGGCCTGATTCGTGCTCGACGTGCTGGCCAGGTGAAAGACCGCCGTCAGGTTGCCGGCGTTGGTGGCCCCGGGCGATGCGACGTCGCTGACGTAGAACGAGCCCGTCCCGGTCAGCGTGACCTTCTGCGTGCTGGGATCGAACGACGCCGTGACACCGGTTTGCGCCGTGACGGCGTTGATCGCGCCCACGACGCTACCGGCACCGCCGTCGAGCGGCGCATTGGCGGGCACGGTCACCGTCTGCACCGATTGGACGCCGTTGACCTCGCCGTTGATCTGCAGCGAGAAGTTGCCCGAGCTGTCGGGGACCGGCGTGGTGGCGAACGTGTTCGCTGCATTGAGCAGCGTCGGCGCCGGCGAGGCGGCACCGTAGACCACGGCGCCGGCCTGGTTGATCGCCTGCGTGCTCTCGTCGGCCGCCGTGTCGTTCTTCAGCGTGTCGCGCAGCCGGATCAGCGTCTGGAACACATCGGGCGAACCGTCCGAGCTGTTGTAGTTGAACGCCGACTGGAACGTCGTTGAAAGGGCGAACTGCTGGTTGTTGTAGACCAGCTGGCCCTGAGCTTGCTCGTTCCCGGTGAACGTCACGCCGGTGATGGGATTGCCCTGCGCGACGGCGGGCGGCGCAGCGCTCGTCGACGTCCCGGCAAACACGTATTTGCCGGCGTACTGCGTGTTGCCGATCGCGATCGCCTGTTGGAGCAGTTGGTCGACCTGGTCGGCCAGCGAGCTGCGCTGACTGGCGCTCAGGGTGTCGCTCGCGCCCTGCGTCGCCAACGTCTGCGCGCTCTGCATCACCGACGTGAGGCTGCTCAGCGAGCTGTCGGTCTGGGTGAGCTCGGAGACCGCGTTCTGAACATTCGTCGACTGCTGCGTCGTCGTGTCGATCGTGACGTGCAGTTGCAGATCCTCGGCGATCTGGCTCGGATCGTCGCTGGGCGCGCTGACCTGCTTGCCGCTCGAGAGCTGCTGTCCCAGCTGGGCATAGAGCGAGGTTTGATCGTCGATCGCCGCCGTCTGCTGCGCGTAGATCGTCGAGGTTGCGATGCGCATCGTGCTCCTTCGTTTCCTACGGTGTCGGGATGAGAGCGATCGCCGTCGTCAGCAACGTCTCGATCACATTGAGCGTCTTGGCCGCGGCTTGATACGCGTTCTGGTACTGGACCAGATTTTGCGTCTCTTCGTCGATGTTGATCCCGTCGACGCCCTGGCGAACCGAGTTGATGTTCGACGCGAGGGTCGTCTGGGATGACGCGCCGGTCGTAGCGTTGGACGTGTCGGTGCCGATCTGGGTGACCAGCCCGCCGTAATATGCACCCAGGGTCTGCGACGGGGTGCTGGCGATCGAGTAGTTCGCGGCGTGCGCCTTGGTCGCGGTGAAGGTGATCGAGCCCGTCGTTCGGTCGACCGCGGTCACGACGACGTTCTCTGCGTTGGCCGTCCCGCCGTCGAGCGTGAGGACTTGCCCGACCCCCACCTGCGCGAACGTTCCGGCCGGTGCCGCCACCGTCACGCTACCCGCAGCGATTGCGGCCGGCGCCGTGTACTGCAGCGGCGGGACCCCGACGTTGGCGGCAAAGAGCGTGATCGCCGAATTCGCGGCGCCGTTGTCGCCGGCGCCGAGCGCGTTGGTGTCGTCCTGCACCACGCCGCTGATCTTTGCGGCGCCCAGCACGCTCAGCAGCGAGGACGTGGTCGTCCCCTGCGGAGCGTTCGCGGCCACCACGGCGTTCGAGTCGGTGATGGTGAACTGCGGCGACGAGGGAGCTGCCTGCTGCGCGCGCAGCAACGGGCCTTCGTTGTTCGGGTCGCGCGTGAAGACGATCTTCTGCGCGGTGCTGTCGAACGACGCCGTGACGCCGAGCTGCGCCGCGTTGAAGCTGGTGACGAACTGGTCGACGGTGGTTGCGTTGCCGCCCGCTCCCCAGTTGTACGCGAACGTCTGATTGACGCCGTTCACCGTCACGGTCAACTGGCTGCCGGCGGGGCTCGCCCCGGCCGCCGGGTACGCGAACGTCGGCGAGCCGGCCGCATTGAAGATCGGCGCCGACGTGTCGACGGTGTTGTTCGCCGAGTTCATGGCGACGGTCAGGTTGCCGGCCGAGGTCGAGGTGAGCGCGGCCGGCAACTGCGCGGCGTCGGTGATCCCGACCTGGATGTTCGTCGCCGTGATCGTACCGTTCGCGTTCACCGGCTGCAGCAGGGCGGTTCCGGGATTGCCGTTGGCGTCGTAGGCCGACGTCGTGATCCGGTTGATCGCCGTCGCCGTTGCGTTTGCGAAGTTGTCGAGCTGCTGCCCGTAACTGGTGAGGTTGTTGTTGTACAAGTCGACGTATGCGCCGAGCTGGCCGCTGCCGACGGCCACCGGCACCGGGTTCGACGGGTTCGGGTCGCCGGTGATTCCGACGACCAGCGACGGATTCCCTGAAGCGTCGGTGCCGACCACCGGCGCCGCAAGATGGTAGGCGCTCGTGTCGTTGACGACGGCGCGTCCGCCGATCGTCACCAGCGTCGAACCGTTGGCTTGCACCGACGTCTGCGTCGAAACCAACTGCGAGAGCTGATCGATCAGTTGGTCGCGCTCATCCTCGTACGTGTTCGGATTGTCTCCGACGGCCGTCGAGGCGCGTATCTGTCCGTTCAGGGCGGCGATCTGGTCGATCAGGCCGTTGGCCTGGTTCACGACGCCGGAGGCCTGTTGGATCGCGGTCGTCTTCGCGGTCTGGACGGCGGCGCCGACAGAGTTCAACTGCGCAACGAACGTCTGCGCGGCGCTGATCACGTTGCCGCGCGCCGCCGTGCCGCCGGATTGATCGCTCGACGGCGTCGACGCGAGCGCCGTGAACGCCGTCTGCAGCGCCGAGAACGCGGTGTTGATCCCGTTGCTGGGTTCGCCGAACGCCGACTGCAGCGAGGTGAGTTGCTGCTGCTCGACCGTGTAGTAATTCTGCGCGGCGGTCGCGCCCCGGAACAGCCCGTCGTACGAATCCTGATGGATCCGGGTGATCGAGGAGACGACGACGCCGCCGCCCTGCGTACCGGGTCCCTGCCACGTCGCGTAGCCCGGCGACCCGACGATCGGCGGCGCCTCGCTCAGGTTGACCACCTGCCGCGACGCGCCCGGGGTGTTGATGTTCGCGATGTTGCTGGAAGTCGTGTCCGACGCTTCCTGAAACGCCGCGAGCGCGCTGCCCGCGACGTTCAATCCGAAGAAACTCATGCTCGACGGCTCACGATGACGCTTCCCTCAGGCGGCGGCACGATGCCGCGACGCCGATAGGTGCCGGTTTGTTCGGTTCCGGCGCGCTGCAGCACCGCAACGGTTCGTGCCAGGCGCTCGAGGCCGGCCAGAATCAGGGACTTGTTGTTCGATACGGTCAAGCGCAGCTCGGTACCACGCGTGCCGAGCTGGTGCACCGTGCCGTGCAGCCAGCGGCGCAGCGAAGCCGGCGCGTAGGCGCAGACTTGCTCCATGGTGAGGTTGCCGAAGCCGGCGCGCTGCATCGCGACGCGTTGCGCGAACGCCGTACCGTGCAGGACGCGCTGCGCTTCCAGTCGCCGTTCGGCGGCTTCGATCGCGGCCGGGTTGTTGCGCACCAGCGCGTCGGTCAGCCGCAGTGCGGCGACGTTGAGCTCGGCGAGCAGCCGGTTCTCCTCGCCGACGAGCCGCGCGAACTGCTGCCACTGGCTCATCGCGTCCCCCGACGGGGAACGCGCGCCGTCGTCAGACCGCGGCGGCGAGGATCAGACGACCCAGCAGCTTCTCGACGATCTGGTCGGTCGAGACGTAGTAGCGACCCTCGGAGATCTGTCGGCGCAGGCGCTCGACCAGGTCGGGCCGGTAGAACGGCTCGGATGTCACAGACGAGAACAGATCGGCCAGCGACGCGGCCTCCGCGGATGGATCGAAGGTATCGGCCGTCTCCACCGCAGCCGTCGCGACCGACGACTTCCGTTTCACCGTCTTGTAGGCGGTGACGGCGGAAGCGATCTCCGCCCGAGAGATGAACATTGGTTACGACGCCTCTTTTCCGTGCATCCGTGCTACAAGGCGTATCGTCGGCTCGTCGAAGGGACTTTAGTCCCCCAAGGCGCGGGCCAGTCACCGTTCGCTCTCCGGTTGGACGCGCGCCGAGGCCGCGGTTCCGGGATCGGCGAGGACCGAAGGGCGCAGTTCTTGTTCGAGCATCTTGCCGATGCCGAGCGACCCGCTTTTGGCCATTTCCTCAGCGCGCTTCTCGTCGAGCATGCCCGCAAACGTCTCTTCGGCGTTCGACGTTTTGCCGGTCAACGAGGTCGGCGGAGCGCTCTTGCGCATCTCTTTGAAGAGCATGTCGACGAACAGCGACTCCATTTGCTGCCCCGCCTGATGGAGCTTCACAAGCGCCTGTTGTTGCTGATTGGTGAGCGGGCGCACAGCTTGCACCCCCCCCGTCGCGGCCGTCGGATCCACTCAGATGATCTCCACGTCGGCTTGAAGCGAACCGGACTCGCGCAGCGCCTGGATGATCGCGATCAGGTCGCGCGGCGACACTCCGATCGTGTTCAGCGCCCGGACGACTTGGGCGAGCGTGGCGGCACCCGAGATATAGACCAGCTTCTTGTTGCCCTCGGCCGCGGTGATTCGTGTGTTCGATTGGACCGGCGGCTGACTGTTGCTGAACGGGGCGGCCGGAACGACGACGTTGTTGGTCGCGATCGTGATCGACAGGTTGCCGTGCGCGATCGCGCAGGCGGCCAGCGTGATGTCGCCGCCCATCACGACGGTCCCGGTCCGCTCGTTCACGACCACCTTCGCGACCTGATCGGCCTGCAGCGAGACATCCCCCGCGTCGGCCAGAAAATCGACCGGATCGCCGGCGTAGCGCGTCGGCAAGTTGACCCGAATCGTCTCCGCGTCGAGCGCTCGCGCGGTCCCGCCGCCGAAACGCACGTTCAGCGCCGAGGCGAGCCGCGCGGCCGTGCGGAAATCCGGCGAGGTCAATACGTACGAGAAGCCGGCTTGATCGTGCTGGATGTTCGTGATCATGTCGCGCGCTATGACCGCACCTTGCGGGACGCGCCCGGCGGTGACGTGATTTTGCGTGATGCTGTTGGGTCCGGCGAAGCCGTTGGTGCTCGCGCTGAAGCCGCCGACCGAAACCGGTCCCTGCGCCGTCGCGTAGACCAGATTGTTGGCGGCGCGCAGCTCGGTCATCACCAACGTCCCGCCCTGCAGGCTGGTCGAATCGCCGACCGCCGAGACGGTGACGTCGGTGGTGTCGCCGGAATGCGCGAACGGCGAGAGCGACGCGGTGACGATCACGGCGGCGACGTCGCGGGTGCGCACGTCGGTCGACGTGGTCGTCAAGCCGAAGGTCTGCAGAATGTTCTGGATCGTCTTGGAGGTGAACGCCGCCGACGCCGTGTCGCCGGTCTGGTTGAGCCCGGTGACGATGCCGTATCCCACCAGTTGGTTTGTGGTGACGCCCTGCACTCGCGCGACGTCCTTGAGACGGACCGGCTGCGCCGTCGCGGGCGCAGCGAACAGCCCGCTCGTGACGGCGGCGACCAGGATTGCGGCGACGTGATTGCGCTTCATCTTCATCTCGTTCAGAACAGCCAGTGGACGATCTTGGACAAGATCCCGGGATGACGCGCATCGGAGTACTTGCCGTCGAAGTTGGCGTGCACGTCGGCGACCCGCGTCGACAACACGGTGTCGGTATTGTCGATGTCTTCGGGCCGGATCACGCCGGTCACGTGCAGCGTCTGCTTTTGGCCGTCGATGATCAGCCCTTGATCGCCGGTGATGCGCAGCGCTCCAGACGGCAGAATCTCCGTCACTTGCGCTTCCATCGAGGTCACGAACGAGTTCGAGCCGACGTCCGAATAGTTCGCCGACGATTGCCGCCCGGCGCTGAGCCCCGACGTGAGGCGAACCAGCGGGAGGTTGAAGATCCCGGTCCCGCCACCGCCGTTCGCGGCGTAGCTGTTGTTGACGTTGGTCGCGTTCTGGCTGGAGGTGCTCACCGCGAAATCGAAGCTCACCTGGACCAGATCGCCGATTTGTTGCGCGCGGTGATCCGGCCCCAGCCGTAGCGGATGACCCGGCGCGGACGGCGGCGGCGCCGCCTGGTACAGCGAGTCGGCGGCAGCGGGCGCGCACAGCGCCGCGACGATCGACGCGGCGAGCAGCGGACGAAGCATCAGCGTTCTCCTCCGGGCAGCGTGAGCTCGACGCGGTTGGGCGCGGTCACGATCGCCGCGATCGCCTTCTGCGTTTGCGGGTTGACGACGGTGACCGTGTCGCCGATCGCGCCGCCGGTTCGCGCGATCACGTCCGCGACCAGGGCGACGATGCCGTCGTGGATCACCAGGATCGCCGCCTGGCCTGCTTTGACGACCGCGTTGGGGATCGTCTGCTCGACGTACAGGGCCGCACCCGCCGCCGTCGCGACGTTCAGCCGCCGCCCGACGAGCACGTCGATCCCGACCGCCGGGCGGCCGTTCGACGCAAGGCGCGCCAGCGTGACGTCGTCCGGCGCGAGCACCGCGCCCGGCGCGAGATCGTGCGCGGCGACCGCGGTGCGAACGTACGTCGTCACCCGGTAGCCGGCGACGACCGTGCGCGAGAGCTTGCCGTCGATGCGGATCGCGATCGGGACGCCGACGTACGAGAGCGAGACGAACGGCGCACCGGCGGCCTCGATCCGGACATCGCCGGCCGGCAGCCGCTGATCGGCAACTTGATACGCGGCGGCGACCGAGCGATCGGGGCCGGTGACCAGATCGTGCGCGACACGATCGGCCACCGCCTCGACCCGCGCCCCCGCGACGACTTGGGTTCGGGTGTCCGCGTCTGCGGCCGCGCAAACGCCGACCTGTGCGCAAAGCGCACAGACCAGCATTGCGGTCGACAGCAAGAATCCGCGGAAAGGCGTCATCAGCCTTGCTTCATCTGGACCGCGGTCGAGAGCATCTGATCGGCGGTGCTGATCGACTTGGAGTTCGCCTCGTACGCGCGCTGAGCGGTGATCATGTTCACCAGCTCCTCGACGACGGAGACGTTGCTCTGCTCGATGTAGCCGCCTTGCAGCGTCCCGGCACCGTTGAGCCCGGGCTGCGAGAGCGTCGGCGCTCCGGAGGCGCCGGTCTGCACAAAGAGGTTTTGTCCCTTGGGCGCCAGGCCCGCCGCGTTGGTGAAGCGCACCAGCTGGATCTGCCCGAGCTGCTGCGGCTGCTGCTGGCCCGGGATTTGCGCGGTGACGGTTCCGTCGGCGCCGACTTGCACGCCCGTCGCGTTGGCGGGAACCGTGATCTGCGGCGAGAGGAAGTACCCATCGGCGGTCACGATCGAGCCGTTCGCATCCTCTTTGAACGAACCGTCGCGTGTGTACGCGCTGGTCCCGTCGGGCAGCGTCACCTGGAAGAACCCGTCGCCCTGAATCGCCATGTCGAGCGGGTTGCTGGTCTGCTGGAGCGTCCCTTGCGTGAACGTCTTCTCCGACGCACCGACCTTGACGCCCAAACCAACGTCCTGACCGACCGGCACCACCGACGGGCCGACCGGCGTGCCCGGCACGCGCAGGTTCTGGTAGATCAGATCCTGGAAGCGCGCTTCGTTCTTGCGAAACCCGGTGGTGTTGACGTTGGCGATGTTGTTGCTGATCGTATCGATGTTGTACTGCTGCGCCATCATGCCGGTCGCAGCGGTGTAAAGGGCTCTCATCATGGTCGAGGTCGCTCCTAGGCGTTGCTGCGGCCGACGGTCTGCACCGCTTCTGAGACCGCGGTATCTTGGGTTTGGATCGATTTCTGGTTCGCTTCGAACCAGCGCTCGTTGGCGATCAGGTCGACCATCGAGCGGATGACGTCGGCGTTGCTCTTCTCGACCGAGCCCTGGAGCGCGGTGGTGTTGGTCGCGGCGCGCGGACCGGCGTTGCCCGTGTCGGCATACCGGTTCGAGCCCTGCGGCCGTAGCGCGCTCGTGTTGCTGAATTCGACCAGGCCCAGCTGCCCGTAGCCTTGGCCGTCGACGGAGATCGCGCCGTTCCGATCGATCGTGACCTTGCCGCTCTGCGGCAGCACCACCGGCGCGCCGTTCGCATCGAGCACGCGGTCGCCGTTCTGCGCCGTCAGCACCCCGTTCTGGTCGCGCGTGAACTCGCCGTCACGCGTGTAGCTCAGCGCCCCGTTCCCGTCCTTGACCGCGAAAAAACCCGGCCCGGACAAAGCGACGTCGAGATCGTTGCCCGTCGAAGCGATCGCGCCTTGCGCAAAATCCGCCGGCGTGTCGTAGACCTGCGCGCCCCTGCCGAGCGCCCCGATCGGCTGTTGCGCCGGCGCACCGCCGGACGTGTTCGTCGGATCGGTTTGAAACCGGTACAGCTGCGTCGTGGGCTGCGCCTGAACTTGCAGCAACGTACGCTTGAACCCGACGGTGTTGGCGTTCGCGAGGTTGTTCGCGATCGTGTCCACCGCCGATTGCGCGACGAGCGCTCCCGACGTCGCCGAGTACATGCCACGGACCAAAGTAAAAACTCCTCCGCACGAACTGCCGGTGAAGCGGCTCCGTCAATCGATCGGGAACCGCAGCGGCCCCAACCGTGCGAAGGTTGTCCGGCCGCTACCTCTCTGATGTTCGGCGCCACCGGGGCGCGACTTTAGGGCGTCGTGGTTGAAGGGATGGGGTGGGTAGCGTTGTGGCGGGGACGCTCTCTGCGGCGCATCCTGCGCCTTCGTTCGCTCGGTGCTTCGCTCGCTCTCGCCATCCTGGCTCCGCTCGCTGCGCAACGCCCCGCCGCAACACTACCCACCCCACCCCTTCCGGCGCGATATGAAAGGCCGGGCTCTCCGTTCGCGTCGACCTGGCGGCGACGGGTTGCGGCCGGATGGTGGGGAATAGTGGCATGCAATGGGTTCGGATGACTTGCTTGGGGGGCGGTATCGGCTCGAGCATGTTGCCGGGCACGGCGGGATGGCGACGGTGTTCAGCGCGTATGATAGCGTGCTCGATCGTAAAGTCGCGATCAAGCTTTTGCAGCGGCGGCGCGATGCGACGGGCGCGCTGCACGCGCGGTTCGATCGTGAGGCGCGTGCGGAGGCGAAGATCGTGCATCCCAACGTCGTCTCCGTTCACGATGTGGGCGAGACCGAGGACGGGCGGCCGTTCATCGTCATGGACTACGTCGAGGGGCAGTCGCTGGCGGAGCTGATCGCCGGGACGGCGCTTTCGTCGGAACGGGTTGCGGCGATCGGGATGGGGATCGCGCGGGCACTCGCGGCCGCGCACGGGCTGGGGATATTTCACCGGGACGTCAAGCCCGCCAACGTCATCATCGATCCCCAGGGGATCCCGCATCTCATGGACTTCGGCCTCGCGCGCGAGCTCTACAGCGACGATGCCGACGTAACGGCGCCTGGTCTGCTGGTGGGAACTGCCAACTACGTTGCGCCCGAGCAGGCCCGCTACGGCACGGCGAGTCCGGCCGCCGATCTCTACGCGCTCGGCGCGCTCATGTACCACGCGCTCACGGGGGCGCCGCCGTTCGACGGCGCCGGTGCGCTCGACGTCGCGTTGCTGCGGTTCGAGGAAGATCCGGCCGAGCTGCGCGTCCTCGTGCCGGCGGCGGACCCCGACCTCACGGCCGTGATTCACGCGCTGCTCGCGCGCGATCCGGTCGAGCGCCCGTGGGACACCGCCGCGATCGCGGAGCGGCTCGGCGACATTGCGGCGCGCCTTCGCGCCACCCGAACTGCCGGCGACGTTTCGACGCTCTAGTACGCCTTGTCCCGACCGATCAGGACCGCGCGTCGAGCAGCGTAACGCGCCTACGACGCATGTTCGAGATGCAAGGTGTCCTCAGCCACCATCTGCAAGGACAAGTGTGACTTTGCGTTAGCCGGCTGCGCATATCTCGTGCCGCGGCACTTTACGCTGCAGATGCATCTCGGGTCGATGCTCGGTCAATCTCTGCAAGCCGGACTCTTCTTTGACGTGTTTGGTGGCCGTGGTAGAACCCAAGCGGGCTCGCATCATCTTCGCCGGGGCGCTCCTCACGCTGCTGACTTCGACGGTAGCTTCCTGCGGGCCAGGCTTTACTGAGTCGAACGACGTCATCATGCCGTACACCGAGTTGGTGATGCCGATCGGCTCGACCGTGAGAGCGACGAACGCGAACGGCACGATCTCGATCTTCGCCAAGTCGACGGAATACCGAATCTATCGATGGAACGGCAGAGAGGCGACCGTCGGACTGACTCCGCGAGGTCCGAACCGCTGGTACGGCTCCTTGGGCATCTACGCGCTCGACGCAGACAGAAGCGGCCCCGGGTGGTCCGAGCGAATTCAGCCTGAGGAGTATCAACTTCACTTTGACGACGCGGCAGCAGCCGAACGATGGCTCGCCGGAGACCACATCCCTCCCATGTGGGAGGTCTGGAACGACAGCGGGCTTCGCGTCGGCTATTCGGAGTGGGACGGACAGATGCACATCGACGTAGCGCAAGTGTGTATTAGCGGCAAGAAGCCCGTGCATCTTCGCGGCGCCGAGAACAGACAGGTTACGATCGTCGGCAAGGATGGGCGCGCGATCTCTACATTGCCATGCCGACATCCAGGTAAGGTCGACAACACCGGTCCCGGGTATTGAAAGAGCTGAGAATCGCGCTCGGCGGTTGCTCGCTATCGGGGCAACGCCGTCGTCCAGTCTTTCGCAATCGCGGCTTGAGCATGCTGGATGGACATCGCTCCCCTACACACCAATGCGTGCATTTCATTTTCGACTCTATCCTTTAGCCTCGCGCCGGCGAGCGGTTCGGGCCACAGGTTTCGCAGGTCCGTCGGGTCACCGCCGAGCTCGAGCGGGATAAGATGGTCAACCTCATACGCCGGATGCCGATGACCTTCGCTATCTACAGCACTGCGATGGCCGCGCGCGATGCCGTATCTTTCATACGCCGCATTCGTTAATCGCCGCCACACCTTTCCGGTAGGGCGGATACGACGCGCATAACCCCGCGAACATATACGCCCGGCGTCGCTCGTTATGGCGACGCCAGGCGTCAAATCGCGGTTTGGGAGAAGACCTGTGCGGGTCGCTGCTGATACAGATGAAGATTGAAAATGAGATGCACTTTGCGCGAAGATCGCCAGAACAAGGACGGCGGTCGCCGTCAACTGACGTCCGCGCCGGATGTTCACTCCAGGTGACCGGCGTAGACGACGTCGCCGCGGTGGGTGAGCTTGGCGTTCATGCCCGGTCCGGGATCGCACAGCGTCACATCGTCGGCCGCGATCCACAGCGACGATATGTAGCGCTCCGACTCTCGAACCTCGTAGCGGCGGCCGTCGGCCAGCGTGACGACGGAACCGTCCTCGCTGACGCTGTCGATCGTTTCCGTCGAGCAGACGTCGTACGCCCCGGCAGCCACATTGGCAACGGGCGACCGCGCCGCCGCGACCCGCGCAGCATGCGCAACCACGACGGGTGCCGGCGCTCTTCGAACCACCGCCGGCGCATGGGTCAGCGAAGAGCGGGCGGCCGGAACCGGCGAGCGAGACGACCGGGGCTGTGCGCTTACCGTCATCGTCGGTGACGGTGCCGCGACGAGTTCGGCCGGCGACGACGAAGGGGCCGGCGTCTTCAAAGCGATCGATGTCGGCACAGGCTTGGTCGTCGAAAGAGCGACGATCTTCCAGCCCCAGCGCGCGTCAGGAGTCCAGACATAGCTGCGGCCCCGCATCGCGAACGTCACGCTCCCCGACGACGCATCGAACCGGCTGTCCGCAACGTTCTCCCGCGACCCGTCCGGAAACACGAGTCCCTCGAACACCTTGTCGTCCACGATGATTCCGTCGAGTTGCCAACCGCCGCTCGCCGGCCCGAATCTCCAGGTGTCGCGCCGCACGAACAGCATCTTGACCCGCGCGTCGCTCACAAGCGCGTAGCGTATGACGAGGTCCGCGTCCCGTCCGCGAACATCACCCACGCGAGGCCGCACGTCGCTCGCGCCCGCGATCTCGAGAAACCGCCCGAACATCACCTTGTCACCGATGAGCGCCGGCGAGAGCGGCATCTGCGCTCCACCCGCCGCCTTGCGCGCAAAGATCGTCGCGACGGCGTGCCGGATCTCATCTCCCGTTGGCACGGCTGTCGCGCCCGACGATGCGGGCCCCGCGGCAGGATGCGCCGCCATGTCGGCGTTCCGTGACCGATCGCCCAACCCAAGAAACAACCCCAATGCGACGCCGCCTACCACCGCGGCGACAAGGTAGTGCTTCCTCTTCAGCTCCATCATCGTAGCACCAAGTCTCCGGTGCTCAGATCGCCCAAGACGGCCAGCAGCCGCCAAAGCGCATTGAGAGCTACGTTTGCCCTACACGCGCATCATTCCGCCCAACGGTGCCGGAAGGGGTGGGGTGCAGTGTTGCGGCGGGGCGTTTCGCAGTGAGCGGAGCCCGGAGGGCGAGAGCGAGCGGAGAACCGAGCGACCGGAGCGCAATGGATTGCGCGCAGGGAGCGTCCCCGCCGCAACACTGCACCCCACCCCTTCAACCCGCAGCTACACCTGCATCTGCGAGATTTGCGTATACGCCTCGAGCAGCTTCGAGCGCATCGCCATCGTGAAGTTCAGCGCGAGGTTCGCCTCTTCGACCGACGTGACGACCTTCTGCATGTCGTTCGTCTTCCCGTCGGCGAGATCGCGAGTCGCCTGGTCAGAAGCGGTGATCTTGTCGTTCACGTCGGCCAGCATCGACTTGACCGTGTCCTTGAACGATGGCGCCTCGGCTTGGCCGATGCCGGCGCCGGTGTCGAGCGATGGGATCGGCCCGACGTTGGGGCGCTCGTCGAGGCTCGTCGCCTTGCCGATGTCGGGCACGAACGTGCCGGGGATGACGTTGGAGATCGCCGATGCGTAGTCCATCAGGCTTTGAGCAGCCCGAGCGTCGCGTTGCCGATCTGTCGGGATTCTTGGATCGCCGTGACGTTGGCCTCGTAGGCGCGCGAGGCGGCCATCATGTCGACCATCTCCTTGACGACGTCGACGTTGGGCATGTGGACGTAGCCGTTGGCGTCGGCGTCGGGATGACCGGGGTCGTAGACGAGCTTGTCGGGGCTCTGATCGTTCACGATCCCGACGACCTGGACGCCGGCGCTCGAGCGGGCCGGATCGGTCGGATCGTCGGTCGCCCCGGCGGCGGTCGGGGTCGGTTCGTTCTTCTGCGCGTAGACGACCAATTGGCGCTTGAACGGGCCGCCTTCGGCCGTGCGCGTCGTGTTGACGTTGGCGATGTTGTTGGCGATGGTGTCCATCGCGAGGCGCTCGGCCGACAGACCGGACGCGCTGACCTCGATCGAGGTGTAAAATCCCATAGTCCTAGAAGTGCTCCTCGATCGATGCCTTGATCGCGGTGTACTGGGTCTGCAAGAGCTGCCCCATCGTTTGGGCGTAGGCCGAGTTGAGCGAGAGCTTCGCCATCTCTTGATCGACGTCGACGTTGGAGCCGTCGAGCCGCATCTGCTGCGTGTCGTCGACCGTCGTGGTGATCTTGAAGGTGCCCGCGTCCCGCGCCCCGTCCACCGGAATGTCGCGGTCAGAGGTCGTCACCAAGGCGAGGGCGTCGGAGTTCGGGTCCGGCGGCTCGGTCGCGGCCAGCGCGTCCTTGAACGAGACGTCGGCGCGCCGGAAGTTCGGCGTGTTGACGTTCGCGACGTTGTTGGCGATCGCGCCGTGCGCGGCGCCCGCGCCGTCCATCGCGTTCTTGAGCATGCCGACGGTCTGGCCGAAGAGAAAGTCGCCCATTCCCCTCACCCATCGGCCGGCGGGCGGCCGTTCCTTAGCGAGCGAACTGCGCGGCGTGCAAGTCGGCGTACGGACCGCCGGCGGCGATCAGGCTCTCGTGCGTGCCGGTTTCACGGACGGTGCCGGCCTCGATGTAGAGGATCTTGGTCGCGCGGCGGATCGTCGAGAGGCGGTGTGCGATGATCAGCGTCGTGCGGCCCGGCAACAGGCGGTCGAGCGCGTCTTCGATCAGGGCTTCGGAGTGCGAGTCGAGCGCACTGGTTGCCTCGTCGAGGATGAGGATGCGCGGGTCGCGCAGGATCGCGCGCGCGATCGCCAGGCGCTGGCGCTGGCCACCCGAGAGGCGGATGCCGCGCTCGCCGACCAGCGTGCCGTAGCCGTCGGGGAGGCGCCGCACGAACTCGTCGGCGTTCGCCTCGAGCGCGGCGGCCACGATCTCGTCGTCGCGCGCCTCGAGCCGCCCATAGCGGATGTTGTCGGCGATCGTGCCGTTGAACAGCTGCGTCTCCTGCGGCACGATCGCGATCGCATTGCGCAGGTCGCCGAGCCGCACGTTCGCGATGTCGGTTCCATCGACGGTGATCCGCCCGCCCTCCGGCTCGTAAAAGCGCGGGACGAGGTTGACGATCGTGCTTTTCCCGGCGCCCGATGGACCGACCAGCGCGACGACCTCACCGTGCAGCATCTCGGCGGTGAAGTTGATCAGCACCGGGCGGCCTTCGTCGTAGGAGAAGGTCACGTTCTCGAAGCGGACGTCGCCGACGACCGCCGAGAGCGGCACGGCATCCGGCGGATCGTTCGGTTCGATGGGCAGGTCCAAGATGTCGAACACGCGGCCCGCACCGACGAACGCGCGCGCGAAGTCCGCGAAGAAGATCGAGAACCGGTTCATCGGGTTGATCAGCAGGCCGGTCGCCGTCCAAAACCCCCATGCCGTCGCCGGGCTCAGCCGTCCGACCGATACTTCGCGTGCGGTGAGCGCGATGATCAGGCAGAGTGCGATCATCACGACCGTGGCCAGCACCGGGGCCTGCGTCTGGTTGAACTGCGTCACCTTCATGTACGCGCCGAAATAGCGCTCGTTCGCGGCTGCGAAGCGATCGCGCTCGAAGTCCTCGCGCCGGAACGCCTTGACGATCCGCTCGTTCTGGAGCACCTCGGTAAGGTTGCTCGAGAGATCGGCGATCCGTTCTTGTGCGCGCTTCGTTCCGGCCACGATCAACGCATTGAACTTGCTCACGACGAACGCAATGACCGGCGCCGCGACGAACAACACGACCGCGAGAAACCAGTCGAGATAGAGCATGTACACGAGCGCCGCGACGAATGTCACGGTCACTTGGACGAACTGCGGCAACGAGATCGAGATGGCGTCGGTCATGAGCCCGAGGTCCGACGTCATGCGCGCTTGGAGCTCGCCGGGACGCCAACGGTCGAAGTCGCGCAGCGGCATCCTCGCGATCCGCTCGAACATCCGCGCCCGAAAGGTCGCCACCATCCGCTGCCCGCTGAAAGCCGTGAGATACGCCTGGCCGTAGGCGGCGGCGTTCCCGACGATCTGCGAAACCAAGATCAACGCCACGACCAGCCCGAGGATGTCCCAGTGAGGATGCTCGACCAGCACGTCGCTCTGGAGGAACACCGCGACCTGCGCCAACGTGAGCGGCGCAACGCCGGCGAGAACGCCGAGTAGCGACCCGACGATCAGCCGCGGGTAGAACGGGCGCGCCTCGCGGAGCAGTCGCCGAAGAGTCGGGTTCACCGCGAAACCTTCGCCGTGGCTCGCAAGTACCTTGGGTGCGAGTTCACCAGCCGTGAGGTGGCCATCTCAATCGTGGATTGTTTCTTTCATAACGCCGTCCCGTCCGTCGCGCCGTGCCGCGGCTGCAAAAAGCCGATCTGCGCGAGCTGCCGCAACGAGAACGGCAACTGCCCGAGCTGTGTCCTGGCGGCGCGCATCGACGCCGCCCGGCAAACCAATGCGATCAACGGCGGCGTCGGTCCGTCATATGGGACCTACGCCGAACCTCCGCCCGGACCGGCCTACTCGGCCGCACCTCCGCCGCCGCCCAGCCCACCGCCGCCGAGCGTGCAGCCCCAGGCAGCCGTCGCGAACTGCCGCCCGGAGACGCGCGCGCTCGTCGCCCTGAGCTACCCGTTCTGGCCGCTGGCGCTGCTGGCGCTGCTGGATTCGAAGGGCTCGCTCTTCGTACGTCGTCAAGCCTGGCAAGCACTCGGCTTCAACGCCGGTATGTTCGGTCTGTCGGCCTTCCTGTCGGCGGCGGTTTCGATCCCGTTGCTCGGATTCTCGGTCTGGCCGCTGCTGACGTTCATCGCCCCGATCTGGGTCGTTGCCGACGTGATCTACGCCATCAAAGTATGGCAGGGCGATGACGTCAACGTTCCGATCGTCAGCGACTGGGTCGATGCGCGGCTCCCCGCCCAGACCGGCTAACCCTCGATCAACGCGAGGCGGTCTGCCCTCGCGCGCTGCCCACCCAGGTTTCGACCTCGTCGGCGGCGCGCGGGATCGCCGCTGAGAGCACCTCGACCCCGCTCTCGGTGATCAGCACGTCGTCCTCGATCCGTACGCCGATCCCGCGATAGCGCGCCGGCACGGTCAAATCGTCGAGCTGGAAGTAGAGTCCCGGCTCGACCGTGAGTACCATTCCCGTTCGCAGCTGACCGAACTTGTACGTCTCGGCGCGTGCGGCCGCGCAGTCGTGCACGTCGATTCCCAGCATGTGGCTGACGTTGTGCAGCGAGTAACGCTTGTAGAACAGGTTCTCGTCGCGCAGCGCCTCCTCGGCCGACGCGAGGATCCCGAGCTCTTGCAGGCCGTGCGCGAGGACGTGCATCGCCGCACGGTTCGGGTCGAGGAAATCGTTGCCGGGCTTGCACTCCGCCAGCGCAGCCTCTTGCGCCGCCAAGACGAGGTCGTAGACCGTGCGCTGCTCGGGCGTGAAGCGCCCGCTGATCGGCAGCGTGCGCGTGACGTCGGCCGTGTACAACGTCTCGGCTTCGACCCCGGCGTCGAGCAGCAAGAGCTCGTTCTCGCCGATGCGGCGATCGTTGCGGGTCCAGTGCAGCGTGCACGCGTCGGGGCCGCTGGCGGCGATCGTGTTGTAACCGACGCCGTTACCGTCGATGCGCGCCCGCAGGTTGAACACCCCTTCGACGGCGCGCTCGGTCTGCGCGCCCGGCAGGGAGCGCACCACATCGTCGAAGCCACGGTGCGTCGCGGCGATCGCTCGCCGGAGCTCGCGGATCTCGAGCTCGTCCTTGATCAGGCGCATCTCGGAGAGCGCGGCGGCGAGCTCGGCGTCACGCTCGGCTTGCTCGGGCAACGCCGCGTCGAGTGCCGGATCGATCCCGCGCCGCACGCGGTACGCTCCGTGCGCGAGCGCAGAGGCGATGTCGTGCGCGAGCGCCGCGAGCGGTTTGGTCGCGATCGCGTAGCGTTCTGCAGTCTGTTCGACGCCAAGACGTGGCCCGACCCACAGCTCGCCTTTGGCGCGGTCGGTGAAGAACGCTGCGTCGGTCTTGCCGGGATTCGGCTCGCAGTAGAGCGTCGCGGCGTGGACGTCGCCGTCGGGGACCAACACCAGCACGTTGTCGGGCTCGACGTTCCCGGTGAGATAATAGAAGTCCGTACCGGGCCTGAACGGATATACCGTATCGTTGGCGCGGGTCTTCTCGTGCCCGGTCGGCACGATGAGCGTCTGACCCGGGAACGCGCGCGAGAGCGCGTCGCGCCGCGCGGCAAAACGGTCGGCGCCCTCGATCGGCGAAACCGGCGTGCGGGGCGGCGTCGCCCAGCCGCTGGTCATGAAGCGAAGCAGGTTCTCCGGGTTCGCGCCGTCGTGCGCCGCCCGCGCGGATTGGTCGCTCATATCGATGGTTTCGGCGTTTCCCACGCCGGCGCCCGCGCCGCGATCAAGCCGGCGCGCGCACCTCGCGGGCGTAACGCTCGAGGAACGCCCGCGCCACGCTCTCATGGTCGACGATCGGCGCGGGATACGACCGCGGGCCGAACAGCGCCAGCTGCAACTGCGCTTCGCCGTATCCGGCCTCGGCTTCGAACAGCGCCGCGTCGGACAGCCCCGCGAGCTCCGGGATCCATTGCCGAACGTAGGCCGTCGAGGGATCGAATCGCCGCGCCTGTTTGCGCGGATTGTAGATGCGCGGGTACGCCGCCAGATCGGCACCGACGCCGGCGATCCACTGCCAGTTGCCGGCGGCCAGCGCCGGCTCGTCCTCGGTGAGCTCGCGATCCCACTCGTCACGCCCGACTCGCCAGTCCACACCCAAGTCGAAGCACAAGAACGACGCTGCGATCGCGCGCACGCGCGGGTGCATCCAACCGGTCGCGCGCAGCTCGCGGATCCCGGCATCCACCAGCGGATAGCCCGTACGCCCGCTGCGCCATGCGTCGAGTTGCGGGTGCGTGCGCGCAAAGGTGAAGCCGCGCATCTTGACTTGCAGTGGCTCCTCGGTCAGCGACTCGTTGTACCATGCGAGCTGCAAGAAGAAGTCACGTTGCGCGAGCGAGCGCAAGTAGAGTTTGAGGGACGTGCGTTCTTCCACCAGCAGGAACGGGTCGCCGGCGCGTTCGCACGTCGCGCGCACGACCTCGCGCGCGGCGATCGTGCCGAACGACAGCGCCGCCGACAACCGCGACGTCTCCGCCAGGGCCGGAACATTACGGGCCGCGCCGTATTGCAGCGCCGGCCCGGCCAGGAACGCGGTCAGCTTGGCGCGCGCCGCGTCTTCGCCGACCGCTTCGTCGACGGTCGCGTGCGAGCCGAACTCTTCGGGAAACGGGAGCGGCTCGCTGGCGATCTCGACCGCGGCGAACGTCGCGCTCGCGGCACCTTCGACCGGGATCAGCGTGCGCCAACGCGCGTGATACGGCACGAACGAGCGGTATCCGTCACCGCGGTGGTGCGCGGCCGCCGAATCCTCGGGCGGTACGGCGAGCGCGTCGTGGACGGGCACCGCGCGCAGGCCGCCCTCCTCGAGCGTCGACTGCAGCTCGCGGTCCTGCCGCACGCTCTTCGCGTCGTATCTGCAGCTCCACCCGACGGCCGACGCGCCGACTGCGCGCGCCAGCGCGCGCAGCACCGGTCCGGGATTTCCGCGTCGCACGATCAGGGCGGTTCCACGTGCGCGCAACGCTTCGTCGAGCGCGCGCACCGCGGCGCAATAGTATGCGGCGCGTCGCGGCGAGCGGCGCAGGCGGCTCGCTGAGGCGCTGTCGATCACGTGCACCGGCACGATTGCACCGTGTCGCGCCACGGCAGCCAGCCCGGCGTGATCGCTCAGGCGAAGGTCGCGGCCAAAGGCGAATACGGCCCGCACCGAAGCGACGCCGTCGCTAGTCTCTACAGGCTCTGGACGTAAGCGGCGACGTCCTGCACATCCTTGTCGTTGAGCGGAGACGGCCACAGCTTGGGCATCGGCGGCGTCGGATTGTGAATCCACGCAATCGTCTGGTCGTAGTTCTTGCGGCTCTTCTCGTTCTTGAGCGAAGGTCCGACGCCGCCTTCCGTACCCGTAGCACCGTGGCAGCTCGCGCAGTTCGCGGCGAAGATGGTCTTTCCACGCGCCGGGTCGCCTTGCGCAGCCACGCCGCTCTTCGACGACGCAGCAGCGGTGGTCGATGTCGCGCCGGACGCCGACGTCGTCGTGCTCGTGGTCGACTGATCGCTTCCCTTCGAGCAACCCGCGGCGATGAGCATCGCGATCGCACCGGTTGCCAGAATCGCTACAGGCTTGGAAGGCATGGGACTCCTTTCTCGGGGCGCAGGGACGGTCCCCACCTCGCTGCCGACTCACTCCCCGACGGGAGAACGTTCTCCTCTGTTCGTACAACGAACCGCGTGAGCCGGGTCTTCATCCGATACGCGTTGCCGCGCGACGCCGACCGGCTCGTCGCCGATGGTGTCGTCGGCGGCGGCCCGAGGCCGACCGGTGAGCCGTGGCCGGCGCGCGTCCAGAAGTGGCTTTCGGAACAGCAGGCAGGGCGCCGCCTGATCCTCGTCGCCGAAGATGTTTCCGGACTGCTCGGCACCGTTCAACTCGTGTTTCGTTTCCCGGTCGGCTACGTCGATCCCGAGGCGGCGAACGGCGTCGACATCGCGATGGTCGAGGCGCTCAAGACGCGCACCGATGCGCCGCCCGGCGTCGCGAACCAGCTGATCACCGATGTTCAGAACATTGCGCGCAAACGGGGGGTGAAGACGTTGACCTTTTTGTTGCAGATGGGGGACAATCGGGGAATTGCTCAGGCGAAGTCTTGGGGGTTTGAGGAGTTTCGTATCATGCCTGAGCAGGGGCGGATGCTGGCGTTCTTTCGCAAGTCGATCGAGTAGAGCGTAGTCGCCGGGAGGCGCGTATGGTTGCGGTGGGGACGCTCGCTGCGCGCAATCCGTTGCGCTTCGCTCACTCGGTTCTCCGCTCGCTCTCGCCTTCCAGGCTCCGCTCGCTGCGAAACGCCCCTCCGCAACCATACGCGCCTCCCGACGACATGGTGATAATGCGTTCTTCTCAATGACGTCAACAGTGGTGGGGTGGCAGGACGGTGGCGGACACCACACCCGTTGACAGCGCGATGTCATCCCGAGCTTGTCGAGGGATGAACGCTCGGGTCTTGGGCTTAGCGCAGGCTGTTAGCCGCCGATTTCGGAGAAGGCTCGCATTTGGCTGGAGGCTTCGCCGAGTTGCAGGTGGTGGCGCTCGGGTTTGATGTGCATCGAGTTGCGGAGGATCGATTCAATCGCGGCTTGGCCGCCGCCGGTGCGCAGCGGGGTGCGCAGGTCGATCATGTTGTCGCCGAACAGGCAGAGTTTGAGGCGGCCGTCGGCGGAGAGGCGCACGCGGTTGCAGGTTTCGCAGTAGTCGTGCGCGAGCGGCGAGATCACGCCGACGGTGCCGGGGGCGTCGTCGTAGGCAAAGGTTCGCGCGGGGCCGTTGCCGTGCGGGTTGGGGACGGCGTGCAGCGCGCCGACGGTTCCGAGACGTTCGAGCACTTCGTCGGATGAGATCCAGGTGTTGCGCTGGAGATCGACGTTCTCGGTCACCGGCATCACTTCGATGAAACGGATGTGAACGGCGCGCTTGCGCGTCAGCTCGGCGAAGGCTTCGATCTCATCGTCGTTCGTGCCCCGCATCAGCACGCAGTTGATCTTCACCGGCCCTAGGCCCGCGGCGATCGCGGCGTCGATCCCGGCCAGCGTGCGGGCGAGGCCTGGGCGGCGGGCGATCGCCGTGAAGCGCTCGTCCTGCAGCGTGTCGAGGGAGACATTCACCCGGCGCAGGCCGGCTGCGGCCAGCGCCGGCGCTTGGTCGGCGAGCAGCAGTCCGTTGGTCGAGAGCGCGATGTCGTCGATCCCGGGGATCGCGGCGATCATGGCGACGAGGCGGTCGAGGTTGCGGCGGATCAGCGGCTCGCCGCCGGTCAGGCGGATGCTGCGAACGCCGATGCGCGCGGCCGCCCGGACGATCTCGGCGACCTCCTCGTAGCTCAGGACGTCGGGTTTGGGGATCCACGGCAGCCCTGCCTCGGGCATGCAGTAGACGCAGCGCAAATTGCAGCGATCGGTCACCGAGACGCGCAGATACGTGATCGGGCGCCGGAAGGCGTCGACCAGCGGCTCCGCCACCGTCTCGATCAGATCGATCATCGCCTTATGGTTCCCCGGATTCGGCCCAGGTCCCGGTTCGACGGCAAAGGCGGCGACCACCCCGGGCTCAGCTGTCCTGGAAGACCTTGTCGTCGACCGGAACGTTGATCTTGTAGTTCGCGAACGTCGAGCTCACGTCGGCGTTGTAGTGCGGGATGTCGACCTTGCCGGTCTGCTGCTTGAGCACGAAGTTGCCCGCGATCTGATCGTACGTGTTGGTGAACTTGATCGTCCCGCCGGAGTCCTTGTAGAAGTAGGTCATCTCGCTGACGGTCGCGGTCTTGTCGTCGACCTTCACGTCGACGTGATCGATCCGCCCGTTCTTCTTGCGGACGAGCTTGAACAGCGCGTTCGCGCCGTCGTCGGACGTCTGGCTGACGTCGTATAGCTTGGGCCAATCGGACGGCGGCTCGATTTGCCCGACGACCTTCTTGAGCTGGCCGGCGAGGGCAGGGACCGCTTGAAACTGCACGGCGCTGCGGTCGGGGCGCTTGAAGAACGCCTTGCCTTCGAGCGTGGGGCTCAGGTACGGGAAGGTGTGGAGCTGAATCGCGACCGTCACGTCGGCCTGATAGCTGTTGAGCCCGCTGTTGACGCGCTGCATGCGCCCGTACAGATCGTCCTGCGCCCCGGCGGGGGACGCTGGAACGGCCAAGCCCAGGAAAGCGGCGCCGGAGAGCAATGCAAACGTTCGACGGATCATCATGATGCTTTAGGTACACAACGCCCCTCCGGCTATGCTGGGTTCCAACACGGCATCGAGCTCCGAGCGTACGGTCGCGTCCTGCTCGGTCGCTCGAGCGGCCCGCAGCACGGCAAGCGCTCGCGGCGACCGTATCCGTCCCAGCGCCCAGGCGGCATGTCCGCGGACTAGCGCGCTGCGGTCGCCGATGAGCGCTTCGGCCAAGGCGGGGACGTCGGCGCGGTCGAGACCGTTGCCCAGCGCGACGGCTGCGTTGCGGCGCAACACCGATGCACCGCGCCAGCCCATCGCCGTTTCGCGCACCCGCGCGAACGGGCGACCGCGCAGGCGCAACAGCGCCTGCAGATCCGGTTCGGCAAGGTCGGCGTCCAGCGGCGCGAACGCCGCTTCGCCCGCGCGGCCGGCGCGGATGCTCGGCGGACAGGCGTCGTTGCACAGATCGCAGCCCCACACCCACGTCCCGACCAGCGGCCGCAGCGCCGGCGGGATCGCGTCGCGCCGCTGCGTCATGTCGCTGATGCAGCGCGTCGCGTCGATCGTGCGGTCCCCCCGCAGCGCTCCGGTTGGGCAGACGTCGACGCAGCGCGCGCACGCGCCGCACGACGTGCGAAGCGCCGGATCGGCCTCGAGCTCGAGCGTCGTCACGATCTCGCCCAAGAACACCGCCGATCCGAGCCCGTTGACGATGAGGCTCGTGTGCTTGCCGATCCAACCCAGTCCGGCGCGGGCCGCAAAAGCGCGCTCCGCCAGCGGCGCCGTATCGCAGGCGACCCGCGTCACCGCGTCCCCGGCGAGCGCATCGATGCGCGCGGCGAGATCGCGCAGCAGCGTCCGCATGCGCTGATGGTAGTCACGCGACCACGCGTACGCCGAGACGCGCCCACGGCCGGGGCGCTCCGCGGGCGGACGCGTCGCATACGGCACCGCGATGCACACCACGCTGCGAGCTCCGGGCAGGAGCGTCGCGGGATCGCTTGCGGCACCCGCGTACGCATCGTCGTACGACCATGTCGCGAGGTCGCCGCGTTCGAACGCGGCGTTCATTCGCGCGCGCGTCGAGGCATCGGCATGCGCGCCGGCGATTCGCACCGCCCGCGCGCCGCACTCCACCGCCGCGCGCTTGACCGCCGCCGTCAGCGCCGCGGCGTTACAAGGTTGGCAGACCTCCACGGCGCCGTCGCACGGGGAAGGCATGGTCGATCGCCTCGACGTCGGCGTCGTCGAGCTGCAGATCACCTGCGCCGGCATTCTCTTGCGTGTGCTCGACGGTCGCGGCCTTCGGGATCGCGAACACGATCGGGTCGTGGGTGAGAAATGCCAGAATCACTTGGTGCGGGGTCGCGTCGTGCTTGCGCGCGACCTCGCCGATCGTACGCGCACCGGGTCCGTCGGCCCAGTCACCGCGGCCGAACGGCGTGTAGGCCACGATCGCGATCCGATATTCGCGGCAGAATGGGAGCTCGTGCTGTTCGACACTGCGCTCGCCGAGATGGTACAGCACTTGGTTGCAGGCGATCGGCTCGCGTTCGAGCGCCGCCTGCGCCTCTTCGAGGTCGGCGACGTCGAAGTTGCTCACGCCGAGCGCGCGGATCTTGCCGTCGGTGACGAGCTTCTCCAGCGCCCGTATCGTCTCGCCCAGCGGCACGCTGCCGCGCCAGTGGAGGAGATAACAATCCAGATAGCTCGTCCCCAACCGTTTGAGCGACGCATCGCAAGCGCGAAGCGTGCCTTCGAAGGTAGCGTTCGACGGCAGCACCTTCGAGACGATGAACAGCTGCTCGCGCGGTAATCCGCGGATCGCCTCTCCGACGAGCCGCTCCGCCCCGCCGTCACCGTACATCTCCGCCGTGTCGATGTGCACCATGCCGAGCTCGACGCCACGGCGCAGCGCGCGCTTCGCTTCATCGGCACGCTCGCCGCGCAGCGGAACGTTCCACGTGCCTTGACCCACGATCGGGACGCTCCTGTCGAGCGGGCCGAACGGACGCGCGATCACGGCAGGTAATCTTCGGGGATCGCGGCGTCCTTCGGCGAGAGCTTCGGCTCGCCGCGCAGCGGCCAAGCGATCCCGATGCGCGGATTTCGCCATGAGACGGCGCCTTCTCTGGCCGCATCGTAGGGCACGCTATTCTTGTACGAGACGACGACGCCGTCTTCGAGGGCGAGAAAGCCGTGAGCGAAACCGGCCGGCACGAACAGCTGCTTGTGGTTGCTGTCGGTCAGCTCGAAACCTTCCCACTGCAGATACGTCGGCGAATCACGACGCAGGTCGACGATCGCATCCCAGATGCGCCCGTGCAGACACTGCACGAGCTTGGCCATTTCAAAGTCGTAGTGTAAGCCCCGCAGCACGTTGCGGCTTGACCGCGACGACGAGTCCTGCGCGAAACGCAGGTCAAACCCGAGATCCGCGTACTTCGGATCGGACCACGTCTCTTTGAAGAACCCACGATCGTCGGAATAGACGTCGGGGACGAAGACGCGCGCCTCAGCGAAGCTGGTCGGGAAAACTTGGATCACGAGCGACTCGGTTTCTGGATGAGATCGACGAGCCGCATAGCGTAGGCACGTTGCGCGAGCCAGTCCGATGCGCCGATCGACGCCCCGGAGGCTCGAGCACCCGACCAACCCGGAATCGCGTCGTCGAGTGCCGGAGACGCGGCGACGGAGTCGAGCAGCGTACGCGCGGCACTCGGATCACGGCTAATCGCCGCGCCGTAGGCGAGTTGTCCGACGCCGATTCCCAGCACGAAACGCTGAAAGCGCAGCGGCGATACGCGTTCTCCAAGGCGCGTCGACAGCGCCTGGCCTGCGGCTAGCGCTGCGGCGGCGTCATACGAAGCATCGACCTGTGCACGCGCGCGCAGGCCGGCCGACGCCGGCGGATTGCCCGGAAGCAGTTCGTCGTATCGGTCCGCCACCGTCGACACGAACCGCTGGATGTCGATCTGGCCCAGCCAGAACGGCGCATGCATCAGCTCACCCAGCGATTGCGAGGCGAGACCCAGCTGCACGTCGGCGATAGCCGAATCGGCAGGAGAGAGCACGAAGATCGGGTCGACCGGGAAATCTCTCCGCACGGCGACCGTCAGGTCGCGCGCGAACGGAAGCACGTGGCCGACGTTGGGCCGCGTCATGTTCAGTGCTCGCAACGGCGCGACGTCGAGCGGCAACGCACCGTTCGGAATCTGGTAGGCATGAACGGCGAGGTCGGCCGCCGGGGCCGCCATCGTCATGGCGGTAAGCTCGTTCGGACCCGCCGCGGCGAGGAACACGTCCAGGACTCCTGCATCGTAGAGCGCGGCGTCACGGGGATTCGCGCCCCACTGTGGCGGGACGGCCTGGACGTTGTTGATCCACGACAGCGCGCTGTCGTAGCCGTCGCGATCGCCATTGGCGACGAAGGCGCGAAGGCCGGTCGCAGGATGTGGCCCGACGTGCGGGACATGTCCAAAGTCGGTGTCGCCGCGACCGTGGAGATACGCATCGACGTCGGCGATGCACCGCTCACGGAAGAGCGCGATTCCGCAGAAACGAGGATCGCGCAGAATCAGAACGCCCCGTGCTGCGGCACGGCCCGCATCGACGGAGGCGCGATCGTCGGCAAGCGCGACGCACGGCCTGCACAATAGCGCCGCGAGCACCAATCCGGCGATACAGCGGCTAGAACAGATCGAACGCATCGTCGCGTGCCGCCAGGGCGAGAAGACCATCGCGCAGGTGATAGACCCTGCCGAAGCCGGCTTCCTTGAGGCGCTCCGCGGCCCAGCGCGATTTCGCGCCGACGCGGCACGCGACGACGTACGTCTTGGCCGTGTCGAGCTCGTGCATGCGCGCTTCGAGCGTCGTCGCCGGGATCGCGATCGCGCCCGGGACTTCGCCGAGCGCACGCTCGTGCGGATCGCGGACGTCGAGCACGACCGCGCCGGCGGCCAGCACGCGGTCGAACGCCTCCAGGTCGAGCTCGGGAACGGTCGACTCCGGCGCAGCGCGTTCCGGTACGGTGCCGACCTCGCGGATCGTCGGCGCGTCGCCGCACAATGGGCACACCGGATCGCGCGCCAACGCGTACTCGCGCACGCGCGCATCGAGCGCGTCGATCAGCAGCAGCCGGCCGATCAACGGCGTCCCGATTCCCAGCAGCAGTTTGATCGCTTCGTTCGCCTGGAACGAGCCGACCATCCCCGCCAGGACGCCCAGCACGCCGCCCTCACTGCACGACGGCACGAGATGCTCCGGCGGTGCCTCCGGATAGAGGCAGCGATAACACGGACCGCCCGGCGCGCCGAAGACCGATATCTGGCCGTCGAAACGAAAGATCGACCCATGCACGTCGGGTTTTCCTTCGAGCACGCACGCGTCGTTGACGAGATAGCGCGTCGCGAAGGTGTCGCTGCCGTCGACGACCACATCGACCAGCCGAACGAGCTCGCGCGCGTTGGACGCTTCGAAGCGTATCGGCAGCGCGTCGACAACGATCTGCGGGTTGAGCGCGCGCAACCGCTCGGCGGCGCGCTGCGCCTTGGATGCGCCGACGTCGCTCGTATAGTACAGGATCTGCCGCTGCAAGTTCGTGACGTCGACCGTGTCGTCGTCGATCACCAGGATGCGCCCGACCCCGGCCGCGGCGAGATAGGCCAACACCGGCGAGCCGAGTCCGCCGGCGCCGACGACGAGCACGCGTCCGCGCGACAGGCGCTCTTGACCGGCCAAGCCGACCTCGGGGATGAGCAGATGCCGGCTGTAGCGGCGCAGGCTCGACCGACCCGCCATCGTCGTCGTCACAGCGGCGCGTCGACCATCGGCGGCTCGACAGGCGATGCCGAAGCGCGGCGCGGATGCATCGCTCCGAGCCATTGCAGGACCGCGCTGCGGCTGTTGTCGCCGGCGAAGGTGTGATCGCTCGCGACGCTCACGAGCGTCTTGGGTTCGCTCGCGCGCTCGAACAGCGCCTCGACCGACGGACGCGTGACCATTCCGTCGCGCTCGGCCGACACGAACAGCACCGGCCGGCCCGCGAGCCGCGGCAACGCCGCGTCGAGGTGCGGCTGCCATTCGCTCGACGCTTCTTGCAGCGTCAAGCCGTCGACATACGACGAGCGCAGGTCGAGGACGCCGCGCGCCGCGAGCGCATCGAGCGCGGCCGGGCGGCCGTAGCCCGTTGCGATCGATACCGCGCCCGCGATGCTCGGATCGCGTCCCGCCACGCACAGCGCGGTCGCCGCGCCCATGCTGTGTCCGACGGTGTAGACCGTCGACGCGCCGGCTTCGCGTGCGAGCCCGACGACGGCTTCCATCGCGTCGAACAGATCCTCGACCGAGCGCAGCCGTCCGCCGCTCGCACCCAGCTTATGGCCGGGAAAGTCGAGCGAGTAGACGCTGAACCCGTGACTTGCCAAGAACGCGGACAGCCCATCGAGATTCTGCTTCGAGCTCGAGTAGCCGTGCCCGACGACCAGCGCGACGTCGCGCTTGCGCCGCGCCTCATATTCCAGCACCGCGACCGGGTTCGCCGCGGCGTCGATGTGATGCAGCGTGACATTCATGACGGCGTGTTCGCGATCCACGCCGCGCCGCCGTCGCGATACACCTCGCGCTTCCAGACGGCGACTCGCGCCTTGAGCGCGTCGATCGCGTAGCGGCAGGCGTCGAAGGCGGGGCCGCGATGCGGGGCGGCGACGACGACCGCGACCGACGGCTCGCCCAGCGCGACGCGCCCGGTGCGGTGCATCATCGCGATCTCGAGCGGCCCGAAGCGTTCGCGAGCCTCGCGCGCGATCGTCTCCATCTCGGCGACCGCCATTGCCGGATACGCCTCGTACTCGAGCGCCGCGACGGGCCGCGGGTCGCCGGGTGACGTCTCGCGCGTCGTGCCCAGGAACGTCACGACCGCTCCGTGAGCATCCGTTTGCACCGAACGCGTCATGGCGCCGACGTCGAGCGGCTGGGCCGTCAACTCGATCACGTCAGCCGCCGCCGACGGGGGGCAACAGAGCGACCTCATCGCCTTCCCGCAGCAGCGTCCCGCCGTCGGCCAGCGCGCCGTTACGGGCGAAGCGCGTCGACGAGCGGAGCCCGTCGAGGCCGGGCGCATCGCGCGACAGCCGAACCCACACGTCGTCGAGCGTCGTTCCGTCGTCCACCTCGAGCTCCCGGGCGCCGAAGCCGAGCAGCTCGCGCAAGCGCGCGAAGGCGAGCACGTGCACGAGCGGCACTCAGTTTCCGCCCAAGTCGCTGGTGTAGCCGCGTTCGCTCAACCAGGCCCGCGATTCGTCGTGCAGGCCGAGCAGATCGATGCGGTTGCAGGTGAGCTTGTGCAGCAGCACCTCCCAAAACTGCTGATCCTTCTCGTACACGTCGTCCGGGATCTGGTTCTGCTCGCGCGTGAACTCGCGCAGCGCTTCCCAATCGCGGCGCGCGAGCAGCGTGCGCAACGCGTTCTCGTACTCGGGACTCGGTGCAGCGGGCTGCATCGTCAGGCCGACTTCTTCGATTGCGGCGGACAAAACCGCTCGATCGCCAGCGCGACGCCGTCGCGGTCGTTCGCAGCGGTCACGTACGGAACGGACTGCCGGACCTCGGGCAGCGCGTTGCCCATCGCGACGCCGATCGCCGCCCAGCGCAGCATCGGCACGTCGTTGCGCGAGTCGCCCACCGCCATGACGCGTTCGGACGGGATCCCGAAGTCCGCGCACAGCTTCGCCAGCGCGTTCTTCTTGCTGGCATGGCGGTTCAGCACGGCGCACTCGACGAAGTCGCACCACGTCTCGTGACGAAAGCTCAGCGGGAGATCGCCGAACGCGCGCACGATCTGCGTGACCGACTCCTCGCCCAGGAAGCGCAGAAACGTCGGCGCTTCGGTGAGCATGTCGTGCAGCGACGGTGCTTCGAACCAGCCTGGTCCGCGCATGTCGTCCATGTAGATGTGCGAGCCCTGCAGCCGGTAGAACGCCTCCTCGACGTAGATCGCGATCGCGAGCCCCTCCCGCTCGGCGAACTCCACCATCGGCTTCGCGTACTCGAGCGGCACCGGAACGTGCTCGAGCGTCTTGTTCGCGCCGAAGTCTTTCGTCAACGCCCCGTGACAGCAGATCACGGGCAGGTTGAGGCCCAGCTCCTTGGAGACGCGAATCGGCACGTCGACGCCGCGCCCGGTCACCAGAACGACGCGGACCCCGGCGGTCAGCGCGTCTTTGATCGCCGTGCGGTTTCGTACGCTGATCGTCTCGTCGGGCGCCAGCAGCGTTCCGTCGAGGTCGAGTGCGATGAGGTCGATGGATGGTGTCGAAGGCATTCGGTGTCCAGGCTACGATTCGGAGGATGCGCAACGGCGGCCTCGTCGAATGCGTTGACCCGACATGCGCACCTTCGTCGCGGTCCTCGCGCTGTTTGCCGCTGGGATCGGCCCCGCGCTCGGGCAACCCGGACAGCCGGCGTCGCGTTGCACGCACGACACGTTCCCGGTCGGCAATCAGCCGGTCACGGTTACCGCCTGCGCGGGCGCGCCCGACAGCGGGCAGACCGTCGCGGTGACCGAAACCTTCAAGAGCGCGTCGGGCTCCTTTAACCACACGACCTCGATCGACGTCCTGCCGGGCGCCTCGGCGTCACGCGCGGTGCAGGACGTCGCGCTCGCTCCGCTCGGCCTGCAGTACACTCTGCACCTCACGCTGGCATACCGCGATGCGACGGTGATCATCGAGCACGCGCTGCTCCTTCCCGGCGCGGTTCCCCTGAAATAACGCCGGGGTCCGGCGCAACCTGACCCGGGCTTCGTGGTTCCTAGGCACCGAAATGCGGTGTCGACGCCCCTGATGCCCTGTACCAGCGTGGCCCCGGAGCTCGACGCGGTCGGTCGAGCCCGGTACGTCACCGAACACCTCCCGCGCGGTCTCTTCCGCACCCCCGATGGGACCGATACCGGGGTCGCCTGGCGCGTCAGCCCGGATCCGTTCCCACTCAAACCCGCGACCGTCGCGGCGATCGAGACGCTCGGCGACGACTTGCTGGCATTCTACCGCGCGCTCAACGCGCTCTACCTGCGCAGCGCGCGGGGAAGCGCGCCGGCGTTCATCGCCGAGGAGCTCGACCGCGGCAAGCCCGAGCAGATCGTGCGGCTCGCGCGGCAGAACCGGTTCAAGCAGGACGTCCCACGCGTGATCCGCCCCGACCTCATCCTCGCCGACGACGGTTACGTCGCCAGCGAACTCGACAGCGTCCCGGGCGGGATGGGCTTCACCGGCGCACTCGCGCGCACGTACTGCGAGGTCGGGATCGACAGCGTCGGCGGCGCCGACGGGATGGCCGAGAGCTTCGCGCAGATGGCCGTCTCGGTCGCGGCGGTCGAGCACCCGACGGTCGCGGTGGTCGTCAGCGCCGAATCGTCGGACTATCGCAACGAGCTCACCTGGCTCGCGGCGCGGATCGATGCGCTCGGCGTCGCCGACGTCGTGGTCTGCGAGCCGCAAGAGATCGTCTTCACCGAAGACGCGCTGTTCGTTCGGCGTGAAGACGGCCGCGAGACGAAGATCGATGTCCTGTACCGGAACTTCGAGTTGTTCGATCTGCTCAACGTCCCCAAGCAAGAGCTGATCTTGTACGCGGCACGGCACAATCGCGTGCGCATGACGCCGCCGCCGAAGGCGCACCTCGAAGAGAAGGCGTCCTTCGCGCTGTTCCACCATCCGCTGCTGCGCAAGCTTTGGCGCGCCGAGTTGGGCGATGCGATCGACGAGCGCCTGCTGGGAATCTTCCCGCAGACCTGGATCGTCGACCCCCGCCCGGTCCCGCCGCAGGCGGCGATCATGGGTCTGAGCGCAAACGGCGTGCCGGTGCAGCAGTGGTCGCAACTCGAGGACCTCGGTAAGAGCGAACGCGACTACGTGCTCAAGCCATCCGGCTTCAGTGAGCTAGCCTGGGGATCGCGCGGAGTGAAAGTCGCCAACGACCTCACCCGCGAAGCGTGGCGCGAAGCGCTGCACGCTGCGCTCGCATCGTTCCCGACAACACCCTACATCTTGCAGCGCTTCCACAAGGGCAAGCGCGTGCGCGTGCCATTCCTGAGCGAATCGAGCGGCGAAACCAAGGAGATGGACGGTCGCGTTCGGCTTTGCCCGTACTACTTCGTCACCGGCGAGCACACGCGGTTGGGCGGAATCCTCGCTACGGTCGCGCCCGCCGACAAACGCGTGATCCACGGCATGAGCGACGCGATCATGGCCTCCTGCCGGATCGCGGACGACGGCTTCTGACAACCGCCGCCCAGGCCCACGGGCGCGCGTGGCTCAAAAAGTATCGCGTCGCCGCCTTCGGGACGTCCGCGGTCGTGGCCGCGATCGTGTACTTCATGGTGCCGACGTGGCTGCACGGCGCGACGCGTTTCGTCGCCGCCTACGACGCGGGCATACTCCTGCTGCTCGGATTCTTGTGGCGCGGCGGTCTTCATAGCGATCCGCAGGAGACGCGCGCGCGCGCGGCACTCGAGGATCCCGGCCGCAACCTGATCGCCGCGATCGTCCTGGTCGCCGTCGTCGTCGGGCTCGTCGCGGCGATCGCGATCCTCGGTCATGGACCCAAAGTGCAGAACATCTTCGAACGCTGGGAAGCGTACCTTCTCGGTTTCGTCGCGATCAGCGTCGGTTGGTTCCTCGTGCACACGCTCTACACGTTCCGCTACGCGCACCTGTACTGGTACGACGACAACGGTGACGGCACGGAGTGCGGCGGAATCAAGTTCCCTGGGACCGACGAACCTTCGGACTGGGACTTCGCGTACTTCTCCTTCTGCTTGGGCACGTCGTTCGCGGTGTCGGACCCTCAGGTTACCGCGACGCGCGTCCGCCGCGAGGTCATCGCGCACTCGATCATCTCGTTTGCGTACAACTCGGTCATCGTCGGTATCGTGATCAACCTGTTCGCCGGGATCTTCGCCGCCGACTCGGGCGGCGGCAAGTAGCGGCGAATCTAGTCCAGCGCGTCGAGGATGGCGTTGATTTCGTCGCCGGTATTGTAGCCGTGGGGGGCGATGCGGATGCCGTTGGCCCGGTAGGTGGCACAGATGCCGGCAGCGCCGAGGCGCTTGCCGAGTGCGATGGGGTCGACGTCGTCGCGGCGGAAGGTCAGGATGCCGGATTTCACGTCGTCGCGCGAACGGTCGCCGAGGACGGTCCAGCCGCGTGACTGCAGTCCGTCGGCGAGTTGGTCGGTCAGCGCGAGGACGTGCGCGGCGATGCGTTCGATCCCGGCGGCGGCGAGGACGTCGATCGACGTCGCCAGCGACAGCGCGCCGATGATGTTGACCGTGCCGCCTTCGTAGCGCGTCGCGTTCGGCGCGGGCCGCTGCGCATAGTCCAGAAAATCCCACATGTCGGCGACGGAGCGCCAGCCGGGAAGACGAAGCGCGACGCGGTCGAGCAGCGCGGCGCGCAGCCACAAGAAGCTGACGCCTTGGAGGGCCATGAGCCACTTCGCGCCGCCGGCGTAGACCGCGTCGACGCCGGTCGCGTTGACGTCGAGCGGAAACGCCCCGAGGCCTTGCATGACGTCGACGACGAACAGCGCGCCGCGCGCGTGCGCGACCTCCGTGAGGGCAGCGAGATCGTGACGGTAGCCGTCGTCGAACGTCACCCAGGAGACGGCGACGACTTTGGTGCGCGGCGAGATGTAGCCGCGTAGGACGTCCGGCGTCATGCGTTCGCGCGGGGCGTCGATCAGGGTGACCGTCACGCCGCGCGCGCGCAGCGCGAGCCAGGGATAGGCGTTCGAGCCGAACTCGTTGGCGCCGATGATCACTTCGTCGCCGGGTCCGAGGTCCAGTCCTTGGGCGAGCACCGTGGCGCAGTCGCCGGTGTTGCGCAACAGCGCGATCTCGTCGCCGCGACCGCCGACGAACTCGGCGATGCGGCGGCGGTAGGCCGGGAGTGAGAGCTCGCGCGACGCCGTGCCCAGCACGCCGCGCGCGGCGTGGTCGTCGATCATTGCGTGCAGCGCGTCGCGGGTCGCGACCGGTAACACGCCGGCCGCCGCATGGTTGACGTAGATGAGGCCGGGCGCGACGGCAAAGGCGTCGCGCGCCAGCGGTGCTGTCATCCTGAGCCTAGCCTGTCCTGAGCCTGGCGAAGGGAAGGGGGCTCCGATCAACTCAGCGGGTCGGAGTTGACGAAGATGTCGGCGTGGGATTTGTTCGGGTCGACCCGCAGCTTGGCGTGCGCGACCTGATTGATGAACGTACCCAGCGGGACGTAGACGTCGCCGTTGAGCTGGAAGGTCTGCCCCGGCATCGTGACGGCACCTTGATCGATCATCATCGTGCGGCTGCCGATGGTGAACCGCGCCACGGTCGTGCCGATCGAAACCTCGACGGCGTTCCCTTGAAAGGTCAACAACCCGTTGAACGATTTCACCAGGTCGACCAGGTCGGCGTAGACGACGCCGTTGCGCACGAGCGCGACGCCGCCGGCACGATCGACCGGGCGCCCGTCGAGCGTGAGCTTCACCGAGCGATCGGCGGCGAACGCGGGGAAGCTCGAACCGGCCAGGATGAGCGCGAGGATGATGGCGGCGGGGAATCTCGTCATGAGTAGATGTCCTTGGTGTGCCAAGCGATGTTTTGCGCCCGGTCCCCGACGCGCTCGATGATCGAGACGACGAAGAGCAAGAGGGTGCCCGCTGGTACCGTACCCGGATCGTGCTGCATCTCCGCCTGAAGCGCCTCGATTCCGTTGCGATAGAGCACATCCACGTCGTCGTCGCGCTCGATCACGTCGTCGGCCAGGGCCGCGTCGCCCTCACGGTACGCCCGCATGACGTCTTGGAGCATCTCGTAGGCCAGGTTCGCGATCCGCCCCACCTCGACGCTCGCCGGTCGGACGGCGACGTCGGCGAGCTTGATGGCGTTCTTGGCGATGTCGACGGCGTAGTCGCCGATGCGCTCGAGATCGGTGACGATCTGCAGCATCCCGGCGATCTGCCGGAGCTCACCGGCCACCGGCTGCTGCTTCCAGATCAGCTCGATGCACGATGTTTCAACACGGCGCCGCGTGTCGTCGATCTCGTCGTCGCCGGCGACCACGCGGCCCGCGAGCACGACGTCGCGCCGCTCGAGAGCTTGCGTCGCGGAGCGAATCGCATCGGAGACGAGCGCGCCCAATCGGACGACATCCAGGCGCGTGTTCTCAAGCGCCTGGTGATAAGCGGTTCGCATGGCTCCCCCCACCATAGCAGAGGGGAGGGCGTTCCGAGAACCCCGTGGTACGGCGGCCCTCGATGGAAACGATCGCTGTCGAGAGTGCCGGAGCCGTTGCAACCGTGAGGTTGAATCGGCCGAGCGTATTAAATGCCCTTAACCTTCAGATGCTCGACGAGCTGTCCAGGACGTTCGCGGAGCTCGACGCCGACGAGAACGTGCGCGCCGTGATCTTGACCGGTACCGGGCCCAAAGCGTTCGCGGCCGGCGCCGACATCAGCGAGCTCAACGCGCTGCCGAGCGCTCGCGCCGCGGAGGCGCAAGCCCGCAGGGGACAAGCGCTCACGCGGGCGCTCGAGCGAATGCACGTCCCGGTGATCGCGGCGGTCAACGGCTTCGCCCTGGGCGGCGGCTGCGAGCTCGCGATGGCCTGCGACATCCGGATCGCAAGCGAGAACGCGCGGTTCGGCCAGCCCGAGGTGAACCTGGGGATCCTGCCCGGCTACGGCGGGACCCAGCGCGCCGCGCGGTTGGTCGGCGAGGGGATGGCGATGTACCTCTGCCTGACCGGCGAGATGATCGACGCGGCGGAGGCGCTCCGCGTCGGACTGGTCCAGCGCGTCGTGCCCTTCGACGAGCTGCAGGCCGAGGCGCGGCGAATCGCCGACCTGATCGCATCGAAGGCGCCGCTTGCCGTCGGCGCCGCGAAGCGCGCCGTCGCCGCGGCGGGTTCGCTCTCTCTCGACGACGGGCTCGCCCTCGAAGCGCAATTGTTCGGACGCGCGGTGATGACCGACGACTTCCGCGAGGGCTCGAGCGCCTTCCTCGGAAAGCGCAAACCCGACTTCCGCGGCAGATAACCTATAACGAAGCGGTTTTGCGGGCTCCGATGTGGGCGACGGTGTCATTCATCTCGCGTTCGATGTCGGGATCGAAGCCGATCCAGCGCCCGACGACGCGGCCGGTTCCGTCGATTGCGAAGAGCGTCGGGAAACCGGTGATGCCGAAGGCGTGAGAAACCGTCATGTCCGGGTCGAGCGCGACATCGACCATCTTGAAGTGCTCCGCGAACGGGCGAACCGTCGCCGGGATCTCGCCGACGTCGATCGAGATTACGTCGACCCCGGGATGCGTTCGGCGAAAGTGCTGGACCAGCGGAATCGACGCGCGGCACGGATCGCACCACGTCGCCCAGAAATCGAGGAAGACGATCCGGCCTCGGCGATGCACCAGGTCGTACCGGCCGCCGTCGAGCGTCGCCACCGACACCGGCGGTGCCTGGACGATGTCGCGGTGCAGGCGCGGCAGGACGACGAAGCGGGCGACGGCGACCAGAACGACCACGACGGCGAGGATGTCGAGCGCGCGCGCAGCGCGCGCGGCCCAGCTGCGCAGCGAAGGCACCTGTGGCGGTTCTCCCCGCAGGGAATGGGCCCCCTGCGCCCGCATCCCACCGCGATGCCCACGACCCGCGTCGCATCGATCACGATCGACGCCCGCACGCTGCCCGCGTCGAATAGAAGCGCGCGCATTTTCGAGGCTTTCGACAAGCTGCCCGTAGGCGGCGCCGTGGAGCTGCACGAGGAGAGCGATCCGCGCTCGCTGCGCAACGAGTTTCAGCAGTACCGGCCGGGGCGTTTCTCCTGGGACGCCCGAAACCTGGGCAGCGGCCGTTGGACGATTCGGCTCGAGCGCATCGACGAACGTGCCGACACGGCGACGTTCCTCTCCCATTGCGCGCCCTTCGCGAACGCCAAGCAGACCACGATCAACGAGCTCGCCGCGGTCGCGACCGAGCGGTCGTACCGCACCGGCGAGACGTGCTTCGACGAGGGCGAGATGTGGCCGTACCTCGGCTTCGTGCGCAGCGGCAAGATCGTCTACACGCTCCTCTCGCCCGACGGCAAGACGCATGCCCTCGGCGAGCGCTTGACCCACGATCCGCTCAACGAGTCGGGGACCTTCGACGGCGGCGGCGCGACGACGCGCGCCGAAGCGCTGACCGACTGCTCGGTGGTGCTGGTCCCCTCCGAGGCCGTCCTCCACGCCGTGCGCAACGACAGCGAGCTGGCACTCGGCTTTCTGGCCGCGGCCTCGCAGGCGCGCCGGCGGTCGATCGACACGATCGCCGACCTGGCCTTCGCGCACGTCCTCCAGCGCGTCGCCAAGTTCTTGATGTCGTACGCGCAAGCGACGACCGGAATGGCCCCCGGGCTGCCCGGCGTGGAGAACCTCTCGCAGGCCCAGATCGCCGCCGCCGCCGGAACCGTTCGGGACATGGCCGCCCGGGCGCTGATCCGCCTCAAGAACGCGCAGGCGGTGGCGCTCGACCGCGGCCGCGTGCGCTCGATCGACCGGCTGCGACTCGAGGCCTTCGCGCACGGGGTGCAGGCGCCACCGGTGTAGCCCGCCTGCAATGGCAGGCGGCTCCGCTTTCCTGCGGAGAAGTGGCGGAGCTATGCGTCGCCTCTTGTTTCTCTTTGCGGCGGCCGCGGTCACCGTTTCGGCCGCGCTGCCCGCGCTCGCCAAGTTGGCCTATCCCGATGCACCGCGCGGAGCCGTGAGCGACACCTACTTCGGGACCACCGTTCCCGATCCGTATCGCTGGATGGAAGACGTCGACGCACCGCAGACGACGGCGTGGGTCAAAGCCGAAGGCGATCTGACGCGCCAGTATCTCGACGCGATCCCGCAACGCACGGCGATTCGTGACGACTATCGCAAGCTGCTCGACTACGAGAAGGTCGGCGCCCCGTTCCACCAAGGTCCATGGTGGTTCTTCACCCGCAACACCGGTCTCCAGAACCAGAGCGTGCTCTTCGTGCGGCGCGGCGAGCACGGAACGCCACGCGTTCTGCTCGACCCGAACAGGCTGGCCGCCGACGGAACGGTCGCGCTGGCGGGCTCCAGCTTCACCCACGACGGGACGCTGATGGCATATGCCACGCAATCGTCGGGCTCCGACTGGCAGACCTGGCACGTCAAGGACGTGGCGACCGGCACCGACCGTGCTGATGCGCTGCAGTGGAGCAAGTTCTCCGGCGCGTTGTGGACCGGCGACAGCGGCTTTTATTATGAAGCCTACGATCCGCCGCAAGCCGGCGCAGGCAACGCCACTCTCAGCGCACTCGGCGCGCAAAAAATGTACTACCACCGGCTCGGAACGCCGCAGTCCGCCGATCGGCTCGTCTACACCGCACCGAACGATCAGTTCATGGCGGCCGGGCGCACCGAAGATCAGCGCTACGACTTCTTCTACCTCTCGAAGGGCGACGGTAACAGCCTGTCCTGGAAGCGCACCGCTGAGCCCGAGTCCGCCTTACGGCTGGTCTTTGCGCTGGATCCGAACGTCCAGTACTCGCCGGTCGGCGACGACGGGACGCGGCTGTACATCCAAACCAACCTGCACGCACAGCGCGGCCGGCTGACGTGGCTCGATCTCAACGATCCGACCCATAGGCTGCACGACATCGTACCGCAGAGTGCCGACACGATGGAGGGCGTGAGCCTGCTCGGCAACCGCTTCTACGTCGCCTATCTGCACGATGCCCACTCGTTGGTTCGCGTCTTCGATCTGAAGGGTCGCGCGCTCGGTACGATCGCACTCCCGGGGATCGGGAGCGGCGGCCTGCCCGGCGGCCATCGCGACGATCGCATCGCGTACTACTCCTTCACGTCGTACACGTACCCCCCGACGATCTACCGCTTCAACACGGTGACCGGCAAGAGCAGCGTGGCGATCGCGCCGAAAGTCGCATTCGATTCGACGCCGTACGTCACCGAGCAGCTGTTCACGACGTCGAAGGACGGCACGCGAATTCCGGTGTTCGTCGTGCATCGCAAGAACATGCCGCTCAACGGTTCGACGCCGACGATCCTGTACGGCTACGGCGGGTTCGACATCTCGATCACGCCCGCGTTCTCGTCGTCGGTCGCGATGTGGCTGCAGATGGGCGGCGCGTACGCGGTCGCAACCCTGCGCGGCGGCGGCGAGTACGGCGACGCCTGGCACGACGCCGGGCGGCTGGCGAACAAACAGCACGTCTTCGACGACTTCATCGCCGCGGCCCAGATGCTGATCGACAAGAAGATCACCTCGACGCCGAAGCTCGCCGCGAACGGCGGTTCGAACGGCGGCTTGCTGGTCGGCGCCGCGATCACCGAACGTCCGGACCTGTGGGGCGCGGCCATCCCGGAGGTCGGCGTGCTCGACATGCTGCGCTTCCAGAAGTTCACCGTCGGCAAGGCCTGGGTGACGGACTACGGCTCGTCGGAAGCGTCGGCCGATCAGTTCAAGTACCTCTTCGCCTACTCGCCGTATCAGAACGTCAAGGACGGCACGGCGTACCCGCCGACGCTGGTGATGACGTCCGATCACGACGATCGCGTCTTTCCGGCACACTCGTTCAAATTCGCCGCCGCACTGCAGCACGCGCAGTCCGGTGACGCGCCGGTCCTGCTGCGCGTCGAGTCCAAGGCCGGTCACGGCGCCGGCCGGCCGACCGAGAAGATCATCGACGACGTCGCCGATCGCTACGCGTTCCTGGTGAAGAATCTGAACTTCAGCCCGACCCTGTAGTGACAGCACGCTAGTGTCTCGGCGATAGTGGCGCGGGCCACGAAGCGCGGGCCCGCGCACGACGTCTTCATCAGTTACTCGTCGAAAGACCGGGCGCGCGCGGACGCGATCTGCGCCGCGCTCGAAGCCGACGGCGTGAGCTGCTGGATCGCGCCGCGCGACGGAACGCCGGGCGCCTCCTACGCGAAGTTCCTGGTCGACGCGATCGTGGCGAGCCGCATCGTCGTGCTCGTGTTCTCGCGCAACGCCAACCGTTCGGAGGCGGTGCTCAGCGAGCTTGAGATCGCCTTCAGTCACGGGATCGCGGTCCTGCCCGTGCGCGTCGAGAACGTCCTGCCGACCGACTCGGCCGAGTTCTATCTCAAGCGGCGGCACTGGTTCGACGCGCACGCCGACTTCGAGACGCACCTGCCGCAGCTCGCGCCGGCCGTGCGGATCGCCCTTGCGCCGCCGCCGAGGGCGCGTGCCGTTCACGGCACGTCAGGCCAGGCCGGTGCGAGCGCCGCGCCCGCGCCGCCGCGCGGCAACCTACCGCGCCAGGCGACGAGCTTCGTCGGCCGCGCGGCCGACGTGCAGCGCGTCGTCGAGCTTGTGAGCGCGCCGGGTCTGGTGACGATCGTCGGCACCGGCGGTGTCGGCAAGACCCGCGTTGCCCTGCGCGCCGCCGAAGTCCGCGGCGATCCGCGCGACGGCACCTGGTTCGTCGACTTCGCTCCGCTCGAAAACGGCGCGCTCGTCGCGAGCACGGTCCTCTCGGGGATCGGGGTGACGAAACGCGGGGAAGAGAGCGCGTTCGACATGCTGCTCGCGCACCTGCGCGAGCGTGACATCGTGATCGTCCTCGACAACTGTGAGCGGCAGTCGGCCGAGGTGGCGCGCGTCGCCGCAGCCGTGATCGCAAGCTGCCCGCACGTCACGCTCCTGGCGAGCAGCCGGGAGCCGCTGAACGTTCCGGGTGAGCAGGTCTACCGCTTGGCGACGCTGGACGCGGCTTCCGCCGCGCAGCTCTTTGCAGATCGCGCGAAGCTCGCCAACCCGCGTTTCGACGTGACGGCGGCGAACGCGCGCGTCGTCGACGACATCTGCGCGCGGCTCGACGGGATCGCGCTGGCGATCGAGCTGGCGGCCGCGCGCGTGCGCATGATCTCGGTCGACGAGCTTTCGCGGCGGCTCGCGGAACGGTTTCGCGTGCTCACCGGCGGCAACCGCACGGCGTTGCCGCACCAGCAGACGATGCGCGCCCTCATCGACTGGAGCTACGACGCGCTCTCGGACGACGAAAAGGCGATCTTCCGCCGTACCGCGGCCTTCAGCGGCGGGTTCACGCTCGAGGCCGCCGGCGCGGTGTGCGCCGGCGAGGCGCTCGACGAGTGGGCGGTCCTCGATCTGCTTTCGGCGCTGGTCGACAAGTCGCTCGTCGTCGCCGACGTCGACGAAACCGCGCAGCGCTATCACCTGCTACAGACGATCGCCGAGTACGCCGGCGAACGGCTCGCCGAGAGCGGCGAAAGCCGCACGATCGCGGTCGCGCATGCGAGGTTCTTCGCGGGCGCCGCGAGCGATGCATATCGCGAGTGGGCCGAGGTCGCGCAGCCGGGCTGGCTCGCGCGGCTGCGGCCCGACATCGAGAACTTCCGTGCCGCGCTCAATTGGTCGCTCACGCAGCGCAACGACATCGAGCTCGGCGTACAGCTCGTCGCCGACGTCGTGCCGTTGTTCCTGCGCCTCTCGTTCTTGAGCGAAGCGATCGGCTGGTCCGAGGCGGCGCTGGCGGCGGGCCCCGAGCTGCCGGCGGCGGCCGACGCGCGCCTGCACGACAACCTCGCGATGCTCTACAACAACCTCGGCTCTTCGGCGAAGGCCGAAACGGCGGCGCAGCGCGCCGTCGCGTCGTACGCGCGGACCGATGACGCACGCGGTCACACGCGAGCATTGTCGCGGCTCGCCGTTCACGTCGCTCGGCAGTCGCGATTCGACGAAGCGATCGCGCACGCCGGCGCGGCGCTGGAACGCGCGCGCGGCATCGGCGACCGCCGGCTGCTGGCGGCCACGCTGGTGCACTGCGCCAGCGTGTTCACGCCCGAGCAAATCGATCGGGCTCGACCGCAGTTCGAGGAGGGCGCCGCGCTCTACCGGGCCCTAGGCGACCGCGAGGGCTCCGTGCGCGCGCTGGAATGGCTGGCGTTCGCCGAGGCGCGCGCCGGCGCGTTCGACCGCGCGATCGCCGCCCTGTTCGAGGCGTTGCAGCTCGCCGAAGGCGACGCCCGGATGTACGTCGCCGGCAGCCTTGCCTGCACGCTGGCGGCGCAGGGCGACGCGCGGGCCCTCGACGTGGCGCGCGAGGCCTTCGCCCTCGCCAAAGAGGCGCAGCACGCCAATCTCACCGCCAACGCGATCGCGTATCTCGCCGCCGCGTCGGCGACCGGCGATGCAACCCGCGCCGCGCGCCTGTTCGGCTATGCTCGGGCGCGACTCGCCGAGCTCGGTTGGCAACCCGACAACACCGACGCGCTGATCGACGAGCGCGTGACAGCGCAGCTGCGCGCGACGCTCAGTGACGCGCAACTGCAAGAGTTCAACGCGCGCGGCGCGTCGATGCCCGAGGACGAGGCCTTCGCCGAAGCCGCGTCGGTGTAGTGTGTCGGCGCAAAGTGCGCCAACACTCGCGTTCGGCCTGCGGCCGATCCGCCGCTGACGATCAGGTTAGCAGTGGGGTAAGAGGCCCATCGTGCGGCGCCGTGTGGAGGCGACCGGATCCATGCACTGTTGCGCGAGCGTGTAGGTTCCGCCGGTCATCCCCGCGCACGTGCCGACCGGAGCGTACGTTCCGGTCAGCTGGTTGGCGTTGGGGTCGTAGGTGCCCCCGAACGTGAACGTGCACGCATTGCCGGCGGTATCCATCGTTCCGGCGCCGGTGAGCGCGTTCGACGTGTCGAGCGTCAACGCGAGCGCGATGCTCGTAGCACCGGCCGCGCCCAGCAGCAGTGCGCCGCCGACGGCCGCTCCGTGCTCGGACAGGGTCGCAGTCGCGGTTTGGGTGCCGGCGGTATTGTCCTTCAGCGTGCCGACATAGTCGCCCGAAACGTCGCTCAGCGTCGCCGCCGGAAGCGGGTTCACGCTGTTCGAGCTTCCGTTGCACGCGGTTAGGGCGAACGCGCCGATGATGACCGACGCCAACATCGTGCCGCTGAAAAGCCTCATGCGCCCGGTTTCTCCCGGCACTCGCCATTCTCTTCCCGCCGCGTTGCGGGACGCGCGTTCGCAAGCGCCTAGTCGGCCTGCTTGCGGTCGACCTCGTACTCCATTGCGCCCAACGTCGCGTACTGCCGGATGTCTTCGGCGACGTGCGGCTCGCCGTAGTGTCGCTCGACAACACGCACGACACAATCGATCTCGGCCTGACCGGCACGGCCGAGCATTCGGGTCAGGTCTTCCTGATCGACGACGCGCGCCGAATCGAGCTTCGTCAACACCAGATATGGTAGGGAGATGACTCTCAGTCCGGTTTGATCGAAGACCTCCTCGGCTAGCGCTTCGCAGGCCCAACTCTGATCCGTCGAGATGACGTCGATCGTGCGGCCGTCCTTCGACCACGTAGCGCCGTACGGACCGAGCGTCGCATCGGGAAAGACGAGCTCGTGCTCGTTGCGCCACCCGAGTGCCTCGAGACGCAGGATAGCGTCCGTGTAGCGTTCGTGGGCGACGAGAAAGTCGAGGTCCTTCGTGTACCGTTCCGGCGCGTAGGCGCGAGTCGCGACACCCCCCACGACAACGGCGGGAATATCGCCGAACAGGTCTTCGATCGTGACGAGCAGCGTCGTGCGCTGGAGTTGCATGAGCATCCCCAAATTGCTGCCCGAGCCCTCCGGGCGCTTACGCAGGCCGCTCTCGAGATACGAGCGCCGCCGTCCGCGAGCACTCTCCAAGCGCTGCAACCAGTCCCCGCTCGCTCCCATCCTTCGAAGATTCGCGGCGGGCGCGGCGCCTCCGTCCGGGCCCTTGCACTTCGGCAGCGCAGCAAACCGGGCTCGCGGCGGGTTAAGCTATCCGTGGACCTCCCGTTCGCGGCGACCGCGTTTGCCATTGCCTTCACGATCATCGACCCGGTTGGGATGATCCCGCTGACGCTCGTCGCGACGGCGGGCGCGGGAGCGCGCCGTCAGCGCATCATCAACGAGGCCGTGCTCGTCGCCGCCGCCGTCATCCTCGTCATGGGCCTGATCGGGCATGCGCTGCTCGCGTATTTGGGGATCACGCTGCCGGCCTTTACGATCGCCGGTGGGATCCTCTTGTTCCTCATCGCGATCGACATGCTTTTCGCGCGGCCGACCGGTGCCAAGCAAACCGAAGAGGAAACGCGCGCGGCTTCGGAAGCGAACAATCCCGCCGTCTTCCCGCTCGCCATCCCGATGATCGCGGGACCCGGCACGATCGCGACAGTGCTGCTTCTCAGCGGCCTCACCCACGGCAACGAGATCCGCATCCTCACCGTGACCCTCGCCTACGCCGCCGCCCTGGTCGTCACGTGGCTGTGTATGACGTCCGCGCCTCACCTACAACGCATCGTCGGCAAGACGGGCATCCACGTAGTCACGCGCCTCCTCGGCATCATCCTTGCCGCCCTCGCCGTCCAATTCGTGCTCAACGGCCTCATGGGAACCGCGTTCTTTCGCCACGCCTGAAGAAGCGGCATGCAGTTCGCGCGAGGCACGACTACCTTGTGTTGTTGGCGTTCCTTCGACTTTGCTCAGGAACGCCAAACGCAGGGCGCGACCGTGCTTCGACAGGCTCAGCATGACCGAGAACGGCCGCTGCTCGCGTTACGAGACGGCTACGTCGATTCGCATCGTGAAGACTGTCACGTCAATCCAGGTTACGTTGCGATCGCGTCGGCGCGGCGCAGCGATGGGTTGCGCCAGGTCCAGAGGGCGACGACGCAGAGCGTTGCAAGGCCGCCGGCGACGACGGCGGGGACGGCGCCGACGAACGCGGCGAGCGTGCCGGACTCGAAGCCGCCGAGCTCGTTGCTGGCGATGATGAAGACGCCTTCGACCGCATTGACCCGGCCACGCATCGCGTCGGCCGTGCCGAGCGCGACGAGGCCGTCGCGGATCGCGACGCTGACCATGTCGGCGGCGCCGGCGACCGCGAGCGCCGGGATTGCGATCCAGAGCGATGTCGAGAGGCCGAACGCAACCGTCGCCGCGCCGAACAAGGCGACGGCAACCAAAAGGCGCGGCCCCGCGTAACGGCGGATCGGGCGGCGCGCGATCGCGATCGCGCAGATCGCGCTGCCGACCGCGAGCGATGCGCGCAACGTACCGAAGCCGATCGGTCCGACGTGAAAGATCTGTGCCGCGTAGATCGGCAGCAGCGCGGTGGCGCCGCCGAACAGCACCGCGAACAGGTCGAGCGAGATCGCGCCGGCGAGAATCGGCTTGCGCCGCAGAAAAGCGATGCCGGCGAAGACATCGTGCCACGAAAAGGCCGACTCGCTGCGCACCCGCCGCGCCATCGGGATCGCGAGCACGGTCAGCGCACCGACCGTGAATGCGACCATCGCGGTGCCGTACGCGGAAAGCGGCCCGACCGCGACGAGCACGCCGCCCAGCGCCGGCCCGCCGATCGTCACGACCTCACGCACGGCCGATGCGGCCGAGCTGGCCCGCACGTACTCGTTCGCGGGCACGATCGCCGGCAGCAGCGATCCGACCGCCGGGTACCGGAAAGCGCGCGCGGTCCCGGCGACCGCGAGCACCGCCATGATGAGGGCGAGACCGCGCGGACCGTGCATCGAGCCGAGCGGGATCAAGGCGCCGCAAACGATGAGCTGCAGCACCGACGCGCAGGCGATGATCGTGCGGCGGTCGACCCGATCGGCGACGAGTCCGGTGATCGGCGCGAGCAGCAGCGACGGTGTGAAGAGAACGAGGCCGACCAGGCCGAGGTCGAACGCGCTGTTGCGCACGGAATAGACTTGCCAAGCGATCGCGACGCTTTGGATCTGCGACGCGAGATCGAAGGCCAGGGAGGCGGCCAGGTAGAGCCGCCAGGCTCGCCCTAGACGGATTCCAGCTCTGCCGTCTCGTGGTCGTTCTGCGCGTCGAACGCGGCGCGCTTGGACTTGGCGGCTGCGTCGGCGAGCGACGACGCCGGAGCGGCGACGGCGCTCGCAACGCGCGCCGTGGTCAACGCTTCGATGCCCTTTTTCACCGAGCCCAGCGCGCCGCTCAGGCGAACGTCGAGGTCGGTCAGCACCTGCGCGGCGTAGGCGTCCGCACCTTCGCGCACGCGCCCCGCTTTCTGCTCGGCCTCGCGCAGCACGATCTCGGCCGTCGCTCGCGCACGGCGCATGATCTCGTTGTCGTCGAGCAGCTGCGACTGCTGTGAGGACGCCTCGACCACGATCGCCTGCGCCTTCTCCTGCGCCTCCCGCACGAGCCGATCGCCGTTCTTGGCGATCGTGCGCGCGCGGCCGACCTCTTCGGGCAGCGAAGCGCGCAACTTCTCGATCAGCTCGAGAATGCGTTCCTCGCTGACGACGCGGTATCCGAACGGCAGGACGGTGCCCTGCTTCACGGACGCTTCGAGCTTGTCGATCACACGGTAGACGGACATTGCAGAGCCTCCTTGGCGCTAGGCGGGGCGGGGTTCGGGGCGTTTGGAACGCATGACGTTCAGGACGGCGGGCGGCACGTAGTCGGCGACGTCGGCGCCAAGATTGTAGACTTCCTTGACCAGCGTCGAGCTGACGAACGACCACTTCGGATCGCTCGGCAGAAAGACGGTGTCGACCCCCGACAGCGAGCGGTTCATCAACGCGGTCGACATCTCGCTCTCGAAGTCGGAGACGACGCGCAAGCCTTTCACGATCACCGTCGCACCGGCATGGCGCACGAAGTTCGCCAGCAGGCCGCGGAAGTGGGTGACCTGCACGTTCGGCAAGTGGGACACGGCCTCACGGATCATCTCTTCGCGCTCGTCGAGCGTGAACAGCGGCTCACGCTTCTGCGGGTTGACGACGACCGCGACGACGACCGTATCGAAGATCGCGGCGGCGCGCTCGATCACGTCGAGGTGACCGCGGGTCATCGGATCGAACGAACCCGGATAGATCGCGGCGTTGCGCGATTGCGACGGCACGCCGTTCATGTCGTCGCCTCGAGCGGTCGCAGAAACGACAGCGCGACCTCGCCGTAGCGCTCGGAGCGCTCGGAGCGCATCGCGGCGTCGACCGGTGGCGCTTCGCGCGAGGAGTGCTCGTACACGACCGTCGTGCCGCCGTCGATGGCGCGCCGCTCGCGCAGCGCGCGCAGCGCGCCGGCGGGATACGGCTGCGCGTACGGTGGGTCGGCGAAGACCACGTCGTACCGCCCGGCGACGATGCGCGCGGCACGCTCGGCCGGAACGGCGACGACCTCGACGTGCGCGTCGACGCCGAGCTCGCGCGCGGCTGCGCGCAAGGCATCGGCCGTCGGCCGGTGGCGCTCGACGAACGTCACGTGCGCGGCTCCGCGCGACAGCGCCTCGAAACCGAGCGCGCCGCTTCCGGCAAACAGATCGAGAACGCGTGCATCAACGATGCGCATTCCGAGGATGGAGAACAGTGCCTCCTTGACTCTGGACGGCGTCGGTCGCGTGCCGCGCCCGGGCGGTGTCGGAACACGCCGGCTGCGCAGCGTGCCGCCGGTGATCGTCAGCGTTCCCATAAGAGTTATGGGGCGTAGGTGTTCTCGACCAGCGCCTCGAGCTCCCGCAACGAGGCGCTGCGAAGGGTCGGCGGCGGAACGTCCTGTGGATAACTCAGCCCTTCCCAGTCGAACCACACGGCGCGCAGGCCGGCGGCGAGCGCGCCGCCGACGTCGCCGCGCGGGTTGTCGCCCACGTACCAGATGTGCTCGCGCGGCACGCCGAGCGCATCGACGAGCGCGTCGAACGCGGCGCGCTCCGGCTTCACGGCGGCGAGCACGTCGCTGACGAGCACCGGCAAACCGTGCGCCGCGTCACCGAGCGCGCGCGCGATCTTCTTCTGCTGCAGCGGCGTCCAGCCGTTGGTGAGCACCGCGACCGGGACGCCGCGCGCGCGCAGTTGCGCCACGAGCTCAGGCGCGCCGTCGATCGGCCGCACCAGCTCGTCCACCAGCGCGTAGCACAGCTCGCGCCAGCGTTGCGGATCGGCGCCGGCCGCGCCAAGCCGTTCGGCGAATACTGCGACCATCGTGTCGAGCGTCATCAAGCCGGCCCGAAAATCTGCCAAGAGCGTTTGCACCGCCCCGCGTATCGCGGCATCGTGCGGATCGATCGGTCGTCCGAGCTCGTCCGCGTACTCGTAGAGCGCGCGCAGCTCGAGCCCGTGATCGACCCCGAGCGTGTGGTCGAAATCGAAGCCGATGCCGATCGAACCGCCCGTCACGCCGTCACCAGCATCGCGCGGGCCGAGGCGTTGTCGTCGAGCAGCACTCGCAACGACCGGTGCTCCGGCTCGCGCAGCTCGGGGTCGCCGGCGACGATCGCATCGGCGGCTTCCTTGGCACGCATGTACAGCGCGAAGTCGTCGACGATGCTGCCGATCGTGCCGGCGTCGCCGGCCTGTGCGGTGCCTGCCAGCTCGCCGGCCTTGCGCAGGCGCAGATCCTGCTCGGCGATCGCGAACCCGTCGGTCGTCTCTTCCAACACGTGCAGCCGTTCGACCTCGCCGGCGTCGTCCGGCGCGACCAGGAGGCAGAACGACTGCGCGACGCCCCGTCCGACGCGGCCGCGCAATTGGTGCAGCTGCGCGAGGCCGTAGCGCTGTGCATCGAGCACGACCATGACCGATGCGTTGGGCACGTCGACGCCGACCTCCACCACCGTCGTCGCGGTCAGCACGTCGGTCTCGCCGCGCTTGAAGCGACCCATCACGGCGTCTTTCTCGCGCGGCACCATCTTCCCGTGCAGCACGTCGACCCGCAGGTCCGGAAAGACCTTCGTGCGCAGCCGCTCCGCCTCGGCCAGCGCGCCGGTGAGGTCGGTCTCGGCCTCGTCGATCGCCGGCGCGACGACATACGCCTGCTGCCCCAGCGCGACGTTCTTGCGCACGAACTCGTAGACTTCGTGCTTGCGGCTCTCGCGGATGACGAACGTGCGGATCGCCGCGCGGCCGGGCGGCAGCTCGTCGATGATCGAGACGTCCATATCGGCGTACTTCGTTTGGGCGAGCGTCCGCGGGATCGGCGTCGCGGTCATCGCCAGCGTGTGCGGCGCCGCGCTCTTCTCGCGCAACGTCTTGCGCTGGTTCACGCCGAAGCGGTGCTGCTCGTCGATCACGACCAAACCGAGGTCGGCGAACGTGACGCTCTCGGTGAGCAAGGCGTGCGTACCCACGGCGAGCGCGGCGGCGCCCGATGCGATCCGTTCCAGGGCGCCGCGGCGCTCGCGCGCACCCTGCGACCCGAACACGGCCTCGACCGTCACGCCGAACGGCAGCAAGAGCGGAGCGAGCTTCGCCGCGTGTTGCGCAGCCAGGATCTCGGTCGGCGCCATCAGCGCCGACTGCACGCCGGCCTTGTGCGCCAGCACGATGGCGGCTGCCGCGACCAGCGTCTTGCCGCTGCCGACGTCGCCTTGCAGCAGGCGGTTCATCGGAGCCGTGCGCGTCATGTCGCGCCACACGCCTTCGATCACGCGGCGCTGCGCGCCGGTCGGTACGAACGGCACCTCCGCGGCGAACGCGTCCCAGAGGCCGCCCGGGACCGTCAGCGCGCGCGCACCGCCGGCCGCTTCACGCCGCGCGCGTTTGACCGCAGCCGCCAGCGCGATCGAGAAGAACTCGTCGAAGACGATGCGCTCCTTGGCGCGCGCCGCCGCGTCGAGGTCGTGCGGCGCGTGGACCTCGCGCCACGCTTGCGCGAGCGGTGGGAAACCGAATCGGCGCACCAGCGACGGCGGCAGCGCGTCGACCTGCGCGGCGATCAAGCGATCGAGGTTCTTGGCGATCACCGAGCGGATCACACGCGACGGCAGCTCCTTGGTGGCGCCGTACACCGGGACGATCTCGCCCTGCCAGCGTTCGCCGTCGCGCAGCACGCGATGCGTGCCGACGTTGATCTCCGGCAGCAGCCCGCCGCGCGTCACGCGACCGGCGACGAACAGCCGATCGCCGGGCGCGAGCCGGCCGGAGAGATACCGGCGGCCGAACCATTTCGCCTCGACGACGCCGGTCGCGTCCTGCAGGGCCGCGGTGACGAGCGGGAAGCGACCCTGACGCTCCTTGACGCGCAACACGTCGCCGACGACGATCGCCTCGCCTTCGCGCAGCGTCGCGATCGGCATCGGTTCGCGCCAGTCACGATACGCGCGCGGAATGTACGCGAGCAGATCGGCCGGCGTCACGATCCCGATCTCGGCGAGCTTCGCAGCGGTCTCCGGCCCCACGCCGGAGAGCCCGCTCATTCCGTCGGTTTGGCGCGTCGCGATAGCTCGGCTCCCACTTGATCGAGCGAAACCCCGCGCTCGGCCAGCAGCACGAGCGCATGGTACAGCAGGTCGGCGGTTTCCCAAACCAGTTCACCGCTGTCGGCGTTCTTCGCGGCGATCACGACCTCGGTCGCCTCCTCGCCGATCTTCTTGCCGATTCGATCGACGCCGCCCGCGAACAGCTTCGCCGTGTACGAGCCTTCGACCGGATGCGTCTTGCGCGACTCGATCGTGCGCGCCAGAGCGGAGATCGCGGTTGCGAAGGTCGTTCCGTTCGGCACGTCGGAGCCGTCGAGCGCGATCGCGGCACCGAAGCACGAGGCCGCGCCGGTATGACAGGCCGGCCCATCGGGGATCACCCGATACAGCAACGCGTCCGCGTCGCAGTCGACCGAGATGGAAACCACCCGCTGCGTGTTGCCCGACGTCTCGCCTTTGTTCCACAGCGCGCCGCGCGAGCGGCTCCACAGCCAAGTCGAGCGCGTCTCGATCGTGCGCTCCAGCGCTTCGCGGTTGGCGTACGCCAGCGTCAGCACGGCGCCGGTGGCGGCGTCGGCAATGACGACCGGCGCGAGCCCGTCGGCGTTCCAGCGAATCGGCGGCAGCGCGATCATACCGTCACCGTATCGCGCCGCACCACGATCCCCTGCGCGGCGAGCGCGTCCTTCAGATCGCCGATCGCCAGCTCGGCGTAATGGAAGAGTGACGCGGCGAGCGCGGCGTCGGCGTCGGCGACGCGGAACACGTCGAGGAAATCGCCGATCGCGCCGGCGCCGCCCGATGCGATCACCGGCAGGTCGCAGGCGTCGCGGACCGCGCGCGTGAGCGGCAAGTCGAAACCGTCGCGCGTCCCGTCACGGTCGATCGACGTCACCAGCAGCTCGCCCGCACCGCGTTGCTCGCAGGTACGTGCCCAGGCCACCGCGTCCAACCCGGTCGCCGTCCGGCCGCCGTCGACGACGACCTCGAATCCGGACGGAACGCCGGGCGCGCGGCGCGCGTCGATCGCGACGACGATGCACTGCGCGCCGAACCGGCGCGCCGCGGCGCGCACGAGATCCCGGTCGCGAACCGCAGCCGAGTTGATGCTGACCTTGTCACAACCGGCCCGCAGGAGGTCGTTGATCCCGTCGACGTCGCGCACGCCGCCGCCGACGGCGAACGGTATCGTCAGCTCGCGCGCGACGGAGCGCACGACGGCCAGCGTCGCGCGGCGCCCCTCGACCGTCGCGGTGATGTCGAGAAAGACGAGCTCATCCGCCCCCTCCGCTTCGTAGCGGCGAGCCAGCGCGACCGGGTCGCCGGCGTCGCTGAGGTCGACGAACCGAACGCCTTTGACGACGCGGCCATCCTTGATATCGAGACAGGGCACGATCCGGCGAGCCAACACGATCTTGCAGAGGTTCGTTTAGGAGAGCAGCGTTCCGCCCATCGTGCGGAACGCCGTCTCCGCGTTCTCGTCTTCGCGGACGATGCGCAACGCGATGATCGCCAGGTCGTCTTGCACGCCCCCGCTGTAGGCGTCCGCCGAGGCGACCAGCAGGTCGCACAGCGTTTGCGGGTCGGGCGGCGCGTCTCGCAGGATCGCCGCCACGCGCTCCTCGCCGAGCATCTCGCCGTCCTCGCTGCGCGCTTCGCTCAAGCCGTCGGTCGCGAGCAGCACGAGGTCGCCGAGCGCCAGCGGCACCGTCTCGGTTTCGTACGTGCCCGCGCGGTCGATACCGATGATCGACCCGGTCGGCGGCAGCCACTCGATGAGCGAGCCGCGCCGGACGTAGGCCGTACCGTGGCCGGCGCTCGCATAGCGCATCGTCTGGGTGCGGGCGTCGAACGTGCCGAGAAACAGCACCACGAACACCGACGGATCCTCGAACGTGTCGAGGAACAGCCGGTTGAATCGAGCGACGACCTCGGCCGGGTCGTCGGCGTCGGCCGCGAGCGCGCGGATCGCGTACTGGGTGAAGGCCGCGTGACGCGCCGCCTCGATCCCCTTTCCGCTCGCATCGGCGATCAAGAACCAACCGCGATCCGGCGCCGCGCGCCACGCGTCGAGGACGTCGCCGCCGACCAGCGCCTCCCGCGTCGCCGAGGCGTACGCCGAGCCCATCTCGGTGGCGGCGAGGCGTTGCCCGCCGACCCGCAAGGTTCGCTGAAGCGCGTCGACGAGCAGTTGACCCTCGGCCAGCCGGGCGACCGCCGACGCGCGGCCGAGCGCGTACCACAGCGCGACGATCGCGAACAGCGTGACGAACCCCGCGCTGATCGCCAGCGTCGCGTTGATGCGCCGGCGCAGCGTCAGCTCGACGCCGTCGCTGGCGGCGCCGAGCGCGCCGCGCAAGTCGTCGGCGTCGCGGCTCATCTGGTCGGTGATCAGCTTGCCGGTCTGTTGCTGCGTGTAGGCGTCACGCGAGTTCGGCCGGCGCAGAAGAGGCTGCTCGACCGTGTCTTTCCACGTCTTGTGGCGCGCCCCCATGTCTTCGACCGTTGCGACGCCGTCGGTCAGGCCGGCCGCGCGCAAGCGGCCCTCGAGGTCGTGCGCCTGCAGGTCGAACTGCGGAGTGGAAGGGTTGTCGCTGAGGAAACCCGGATCGTGCGTCGAGAGGTAGCCGCGCAGCGACGCCTCCTCGTCGAGCTGGACGCGCAGCAAGGCATCGAGATCTGACCGCGACTGGGCTAAGCGCGTCTGCGCGCTCGACGCTGCATCGAGCTGGTGGACGCCGATAAGCGGCCCGGCGATCGCGGTCGCCAAGAAGGCGGCGACCAGCAGCACGATTGGAGGCGACGCCCAGAATCGAACTGGGGATGGAGCTTTTGCAGAGCTCTGCCTTACCACTTGGCTACGTCGCCCGGCGCCGCTGGAGCGGGTGGCGGGAATCGAACCCGCGCATCAACCTTGGGAAGGTCGCAGGCTACCATTACATCACACCCGCGCCGGGACGGGTCGCGCTGTTCGCGCTCCGTGGTGCTAACCCTCGCTCTGGCAACAACGTTCCTCTGGTACGACTTCCCGCCGACGGATTCCGTCGGCCCGGCGAAACGGTGATACACGCTCACCAACCGGATCGCCCACCAGTTCAAGCGCTGCGTCCGGCATTCGCGTGAACGCAGGCCTCGGCCACGCACCCGTGCAACCCCGAAAGCCGCTCGGGCTTCCTATTTCTTCCGGAGATCGTCGTGCATCCGTTCCGCCTCGCCGTGCGCGCCCTTGGGGCCGCGGCGCTCGTCGCGCTGGCCGCGACCACGCTGCCGTCATTCGCCGCAGGCGGCAGCGCGACGGCGCTCGATCCGGCCGACATGGATCCGAGTTGCAACGCCTGCGACGATTTCTATCAATACGCCACCGGCGGCTGGCAAAAGACGCATGCCATCCCGGCCGGCCACCCGAGCTGGGGGAGCTTCGACGAGCTCGCGCAACGCAATCGCGAGGCGCTGCACACGATCCTCGAGGCCGCCGCGAAGACGACCGGCGCGCCGCCCGGCAGCGACGTGCAAAAACTCGGCACGTTCTATCGACCTGCATGGACGAGGCGGGGATCGAACGGGCGGGAACCGCGCCGATCGAACCGCTGCTCGCGTCGGTCGATTCCGTCGGCGACGTCCCGACGCTGGTCGACGAGATCGCGCGGCTGCAAAGCCGCGGCGTAAACGACGGGCTGGACTTCTCGTCTGAGCCCGACAGCAAGGACTCGTCGCTCACCATCGCCACGATCGGCTTGGGCGGCCTCGGCCTCCCAGATCGTGACTACTATCTGCGCGACGACGAGCGGACGGTCGAGATTCGCGGCGCCTATCATGACTACGTCGCCACGCAACTGCAGAACCTGGGCGACGATCCGGCCGCGGCCGCAAAGGAAGCCGACGCGATCGTCGCGCTCGAGACAGCGCTGGCGAAGGCGATGCCGACCCGGGTCGAGTTGCGCGATCCCAAGGCGACGTACCATCCGACCGCGATCGCGGCCCTGCCGGCGATGGGTCCGCACATCCCCTGGACGAGCTTCTTCTCGCAGTTCGGCGCGCCGGCGTTCGTTACGATCGACATCAGCGTTCCGGCCTTCGTCACCAGTTACGACGCCCAACTCAGCACGACGCCGCTGCCGGCGTGGAAGACGTACCTGCGCTTCCACGTCGCCGACTCGTATGCCAACGCGTTGCCCAAGCGCTTCGCCGACGCCGCCTTCGCCTTCCGCAGCGGCGTGCTGTACGGCGTCAAGGAACAGCTGCCGCGGTGGCAGCGCTGCAGCGCGGCTACCGACACCGCGTTGCGCACGCCGATGGGCAAGGCGTACGTGATGCAGAACTTCCCGCCGGCCGCGAAGGCGCGCGCGAAAGCCCTGGTGGACAACCTGCAGTCCGTCCTCGAGGCGGACATTGGGACGCTGGATTGGATGGGACCGCAGACCCGAGCGCATGCGGTCGAGAAGCTGCTCGCCTTCACCAAGAAAATCGGTTATCCCGACGACTGGGTGGACTATTCGACCCTCACGGTCGCCGACGGCGTCCCATACGCGCAGCTCATCGAGCGGGTGCGGGATTGGAACCACGCCCGCGACATGGCGCGCATCGGAAAGCGGACGAACCGCACGCTCTGGGACATGACCCCGCCGACGGTCAATGCATACTACAACCCGACGAACAACGAGATCGTCTTCCCGGCCGGGATCCTGCAGACGCCGTTCTTCGACGCGGCGGCCGACGACGCGGTCAACTACGGCGCGATCGGCGCGGTGATCGGCCACGAGATGACGCACGGCTTCGACGATCAGGGCCGCCAGTTCGACCTCCACGAAAACCTGCGCGACTGGTGGACGCCGCAGGACGCCGTCAACTTCAACGCACGCGCGCAGTGCGTCGTCGACGAGTTCGACAACCTCTCACCGCTACCGGGCTTGCACGAAAACGGCAAGCTGGTGCAAGGTGAAGCGATCGCCGACCTGGGCGGAACCACGATCGCCTTCAAGGCGTTCGAACGCACGGCCGAGTACAAGGCCCACCGGAAGATCGGCGGCTTCACGCCCGAGCAGCGGTTCTTCCTGGCCTACGCCCAGGTGTGGCGGTCGCTCCAAACCGAGGCCTACACCCGCCAGCTCGTCGTCGTCGATCCGCATCCGAACGACAAGCTGCGCGTGATCGGGACGCTTTCGAACATGCCCCAGTTCCGCGCGGCGTTCGCCTGCGCGGCGAATACGGCGATGGTACGGAAGGACCGGTGCCAAATCTGGTAGGAAGCTGGCAATCAGCGTCCGAACGGGTCCGCACGATGAGCCTCAAGCGAATGCGCGTGGTCCTTTTTCTCATCGCGCTGTTCTCGGTGGTTGCCGGCACGGTTGAAACGCCGCGCGCCGACGCGCAGACGCCGGCTCCCGCGAAGACCCCGGAGCCGACGATTCGCTTCGCGCACGACGTGGTCTTCACGCTCGTGCTCGGCGGCGACCCCTCGACCAACGCCAAGATCGCGGTTGCCCTCGCGGCCCGGCTCAAACAAAAGGCCCGAAACGACCAGGGGCTTCCGGTGAAAAACGCGTGGATCGTCCCCGAAGGCAGTTGGTCGCTGTCGGATTACTTGCAGCAGTGCGCGCAGGACGCGCATACGCAAGGCGCGTTCATCGTGTTGCCGCCGTCGAGCGCAGCCTCCAGCGACAACTGGATCGTGCTGCTGCAGAACACGACGACCGTGTCGTTCAGCGTCATGATCGCGCAATGCGATCACAGCGGCGCCCCGCCGGTTCCCGACGGCGTCGCAGGGCCACCCCCGACCTCGCTGACCCCGCGGCCGGGGGACAATGCCTCCGTCGTGTGGGCCTCCAACCCCGCCAAAGGGAAGTACGGCCGGTCGCAGATCGAGATCTTCCCGCTGGCCGTGCTGACGTCGATCTACCTCGCGTTCGCGCCGCAGCGCACCTACCAAACGACGACCACCGTCGCATACGCCACGCCGAACCCGCTGCCGTCGAGCGGCGCGCGCACGAACATCCAGACGCTCCAAGGCTCGGTGCTCGACGGTCAGGGAGCCGGCGCCGTCCAAAACAACGTTCTGGGCGCGTTCTCCGGAAACGGCCTGGGCAGCACGATCGGCGCGTCGGGTAACGTCGACTTTCACACGGTCCACGCGGCAGACGACGCGATCGGCCACCTGCTCGAGGAGCAGCTCGACACCTACTGCAAGGACCCCAAGATGCCGGGCCCCCGCGGCTTCTGCGCGTGGTGACGTAGAAGAACCACCGCGTCGCCGGGCGAAACCGGCGGCATGGTCGTTCGTCCGCTCGTGTTCGTTGCGATGCCGTTCGGCACGAAACCCGACTCGATGCGCATCACTTCGATCGACTTCGATGCGATCTACGAGAAAGGGATCAAGCCCGCACTGACCGGCCTCGACGTCGACTTCATCCGTGCCGACGAGGAGCGGACCGGCGGGATGATCCACGTGCCGATGTTCGCGCGGCTCCTGCTCGCCGAAGTCGCAATCGTCGACGTGACGATCGACAACGCCAACGTCTTCTACGAGCTCGGCGTTCGGCACGCCGCCAAGCCGCGGTCGACGATCATCGTCAGCGGCAAGAATGGCCCGCTTCCGTTCGACATCGCCAACCTGCGCGCGATCCCGTACGAGCTGGAGAACGGCAGCTTGACCGAGAGCGCGGCGGCGGCATTCGTCAAGGCGCTCAAGGCGCGCGTCACCGACGCGATCGCCTACGGTGCGACCGATCAGGACAGCCCGCTGTTCCAGCTCTTCGCGGACTTTCCGGGTGTCCCGGTCAAGCCCGAGGACATCGACCCGATGTTCAAGGAGCGCGCCTTGCAGCTCGAGGCGATGCGCGATCGCTTGACGACGTCGCGCACACTGGGCCGCGACGCCGGCCTCGCCGCGGTGGCGGAGCTGGCCGAGAACGTCGTCTCGGCCAACGGCGTGCAAGCGGAGCTGGTCATGGACGTGATCTTCGCTTACCGCGCGCTGCTCGCGTTCGACGAGCTGGTCGCGTTCGTCGAGCGAATCCCCGAGGACTTTCGCCGCACGAGCGTCGCCGTGCGCGAACAGTACGCGCTCGCCCTCAACAAGCGCAATCAGGTGGGCGACCGCGACGGCGCGATCAAGGCGCTCAAGGCGCTCAAGGCCGAGCGATCCAACAGCTCGTCGGAAACCTCCGGGCTGCTGGGCAGCGTCTACAAGGGCCAATATTACGAAGCGCTGGCGAACAACCGGCAGATCCTGGCCGCGAACTACCTCGAGAATGCGATCGACAGCTACCGCGAGGGATTCGAGGCCGATCCACGCGACTATTATCCCGGTATCAACCTGCTCGAGCTCCTGCTGGTCGACGGCGGTGACGATGCGCTGGCCGAGTTCAAGCGAACGCTGCCCGCCGTCGCGTTCGCGGTGGCGCGGCTGGGTGGAATCAAGTCGAACGACTACTGGGTCGTCGCCACCGCGTTCGAGCTGGCGGTCCTAGCGAACGATTGGAGCGCGGCGGCGCGCGGCGTTCCGCGGATGCTCGGATTGACCGAGGACGACAAAGACAAGTTCAAGCTGATGTCGACGCTCGACAACCTGACCGCGATTCGCAGCCGGAACCCGGCCGGGATCGATCCGGCGGCGTTCGACGAGATCCTGAGCCAATTGCGCGAGAACCAGACCGCGTAATGGCGGATCATCACGTTGCGGTGCCGCTGGTGCTCGGGCTCGCAGCCGACGATGCGGCCGGCGACCAGGTCGAGTCCTACATCCGCGCGTCGCTCGGCGAGATCGTCGCCGAGTTGCGCGCCGCGTATCCTCATACGCCCTTGCTCGCCGTGAGCGCGATCGGCTCGACGGCGGAGATGGTCGCGGCGCAAGCTGCCCTCGCGCTGGGCGTTCCGGTCGTCGCGTGCTTAGCGCATCCTGCCGGCGACGCCGTCGCTTCGCCGCTGCAAACGCTGCTGGCCGCCTGCGCCGACGTCCGGGTCGCCGACGATGGCTTCCACGCGTACGCGCCGTTCGTCGCCGAAGCGCAAGTGGCGCACTTCAGCGACCTGCTCGTCGCCTTCGGCGCGCCGCCGGAGCCGGGTTCGCGCCTCGCGGCCGCCGTGACGCTGCGAGAGAACGGTCGATTCCCCGGCAGGCACGCGCGCGGGCGCATCCTGGATCCGCCCGACGTCGGCCCGCTGCGCCTGGTCGTGCCGCAACCGCTCGGCACGTACACGGTCGAGCGGCGCTATCCGCCGCGCTACGACGGCGACCGCACGAGCGAACGCGACGCCGCCTTCTCGCTCGACCGCCTCGACGAGTTCAACGCCGACGTCCATGCCGACGCACCGGTCGATGGTGCGCTCCTCTCGGAGCGCATCGAGCGCCGGGCCGATGCGTTCACCAACGACCTGCAGCGCAGCTTCGTGTTCTGGCAGCGGTTTCTGTATTGGGCCGCGTTCGTCGCGGCGACGGCGGAGTTCATCCTGCCCAAGACGCTGTGGGCGACGATCGTCGACTTCGGCGCGGTCGGCCTGGCGTTCGTCGCCTACTTCATCGCGCGGCCGACAAAATTTCAAGGGCGCTACCAGGACTACCGCGCGATCGGCGAAGGCCTGCGGGTGCAGACCGCGTGGTCGAAAGCCGGCGTCATCCAGTCGGTCGCCGAAGCCTACCTGCGCATGCAACAGACCGAGTTGCAGTGGATCCGCAACGTGCTCCGCACCATCGCCCTCTTGCAGGGAGCTCCGACACCTGAAGCGGGTCGCGACCGCGAAGCCGTGATGGAATGGGTCACCGGACAGCGCCTCTATTTTCGCAACGCGTCGCGCCGCGAGGCCGGCCACGCGCGCACCTTCGAGCGCTGGGCCAAGATTCTGACACCGGTCAACGTCGCGCTCGGATTGGGAATCTTCGCGTTCGTCACGATCACCAAGCTCGATCCGGTCATCCCCGTACTGAGCACCACGGACAATCGCTACACGCTCGAGCTCTTGGTCGGAACCTTCGCCGGCTGGGCCGCGCTTTCGGCCGCGGTATTGCACAGTTACGCGCGCACCCGGGGCTTCTCCGAAAACGCCAACCGTTACGAACGGATGTTCCTCATGTTTGATGAAGCCGCGCTTTGGCTGTCGGGCGAAGCCGGGCGCCCGGTGGTCGAAGTGCGCGAACTCGCCATCGAGCTCGGCCGCGAAGCGCTCGCGGAGCACGCCGAGTGGCTGCTGACGCAGCGCGACCGCCCGCTGGCGATCGTCCATGCTGGTGCGGGATGAGCGTCTACGAGGTCCCCGACAACGGCTATCGCCGCAGGGTCCGAGCACCCGGGGCAAAGCGCATGTTGGCGCTCGACGGCGGCGGGATCCGCGGGCTGATCGCGATCGAGATCCTCGCGAAGCTCGAAGACCTGCTGCGTGCCGCGCTCGGCCGCGGCGACAGCTTCGTGCTGGCCGATTACTTCGATTACGTCGGCGGGACGAGCACCGGAGGGATTCTGGCGTCGGGAATCGCGCGCGGGATGCCGATGGCGCACCTCCGCGACTTCTACCTCGAGGGCACCAAGACGATGTTCAAACGTGCCCCTTGGTTCCGTCAATGGTACTATCGCAACCTCGCCGAGGACCTGTCGGCGAAGCTGCGCGACGTGTTCGGCGCCGATACGGCGTTCGGCGACCCCGCGTTGCGGACGTTGCTCATGCTCGTGATGCGCAACGTCACGACCGATTCGCCGTGGCCGCTCTCGAACAACCCAAGCGCCCTCTACAACGCGCCCGAGGTCGACGGCTGCAACCTCGAGCTGCCGTTGTGGAAGCTGGTGCGGGCGAGCGCCGCCGCGCCGATCTACTTCCCGCCCGAAGACATTACGGTCGGCTCGCAGCGGTTCATCTTCGTCGACGGCGCGATCACGCCGTATAACAACCCGGCCTTCCTGTTGTTCCTCATGGCGACGCTGCCGCAGTACCGACTCGGCTGGGAGGTCGGCGAGGACAAGCTGCTCGTCGTCTCGGTCGGGACCGGCTCGGGCAGCAGCGCGAACGCCAAGCTGACCGCCAACCAGATGAACGTGCTGTTCAACGTGGTGGCGATCCCGTCGGCTTTGATCGGCGGCGCGCTGGCCGAACAGGATCTGCTTTGCCGCATCGTCGGACGGTGTCGTTTCGGTGCGCCGATCGACAGTGAGGTCGGCGATCTGGTCGACGCCGACGGCGACCACGCGCACGGGCCGTTCGCGCCCAAGAAGTTCACCTACGTGCGCTACGACCCGCAGATCACGCGCAGGGGTCTGACGGAGCTCGGTTTGCCCAACGTCGATCCCGCACACGTGGAGTTGTTGGACTCGGTCGCCCACATCGACGATCTCATGGCCGTCGGACGCGCCTTCGGCGAGAGGCTCGACCTGGCGCAGCTCGGACCGTTCGAGCCCGCGCCGCACGTCGCCGCGCTCGCCGGCCGCCGCACCGACGCGGAGGGCGCGGCCGAACCGCGTTTTCCCGAACGCTGCAGCGCCGGCGTGCGCGGCCGCCTCGTCGACGCGTTTCGTGCCGCCGAGGTGCGCACGCTCGTCTGCGCCGCCGCATGCGGCGCCGATCTGCTCGCGCTGTCGGCCGCCGCCGAGCTGGGGATTCGCCGCCGCATCGTGCTGCCGTACGAGCCCGACCTCTTTCGCCGCCGTTCGGTCGTCGATCGCCCCGGCGATTGGGGCGAGCTGTTCGATCGCACGATCGCCGACGTCGCCGCTCGCGGCGATCTGCACGTGCTCGGTCTGTCGCCCGACGACCCCGCGTCGTTCGAAAAGACCAACGCGGCGATCGTCGACGACGCCGCGACGCTGGCCTACGAGACGACGCGCACGCCGCCGATCGTGTTCGCGGTGTGGGACGGTCCGACCGGCGGACGAACGGACTACACCGAGGATTTCGTCCACACAGCGCGCCGCCGCGGCTTCACCTTCGAACCGATCGGGATCTTGGGTTAGAAGGTCAGCGGCACCGCCGGCGGTTTGATCATTCGCATCATCTCGCCGTACATCGCGTCGACCTTCTGCAGGACCGTGTTGCCGTCGTCGCTCGTCTCTTTCAAGAAGTCGCCGTTCTCTTTGTAGAGGACGTTGAGTGTCCCCACGCCGTCGACGAGGACTTTCACGAGTTTGGAATTGCGGTCCCACGTCAGATGCATCGTGCCGGTCGTCTTCTCGGCCAGCGTCGAGATGTGCCCGTTGTCGTCGTAGGTCACGCTGACCATGTGCCCGGACGAATCGGTTGCCTCGACGATATTGCCTTTCGCGTCGTACGCGAAACTGACCAGGGTGGTCTTGCCGTCCGCGGTCGTCGTCACGCTGGTGACTTTGCCGACCACGGGGTCGTAGGTGAGCTTGATCGTTTGTGCTGCGGTCTGCTTGAGGGTGACGTGCCCGAAGTCATCGTAGGTGAACCGCGTCGTGACGCCGTTCTGAGTGATCGACAGGGGTTCGTGGTCCGAATTGTAGGTCGTGTCGGTGACGCTCCCGTTGAGCGATTGGACCATGCGAGCGTTGTACATGTCCCCCGATGCGTCGTGTCCGTAGTAGTATTCATACTTGTTGACGGCGATCTTCTTGTCCGTATCGGTCGTCGTGACTGTCACCGCGTACCGGTCCTCGACCGATTCGTCGTACTGATAGGATAGGGCCGTGCCATCGCGCTCGGCGATCTGCTTGACGGTCGCATACTCCTCGAGCGGATAGTACGTAACCTTCAAGTCGGTGCCGTCCGCGTAGTGGATCCCCGTCAGGTAATACGGATACTGCGCGTCGTAGTGATAAAGATAGGTGTGGCCCTCGCTGTCCACCGACTTCGTCAAGTACGAACCCTTGTACTCATAGCGCGCGATCTGCGTTCCCGAGGCGATGCTCTCGACGTGTCCCTGGTCGTTGAACGTGAAGACGAAGCGATGACCTCCGCTGTCTTCCATCGTGGAGAGCAGGCCCTTCGCGTTGTAGCGGAGCGCGATGAAATTATGATTCGCGTCCCAGACGCGCACGAGCTTGCCCTTGAAGTTGAATTCCTCGAAGGTACCGCTGTCGGTGGAACGCTGGTACCCTTCGGGCACGGAGGAGAGCTCCTCACTTCCGAAGCGGCGGCTGCGAAATTCCTGGCCGATCCCCAGGTACGGAGTCTTCACCAAGCCGAGCTTCCAAAATCGGTCGAACTCGGTTTGGTGATGATCGACGACCCATGCGCGATACGCGTCTTTTTCCTTCGCGCTCGCGAACTGGCCCAGTTTCTCGGCTGCTGCCGTCAATTCGTCGCAGATCGCGTCGAGCGAGCGCGGCTTCGTGGTGACCGGTGCGAATCGGTTCGCGGCACCGCCGCCGTACTCGTGAACCACGATCGAACCGTCGTCCTCAAGCTGCAAATACTCTTCGAATTGAAAACTCCAACGTTGGCCGAAGACACCGGCGAAGTCGGCCTTGGAATTGTAGACGCGGTCGATCTTCATCGCGAGGCCGCCCGGTGCCGAGACGTCCGTAAACTCCGAGTTGAAGTTTCCGTTGCTCAGGGTGACCACGGCCAGCGCCGGTAGGGCCGGCCATACGACGATTGCCGCTACGGCCAGGGCGACCCCCAGGAGCCGACCGATCATCGCCCCGCCTTCGCGGCGGCCTCGAGCGTCTGCAACGCCTGGGTCAGGAGCAAGTCCGTGTTGTTGCCGCTGCGCACGCTCGCCGCGAGCACCGCGCGAGCGGTCTTTTTCGCCGTCGGCGGAGCGCCGCCGACACGCCATACGTACACGCCGCCGTTCGCCGCGCCGATGATGACGTCGCTCGCGTCGGGAGTGAACTGCGCGCTGCGCACCTGCGATCCCGGAACCGACACCGACGCCAACTGGCCCCCGCTGTCGCGATCCCACAACTTCGCCGTGCCGTCCGCCGAGGTCGTCAGGACCAACGCTGCGTCGCCCGGAGAGAACGCGATGGAGGTGATCTCACCCAGGCTCCCTTTGAGCGTCGCGTGGAGCCGCCGGTGCTCGACGTCCCAGACCTTGCCGAAATGGTCGTCGGCACCCGCCGACGCCAGCCAACGGTCGTCGCCCGAGAAGGACATCGCCGTGACGCGGCCTTCGCCGCCGGTGAACGTAAACGAATCCTTGCCGGCGTTCTGCAACCCGACTTGTCCGTTCGCCCACCCGAGAGCATAGAAGGGGTGGTCTTGGGATACCGCCGTGGCCGTTACATACGAGTTGTAGGCAGGCTTCGCGTTGGCGCGAAGCGCGTCGTACGATGTTTCACCCAACGATGTCAAGGTGAGCACGTGACGATCGGAGCTGACCTCGATCGTGCGGATCTCGTTCTCCCAGTCCGGTTGCAGGAACAAGGTCGATTTGCCGTCGGGCGAGAGCAGTCGCCAGTGATCCTTCGTGCCGGCCTGGTTTCCTTGCGGGAACGTGCGCTCTGCGACGAGCAGGTCGTTGCCGACGAACGCCGCGTCGCTGAAATGTTTGTTGGCGGCACTCGGCGCGACCGTCTCGAGCAGGGAACCGTTGATGTTCCAGACTTTGACCGCCGTGCCGCCGGCAGTGATGATGCGCGTGCCGTCCGCGTTGAAGTGCGCCGCGCTGACCCAGGCGACGCCCGGCGCATGCGCGAGCGTGCGGATTCGCGTCAGCGTGTCACCCACGTGCCACAGCGTCGCCGTGCCGTCGCGACTGGCGGTTAGGACGAGCTTGCCGTTGCGATCGATCGAGATCGCATCGATCGCACCCGTTTGGGCTGCATCGGCGCGAACGAGCAGGATCGGCGGGTGCCAGAGCGCCACGCGGCCATCAGACCCACCGGTGACGAGGGTGTCGCCGCTAGCGTCGAACGCAGCGGCGACAGCCCGCCCGTCGCGTGCAAAGCCCGCGACGGGTGCGCCCGCCGCGGTCCACAGGCGAACCATGCCGTCCGCGTACGTCGTCGCGATCCAGTTGCCGTCCGGACTGAACAACGCGCTCTGGACCGCGGCGACGTTCGCTGTAACGTCGCTCGCCGTCGGGGGCGCGAGGGACTTGGACCTACCCGAGGCGACATCGATCAGCAACGCGGATCCCGTGTCGCTGGCCGTGAGCAGGCGCGCGCCCGTCGCGTCGAAGCTCACCGCATTGATCGTTCCGGAGTCGTCGTGGCGCAGACCCAGTTGCTTCTTCGCCGCGAGATCGTAGATGAGGACGCTGCCGCCGATGGTGCCGGCAGCGATGCGACCCCCGCCGGCCGCGATCGCGACGTGCAGTACCGCGCTATTCGGCGCGACGGGCAGGCTCTCGACGACGCTGCCGCTGCGCGCGTCGAGCACGCGCACGACACCATCGCTGGCACCGATCACGATCAGCTTGTCGTCGGGCGTAAAACGCGCATCGTACACGGTGGGGGCGCCGCCGCTGAAGTCGCCGACCAGCTCGCCGCTCGACGTCGCCCACACACGGACTTTGCCGTCGCTCCCGGCGGTCAAAACGCGCGAACCGTCGTGGCTGAAGACGACCGAGTTGATCCGGCGCGTGTGCCCTTTGAGCTCGATCGGCGGGTGTGCCGAAGCCGGCGTGATCCCGGCGAGATCGCGAATCTTAGCCGAACCGTCCGCGCCCGCGGTCACCAGATGACGTCCGGCTGGGTCGAAGGCGAGCGCCGTTATGACTTCCTGGTCGTCGAACCGGTGAAGCAAGTGTCCTGAGGTATCCCACAGCGCGGATCCGTCATCGCCCGCCGTTGCGATCCGGTGCTGATCGACCGGGTTGAACGCGAGCGCGCTGATCGCACCGTCCTCGGCGGCGAACGCGCCGGCGCGGATCTTGAGCTTGTCGAGCGCTTGTCGAAGAATCAGCGCGAGCGCCGGGTTCTTGGGATCTTGCGTGTAGGCCGCGGCCAGCAGCACGGAGGCGTTGTCGTCGTCTCCGCTGAGCAGCGCCTCCCGGCCCGACTGCATGAAGACCGCGGACCGCTGCTGCTCGGCGACGTGGCGTTGTGCGTTCGCGATCGTTTCCTGCGCCGCGGCCGCGGCACTCTCGCGCACCGCTTCGCCGCGTTCGCGCACGGCTACCGCGCCTTGGACTTGCGCCGCCACGCGCTCGGTGTCGGCGGAGTGCTTCTGCTTCTCGGCTTCGGTCCGTTGTTTGAGCGCCTCGGCGCGCTGCGCCAGCGCGATCTTTTCGGCGTGCGTCGCGTTCTCGCCGGCGGCGGCCGCCTTTTCGCGCTGGATCTCGGCCTGCGTCCGCTGCCCTTCCGCGACGACCTTGGCATCGGCTGCGGCCTGTTCCGCGACGCGCGCGGCATTGGCCTCGACCTCGGCGCGGTGCGCGGAGAGCCAGCCGTATACGCCCAGGCCGATTGCGATCACCGCGATCCATGCCCACGCCAGCGCGGCGAGCTTCGTGCGATGCATCAGGCGCTGCGCCGCTTCGGCCCGCATGTGCTGGACCTGCGCCTGGTGCTCGAGTCGCTCGCGTTCCGCGGCGGCCGCGGCTTCGACGCTTCGCCGCTCGGCTTCGCGCTCGCGCTCGCGCGCGTCGATGCCGGCGTCGAGAAAGGACATCGCGCGCTCGAAGGTTTCCTTCATGCGTAGCGCTCCGCCCAGGCGGCGGTGGGCGTGGCCTTTGCGCGCCAGTCTTCCGCGATCGCCAGATCGGGATCGCGCCACAGGGCCGCGTGTCCTTCGGCGTGCAAGTTGGCGGCCAGCGCGACGCGGCGATAGATCTGCGCCGAGCGTGCCTCTTCTTTCACCCACTCGTCGAGCCGTGCCCAGACCCGCATCAGGCTCTCGTGCGAGATGTCGACGACCGTATGATCCTTGAGCTCCACGCTGACCGGCGGCATGAGGAACGAACGGCCGGGCGCGCGGAACGCCTCGACGACGCGCCGCAGATCCTCGTCGTTCGCACCGGTGATAGCCCGCAGCTCTTCCAGCTCGACCGCACGCCGGATCCCGCGATTGTCGCTGCCGAGCTCGGTGATCGCGGAGAAGACGCGCCGCGCCGCGTCGTGCAAGTCCTCGGGGATCTCCGCGTAGATGCTCTCCGCGTGCTGATCGAGTGCTTTGCCCAGACCCCCCGTCGCTTCGTAGTGGCGAATATCGAGCGGCTCTTTCGGTTTGTGATCGCTCTCCCAGACCTCCCAGGTCCGCATCAGCGCGTGCTGCAGCACCGGCAGCTGATCGGGATCGTCGCCGACGTCGTTGAGCAGCCGGTTGACCAGCCGCGGCGAGATCGCGCCTTCGGCGACCATCACCGGACCGGTGATCGCGCGGTCGAGCTGTTCGCGGGTCATGCGCGGAATCAAGAACAGCCCGTCGTTGATGCGCTCGGGAAGGTCGCGGAACTTGGCGCAGTCGCCCAAGAAGTCGGAGCGCATGGTGAGCACGACGTACAGCGGCAAGTCCGCATAGGCCGTCGCTTCGAGCAGCAGCTTGACGAACGCCGCCGCGCCGTTGACGTCGAGCTGCGCGAAGCGGAACAGCTCTTCGAACTGGTCGACGACGACGAGCAGGTTCTCGTTGGGCGCGAGCCGCGCTTGCCGCGCGATCTCGACCAGACCGAGTCCGCCGCGCTCGAGAATCGCGTGCGCTAGGTCGATGCGAAGGTCGGGATCGCCTTCGTCGCCGAGCACGCCGCCTTTTTCGAGCTCGAGCGCGAGGTTGCCGATCGGATCGTTCCCCGGCCGCATCGCGACGATCCGCCAGCGCGAGCCGGCGCCCGACATCGTGCCGACGCGCAGCGCCGGAAACAGGCCCGCGCGAACGAGCGACGACTTACCACTGCCCGACGTCCCGACGACGGCGACGAACCGGCGCCTTCGCAGCCGCCCGAGCAGCTCGTCGACCTGCGCCTCGCGCCCGAAGAAGAGGTGGCCTTCCTCGTCTTCGAACGGCCGCAGCCCCGGGAACGGGTTCTCCGCGACGTAGTCGTCGATCATACCGCCGTCGCCTGCGCTTGTTGGATCGTGGTGAGGAACGGCCCTAGCGCGTCGGCCGAGAACGCGCCATACATCTCCATCTTCACGACGGAATGGCTGCGAAAGCGGTCCTTGTCGGTGGTCTGCGGATCGGCGACGACGACGCCGCGCGCGAGGAACGGCCGCGCTCGGCCGTAGGCGAACGCCTTTTGCAGGTCGAGCACACGCTGGCGCAGCCAGTCGGCCGGCGCGGCGCCGCAGAACACCAGCACGGCGTCACACTCGACCAGACAGCTCTCGTCGTTCTTGCGAATCTGCGCCTCGTCGCCCGAGAAGATCGGCTGCAACACCTCGTAGCCGTTCTCGAACAGCCAGTCGTCGAGCGGCTTGACGGCGTCGGAATCCGACGAATCGAAGACGAGGTACACCGTCACCGCGGCGGCCTCGGCAGCGGAACCGATCTTGACGGGCTCGGGCGCAGCGGCGCGCGGCGCCTCGAGCGCTTGCTGAACGCTGGTCTTGAGCGTCTCGAACGGCGTTTCGAGGAGCGTCGCTTCATCGCGCAACCGGGCGATGAACTCTTCTTGGAGCGGCTCGTCGGCGGTGATCCCCGGCGGCGACCACGCAAAGCGCTTCAGCTGCGGCTTCTTCTGTTCGGTGCGGCGCGCGATCTCGTCGCCGGCGATGTCGTATTGGAGCGCGACGACGGACTTGTGCTGGCGCTCGGGAACGGAGCCGTACGACGATCCGACGCAGTGGACGCTCACGTCGGCCTTGCCCACGTCGGTCGCGACGTTCTGCGCGTAGTCCGGCCCGTACGCGTAACGGCCCTGCGGCAACACGGTGTGGCCGTACTGCTGCAGCGCACGGCGGAGCCGCTCGGCGTCCTCGGCGAGATCGGACGTCGTCTCCGCCAAGTACACCACGCGTCCGGACGGCGCGACGGGATCCGGTCGCGCACCTTCTTCGTCACCCAGCAGCGAGAGCATGTTGCGTATGTCGTACGCGAGCTCGTTGACGCGCCGCACGAACTCGCGGTGGTCGGGCGGCTCGGCATCGACCTCGCACGGCACCCCGCGCTTGTCCATCTGGTAGAACTCGTGACCGAGCACGTCGGAGAGATCGACGGTGGCCTGCTTTTCGAGCGCCAGCTCGACCGGCAACTTGACGACCTTGATGATGCGCGACTTCGTGTCGAGCTCCGCGGTGCTGTGTTCGGGCACCGACGTGCGCGCGAAGAGCTCCAGTTCGGCGTTGCACCAGCTCGAGCGCAGGTAGCCCGGCGAGACGATCGAGATCAAGACTTTGCTGTCGCGCACCTCGCTCTCGATCTTGGGCGTGAGACGATCGCTCCCGCGCATCACCGCACTATCGTAGAACACGGCGCTCTCGCGGCCGAGCAGTTGGGTGAGCCGCACTTGGATCGCGCGATGGAAGCGGTCCACCCAACCCAGCTCCTCGTCCGTGAGCGAGAGGTTGTCCTTGTGCGTGTAGCTGATGAAGATGTCTCTCAACGGTCCGCCTGAAAAGCCGACGCGATGACGTCACGAGCGAACGTCACCCCGAAATCGAAAGAGACCCCGTCTGACGAGGTGTGGTAACGCGCGATGGGTTCACCTGTGTTCCGTACGCGTCCACGGGAGCCCCTGCCGCCGAACAGCCCGCAGCCGGCGGCGGAGACGCCGGCTAGGACCCGCCGGACGCGGCGGGCGCCTGACGCACGCGGATCGTCTGCGGTTCGTCCGAGTCGTCGACGGTGAGTCCGAACCAACGCTCGAACTGCGCTGCAGAGGCGGCGTAGATACCCAGCAGCACGGTGCTCGTCCCTGCGACGACGAGCGCCCATCCGACGTGGGGACCGATCAGCCCGTCGTAGAGCCCGTGGAACGTCGCCGGAATGAGGATCGCCAAGAAGATCAGGCCGGCGCGCGCGGACGGAATGCGCGCGGCGAACCAGATGAGGAACGCCGCGATCCCGGTCCACATCGCATGGAAGAACGGCAACGAGCTCAACCGCAGCAGGATCTCGAACAGGTACACCGCGACGTTCTGATCCTTCGTGTACTCGGCCGCGTACGGGCCGAGGACGTAGCTGACGCCCTCTTGGATGCCGAACCCCAAGCCCGACAGCATGCCGTAGAACATGAACGCCCGCAGCGCGGGCAGTTGCTTGGCCCAGCGCCAAATGGCGAGCAGCACCAGCGCCTTGGTGAGCTCCTCGGGAAACCCGATGAACAGGATCGACGACGGAATCGAGATGAGCAGGCTCGTGGCGTTGATGAACGGATCGCGAAGCGCTTCGAGGTTGAGCGAGAGTGAGATCAGCAGCAAGGACATCCCGACGATCGTGGTGCCGAAGTACGTCAGCAGGCTCAGCCGCCAGCTGAGGCCGGCTGCGCGAAAAGCGGACGCGAAGAACAGCGCCCAGATCGCCGAGAAATAGAACGCGATCGCCTTGAAGCCGTCGGCCGAGTCGTTGATGCGTCCGATGATCGCGACCAGCGCCAGCGGATACAGGCCCATCACCGCGGTCAGCGCGATCCACCGCCAGCGGTTCGCGGGGATGGCGTTCAAGTGCCCGAACGGTGCGAACAGGATCGGTAGGAGCTGGCGAATTTCGTGGGGGGCGCGCCGATACAGCGCCGAGCGGCCGCGTCCCAGATAGATGCCGGCCTGCCAATCGCCGGGCGGCGACGCCAAGTCGCACCCGCAGTCTCCGCAGAACTTGCCGCCCTCGGTCGCCGCGCATCCGCACGACCAGCAGACCGTTACCGTCGCCGTTGCGGTCATTGCGCGCCCGCTTTCGTCGTTGCGCTCAGCAGCGCGAAGACGTAGACCAGCAGAAAGATCAGCGAGAACGGAAAGGTGATCCAGCCGGCGACCCCCCATGCGCGCTCGACGTTGTGAAACTCGGTGACGTCGCGGTAGCGGCGGTGCTGCAGCGCGATGCGGTTCCCGTTGGTGAGAAGGTACAGCATGATCCCGATCGAGATCGGCGGTAGCGGGAGAAATGCCAGCCAGTACAGCGTTCCGAGCACCGGCGCACCGTGCTTATACGTCCAGAATCCCGGCAGCAGCGCCGCACCCCAGTTGAGCCGGCGCTCCAGCGCGCGCACTTCGGCGGAGGGCTGCACCAGCGGTAGCGTGAGGCCGGCGGGGTCCGCGCCACATGCGACGCAGAAGTGCGTCGCTCGCGGCGCCCCACAATGCTTGCAGAGAGGCACCGCTGTTCCAAGAGCAGCGTTGGCGGTGGTCATGCGACTCTCGCTTGCGCTACCGCTGAAGGCAGTTCCTATGGGCCGTACGAACCCCGCCGCGTGCTGGACCCGCAGGTGCGTGCCTACCTCGACCACGTCGCGGCCTTGAACCGGCCCCCGCTCGAATCGCTGCCGCTGCCCGAAGCGCGGGCGCTGTTCGATCAGATCTTCACGCAGCTCGGCGGGCCGCCCGTCGCCGTCGGCCGCGTGGAGAACGTCGAGGCTCCGGGCCCACGCGGACCCATTCCGATCCGCGTCTACCACCCGGAAGGCGACCGCGCGGCCCTCCCGCTGCTGATCTACTTTCACGGTGGCGGCTACACGTGCGGAAGCCTCGACAGCTACGACTCCGTGTGCCGTCTGCTCACCCGCGAAAGCGGGTTCGTCGTCGCGTCGGTGGACTATCGGCTGGCGCCCGAGTTCCCGGCCCCCGCGCCGGGCGACGACGCCTACGCCGCGTTCGTGTGGCTGTCCGCGAACGCGCAAGCGTTGGGTGCGGACCCCTCCCGATTGGCCGTCGGCGGCGACAGCGCCGGCGGTGGGCTCGCCGCGAACGTCGCGCTGCGGGCACGCGACGCCGGCGGACCGTCCATCATGCACCAGCTGCTCGTGTACCCGGCGGTCGCCTCCGGTGCCGGAAGCGCATCGGCCCGCGCGTACGGCGAGGGCCATGGCCTGACGAACGCTCGCATGGCGTTCTACTGGAACTGCTACGTCCCGCAACCTGAGCTCGCGGATCTGCCCTACGTCCTGGCCGACAACGCGTCGTCGCTGCGCGATCTGCCGCCGGCGACGATCATCATCGCGGAGTGCGACCCGCTGCACGATATGGGCGTCGCGTACGCCGAGCGGCTGCGCTCCGACGGCGTGCCGGTCGAGCTGCGGATCTACGCGGGGATGATCCACGCGTTCTTCTCGTACGTCGCGATCTTCGACCGAGGACGCGAGGCCGTCGGCGAAGCCGCCGCCGCCCTCCGCAACGCCGCCCAGACTGGTGCAAGAACATGATTCATGTCGTCGCCGTGATCACCGCCAAACCGGGACAGCGCGACACCATTCTTGACGCATTCCGCGCCAACGTTCCGCTCGTGCGCGCGGAGGCGGGCTGCATCGAGTACGGTGCCGCCGTCGACGCCGAAGGGCTCGGCAGCTTTCAAGCCAAGCTCGGGCCCGACACGTTCCTGGTGATCGAAAAGTGGGAGAGCGTCGACGCGCTCAAAGCGCACGGCGCGTCGCCGCACATGGCGGCTTACGGTGCCGCGACGAAGGACTGGGTCGCCAGCCGGCTCATCCACGTGCTCTCGCCGGCCTGATGCCGGCGATCGAGACGGTGCGGGGCCCCGTCGAGGTCGCGCAACTCGGTCAAACGCTCATGCACGAGCACGTCTTCGTACTCAGCGAAGAGATCCGCCGCAACTCCGGCAACTGGGACGAGGAGGCCCGCGTCGCGGACGCCGTCGCGAAGCTGCGCGCGCTCAAGAGCCGCGGCGTCGACACGATCGTCGATCCGACCGTGATCGGCCTGGGCCGGTACATCCCGCGCATCGCGCGCGTCAACGATCAGGTCGACCTGCACATCCTCGTCGCCACCGGCCTGTACACGTTTCGCGACGCCCCTTTCTATTTTCAGCGCCGGCCGCCGGGGAAGAACCCGCACGACGTCGATCCGATGACCGCGATGTTCGTGCGCGACATCGTTGAGGGCATCCCCGGGACCAACGTCAAGGCAGCGTTTCTCAAGTGCGCGATCGACGTCCACGGCATGACCTCCGACGTCAAGCGCGTCCTGCGCGCGGTCGCGCGCGCGCACGTGAGCACCGGCGCGCCGATCACCGTCCACACGCGACCGCAGTCCCAGACCGGGCTCGCGGTGCAGGCGCTGTTCCGCGAGGAAGGCGTCGACCTCGCCCGCGTGGTGGTCGGTCACAGCGGAGATTCCACCGACCTCGATTATCTCATCGCGCTGATGGAGGCGGGCTCGTTCATCGGGATGGACCGCTTCGGCATCGACACGATCCTGCCGTTCGAGCAGCGCTGCGCGACGGTCGCGGAACTCTGCCGCCGTGGGTACGCGGAGCGTATGGTCTTGGCGCACGATGCCTCCTGCTACATCGATTGGTTCGAGGAACGCACGCTCGCGAAGGCGCTCCCGCGTTGGCACCTCACCCACATTCACGACGACGTGCTCCCCGAGCTGCGTTCGCGCGGCGTGACCGACGCGCAGATCGCGACGATGCTGGTCGAGAACCCGCGCCGCTACTTCACGGCATGATCGCGACGCATCGGCTCGTCCGCCAAGCGCTGGCCATCGACCCGCGCGGCATCGAGGTGCGCTTCGGGCTGCGCTGCGCGATCGGCGTCGCGGTTCCGCTGCTGGTTTCGTACGCCGCGCACCAGCCGCTCGACGGGGTTTCCGCGGCGATCGGCGCAATGGCTGCCGGGTTCGCGTCGCGTCAAGGCGTATACCGCACGCGCGCCGCGGCGATGCTGCTCACCAGCGCGGCGATGGCGTTTTCGGCGTTCGTCGGCGCGCTGAGCGGACCGTATCCGGTCGCCAACATCGCGCTGTTCGCGATTTGGGGCATCGCGCTGGGGGTGTTGGGTTCGTTGGGCAGCGCGGCGACGACGGTCGGGGTGAACTCGGCGATCGCGCTGGTGGTCTGCGGCCACTACCCGTACGTCCCGTCCGACGCGCTGCCGCAGGCGTGCTTCGTCTTCTTGGGCGGTGCCTTGCAGACGGTGCTGCTGGTCAGCATCTGGCCGCTGCAGCGCTTCACTGCCGAACGGCGCGTGCTGGCCGCGGCGTACCGGTCTCTCTCGGCGTACGCATCGAGCTTACCGGCGACGAATCTCAGCTCGCCGGCGAGCGGTTCACTCGCGACGGTGAGCGACACGCTGGCGGATCCTCACCCCTTCGCGCGCCGCAGCGAGCTGGTCGCTTTCGAGTCGCTGCTCGACGAAGGTGAGCGGATACGCGGCGCGCTCGCCGCGCTGGCCACCGACCGTCACCTGCTCGACGACTACGGCGCAGCCGATGCCGCGGACGAAACCCGGCAGCTTGCGGCCGATGCGCACCCGATCCTCGAAGAGATCGCAGCCGCCGTGGCGGACGGACGTGCGCCGTCGGAGTTGGGTGCCGCCTGGCACGCGGCCGATCTGCGAGCGAACGCGCTCGAAGAGCTCGCGTCGCTCGTTCCGTTCGGCGGAACGGCCGTCGACGACGCCCGCGCGCTGCTGGCGGCGATGCGCACGGCCTGGCGAGCCGCCGGCGTTCCAGCCGATCGCTCATCGTCCGCCTCGCCGTCGCGTCCGCACGCGCCGCAGCCGTTCGCGCTATCCGCGCTCGGTGAGGCGCTCGAAACGCTGCGCGCGAACTGCTCGCCGCGTTCGGTGTTCGCGCAGCACGCGATTCGGCTTGGCGGAATGCTCGTCGTCGCCGGACTGCTGGAACGCTGGCTGCCGCTGCAGCGCGCCTACTGGATCCCGCTGACCGCGGTGATCGTGCTCCGGCCGGATTTCACCGCGACCTTCACCCGCGGCATCGCGCGCGTCGCCGGCACGATCGGTGGTGCGGTGATCGCCGGACTGATCACGGCATTGGTCCACCCGGCGGGTGAAGTGTTTCTGATCCTGGCCATCGGGTTCGCCGCCGCGGGGTACATGCTGTTCAGCGTCAACTACGCGGTGTTCAGCGTATCGATCACGTGTTACGTCGTCTTCCTGCTCGCCTACGCCGGCGCGCCCGAGCACCTTTCGGCGGTCGACCGTGTCGGCGCAACGTTTCTCGGCGGTGTGCTCGCGCTGCTTTCGTATGCGATCTGGCCGACCTGGTCGCGCGATCACGTCCCGGATGACCTGGCGGAACTCATCGAGGCGCAGCGGCGGCAAACCGCGTTGGTGCTGCACGGCTACATCGATCCGGGGACGTTCGACGTGCGCGGCACGCGCGAGGCGCAGCTCGCATCATGGCGTGCGCGGTCGACGGCCGAAGCCGCGGTCGATCAAATGGTCGCCGAGCCGGTGCGGCCGCGAGGTCTGCGCGTGGACACCGCGCTCGCACTGGTGGCAGCCGGCCGGCGCTACGGTATCGCGGTGTTGACGCTGTATTCGCGGCTCCCCGCGCACGACGCCGTCGCGAACCCGCAACTCGCGCTGCTCGCCGCCGAGCTCGACCAAGCGCTCCACGCGATCGCCGAAGCGCTGCGCAACCGCACCCACGACGTCATCGCGATGCCGCGTCTGCGAGCCACGCAGGTGGAGCTCAAGCGCGCGCTCGACCAAGCCCCCGAACCCAACCTCGCCGCGATCGTCTCCGAAACCGACCTCCTCGTGGAAAGCGTTCAAGCGATGCTCGACGCCCTGCGCCGCAACGCCGCAGCCGAAGCGTAAACGCACGTTCAAAGGAAAATCTGATTGCGCCGACCTATCCGCGTTTCGATGCACACGTTGAGAGTCGGGGCACTTATCGTCGCAGTCGTTCTTGGCACGACGGTCGCAATAGCGCGGCCGGCAGCGCCCGTCGATGTCGCCATCCAGACCTCGGCCGGCACGATCGTCGTGCGGCTCGACCCGGCGCATGCGCCGAACACGACGAAGAACTTTCTGCACTACGTCGATACCGGGACGTACAACGGGGCGACGTTCTATCGCTCGGTGAGCAAGGCGCACGAGCCGCAATCGAACATCGAGGTGATCCAGGGCGGCCTCAACCCGCAGGGATCCGATCCGATGATCCATCCGATCGCGCTCGAGCCGACCAGCAAGACCGGGTTGCACAACGTCGACGGCACGATCGCGATGGCGCGCACGAGCGACCCGAACTCCGCGACGACCGAGTTCTTCATCGACATCGGCAACGACGCGTTTCTCGACTCCGGCGGTCCGACCGGTCCAGGCTACGCCGCGTTCGGAAAGGTCATTCGCGGGATGGACGTGGTCCGCAAGATCCAGCGCGCGAACGCGAACGGCGAGATGCTCAGCCCGCCGATTCGGATCGTCAAGATCTCGCGCTTGCGCTGAGCGTCGCTCTCAGGTCCCCGTTCGCAGCGCGAGACGACGGTCGAGCGAAACGTGGTCGGAGCACGCGATCAACTCGCAGGCTCCTTTGCATTCGCGCGCCGCGCAGCCGCATCGCCACACGTGATCTTCGATGTTCGGCGCGCCGCTGTCGACGTATCGAAACGTGCGAGCCGGCGGGCCAAGCGACGCGCGAAGATAGGCGAAGGGATAGTCGAACACCAGCGTCCTCCATGACGAAACGGGACGGACGCCATACGAGGCTCCGCCGCTTTTCGACCATTGTACGCTAGGTCCCACACGCGCGCAAGCGACTCGCGCCCGTCCGCGACATAGCTTAACGCAATGAGAAGAGCCGCGCCATAAGCGCGGCTCTTCTCATTGCTCGCCGCAGCGAAGCGAAGGCATTCAACCCTCCTCCTCGCCGTAGCGAAGCGGAGGCGATGACTACTTGACGCTGACCTTGGCGCCGGCTTCCTGCAGCTTCTTGGCGATGGCGTCCGCCTCGTCTTTGGGGATGCCTTCCTTGACCGGCTTGGGCGCGCTCTCGACGAACGCCTTGGCCTCGGTCAAGCCGAGCGACGTGACTTCGCGGACCGCCTTGATGACCTTGATCTTCTCGGCGCCCGCCTCTTCGAGGATGACGTCGAATTCGGTCTTCGCCTCGGGCGGCGGGGCGGCGGCGGCGGCGGGCGCGGCGGCAGCTGCCGGCGCGGCGGCGCTCACGCCGTACTTCTCTTCGAGCTGCTTGACGAGGTCCGAGAGCTCGAGGACGGTGAGTTTGTCGATCTGATCGATGAGTTCGGCAAGTGCCATGATGACGTTCTGCTCCTAGTTACGCAGCGGGCTGATCGGCGGAGCTCTTCTGCTCGCGGATCGCATTGAGGACGCGGACGAGGCCGCTCTGGTTGCCGCTGAGGACGTAGACCAGTCCGTACAGCGGGCTCTTGAGTGACCCGACGAGTCTCGCGAGCAACTCTTGCTTGGGGGGAAGTGCGGCCAGCGCCATGACCTGCGCGGAGTCGACGATCTTGCCGTCGATGTACGCAGCCTTGACCTGGACCGCTTTGGTCGAATCCGAAAAGGTCTTGATAGCCTTCGCCGGTGCGACGGGATCGTCGCCGGCGAAGACGACGCCCGTGGGGCCGGCGAGGATCGCGTCGAGTTGCGCCGCGAGCTCGTTGCTCGCCGCACGCTTGAACAGCGTGTTCTTCACCACGCCGTAGGTGCTGCCGTCCTTGCGAAGCTCGTTACGGAGCTTCGTGATCTGTTCGACGGACAGGCCCGCGTAGTTCGTGAAGAACAGGTTCTTCGCGCCCGCGATCTTCTCGCGGAGTTCTTCGATCGTCGCTTCTTTTTTCGCGGTCGGCATCGTGCTCTCCGAGGGAAACAAAAACGCCTCCGCCGACGAGGCGAGGCGCACGGACCGCGAGGGCAAATATGCCTGAACGGTGAGAGTTGTTCTCGATTCCGCGTCCTCGGCAGGCGAGCGTTCGTGAGAACGCACATTATCGACGCGGAGGTCGACCTGCGGTCATTGGAGCCAAAGCACGTTGTATCACGCGGCGTGACGCCGAGTCAAGGATGAACGCCGGCCGCGCCGAGGCGGCCTTCTGGGCGGCCTTCCTGCACAACCGCAACGTCGACGCGGTCACCGCAGGCGACGGAGCGGTCGCCGTCGCCGGGGGCTACGCGCTGTTCGTCGGCAACACCGCGATCAACCGCGTCTTGGGCGCCGGGTCGACCCGGCCGCTGCGGGCGGACGATTGCGACGTGGTCGAGGCCTTCTATGGAAACCGCAACGCGGTGGCCCGATTCGAGCTCGACGACGACGTCCTGGAACGTGACGAGGCACTGCTGCGCGACCGGGGCTATATCGACGAGGGCGATACGCTGGCGGTCCTCGAGGCTTCGACCACCGGATCGACGGCCGCCGGATCGACCGCCGGCATCCCCGTCCACCGGACGACCGATCGCCGCGGCTGGGCGGACCTGGTCGCCCGCAGCTTCGAGGACGCGGCGAACGAGACGATTCGGCAGACCCTTCAGACGAATGCCGCCGCGGCCCACGTCTTGGTCGTCGCCTCGATCGAGGGCACCGAGGTCGGAGCTGCGGCGCTCGGTATCGCCGGCGACACGGCGATCCTCTACTGTGCCGGCGTCTTGCCCGGCTTCCGGCGCCGCGGCGTCCATCGTGCGCTGATCGCCGCCCGGCTGAGTCTCGCGTCGGCCCGTGGGGCCGGAAGCGCGGTCCTCAAGACCGTGCCGGATTCGCCCGCCGAGCATTCCGCCCTCAAGCACGGGTTCGTGCGATCCGCGCTGCGCCGGCGCGTGCTCCGGGCAACCGTGTAAACCAAGGCGAGCCGACTCTTTCCGCTTGCTTTACACCCACGGCAAGAAAGCGCTTTGCCTTGGTCGATGATATAACGTACGCGGTCGGGTAACGCGCGTTTCGGTTTTGCAAGGATGCGCTGGATGATCATGGAGGATCTCGCGCCCGCTTTTGTCGAGCGGCGCAACCCGTACACGCGGCTCGCCATCGCGCTCCAAGGGCGCTGGGCGATCGCCGCTGCCGGTACGATCATGATGGCGTGCCTGGGCACCGTGTACTCGTGGAGTCTGTTCGCGCGTCCGCTGATCGCGTCGTTCCACTGGTCGGTGACCACGATGATGTCCACGTTCTCGATTTCGATCTTCTCGCTGGGGGTCGGCGCGGTGATCGGTGGCCGCTGGCAGGATCGCGTCGGGCCGCGCAACGTCGCCGTGTACGGCATCCTGCTGTGGTCGTTCGGCAACGCGCTGGCCGGCATGTTCACCCCGATGTTTGGCGCGTGGTGGCTGTACGTCACGTACGGCGTGATCGGCGGCCTCGGCCTTGGAATGGGCTACGTGTCGCCGGTGGCAATGGTGACAAAGTGGTTCCCCGACCATCGGGGTCTGGCCGGCGGCCTCGTGCTCACCGGCTTCGGGCTGGGCGCGTTCGTGTACAACGCGGTGCTGTCGCACGTCAGCGGGTACGCGCAGGCGACCGCGAACGCGAGCACCTACCTCGCCACGGGCGGCGGAATGCACGATGCCGACGTGCGCGCCGTGATGCTCACCTTCGTGTGGTCCGGCGTCGCCTATCTCGCGATCGGGGGCGCATGCGCACTCGTGCTGCGCGATCCGCCGCCCGGGTACGGCCGGCGCAGCACCGATGCGGAAGTGGAGAACGTGCGTCACTACCGGCCTGCGGAGGCGCTGCGGACGCCGCAATTCTACCTGCTGTGGATGATGCTGTTCTTCAGCGTGACCGCCGGGATCTTAGTCATCAGTAACGCGGTGCCGATCTTTTGCGATCTCACCGGCGTCACGGCCGCCGCGGCCGCTCTGATCGTCGGCGTGCTGGCGGTGTTCAACGGCGTCGGACGCGTGCTCTGGGGAGGCATCTCCGATCGCGTGGGCCGCAACGTCGCATACGGCCTGATTCTCGCGATCCAGGCCGCGATGTTCTTGGCGATGCCGCGGCTCCATCAACCGATCATGGTCGCGGTCGCGTTCGGTTTGGTGCTCCTGTGCAACGGCGGCAGCTTCGGCACGATGCCCGCGTTCAACGCCGATTTCTTCGGCACGAAGTACATGGGACTCAACTACGGCCTGCTCATCACGGCCTGGGGCTGCGCAGGCGTCGCGGGGCCGCTGCTGGCGGCCCGCGTGAAGGACGTGACCGGCTCGTACACGTCGACGCTCGTCCCCGTGGCGATCATGCTGATCCTGGCGACGATCCTGCCGTGCATCGCTCGCAAGCCCGGTGAACGGCGCGCGCGCGCGAACCTTCGCCTGGTCGCGCCGGTCAGGATACCCTCCCGTTCACGTTGAACTCCAACCCGCAGCCGCCGTCATCGTACGCCTGTCGAAGGATCGCCGTCATCCTGAGCCTGTCGAAGGATCGCCGCGCCGCGCGTTCGTCGTCTCTGAGCTCGACGAAGAGACGACGATCGTGCCCTAGCCGAGTTCGCGGTACACGGTACGTGAGATCCGGTTGATCCCCGCCACGCCCGCAGCCTGATCGCGCAAGTCGCCTTCGAGCACGACGAGCACGTACGGGTTCGCCCCGTACGGATCGACGATCCCCGCATCGTGACGGACGCCGGGAAGCTCGCCGGTCTTGTTGGCGAGCGGCACGCCCGGCGGCAGACCGCGCGCGATCTTCTCACGGTCCTCTTGGCCCAACAACGTGTCGACCATCGCCCGGCACGAACGCGCCGATGCGATCGCCGTCGTTTCACCCCGTGCACCGCGTGCGATGGCGAGCAGCAACATGCCGACGTCGGCTGCGTCGGTTTCGTTCTCGTGCGTCTTCGAGAAGTGGAGGAAGTAGCGGCGCAGATGCGTCTTCTTCAGCCCCGCCCGAGCGGCGACATGGTTGATGGTCGCGAAACCGAACCGGTCGATCAGCACGTTGGCCGCCGTATTGTCGCTCTGTCGGATCATCGCGCGCATCAACGCGCCGATCGTCGCGGTCGCGCGCGGCCGAGCCGTTGCGAACGTCTCCGATCCGCCGACGATGTCGTTCGCGTCGAACGGAGCCGGCGAATCGAGGTGAATCTCTCCACGATCGACGGCCTGATACGCGGCCACCATGATCGCGAGCTTGATCACCGACGCGGCCGCGAAGACGGCGGTCGGTGCGATCGCAATCGCCGGCCGCGTCTCGCTCACGCGCTGCGCGAACACCGCGGTGCGGCCCGGGATCGCGGCGACGAGCGCGTCCACCGAAGACTCGCGAGCCGCGCTCGAAACCGGCGAGCCGGCGACGAGCGCCGCGCTCGCGGTCCCGAGGAAGTGCAGGCGGTCCGTGTTACGCGGTCGAGGCCGTGACCTTGATGCCGGTCGGGTCGACGCGCACGCCGGGCCCCATCGTCGACGCGATGGTGATCGAGCGCAGGTACGTGCCCTTGGACGCCGCCGGCTTCGCGCGCAGGATCGCGTCGAGCAGCACGCCGACGTTCTCGGTCAGCTGGCTCTCCTCGAACGACGCCTTGCCGACGATCGTGTGCACGATCCCGCTCTTGTCGAGACGATACTCGACCTTACCGGCCTTGATGTCGCGCACCGCGTTTCCGATATTCGGCGAGACGGTGCCCGACTTGGGATTGGGCATCTTCTGCGCCAGGATGCGGCCGAGCTCTTTGCCGATCGACGGCATCATGTCGGGCGTCGCGACCGCAATGTCGAAGTCCGCGAAGCCGCCCTTGACGCGCTCGATGAGGTCCGCTTCGCCGACGATGTCGGCGCCCGCTTCCTGCGCCGCCTTTGCGGCGTCACCGCGCGCGAACGCGATGACGCGCACGATGCGGCCCGTGCCGTGCGGGAGGTTGACGGTGCCGCGCACGTTCTGATCGGACTTCTTCGGGTCGACCCCGAGCTTGATGTGGATCTCGACGGTTTCGTTGAACTTCGCGGTCGCGTTGCGCTTGACGATCTGCGTCGCCTCGGCGGCGTCGTAGAGGCGGTCGTGGTCGAACGCCGCGACGAGGTTCTTGAACCGCTTGCCGTGCTTGCGCATCAGGCGACCTCGACGCCCATCGAGCGGGCGGTGCCGGCGACGATCTTCATCGCCGCGGCTTCATCGTTCGCGTTGAGGTCGGGCATCTTGGCTTGCGCGATCTCGCGCACCTGAGCCTGAGTGAGCTTCCCGACCTTGTTGCGGTTGGGTTCCTTCGATCCCGACTCGATCCCGAGCGCCCGCTTGATCAGAAACGACGCCGGCGGCGTCTTCGTGATGAAGGTGAACGTGCGGTCTTCGAAGACCGTGATCTCGACCGGGATGATGAAGCCCTCTTGGGCCTTCGTGCGTTCGTTGTACTGCTTGCAGAAGTCCATGATGTTGAGCGAATAGGGGCCTAACGCCGGACCGACGGGAGGTGCAGGGGTCACCTTCCCGGCGGGAAGAGCGAGACCGATCTTCCCGACGACTCTTTTAGCCATGGTGTTCCTTTCGACAGGCGGCGGATCGCGAGCGACCGACGCCATCTCCCCCACGAGTGAACGTACCGGCAGCTGGGGTAGGCAACCGAGCACGGCCCCGGGCATCCCCGAGGGCAACGCCCCATATTACCACGCCCCGGGAACCCCCGTCACTTCCCTGAGCCCGTCGAAGGCCCGCTCCGTCACCCTGAGTTTGCCGAAGGGCCGCTCCGTCACCCTGAGCTTGTCGAAGGGCGGGGCCGCGCCACGCATCGGTCACCCCTGAGCTCGGCGAAGGGGTGACCCGCACCAGCGTCACCCAGGTGAGGACGCGACCAACTCGTCGAGCGTGACGAAGCGGTAGCCGCGCGCGCGCAGCGCGGCGATCACGAGCGGCGCGAGCGAGGCTTCGTAGGCGCGCTCACCGGCGTCGTCGCGTCCTTGATCGCCGTCGTGCAGCACGACGATCGCGCCGTCGCCGACCTGCGCCAGCAGCCGGCGCGCGAGCGCATCGGGCGACGCGTGCGGCGACGTCTCGTCGAGCATCGCGCTCCACAGCGCGACGCGCATCCCGTGCCGAGCGGCGGCGTCGAGTACCGCGGCGTTGCGCGCGCCGAACGGGGGTCGCAGCCAACGCGCGTGCCGGCCGGTCGCGGCGGTGATCGCGTCGTCCGCATCCGCGATCTGCGCATCGAGCGCGCCGGGTGCGAGCAGCGCGTTGAGGTGCGCGTGCGTCTGCGAGTGGTCCTCGACCTCGTCGCCGTCGGCGACCATCCGGCGCAGCAGGGCGGGCTCGCGGCGCGCCGCGCGGCCTACTACGAAGAACGTCCCGGGGACGTGCTCGCGCTCGAGCACGCCGAGCAAACGATCGGTGACGCCGCGCGTCGGCCCGTCGTCGAAAGTCAGCGCGACGACGTGACCGCGACCATGCGTGACGACGGGTTGGAAGGCGCCGGCGCGCGGCGACTCGACGAGCTCGTACAAGCCGAAGCAACCCGCCGCGAGCAGCACGAGCGCCGCGACCGCGCGCAGCGGCGTCACGAGCGCAGCAGCTTCTCCCGCGCCGCCGCGACCGTCTTCTTGAACTGCGGCGGGCCGAACGACGCGAAGTCGTCGACGACTTGCTGATAGCGCGGATCGGCGGTCGACGTCGAGTTGAGCGTAATCAAGTCGGGGACCGGCTTGTTCTTGTCGAGATGGATCTCGTACTGGCGGCCCGCCGTCGTCGCGAGGTAGTGCGGATCGGCGAAGGAGAACTTGTGCGTCCCGCTGCGACCGCCGTCGACCTGCGCGACCGACACCGTATAGATGTTGCTGGTATCGCCGCGCAACGGACGCGTCTGCAGTTCCCAGAGGCCGTCTTGCACGAGCTTCTGGAACGCGAACGTGACGTCATAGCCTTGAATCGGCGAGGTGAACTTGGCGATCCGCGTCCCCGCGCGGTTCTCCGCGGTGTAGGACGCGCTGGACCTGCCGTTGTCGTTGTCCAGCCGCCACTCCTCACGGGCGATCGGTCCCTTGTCGTGGGTGATCGCTTCGTCGACGTGCAGCTCCGAACGCTGATTGCGCACGGAGTTGACCGCCTGGTACCGCTGGGACTCAGCCGGCCAGAAGATCTTCCAGCCCGCGATGAGCCCGGCGATCGCGACGATCACGATCAGGAGCGTGGTGGGAAAGCGACGCATCTGCTCTTCTACAACTGCGATCGGGCCGGCAAAGTGTCAGCGGTTCGCGTCGAGGACCTCATTGACGACGGCATCCGCAGCCTTGTTCTGCTCACGGCGCACGTGTTGGACGTCGGTCCGTCCGAACTTGCGCAGCAGTGCTTTCGCTTGCGCGTGCAGCGGGATGAGCCCCGGGTGCTTCACGCGATAGGCTCCGCTGAGCTGGCGCACGACCAGCTCGGAGTCCATGCGCACGGAGATTTCGTCGACCCCCCGTGCCAGCGCGGCCTTGAGCCCCTCGAGGAGGCCCGTCCACTCGGCGACGTTGTTGGTCGTGACGCCCAAAAACGTCCCGACCTTCTCGAGTACCTCGCCGTCTTCGGCGTACAGGACTGCCCCGGATGCGGCCGGACCGGGATTGCCGCGAGATCCGCCGTCGGCGTAGAGCGTTGCCTTCACGTCCAGGAGGGGAACCACATCGAACGGCTTATTACCTCTCGGGCCATCGCGCGGATGGCGTGGTCTCGGGCAGTAGCGCAGCTTGGTAGCGCATCAGTCTGGGGGACTGGGGGTCGCAGGTTCAAATCCTGTCTGCCCGATACGTGGAAACGCCGGATTCCTCAAGCAGGGTCCGGCTTTTTCTATGTCCCGTGGTTTCGGTCGCTCGCGAGCTTTCGTCCCGGCTTAGGAAGCAATTTGAGGGGCACCGAGGGGTACTGGCGGGGGTACAGATCCGAACCGCGCCGCAGCTTGGACGTGTCGCTCGCGAATCCCATGGGACTTCGCCTGGACCAGGTTCGAAGAACTCGAAATGTGCCGCTGCTCCTGAAGGGCTGATTCGATGGTGCCACCGCACCAAGCGACGTTCCTTAGAGAGTCTCATTCGTAAGCTACGATTCCGATGTAATTAGTCGATCAATCAGCCACGGCGCCAGATCCTTCGCGATCTCGTCGCCAATAAATTTCCCGGGCGATAGAATGCTGTCCCCGTGGTCTTCACGCCGGTCCGAAGACCGAGCGCCTCGTTAAACCCCTGACACCTTCGGCACGCTTAGCGTTTCGGATCTTTGCGACACTCTCTTTGATACACTCCTCCGCGGAGAAGTGACTCCATCCCAGTACGCGCGTCTCAATTCCGAGCGACTCGCCTACGATATAATCTGGAAGGATTTCTTCGTCGCGGCGCTCGTACGGAATCGACGCTCCGTCGAGGCGGCTCGTCAAGGCATTCCACACACGCTGACGGTACTTTGACACGCGCGATTGTACCATCGGTCGACGAATTCGGACTCGCCTTCGTCCGACGACAGCGGCGCCGCAAAACCTTACGAGAACCGCTCTACGGAGCGGTTTTTCGTTTTTTGGCGCCGGTTTCCGGATCGAGCCAACGAAGGCGCCAAGCCCGCGTTGTGGCCCAATCGCGGATACGCGCGGCGTCGACAGATCGGTGTGCGTCAGATCGCCGATCACGACCGGCCGCGGGTTTCGCAGTTAACCTGTGGCTTGCATCGCGAGCGCGTAGAATTTCGAAAGACCGGCAAAGGCGTTCCCATAGCCTCGTCTCATGAGAGGCGTTCGGTCCGTTACGTGTAGGCCGACTGCTGAAAGCCAACCCGTGAACGGGCCAACCTCTGGTACGTCGATGCGAATGCGTGCCATCCGGCCCTGCCCTGCAAGGGCACCAACTACGGCAAGGGCTCCGGACTCGGTGTCAGCCACGACCGGTCCGATATGGACGATATCGATGTTTCGCCAGGCAATTGCAAACGACAGGTTATTATTCGCTCGGTGCACCGCAACGCCGGACGCTCTGCGGAGGAGTCCGCGCATGAGCGATTCGCGTCTGGATCCGAATGCCTGCGCGTCTGCGGCAACAAGCTGATCGAATAGGCCGGCGGAGAGTTGCGCCGGCGTAAAACACTGCGCAGTCTTCGCCGGCATCTTTGACTGCCACCGACCTTCATAGGTCGTTGCAGCAGCATGTTCTGTGAAGCCGAGACGCTCGTAAAGTGGACGACCTTCAGCCGTGGCGTAAAGCAGTACGGTCGCTGGACCCGCGCGTTCCAGAGCCACAGCCATTAACGCTCGCCCGAAACCGCGCCTGCCGAGGCGCGCCCTAACCAGTAGCATACCGATAAACGCAACGTCGTCGTAGCGCATCAAGATGACGGCGCCCCCTAACTCGCCATCTCGATCGTCGAATCCCCAACCCTCACCGACGTCAAGTAAAACGTTCCATTTCGTTCGCTCGCACGCCCAACCACGGTCAAGCGCGAGCCGCAAGCAATGGTCTACATCGGCTCGATCGAGTCGGCGAATCTGTGCGCTACCGTCCACGGCAGCCTTTTATACGCACTTTACGGCCAAAGCGCTGACGAAGGCACAAGAAATAACGTGCACGCGTCACACCACAACGTCGATCACATTCGTCGTCGCGCCGCCCGATTGGAAGCCAGGAAACATCAGACAGCGATCCTTCCACCCACGAGAACCTCCGCGCAGCTAAGCGCTTTTCCCAGTTGCTTCGGCGAGCGTTTTCGGATTCTTCTGTGCCCATCAGATATCGTGCTTTTCCGACGTACTGCCGGAGGATGTGCTGAATGAGGTTGCGCTCGAGGAGTGATGCGCTAAGACGAACCGAGACGGGAGCCAGCGTCGCGCTGCCGGTTTCTTGGCCTTGACCTGCAAGCCGGGAAACGCGAATCCGTCAGCGAAGGCGCCTCTGCCATCTGGGCATACCGGCTGAAAGGATCACGCACGTGACCACCGCCACCTTCGGTACGCCGACCATCGCCGCGCGGCTCGACCGCCTGCCGGCCTCGAACTTCTTCAAACGGCTCGTCATCCTGATCTCGCTCGGCGGGCTCTTCGAGTTCTACGATCTCTTCATGACCGGCTACATCGGCGCCGGCCTCATCGGAGCGAAGATCTACAGCTCGACGACGCCCAATCCGTTCGACCTGGGCGGCTTCGCGAGCTTCGCCGGCGCTTCGTTCGCCGGGATGTGGATCGGGACGCTGATCTTCAGTTGGGTTTCCGACCGCTTCGGCCGCCGGGCCGCGTTCACGTACTCACTCTTATGGTACTCGGTGGCCACGCTCGTGATGGCGTTCATGAGTACGGCCGTGTGGATCGACGTGTGGCGGCTCCTGGCGGGGATCGGCGTGGGCGTGCAGCTCATCACGATCGATGCGTACATCACCGAGATCACGCCGAAACAGTCGCGCGGACGCTACATCCAGCTCACGCAGGCCGTGACCTACTGCGCCGTTCCGGTCGTCGCGCTGGTCGCGCGGTTCGCGATCCCACAAGTGATCCTCGGTCTCGACGGCTGGCGTTGGGTCGCGATCGTCGGTTCGCTCGGCGCGCTCGTCGTGTGGTTCATCCGGGCACGACTTCCCGAATCGCCGCGGTGGCTCGAAACCCACGGACATCAGGCTGAGGCGGAGCTGGTCATGAGCCGCATGGAAGAGGCCGTGCGCGCCGAAACCGGCCGCGAGCTCCCGCCGCCCCAGCCGCTTCCGGACGAAGCTGCCGCGACCAAAGGCGCCTGGACCGAGATCTTCAGCCCGGCCTACCGGCCTCGCACGATCATGCTGAGCATCTTCAACTTCTTTCAAACGATCGGATTCTACGGCTTCGCGGCCTGGGTACCGGTGTTGCTGTTGAGCGAAGGAATTACGGTGACCAAGTCGCTCACCTACGTCCTCATCATCGCACTGCTCAATCCGTTCGGACCCCTGATCGCCTATTCGTTCTTCGCCGAAAAGATCGAACGCAAGTGGCAGATCGTCGGCCTCGCGCTCATCATTGCGATGTGCGGTCTCATTTGGTCGCAGATGCGCGAAGCCGCCGGCATCATCATCCTGGGCGGACTGATCACGCTTGCCAACAACGCGTTCTCGGGTGCGTTCCACGCCTATCAGGCGGAGCTCTATCCGACGCGGATTCGTGCGCAGGCGGTTGGATTTGCCTACAGCTGGAGCCGCTTCAGTTCGATCTTCATCGGCTTCGCGATCGCCGCGGCGCTCGCACGGTACGGCGTTACCGGCGTGTTCGTCATCATCGCGATCGCGATGGTCATCGTAGCTTGCGTGATCGGATTCTTCGGACCAAAGACCAACAACGTGCGGCTGGAACAACTCTCCCGTTGAAACGTTCGGCTCGGGAACGGATTTAGCGTCCTGCCTGACCAAAGGGCTCGCTCAATGAATCGTTTAGCGGGGAAGACCGCGATCGTTACGGGAGCTGCCAGCGGGATCGGGAAGGCGGCGGTGGAGCTCTTTGCGAGCGAAGGCGCGCGCATCGTGGCGGTCGATGTGTCGCCGAACGTCGATGCGGTCGTACGCGGCATCGTCGAGCGAGGATCGCAGGCCGTCGCCCTTACCGGCGACGCCGCCGATCCGGCGTTCGTCGGCGACGTCGTCGATACCGCGGTGAAGCGTTTCGGCACGCTCGACGTTGCGTTCGCGAACGCGGGGATCTCCGGCGGGCTCGTTCCGTTCTTCGACCTCACGCTCGACGATTGGCAGCGGATTCTGCGCGTCAATCTGCTCGGCACGTTTCTCCTGGTGCAGAGCACCGCGCGCGTAATGGTGAACCAAGGCCGCGGTTCGATCATCTGCACGGCGTCGGTCGCGGGTTTGCGGTTCGGTGCCGGCGGCATGCCGTACAGTGCCAGCAAAGCGGGCGTGATCAGCCTCGTGCAGACCGCCGCGAACCAGCTGACGGGGACCGGCGTGCGCGTGAACGCGATCTGCCCCGGCCTCACCGAAACGGGGATGACGCAGCCGGTCTTCGACTACGCGCGCGCCAAAGGCAGCGGCCACAAACTCGGACAGCTGAATCCGCTCAAGCGCGCAGCGGTCCCCAGCGAGATCGCACACGTCGCCCTCTTCTTGGCGTCCGACGACGCGTCGTACGTCGACGGCCAGGCGATCGCGGTCGACGGCGGCCTGTCGAGCTCGCACCCGGTCGTACCCGGCAAGATGGCGTGACCACGCTGCGGTTTCTTCTGCTCGCGCTGCTCGCAGTCGCGGCGGGCGTGAGCTTCGTCGTGCAGGCCAGCGTCAACGCGAAACTGCGCGCCGACCTCGCCTCACCGTCGTGGGCGGCGTTTTGGAGTTACGCCGGCGGTACGGTCACGATGGCGGTGGTGTTGCTCGTAACGCGCACGCCGTGGGTCGCGTCGACCGCGTTCGCGAAGAGCGCATGGTGGGGATGGACGGGCGGCTTCTTCGGCGCCGTCTACATCATGATCTCGATCGTTTTACTGCCTCGCCTCGGCGCCGCGACGGTCGTCGCGCTCATCGTCGTCGGCCAGATGCTCGCCTCGGTGGCGTTCGACAACGCCGGCGCCTTCGGGCTCCCGCGCCATTCCATCGACGTCCCGCGCGTCGCCGGCGCGCTGCTCCTGGTGGCCGGCGTTTTCCTGATCAGGCGGTAGAGACGCCGCGGTTCGTGAACTCGCCGCCCGGCCGTACGACGAAGTCTCCGCCGACGTCACCCGCGATCATCAGCGCTCCGTCGATCGTCGCGTCACCGCTGACCGCACCGGCGACATACGCGGCGCCTCCGGCGCGTACGACGATGTCACCGCCGAGATCGCCGTCGATGCGCAGTTGCGCGCCGGGCTCGACGACCACGTCGCCGCCGACATCGCCCGCCACGTGGGCGACCGAGCGAGAGCGCGCGCTCAGGTCGCCGCCGACCTCTCCGTTGACGCGCAGCGCCGCGCCCGGTTCGACGACGACGTCGCCCTCGACGTCACCGTGGATCTGCGTTTCGGCGCAGGCGGTAGCGGCCGAGCGCGCAGGGGCGTCGGCGCCGCGCGAAGCGCGGTGCAAGTAACGTTCGAAGAACTCGTCGACGTGAGACGGCATGCGCACTCTCCTCGCTTCGCGGATACGTACGCGCGAGAGAAAGCCGATGTTTCGCCGCGGAAACGAAAACGGGCCCTCGTCGTCGAGAGCCCGCCTTCGCCGTGCGCTCGAGTGCGTTACTTCTTGCGGCTGCTCTTCTTCGCGGCACCGCCGCGCTTTGGTCCGCCGACCGCGTCCTTGAGGCCCTTGCCCGCCGAGAACGCCGGAACCCGACGTGCGGCGATCTTCAACACCGCGCCCGTCTGCGGGTTCCGGCCGGTGCGCGCCTTGCGCTCGCGGACGACGAAGCTGCCGAACGGTATCAACTGGACTTTGTCACCAGCTTTGAGCGCGCCGGTGATTTCGTCGAGGATCAAATCGACGATCTCTCCGGCTTGACGCTTCGACAGCTCGTGTTCGTTGGCCAAGGTCTCGACGATATCGGCTTTGGTCACGGTTTGATTGCACCTCGAAAAAACGTCGGATCGTAACGGCTCCGAACGCATTCGCTGCCGCTCACAAAGAGAAGGATACGCTTGCACGCGGCCCGCTCCTCCCCGCCGTCGCGAAATTGGCCGCAACGGCAAATCGGCGCGAACGGTTATTAGGAGAGAATGGATCGAATCGTCACCGCCTCGGCCGCGCGCGGCACCGTCTCGCTCGTGGCCGGCATCACGTCGGGCCTGGTGCGCGACGCCCGCGAACGGCACGATTTGGCACCCACCGCGAGCGCAGCGGTCGGCCGCCTACTCACGGCCGCGGCGCTGCTCGGGGCATCGCTCAAGGGCCGCGAGCGCCTGACGTTGCAGATCGTCGGCGCCGGCCCGATCGGGGCGATCACCGCCGATTCCTGGAGCACGGGCAGCTACGCGGTGGGCGCCCGAGCGTACGCGCGCAACGGGCGCGCCGACCTTCCGCTCAACGAGCTCGGGAAATTCGACGTCGCCGGCGTGGTCGGTGCGGGGAAGCTCCAAGTCACCAAGACCTACGAAGTCGGTCAACCGTACAGTGGGATCGTCCCGCTCGTCAGCGGCGAGATCGGCGACGACGTCGCGGCCTACCTCGCCAACTCAGAGCAGATACCGAGCATCGTGGCGCTCGGCGTGCTCGCCGATCCCGACGGAATCCGCGCGGCGGGCGGGGTGATCGCGCAGGTTCTGCCCGGCGCCGACGACGCCGTCGTCAGCGCGCTCGAGCGCAACGCGGCGTCGATGGCCCCCGTCACGACGCAAATTGCCGATGGTGCAGACGCCGAGGCGCTGTTGCGCGCCGTCGCCGGTGACTTGGACGTCAAGCTGTTCGACACGTACGATCTCGCGTTCGACTGCCGCTGCACGCGCGAGAAGGTCGAGACGGCGCTGATGGGGCTCGGGAAGGACGAGCTCGCCAAGATCGCACGCGAGCAGCCGCACACCGAGGCGACGTGCGACTTCTGCGGTGAAACCTACGTGCTCAGCGCCGACGACGTTCGCGGGCTGGCCGAGCGCCTAGGCTGAACCGCGTTCGGCAGCCTTCTCCGGTCCGGACGTCGCCGCGCCGCCGATGCGCGGCCGAAACTCCTCGATGATGCGGCCATGGCCTTCGTTCGTGTACCACCAGCCGCACTCGCAGCGCACCGGCGCTCCGTGGTCTTGGGGATACGGATAGACCCGCTCGCACCGCGGGCAGGTGAAGGTCGGCCCGTCGATCGGGCCGGCGTCGGTATACGTCACGGCGGCCGGCGAGGCCGCGGGCTTATGGGTTGCCATATCTTCCTTATCGCCGTAGCGCAACGGAGACGATGCTTCCTTCTAGGGGACGATTCGAACGAACTTGCGCGAGCCGACTTGGAGTACCGCCGGCCCGGCGACGGTCCAGCGCGCCGCGGGGTCGGTGACCGGCACGCCGTCGATCTTGACCGCCCCTTCGGCGATCAAGCGCTGTGCGGCCCGCTTGGACTCGGCGAATCCCGCAGCGACGATGACGTCGACCAGCTTCTCGCGGCCGGCGAGCGGGAGTTCCGGCATCTCGGTCGGGATCTCACCGCGCTGAATCGTGCGCTCGAACCAGTCGCGCGCCGCTCCAGCGGCTTCGCGGCCATGGTACAGCGCCACCACCTCCTCGGCGATCCGCTTTTTCTCGTCCATCGCGGCTAACGTCCCGGCGCCGAGCTCGCGCTGCAGCCGATCGACCTCAGCCGCCGGCCACCACGCCGCGAGCTTCGCGTAGCGCGGGATCAGCGAATCCGGGATGCGCATCGTCTTGCCGAACATATCGTTCGGGGACTCGGTCAAGCCGATGTGGTTGCCGAGCGACTTGGACATCTTGTGCTCGCCGTCGATTCCTTCGAGCAACGGGACCGTAATGCAGATCTCAGGCTGTTGACCGGCATGGATCTGGTACGGGCGGCTGATCAGCAAGTTGAAGAGCTGATCCGAGCCGCCGAGCTCCACGTCGACGTTCATCGCGACCGAGTCGTACGCGACCGCGACCGGGTATACGAACTCGTGCAGCGCGATCGGCACGCCGCCCTCGAACCGCTGCTTGAAGTCGTTGCGATCGAGCATCTGCGCGACCGTCGTGAGCGAGAGCAGCTTGTAGATCTCGCTGAAGGTCAGCTTCGAGAGCCACTCGCTGTTGTAGCGCAGCGTCACCCGTGACATGTCGAGCACCTTGCCGGCTTGCGCCGCATAGGTCTTCATGTTGGCTTCGATCTGCTCGTCCGACAGCGCCGGGCGCAGCGCGTTGCGCCCGCTCGGATCGCCGATGCGCGCGGTGAAGTCGCCGATCAGCAGGATCACGTCGTGGCCGTCTTCGACGAACCGCTGCAGCAGCCGCAGCACCACGGCGTGGCCGAGGTGCAGATCCGGTGAGGTCGGATCGAGTCCGAGATACACACGCAGCGGCCGCCCATGCCGGATCCGCTCGACCAGCTCGGAAAGCTTCTCGACGTGATCGCACCCTTCGACGAGCGCCGCGGCGCGTTCGCGCGCCGAAAGAGGAGCGCTCACGATAACCCAGTCGATGACGTCCCGCCGACGCCGCGGTCGGCGGCGCCGCGGCCGATGTTGTGTTTGGCGATCATGAAGTCGGCGACCGAAGTTCAAACACCGTTACGCCGCCGCCTCCCTCGTCGGCGTGCCCGTAGCGGACGTTCTGGACGAACGGGTGCGCTTTGAGATATTGCTGCAAGCCCTTTCCTAAGAGCCCCGTCCCCTTGCCGTGGATCAGCCGCAACGGAGAGTGCCCGAGCATGACCGCGTCGTCGATCCACCGGTCGACGATCGGCTCGGCCTCCACGAACCGCTTCCCTCGAACATCGATCTCCGTCTGCGCGGTAGTCGCTGCCTCGAAAGCCGCCGCCCCTCCGTCGTCACCCTGAGCTTGTCCAAGAGCGTTGTCACCCTGAGCTTGTCGAAGGGCGCCTCCACTTTGGTTGCCGCGGCCACGACGCCCGTCGCCCTGAGCCTGGCGAAGGGCGACGCCCCGCCGCACCACGTCGCTCTTCGCCGCCGTCATCCGCATAGCGCCGATCTGCACGAGCACGTTGTCGCCGAGATCCTCCAACACGGTCCCGTCCTGAGCCCACGACGTCACGTGCACGCGATCGCCCGCCGCGATCGGCGCCGGCGTGTCGCCCTCCGCGTTCGAGCGCGGCAGCACGTCGAGCCCGAGATCGCGGTGCATCTGATCGAGCGTGCGCGCCAACAGCTCGGCCTGCCCCGACGTGACACGCGGCGCACGGGCTGCGCGCTCGCCGCTCTCGGCAGCCCGTCTTTCCAATTCGGCGCTGAAGCCGCGCAACGCCTCGGCGAGTTGCGCGTCGGCGCGCTTGGCGAGCTCGCGCCGCTCCCGTTCCAGCGTCTCCGCGCGGCGCCGCGCGTTGTCCTCGAGCGAACGGAGATGCTGCCGCTCGCGCTCGAGCTGTTCGCGCTCGCGCGTCGCACGAATCCGCTCCTCGGCGACCTCCGCGAGTGCCCGCTCGTAGTCGCGTTCCTGCGTCGAGAGCAATGCTTCGGCGCGCGCCACGACGTGCGGATCCAAGCGCATCCGGCGCGCCAGCGCGAACGCGAGCGACTGGCCCGGCGAACCGATGTCGAGCTGATAGGTCGGCTCGTATGTGTCGGGGTCGAAGCGCACGCTGGCGTTGGCCACGAACGGATGATCGGCGCCGAACAGCTTGAGCTCCGTCGCGTGCGTCGTCGCCACCACGCGCGCGCCGCTCTCCAAGAACCGCTCGAGCAGCGCGACGGCGAGCGCCGCGCCCGAGTTCGGCTCGGTTCCGCTGCCGATCTCGTCGATCAGGATCAACGTTCGGTCGTTGGCAGCGTCGACGATTTCCGCCAACCGCCGCAAGTGCGCCGAGAACGTCGAGGCGTTCTGCGCGATCGACTGCTCGTCGCCGATGTCCGTGCAGACGCGTTCGAAGCGACCGATCGTCGCGGCCGCCGCGGGCACGTGCATCCCGCATGCCGCCATCGCTACGGCCAGTCCGACGAGCTTGAGGCTGACGGTCTTTCCGCCCATGTTCGGGCCCGACACGATCAGGATGCGAATCTCGTCGTCGAGCCGGATCGACTGCGGAACCGCCCGCTCGTCGAGCAGCGGATGCCGCGCGTCGACGAGGTGAATCACCGCGTCGTCGGTGAGCTCCGGTGCGACGGCCTGCATGCGATGCGCGATCGCCGCGCGCGCGGCGGCCAGGTCCAGGTCGACGTAGACGTCGACGTCGACGTCGACTTGCCCCGACTCGGCGCCGACCAGCGCCGACAGTTCGGCGAGAATGCGGGCGACCTCGACCTCCTCCTGCACGCGCAGCGCGCGCACCCGGTTGTTGGCCTCGAGGCTTTCGAGCGGCTCCACGAAGAGCGTCTGTCCGCTCGAGCTCGTGTCGTGCACGATGCCGGGGATCTCGCCGGAGAACTCCGCCTTCACCGGCACGACGAAGCGGCCGTTGCGCACGGTCACGATCGCGTCCTGGATGGCGCGCGCGTAGCGCGCCGAACGCGTGATCGCGGCCGCGCGGTCGCGCGCGTCGTCCTGCGCCTGATGCATCTGGCGCCGGATTCGCGCGAGCGCGGCCGATGCGCGATCGAGCACCGTGCCGCGCTCGTCGATCGCGTCGGTGATGCGGTTGACGATCTGCGGCAACGCGCGAAATGGCGCACAGCGCTCGCGCAGCAACGGCACGCCGATTTCGGCCTCGCGAACCGCGCGCACCGCGGCTCCGGCGGCGGCCAGCGCATCGGCGATCGCACGCAGCTCGCGCGGCGGCAGCGGCACGCCGCGCGCAGCGGTCGCCACCGCATCGTCGACGTCGTCGATGCGCTGCATCGAAAAGCCCGCGTCCGCCACGAGCGCCCGCATCTCGGAGGTTTCGCCGACGAGCCGCCGCACTAACGCGAAGTCGGCCGCCGGCTCGCAGGCGATCGCCCGCGCCTCGGATCGCGGCGCATGCGTCTGCCCCGCATACCGCTCGCGAATGCGCCCAAAATCGAGAACCTCGAGCCCGCGCTCGTCGATCAGCATGGACGGGCCGGGTTTCGGCCCGCAACCCTGCGCCTCCGTCCGCCCGGCGGACCGCGCGTCAGAGTGGACCGGCTGCCTGGTCGCCTGCAGTGGCCGTGCATCGACTCACCGGCGCATGCCGTCGGCCGACCGAGCGTTCACAAGGTAGAACGGTACGAACGTCAGCACCAAGAGGATGCCGACGATCATCACTTGCGGGCCCCACTGCAGACCTCCCACAACGAACAGGACCACGTTGAACACCATGATTGCAATCGCGACCGGAATCATGAACGCGGGCAAGGCGAACGCTGCGGCTGGCTGACCCGCGCGGGTCTTTGCCATGACGTAGGACACCGGAAGCAGCACGAATACGAGCAGATAACCGACATTTGCTGCCGCTACGACATTGACGATGTTGTCCTTGAAGATGAGCAGTAGCGTGAGCGTGAGCAATGCGTCCCAGCCGACGGACCCCACCGGAGCGCCGTATCGGTTGAGTTTGGCGTATCCCTTGATCGTCAATCCATCCTTGCTCATCTGGTACAGCGCGCGCGACGAGCTGATGATGAAGAGCTGGGCGCCGATGATGAGAGCGGCTATGAGCATGATGCTCACGATCGTCGCACCGGACGCGGGAAAGATCTCCTTCATCGCGGTCAGGAACACCACGTACGGGTCCTGCGCGAGCTTGCCCGCGCCGACGACGCCGACCAGCACGGTGGGTACGATCGCGAAGGCGAGCAGCGTCGCCGTCGCCGCTAGGCCGACCACCTTCGGGATATCCTTCTCGGGATGGCGCAACTCACCGATTACCGTGGCGATCATCTCGGCGCCGTACGACGACCATACGGCGACGAACATCCATTTCGCGAACAGCAGCAGCATGGGCGGCGAATACCACGGTGCGCCGCCGGGGAGAAGCGGCCACAAGTTTGCACTCTTCCAGAGCGAGGTGTAGAACAGCGGCGAGGTCAGAACGACGAGCAACGGGACCACCGCGCACAGCGCCATGATCCCCGACGTCCAAACGCTGAATTTCAGTCCGAAGAAATTCAGCACGTATAAGGCGACGCCGAGCCCGGCAGCCAACGCGATAACATTGACACCGGGGAAAAAAGCGGCCTTGATGTACGTTGCCGCGAGCGTGAGGTTGACGGCAACGCCGGGGATCCAACCGACCCAGTACGCCCAGGTCGAAACAGCACCGAAGAGCGGTGAAATGTGCTTGAGGCCTTCGTGATTATATGCGGGTGCGCCACCGACTTTGTGGGGGTACCGGCTGGCAAGCTCCGCGATCAGCAGACACTGCAGCAATCCGATGACCGCGGTAATTATCCAGACGACGACCAACGACGGCCCGAGCTCGGCGCCCATCGGTCCGAGTGAAACGGTAACGAGCAGCGCGCTGCCGAGGGAGAGCACGAGCGCGGACCGCCAGGCGAGCAGCGGACGCAGGCTCGGGACGTTCAGCTGGCTCGTCGCCGGAAAAGCACCGGCGCGTTCTTGATCCATCGAGGTACACCCGTGTATGTGCGTGCGTTCTAGCGGCGCGGACCGCGCCTACGGTAGGCCGCGGCCCGAGCGTGTGCCGTTTGAGCCGAGCCCCACGGGCCGGCAGTTGCCGTTTCAACCACAACCGCTCGCGGTCGCGCCCGCACCGGCGGCCTGCGCGACACGGCGCCGAACCAACGGAGGGGCGGCGGATTCCACCAAGTCGCAGGTCGCGGCGATCCCGTCGACCCGGCGGCACCGATCGGCCAGGTCCTTACAACGCCGCGCCACACCTGACGAACCGAGGAGCGGCTGCAGCTTCGCTGCCACGGCTGAACCGCTTACGTCAGCCGGTGCGAGCCAATCACCGACGCCGAGTTGCTTCATGCGCGCCGCGTTGTCCGGCTGATCCAGACAGAACGGCGTCGCCAACTGCGGGACGCCGCTGGCCAGGCCGACGCCGACGCTGCCTATGCCGCCGTGGTGGACGAGTGCTGCGCAACGCGGCAGGATGCTCGTCAGCGGAGCGAACCGCGCAGCGTGCATCGATGACGGGAGGTCGGGCGGCGTATCTCGGAGGTTCAGCAGAAGGCCGCGTCGTCCGAGGGACGCACACGCCTCCACGGCGGCCCGCACGAACGCGTGCTGATCGGCATCCGTCCCGAGCTCCACCGGCGGACCAGGTCGGAAGACGATCGGTGGGGAGCCCGCAGCGATAAACGCATCGACGTGGGCCGGCACGGGCTCGATCGTGTCGAAGAGCGGAAACCCCGTGACTCGTACGCACTCGGGCCAGTCCGGCTCAGCCGGCGCGAACCAGGCCGGGAAAAGCGCGACGGTGAGGAGTGGTGAGAAACTCCATCCCATGCTCACCGGCAACCGCGGCGATCCAAGCTGCGGGACGAGCATCTCGGGATCTGCCACGTACTCGTCGGCGAAGCGGAAACCCATCGGCGAGCCGACGACCGTCACGGTGGGCACTTGGCGCCGTTCGCGCAAGAACGGCGATGCCAGGTCGAGGTAATGCGCGACGACGACGGTGCGGGCCGGCTCGATCGTTCGCTCGAGCAGATCGTACAGTTCGGGTGCGAGGCCGGTGCAGCATGCGGCAACTTCCGGCCATGCTTCCTGCGCATCCCAGATGGCCGGATTCGCGCTGAGGCATTCCAGGTATTCCTTTTCCGGACCGACTTGGACGAAGTCGAGGCCCGCCCCGCGCACGTAATCGGCGAACGGCGCGTGCGTGATCAGCGTGACGTCGTGTCCGCGCGCCTGCAGCCCGGCGCCCAAACCGATGAAGGGAAAAACGTCGCCTCGCGTGCCGATCGCGGTAAGAACGCATTTCATCGAAACGCCTCTTCGGCGGGCCGCACGCGAACGCGAATTCCATCCGCGAGGCACTGCACGACCCCCTCCATCTCGACGACGTCTTGGCCGGGGATGGGCGTAAGGCGGTAGCGGCGCCGAACGTGCGCGACCAAAGCCTTGACTTCCATCTGCGCGAAGTGGAAACCGAGGCACATCCGCGGCCCGCCGCCGAACGTCAGCAGGGCGAACGGATGGCGCTTGTGTTCCTCGCGCGGCGGCGCAAAACGGGTGGGGTCGAACGTGTCGGGGTCCGCGAATATCGTCGACAGCCGATGACCCGCGGCAACCGCCAGAAACGCCGGCGTCCCGGCCGCTACAGAGTAGCCTTCGAACTCGAAGTCCGCGACCACCCCGCGCGGCAAGAACATGACGGGCGGATGCAATCGCCCGGCTTCGCGAATGACGTTCGTCAGTGCGGGCGAGCCGCGGACCGCGTCGCGGTCGGCGGACGCACCCAATGCCGCCGCCAGCTCGTCGTCCACCTGTCGCCCGAATTGCGGATGGATGGCGAGCAGGTAGAGCACCCATGCCGCAAGGTTCGTCGTCGTCTCGTGACCCGCCACGAGAAGGATGTTGACGTGGGCGAGAATCTGCTCATCCGACAGCGCGTTGCCGCCCTCATCCCGGGCACGCGCCAGCATGTCGACCACGCTGCGGGCCGGACGTTCGCGGGAGGCCCGGCGGCTGGCCGCGATCAGTTCCAGCAGATGACCCTCTAACGCTTGGTGCTCGTCGCCGAACCCGCGCAACAGCGCGTAGAAGCGGTCGCGCATGAGGTCCACGTCCGCGCCCATCTGCAAACCCAGCAGCGCCGCCGCGGCGACGTCGAACGCGATCGCCCTCGCTTCCTCGGCCAGATCGATCTCACCGCGCGCCGCCCACGAGCGCGTGCGCGCTTCGATCACGTTTCGGGTGACCGGCAAATACCGGTCGACGCATTCCGCCGTGAACGCCGGGCTCATCATCGCGCGGTGGCGCGGATGCTCGGGCCCGTCCATGTTCGCAAGCCCCTTGCCGAGTGCTTCGCCCAAGACCGGCGTCCAGCCGAGGTCGTTGCTGAAGTGCTCTCGGTGCGTCAGCAAAACGAATCGGCTCGCCTCCGGCCCCACGAAATACACGACGTCCGAGCCGGCAAGCGGACCCGAGTCCGGAACCACGCGGAAGATCGGTCCGTGATCGAGCGCAATCTGCGCCATCAACGGCGCGAGCCGGCCCGTCCCCAAGATGTCGTCGGGGATGGAAACCTGCGGCGGCCGGGCCGGTGCACGCGTCGTGATCGCGATGTCCGAGAGTCTCATGACCCTGCGGCCACAAGCTGCGGCGCCAATCCTTGCGGGCGCGTGATGTCGAGCGCCATGGGAGCGACGCCATGTTTACGCGCGAGACGTTCGAGATGGAGCGCGAACTCCGCGCCCGGGCGCCCGACCGAGTGCTCGCGGATGCCCTCACGCGCGAACAGATAGGTTTCCGCCATGCACGCGAAAGCGCCGCGCGCCGGCATGTTCATCTCGTAGCTGCAACGGTAACCGGGAATTTCCACGATCCCACCCTGCACGACGTCGATGCCGCGCCGCCGGAAAGCCCCTCGGTGCTCGGGCGCGATGTTGAGCGGCTGGGCGACGTCGATGACGATCGCACCCGCCGAAACCATCTCGGGAACAAGTTTAGCCGACGGGTCGCTGGTCAGAAGCAGAACGATCTCCGCACCGCGCACCGCGGCCAGATCTCCCGCGAACGTGGCTCGGTCGGCGAGCGAGCCCAGCAGAGTCCGGGCGCGACTGGCGCTGCGACCCACCAACAGCAGGTCGAAACCCGCGTCGGCCAAGAGCTTGGAGGTCGCCACACCGACGGACCCTGTGCAGCCGACCACGGCGACACGGCACGTCGGAGGTGTGTGCTGCAGGATTGCGCACGCTTCCACAACGTTGTGTTTCGCAACCGCGGCCGTATACGCGTTGCCGTTGGTCACCGTCACGCTCGGGGGGAGCTCGTCGAGCAGCAGCGCTCCGCCGCCCGTGGCAGGGGAAGCCAGTGCGCCCAAGCCGAGCACCCTCGTGCCGCGCTGCGCGGACATTTGCGCTGCGGCGATGACTGCGCGCTGGCCCGCCCGCGACATGATATCGCGCGGCAGGCACATCGCGACGACGAGCTCGCCCCGAACGGCGTTGCTCCCGACCGCTACTTCGCCGACGACGAGCGGCGGCAGCGAGCAGGATTTACGCTGGAAGTCTTCCTCGCCCTCGCTGTACTCGCGCAGAACGGAACCCACGCCGGCGAGCATCAGATCGCTCGGATCGCGAGGGTGCACCAGAAACGTGAACCACGGTGCGCGAGCCGTTAGATAGGGCAGCATCGCCGACTGTCTGTGCCGAACGGCATCGCCCGGCGCTCAACTCGACGCTAGGAGCGGGACCAGCAGCATCGTCCCCTGGAAATCGACGTTTACGCAGCCGCCGCCCAAGTGCTCAGGCCAGTTGATGAGAAACGTCGTATCGAAGACGACGGCTGCCGACACACCTTGTGCCAAGACGGACAGGCTGTCTCCAAGACCGGAGACAATGCGGCCGTCTCAACCGCCTGTCGCGCCGGCCCACACGGAGCCGGGCAAGAAGTCCAGGCACCCCAGAGCGTGCCACCCGGAACGATCCGCCGTCAGCGTACACTCATCCGTGGCGACGATGCGAACGGGATAGAATAGCGTTGGGTCATGGCTTCCAGATCTGACGAGATCGTAAAGTCCGGGAAACACCGCTTGTACGGCGTAGCGCACTTTGAGCTTACCGCCGCAATCAGCGCGTTCGGTGTAGTCGATGACTCCGATGTTGCCGTCGCCGCTCGCCTCAGGGTCGATCGTCACGCAGATCTGACCGGAGTCGATGGACTGCTTCTTGCTGAGCGGCATCCGCACGCTCTCGCGCGAGAGCCCGTACAGAGCCTTCACGCTGAACATCACGCGCTCAACCGGTTCTTGGCTTTTGCGCCGGCCGGCGATCGCTTCCATCGACAACATGACGGTACACCCTTCACGAATCGGCGCGACGAAACACGCCTACGATCGGCTTGGACCTTACTTTAAAACGCACCCCGGCGCAGCCCGGCGAGAGGAGCCGGGCACCACCCGTTTCGAGATAGAACCCGACCCGCCGGGCAGTTAGCCGTAACGATCCAGTTTTTCGATCCGGTTCGACGACGCGACGAGCGCCGCGACTTTTTCGGATGGAAAAACCTTGATCCCAAACCCTGCGTCCGCGCATCCGGCTTCAAGGTTATGGGCCGCAAACGTCTGAGCGCAGCGTTCGGTGAGATGCGGTTTGTCGCTGAGACAGCCGCTGACGCTCGCACACTCGATCACCTTTCTCAGACAGCTGGCGAGGAGTGCACCGTTGAACTGAATCTCTTTGGTGCCGGCGAATACGATCGACCATGCGTGGGTCGAAACTGGCTCTTCCGACGCGCTAATTGCGAAGCTGGCCACGATCACCTCCGACTGGGAGGACTCTAGAAAACCGCATCCCGGCGCGTTTGTCAAGGTACACGAATCAAGGAGCGTCGAAAACGAACGAACGAAACTGATCGGCTAGGCGATTTTGCGTCCCTTGAACGCGGCTGAGGTAGAACGTGCGCTCGCAAGACCAGCGTCGCACGCGGACCGGCGCGAGGTAACCGTCGGCGACGCTGCGTTGAATGGCGCGCCCGGACAGAATGCCGATGCCGAGGCCGGCCTCGACGAGCTGGATCACGGCTTCGTTCGTCGACACGCTCATGAGGTGCACCGGTGTGACGCCGAGCACCGCCAAGGCGCGCAGCCCGTGTGCGCGGGTTGCGGAGTCCGGCTCGCGGACGACGAACGTCGCTTCGCGCAGCCGGTCGAGGCGCACGACGCGACGGTCGTAGCGCGAACCGGCGACCACGAACAGTACGATCTGTTCCGTGAGGATCGGTTCGCAGACGACTCCGGCGAGCTCGGGGCGTTCGCCGACGACGGCAATGTCGACCAGTCCGTTCGTGAGACGCTTGAGAGTCGTCCGCGAATTCGCGATCCAGAGGCGCACGTCGACGCGCGGGTGTGCCGCATGGAACCGTGCGAGCCATACAGGCGCGTAATATTCGCCCGGAGTGGTGCTCGCGCCGACGTTCAACGTCCCGGCTCGACCGGAGTCGACGTCCGCGATCTCCGCTAGCAAGGCCCGCTTGAGAGCGTGCTTGCGATGAGCGTACGCGAGGACGGCGTCGCCGATCGTCGTCGGCCGGAGGCCCTCACGCGTCCGGGTGAAAAGCGCCGCACCCAGCGCGCGCTCCGCCGCTCGAACTTGCGCCGTGACGGCTGGCTGACTCAGGCCAAGCGCCGTCGCCGCGGCTGTGATTCCGCCGTGCTCCGCGATGGAGACGACGAGCGCGAATTGATGTTCCGAGGGGAAGGCCGACCCGTCACTTCCCATACACTGCACCCTATGAACCCGACTGGAAAATTGTATTTGACGTTATGGCAGAGGACGCCTATGGTGAGGTGGTACGAATTGTGGCCTTCGCTGCAACCGCGCAGATCGAGAGGCCGCCGAGCACGTCCGTGCCCCGGTTCGCTTTTCAGGAGATCTTGCATGGAACGAGGCCGCCTTGACGAGCCCACGGAGTTGAATGCCCTCACGAGCGAGGGCGCGCGAGTTCTCTCCAACCCGACGTTATCGCCGCCGATCTGGTCTCCGCGCTCGCCACGCTGGCTCCTCCAGTGCCTCGGAGCTTGTGACGGATACGTCATGGTCCAGGGTGGCGCATATCGAGTGAACAAGGTCGCGGACGATTCCTTCGGCGTGAGCGTTACGCCCGAGGGTGATCGTTCGAATCTGTCGAGCGCGACGTTTGGTGTGAGCCACTCGCATTCCGAACTCCAGGCGGTTCAGGCGAGCTACGCCCGCTACGAAAGTACGCCGCGAGAGATCCGCTTGGAGCCGATACAGTCGGTCGTAAAGATAAGCACGCGAGTACCTCAGCTTTACTCGAACAATCACGATCAGCTGAAATTGCAGCTTGCGCTCACCGCGGAATTCATCTACGAGACGAAGGAGAACCTCTGCTTCAACCATCCGGAGTACGGGCTGCTCAACAACGTTCATTCGGATATGAAAGTGCGTGCTTCCGGCCCGCCGACGCCCGACGTTTTGGACGACCTGCTCGCCCGCGTCTGGAAGCGGCCGGACATGTTCGTACTCCATCCCCAGGCGCTGGCTGAGTTCCGAAAGCAAGCCACCGCGAACTCGATCACGCTGGACGAGGTCCGGATGTTCGGGTCGTCCTTCAGTTGCTTCCGCTGCGTGCCGCTGGTGCCGTCGAACAAGCTCGGACTCTCCAGCGGGGCCGGCGGGTCACAAGTGACGGACGTGCTGCTGATGCGGCTCGGTCTGGAAAAGCAAGGCGTGATCTGCCTGTGCCAGGACGGCCTTAAAGCAAGTCCGATGCTGCCGTACATTACGGTTGAAGAGATGCGAACGGACGATAACTCCGTGGCGAACTATTTGTTGACGACGTACTGCGCCATGGCGGTTCTTTCGCCGGGGGCGCTCGCGAGCGCCGAGGTTTCCGTCTGATGGAACTGCGCGGACGGGTGGAAATGCTCGCCGACGCATTGCCGGATCTGCGTTTTCTTCTCGAAGAGGCCGCGAACACGCCGGTCGAGCGCCCAGGCGGCTCTTCCGCGTCGACGGCTCCTGTAACGTTCGCTGCGCAGGCGACGACGGATCGAACTCCGGTCGCCATCGAGCCGATCCTGACCGCGTTGGCCGGCTCCCTAGCGTCACCCGGCGTGCAACTGCTGCTTGGCGCGCTCGCCGGATTGAGCGGAGGCGCGCCGTCGCAGTTGCTTCAGTTCGCACCCGGCGTCTACGAGGCGACGCTGAACGAGGCGAACCAGCAGACCGGCGAAGTGAGCACGGGGGAACTGCGCCGCATCCTCAACGACAAGAGCGCTGTCGTGTTCGACGCCCGCACCGCTTTGGAATATGCCATCGGACATATTCCGGGCGCGCTGAACACCGCGCCGAAGCCCGGCACGCCCATGTCGCAGTACGTGAGCGACGCAGCCGAGATCGCGCGCATCGTCCCGAATCAGCGTGCGGCGATCGTCGTGTATTGCAACGGACCGTTCTGCGGAAAGAGCAGGCGCCTGGGCGAGGCGCTGGTGCAGGCAGGGTACTCCAACGTTCGGCGTTATCAGCTCGGAACGCCGATGTGGCGCGCGCTGATCGGACCGATGGTGATCGAAGCGGCCGGTTGCCGGTATGTCCTCGAGCAGGACCGCACCGCCGCGTTTCTCGACGCTCGCACGCCGCAGGAGTTCGCGATCGGCAGTCTTTCGGCGGCGCAAAACGTACCCGTGAGCGACGTGATCAGAGCCAAAGACGACGGCCGGCTGCCGATGGACGACTTCAACACGCGCGTGATCGCGTTCGGCGCCGACGGCGCGCAAGCGAAAGCGCTTGCCGAAGCCCTCGCGCACAACGGTTTCGTCAACGTGAAATACTGCGACGACACGTTCTCGGGGCTTCTCACGAACCTGCGAGGTCTTGCTGGTGCCTGGTAGCGTCGATATCGGGTCATCGGACGCCATCAAGCTGACGCAATTCTCGCACGGAGCAGGTTGAGCGTGTAAGCTCGGCTCGGCCGAGCTGGCGCAGGTCCTGCGCTTTCTGGCCCCGATCACGGACCCGAACGTGCTGGTCGGAACGGCGACCAAGGACGATGCCGCCGTCTATCGCCTTTCGTCAACGCAGGCGATCGTCTCGACGCTCGACTACTTCACGCCGATCGTCGACGACCCGTACGCGTTCGGCGCCATTGCAGCAGCGAACGCGCTCAGCGATGTCTACGCGATGGGCGCGCGCCCTCTTTTCGCGCTCAACATCGTCGGATTTCCGCGCGATACGGTCCCCCTCTCCGTGCTCGGAGAGATCCTCCGGGGCGGATCCGAGAAGGTCGCGGAAGCCGAGATCTTCGTCGTCGGGGGACATAGTATCGACGACGCCGAGATGAAATACGGCATGGCCGTAACGGGGATCGTTCACCCGGACCGGATCATCCGGAATGTGGGCGCTCGCCCGGGCGATCAACTCTTCCTGACCAAGCCGGTCGGTACCGGGATCGTGAGCACCGCGATCAAACGGGGTATCGCCACCGCGAGCGATGTCGACGAAGCTGTCGGCGTCATGGCGGCGCTCAACAAAGGGGCGGCTGACGCGATGTTGGAGGTCGGCGTGCACGCGGCGACCGACGTAACGGGATTCGGCCTCCTGGGCCACTTGGCCGAGATGACCACGGGCAGCGGCGTCGGTGCGCGCGTTCGGGCTTCCGCCGTGCCGCTGTTGTCATCGGCGCACGCCTTGGCCCGCCAAGACGTCTTGCCGGGCGGCACGCGGCGCAACCAGACAGCCATCGAGCCGATGGTGCGATGGGACGAACGCGTCGAAACCGCCTTACGAGTTCTGCTCTGCGATGCGCAAACGTCGGGCGGCATGCTGATCGCGGTCGCGCCCGACCGCGCAGACGCACTGGAAGAGGCGCTGCGGGCCCACGGTACGCGCGAGGCGGCGCGGATCGGCGAAATCGTCGCCGAAGAGACGCTCGATGTCGTGCCGTAATAGGGTCCGTCGCGTCGTGCGCTCCGCGGGCGTGCTTACATGAAGTTGCGCGTATGCAGCCCGGAGAGTTCCATCGCCTCTCGTTGGTCGAAGCCGAGGCGCGCCAGGCGTTTTTGACGGCCCTCGTCCATGTCGCGAGTCAACTGCATCACACGCTGGAATCCACGCCGGATGGCCGCGTGTTCCCAAGAGCCGGCAGCGAGGATGATGAGCGCGTCGAATACCTCGGCATTGAGCCCCGCCGTGTGCCGAAGAGCGTCGCTGCGGCGCCGTACGCCGGCGGCAAGGCGTGACCGCGCGGCCGGGTTTCGCTCGAGATGTTCGCCGATGTGGGCGAGCCCGAACGCAACGTGACGCGCTTCGTCCTGAGCCGCAAACCGCGCCACCGCTGCGGTGATCGGATCCGAAGCGTGCATTTCGATGAAGCGCAAGAGGTTGAGGAACGTGCCTTCGCCCAGGACGGAGAGCAGGAAGGACGCGACTGCGTAGTCGGGTTCCTCGATGAGCGTCTTCAGCGAGGCTTGTCCGCCGGAGGTCGACAAGCCGAGCTTGTCGCGCTTCAGCAGCGCGCGCCGCGTGAAAATCTCGATGTGTCGTGCTTCGTCGGCCGCCTGTAAGGCCAGAACCTGCATCACCTCGCGAAAGTGGGGGTGGAGTTGCGCGATGAACCGGCTCGGCACCATGAGGGCCGCGGTTTCGTTCTCGATCAAGTACGTCATGATCTGGACGATCGCGTCCTCGACGTCGTCCGGGACGTCGCATGGAGCGTCCCAAGGGATCGCAGTTTGAGGATCCCATTGCGCAGCCGCTCCCTGAGCATAGAATCGCGGCGCTTGTGCCGACCACACTTCGGTCTTGTCTACGAGCGTGAAGCCGTATTCGGGCGCGCCCACCTCGACCGTTGCACCACGTGCGGCCAGACCCCACGTCCGCGGCGGCTGTTCGACGACCGCCGCCGGCTCCGAGCCGCGCGCCCCTCCGCAGCTCTCGGCGCCGGCCCACCGATCGCTCTCCGCAGCGCTGCGGATGATCGCCGCGGAAGCATCGCCGCCGCGCCCCGACTCGAGACGGAAGGCGCTTCCCTCGGATCGGCACCAAACGCGGAGATGCGTGAACAGCTCGGGAGCATTTCCGGTGACGTGCATCTCCTCGCCGAGCGAAAGCTGACGAGACGCCCGCTTGACCAGCAGATGAGCGCCTTCGTCAAAGCCTAGGTCGCCAAGATCTAGGCGCATGTTCGCGCAGACGCGAAGAGTACGAACTCGTCGACGGTGCCGAAGCGGTCCAATGCGGCGCTGAGCGCACCGTATCCCGCGGTGCGGCCCGGCATCCACCGTTTCAGTCCTTCCATGTCGAGAAGCGGGCGAACGTCCGGATCTGAATACGACATTGCGAGGAGCAACTCGCGAAAACGCTGAACGGATCCGGCCGGCGCGCCGTCGAGGACGGTGAAGTTGCAGTGATCGTACGCCGGCGTGTGCGCCAGAACGCGGGTACTGCCCGACGGCAGCGTCGCTTCTTGCGCGAACAACAAGACGTTGCTGTCGATCATGCACGCGGCATCGACATCGCCTCGGAGCAGCGCACGAGCCGCTTCGCGCTCGCCGCCGATGTGGTCACCGTGCTTGCCGACCAGCAGGTCGAAGTACCGGACCTCGAAGTCTCGGCCGGGGATCAGCCCGCCGTCGGCGATAAAGTCGAGCGGGATTAGGGTCGCTTGCGGCGAGTCATGCGCACCGACGGCGACGCGTTTACCCTTCAGATCGGCGACCTTCTGCAGTTCTCCATCGGAGCGGACCAGGATCGCCGAGGTGAGATCCCGGTCGGTGTCTCGCATGCAGACAGCCTCCACGCGCCGGCCGAGCGCGGCGGCGATTCTTTCTGCTTGGAGCCACGCCAGCGGTGAGTTCCACGCGATGTCGATCTGACCGGCGAAGTGCGCCTCGACCTGACGTTCGTAGTTCGTGAAGAGCACATAATCGAAGGCCAGACCGTTACGCTCGAAATAGCTCTGAAAGCCGTCCCAGATCGCAACGACTTTCGGGTCGTAGGCGACAGCGCCGAGCACGAAGGCGCCTCGTTCGCGCATGTAGCCTCCTTAGAAGAGCGGCAGCCCGCAAACCGCCTTACCAATGAAATCGTACAGCACGTCGGTCGTCGGTGCCATCACGCCGCCGGCGCGCGCGTCGCGAAAGTAACGCTCGACGGCAACGTCTTTGCGAAAAGCAGCCCCGCCGCATACGCGCATCGCCAAGTCCAGGACCTCCGTCGCGGTTTCCCCGGCCCCTGCCTTACACTCCAGCACCCGCAGCATCGCGTCGGGGCGCGCAGCGGCAAGCGCGCCGATCGTGTCGTCGAGCAGTGCGCGTGCCATATCGGTCTTGAGTCTCATGCGGGCGATGTAGCTGCGGATCGTCGGTAAGTCGGCCAGCCTGGCGTCGGTATCGCTGTGCCGCGTGGCGCCGGCGTGCGCGGCCGTCCTCCGAACCGCAGCCTCCATCAAACCCACGGAGCATGCGGCGCTGAGGACGTTGAAGATCGGAAGCACGATCCCCATCATGACGTCGAAACCCGCACCGTCGGCTCCCAGCAGGGCGGACGCCGGTATCTCGACAGCCGTCGCGGTAACCGGAGACGAGTCGTTCCCCCGTAGGCCCATGCCGTCGAACGGCGGTCCTACCACGAGTCCGCTCGCATCGCTTGGAACCAGCCACAGCGTGCTCGCTCCATCGGCCTCGAGAGGCCGTGAAGACCACACGAAGGCGGTGGCCCGGGACGCCGACGTAACCCAGCTCTTGCGCGCATCGAGCGTCACGCCCGCTCCCTTTCGCTGCGCTGTCCCCGCCGGCGCCCAAAAGTGACTCCGCGATTCGGCTTCGCTGAACGCTAAGGTGCTCAGATGCCATCCGGAAGCGACCTCCCGGCGAATCGAGTCACTCGCATGCGCTTCGAGAACCGCGGTTCCGCAGTAATGCATGCAGAGCACCATCGCTGAGGAGCCACATTCCTCGGCCACCCGGCGCACGATCACCGCAGCGTCGGCGATGCCCAAGCCCATACCACCGACGTCCCGCGCGCTCGTCGCGCCGAGGAAGCCGTGCGATCTCAGCGCATCGATCGACTGCTCGGGAAACGCTGCGTCTCGATCGACGGCGGCAGCCGCCGCGGCGACGGTGCTCTGGCAGATCTCGTCGAGTGTCTCGAGATGTGCCTGCCGGTCACGCTCAACGACTGTCGTCATTGTCTTACACCCTTCGATGTCGTGCAGTCGCCGGTCGCCGAGATGGAAGGAACTGTCGTCGCCGACGCCTGGGCACCTATCGTAGTCAAGCGCCGTCGACGATGTCAAGTCGGCTTCGCAACCGCCGAGCAATTAGCCGCCGAGCTTTCCCTTTAAGAGCTCCTGTGCCAGGGTCGGGTTGGCTCTGCCGCGGGAGGCTTTCATCACTTGCCCGGTCAGGAAGCCCATCACGTTCAGTTTGCCGGCCTTGTAGTCGGCGACGACGCTCGGGTTCGTGGCGAGTATCTCGTCGACGATCGCCGCGATCGCGCCGCGATCGCTCACCTGCGCGAGCCCCTCGCGCTCGACGATCGCCTTGGCCGAACCCCCGTCGACCCAGAGCGCTTCGAGGACCTGCTTCGCGGCCTTCGAGTTGATCGCGTTCGATGATGTCAGCGCCACGAGCTCGGCCAACGCTTCGGGCGTCACCTTGCCGTCGCCGAGGTGCGTTCCGCTCTCGTTCGCCAGCCGCGCCAAATCGCCGAGCACGAACGCCACGACCGCCTGCGCCTTACCGCCCGACGCCGCGACCGCGCGGTCGAACCACGCGGCCAGGACGTGGTCGTCGACGAGCTGCGTCGCGCGCTTGGAGTCGAGCCCATAGTCGTCGACGTAGCGCACGTAGCGCGCGAACGGCGTCTCGGGCAGCGTAGCGCGAACGCGCTCCACCACGTCGGACGTCACGTCGATCGGCACCAAATCAGGGTCCGGAAAATACCGGTAGTCGTGCGCTTCTTCTTTGGACCGCTGGCTGTGGGTGACGCCCGCCGTCTCGTCCCAGCCGCGCGTCTCCTGGATCACGCGGCCGCCGCTTTCGACGACGTGAATCTGCCGTGCGATCTCGCTCTCGATCGCGCGCCGCACGCTGCGAAACGAGTTCATGTTCTTGATCTCGGCCTTCGTCCCGTACTCGGCCGCGCCGCGCAGGCGAACCGAGACGTTGGCATCGCAGCGCAGCGAACCTTCCTCCATCTTCACGTCGCTTACGCCCAGCTCGCGGAACGTGCGCGCGAGGGTTTCCAGGAATCCGACCGCTTCGTCGGCGGAGCGCAGATCCGGTTCGCCGACGCACTCCATCAGCGGCACGCCCGCGCGGTTGAAGTCGATCAGCGACGACGTCGCGCCGGCCAGCCGGCCGTCGGCGCTGGCGTGCGTCGACTTTCCCGTGTCCTCTTCGAGGTGGATGCGGGTCAGCCGGCACTCGCCGCGCGAGCCGTCTTCGAGCCAGTAGCCTACGACGCCGCCGACCGTGAGCGGCATGTCGTATTGCGAGATCTGATAGTTCTTGGGCATGTCGGGATAGAAATAGTTCTTGCGGTCGAACTTCGAGTGCGCCGGTATCGTCGCGCCGAAGGCGAGCCCGGACCGAATCATGTGCTCGATCGCCCGCGCGTTGGGGACCGGGAGCGACCCGGGCAGTGCGAGACATACCGGACACACCTTCGTGTTCGGTTCGCCGCCGAACGCGTTGGGGCAACCGCAGAACATCTTGCTGACGGTCTTGAGCTCGACGTGGCACTCGATCCCGATCACCGCTTCGTACTTGTCGAGCAGCTCCGAGGTCAGCGCGGCGTCGGACGATGCGATCGTGCTCATGTCGTGCAGATCTCGGGCAGCGCGAGCTTCTCGGCGTGCAAGGTCGCGCGTTCGTACGCGTGCGCGACGCCGAGCAGCGCCCGTTCGGTGAACAGCGGCGAGGTGAGCTGCAGGCCCAGCGGCATCGCTCGCGTCCCGTCTTCGGGAACGACCGATCCGCACGGAATCGACAGCGACGGCAGCCCGGCCAGCGAGCCGGGGATCGTGTAGTAGTCCATCAAGTACATCGTCACCGGGTCGCTCTTGGCGTTGAATCGGAACGCGGGCGATGAGGCGGCCGGCGAAGCGATCACGTCGCAGCGCTCGAACGCCCGGGCGAAATCCTCGCCGATCCGCGTGCGCGCCTTCTGCGCCTTGAGATAGTACGCATCGTAGTATCCCGACGAGAGCGCATAGGTACCGATCAGGATCCGGCGTTTCACTTCCGGACCGAAGCCGGCCGCGCGGGTGCGCTCGTACATCTCGCCGACGTCGGCGCCGTCCACCCGCAAGCCGTAGCGCACGCCGTCGAAGCGCGCCAGATTCGAGGAGCACTCCGCCGGAGCGATCAGATAGTACGTCGCCAAGCCGTACTCGGCGGTCGGCAGCGTCACGTCGACCAGCTCCGCGCCGAGCCGCTCGAGATCGGCGTAGGCCGACTCGTAACAGGCGCGGGTCGCCGCGTCGAGCGCATCCAAGGCGAACTCCTTGACGAGGCCGACGCGCACTCCGCGCAGGTCGTCGCGCAAACCGTCGGCAGTCGCTTCGACCGCGCGATCGATGCTGGTGGCGTCGAGCGGATCCTTCCCGGCGATCGTGTCGTAGGTGAGCGCCGCGTCCTCGACGCTGCGGGCGAACGGACCGATCTGGTCGAGCGACGACGCGAACGCGATCAGGCCGTACCGCGAGACGCGCCCGTAGGTCGGTTTGAAGCCGACGACGTTGCAGAAGGCGGCGGGCTCCCGGATCGACCCGCCGGTGTCGCTGCCGAGCGAGACCGTTGCCGCATATCCCGCGACCGAAGCCGCACTGCCGGCCGATGAGCCGCCGGGGACCCGTTCGAGGTCGTACGGGTTCTTGGTCTTCTCGAAGGCGGAGTTCTCGCCGGACGATCCCATCGCGAACTCGTCGAGGTTCGTCTTTCCGATCGGCAGCGCGCCCGCGTCGAGCAGTCGCTGGACCGCCGTCGCGGTATACGGCGCCGTGAAGCCCTCGAGGATCTTCGAACCGGCGGTCGTGTGGGTGCCGATCAGGCACATGTTGTCCTTGATCGCGACCGGAACGCCCGCCAGGGCGAGTCGGTCCCCATCCGCGATGCGCTGGTCGACGCGGCGCGCCTGAGCGCGCATCAGCTCGGGCGTGAGCTCGCGATAGGCACCCAACTCGGCATCGACCCGGGCGGCCCGCGGGATCAAGGTTTCGGCGATCTCGGCGGCCGAGACGGCGCGCGCGTTGACGTCCCGGGCGATCGCCCGGGCCGAGTCGTGGATCGGATCCACCTTAGCCCTCCTCGGCGATGATCCGCGGAACGCGGAAGTAGGCGCCTTGGGCTTGCGGGGCGTTGGCCAGCGCGGCTTCGCGCGAAAGGATCGTCTCGGGCCGGAGCACATCGTCGCGCTGGACGTTCCGAGACGGAACGACTTGTGCGGTCGCGGGGACGCGCTCGGTGTCGAGTTCGGCCAGCGCGTCGACGTGGGTCATCAGGCTGCCGAGCTGCGGCGCGAAGGTGGCGATCTCGGCGTCGGTGAGCGCGAGCCGGGCAAGGCGCGCGACGTGACGGATGTCGATCCGGTCGGTTGGCATGACCCGTTTTGATTCGCGTTACGGGCGCACAGCTCCGTCCGACGCGACCGCGGACGGACGGTTTGTGTACGGTAGCGCGCTAAGACGTCGGTAAAAATTTCCTCATACAAGTAGGTGAGCGTACGCCCTACGACGTACGGCGTCGGCACAGCTCGTGAGAAACGTTCTCGCAGGGCTGCGCTCTGATGAGGGTTCTGGTGTGCCGCTCCACCGGCTCGGTTCTAGCCAGCCTCGCTACGCGCACATATGGATAGACTGCGCGTCTTTTTGGTGCGCTCGGCGCAGTTTCGCTTGAGGTTTTCTGTGAGACGTCTCGCTTTGGTCCCGGTGCTTCTGTTCGGAGCAGCAGTTGCACTCGTTGCGTGTCAGGGTGGTTCGTCCAGCGCGCCCCCGTTCAACACCGGAACCGCACAGCCGACGTTTCCGCCGGTGCCGGCGTTCGCGGTTTCGACGACCGTGCCGTTCCCCGCGCCGGTCAATGGCGTCTCCGGAGTCCAACTTCCGTCGGCCGACGGTTTTGGCGGCAGCATCGGCTTCCCGTTCACGTCCGTGCCCGCGGGCGCGACCTTGACGGCGACGTTCTCCTCCACCGCGCCCAACGGCGTCTCCCCGCTCGCCCTGCGCCGCATTCAATCAAACCCGCCGCACGTGACGGTGCTCTATCTTTGCATCACTTCTTCGGTGAACCTGACCACCAACGGGTTGCCGACGTTCAGCTTTACGGCGCCGCCGCCGTTCCTCGCCGCCGACGTGCAATGGTTCCTGGAGCAGCTCCTCGCCGGCTCCTGGTACGCCTATGCGGGCCCCTCCGAACCCTCCGGGGGATCGGTCAGCTTCACCGGCCCGACGCCGTTGACGCTCAAGGCCAACGTTCCGGACTGCTTCGGCCTCATCGTCGAACTGCCGGGTGAACCCCCGCCGCCGACGGCGCCGCCGACCGCGGTGCCCACCGCCACGCCGCCGGGCCAGACCCCGACGCCTACTCCGACCCCGTCGCCGGCTGTGACGCCGACCGCGACGCCGACGGCAGTGCCGACGGCGACCCCGAGCGCGACGCCGCCAGGACAGACCCCGACGCCGACGCCGCATCCGACTGCGACCCCGACGGTGAGCCCGACCCACACGCCGACGCCACATCCGACGGCGACGCCGACCGCGACGCCGCCGGGTCAAACGCCGACGCCGACGCCACATCC